>NZ_JAHKPD010000004.1:0-51894 GCF_018860245.1 Pseudotamlana agarivorans
GAAAACATACGGATTTAAGGTAAAAACGAGCGCTAGCGTAGGTTTTAACAATTAAAAATTAAAAAGGAAAAGTTAAAAATTCGCTATTCTAACGTCGGTTACACGATTAAACAATTCCACAACTAAACAATTTTGCCGTGATCGGTCAATAATCAATAATAACTAGTCAATAATCAATTTCAAGGTCATCCGTCTTTGGTCAAAATACCACCAACTAAAAAAAATCTGTGATAATCTGTGTAATCTGTGTCAGGAAAACTCTTTGTGCTCCTCTGTGAAATCTTTGTGTATCTCTGTGTAATAGTATAATGAGCAACTAAAAACCAACAACTAATAATAACCATTTTTATTCGATATATTTACAAGCGTTATTAAAACCCCTAAATAACTAAATCGATATTACAGCAGAACCACATGTTTTTAAAAAGTTAAGCAAAACACGTTAAATGAAACACTTATGCTCTTAATAGTCATTACCGAAGCTGGAGAACGTTTAGGAAGTACCTCTGCAGAGCGTTATCTGTTAATCTATATGGTTAACGTTATTGCTATTATCATGATGCTGTTTATCACGTTTTTTGTGATGTTTAACATCCGAAAAAACAAATTACTTCAAGAACAACTGCGCCAAAAACAAGCTTTAGAATCGGAAATAGCAAACGCTAAAGCGGAAACACAAGAACAAATTTTAAAAGATATAGGTTGGGAGTTACACGATAGTGTGGGGCAGATGCTCATTTTAGCCAATATACAAATGGGACCTATTAAAATGAAGATGCCCGAGGAATTTCAGCACCATGTTGCTGAATTACAAGATTCTTTAAAAACTAGTTTAACAGAAGTACGTTCGCTTTCAAAAAGCTTAAATGGTGAGGTGGTTTTAGATGCTGGTTTTGTAAAGTCTATTAAAAATGAGCTCGATCGCCTTGAAAGAATGCGTTTTGATACAGCCAGATTACATGTTATTGGTAAACAAATACCAATGAATAAAAGCAAGGATGAAGTGGTGCTTTTTAGAATTATTCAAGAATTTTTGTCTAACTCTGTAAAATACTCCAAGGCTAAAAATATAAACATTATTTTAGATTATGAACCCGAGCTTTTAGTTGTTAGGGCTTTTGATGATGGTGAAGGCTTTGATATTAATAAAATAGAAAAAGGTTCTGGCTTAATAAATATGAAAGGTCGAGCGAAACTTATAAAAGCTGAACTTGAACTTCATAGCGAACCTGGAAATGGTGTGGAGTTGATGATTCGTTATCCTTTTGACTGTTGACTTTTGACTGTTGACTTTTGACCATTGGCTGTTGACTGTTGACTTTTGACCTTTGACTTTTGACTGTTTACTGTTTACTGTTTACTGTTGACGGATGACCTGCTAACGTCGGAAAGACAACCTTAAACTAGAAACTAGAAACTAAAAACCAACAACTAACAACTAATTATCGCACGCCTTCCAAATTACGTCGTCTGGCAAAGGTGCATCAACGGCTATGGGTTCTTTTTTTACAGGATGAACAAACTCTATGTGTTTCGCGTGTAAATGGATGCTGGCGTCTTTGTTACTGCGGTCGAAACCATATTTTAAATCGCCTTTTATGGCGCAGCCTATGGTTGCTAATTGCGAACGGATTTGATGATGCCTTCCGGTTTCTAAATTGATTTCAAGTAAAAAGTAACGGTCTAGTTTTTTAATCATTTCGTAATGAAGAATTGCTTTTTTACTGCCTGTTACTTCGTTACGATGTGCTTTAGACTTGTTGTTTTTTTTGTTTTTTACCAACCAATGGGTTAAGGTATCTGTCGTTTTAGGGGGGGCATTTTTTACCACTGCCCAATAGGTTTTTTGAATGTCTTTTGAAAGGAATAATTTATTAAGCCTGGGTAAAACCTTGCTCGTTTTTGCAAAAATAACCAATCCCGTTGTTGGACGGTCTAATCGATGCACGGTGCCTAAATACACGTTACCAGGTTTGTTGTATTTGTCTTTTATGTATTCTTTAACGACATCACTTAAAGGTTTGTCGCCCGTTTTATCGCCCTGTACAATATCGCCAGCACGCTTGTTAACGATGATAATGTGATTGTCTTCGAAAAGTACTTGAAGGTTATTTTTGTTAGAAAGTTGCTTGGTGGCGGTCAATTTTAGATATTAAAAGTTAAAAGTTAAAAGTTAAAAGTTAAAAGTGTGAAAACCAACAACAATTTTAAATTTATTAATGATTATTTATTATTGCAAAAATATATAGCCTATGGCAATTTATTTTTTTGCCTAAAGCCTAAAGCCTAAAGCCTAAAGCCTAAAGCCACTAATACTTCTCCTCATCATTAGGGAAATCCTGAGTTTTTACATCATCAACATATTGTCCGATTGCCGAAGTCATGTCGTCGTATAAATTTAAATAGCGACGTAAAAATCTTGGATGAAATTCATGGGTCATGCCTAACATATCGTGAAGGACTAATACTTGTCCGTCAACATCTGGTCCAGCACCAATACCTATAATTGGAATGCTCACACTTTCGGCAACTTCTTTGGCTAAACTTGCAGGTATTTTTTCTAGAACGATGGCATAACAACCAATACGCTCAAGCATTTTAGCATCGGCGATAAGGCGTTTGGCTTCTTCTTCCTCTTTGGCACGTACGGTATAGGTTCCGAATTTATATATAGATTGCGGCGTTAAACCTAAATGCCCCATTACAGGAATACCGGCGTTTAAGATACGTTTTATAGATTCTTTAATTTCTTTACCACCTTCTAGTTTTACAGAATGCGCACGACTTTCTTTCATGATTCTAATGGCAGAGCGCAGGGCTTCTTTAGGATCACTTTGGTAACTTCCAAAAGGTAAATCGACTACAATTAAGGCGCGATTTGCGGCACGCACTACAGAAGAGGCGTGGTAAATCATATGATCTAAAGTAATGGGCAAGGTGGTTTCGTAACCTGCCATGACATTACTTGCAGAGTCTCCAACTAAAATAACATCAACGCCAGCGCCGTCAACAATTTTGGCCATGGTGTAATCGTATGCAGTAAGCATCGATATTTTTTCACCACGGGTTTTCATATCTACCAATGTTTTTACGGTAACGCGTTTGTATTCTTTTTTTGCTGTAGACATTTTTCTATAAATTTTATGAAATGTAAAAATACTAAATTAAGCAGATATGGCTAAACTTTTCTTGGTAAAGCTCGTCGCGCAAGGGATAGCAGTGGAAAGCCCACAGGGAGGCACGACCGCGGACTTGCAGCGTATAGCCCGACCCTTGTGGTTGCGCCCAAATACTGCTAACAATCGGTTAAATGAACACCCACGGCTAGGCCACCTTCACTAGTTTCTTTGTATTTACTGCTCATGTCTTTGGCAGTTTCCCACATGGTTGAAACCACTTTATCTAGAGGCACTTTTACGTTGTCGGGGTTGGTGTCTAGAGCCAATTCGGCAGCATTAATGGCTTTTATGGCGCCCATGGCATTGCGTTCGATACAAGGGATTTGTACAAGGCCGCCAATAGGATCGCAGGTAAGGCCCAGGTGGTGTTCCATAGCAATTTCGGCAGCCACAAGCACTTGCTCGGGTGATCCGCCAAGAAGTTCACACAAAGCGCCAGCAGCCATGGCTGATGATACACCTATTTCGGCTTGACAACCTCCCATGGCGGCACTTATGGTCGCACCTTTTTTAAAGATGCTGCCAATTTCGCCGGCAACGAGTAAAAAACGTTTGATGTCTTCAAAATTACCATCGTGGTTTTCGATAACCAAATAGTACATGAGCACCGACGGAATCACACCTGCGCTTCCGTTTGTTGGTGCTGTAACCACACGCCCTAGCGCGGCATTTACTTCGTTTACCGCTAAAGCAAAACAGCTCACCCATTTTAGGATTTGACGAAATTTGACTTCGGTTTGCCTGATGGAATAAATCCATTCGACAGGCGTTGTGTAAGGTGCACTGCCTTTTATGTTTTTATGCATATCGAAGGCGCGACGTTGCACGTTTAAACCACCAGGAAGTTTCCCTTCGGTATGGCAGCCCAGATACATACTCTCAAGCATGGTATCCCAAATGCGCTTTAATTCGAAGTCAATGGCTTCTTCGCGACGAATGGATTTTTCGTTTTCTAAAACTATTTCTGAAATGGATTTATTCCAGATTTTACAAAACGCAAGCAGTTCGGTGCCTTTATCGACAGGATAAGGAAAACTACATTTTATTTCGAAATTCTTTTTTGAATTGTTTTTGGTTTCCTTCACTACAAATCCACCACCAATGGAGTAGAAGGTAGAGCGGTGTTTTTTACCATTTATAACTGTTGAAAATGTAAGTCCGTTAGCATGAAATGGCAGGAACTTTTTATTGAATACGATATCGGTACTCGGGTTGAATTCTATCGTTTTTTCATTGTTTAAAGCTAGGGTATTGCTGCTTTTAATATCTGCAATGATTTGATTGATATTTTCGGTAGGCATGGTTTCTGGGTTAGCACCAGTTAGCCCTAACATAACCGCGAGGTCTGTGGCATGCCCTTTTCCAGTTAGGGATAAGGAACCGTATAAATCAATTTTTATGCGGTCTATGTTTTCAAATAAATGGTCTTTTTTTAGCTCGGCCAGCCATTGTTCGGCAGCACGCCAAGGGCCTAAAGTATGGGAGCTAGAAGGACCAACACCAATTTTAAGCATGTCGAACACAGAAATACATTCCATAGGGCAAGAATTTCTGTAAAGATATTGTTTTTTAGAGTGATTTGAATCTGTAAAATTTGTTGTGTTTTGTAAAATTTGTGAAAAAAGAAAGAGACTGTCTAGAAAGTAAAACTTTCGTCAACCTGAACTTGTTTCAGGTTCTCATAATGATTGGTAATCAGTATGATGAGATTCTGAAACAAGTTCAGAATGGCGTGATTCGTTACTCCATAGACAGTCTCTTTTGTATAAATATTAATTTAGTATTGTCAGTTCAGAGCGCAGTCGAGAACGTTTTGGTGTCAAGAATTAGACCTCGACTCCGCTCGGCCTGACAACTCGGTTACGATTTGACATGGTATTAAAAATTTAATTCATACTAAATTCTGTTAATTATTAAGTTGCTTATTTCTTCACAATCTTAATTGCTTTGTTTAAAGCTGCAATTTGTAAAATGTATATTCCAGAAGGTAATGTTGATATAAAGTTAAATGTTGTGCTGCTGTAGTTAAATTTTATAACGCATTCGCTCTATTACAGAAAAGTTAACTATAATAGTAGGAAAATATTTATTTAATGTTGCGAATGCCTTATATTTAGCGTTTAAAAATTTAAAACATATGGCGATAGGTTACGGTTTAGAACGTGATGCTAAACATAAAGACGGGGTTCAAGAATTACCCCCAAATAGAACACTGTTGGTACAGAATTTTACAGATTTAGCGCCGCTACTTCCTAAGGTTGTAGAAGGACTACAAACTCCACAAGCTGTTTTTGATTATTATAAACCAAATGTTCATATGGTTTTTGAAGATTTAAATGGTAGGCAGGTTAAGGAAAGGATAGATTTTAGGAATTTGTCTGATTTCGAACCATCCCATATCACTTCAAGAAGTCCTTTTTTTAATAATTTGGAACAGAAAAAAATGAACTATTTTGATATGTTAAAGGCACTGCAAAGTGATGAGACTCTAAAGCAGGTTTTTCAGGATAGTGCTTCTAAAAATATGCTTCTTCAGCGGTTAAAAGCAGTTAAAGTAGAATTAAAGGGCGGCAACCCTGAAAGCACTTACGAATAGCATGATTGAAAACGTACACTTAGAAGAAGTCAATTTCAAATTTCTGGAAACGCTTATTCCTAATTTGAAATATATGGATACTGAAAAGCCTTTGGAGAAACAACATTTTCTAACTTCAAGTGAGAATCAAGCCACTAGAGCGGAACTTTTACAAACTTTAGACTTGTGGGAAGATGTATTAGAAAGTCATGAAGCACTTGAAGATCTAGTAGCTTCTACAAAAGAGAAAATTATTTGCACTGAAAGTATTTACCAAAAGAACTTAAAGCGTGTTATAAACCGAGCGAAGGATCTGGAGGTTGCTTATAGGGGGCTGACTTTATTTTTTGAAAACGCTCAAGCTGAAAAAATAAATAATTTAAGTATTCTTAATGCCGATTTAGATCAGCTGAAGGATTTAGATAACCCGATATTTATTGAAGCCGTTCGTGATGCTTTTGTTGATGCTTACGATCGTTTAGATTTGTGTGATCATTATGCGCTTTTAGTGATTCCAGGCTATTTAGGAAGTCCGATGGTTTTAGATAAATGGTCTAAAATTGCTCATGACAATAAAGTATTATTGGTGACCGATTTTGCGCATTTGGACACTCCAGACGATGTTGTTGAGGTTTTTGAGACTATAGATCATGTTCGTGCAGATACCTACTTGTCTAATACGATTATGACATGTAATTGGCTAGTGGGGCGCGGAAAATATGACGCGATAAGAGAGCTTGATGATTTGTTTCTGCCACCATCGCCATCTTTAGCTGGGAAAATTTACAGTAATAAAATGTCGCAAGCCAGTGCAGGTATTAAATTTGGAGCCTTAAGTCGGGTTGGAGGTGTAAGCTTTGATCTTAAGAAAAATGACTTGGCCGTTTTGGAACGCCTTGGTTTAATACCTATGGTTTATAAAAATGGTGAGATTATAGCCTTTTCTGCAAAAACCTTGTTTAATGGTGATAATTTAGGCTTACAGACGTACTCCGTAGTGCGTGTGTTTGATTATGTGAGTAAGGTGCTTATCGATTATTTTAATAGGAAAACTTTTGAAAACTTTAATGTACGTACCCGTAGGGCACTCATGCAAGACATTGTAGATTTTTTAGATCGCAACACGGGACCACAAAAACTTATTGAAAGCTTTGCTATAAAACGTTTGGAGCAAGATTTACAACAAAAGGACCGCGTGCATTTGGAATTGCACATGGAGCCTTATTTTCCTGCTAAAAATTTCTTAATTCGTATGGATGGGAAAATTGGAGATTCTGGAAAAGCTAATACATGGGAAGCGGCTTATGAGCAGGGGTAGGGATTGTAGGACACACTAATAAAAACCTTATTCTAACTAATAAACTAAAAACCTCCTAATCTAAATAGACAGGAGGTTTAATTTTTATACCATTACTGAACAGGATCTTCCGTAAGTATGATATTATCAATTTGATACTCTGTTGTCGCAGCAGTACTGCCTTTTTTGTATCTGAAACCTATTCTAAATTGATCTAAATTTTCAGGAATCGTGATGGTTAATTCTTGAGTATTAAACCCTTCAGTGTTATTTAAAGGCACGACGTCTTCAATTTCATTGGCTTCATCAAAATCAATGATATCTCCTGTAACATTATCAATTATAAATAGTTTTAGATTATCACTGTTGTGTTTATGAACGTTAATATCGAAGGTTAGTTTTAATGTACGCACTTGGTCAATTTCTATTTCTTTTGTAATTAACCAAGCATCATAATTTGTGGTAGCGCCCCCTTGTTCTATTTCTGCAAAAGCATCAGTATCCGTCATATTTGAAATCCAGAATTTTAGAAGTTGAGGATTTGATATATTCATGTTTTCCCATCCGTTAAGGGAAATGATTTCGCCAATTTTTGAAATACTCTGAAAATCTTCAGAAAGTAGGACTCCTGGATCTAAAACATTTTCTACGATTTCACACCTAGTTTCTTCAAAAACAATATCATCTATCTCTCTTATAATTAAGGTGTTCGAGGAAAGTATGCCTGTTATAGTACCTTGTTCGTTAGGAAATGCCCTAGAGTTAAAATTTGAACTGATACTATTTTGTAAATCGATTGAAAGTCCAGAGTCACAATCAGTCAAGGCTTTAATAACATGGCTTCCATTCACACTAATTGTATTGTCCACATCCGCATAAGTACTCCCTAATTGGTCTTCCCTTAATTGGATGTTTTCCAGAGTTACTAAAATTGTTGGAAGGGTGGTATTTAAAGCATTAGGATCGGTAGATTCTAGCGCCTGTTGAATAGTTAGTACTTTCGGTACTATGGTTTCAGTAATATCTGTTTTAATAATATGCGTATCAAATTGATCGCTAGAAATAGGGGTTATTGACTTACTAACTTTATCATAAGTTCCAATATGAATGGTGCTACCAATTTTTTGCATGCCTAGACCGGCCAGTTTAACTTGAATTTCTTGACCTACACCAAGGGTACGGTAAATATCATCAACTGCCACGTCGATAACAACACCACCGGTAGGATTCAGGGCTTTATCTTGAATGTAAATTTCGTGGTTAATATTTTTTTTAGAGTCATTAGAAATCACAAATCCTTTGGTCATTAACGCTTCAGGTAATATTGAGGTATCGGCAAAAGCGATGACATCTCCATTATAAAAAGGCACTATTTGAGACAGTTCGGTAACCGTGAAATTAGTAATTTCTGCGTCTTTTTCATCATCCATGCCATCGTTGGTAATTTCTTCAATTTCATTATCTAAATCGGGGATTGAAATTTCGTCCTCCGCACATGAATAAACGGTGGATGCGATAATAAAAAAGGCAATAATGGGTTTTAAAAGGTTGTTTTTCATTGTTATGTTTATTTAAAATCTATAATATATGTTTACAAAATAGGTGGCGCCATAGCCTTTCCAGAAACGATTTCCATAAATAGGTTGTTGGCGTTTAGCGTCTTCTAAAAGGGTGTCGTATTTTAATTGGCCTTGGGTCTCGAACCCTGCGATGTCATGATTTTGACCTAAGGCATTATTTACGCCGGCCTTAAAACCCATGTGATTTTCTTTAATTTCCCAATATTTTCCACCAAAAAGATTTAAAGTGAGGTAGTTTTCAAGGCTTTTTTGTTTTAATAGAATAGCAGCGTATTCTGGATTGTAATTGGAGAAAATGGTATTGTTTGTGTCCAAAAAGAAATCACGGGTTCTAAAATAGGGGTTAATATCTAGATAGTTGTCGGCGAAATAGTTACCCATGACTTCAAACCACCAATGGTCTTCATCTCTGTACTCGAAACCAAGTGAAAATACTTGAGTAGGGGTGTTTGGTACATGATAATCTTGTAAAAATACCTCGTTAAGATTAACCACTTCACTTTCCGACATGATATACTGAAGATTAGGATTATTGGTATAGATGAAATCACCCATAGCCACAGCTGTTTTTATACTTAGCGATTTATGAATTTTGTATGAAGCACCAAACTCTAAGCCCATGTACCTTTTGTCAATGCCGGTAAGGACTTCTTGTATGGTTGAAGAGGATGCGTTGTTAATGGTATTACCCGCAAAAGGTCTGTTTGACATACCATCCGATTGAATGTTGAAATAACCTGCTATTTGAGCATTGAATTTCGGACTGCTATATGTGTAATTTAATTCTGAAGATAAGTTAGTAGATTGATTAATCTCTATCAATTCAGGAGCTTGGTTGATTTCAGATATAGTGGTTATACCCTGGAGATCTCTTGGGTTCTCACTTTCCGCTGCATTTAAAAACATTTGGTTTAACATAGGCGCATTGTTGCCATATAGTGCTCGAAAGCTGATTTTATGTTTCGTATTTAGTTTTAGACTAAAACCTCCTTTGAAATTGTAATCTAAAAACGTGTAAGTGTTCCCTTTTCCGTAAGATAAATAAGGGGATCGACCATTTTGATATTTGCCCACTCTGTAGTTGTTAGAATGTGTGATATCTGCCCCTAAAAAAGCATCAAAATGTTCGTTTTTGTATTGACCTTGGATAAAACCATTAAAGGCCGTTCGATTTAATGCATAATGGTACTTAAATGTTTCATCGGCTTGAACAACTCTATAAGGATTCAATAAATCGGATTGTATCATATCTCCTGTACCATCGCTCGTATTTACATCTAAATACCCTGATCCACCTAATAGATTACCCATTTTTGCGTATTGATTGGTAACGTAACTAGAATATCCGAAAGCAGTATTTAGGCTGAATAAATTGGTTATTCTAATATCCGCTATCGAATTGACATTGAAATTAGAGTGTTCGACGATGTCATCAAATAGGGTATATGTTGAAGTGTTTAGTCCACTATTTATATTATGCTGAAATAGCTCAACCCAGTAAATTTGTCCATATTGCTGGAATGATTGTTGAGCCAAAACAGCGCCTTTATAATCAGGGTTGTTTTCATCGGCTAGAAAGAAACTAGGAAGTTTTGTGTAAAATGTGGGGTCTGGATTTTTTCCATTTGAAGGTGTAATTTGGTTTGCACCATCGATACTGGCTCCTTGAAAATCAATTTGACTTCTTGATTTACTTCCAAAATTATATGCAATGTTTGTTTGTACTTTAACACGGGCGCCAACATTAAGATAATGGTTCAACATTAAATAAGGTTGTGAAAATTTCTGCTTTCTTGAATTTGTAATATCCTCATTTAACGTGCCCCAATAACTGTTGTATTTGTGGTTTTTTAGATGAAATACTTCGTTGGTGTTTGCAGATCTTCCGCTGCGACTGGTGCTATTGAAAAAACCAGTAAAATTAATCCAATTACTACTGTTTAATCTCGTTTCTGCACTGATAAGTAAGGCGTTAGAGTCGTATGGTGTTCCGTCAAAATACCCTTCATTAAAAGCAGATCTTTTTGTTGCTGAAACAGCTAGCGAAAACCCATTGGCTGAAACTCCAGTAGCATATGTTACATTGACACCATGTGAGTAGTATCTGTTTGCAGACAAATAGGAAATTTTACCGCCTTGTCTTTGAGCTGAAGCTCTTGTGTTCATGTTTAGACCGCCTAAATTGCCACCTAAACTGTAGTTTGAGGATGCTAAACCATAACTTAAATTATTGTCCTGAAGAGCCTCGTCGAGGCCACCAATACCATTCCAGTCTGCCGAACCGTTTAACGGACTGTTATAAGTCACACCATTAATGAGCACATCGCCTTCTGAATATTCTTGTCCTCGTGCTTTGAAGAAAGCCGAACTGAATTGATAAGACGCTGTTCTTAGAAAGGTTGTGCTTGACGATTGGTAAAAAGCGGCGTTATTAGTTAAGGTTTGATCACCATCGTACAATTGATCTTCTGCAAAGGTGTTTATTTGTTGATTTTCTATATCATAAAGATCATTTCCTAAAGTTAGGCCATCAATGTTTGTAATTTTTCCTGCACTAATAAATACATGGTATTTTTTTGTAGTATAGTCGTCTTTAGATACTTTTAGTACTACAGGACCATCGGGTACTTGACCATTAAAAACGAACCTACCATTTTCATCTGTTTTAGTGGTCATGTAAGCATCGACAATACTTACTCTGGCATTTGGAATAACAGCCCTTGTTTGTTTATGGATAATAATTCCTGTGAGAGAGGTTCCTGTTAGCAGCGTTAAGTCTTCTTTTTTTGCTTTAGGTTTTTTTTTAGGGTATAGTTTAATGTTTTTTATAGTCGCTTGTTTGCCTTTCAGGATGTTAATGTCAAATTTTCGAGAGGAATAGCCCAGCATTTCAATAACAACTGTTATTTTACCTAGAGGGACATTTTCTTCTATTATAAATGCTCCAAGCGCATTGGTTTTTTGGTTAACTGTGCTGTTTTCAATAAGTACAAGCGCATTAACAACTGGTTTTTTAGTGGTGTTATTAATGATATTTCCTTTTATTGAAGCTTCTTGTGACCAGCTGGAGCAAAATATACTCACAAACAAAAGGGTGTAAAAAAATCTTGTCATTTGTAGGTTTTAAGATGTGGTTTGTTTTGTTATTAAATTAGTATGAAGACTGAGGAATAAAGGCAACTAGATTATTTTCTAATTTGACTTCGACCACTTGTGGTGGTTTTATGGTGTCTGAAATGATCATTTTAGCCAATGGTCTTTTAAGTTGATCGCGAATCACGCCTTTTAGTGGTCGAACGCCATAGACAGGAGAAAAACCGTTTAGTGCCAAATGTTTTCTAGTGTCATCATCAATATTTATGGTAATGCCCAGTTGTTCGGCAGTATTGAGCAGTTCCTTTTGCAAGTGTAAATTGAAAATGGAAACCGCATTATTTTCAGAAATAGGGGCGAAGGGAACGATTTCAGTAATGCGCCCTAAAAACTCCGGACGGAAATAATTGGCCATGATTTCAGTAAGTTGATGAGATGTTGGTATGTTACCATTTTTCATGCTTTTAGAAATAAAATCGGAACCAATGTTGGAAGTGAATAAAATAACGGCATTGGAAAAATCTCCTACTTTGCCTAAACGATCATGTAGTTTTCCTTCATCTAAAATTTGTAGAAAGACATCAAAAACCGATTGATGTGCTTTTTCAATTTCATCAAAAAGGACAATAGAATAAGGTTTTTGTCGAATTTTATTTACCAAAACACCACCTTCTTCATAACCCACATATCCTGGAGGGGCACCATATAAAAGCGCTGCGGAATGTTCTTCTTTAAACTCAGACATATCAAAACGAATGATGGCATTTTCATCGTTAAATAAAAATTCGGCTAAGGATTTCGCAAGTTCCGTTTTACCTGTTCCTGTTGGGCCAGAGAAAAAGAATGAGCCTATAGGTTGTCCAGATTTTGATAAACCAGATCTCGATTCTACTATGGCATCGGCAATGGTTTTTATAGCCGAATCCTGACCAATAACCCGTTTTCTTAGAATGGCTTCCATATCAAGTAAGCGCGCTTTTTCTTGAGTTTGCACCTTTCCAGCAGGAATACCTGTTATAATAGAAACCATGGCCGCTAAATCACCTTCTGTGATCGCTGTGATGTCTTTTTGGGAATGCACATAAATTTTCTCTAATACAGAAAGAATATGAATAGTCTTGGCTTCTAAGGTTTTATGCTTTTTATGATCTTCTTCTAAATATTGATCCAATACAATAGGACTAATTTTATGGCTGAGGTTGAGGTAAAACGCATCAAGAGCTTCCAGTGTATTTGCTTTAGCGTTTTCGGTATGCTTTTTTTGAATGGCTTCAAATTCTAATTGTAAAGCAGTAATTTCTTTGGGAAGGGATTGTTTTGAGACTTTAACAGCCGACATGGTTCTATCGATTAAGTCTATGGCAGAGTCGGGGAGACTTTTTTCCTTTAAATAACGTTTCGCTAATCGTATAATTTCTTTTATCGCATGATTTGAAATGTTAAGCTCATGGTGCTTGGTATAAATTTCAGCATGATTTTTAATCATTTTAAAAGCTAGTGGATCACCGGGTTCTTCAATATTAACCGTTTCCATACGGCGTTCTAGAGCTTCATCTATAGCAATGAGTTTTCGGTAGTTTTCAGAAGTTGTTGCCGTAATAAGTGTGATGCCACCAGTGTTAAGTTCCGATTTAATGGTATTGATTATACTTTTATTGGTGGTTTTATCTTCTAAAAGGGTATGGAAATCATCAATAAAAATTATGGGTTTTTCATAGTGTCTTGAATCTTTGAATAGACTTACTAACCGGTCTTCAATTTCCCCTTTATATGCTGCAGCAGAAAGTAATGCTGCGGTGTTAATTTCGAAAACCTTAGCACACTTCAAGCTATCTACAATTGTTTTGTGGTGTATGGCAGTTGCAAAGCATTTTATAAAAGCTGTTTTTCCAACACCAGATTCCCCTATAATAATAACATGCGGTTTCGATTTTCTGTTTAAAATTTCAGAAACCTGTTTGATCTCGCGATCACGACCAATTATAAAATCGTAAGCACCTTCTGAAGCATCCAAAACTAAGTTTTTTGTATATGTAGTTAGGTTGTTGGTATTTGTTAGCGGTTCTAATTCAGATTTATTCTTATGATTTGGGGCTAACTTTTCATTAAAAAGAGCCATGAGTTGTGTGTGCGTAAGCGGTAAGGATTTTAGTTGGTCAAAACTAAAACCTATTCCCGGTGTTATCGCGGCAATAAAAATTGGTAGGAGTGGATGGTTATCGGTGGTTAGCGTAAGGTTTAAGTCTTCGGCTTCTTCTAATAGCGTTAGCGCTTGACTATCAGCTAAAACGGTATGGTTAAGATTTGAACGTTTGGGATAGTTTTCTAAATGGACAGTGGCCCATTCTTCGATAAAGTATACATCAATATCATGATTAAATAACAATCTGAAAATTGAAAAATCTTTGTGTAACAGTGCTTTTATTAAGTGAACAGGTCCATAGTTTTCATGCTGATATTCCTTAGCAATCTGGGTGGCGATATGGATGACTTTATCGAGTTCTGGCATGTATATAAATGATTAATATTCACCTTTATTTTGATGAATTAAAAATTAAAATTTGCCAAATGTAAGATTAATTTGTAAGAATTAACCCTATATATTATAATTATAAAATCCTACATATGAAATGTTTTTCCTACTTATTGAATACCAGAATGTTAAGTATTTATTTACATATAATGAAATAAAATTCTTGCAAAACTTGTAATTTTTTATAGTTTTGTGCTTGGCTTTTATGCCGTTATATATATTTAATCAGGTAGTATTTACCACAAAAACAAGTTATTATGGCTTTTAAAACAAAGTTAAAAGTAGGCGGAAACGAGTACAACGTGTTAAGTTGTAGTTATGCGCTTAAACAAGAAACTGATGCAACGGGTAGACCCTCTTCTGTAACTAGAGGTGGTGAAGTTAAAGTTGTAATCGAATCGACTGGAGGAACCGAATTATTCGAGTGGCAATGCAGTAGTTTTGAGCGTAGAGATGGCTCTATTGAATTTACAAAAAGAGACACCGACGCCAAACTCAAAGAAATTACTTTCGAAGAAGGGTATTTAACCTATTACAGAGAAGATTTTGATGCAAACGGAAGCAATCCACTTACTCAAACATTTACAATCTCTGCTAAAGTACTTTCTAGTGGAGGAGGAATTCATGAAAATGAGTGGCCTGTTTAATTTCAGTGATTAGACCTTTTTAAAAGTCTATTGAAATGATTTTACAAAAAGGGGGTGTTTATGTTTTTTCATGCATGCTCTTTTTGTTCTTTTTTTAGTTAAACATGAAGCCGTTTTGGCGAGGTAAAAAAATAAATTTTAAATATATAATTATGGCATCCAATAAAGTAGGACTAGGTGGTAATGTAACAGATATTGATGCTGGTGAAGCATTAAATGAAATTCCACAAAATAGAACACTAATTGCTGGGAAACTCACACCTAATACTCCTATTAAACCAGTAGCTGTTGAGGGTTTAAGGTCTGTAGACGCAGTTTTCGAACATTTTCAACCCGAGATAAATATCGCGTACGAAGACAAGGAGGGGGGAACAATTAATGAAGTGACCAGGTTTACTAATTTAGGTGATTTTGGAAAAAAAGGCATTACCGAAAGTAGTGATTTTTTAAAAGGACTTGAGATAGAAAGTGAGCAATACAACAAGGTTATTAAGCAACTTAAAACCAATAAAGTTTTAAAACAGGCTTTGCAAGATGAAACATCAAAAGCAGGATTAATTAGCACTTTGGAATTGTTAATTGAAGAGTTGAGCGCTTCTAAATAAAGAAATACAAATTATGGCACAAATAGAAAATAGTCAGCAAGGTTTACTTGAAAAACCATATGTAGAGCAAATATTAGAGAAATCTGATGCATTAGCTAAATTTGGCGGGTTTGATCTTTTGGAATCTGCAATTGATGATATTCAAAATTTAAACCCTGATCGTAAAGCCCGTCGTAAAATCTTCCTAACAGAGAATAATAAAAAGCAAGACCGCACCGAACTACTTAAGGTTTTAAAACTTTGGAAGGAGACCTTAAGTTCTGAGGGCGATTTAATCGATCTTATTGAAAAAACGAATGAAAAGGAAGTTCAGGCGAAGCAGGTATTAAAAAAGAATTTAAAAATAGCTCTAAACTCAACAAGAGAGTTAGAAGCTTCTTACCGTTCGGTAGCTTTATTTTATAAGAACACAGATGAATCTGCTATAAAAAATGCGACGATTGTAAATGCTGAATTAGAGCAATTAGCCGATTTGGATAATACGCGATTTTTTGATTATATCCGTGAAGAAATTGTATCCAGTTACGACCGTTTAGATTTAAGAGATAATTACGCCTTACTAGTTGTTCCTGGGTACCTAGGAAGTAAGTCGGTAGTGGACAAATGGGCTAAAATGGCACATGCTAATAAAGTAACTATGGTTACTGATTTTGCACACCTAGATGAGGCAGATGATGTTATGGAGCTTTTTGAAAGTGCTAATTTGGCCAGTGGTGATGCATATCTTTCTAATACAATTATGACTTGTAATTGGTTAGTTGGAAGACCAAAGGAAACGGAGTTAGGTGAAGAAGAAGATCTTTTTATCCCGCCTTCTGGGGCTTTAGCAGGAACCATGTATAAAACCTTAATGTCTCAGGTTACGGCTGGTAAAAAACATGGTGGGTTAAGCGAAGTGGAGGCTGTAAGTTTTGACTTAAAAAAGAGTGAGATCGCCGTTTTGGAAAATCTAGGATTGGTGCCCATGGTAAACGAATATGGTAAAGTTATGGCCTTTTCTGCTAAAACATTATTTAACGGGGATAATATTGGGTTACAAACGTACTCTGTAGTTCGTGTGTTTGATTACATATCTAAAGTGTTAATGGATTTCTTAAACCGTCGTGCGTTTGAAAACTTCAATACTAAAACGAGAAATGAAATTTTAAAGCAAATCGTAAAATTTTTAGATGGTGTCACAGGACCAGATAAACTTATTGAAAACTTTGATATTAAACGATTTGAACAAGATCAATTTCAAAAGGATAAAATACATGTTGACATCCGTTTAAAACCATATTTTCCAGCTAAAAACTTCCTTATTTCTATGGATGGACAAAAAGGAGATGAAGGCGCAGAATGGGATACCGATTATGCGGAGCAATAATAACTAGGTGATAAAACCAAAATAGCTGCCTATAATAAATTAGGGAGCTTTTTTGGTTTAAAGTTTATAAATACAGCAGACTTCATTACACTTTCTTTTCCTTAACTGATGCAACATAATTATTATAAGTTTCCTTTAAATGCTACAGCATTAATCCAAAATAGGTCGATTGAAAAATCAAATATCGAGGTGTCAATAGCCAATTATATCCATTTGATTATGACAACGCGTTTTGGAGAGTGCCACTTCGATCCTTCTTTTGGAAGTGCGATATGGGATGTGGACTTCAATAATATTGGGTCGGATAATAAGCTTAGGACCATGGTGTTAGAATCTTTAATAAAATCACTAAAAACATACGAAACACGACTTTCAAATATTGAATTTGACGTTCATATAGCACAGGAGGAAATAAACCTTCGCCGTGAAAAAAGTAGAATTAAAAAAGGTGTATCCATTTCAGTTAATGGGGTTATAAAAAAAATCAATGAAGCTTTTAGTTATAAAGAACATTTTTTCATCGCGCCATTATCCTATTAATAGTTATGAGTTATAGCACTAAAGAGGATATAAAAAACCGCATGATGAAAAAGGCAGCTAGCCTTTGGAACATCCCTAATAATGAGGTTTCCGATTCATTCGATCCATTAATTTCTTTATTACTTTCAGCTTGTGCTTCAGAGATAGAAAAGCTCTCTGGAGATATTAATGATTCTCAAAATAGAATTACCGAGCGACTTATTCAGCTCATGACACCATCATCAACTTTCGATGTAAAACCAGCCCATGCCATTGCCTATTGTGAGTCTGTAGAACCTAAAAGTATAATCACTCCAGAGCATCAATTATTTTATAAAAAAAGGAAGGCTTCTTCGAATATTGGTGAGGGGCATAAAGATGTGTTTTTCACACCAACCCAAGAAACGAATCTGTTAGACGCAAGGCTTAAGTACATGGTTTCTGGTCAAAAATTATTTACTTTTTCTGGTCGAAAATCAAAAGACTTAACGCGTAGATTAAATACAAAATCTGATCCTGATCAGACCACATTATTTCTAGGTATTGAAAGTGACCATAAGCAAATTGATTTGAAAGATATTTCATTTTATTTTGAGTATTTAGGCGTTTCAAATAGCGAACTTTTTTATCATCACTTACGTAATGCTACATGGTATTTAGGTGAACAAAAAATAGAAACAGTTAATGGTTATCATAATGGTGATGTCGATAATAACGCGGAACTCGATCGTATTATTAATGGTGTGGTAAGCAAGTCTGATACGTTATGTGCGGATGTTAATCAGTATTATCAAAAGCATTTTGTAACCTTGAAATTGGAAAATTCGATTAGCAATTTCCCAAAATACGCGGAATTAGAAAAATTAAAAGCAGAAGATCAAGAGGCATTTTTAGCAACAAATATTTTATGGATTAAGGTGCAATTTTCGAGTATTATTAGTTCAAAATCATTAGAGCAATTATACTGCGCGATTAATGCTTTTCCTGTGATAAATAGAAAAAGGAATCGGTTTACTTATCAAATGAGAAATTTCATTGATATTATTCCTATTCTTTCTGAAGATCCGTTTTTTGATGTTCAGACCATTGAAAACACTTCAGGGCAAATCTATAAAAATGAAGGTGCCCAAACAGCAGATGGTTATCAAGGGAGTTATTTTTTACGAAGTGACAATGTAGGTAAATTAGATTCTAGAAAAGCTCAGGACTATATCGTGCATTTGTTAGAATTACTTAAAGATGAAAGTGCCGCCTTTACTTTTTTTAATCACGAATTTCTACAGAATAACTTAACTACTCTAAATCAAACCATTGCTTCTATAGAAAAGAAGGTTAATGAAGTGGTGCATGATGGTGTTTATACGAATTACGTTTATTTAAACCCTTATACTGGCAATGAGAATGTCAAAGTGACTTACTGGACGATTAATGGGGAAGAAGCAAACCATATCAAGTCGGGTAAAAGCCTTGAAATTTATAAAGGTTCCCATTTAAAACCTAAAAGCAGTTATTTTATTAGACCTGTTTTTGGAGGTCGCAACAGTTTATCAATGGCGCAGCGCCTTCAAGCCTACAGGCGCATAACATTAACAAAAAACCGGATTGTAACAGAAGAAGATTTAAAAGCGCTTTGTTATGAGTTGTACACCGAAAATGTCAAGTCTATTGAAATAAAAAAGGGGGTCATAACAGATATATCCGTAAACAAAGGGGTGTTACAGTGTATCGAAATTGTTCTTACACCAAGTGAAAACAGTGCTTTGAAAGCTTATGAATGGGATTATTTAAATGAAAATTTATTAGCTGTTCTAAAAAAACAATCTGTAAATATTTTTCCTTATAAAATTAAATTAAAGCATCTTAATAGTCAATTAAAGTATGAATAAGAAAAGTAATGAAACTATAACAAAATATCTTGATAAGAATGTCATAGTGCTTTTTCTATGTGTTTTCCTAGCATCAGGAACCGCTTTAGCATATAGGATTTTTACCGATTTTCCATGTGAGCAAATTGTAATGGATATTAATTCTAGAGCCTATCGCGTAGGTGAGTTGGTGAAATTTACAGATCTCACGGAACAAAGTGAAAGTTGGCAATGGCATTTCGGAGACAGTTCTGCGGTTTCTACTAAAAGAGAGGCCCTGCATGTTTATTCGAAACCAGGTAAATATGAAGTTAAACTTAAGGTGAATAATAGCTGTGAAACAACTCAAACTGTTATTATAAAGAAAAAAAAGTTTGTATTAGATCCTAATAAAATCCCCAATTTAATTGTGCCAGATAGTGTTACAGTAGGGCAAAAATTAATTCTAACCGATAGCACTGCTGGAGCTTATAGCTGGGAATGGCGTTTTGGTGAAACGGCAAACGCCAATGCGACGACGAAAACGGCTGAATATACTTATACCGATTTTGGTTTAAAAACGATCACATTAGTAGTTAATGGAGATATTAATCATATGGCTAAACAGCGTATAAGGGTTTATGCTGAAGCAATTGAAGAAAAGCCTTTAGAGCGAATCAAACCTAAAGAAAGAGAATTGGGTTGGGATATTCCTTATGAACCTGAAGTTGAAGCTGCTGAAGAAAATGTGGAGAAAAAAATTCCCTTTATTAGTGAATCAGATTTTAAAGTAGAAATTTTAAAAGTGTCAGATGAAAAGATTACGGAAAAGCAATTGGAAATATATTTCTGCGGAAGCATTAATAAATCTATAGTCGTAAACGGTAAAAACACCACGTTTTTAGTCTTTTGTCAGAAAATAAGAGGGAAGAATATAAAAATTAAACGATTAACTATTTTTAGAAATGAAGGCTCTAATTGTATTGAGAATATTAATCTAGAATATAATAGAAAAATTCTTTAATTATGGAATATAAACACAGGTTAAACTGGGTAGATGGCATGAAAATCAATAAAGATCATTTTGTTGGTTTTGAGGATTCTATGATGCAACAATTAATGGTGATGCATAGCAATTACGTGCATCAAAATAATTATGGATTATTACCTAGCCCTGGAGATCGTGAATTGCCGGTGAAATTGTCTATTTCTATGGATGGACCAGAAAATTTATTGGTGACCGTAAGCAAATGTTTGGCCGTAACTTTAGGGGGGTATCAGATCGTAATTAATGATGAAGTTAATGCCTTCTTAGAGCAATCTGGACACATTATCAAAAATAAATTTGCGCTCAATCCTGAAAATAAGATATGTTATATTGTACTGTCTGTAAACCCTTTTAAGCGAATACCAGTTGGTTTTTCAAATCCAGAAGAGGAGCCTGTTAGAAAACCATTTGTTATAGGTGCATATCAAATTTCATTAGTGTCCGAAACAGCCATGCCTAACCAAGAAATTAGTTTAAATAGTATCACGATAGGTAAGCTAATTACAGATAGCGGTCAAGCTCGATTAGTTGATGATTTTATTCCACCATGCACGTCTATTCAAAGTCATCCCGATTTGAGATACGCATTCTTAGAAGTAGATACTTTTTTAAATGGCATGGAACTTTATTGTACGCAGGTTATTCAAAAAATATATCAAAAAAAACAAGCCAATGATTTAGCTAAAATGGTTCTAGCATTATCTAACGATGTGTTAACTTATTTAAGAGCTGTGATTACCACTTATCGTATAAAGGATAAATATGCTTCTCCAGTTGAAATGATTATAAAGCTTGTTAGTTTGGCGAGAACTATTAAAGGGAGTTTGGATGTGCATGCAGGAACGGGCAAGGAGCATCTTCTAAACTACCTCACAGATTGGTGTGATGTAAATCAAGGTGCTTTTGAAAAGGTTTTAGATGACATGATTAGCCTAGAATATTTGCATAATGATATAAATGTGGCGCTCCAAAAGGTATCTGGATTTACAGCGTTAATGAGTGCTTTGTTTAAAAAGCTAAATGAATTAGAATACATAGGAAAGAAATCTGACTCTAACATTTTTGTAAAAGAAGATGTAATTGTTGAAGAGCAAGTAAAAAAACGCCGTCGTTTTTTTATGGAATAATTAAATAAAAAAGAACTTACTTAAAATAAAGCCCACAATGAAACCAAAAAATATAAAGGATCGTAGATCTAGTTTTATCAAGTTTTTACTCTTATTCATACTAACAACGACAACGGTGGTTATGGCTGTTTTTTTTAATTTCAGCGTGCCTCAAAAAGAAAATGCTTTATTAAAAGAACGCGCTGAAAATATTGAAAGAGAAATGTCTTACCAAAAGGAATTTGCTATTGAAGTTGGTGATGTACAAGCTATGATTGATTCTTTAGATGCACCTGGGCAAAACTTACCATTTACGAATACATTAATTCATAGTAAACTTGCTGATTTACAAAGGTCTATTCCGAGAAAAGATTCTACATACCGTTATAACATGTATGCAGGGATCATAGAGACCTTGGTAGATTTACAAGCCACAAAAAATGAACTGCACAGTTTGGATAATGCTAAAACACGTATTGCTGAATATAAAGAAGTACTAGAACAAACTAGAAACGAACTGGAGCAAACCAAGCGAGATCTTGATATTTTAAGGATTTCTAGAAACTAATAATCCTATTTAAACGCAATTATTTTATGGCCTTACAATCGATTACAGAAATTTATATTGGCAATACGGCCATAACATCATTTAAGCGTTTAACGCTAGACCAGAGTATTAATGAACACCATACATTGTATTTAGAGTGTAGAACTGATGTTTTAGAAAATATTAAGGGTGAAATTTCTAGTACTACAAAAAACTATTTAGGAGAGACTTTAACATTGCAACTTTCTTCTTTTTCAGAGTATTCAGCCTATAGAACTTTAGAGTTTAAAGGTGTGGTAACTTCAGTTGGTAATAAAAGAGGGAAGAATAGTGAGCAAATAGTGGTTGTAAAAGCGGAAAGCCCCACAATTTTGTGTGATCATGGGCCACATTATAACTCGTATTTAGACCATAGCCTATCAGATATCATTTCGGAAACCTTACAAGGCTATGATGCCTCAAAATTAAGTGTGGTAATAAATCCGAAAAACACAGCGACTTTACATTATTCGGTACAGCACAAGGAAAGTAATTGGTCTTATTTAAGTAGATTGGCTATGCAATATAGCGAATGGTTGTATTATGACGGGAAGAAATTGATTTTTGGAACACCAGAAGAAGATGAAGATTTGACGCTCACCTATGGCCACGATTTACAAGGTTTTTCATTAGATTTAGTGCCTTTAGCCAATAAATTTAGTTATTTCTCTAATGATTATCTTTTAGATGAAAATCAACAGAAAAAAACATCCGAAATTAATACGGGAGCAATTGGGTATCATAGTTTTGTAAGCGAGCGAAGTGAAATTTTGTTTGCTAAAGAAACGAGTGTTTGGATAAATGGCTTTGATGCTCCGGGATTGAAACAACGTATAGATGTTCAAGCAGAACAGCAAAAAAGGGCAGTAGAGAGTAAACAAGTATGTCTTAAAGGAGAAAGCGATAATCCAGGAGTTGGAATAGGTAAGATTATAGATATCAAAGATGAATCTGGAAGTCAAGGTCGATATCGCGTAATTGGAGTGACTCATTCTAATAACGAAAATGGTCAATATCATAATACTTTTGAGGCGTTAAGTGCCGATACCGATGTATTTCCGCATACCAATTTTGAAGCGATCCCTAAAAGTGAGACACAAACTGGGGTAGTCATAGAAAATGCAGATCCAGAGGGATTATCACGCGTTAAGATTCAGTTTTCTTGGCAAAAAATAACAGGAGAAACTACACCTTGGATTCGAATAGTTACACCGCATAGTGGAAATGAAAAAGGGTTTCATTTTATTCCTGAAATTGGCGAGGAGGTTTTGGTAGGTTTTGAAGGAGGAAATGCAGAGCGACCTTATATGTTAGGTAGTTTGTATAACGGAAATAATAAAACTGAATCTTGGAAAACAGATGCAAATGATATTAAGGCCATTCGTACACGTAGCGGACATACCATAGAGTTTAATGACACTGATGGTGCGGAAAAAATTAGTATATATGATAACGAAGGCAGTATTATCACATTTGATACTCAGGCAAAATCTTTATTTATTTCAGCAACTGAAAATTTAGAATTTCAAGCTAAAAATATTAAAATGATCGCTGAAGAGCATATTGAATTAGAAGCTCAAGGTGAAATAAAAACAGCTTCCGATGGAGACACTTCGATAATTTCTAAAGGACTTGCTAACATTCAGGCTGATGGTGATGCTAATGTAAAAAGTGGAGCTAATTTAACAATAGAAGCAAACACAAATGCGGTACTAAAAGGGCAAAACGTCACTGCTGAAGGTCAGGTTGCAACTGAAATTAAAGGGCAGCAAACTGTAGTGCAGGGACAAATTACCGCGTTACAAGGGGCTTCAGGGAAGGTGGAAATTATATAATGGATTAAAATTATTTCTGTATTCAAAAAAAAACAAATTTATTCATTTGATATATAGTTAGTTATGGTGTTTTTATTTGTGAGTTATTTAAAATGATTCTTGATAAAGGCGCCTGTGTAGTTTTTTACGTATTAAAGTTTGAGTAGAAATAGAATTTAACTAAATTTAACACAGTTTAAAAAGTGCAATTTTATGAATCTTTTTGTTCTTCGAATAGAATATTAGCTTGATATAAAATTGGAATTTATTTTTATTAATTTCTAGACCAACTTTAAATTGATACGTAAAAAGAATATATTACCTCCAAAGAGTTCCAAATGGCGAACAACGGCAGTGTTCTTTATTGCTGTAATTATTGGTTTAGCGCTTTTCATGGCTAGAGAGTCTAAAATAGTTTCATACATGTCTGATGATCCTCAGGCTTGTGTGAATTGTCATGTCATGACCCCTGTTTATAATAGTTGGATGCACAGTTCGCATCGTGAATGGGCAAAATGTAATGATTGTCATGTACCGCATGATAACGTTTTCAACAAATATTATTTTAAAGCTAAGGATGGTTTGTATCACGCTTCGGTTTTTACCATGCGCGCAGAACCTGATGTGATAGAAATGCAACCAGCTTCACAGGAAGTGGTTCAAAGCAATTGTATTCGATGCCACGTTCAACAGGTCACGCAAGCGAAGTATGATGGCTGGATTGAAGGGCATAGAGAGAATAGAACCGGAAGACAATGTTGGAGCTGCCATCAGCAAGTGC
Organism: Pseudotamlana agarivorans; assembly: GCF_018860245.1. Lineage (GTDB taxonomy): Bacteria > Bacteroidota > Bacteroidia > Flavobacteriales > Flavobacteriaceae > Pseudotamlana > Pseudotamlana agarivorans_A. Next base: position 24,574 of record NZ_JAHKPD010000004.1, read on the forward strand.
CACATGGAAAGGTTCACGGATTATCAACCATAAAGTTTAATATAGCACCAATACCCACAGATCGCGAGGACGAACTTGTTATTCCTGAGTGGATGCAAGAGCAGATTAAAGAATAATAAAAGTACAGCAGATGAAAAACAAAGTCTTATTTATCGTAACCATTATTGTCGTATTCCTTTTGGGGCTTTTAGCTTCAAGTATTGTCAATAGAAAATCTGAAGCGAAATACAAATACGTGCCTCAGGTAAACATTGCTGAAAATGAACCAAGAAATGAAGTCTGGGGAGAGAACTTTCCTTTGGAGTATCAATCTTATATGCAAACTTTAGATACCACATTTGCTTCTATGCAAGGAGGTTCTGCAACTCATGATGTTCTTGAGGATGATCCTAATCTTGTTGTTCTATTTGCAGGTTATGGATTCTCTAAAGATTACAACCAAGGTAGAGGTCATGCTTATGCCATTGATGATATTCACAATACCTTAAGAACAGGTGGACCTAAAGGCGAAGGTGATGGACCAATGCCTGCAACGTGTTGGACTTGTAAAAGTCCGGATGTGCCACGTTTGATGAATGAAATTGGGGTTGCTGAATTTTATAGTGGTAAATGGGCAGATAAAGGTGAAGAAATAGTAAACCCAATTGGATGTGCCGATTGTCATAACCCAGAAACCATGAAACTTCGAATTACTAGACCAGCTTTAGTTGAAGCTTTTGATGCGATGGGGAAAGATATTAATCAGGCTACACATAATGAAATGCGCTCATTAGTATGTGCGCAATGTCACGTAGAGTATTATTTTGACAAAACGATTCCAGGAAAAGAAGGCGTACCTTATTTAGTATTCCCATGGAAAGATGGTACGACAGTGGAAGACATGGAGAATTATTATGATAATATTGAATTTTCAGATTGGACGCATAAGTTAAGTAAAACACCAATGTTAAAAGCGCAGCATCCAGGTTACGAAACGTTTACTACAGGTGTGCATGCCGACCGTGGGGTATCTTGTGCCGATTGCCATATGCCATATAAGAGTGAGGGTGGACAGAAATTCACAGACCACCATATTCAATCGCCTTTAAATAATACATCAAATGCGTGTCAGGTTTGTCATAGAGAAGAATCTAGTAAGCTAATCGCAAATGTTTATGAGCGCCAAAAGAAAGCTTCTGAAAATCGCTTGAAACTAGAAGGTTTATTAGTTAAAGCACATGTTGAGGCTAAAAAATGTTGGGATTTAGGTGCAACTGAAGAACAAATGAAACCGATATTAACTGATATTCGTCACGGACAATGGCGTTGGGATTATTCAGCAGCAGCTCATGGGGCATCCTTCCATTCACCAGTTGAAACAGCAAGAGTTATTGGAGGTGGTCTAGTTATTGCACAAGAAGCTCGTGTAAAATTAGCACGTTTATTGGCCAATTTGGGGCATAATAGTCCTGTTGAAATGCCTGATATTTCAACCAAAGCTAAAGCGCAGGAGTATATTGGTTTAGATATGGAAAAACTTAAGGCTGAAAAAGCGGAGTTTAAAAAGAACTTATTGCCAAAATGGTTAGAGGCCGCTAAAGAACGTGAAGATAAAATGCCAATTAATACGGTTTCTTCAGTGAATTAAAAGATCATCGAAATATTTAATAATTGAATACGAGAAAGATACCTTATATATATAATAAGGTATCTTTTACTTTAATAAGCCATCCCAACTCTATATGAATAAATTATATCGCTTCTTCGCATCTCCTACATTAGCTGTATTACTTTTATTCATTTTTGCGGTTTCTATGGGGGCTGCCACTTTCGTTGAAAATGACTTTGGCACGGCCACCGCTTGGAAAATGATATATGATACCTGGTGGTTTGAGCTAGTCATGCTTGGTTTAGGTTTGTGTTTTATAATGAATATTTATAAATATAAATTATGGCGATTGGAAAAATGGCCACTGCTTACTTTTCACTTAGCATTTATAATTATATTATTAGGGGCTGGAATAACCAGATATGCTTCCTACGGCGGGATAATGCGCATTAGAGAAGGCGCGACTTCTAACATGATTATCTCAACAAATAATTACCTACATGTGCATCTTTCTATAGGAACTGAAACAAAAACAGTTCGGAAAAAAATAAACTTTTCCCCATTGAGTAATAATAATTTTGAGATTAATACAGATTTTGAAGGTAGAAATGTTTCTGTTTCATTTAACGAGTTTATAGCTGATGCCGTTCCTGAAATTATTGATGATGTTGAAGACGGCAAACCACTTATTCAAATGGTTGTTTCTGCCGGGAATGGGAGAGAAACGGTTTATCTAGAAAAAGGGGAGATCGAGTCTATTGGGCAACATCAACATAAGATTGGTTTTGATGTTGAACAGGAAGGTGTCATAAATATTATTGAAAATAATGGTGTTTTTCAAATATTATCTCCTAGAAATTTGAGCACTTTTGTGATGGCTACCGAAACTGCTGGTACTATTGCTAAAGATAGTTTACATACGATTAGTTTACGAACATTGTATCGTGATGGTGATGCGTCATTTGTGCCATTATCATATCATCCAAAAGGAAAAATTTCTTTAGTTAGTGTTTCAGAAAAACCAAAAGACAATGACGATCAGAAGGATGATGCCCTTATTGTAAATGTTCAAGTAGATGAAAAAAAAGAAACTTCTACCTTATTATATAGACAAGGATTTTTGCCAACGACTCATGATATCGAGCTAGGAGGAGTGAAAATGACGTTGTCCTATGGAGCGGAACCTATAATTACGCCATTTTCAGTGAAACTAAATGATTTTCAATTAGAGCGTTACCCTGGTTCTACAAGCCCATCTGCTTATGCTAGTGAGGTTACTGTTATAGACGGTGAAGAAGAAATTCCGCATCGAATCTATATGAATAATGTATTAGATTATAAAGGGTATCGTTTTTTTCAGGCCAGTTATGATACTGATGAGTTAGGAACGGTCTTAGCTGTAAACCACGACGCTCTAGGTACGAATATTACTTATCTAGGCTATTTTTTAATGATGATAGGCATGTTTTTTACGCTTTTCAGTAAATCATCACGATTTACATTGGTTAATAAAAAACTTAAAAAGTTGAAATTGAAAACTGCTGCAGTAATTTTGGTATTGTTGAGTTTTTCAGCCGTTGGATTTTCTCAAAATAAAACTCCAGAAATTAATCTTAATACGATTGAACGATTACGTGTTGATGATCAGCATGCCGAAATGTTTGGGCGATTAATGGTACAGGATTTAGACGGACGAATAAAACCAATGAATACATTGGCGTCTGAGTTTTTAAGAAAACTAACTCGAAAGCCATATTTTAAGTTTACCGAGAATGGACAACGACTTCAATTTAATGCAAATCAAGCTTTTCTTGCGATGCAATCGGCTTCTAATATTTGGCAGTTTATTCCGCTAATTAAAGTAGATGTTGAAAAAGGCGGGGAGTTGTTTAGAAACTTAAAAGTGAGCGAAGATGATTTGGTGTCTTTTGTGGGTTTATTAGATGAAGCTGGAAAATATAAATTAGGTGAAGTTGTTGAAAAAGCAAATAAAAAGAAGCCAGCCGAGCGTAATGAATTCGACAAGGAGGTTATAAAGGTTGATGAACGTTTTAATATATTGTATAATGTGTTTTCCGGTAACTATTTAAAAATATTTCCAAATAGTAATGATGAAAATAATAAATGGCACAGTCAAACACATGATTTTTTAGATTTCCCACCTGAAGACGCGCAGTTTGCTCAACAAATAATACCAACTTATTTTAATGATGTTAATAAAAAAGACTGGGTAGCTGCTAGTGAAAAATTAGAATATATAAAAACCTTTCAAGATGTTTTAGGAAAGGATATCATTCCCTCAAGAAAAAGAATAGAAGCGGAACTTTGGTATAATCAACTCAACTTAAATTTTTGGCTATTTCAAGTGTATTTTGCTTTAGGTTTAATTTTATTAGTTTTAGCAATGTCTAAAATTTTCCTTAAAAAGAAAACAATAGATATATTATGGAATATGGGGGTTTTATTGACACTCATAACTTTTATAGGATTTACTGGGAATATTATATTAAGATGGTATGTGGCGCAACATGCACCTTGGAGTAATGGATACGAAATGCTTGTATTTGTTTCTTGGGTTTTATTGTTATGTGGACTATTAACTTTTAGGAAGTCAGATTTCGCTTTGCCGCTAGCTACATTATTTGCTGGAGCGTTATTGTTTGTGAGTTACCTAGATTGGTTAAGCCCAGAAATTACAAATTTAATGCCAGTTTTAAAATCATATTGGCTGAAGATTCACGTAGCAACCATAGTTAGTAGTTATGCTCCTTTGGCGCTTTCAGCAGTATTAGGATTTATGGCTTTGGTATTAACGATTTTCAAAACTGAAAAAACTAAGAAAGAAATAGATATAAGAATTAAAGAGCTAACATATATTAATGAGATTTCTATGACTATTGGTTTGTTTGTGTTGGCGGTAGGTACATTTCTAGGTGGTATTTGGGCAAACGAATCTTGGGGACGCTATTGGGCTTGGGATCCAAAGGAAACATGGGCTCTAATAAGTATTATAGTGTATGCTATGGTATTGCATTTAAGATTAATACCTAATTTAAAAAGTAACTATGTGCTGAATACAGCCAGTGTTTTTGCTTTTGGATCTATAATTATGACGTCCTTTGGTGTAAATTATTATTTATCAGGATTACATAGTTATGCGGCTGGTGATCCTTTACCGATACCGAAGTTTATATATGTTCTTTTAGTATTGGTAGTTCTTGTATCTGCATTGGCATTCATTAGAAAGGAAAAATTTAAAAGATCAGATTCAATTTAATTAAAATGTAAATCATCAATAATTATTGAGATTTAAGCGATATTATTGAAATAGAGCGCTATAAGTCGTAAAAAAAAATAAAAAAAATCGACAAAATGCTTGTTAATTTCGGTTAATTACATAAATTTGTTGCACTAACCCTAAAATCTTAAGCATGAAAATAAAATTATTTTTATTAGTTTTTTGTCTCTCACTCGTATCTAGTATTAGTTTTGCTCAAAAAGATGGAGCAAAAAGTATTATTAGTGATAAAGTTAAGATAAAGAAATATCATAATATAGAAGAGCTAGAACGTATGCCAAAAGGTGAGGTGTTAGCGCTTTATAGAGAGAGAAATACAGTTTTAACTAGAATCTTACCTTATATTGCTTTTGCAACTAAGCCTGGGGTTACTATGGTTACATTAGGTATCCCAACTAATAGTGATAATATAAAGGCGCTGGATAACCAATTAGAAGCGGCGGATGATTATGTTAACAGCACAACTTTTTTCCTGAATGAATATTTACCGTATGCAGATACTAGAAACTTAATTTCGGGTATTTTATTTTACGAAGAAATTATGAAGTCATTACATACGTTTAATGAATACCGTTAAGGAGTAATCTCGTTAAAATATAATTGAATTAATTTTATGCTATTAAGTATTTGAACTTTTAAGTTTGAAGTGCTTTAATAGCATTTTTTTATGACTAAAGGCGTTGTTTTAATAATGTTTTTTAATTGCTAAAAAAGCAAAAGGCTGCATTAGTTATTGTGAAGGTGTTTTTTAAAAATTGTTAGGAACGATAATTATTATAATTTTGAGTGGTGTAAGTATGCATTTCATCGATAGATTTTTCTTAATAAAGTATTTATTTTGTGTATTTAGTCGAAATAATTGGTATTTCGTGGATTTTTTTGTTAAATTTGATTAATTATTGATTCAAAAACTATACTTTAGGTTCTAACCCCCAAATTGATTAAACTATGAAAAAAATTACCCTTACTGTTTTCATATTCCTATTTGCCTTGGCAAATGTTGTTGCTCAACAAGAGAAAGGAATTATAGGAAAAGATAACTGGCTTAATAATTGGACGGATTTTCAATCAGGAAGTCAGGCTGATCATATGGAACCCACACAAATTCTAACTGGGAACATTACCGAGGATAAAAGATTAGTAAAAAGACATGTGTATTTATTGGTAGGTAGTATATTCGTTACTAATAATGCTGTGTTAACTATAGAGCCAGGAACAGTGATTATTGGAGATTACGCTAGTAAAGCTTCATTAACTATTGCAAAAGGATCGAGTATAGTAGCTTCAGGATTAGAAACAGATCCAATTATTTTTACATCCAATAGGCGTGTTAAAAAAGCAGGAGACTGGGGAGGTTTAATTATCCTAGGTGATGCTGCAACTAATAGATTCGGAAATGGATCAGTATCTCCATATTATACAAGACTTGCACCTGCAAACTATGCTTTTACAAATTTTGGCGGTGAAAATCCTAATGCTAATTCAGGCTTATTAAAATATGTTAGAATTGAATATGCTGGTAGTCGTGTAAAAACCGGATTAAATTTTAATGGATTGTTATTGGCTGGCGTTGGAAGAGAAACTGTTTTAGAGAATGTCATGGTTAGTAACTCGGCAGGGAATTCAGTTGAAGTTTGGGGTGGAAATGTAAATTTACATAAATTCGTTTCTTATAAATCGAATCAAACAGACTTTAAATTTAATTACGGTGTACAAGGTGAGTTGATTAACTCGTTAGCTGTTAGGTCTCCATATGTTTCTAGTAGTAGCGGTGCAAGATGTTTAGAAGTTGTTGCATACAGCGAAAGACAAGAAGTTGATTTCTCTAAACCATCTACTTCGGTTAAGGCTCAAAATTTAACAATTTTAAATGCTTCTAAAGATTTAAGAGAAGATATTAGAATGGGGCTTGTTAAAGAAGGTGTATTTGTAGGAGAGCATGCATCACTCGACATGAATAAAAGTGTTATTTCTGGTTTTAATCCAGCTGTTATTTTTGAAAATAAAATTCGAATTAATCAAGAAAGTTTAGATAAAATTAAGTTTACAAATATGTATTTCAATAATTGTAATGGGAATATATTTGTTGAAAATAGTGCTAACAACGAGGATTTAGAAAACTGGTATGGAAATCATGCGTTTTTTAATGTATACTCTAAAGGACATGATGCCGAAACATTTATTGAGATTAACAATCCTAGAAGACCAGATTACAGGTTACGTATCAATAAAATTATTGCCTCAAATGAAGTAGATGCAAACTAATAAATAGTATATCATATAAATATTCCTTAAGGTAATTTCGTAGATTACAAACTAACAAACCAAATCAATTATTCTACACATTTATCTAAAACTTATAACTTACATAATATAATTTGTTATTAACAAATTATATTATGTAAGATTTACCGTTATTCTTTATTCAAAAGTTTCGCTTAAGTTTTATGGCTTTTCTGTGGGAAGACTACAAATGAAAAATTTCTCGTTAATATATATTGTTACTTTTTTCCTTTTTATTTTTTCGAATATAGTTCAAGGACAAGTGGTAATCACTAAACCCAATTTGGTTAATTTTAATCAGGCTTGTGCTTATTCGGGTTATAATGAATATAATGTAAGTTTTTCATTTAGTCCAGAAGCAGAAATAACAGGGTCAAATCAATTTATTTTAGAACTTTCAGATGCCGATGGTAGTTTTGCTAATAGTCAAGTTGTTTATACGTCTAGCGCAGGTGCCATAGTAACTTCTCCAGCTACTATTAAATTTTCAGTTCCAGAAACAGTTTCAGGTGAAAACTATAAAGTTAGAGTAAAAAGTACTTCCCCAGCAGCGACAAGTCAGGCTTCTAATGCATTTCCAGCATATTATAGACTTCAAAATAGTCCATTTACAATTAATAATTTAATAGCCTCTGCAAATTTCTGTTCTGGTGGAAGTTATCTTTTAACGATCGATAATCCTGGAGATGAAAATAACGACTCGCCTTTACAATACCCTTCTTTAACTTATAATTGGTATCGAGAAACAAGTGCTACAACTAAAGAATTTGTGGCTAATGGTGAGAGTTTAGAAGTGACTAGTCCAGGAAAGTATTTTGTAGAAACCAATTATGGTACCTGTACTTCAAATTCTTATTCAAATAGAGTTACGGTTAATGAAATAGCAACAGGGGTTGTAGTGAGTGTAACCTCTAGTTTAGGAAATCCATATTGCATGAGTGACGGACCAACTACTTTAACTGCTACTGAGGGTAATAGTTATCAATGGAGTAAAGATGGACTAATTATAGATACTGCAACTGATCAAACTTATACAACTAATGAATCTGGAGAATATACAGTAAATGTAGATTTAGGCAGTTGTACTTCATCGGCATCCCTACTTTTAGATAATTCTGGATTTAATAGTAGTATTGAAGGTGTGAGTTTAGATGAAGACAATATTTTAGAAGAAGAGGAATCTCTTATAGCTTCAATTGTAACAGATGCTACAAATCCAACTTATACGTGGTACAAAAATGATTCTCAAATTTCAGGAGAAATTAGCGATAGTTTATTTATAGATCAATTTGGAAACTATAGAGGAGTAGTGTCTCAACCATCATCATCAGGAAGTTGTATCGCATCTACAGAGTTTACTTTTACAGTTTCCGGAGGTGAAAATTATTTTCCAGATGTTCCTGAAATCCCAAATATTGTGAGTCCAAATGGTGATGGTACTAATGATACGTGGATTGTACCAAAAGAGTACGTATCAGGAACAGGTACTGAAGTTCTCATTATAAGTTCAATAGGAAAAGTCGTTTTTCAAAGTAAAGATTATTTGAATAATTGGCCAGAAGATACTCTTAATTTTGAGAATGTAAATCCGGTTTATTATTACATTATAACAAGTTCAGATGGCAGTACAAGAAAGGGTTCTATAACGGTAATAAAATAACATGAAAAAATATTTATTCTATATTCTGTTGTTTTTTAGCACCATTTACCAATCTTCTGCACAGGATGATGGCGTTGTGGCTTTAAATATACCCGTTAGAAATTCATTAAAATTTAATAGAACATTTATAAATCCAACTTTTAGTTTTGTAAGAGAGGGGCATCGCTATGTTTCTTTCAATAATAAACGAGATTGGACGCAATTTGAGAACGCACCACAAACATATTTATTTGGTTATTCTGGGCGTTTTAGAGAAAGTATTGGAGCTGGATTGAGTTTATTTCAGCAAAATTATGGGGCCTTAACAACATTTGGAGGTATGGCAAATTTCGCCTACAACGTGGTTGTTAACCGTTCAGGCAACTTGACCTTTGGAATGAACCTTGGATTTTATAGAAGTACTATTAATGATGGTGCTATTATTTCCAATACGCCAGATCCTTCATTAGACAATATACCTTCAAACTCAATTATTACCATTAATCCTGGGATTAATTATGGTACAGAGTTTTTTGATTTTGGTGTTAGTTTAAATAATATTGTAGCTTATAATTTGACTTCAACGGCAATGATAGCCGAAAATCCGGAGCAGGGGATACAGGTACATGGCATGTATACAGGCTATGTGAGTAGCTATGGTTATTTTAGAGATAGCAGATTTTCTACTTTGATACGTTCTGAATTTAAAAAAGAGCAAATAGTATTTTCAGGACTTATGATGTTTACCGTTCCTAAGGGTTTTTGGGGGCAAGCCGGATATAACTCATTTTATGGATTGTCAGCTGGTATTGGCTTAAATATTTCACCTCAAATTGCTATTGAATATAATTTTGAAAGAGCGGTAGGCGACATTTCCGCTTTAGGTAATTCACACGATATAACATTAGCATATAGATTTAAATCTAAGGACAATTATGATTACTTTGGTGATGAAGACGAGGAAGGATTATTTATCTCTGATAAGAAAAATAAAAACACTCGTAAAGTAACAAAAAGTGTCACACCGAAAAACTTACCTCGTAAGTCGGATCCTCTAGAAAAGAAACGAGCGGCAGAAGCTGCGGCTGCAGCAGCTTTGGCTGAAGAAAAAAGGGCATCAGAAGCTGCGGCTTTAAATGGTGTAGTCGAAGCAGATCGTTTAGCTGAAAAAGCTGAAGCTGACCGAATTGCAGCGGAAATACGTGCAAAGGAAGTCGAGAAAGAGGCCGTTTTAGAAGCAGAAAGACGACTTCAGGAAGAACAAGCGGCATTAGCCTTGGCTGAAGCAGAGCAATTAAGAAAAGCCGAAGAAGCACGATTAGCAGAGGAGGCTAGAATAAAAGCAGAACAAGAAGCTGCTGCATTGGCAGAATCAGAGCGTTTAAGAAAAGAACAAGAAGCTTCTCGTTTAGCAGAAGAAAAACGACATCAGGAAGAACAAGCGGCATTAGCCTTGGCTGAAGCAGAGCAATTAAGAAAAGCCGAAGAAGCACGATTAGCAGAGGAGGCTAGAATAAAAGCAGAACAAGAAGCTGCTGAACTGGCAGAAGCAGAGCGTTTAAGAAAAGAACAAGAAGCTTCTCGTTTAGCAGAAGAAAAGCGACTTCAGGAAGAACAAGCGGCATTAGCCTTGGCAGAAGCAGAGCAATTAAGAAAAGCCGAAGAAGCACGAATAGCTGAAGAGGCTAGAATAAAAGCAGAACAAGAAGCGGCTGCATTAGCAGAAACAGAGCGTTTAAGAAAAGAACAAGAAGCTTCTCGTTTAGCAGAAGAAAAACGACTTCAGGAAGAACAAGCGGCATTGGCCTTAGCTGAAGCAGAGCAATTGAGAAAAGCCGAAGAAGCACGATTAGCAGAGGAGGCTAGAATAAAGGCAGAACAAGAAGCGGCTGAATTGGCAGAGGCGGAACGATTAAGAAAAGAACAAGAAGCTAATCAAATAAGTGAAGCTGAAAGACTTAAAAATGAAGAAGCGGCTGCATTAGCGGAAGCTGCCAGACTTAAGGCACAGAAAGAAGCAGACTTAAAAGCTATTGCTCCTACCGATGAAGCTACGAAAATGATGAATGATGTAGCCAGGTCTTTACACGAATCGAGTAAAGAGCAGCAAGAGCTTATAGATAAGTTAAAAGAAAAAGTTGCTATCAAGCAGCAGGATCTTGATGACTTAGTTGAAGAGAATAATTTAAGTGAGCAAGGTATTGTAAAAGCGCCTAAAGCCTTTAAGAGTATTTCGGCTGAAAATCGAGAACTAGAAGAGCTTACTAATGAGATAGACAATATAGTTGCCGCTCAAAATAATAAGATTCGTCGATTAGATAGAATTTATAAAGAACGTTTAAGTGAAGTTCCTGATGCTAATGATGCCACAAACAAATTCTATAAACGTAGAATAGAAGAGTTGAAGACGCAACAAGTTGAAGTATTACAAATTAGAGAAGGATCGATCTTTAAAATTCAAGAATTAAAAGAAGAAATTAAAGAAGAAAGAAAACGTAGAATTAAACGAGCGCTTTATGATAATGACGAGGAACGTTACCAAAAAGATAGGGCAGCACTCAATGTGATTAGGCAGAATACACCAGTAAGTTCACAACCATTAACAGCAGATGATTTTGATTACGGAGAGGAGTTAAGTAATATTCAAATTGTTAAAGGGGTTAAAAATATTGAAGAAGGCTATTATATGGTCGTAGCCGTGCATTCAGACATTGATAAAAGAAATGAGTTTCTGAAAAAGGCAGTTGCTGCGGGGCAAAAGAATATTAATTTCTTCTTTGATGTGAATACGAGTAAGTACTATATTTATTATGAAAACTATGACTCTATGGGGAACGCTCAGAATGCATTGAGAAATAAAGGAAATAAATCATTCAATGGTAAGATGTCTATTGTTAAAATAGAAAAATAGAGTTTTAAATTATTAAATAAATCTTAAAAATATCGGCTTTCTAGCCGATATTTTTTTATGTTAATTTTTGAGATATTTTATTTTAAGATTTTAGATTGTTATAAATACAAATTTCAAATTCCCACAAAAAGAAGGTTAAATCTTACACCAAATTCTAAATCCTATATTAAAGGTGTTATTTTATCGATAAAATGCATAATTTTATTGAAGTCTATGTTCTGTTCCGAAATATTTTACGATATTTATGACGTTAAAAACCGTTAAAAAACCAAAAAACACAGTTTAAATACATGTATTCATGCATTATAAGTGCCTGGAGCCATGATTAAACTAGGTTTATATTGTCTTATTCTTTGGAATAAAGCAAGTAAGCGCCCCAAACCTAACCAACATGAAAAAAACTACTTTTTCTACATTTATACTTGTATTGCGTGCATTTTTGTCAAAATTGATGACTCCGCTTTGCGATATAAAAAAATGGAATATCACTTTCGTTTTATTGTTTTTTATAACTCTTATTGGTCAAGAGGTAATTGCTCAGGTTGCTGTGCCATTTACCCCACGTGAATTAGCTCCAGGCGAGACTAGTATTCGTGTAAAAGGGGATATTGCTTTAATTGGTAATAGTATTATTAAAGGGAAAGGAAGTACTTATGACCTCCCTTATAATGGGAGTACTAATAATAATAATGTTGATGCTGAATACATAGATATAGATGGGGATTCTAGTACATTCAGCTCAAGTTCTGCAGGATTAAATACTAATATTACTTGTAAAAAAATAATTTATGCTGGTTTATATTGGGCTTCTGCTTACCCAAATGGTGTTGGTGACGGTTCAGCCTTCGGTGGAACAACACGTGAAGATGATTGGAATAAAATTAAATTCAAGTTGCCTACAGGTGCTTATATTGATTTAGAAGCAACGGGAAGTGAGATTATTCTAGATGGTTTAAATGCCAATTATTTAACAGGAAGTGGTCCTGTGAAAGATGGGCCAATTGTATGCTATAAAAATGTTACTACTTTACTACAAGGGTTGGCTGACGCGGATGGAACTTATACGGTTGCAAACTTACGAGCTACTCAAGGAAAAAGAAATGGAGGTTGTGCCGGCGGATGGACGCTAGTGGTTATTTATGAAAGTCCAGATTTACCGAGTAAATTTATCTCAACTTTTGATGGGTATGCTGTAGTACAAAATTCTCAGGCTGATGTAGATATTGATATTTTAGGTTTTCAAACATTACCTTCTCCTTTGCCTGTTAATGCTAAAATTGGTGTAGCCTCTTTGGAAGGAGATGTTGGTATATCTGGTGATACGTTTCAATTTAAGGCAAACTCAAATTCTAATTTTACGCCACTATTTGATGCGTTAAATCCAAGTACTAATTTCTTTAATTCTAGAATTACTAGCGATGGGGCCTATATGTTGGATAGGAACCCAAATAGTGAAAATTCATTAGGGTTCGATATTAAAAATATAGTATTACCAAATAACGGAAATGCCATTCTTCCAAATGATGAAACCGGTGGAACATTAAAGCTTACAACATCAGGTGATGGTATAGGTCCGTTTCTTACCACTTTTGCTGTTGATATTATTGAGCCAAAAGTGGTGTTAACTAAAGCCGTTCAGGATGATCAAGGTACAGATATCGGAGGTGGAATTGTTAATTTAGGTGACGACTTAAAATATGTTATCTCAATAGAAAATATTGGTAATGATGATGCGAAGGATCTAACAATAAGAGATGCACTTCCTATAAATGTCGATTTTAATTATCCTGGGGATATAGATTTTGTTACGCCGGGGATTACACATACCTACGACGCTGTAACAAACGAAATTGTTTTTACAGTACCTCAGAGTTTAGTAACCAAAAAGGAAGGTCCTACTGATATTGATATTTCAGAAATCATTTTTAGTGTTAAGGTCGTTCAAACCTGTAATGAATTAAGTGATGCTTGTTCTAATATTATTCAAAATCAGGCTTTTGCAACCTATAAAGGGGTCACAAATGATACCTATGAGATCACAGATGAACCAAGTTACGAGTTTAATGCTGGGAACAATTGTTTATTAGCTCCGCAAGCTACTAACTTTTTAGCAGATATTGATAACTGTATTTTTGAGGAGGATGTTATTTTATGTGGGGATCGTACAGAAATTATTGCTCCAGATGGTTACGATGCTTATTTATGGTCTACAGATCCAACTTTTAGCGATAGTAGCCAAGAGCTAGGAAGTGACCAAAATATATATGTAACTAATCCAGGGTCTTATTATGTTAGAAATTCGGCGATAGCACCTTGCCAGTCTACTGAAAAGAAATTTAACGTCGCATATTTTGGTGGTAATGTTGGTAATCCGGTGTCCTCATTTGCAGATGAAATCGTAATCTGTGGTAATGATGGATCTGAATTACCTAATTTCTACTTATGTGGTTTAAATGATGTTAGAAATATTCAAACCTCTTTAACAAATTACCAAAGTATAATTTGGGAAAAACTTAATGAAACAAGCTGTAATGCAGTTACACAAGTAAATTGTGCTAATACTGATCCTGGCTGTCAGTGGGATTTTTTATCATCTGGTCCTGATTTTGATTTGTCCCAATCTGGAGAATACCGATTAACTATTGAGTATGATGGTGGATGTTTTAATCAATTTTATTTTAATTCTTACACCAATTTATTAAACCCAACTATTGAAACTCAGGATATTATTTGTAATACTAAAGGTGAAATTACGGTAAATAATATTCCTTCTGATTACGAGTTTAGTTATGATGGAGGAGCTTACACTGATGAAAATAGTTATGAAGTAACAAGCCCAGGTTTTCATAATGTAAAAATTAAGCAAAAGGGTGTAAATGTGAACCCTTGTGTTTTTGAGTATGAAGTTTTAGTTGATGAATTTGAACCTACTTTAGAGGTTACTGCTTTTAACGCTACATGTTATGGAGACATAGATGGCCGGATAAAATTAAGTGTAAATGGTGGAAATAATAATGATTACAGTTATCTGATAACGCAGGGATCGGATATTAAAGGAGATACGGGCTGGGTTTCAAATAAATCCCATGAATTCATAAATTTAACATCAGGAACATATGATATTAAAGTTTCATTGGAGGATGGTTGCGAGTTTACTGAAAGTGTTGATATTATTGCGCCAGATGATTTGGTGATAAGTGCTTCATCCTCACCAATAACTTGTGGAAATGGTGCTGTTAGTATAAGCGCTACGGGGGGTACCCTCGATTACTCGTTTGTTGATTTAAGTGAACCTCATAATATACAAGATCATGGTGATTTTGTAGTAACCACAGCTGGAACCTATAATTACAGGGTAACAGATGTAAATGGTTGTATTAAAGATGTTAGTGTCGAGGTTGATGAATTAGCTCCACCAACTTTTTCAGTAGTTGGTTCAGATTTAAATTGTTACGGAGAAGTATCAGCTCAAATAGTATTCAATTTAACTAATGCTAATGGTTATACTATTGAATATAGTATTGATAATGGAGCGAGTTATTCTAGTAATGCAACTTTTCCAAACTTAGCTGTAGGTACTTATCCTACTATGATTAAATATTCTTTAAATGGTGTTGAATGTTTAAGTCCAGCAACAGATGTTATTATTGATGGACCAGACGACGCTTTAACAGCTTCAGCAGGGGTGTCAGAATTGGCAGGTTGCGGTGCTAATGGGGAAGGAACTTTAAGGATTACTAATCCGCAAGGTGGCGTTCCACCATATGAGTTTAGTTTTGATAATCAATCAACTTGGATTTCTTCAAATAGTGCTGAAGTTTTACCAGGAACATACGATTTATATATTAGAGATTCCTCGGGATGTATTTTTCCAATGCCAGGAATTGTTCTTGATCAAGAACCTTTGCCTCCAACTATTGATGATAATATTGACCCACAATACAATTGTGACGGTACGGCAAATGCTACTGTTCAAGTAACCAACAATGGAGGTGCAAATTTTGAATATACTTATTTACTTAATGGTATTGAAAATACAAATACTGCCGATCCAACTACGTTTTTAAATGTACCTAACGGAAACCATACTATAAGTGTAACTTACAAACTTTTAGATGCACCTACATATAGTAATTTATTACTAGAAACTTTTGGTTCGGGTGACGATACAGAATCTCCAGGTATTAATACAGCATTTTATTGCTTTGAATATCAACAAGCTCCACCTTATTGTAAAGGGAGTCAAAACATTCAAGATGGAGATTACTCAGTAACTTCACACATTGAGTCGCCTTATGGGGACTGGAGTCAACCGGGAGATCATACGTCTAATAATACTGATCCTAACGGACGTGCTTTAGTCGTAAATATTGGTGATCAATTACCTGAAGATGATGTGCTTTACAAAAAGACGATTAATGATATTATTCCTAATCAACCTATTAATTTTGAGCTTTTTGTTTATAATTTGATGCAAAGTCATACAACGAAGTTCGATCCAAATTTAACAATAGCCTTAGTGGATGCTTCAGGAACTGAAATTTCGAGCTTTGCCACTGGAGATGTGCCTAAAACTGAACGCTGGGAGAATTATCCCAAAACACCTATAACATTAAATCCAGGGAATAATACAACTTTAGAATTTTTGGTACGCTCAACTGTGAGACAAACTAGCGGTAATGATGTAGCTATAGATGATATTAAAATATATCAATTACCAATAAGCTGTATAGATCAAGTAGATTTCCCTATTATTATTGATGCTGATAGGGCATTTAGCGCAGATGCGGTAAGCGCAACTGATGTAACTTGTAATGGAGCTGACGATGCAACGATAACCATTTCTGCTTCTAATTTTGACACCACTAACGGTTATCAATACTCTATCGATGGTGGAACAAATTGGAATACAGTTACCACATCACCGTATGACATTACAGGTTTAGATGATAATGGCGGAAATCCATACAACGTACAAATTCGTTACGATGCTGTTTCAACAGGTTGTGAGGTTTCTATACCTCAAACGATTAGTGAGCCGAGTGAAATCCAGTTAAGTCTAACGCCCACGCAAGCAACCTGTACTACAGGAGCTAGTATAGAGGCAGTTGTTACAGGAGGAACACCGCCTTACACAATGGAGCTATTAGATACCGCGGGTGTAGTAGTAAATACTTTTCCTAATAGTGGCATTTTAAGTAATGTAGCTGTAGGAGATTATTCAGTGCGTGTAACAGACGCTAATAGTTGTACACCTACCGGAACGTTTGATGTAAAGATTGAATCTGTTGGTACACCGACTGCAGATATTGACATCACAAAGCCTTGTCTAGATTTAGGCACGGGAGCAACGATAAGAATTGACCCTATTGATGGTAAAAGACCATTCCGCTATAGATATGATAGTACCAATGGTAACATAACTTACCAAGCAAGTCAAGAACTTACTGGTTTAGCTCCAGGTTCTTATGTGGTTTGGATGATTGATGCTAATAATTGTGAGGCGAATTTAGGGACTCACATAATTGCTGGAGGAATAGGAGTTTCTGCACAATTAGATAAAGGACTAGATTGTTCTGCTTCACCAGATGCGGAAATTTCAGGGACAATTACTGCTGGTTATGCGCCTTACACCGTGACATTAGCTCAAGGTACAGGAACTGTGAATTTAACGGGTTCAACATTTACTTTAGAAACGGCTAATGCTGGAACTTATCAATTTGAGGTAACCGATGCCGAAGGTTGTACAAGTTTATCTCCAGAGATTACAGTGAGCACCATTAGTAACCCAACGGCAACAACTACAGATACCAACCCAAGTTGTTTTGGTGATACAAATGGTTCTGTGGTTATAAATGCGGTTGGAGGAGCAACGCCATATGAATACAGTTTTGATGGTAGCGTATTTACAAATAATGCGAGTTACTCAGGCTTATCGGCTGGTGTAACATATAATTATAGTGTTCGTGATGCTAATCAATGTGAATTCTCTGGTGATATAACATTAAGTGAACCAACCGAATTAATAGTAAATGCAAGCGTTACAGATTTATCTTGTGATACAAGTAATGTAGAACAACCTGCGGTAGTAACTATTGATATACCTACAACAGGAACTGCACCATACCAATATAGTTTTGATGGTACGAACTTTAGTAATACAAGAACCTTAGATGTTTTTGATGACGGAACAACACAAACTATTAACTACTCGGTTAGAGATGCTAACGGATGTACATTAGGAGGTAGCGTGACAGTTGATCCTTTAGACTCACCTACAGATTTAAGCTTTTCCTCTAATGCATTAACTTGTACAGCACCTGCAACTGGAGTTTCTGTTACAGCTGTTGGAGGAGTTATGCCATTAACTTTTGAAATTATTGATCCAACTGGTTCAGCAGTATCTAATACGGATGGGAACTTTACCGGATTAGGTCCAGATACTTATATCTTTAAAGTGACCGATGCTAATGGTTGTTCTTATTCTGAAGCCTATACCATAGGATCGGTGACACCAATAGCTCTTGTTGCTAGAGTAACTAGTGATGTATTGTGTTTTGGTGGCACTACAGGAGCTATTCAATTAGAAGTTTCTGGGTTTTCAGGAACATATAGTTATTCAGTAGATTTAGGTACTCCTATAACAGGTCAATCAGCGGCAACTATCGATTTACTAAATTATGCGGCGGGAACTTATTCTGTTACAGTCACTGATGACGTTACAGGATGTACTGCCACAGATGATGTGACTGTTGGTGAGCCAACGGCGGCATTAGGCTTAGCAGAAATTAATAATGTAAATGCCAATTGCGATAATGCAGAAGCACAGGTAACTGTTGAAGCAACAGGTGGAACACCAAATTATACCTATGCCTTTGTTCAAGTTGGTGTAAGCCCAACCACTGGTGATTATACATCTAGTGCTATAGCTAACCTAAATCCATCAACAGCTACGGTTTGGGATGTTTATGTGAAAGATGCTAATGATTGTACAGAAGTTATTCAAGTTACAGTGGATAGTGATGGTACACCTGCACTTTCTATCGCTGTTAATAATGGATGTACATTACCTTTCGAAATTGAAGCTATTCCAGATTCGTCATTAGGAGGAGTAGCACCTTTTGAATATAGCTTAAACGGAGGCGCTTATACAACGAATCCTGTATTTACTGTAAATACTGACGGACTTCAAACCGTAACAATTAGAGATGCTAATGGTTGTATCGCTTCAGCGACGACTACTTTAAACCCTATATTGACTGGTAGTGCTAGTTTAACTAAAGATTTAACTTGCTCGGTACCATCAGATGCGACAATAGAACTTTCTGTTTCGGGAGGAGATACTAGTGCACCTTATGTATACCAAGTTTCGACTGATGGAGGTTTAACTTATTCTAATATTACTGTAACTTCAACATATTCAACAAGTTTAGCAGGGGATTATCAATTTAAGTTTATTGATGCTAATAATTGTGAGGTTATAACAGAGGTCATTACTGTAAATCCTACTGTGCTTCCTAATATTACAAATGTTTTCCAAACACAATTTATTAATTGTCATGGAGAAGAAACGGCGGCGATTGATATCACTCATGATCCTTCATTAGGTTTAGCGCCTTTTGTATTTAACGTTACAAATACAACTACAGGCACTGATTATGGCACACAAACTTCTGGTTTAGCTGCTGGTGATTATACGATTACAGTAACCGATGCTAAAGGCTGTACAGATACTGAAACAATTATTATAGGTGAGCCTGATCCATTGGTTTTGGTTCATGATACGACGCCTGTGAGATGTGTGGATGATGGAACTGGTACTGGAACAAATGTTTCTTTAGGAGAAGTGATTATTAACTCTGTTTCCGGAGGTACTGGTTCATATACTTACCACGTAACAGGTAATGGTTTTGATAAGTCTATTACAGGTCAAGATGGTTCAACTGCAGTGTTTGAAGTTGTTGACTTTGGTCTTTATGAAATTATCATTACAGATGATAATGGATGTTCAGTTTTACAACAAGATGTTCTTGTAGCTTCACCACCAGATGATTTAGATATTGCTATTGATGCCGCTGCTAGTAGTTGTGCCTTAGGTGCTACTGTAGATGTTAGTATTGGAACCTCGTCTACTATCACAGGTGCTGGTCCTTTCTATTTTGCTGTGTACACTGGACCTTCTACAGAATATATTGTTGGTGATCCTGATTGGATATTAGGTACAGGTTCTCCAGTATCAGCGACATTTACAGGTTTAATTTCTGGAATCACTTATACCTTTGTTGTTTACGATACAGTTACTGGGTGTTATTATTATGAAGTGGCTGATACGCCAACTCCTTCAGATTCTACTTTGGCCATAGATAATCTTACGCCAAATAATATTACTTGTACAGGCAGTGCAGATGGTAGTGTAAGTTTTGATATTGTAAGTACATACGGAACTGATGCCAATGTATCTTATGAAGTATTTGATGCGCTTTCACTAGTGTCAACAGGTGTTTCAGGTACAGGAACAGTTCCTTCAAATGGTACATTATCTATTACTAATTTAGGTCTTCTAGACTTTGGAAATTATATCATTATTGTTGAAGAAGCAATAGGAGCCCCAAATGCTGGTTGTAGTGTTACTGATTTACCATTTAATATTTCAGAATCAGCAATCGAATTAGTCCTCACAGCGTCTTCAACAAGAAATGAAAACTGTAATGAGTTGGGTATTATTTCCGCGGCAGCGCAACATGGTACAGCGCCTTATGAGTATTTAGTGTTAGTAAATACAGCCTCTACACCAGTTGCTTCAACTACAGGATGGGATGCCGCTTCTACATATGAGCGTGCTGAGGGAGATTATACGGTTTACGTAAAAGATGCCTATGGATGTATTAAAGAAGTAGATGTTTCAGTGGTAAAAGATGCTGAGCCAACAATCAATGCTGTTGCGCAACAATGTTTTGATGGCACCTCGTTTGATATAACATTATCAGGTACTACTTTTGATACAAACGCAACCTATGCGATAGGTACAGGTGGTGCAGCAGGAGCCTATACCACAAATGATACTTTTTCAATAACCGCCGCAGGAACTTATGATCTTTTTATTAAAGATGCCAATGACTGTGTTGCTACGACTACTTATATTGTAAATGCTCAATTAACGTTAGATGTTATTGGAACAGAATTAGACTGTGTTCCTACAGATGCAAGTTTCACATTTACACCTAATGGTGGTGATGGTACTTATGGTAGTTATGAAGTAAGTACAAATGGAGGTTCTATTTATTTTCCAATAACAACAGGGTATACTACAAGTACTCCAGGAAACTATATTTTTAGAGTTACTGATGGTGCAGGTTGCGAAGCTGTATCTTCAGAAATAATAGTAGCGCCAACCGTTACACCAACACTCACTGAAGTTCATACAGATGTAACCTGTACTACAGGTAATGACGGACAAATTGTGGTGACCGCAGGAGATGGTGTTGCACCGTTTGAATATGGTATTGATGATGGATCAGGAATAGTTTATCAACCTTCAAATATCTTTAATGGACTTATAGCAGGAGATTATGATGTGTTTGTTCGCGATAGCAAAAGCTGTGTTTCATTGCCAATAACAGTTACTATTACAGAGCCAGTATTATTAGATGTTGATTTGGTAAGTTCAAGCCCTCTTCAATGTGGTGTAAATAATACCACCCAAGGTGCTGAAATTACTGCAGTAGCAACCCATGGTACTGCACCTTACTTGTACAGTTTCAATGGTGGCCCTTTTACTACTAGTGATACCTATAGCACTAACATTGCAGGGGTAGTTAGCGTAACAGTAAAAGATGCTAATGGTTGTACAGATAATAATTCGTTTACGATAACAAACCTGACACCTCCTAGTGATATGGACATTTCAAGTTCAATAGTTACTTGTAATAATCTAACTAGTGAGGTAACGATTTCAAATATAATAGATGGTTTTGGACCATTTACTTATGAAATTATAGCACCAGCAAGTGCAACTTCAAACGTAACAGGTGCGAGTAATGGCGTTTTCACTGGTTTATTGCCAGATACCTATGCGTTTAGAGTCATTGATTTTAATGGTTGTTATTATGACGAAAGTTTCACTGTTGACCCTGCTGTAGATATTAATGTTTCTGGTTCGGTGACTAGCGATGTGTCTTGTTATAGTGGAACTAATGGTGAAGCTGTGTTTACAGTGACAAACGTACCAACAACATTTACTCCCGTTTTAACTTCTACAAGTCCTTTAGTAGGTACAGAATCAGTATCTGTTTCAGGAAATACAGTAACAGTTACAGGTTTAGATGCTATTACTTATATACTTACGATTACAGATAATGATACCGGTTGTACAGCAGATACCGATGTGACTATTACAGAACCAGCAGCAGCATTGAATCTGACTGCAATTGCTACCAACGTACATTGTAATGAATACAATTCAACAATTACAGTGACTCCAGCAGATGGTACACCAGGTTATAGCTATGCGGTTGTGCCTAGTGGTGCTACTGCACCAACTGTATTTACTCCAAATACTAATGTATTGGTTGTGGATACAAATTCTGGCGCTGATTTAGACTGGGATGTATACGTTCAAGATGCCAATGGTTGTATCGAGTTTACAACCGTAAATGTAATTCTAGAAACCATGCCAACAGTAATGGCGCCTGCTATTGCAACATGTGTTACTGCTGGTGGAACTTACGGGTTTACAGCGACTGGAGCAGATGGTGTAGCACCTTACGAATATTCTATTGGTAACGGTTTCCAAACAAGTCCTACCTTTACAGGATTAACGGCTGGAACTTATACTGTGACTATTAAAGATGCTAATGGTTGTGAAGGAACAAGTACTTCGGTAACTGTTTATGAGAACTTGGACTTATACGCAACTATTGTTTCACATCCAACTTGTTTAGATAATGATGGTGTGATTGATGTAAATGCTACTGGCGGTTCATCAAATTATACTTATACAATAAGTCCTTCAGCAGGGATTACACAAACGACAACTGGATTTGAAGGCTTAACACATACTATTGAATACACAATTACAGTAACTGATAATGACACAGGTTGTGCTTTAGATACTAAAGTGACTTTAGAAGAGCCTACCCCAGTAAGCTTTACCACTGATGTTATTGATGTGACTTGTTTTGGTGGTACCGATGGACAAATAACAGTAAACTTAGATGCTACTCAAGATAATCCAATTTATAGTTACGAAATTATAGGTTCACTTAATAATGGAACTATGGTACCAGCTCAGGCATCTAATGTGTTTAGCGGTCTTGAAGCAGATACATATACGGTTCAAGTAACTTCAGGAAGAAATTGTGTCGTGACTCAGGATATAATAGTAAATGAAGCACCTGAAATTTCAGTACCGCTTCCTACTGTAATTCAATATGCTTGTATTACAGATACTAATACATCTAATTATGCGACAATTACGATAGATAATTCATTAATTTCTGGCGTGTCTGGTGGTTCTGGGAATTACGCTATTTACGAGTTTATCCGTGGAACAACAAAGGTGCAAAGTAGTAATAGCCCAGAATATACTGAAACAGACCTCATTGGTGGACTATATACAATTAATGTATACGATGATAAAGGTTGTGTAGGAAGTACTTCTGCAACGATAGCTCCATTTGTAGCTATAGATGATTTGGATATTACTGTTACCAATGCAATAACATGTGTTTCTGGAGAAGATATTTCTGTTTCTGTAAACCCTATAGGTACTGGAACACCAGCATTACAATATGATATTGCCGAGGTAGAATCTGATGGTACACCAATATCAGGAGGATTTACAGCAATAAATACTTCTGGGATTTTCACAGGGTTAGATATTGCGAACTATTTAGTAACGGTTAGAAACACAAATACCGGATGTTCATTAAGAAAATTCCATTATGTTGATGATCCTAATACTTTCGATATAACAATTGATAATGTTATAAACGTTACTTGTTTTGGTAATAATGATGGAGAAGTTAATGTAACTTTTATCGATCGTGTACCAACACCAACAGATGAATCGGGAGCCTTTAGTTATATTATTGAAGATGCTTTAGGAAACACCGTTTTAACTGGAAGTGTTGCTAGTTCAGGACCAGAAACAATTACAGGGTTAGAAGCGGGAATCTTTACTTTAACAGCTGTTTTAACGAACACTCCAGAATGTGAGGTAAGTAAAGCATTTACTATTGCTGGGCCAACCACAGCCTTAACAGCGCTAGAAACGCATACTGATATAACATGTGATTTAGCAAACGGTACAATTGCTGCTAGTGCTACAGGTGGATGGCCAGGAGGTTATGAATATCAGTTGGAAAAAATAGGAGGTGCGACAACCGCATTTAGTTCTACGTTTACATTCCTAGATTTAGATGCTGGCGATTATAATGTAAACGTTAGAGATTCTAGTGGATGTATTGCATCAACCTTAGTGCAATTAGTTGATCCTACACCAATATCAATAACTGCGACATTAGATCCAGCGTCTGCTTTACTGTGTTACGGTGATGCAACAGGAATCATTAATGTTATTGCTACTGGTGGTCAAAATTCTAATTACACTTATACTTTAAATAAAATTGCCCCTGTTTTAAGTCAGACAGGGCCTCAAATAGCTACTAATTTTACAGAATTAAGTGCGGGCACTTATAATGTAACTGTTACCGACGGTTGGAACTGTACTGCAACCTCTACGGATATTGTAATAAATGAACCAACAACGATAACAAGTAACTTAGTAATCGCAAGTACACAAACCTGTATTGATAAAACATCATTGACACTTAGTGCTACAGGAGGAACAGGAGCTTATGAATATAGTGATGATCCAAACTTCGGAAGCATAATAGGTAGTTTTACTACTTCGATTACTTTTGATGTAGATCCTGGAACCTATCAGTATTACATAAAAGATGCGAATAATTGTGCGTCTGGTATATCAAATGAGATAAGAATTGATCCGTTACCAACATTAACCGTTGCTATCGACGCGACTAGCGCGAGTATCAACTGTTATGGAGATAATACAGGTGTTATTGTTGCTAAAGCTCAAGGTGGATTGGGTAACTATATTTATACGTTACAAGATAATTTAGGTAATGACATCTCACCAGTTGTTCAAAATAGCCCAGGTGTATTTACAGAACTTGTTGCGGGAGACTATAAAGTATTTGTAACTAGTGGTGATTGCGAGGTAACCTCATTACCAGTAACTATCAGTGAGCCAAGTGCTCCATTAACGGCACCTTTTATTGTTACTGATGTCGCATGTAATGGTGGAGACGATGGGAGTATTGAAATTATCGCAACTGGTGGTACAGGGGTTATTAAATATGCTATTTCACCTCAATTGAATCAGTTCTTTGACTCTGGATCTTTTATTAACTTAACTGTTGGAAATTATCAAGCGGTTGTACAAGATGAAGCAGGTTGTTTTGTGATTATTGATTTCCAAATTGGTGAGCCTACTCCTGTAATTTTAACTGAAATACCAACTTCGGTAATACCAGAACTTTGTGCAGGTGATCTTAACGGTGAATTTAGTGTGAATATTACTGGAGGAACAGCACCTTACAGCGTAACCTTAGATGATATTAACGGTAGCTATGTAACAGGTGGTGCTACACAAACACAGTTTGATTTTACAGGTCTAACAGGTGGTAGCCATACCGTGTTTGTTGTTGATGCAGAAGGTTGTGAATCGGAATGGTATATTGATTTACCGGAATCTGTAAACTTAGACCCTCATGTTGTTGTTGAATACGATTGTTTAAACAACACATCTACTAATAGAGTGGTTGTTACTGTTGATGATAGTATTCAAGATTTAACTCAAGTTGAATACTCGCTTAATGGTGGTCCGTATCAAGCTAGTAATATTTTTATTGATGCACCAGGAGGTTTCGATCAATTTGTTGATGTGAGACATGCTAATGGTTGTATTAAACAAACAAGATTATTTGATGTTGATCACATTACACAAATGCAAGTGCTTTTAGAAGATGGTGTATTAAATCAAATTGTTGTTACGGCAACTGGAGGTGTAGCGCCTTACGAATATTCATTAAATGGTGGAGCCTTTAGCGGAACTGATAAATTCTTGATTTACGAGTCAGGGGATTATACCGTTACTGTTAGGGATTTCTATGGATGTGAAGCCTCTGGAACACGCTACTTCGAGTTTATCGACGTATGTATTCCTAATTACTTTACGCCTAATGGTGATGGTACTTTAGACGGTTGGGGACCTGGTTGTGCAACGCAATATAAAGATTTAACTGTACAAGTATTTGATCGCTACGGTCGTAAACTAGCAGAGTTAGCCGTGAATGAAACTTGGGACGGAACCTATAATAATGAAGAGTTACCTTCTGGTGATTACTGGTATGTCATTAATCTTAATGATCCGCTTTATGATAAAGATTATGTTGGTCACTTTACACTTTACAGGTAGAATAATTAGTAGCAATAACCGCTGAATTAAAAATTATGCAAATAAGAAAATTTATCATATATCTAGTACTTTTGGTCGTAGTAAAAAGCTATGGCCAAGAGTTAAATTTACCTGTATTCACGCAATATTTAGCAGATAATCCTTTTGTTATTTCGCCAACATACGCGGGAATTGGTGATAATGTAAAACTTAGATTTAATGGTTTAACTCAATGGGTGGGTATTGAGAATGCTCCAGACAACCAGGCTTTTTATGGCGATGTAAGAATTGCAGATAGAACAGGGGTAGGTTTAACCTTATATAATGACAGAAATGGAAATACGCTTCAGTCGGGTATAAAAATATCCTTTGCACATCATATTATATTAGATTATTATTCTAAGCAATACCTTTCTTTTGGACTTTCATATAACATGAATAGTTTTAAAATTAACATTGATAATTTTGATGGCGGTTATGAACATCCAATTTTAGACTCGTATGTTACAGATGACAGGCGTACTACAAATCATAACTTTGATGTCGGATTATTATATAGAAACAAAGGCTATTTTTTAAGTTTCAATGCCAATAATATTTTGCCTAAAAATATTGATGAGGCCATTCGAACACTAGAACCAAGTTTACTTCTAAACTATCAGATATACACAGGTATTACTTTAGGAAAAAAATATGGAAGAATAGAGTATGAGCCTTCCGTATATTACCAGATGTTTAGCTCAGATAAGCGTTCAAGTACAGATGTAAACTTTAAAGTTAGAAGTTATAACAGAAAGGAAGATTACATTTGGGCTGGTGTTTCATACCGCTTCTTAAATGATCAATTCTTAAAACCATTAAGTATAGGGCCAATGGCTGGTTTTCAAAAAGGTATGTTTTATTTTGCTTACGCCTATCAAGTTACTACAAATGATATTGGAGCCTATAACTCAGGAACGCATTTAGTCACTTTGGGGATAAACTTTTTACAAGGTATTAGTAATTGTCCTTGTACACAAAGTCCGATTCATTATTAGTATTATATAAATGAGTTGTTAAAGTTAACGCTTAGGAAATAAAAGTACTTAGAGCAGTATAAACTAAAAAAGTTGGTATGACTTAT
>NZ_JAHKPD010000004.1:51963-86226 GCF_018860245.1 Pseudotamlana agarivorans
ATAAGTCATACCAACTTTTTTAATAGGAATCTTTTTAGGGTATTATTCACCCAATAATTCTTGCATTTTTTCACGCATTAAATCTTCATCTTGTAGCGCTTCCATACCGAAATAAGACACCATCCAAGCCATAAACGCAATAAAGAGTATACCTAAAACAACACCAATAATGGCTAGTATTTTACCAACTTTCACATTTTGATAACCGGAATACATATCGGGATTTTCAGCATAGATTTTAGAGGCTTTACTCGCTAATATGATGGCGACTATTCCAAGAATAATACTTATAAAGCCGTAGCAGCAGAAAAATGGAATTGATAATATTCCAAATATTAAGATTAATGTTGAGTTTGGTAATTTTTTTTGTTCCATAATAAATTAATTATTTAGTGATAAAGGTTTTTATGATAAAGCTGGTAACAATAATAAAACCATTAAGTATAGCTAAGGTGGTTATTATCTTGTTTCCGTATTTAAAGTTTGTTTTGGCATGAATTGCAATTACCCCAAAAAGTAGAATAAGTGTATAAATGGCAGGATACATTTTAAAGGCTGCTATAAAATCACCATCTAAAATAAAGGCTATAGCTCTTTGTATACCACAACCAAGGCATTCGAAACCTAAATACTTTTTATTTAAACAAGGGAGCATGTATTCTTTCATTAAAATTTTTTCTAGCCAAACGAATGGCTAAAATAGTAAAAGATCCTTAATGATTAGTTGAATATGAATTCAACAATTTCTAAGATCATTTTTCTAATTTAAACAATAACCAGGTTCATGAATTCTATAAATAAATCGATAAAATAAAAAACAATCCTAAATTTTCCCGTAATTTGCTTTTGGATTAATCTTCAAAAATCATGAAATATTTAAACTATATTTTAATAGTTATAGGTGCTTTTATAGCTATGTATGCCAAAACCAATGCCAATCAAAACCAATATATATTAATTGGAGGTATTGTGGTACTCATGATTGGTATTTACAGGGTGGCTAAAACAGTACCTAGTAAAAGGGAGCGAGAAGATATTGAAAATAATAACGACGATGCCGTATGAGTTTTAAATTAGGTGATTTTGTATTAGTTCTCGATGAAGATTTATCTGGTACAATTGTTAGTATAAAAGCTGAGACCATTTCTATTGAAACGGAAGATGGTTTTATGCTGGATTTCCAAAGTTACGAGTTGGTCAAAAATGATAAAGAGGAAACTTTAAAAGGGTTGTTTTCTAAATCAAGCCTAAGTACGGTAATTTCAGAAAAGGAACAACCTAAGCGTAAACAACAAGTTAACAAGCGAGCAAAAGATAGGTATGAGCCTACAATGGAAGTAGATTTACATATTCATCACTTAGTGAAATCAGCTAGAGGGATGAGTAATTTTGATATGCTTACACTACAACTTGATACCGCAAGACATAAATTAGATTTTGCCATTTCAAAACGTATTCAGAAAATAGTATTCATTCACGGGGTTGGTGAGGGCGTACTTAAAACCGAACTGGAGTATCTTTTTGGACGTTATAATAATGTAAAATATTACGATGCCAATTACCAAAAATATGGTCTTGGAGCTACCGAGGTTTATATATTTCAAAATGTAACTTCAACTTAATTAAAGATTGGTGACGCGATAATGACTTTGGTTAATTCGCTGTTTTCTAATTCTCCAAAATCGACTTCATCTGCCGATAAAATTTCTATGTCTATATTTCTTAAAATTGTAGTCACTTTATAATATTGCGTATAAATATGTCCTCTATAGGCTGTTGCAGGTACCAGTGTTGCCACTTGAGGATTTAAATAATCTGCGATACCAGGATAGGTTTCATCATTTGCAGGGTTTTCATCTTGAGAATCATTTTCTTCATCTCTGGTTTTAACACCATCACCATCATCATCTGCATCTAAATAATCGGGGATACCATCGTTATCGGTATCTTGAGCGTCACTTAAATCGCCGTCACCATTAGGGTCGGGATTTTCATCTATGGTTAAAATATTATCACCATCATCATCAGAATCAATATAGTTGGGAATACCATCACCATCGGTATCATCATCTGTTAAATCACCATTTCCATTGATATCCTCTAATATGGATGGAATACCATCATCATCTGCTTCGGTTAAAACCGTTTTAACATCGGCAAATCCACTTGTACTTTGAATATCTTTAGTAATCGATACTGCCGAACTAGGCACATCATTACAAAACAAATCGCTTGGTAGCGACTCATTACTATAAGTTCTATAATTAAATGGGTTCGTAGTACTGATGCTATATGAGTTTTCAAAAATACCATCAGCATCAACGGTTAGTATATCATTCAATGTTACACCTGTTAATTTTAAAGAAAGTGATTCTGAAGGGGCGTCCTTAGTTTTGTAAAATACTAAATTATTAATACCACAACTACTATAGGTGTCTTCGAAATCCAATTCAATGGTAATGATGTCACCATCGTCACAAGACATGTTGAATAATAAACTCAATGAAATTAAGGTAAAAAACAGATTACGCATGGCATTTTATTTTAAGCAAAAATAATGGAATTGTAAATTATAACACATCATATTGATAATAATTTTATTTCAAGTACTTTTGGTGTTTCAACAGAATTAAGGGAAGCAAATGCAACAGGTTTATTTTGATAATGCAGCAACAACACCTATGCGTGATGAAGTTATTGATGCTATTTCCGAAGTTATGAAAAACAATTTTGGTAACCCCTCGTCGTCTCATAGTTTTGGGCGATCCTCCAAAAGTTTAGTAGAAAAATCGCGAAAAAGTATTGCGCAACATTTAAATGTGGCGGCTAGTGAAATTATTTTCACATCTGGCGGAACCGAAGCAGATAACTTTGTGTTACATAGTGCTATTAACAATTTGAGTGTAAGGCATATTATTACATCGAAAATAGAACACCATGCCGTTTTGCATCCTGTTGAAAAGCTTGAAAAGGATAGTAGAATTAGGGTGAGTTATGTTGATCTAGACGCTAAAGGAAATATTGATTTCAAGCACTTAGAAAGTTTGCTGCAAACAGATACTAAAACCTTAGTGAGTTTAATGCATATTAATAATGAAATTGGGAATATCTTAGATTTAAAGCGTGTTTCTAACTTGTGTCAAGCAAATAATGCTTTATTTCATACTGATGCGGTTCAATCTGTGGGGCATTATTATATAGATTTGCAAACAATTCCAATAGATTTTATTTCAGCATCGGCACATAAATTTCATGGACCAAAAGGTATAGGCTTTGTTTT
Organism: Pseudotamlana agarivorans; assembly: GCF_018860245.1. Lineage (GTDB taxonomy): Bacteria > Bacteroidota > Bacteroidia > Flavobacteriales > Flavobacteriaceae > Pseudotamlana > Pseudotamlana agarivorans_A. Next base: position 55,244 of record NZ_JAHKPD010000004.1, read on the forward strand.
TATTAAGAAAAACTCCGGACTTAAACCAATAATTATTGGAGGAGAGCAGGAGCGTGGACTGAGAGCTGGGACTGAGAATGTACCCAGTATTGTGGGTATGGAAACCGCCTTGAATATCGCTTTTAAAAATCTAGAAGAAGAAATTGAATATTTAAAAGAATTAAAACAGTATTTTATTCAAAAATGTATTGCTCAAATTCCTAATATTGCTTTTAATGGAAACTCAGTTGATTTTGAATTAAGTAGTCATACGCTAATAAATTTACGATTACCATTAGACGAAGATAAAGCCGCGATGATTTTATTCCATTTGGATTTAAAAGGTGTTGCATGCTCTAGAGGTAGTGCTTGTCAAAGCGGAAGCTCCAAAAAATCTCATGTCTTATCTGAAATTCTTAAGGACAAAGATTTACAAAAACCATCACTTCGTTTTTCATTTAGTATTTTCAATACAAAAGAAGAAGTAGATTATGTGATAAACGTTTTAAAAGGGATGGTGATAAACTAAAACTTCATGGTTGTTCTAACATTAAACACACGAGGCGTTAAATAATTGGGAATGGCGATTTGACGTTTGTTACGTACATCTCGAACCCATGTGTTTGTAATGGAGTTTTGAACATCGAAAATATTAAAGATTTCTATACCAAAGGATAATTCTTTAAATGGTTTTCTCCATCCTTTATCGAATTGCTTGTTTCTATCGGTAACCACATATTGTACACCCAAATCTGCACGTTTATAATCTGGTAAACGTGATTGGTATACATATGGGTCTGCATAACTAGGCGAGCCACCAGGCACTCCAGTATTATATACCAGGTTAAGGTACATTTTTAAACTGGGTACATTTGGTACATAATCTTGAAATAAAGCCGCAAACTTTAAGCGTTGGTCGGTTGGTCTTGGAATATAACCTCTATTGTCTATATTTTCTTCCGTTTTTAAATATCCAAAGCTAAACCACGATTCTGTTCCTGGTACGAATTCACCATTTAAACGCATATCTAAGCCATAAGCATAGGCTTCTGCACTATTATTTGCACGGTATCTTATCCGTACATTTTCTAAAGTGTAAGGGTTAACATCGGTTAGTTTTTTATAGTAAACTTCGGAAGTTAATTTAAAAGGACGGTCCCACATTTTAAAACTATAATCATTTCCTAAAACTAAATGAATTGATTTTTGAGCCTTAACATCCGGTTGAATAATACCATTCTTATCACGAAGTTCTCTGTAAAATGGCGGCTGATAATATAAACCTGTTGCGACTCTAAAAAGCATGTCTTTTTCCCAGTTTGGTTTAATGGTAAACTGGGCACGCGGACTAAATACGGTTTGGTTATTAGTAGATATGCCTTCACCACTAACTGTCCAATTTTGCATACGTATACCAGCATTATACCAAACTTCGTTGGATCCTATTTCGCTGCGCTTACTCCATTGGGCATAGGCTTGGATTCTGTTAATTTGCGTGTGATTGGTTGCTCTTACATTCGTATATGGTTCCAATGGTCCAGTATATGGCTCGTAAGGTTGCTCATTTGCTGGTTTAGTAATTGGTCGAACCGAAAATCCAGCAGAATCAATAACTTCCCATTCTACTAAACGATCTCGAATATCTTCATTCGTATATTTTAGAGACCATTCGATACGGTTTTCTTCGATTTTAAAATTTCCTTTATGTTCAATGTTTGTTATAAGGGCATCTAAATCGTTTCTTCCGTGGGTAAGTTGTCCACCAATTCCTTCACTATATTCAACTTCACCTAAATTTTCATCACCAATGTTCGCATTTACCTCTCCTAATCGATATTGTGCCAAAATATCAAAATGTTCTTGCTCTTGTGTATTGTACATCGAAGCAATTAAGTGTAAGGTTAAATCGTCATTCGCAAAATATGTTCCCTTAAAAGCACCAAATAAAGTTTGGTACTGGTCTTTTTCTTGTCCGTCATAATACACCAATAAAGCCATAGGGTCTGTTAGTGTACCAAAGTTAGTTTGTCGTGTTTTTGGTTCGTAATTGTACTTATTTAAAGAAGCATTCCCTAAGAAGCTTAAATGAAATTTATTAGAAAATTTATAAGTAAAATAACCTTGAATATCACCAAAGGCAGGCTTAAAATTGGTTTCGGTTTCTTTCGCATTAACAAGCAAACTATTATCTCGGTAACGTGCCCCAACAATAGCTGAAAATTTGGAGTCTTTACTCATGTTTTCAATAGAAACACTAGCTCCAAGTAAGCTTACATCGGCGTTCGCTTCAAATTGAAAAGGGGTTTTATAAGTGATGTCTAACACAGAAGAAAGTTTGTCTCCATATTTTGCTTGAAAACCTCCAGCTGAAAAATCAACGTTCTTAACCATATTTGTATTTACAAAACTAAGCCCTTCCTGCTGCCCCGATCGTATTAAAAACGGACGATAAACCTCAATATCATTTACATATACCAGGTTTTCGTCATAGTTTCCACCTCTTACAGAATACTGGGTACTTAATTCATTGTTGTTACTTACTCCAGGAAGCGTTAGAAGTAAATTTTCTACACCAGCATTTGCTCCTGGAATTTTTCTAATTGCTTCAGGGTTTAATGTTACAATACCTTGTACCTCCTTACGCTGTCCACTATTAATAACGACCGTTGCAATCTGTTCAATGGAAGAATTCATTATAGGGTTAAACTCGAAATTCTCCCCGTTTTTTAAATTAAAAGTAGTTTGAATGGTTTTATAAGAAAGATGAGTAAAACCTATAGAAACATCCTGATTTGCTGGGATAGTTAAGGTGTAGAATCCATTAGCATTGGTTTCAGTTCCGTTTGTATTGTGTTTAATACTTACCTTTTCAACAGGTAAATTGTTTTCATCTAGAATAACACCTTTTATCGTTGCAGTTTGGGCAAAACCAACTGTAATAATGATGAAAAATATGGAAGTGGTTAGTAAAAGTTTAGTTCTCAAAGGAATGTTGGTTTATTTTCGGTAAAATAACGCTTCAAAAGTAGAATTATTTCCCACATTATCGGTTACAATAAGCTTTAAATTATTTTTAGTTTCAGAAATCACAGCATCACTAAAATCATAGGTTAGGGTTTTAGTTTTATAGTCGTACTCCATTAATATCCACTCACCATTCATTGTGGCTCTGTAATTTGAAATGCCAGATTCTTTATCGTCAATTTTAATTTTTAAATAATTATAGTTGCTTATCCATTGTTCATTTTTAAAATTAGAACCATAGATTTTTGGAGTAATTGTGTCAAAAGCTAAAGTATATAGCCCAAGTGTTTTTGAGCTTCCTATAAGTAAATTATCTTTTCGTTTTGTTGAAGTATAACTAGGATATTTATGACGACCTACAAGTTGTGCAATGTATAACTTGTTTTGGTCTGCTTTAGTATAATGGCTCACATCGAAGGTTATATTAAAATTCTTCTTTGTGGCCTTAATATCTTCATGAAGTTTAACGGTATCGTTTTTAACCTCAAAATCTAAATAGAAATCTTCATAAAATGTATCCTTATAAAAATCAACAGAAATACGACCTTCTTTTAAGTTGGTAGTTTGATTATTATGTATGTAGTAAGGCGTGATTTTTTCTGTTTCAGCCATCGAAGTACTGTCTTTTTCTCCATTAATATGGATGGTAACCCAAGAAGAATTGCTTTCAAAATCTGAAACACGAATTTTATAAACCACACTAGTCTTATCTAGAACTTCTATCATACCGTTATTTATAATTGGCTTTATAATGCTTAACGGATTATTAATTTTGAATAATTTTTGAATGCGCTTTTTTGAGGATGTATATTTCTCGTAATCTATAAGTTGATTAATGTGCTTTGTTTCACTGAAAGAAAAGCGTTTAAAATCAAGCTCATAGTTTTTACTTCCATTTACAAAGGACTCAATATTATATACGCCATTGGAATTAGGAGCCAAATCGAGTCGGTCTATTGTTTCAATTCCAAAACCAATATTCCCTATAGCATTAATGGTTTTGGTTGTATAGTCACCACCTTTTAATGGAGCCAACGAGAGCTTTTGTTTATGGTTTGAACTGTTAACAAACGAATTGTCATCCAAGGGGTAAACATAAATAGATTTTACAACCGGGTTTGTACTGTCCTTACTATCAATTCCAAAAAGCATAGGATTCATTGGGCGTTCTTCTTTATCGCGTATCTCAAAATGTAAATGCGGCCCACCAGACCCCCCTGAATTTCCGCTATAAGCGATAAGAGCTCCTTTTTTAACATCGATATCGCTGGCATTAGGAAAAAGTTCTATTTCATAAGATTCCTTTTCATATTGCATTTTTTTAACATAAGCTTCAATTTCTGGAGCAAATTTTAGTAAATGACCATATACGGTTGTGTAGCCGTTAGGGTGGGTGATGTATAGGGCTTTTCCGTAGCCCCAATGAGAAATTTTTATGCGACTTATAAAGCCATCGGCCGAGGCGAGAACATTTAAACCTGTGTGACCTTGGGTTTTTATGTCCATTCCAGAGTGAAAATGATTTGAGCGTAACTCAGCAAAAGTACCCGATAAAACTATTGGTACCTCAAGAGGACTGTCAAAATAATCTTGTGGATAATTATTTTGAGCATTACAGAATAAAGAAAAAATAAATAGGACTAAAGTTATTATTCGCATAGAGAAAGTATTACGGCTAAAATATCAATCACAGCATTAAAAAGCAAAGAATAAAACAAAAATCAAGTCACTGTTTACATAGCATAACGTAAAATGGCTTTTTGAAATTTTATTAGAAAACAATTGTTATTTATGCGTAGGAAGCTTAACTTTGTGAGATAAGTATTGAAAATTGTAAATGAGTAATATTGAAGATATTGTAGATTCGTTAGAAAGCAAGATTGGTAAATTATTACAAAAAATGGAGCTTTTGAAGCTTGCTAATTCGAAATTATCAGAAGAATTAGAGGATTCGAAAAAAGAAATTTCAACTCAAAAAACAGAAATTGTTAACTGGGAAGAAAAATATGAAGCCCTAAAAATGGCAAATTCAATTCTTGGTAGTGACGATAATAAAAGAGAAACAAAGCTTAAAATAAATGCATTAATTCGAGATATAGACCATTGTATTGCTCAACTCTCCGATTAAAGCTAGATAAATTCAATGTCAGAAAAGCTTAAAATAAAGCTATCTATAGCTAATCGTGTATACCCCTTAACTATTGAAGCAAGTCAAGAGGAAGGTTTACGAAAAGCAGCTAAAAACATTGAAACTATGATAAAACAATTTGAGCAAAGTTATTCTGTTCGAGATAAGCAAGATGTATTGGCCATGTGCGCCTTACAATTTGCTGCTCAAGTTGAACAGAAATCTATAGATAAAGCAAATGTGTCTGAACATGTGGAAGAAAAGCTTATAGCTTTAAATACCTTGTTGAATTCGCATTTATAGTCTCTAAAACGTTCTTTAAATAAACTAAAAGTTACTGCCTACATTGGTTATTTATTTTTGATAAACTCAACGTTAATTCTTTAAAAAGGGTGAGTTTAAGTTGTAAAAGCATGCTGTTGTATTAATTTATTTTAATATTGAACAGACCCTTGATCAGCTTGTTAACCCTAAACTTGTTTTTAAGGAGTTTATACAAAATCTTATACTGGTGTAGGCTTTTTTTATATATGAAAATCAACTAACTCAACGATGGATAACTCAATTATATTTGCAGTAGGTGGTGTCATTTTAGGCCTGGTAATAGGTTTTATAATAGCAAAGACACTAGAAAAAAATAATGCTTCAAAACTTGTTAAAGAAGCGAAAAAAAGTGCCACTTTAATACTTAAAGAAGCAAAAAGTGAAGGTGAAAGTCTTAAAAAAGATAAAATACTTCAGGCTAAAGAAAAGTTTATAGAACTTAAGTCTGAGCATGAAAAAGTGATTTTAACGCGTGATAAGAAAATGGCTGATGCCGAAAAGCGTACTCGTGACAAAGAATCTCAGGTTTCAAGTGAGCTGTCAAAATCTAAAAAACTTAATGATACGCTTGAAAGTAAAATAAAAAATTACAACCACAGACTTGACGTGGTTGAAAAGAAGCAAGAAGAAGTAGATCGATTACATAAAAGTCAAGTACAACAACTTGAGGTAATTTCTAGTCTTTCTGCTGAAGAAGCTAAAGAGCAGTTGGTAGAGTCTTTAAAAGGTGAAGCCAAAAATGATGCTATGGCATACATTCAAAGTTCTTTAGAGGAAGCTAAGTTAACAGCCGAACAAGACGCTAAGAAAGTTATTATTAATACCATTCAACGAATTGGTACAGAGGAGGCCGTTGATAATTGTGTGTCTGTATTTAATATAGAATCAGACGATGTGAAAGGGCGTATAATTGGTCGTGAAGGTCGAAATATTAGAGCCATTGAAGCGGCAACTGGTGTTGAGATTATTGTAGATGATACGCCAGAAGCGATTATTTTATCGTGTTTCGATTCTGTTAGAAGAGAAGTTGCACGTTTATCCTTACATAAATTGGTTACCGACGGAAGAATTCACCCGGCACGTATTGAAGAAGTTGTTAAGAAAACTCAGAAGCAAATCGAGCAGGAAATTATTGAAGTAGGTAAGCGTACTGTTATCGATTTAGGGATCCATAACCTGCATCCAGAGCTTATTAAAATGGTAGGAAGAATGAAATACCGTTCTTCTTATGGTCAAAACCTATTACAGCACTCGCGTGAAGTAGCTAAATTATGTGGCGTGATGGCTGCGGAATTAGGTTTGAACCCAAAACTAGCTAAACGAGCAGGATTATTACATGATATTGGAAAAGTGCCAGATGCTGAAGCAGACATGGAAACACCTCACGCTATTTTAGGTATGCAGTGGGCTGAGAAGTTTAATGAGAAAGACGATGTATGTAATGCGATTGGAGCGCACCATGATGAAATCGAAATGAAATCCTTATTAGCACCAATTATACAAGTTTGTGATGCTATATCAGGAGCAAGACCAGGAGCAAGACGTCAAGTTTTAGATAGTTATATTCAACGTTTAAAAGACTTAGAGGAAATTGCATTTGGTTTTTCAGGTGTTAAAAAAGCATATGCAATCCAAGCTGGTAGAGAATTAAGAGTTATTGTTGAAAGTGAAAAAGTTGACGATCAAAAAGCTTCTGAATTATCATTTAGTATTTCTCAAAAAGTTCAAACGGATATGACCTATCCAGGACAAGTGAAGGTAACGGTAATTCGTGAAACAAGAGCCGTGAATATCGCGAAGTAATAAAATACTAAATGCCTTCGCAGGAAAGCATCTCATCAAAATAAAGTAGAAGGTCTAGCGAATTGCTGGACTTTTTGTTTTATAGGAATTTTTGTAGACATAGGTTTCACCGATTGCTTACGTCACCCTGAACTCGTTTTTGGGGGACATAAAGAGACTCATATCTATTCTAATGAGGTTCCGTAAGTTTAGTGTTAAAGTATTTTACCAAAATTAAAATTTTCAGCAAATTAACCATTAACCATTAACCAACAACCAATAACTATTTCCTAGGGTGATACTTCTCTACAACTTCAGTGAGATGACTTCTATCGAGGTGTACATAAATTTCAGTTGTTGTAATGCTTTCATGTCCCAACATGAGTTGAATAGACCTTAAATCGGCATCGTTTTGTAATAAGTGAGTGGCAAAAGAGTGTCTAAAAGTATGAGGTGATACATTTTTTTTCAAACCTATTTTTTTAACGAGTTGCTTAATAATGGTAAATACCATAGCTCTAGTTAATTGTTTTCCGCGTCGGTTCAAAAAAAGAGTGTCTTCAAAACCCGCCTGAATATTAAGGTGATTTCTTATTTCGGTTCTATAGATGTTAATGTATTTTTGAGTAACATCAACGATAGGTACAAAACGTTGTTTATCTCCCTTTCCTGTAACTTTTATAAAACCTTCATCAAAAAATAGATCTGATAGCTTTAAATTAATAAGTTCACTAACACGTAAACCACATCCGTAAAGGGTTTCAAGCATAGCTCTATTACGTTCACCTTCAGATTTACTCAAATCGATAGCACTAATAATGGTGTCTATTTCTTCCTCAGATAAAGTATCGGGAAGTTTTCTGCCTATTTTCGGACTTTCAATAAGTTCTAAAGGGTTAGATTGTATGTAATCTTCAAAAATTAAATAGCTAAAAAAACTGCGGAGACCAGAAATTAAGCGAGATTGTGATCGTTCATTGATGTGTTTTGCAGCGTCATATATGAATTGTTGTATAACTTCAGTAGTTGTAGTGAGAGGTGAAGTTGAAAAGCCGTTTTTCTCTAAAAAAACTATCAATTTTTTCACATCTAATACATAGTTGTTTATTGAGTTGAGTGATAAACCCCGTTCAATTTTTAAATACAATTGATAATCTTTAAGTGCTTGTTCCCATGTCATGTGGTAAATTTAACTAAAATAGGTTTATGAGAATAAATTCATATAGATTACTATTTTTTGTTTTGTATATAGTTGATTATAAGCGCTCTAATTTGATTTTGTTTGTAAAATTGTTAATAAGTTGACATTAGGGTAAATGTTATTATTCATAAATGTATTACTTTAATAGGGTAAACTATTAAAATTAATTCATTATGAAAAAATTATTAATTACAGCAGTGATTGCTTTATTCACTTTTGGAGCAATGAATGCTCAAACTTTTAAAATAGGAGGTTCATTAGGGATTCCTGTAGGTGATGCCTCCGATTTTTATTCCGTAGCTGTAGGAGCAGATGCGTATTTTTATTTTACAGATATTGATGACCTTATTTCTATTGGTGGTACGGCTGGATTTAGAAACTTTTTTGGAAAGGAATATGATACGGTTCTTGGTACATTTCAAAGTGAAGATTCTTTGTTTTTACCAGTAGCTGGAGCAGCAAGAATTAAATTATTCGGAATGATATCTGGTGGTATTGATTTAGGCTACGCTATTCCTCTTTCTGATTTTTTAGATGGAGGCTTATACTTTAAACCAGTTGTATCAGTTGACTTAGCTAATAGAATAGAACTTTTCGTATCTTATGAAAGTATTTCTGATTATATAAATTATGGCATTTTAAATTGTGGTATTTTATTCCAGTTCTAGAAATGTAAACAAATATAAGTATATAGAAAACCGAAGTACATGTGCTTCGGTTTTTTTATGCCCTAAATTTACTGGTTTCTGATACATTCGTTTATTTGAAGGTATAAGACAAGCCATTTAATAATTGGTATTGTGTTGTTGGAATGTCTTTAGCAGGGTTAGAATCTAAATTTAATATATAAGAGATATTAAAATCAAGATTTTTAAGGATTTTAATAGAGGCTCTTCCCATAAGGTCGAATCTATAATCTTTTATATATGTGATTTCAGGCTGGTAAAAAGTCGCTAGTTTAAAAGAAATATTTTCTTTGAAATCATAAACTGCAGATAAGTAAAGGCCTAGCCTAAAATCATGATGGTTTATGGTAGGTAAGTCACCATCATGGTCATCGTCGTCGTTGTTGTCATCTTCATGTTCGTAAACGTACATCAAATACGATCCAAAGGAGTACATGAATTTTTTGCTCTCAACAAACTGAAAACGAGCACCAGAACCAACCATGATTCTATTATCAATTTTAGTGACTTGATTGGTGTAATTTTGAACGAAGCTTTCTAAAAATAAATGTTTACGGGCTTGGTAATCATATTTAAGTAAAAGTGAATTATTATTGATATCGTCTTCATGATCTACCCGTTTTATATGAATATGCGACGTTAAAGTAAGTAAATGCTTGTGTTTTCTATATTCGACATAAGCATAATTATTAAAACTAAAATTTGTTTTTGTGTTTTTAACAAGGGAGATGTTGATATCAATGCCACCTGAAAAGCCTATCGTGTCTTTTGCTATTACAAAATTTTCAATATTAAAAATTTGAGCATACCCCCAACTGCTTATAGTGAATACGACTATATAAAGGATACATTTCATTAATATAAACTTACTTTTTTGATGGTGATTAGTGTTTTTAATTTAATTGAAGTTAAAAATCTTATATAAATATACGACCCCCAGATTATTTTGAACTAAAAAATACTGTAAAAATGAAAATTTTAAAAATGAAAAACTGTAGTAGGACTAGTCTTTTATTATAGTTTAACTTTTGTATTTTTACCATCAATTTAAGTGAAATATATGAAAAAAATAATTATTATAAATGGGCCAAATCTTAATTTATTAGGTAAAAGAGAGCCTGAGATATATGGAAGCCAGACTTTTACGGCCTATTTGGAGACACTTAAATCCAAATATACACATGTGGATCTGAGTTATTATCAGTCTAATGTAGAAGGCGAACTTATTAATAAGCTTCATGAAGTTGGGTTTAGTTATGATGGTGTGATTTTGAATGCTGGGGCTTATACACACACTTCCGTTGCTATTGGTGATGCCATTAAAGGCATTGAGACTCCTGTGGTAGAAGTGCATATTTCGAATACATTTAGTAGAGAAGAATTTAGACACCAATCCTATATCTCACCAAATGCTAAAGGGGTGATTTTAGGTTTTGGAATGCAGAGCTATGAATTGGCGATTCAGAGTATATAAGCCAAAAGCCCCACCTAGCCTCCCCAGGCGGGGAGGGACTCTTACTCATACGCTTTAATGCCCAGTAGATATACTTTTCATTATTTTTTGAGAAAATAAAGCATAAAAAAATGCGATTCAATTTTGAATCGCATTTTTTAATATATAAACCCGTCCGAGTTAAAGTTTCTCCCCTCTTGGGGAGGCTAGGAGGGCTTCTTTTATAAGTGAATCACTTCATCATAAGCATCAGCAACAGCTTCCATAACCGCTTCACTCATCGTTGGGTGAGGATGGATTGTTTTTAATACTTCATGACCAGTAGTTTCTAATTTTCTACCTAATACAGCTTCAGCAATCATATCGGTAACTCCAGCACCAATCATGTGGCAACCTAACCATTCACCATATTTAGCATCGAAAATTACTTTAACAAAACCTTCTTTAGTTCCAGCAGCTGTCGCTTTTCCAGAAGCAGAGAAAGGGAATTTTCCAACTTTAATATCGTAACCTTCTTCAAGGGCTTTAGCTTCGGTTAAACCAACTGATGCAATTTCAGGAGATGCGTAAGTACACCCAGGAACGTTTCCGTAATCGATAGCTTCTGTATGTAATCCTGCTAATTTCTCAACACAAGTAATTCCTTCAGCAGAAGCAACGTGAGCTAAGGCTTGACCTGGAACCACATCACCAATGGCATAATAACCAGGGATGTTTGTTTGGTAGAAATCGTTAACTAAGATTTTATCCCTATCAACAACAATTCCAACATCTTCTAAACCTATGTTTTCAATGTTAGATTTGATACCTACAGCAGATAATAAAATATCAGCTTCCAGAGTTTCTTCTCCTTTTTTAGTTTTTACTTTAGCAACAACACCTTCTCCAGAAGTGTCAACAGATTCTACAGAAGAATTTGTCATTACATTAATTCCAGATTTCTTTAAAGAGCTAGCAAATGCTTTAGAAACATCGATATCTTCAACAGGTACAACGTTTGGCATAAATTCAACAATAGTTACTTCCGTACCCATAGAATTATAGAAATGTGCAAATTCTACACCAATTGCTCCAGAACCAACAACAATCATTTTCTTTGGTTGTTTTGGTAAAGACATGGCTTGACGGTATCCAATTACTTTTTTACCGTCTTGTGGTAAACTTGGTAATTCACGAGAACGTGCGCCTGTTGCAATAATTATATTATCTGCACTATATTCTGTTACTGTTCCGTCTTCGGCAGTTACATCTACTTTCTTTCCAGTTTTAATTTTCCCAAAACCTTTAATGATATCGATTTTGTTTTTCTTCATTAAAAACTGAACACCTTTACTCATGCCTTCAGCTACACCGCGACTACGTTTAATAACAGCATCAAAATCTTTATCGATCGCTTCTGCTTTCAATCCGTATTCATCAACGTGTTTTAAATAGTCATAAACTTGAGCACTTTTTAATAAAGCTTTTGTAGGAATACAGCCCCAGTTTAGACAAATTCCTCCAAGGTTTTCTTTTTCTACAATCGCGACTTTAAAGCCAAGTTGCGATGCTCTAATTCCTGTTACATATCCTCCAGGACCACTTCCAATAATGATGATGTCGTATTTACTCATGTGTTAATTTTTAGGATACGAATTTACGAAATCGAAACCGAATATGGAATATTGAAATGCTAATTTTTACATCTTTATCTTACCTTTGTTATGAAGTTTTAATATATGAATATACCAAGAACAAGTAATCCTCGAATTGTTATTATAGGTGGAGGTTTTGCTGGAATCGCATTAGCTAGAAAATTATCGAAGCAAGAAGTGCAAGTTGTACTCTTAGATAGGAATAACTATCACAACTTTCAACCTTTGCTTTATCAGGTATCTACTGGAGGTTTAGAACCTGATTCTATAGCCTATCCTATTCGGAAAATTTTAAAAAACTTCCCTAATTTTTATTTCAGACTGGCGGATGTGGAATCTATTGATAGTGAAAATAATGATCTAAAAACGAATATAGGTACATTAAGTTTTGATTATTTGGTGGTGGCTTCGGGTTCTAAAACCAATTATTTTGGAAATTCGGAGATTGAGAAGCATAGCATGGCTATGAAAACGATCCCACAATCTTTAGATCTTAGGAGTTTAATTCTTGAAAATTTTGAAGATGCATTGTTGACTTCAGATCTCAATGAACGTAATGCCTTGATGAATTTTGTAATCGTTGGTGGTGGTCCTACTGGTGTTGAATTGGCAGGCGCTTTGGCGGAAATTAAAAAAGGTATTTTACCAAAAGATTACCCCGATTTAGATACTCGAATGGCTCAAATAAATTTAGTGCAATCGAGTGATTGTTTACTAAAAGGGATGAGTGTTGAAGCATCTGAAAAAGCCGAGGAGTTCTTAGAGAAATTAGGAGTTATTGTTTGGAAAAATTTACGTATTACCAATTACGACGGTACAACGGCGACTACAAATAGTGAATTAAGTTTTAGAACCGAAACTTTGGTGTGGGCAGCTGGTGTTCAAGGGGCTATAATAAAAGGTTTGGATGATGAGGCTTTTGTTACACGAGGAAATCGCATTTTAGTGAATGAATATAATCAAATTAATGGGTTTGAAAATATTTTTGCAATTGGAGATATTGCTTGTATGGTTTCCGATGAATTCCCTGCTGGTTTTCCTATGATGGCGCAACCAGCCATTCAGCAAGGTCAGCAATTAGGAGATAATATGCTTCGTTTATTAGAAGACAAACCTATGAAACCTTTTAAGTATAAGGATAAAGGTTCTATGGCAACTATTGGAAGAAATAAAGCGGTGGTCGATATGAAAAACTTTAAATTTCAAGGTGTTTTTGCTTGGTATGTTTGGATGTTCGTGCATTTGTTTTTTTTAATCGGATTTCGAAATCGCATGGTAGTTTTTGTAAACTGGGTGTACAATTATATTCGTTTCGATCGCGAAGCACGGTTAATTATTAGGCCGTATAAGAAAAAGTTGAAGGAAAATAAATAAAAGTTACTCTTTAGGTATAAAAGTTAAAGATACACCATTTATACAATGACGTTCACCAGTGGTGTCTCGTGGGCCATCTTTAAAAACATGACCTAAATGTCCGCCGCAAGTAGCACAATGCTCTTCGGTTCTTGTGTAACCTAAATCTTTATCTGTTGAAAACGCAACATTTCCTTCTATTTCTCTGTCGAAACTTGGCCACCCTGAACCAGAATCATATTTATGTTCGCTTTTAAATAAAGGCGTTTTACAGGCTTTACATGCGTAAATACCCACTTTTTTGTTAGAATTAAATGGACTACTAAACGGACGCTCCGTTCCAGCCTCCCTTAAAACGTGAAATTCCATGTCTGTTAATTGTGCACGCCATTGTGCTTCAGTTTTATTAATTTTATAAGTGTTTTCAGTCTCGGTTTTCTGTTTCTGAGCAGAAGAATTGCAGTTAAAAAGAAGTAGGGCAAATACGATTAATATCTTATTCATAAAATATAGTTTTGATTTTCACTTACTTCAGTCGTTAAAAAAAGTAATACATAACACGATTAATTTTTAAACAATTTAAAGCGATAGCGTTAATGTTTTTAAAGAATAAAATATAATTTAGCGCTCAATTATGGTTCAATTAAAAACAATTTTTCAGAATGATAAAAATAAAAAAATTACTCCCTTTATTAGTTTTAGCAGTAGTTATTTATTCATGTGCTACAAACCCGTTTACTGGCAAGAAAACGATGGCTTTAGTACCTAATTCGGATTTATTTCCTACATCTTTCGCGCAATATGATCAGTTTTTATCAGAAAACAAAGTGGTTACAGGAACTGAAGATGCTCAAATGATTTCAAGAGTAGGTGAGCGTATTGCAGCAGCATCAGAACGTTATTTATCAGCAAATGGTTATCATGGTTATTTAAACGATTATAAATGGGAATATCATTTGGTTGATGATCCTACTGAAAATGCATGGTGCATGCCAGGGGGGAAAATAGTTTTTTATACAGGTATTTTACCTGTGGCAAAAAGCGAAACGGGTGTTGCTGTTATTATGGGGCATGAGGTGGCTCATGCTTTAGCTAATCATGGACAACAGCGTATGAGTGCTGGGATGTTGCAACAGTTTGGAGCAGTTGCCGGTAATGTTGTTTTACAGGATGAAAATGATAGAAACTTATTTAATCAATATTATGGTGTAGGAACTCAAGTAGGGGCTATGCTTCCTTTTAGCAGAAGTCATGAAACCGAGGCTGATAAAATTGGATTGTACATTATGGCCATAGCTGGTTATGACCCTACTGAAGCGGCGTCACTTTGGGAACGTATGAAAGCAAATAGCGGTGGAGGAGAGCCGTCAGAGTTATTAAGCACGCATCCATCTAACGATTCACGTATTTCAAATTTAAGGGAATTAGCACCTCATGCTATTCATGAGGCAAAGAAATTTGGGGTTACTTCTTTTAGAGAATAGATTAATTAGGAAGCCAAATTAAAATATTTGTTTACTTTAGAAGCTGCTTAAAAAAAGCAGCTTTTTTTTATGGAAAAACTTAAAAAAGGAAGTAAAAAACTTCTTAATGCGTGGGCCTTTTACGATTGGGCAAATTCGGTATACCCTTTAACGATTGCCTCATCATTATTTCCTATTTTTTATTCATCCTTATTTCTTTCAGAAATTAAAACGGTAGTTGCTTTTGGTTTTGAGTTGAAAAACACGGCACTTATAACCTTTGTAACTGCTTTTACTTTTTTAGTGGTTGCCGTGATGTCTCCTTTATTATCCGGTATAGCAGATTATGTAGGGAACAAGAAAAATTTCATGAAGTTTTTTTGCTACCTAGGTAGTGCCGGTTGTATTGGTCTATATTGGTTTAATTTAGAGCAAATTCACCTGAGTTTATTATTTTATTTTATGGGCCTTATAGGCTACTGGGGAAGTTTAGTATTCTATAATTCGTACTTACCAGATATCGCTCTTAAAGAACAGCAAGACCATATTAGTGCTAAGGGATTTTCTTTAGGTTATGTAGGCAGCGTTATTTTATTGATTATAAATTTAGCCATGGTAATGACTCAAGACTCAGGAGAAGCCAAAATGCAAATGATGCGTTTTTCTTTTGTTTCTGTAGGTGTTTGGTGGATGCTATTTAGTCAGTATTCCTTTTATTATTTGCCAAAAGGTACTTCATCGGGAGGGAAAGTGACCCGAGCAGTTGTTTTTAACGGATTTAGAGAACTGCGCTTAGTTTGGAAAGAATTAAATAATAATTTAAGATTGAAACGTTATTTGTATGCCTTTTTTGTGTTTAGTATGGCGGTTCAAACCATTATGTTGGTGGCTGTTTATTTTGGGGAAGAGGAAATTAGTTGGGGAAGTGATGATGAGAGAACTGTGGGGTTAATTGTGAGTATTTTAGTGATTCAATTAGTTGCGATTTTGGGTGCTTATTTAACGTCAAAAGCATCTGAAAAATTTGGTAATATCAGAGCATTAATTTACGTTAATGGTATTTGGATGGGCATTTGTTTTTATGCTTATTTCATGTATACGCCATTGCAATTTTATATCGCGGCAGCCTTTGTTGGATTGGTCATGGGAGGAATTCAGTCGCTAGCACGCTCAACCTATTCAAAGTTTTTGCCTGAAACGGATGATACGACATCGTATTTTAGCTTTTTTGATGTGGCTGAAAAAATTGGTATCGTTATAGGTATGCTAATTTATGGAAGTATTGACCAAATTACTGGAAGCATGCGAAACTCTATTTTGTTTTTATTTGTGTTCTTTTTGGGAGGTATTATTTTGTTGTTATGTGTACCTAAGGAAAACAACACGGAGGTCACAGGTCATGAATAAAATTTTAGTGTCATATAATTTTAAACTCGTCCTACCGAACTTGATTCGGTATCTCGCTAATTTGTATGGAAATATGATAATAGTTTCTTGTAATAAAAAAGAGCTTGCCAAAAATTAGTAAAAATTACAAGTGGTTCGGACAAGCTCTAAGATTTTTTAGTGTTTTAATTTTCTAGAACAACATTTAGTTAAACGTATTCTAATTCAGATTTTCTAAGTTTTTTGGCTGCATTTACTAGAACTTTAAGGGCTTTTTTGGTCTCGGGCCAATCTCGTGTTTTTAGTCCACAATCAGGATTTACCCAAATATGACCATGAGGCAATACATTTTTCGCTTTAGTAAGTAAGTCCTCAATTTCATGTAATGAAGGCACTCTTGGAGAGTGAATGTCGTAAACACCGGGACCAATTTCATTTGGGTATTTGAAATTCACAAAAGCATCTAATAATTCCATTTTAGATCGCGAGGTTTCTATAGTAATCACATCGGCATCCATGTCGGCAATATTCGAAATAATATCGTTGAATTCTGAATAACACATGTGTGTATGAATTTGCGTCTTGTCTTTTACGCCACTAGCAGAAATACGGAAGGCTTTTACAGCCCAATCTAAATAGTTTTGCCATTCTTCTTTCCTTAGCGGAAGTCCTTCGCGAATAGCAGGTTCATCAATTTGAATGATTTTTAAACCATTATTCTCAAGGTCAATCACCTCATCTCTTATTGCTAAAGCTATTTGATTGCAAGTGGTGGCTCGGGGTTGGTCATTTCGAACAAAAGACCATTGTAAAATAGTAACTGGTCCCGTTAACATGCCCTTTACAGGAATATCGGTTAAAGATTGTGCGTATTTTGACCAATCAACGGTCATCGGTTTTTCACGAGAAACATCACCAAATAAAATAGGGGGTTTGACACAGCGGCTTCCGTAGCTTTGTACCCAGCCATAATTACTGAATGCAAATCCGTTAAGTTTTTCACCAAAATATTCAACCATATCATTACGTTCAAATTCACCGTGCACTAACACGTCTAAGCCAATCCTTTCTTGAAAACGAATAGAATCTTCAATTTCTTTGGCTATAAATTGGTTATAGGCTTCTTGAGAAAGTGCTCCCTTTTTATGTTGAAGACGTTGGCTTCTTACTGTTTTAGTTTGTGGAAACGAACCTATTGTTGTGGTGGGGAATAAGGGGAGGTTTAGTGATTGCTTCTGCTTGACTTGCCTCAGACTAAATTCACTTTTTCGTTGGCTGTCTTCGGATTTTAAATTGGAAATGCGGACTTTTACAGCATCATTATGAATGAGCTTCGATCGTTTTCTGTTTAAATTCGCGAGTTTGTTTTCCTCAAAAAGATATAAATAAGCGTTATTTTCTTCCGAAGATAAGTTTTTAAGCGCCACAATTTCTTCAATTTTCTGTTTTGAAAACGCTAACCATTGTTTAATTTCAGATGATAATTGGGTTTCTAAATCTAAATCATAAGGCGTATGAAGTAGGGAACAAGAAGCCGTAATCCATAGGTTCTCTAACGGAATTTTTTTAGAAGCTTTTTCAATGAATTTCAGTGAATTTTCAAAATCGTTTTTCCAAATATTTCTACCATCAATGAGTCCTAAGGCTAATTTCGTTTCAGGATTAAAATATTTAGATTCTAAAATATCATCAAGTTGAGACGGACAACGAACTAAATCCAAGTGAAGGGTGTCAACAGGGAGTTGAAGCGCCATGTCTAAGTTATCGCCATAACAATCAAAATAATTGGCCAAGTATATTTTGATGTTTGGAAATTGAGAAGCCATTTGCTCATAAGTAGAAGCAATAGCATCACGTTCTTGAATGCTTAGATCTAACGCCAGGCAGGGTTCATCAAACTGAATGTATTTAATATTTAAAGCATCTAGCTCGCTAAGGATTTCAAAGTAAACGGGTAATAAACGAGATAACAACTCGAGCCTATGAAAACCAGGTTCCTTTTCCTTTCCCAGTAATAAGAAGGTAACCGGGCCAATTAATACCGGTTTTGTTTTAACGCCAAGACTTAAGGCTTCTTTATATTCTTCAATAATTTTCTTTGAGAAGAATTCGAAGTTTTGGTCTTTTTCAAATTCAGGCACAATATAATGGTAGTTGGTGTCAAACCACTTGGTCATTTCCATAGCCGTGACATCAATGTGGTCTTTTTGTAAGCCACGTGCCATGGCGAAATACAGTTCTAAATAGTTGTCTTTGTCTATAGCGTTATAGCGCTTTGGAATACAACCTAAGGTTAAACAAGTGTCAAGTACTTGATCATAAAATGAAAAGTCGTTTGAAGGAATAGCGTCTATGCCTAATACTTGTTGTTGTAACCAGTTTTGTTTTTTAATTTCTGAAGCCGTATTTACTAAAAATGCTTCATCTATGTTGTTAGCCCAGAAAGCTTCACAGGCTTTTTTTAGCTCACGTTTGCGTCCGATTCTTGGATGTCCTAAAATAGTAGTTTTCATAATTTATTATAGTTTTTATTACTGTTCAAAATTATATCTAAAGAATATATTATAATAATTTGAGTATATATTCAGATGCAAACGCTATTTTAGATTAAAATTTAAGACTTCTGTTCTTCTAGTGATGAATTTGAAAAGGTTTAATAGAAAATATTTCTACAATGGTATTAGATGAAATTGATTTACGGATATTAAGATTGCTTCAAGCAAAATCTGATTTAACTACTAAAGAATTAGCTGCTAAGGTTAATTTATCGACAACGCCTGTTTTTGAGCGTGTAAAGAAGTTGGAAAAAGGCGGTTATATTAAAAACTACATTGCTGTTTTAGATGCCGAAAAGTTAAACAAAGGCTTGATGGTGTTCTGTAATGTGACTTTAAAAGAGCATACCAGAGAAATAGGTAATCAATTTGTAACTGATATTATAAAGCTGAAGGAGGTCGTGGAGTGTTATAATATTTCTGGTGACTACGATTTCTTCCTGAAGATATTAGTGAGCGACATGAAAGAATACCAGAATTTTGTTTTAGACCACTTAGGAAGCATTAAGAACATAGGAAGTGCACACAGTACTTTTGTTATGGGGGAAATCAAGAATTCGTATGCTGTGCCTATTTGAATATATTGTTTATGATAGTGCTTGTGTTGCTTACTCCTGACGGAACTCGTTTCAAACGAGCGCTAGCCTTGGGAGTCAAGAGGGGAACTTAAGTAAATTGTAATCATAAAAAAGCTCGAAACTAAATTTCGAGCTTTTTAATATTCATAAATTATAATCTAAGATTCTGTAGGTTTTTCAGCCTTATCAATAGAGATTTTTAATTCATCTGTGATTTTATCTAAATCGATTTTAATTTTATCACCTTCTTCTAAATGTGAAGTAACAATCTCTTCAGCTAAAGCATCTTCAACATATTTTTGAATGGCTCTTTTTAGCGGTCGTGCACCATATTGTTTATCAAAACCTTTTTCTGCAATATAATCTTTAGCAGTTTCTGTTAGTGTTAGGTGGTAACCAAGCCCTTCGATTCTAAATAATAATTTTTCTAGTTCGATATCGATGATTTTGTTGATGTCTTCCTTTTCTAACGGGTTGAATACAATAACATCATCAATTCTGTTCAAAAATTCTGGTGCAAACGATTTTTTAAGTGCATTTTCAATAACACTTCTTGCATTGGCATCTTCTTGAGCTTTTTGAGAAGAGGTGCCAAATCCAATTCCTGTTCCGAAATCTTTTAGTTTACGAGCACCTATATTAGAAGTCATTATTATAATGGTGTTTCTAAAATCAATTTTTCGACCTAAACTATCTGTTAAATATCCATCATCAAGCACTTGAAGTAGCATGTTAAACACATCTGGATGCGCTTTTTCTATTTCATCTAAAAGAATGACAGCATACGGCTTGCGTCTTACTTTTTCGGTTAACTGTCCGCCTTCCTCATAGCCTACGTATCCTGGAGGTGCTCCTATTAAGCGAGATATAGCGAATTTCTCCATGTATTCACTCATGTCGATTCTTACTAAAGAATCTTCACTGTCAAATAACTCTCGTGATAAGATTTTAGCTAATTGCGTTTTTCCGACACCAGTCTGACCTAAAAAGATAAATGAACCAATTGGTTTATTAGGGTCTTTTAGTCCAGCACGGTTTCGTTGAATGGCTTTTACCACTTTGGCAACAGCTTCGTCTTGACCAATAACTTTGCCTTTAATGTGCTCAGGTAGTTCGGCAAGTTTATTAATTTCTTTTTGAGCAATTCTATTAACAGGTACGCCAGTCATCATAGAAACGACATCTGCCACGTTGTCTTCTGTAACAATTTCGCGGTGCTGTTTGGTATCTTCTTCCCATTTTTCTTGAGCGATAGTTAATTCTTTTTCAATGCGTTTTTCATCATCTCTAAGTTTAGCTGCCTCCTCATATTTTTGTTTTCTAACAACGGCATTTTTCGTTTCTTTAATACCTTCTAATTGTTTTTCAAGTTCAATTATTTGTTTTGGTACATCAATATTTGTGATGTGAACTCGAGACCCCGCTTCATCTAAAGCATCAATAGCTTTGTCTGGAAGAAATCTTTCAGACATGTATCTGTTGGTTAATTTTACACAAGCCTCAATAGCTTCCGGTGTATAATCAACATTATGGTGTTCTTCGTATTTGCCTTTTATATTATTTAGTATTTCAATGGTTTCATCAACAGTAGTTGGTTCCACAATAACCTTTTGGAAACGTCGCTCTAAAGCGCCATCTTTTTCAATATATTGTCTGTATTCATCTAAAGTGGTGGCACCAATACATTGAATTTCGCCACGTGCTAATGCGGGTTTAAACATGTTAGAAGCATCTAAACTTCCAGTAGCTCCGCCAGCACCAACAATGGTGTGGATTTCATCAATAAATAAAATGACATCGTCGTTTTTTTCAAGCTCGTTCATAACAGCTTTCATACGCTCTTCAAACTGTCCGCGGTACTTCGTTCCAGCAACTAAACTTGCTAAATCTAAAGTCACTACACGTTTGTTAAAAAGAATTCTAGAAACTTTACGTTTTATGATTCTAAGGGCTAAACCTTCAGCAATTGCAGATTTACCCACTCCAGGTTCACCAATTAAAAGCGGGTTGTTTTTCTTTCTTCGACTTAAAACTTGAGAAACACGTTGTATTTCTTTTTCTCTACCTACAACAGGGTCAAGTTTACCTTCTTCCGCAAGGGCGGTTAAATCACGGCCAAAATTATCTAAAACAGGGGTTTTAGACTTCTTGTTTGATTTACTTCCAGTAGGTGCGTTAAATATATTGTCTTTCGAAGAGTCGTCTTCGGCTTGAGAGCCATCATCTTGAAATTCAGCTTTTGGATCTATATAATCATCGTTGTCGTTTGTAATCATAAGTTTAAATTGTTCTTTAACATTGTCATAGTCAACTTTCAGCTTGTTTAAAAGCTTTGTAGTGGGGTCATTCTCATTCCTTAAAATACAAAGCAGTAAATGCGCTGTATTTATTGAGGTACTTTGAAATAACTTCGCTTCTAAAAATGTCGTTTTTAAAGCGCGTTCTGCTTGCCTTGTTAGGTGTAAGTTCTTTTTTTGATTTGAAGCTACGACTATGTTTTGGTTTGCAGGACTAAGTATCTCAACCTTTCGTCTTAAATGGTTTAAATCGATATCTAAAGCATTTAAAATGCTTATAGCTTTTCCGTTTCCATCACGTAGAAGTCCAAGCATTAAATGTTCTGTGCCAATAAAATCATGGCCTAAACGCAGGGCTTCTTCTTTGCTGTAAGCAATCACATCTTTTACTCTTGGGGAAAAATTATCATCCATAAATCTCTGTCCTTTCTGCATTAAAAATAATAAAACATTTTACCAAAGACAAAAACTGTTCCTTTTTTTGTCGGTAAATTGCTAATTGACGAAAAAAACTTCATAATATCAATATTTTACGCGTCATAACTTATTAATAATATAGTCGTTGTAATTGTTAATAAATTACATGAAAAAATAAGCGCTATTGTCCTGCCATGACTGATGAAAGTCTTATATTAGCGTGTTTTGAAAAAGACATAAAATTAAATAAGAATATTTATGGCAGAAGGAGAGAAATTGATCCCTATTAATATTGAGGATGAGATGAAATCGGCCTACATTGATTATTCAATGTCAGTCATTGTGTCTCGTGCTTTACCAGATGTAAGAGATGGTTTAAAACCGGTTCATAGACGTGTACTTTATGGTATGCATGAACTAGGTGTTAGAGCAAATTCAGCACATAAGAAATCCGCAAGAATAGTTGGAGAAGTTTTAGGTAAGTATCATCCACATGGTGATACATCGGTTTACGATGCTATGGTGCGTATGGCTCAAGAATGGAGTTTACGTTATATGCTCGTAGACGGACAAGGGAACTTTGGTTCCATTGATGGTGATAGTCCTGCAGCAATGCGTTATACGGAAGCCCGTATGCGTAAGATCTCAGAAGACATGTTGGCAGATATTGACAAAGAGACTGTAGATCATAAGTTAAACTTTGATGACACACTTCAAGAACCAACTGTTTTACCAACAAGAATACCTGGACTATTAGTTAATGGGGCTTCAGGTATCGCGGTAGGTATGGCAACGAATATGCCACCTCATAATCTAACAGAAGTTGTAAACGGAACTATCGCTTATATTGAAAACAATGATATTGAAATAGACGAACTTATTACGCATATTAAAGCTCCAGATTTTCCAACAGGGGGAACTATTTATGGCTATGATGGCGTTAAAGAGGCTTTTCATACAGGTAGAGGGCGTATTGTTATGCGCGCAAAAACCAATATTGAAGAGGTTAATGGACGTGAATGTATTATTGTAAATGAGATTCCGTACCAAGTGAATAAGGCAGATATGATTAAAAAAACTGCTGACTTGGTAAATGATAAAAAATTAGAGGGTATTGCAACTATTAGAGATGAATCTGATAGAAACGGAATGCGTATCGTTTATGTTTTAAAACGTGATGCTATTCCTAATATCGTATTAAACACTTTGTTTAAATATACAGCATTACAGTCTTCTTTTAGTGTAAATAACATTGCACTTGTAGGTGGACGACCGCAGTTGTTAAACCTTAAAGAATTAATTCATTATTTCGTTGAGCATAGACATGAGGTTGTTGTTAGAAGAACAACATATGAATTACGCAAGGCGGAAGAAAGAGCACACATTTTAGAAGGATTAATTATTGCTTCTGATCATATTGATGAAGTTATTAAAATCATTAGAGGCTCGTCTAATGCAGATGAAGCCCGTGCGAATTTAATTGAGCGTTTCAAGCTTTCTGAAATTCAAGCCAAAGCGATTGTTGAAATGCGTCTTCGTCAATTAACGGGCTTAGAGCAGGACAAATTGCGTGCAGAGTATGAAGAAATCATGAAAACAATTGCAGATCTTAAAGATATTTTGTCTAGCAAAGAGCGTAGAATGAATATCATTAAAGATGAATTAGAAGTTGTTAGAGATAAGTATGGTGATGAGCGCCGTTCAACAATAGAGTATGCAGGTGGCGATCTAAGTATTGAAGATATGATTCCAGATGAGCAAGTGGTTATTACCATTTCTCATGCCGGATATATTAAACGTACCTCACTTACAGAGTACAAAACTCAAAATAGAGGAGGTGTAGGGCAAAAGGCTTCAACGACAAGGAATGAAGACTTCTTAGAACACTTATTTGTGGGAACTAACCACCAATATATGTTGTTCTTTACCCAAAAAGGAAAATGTTTCTGGATGCGTGTATACGAAATTCCAGAAGGTAGTAAAACTTCAAAGGGTAGAGCGATTCAAAACCTTATAAATATTGAGCAAGACGACAAAGTTATGGCGTTTATTTGTACTCAAGATTTAAAGGATGAAGAATATATCAATAGCCATTATGTGATTATGGCTACTAAAAATGGTCAGGTTAAGAAAACAGCTTTAGAGCAGTATTCGCGTCCAAGAACCAATGGTATAAACGCGATTACTATTAAAGATAACGATGAATTACTTGAAGCTAAACTAACGACTGGAAACAGTCAGGTGATGTTGGCGTTAAAATCAGGTAAAGCCATTCGTTTTGAAGAGGCTAAAACACGACCAATGGGACGTGGGGCATCTGGGGTTCGTGGTATTACTTTAGCTCATGATAAAGATGAAGTTATTGGCATGGTTACTATTGAAAATTCTCAGGAAGAATCTGTTTTAGTTGTATCTGAAAATGGGTATGGAAAACGCACATATATTGATGATCCAGAAGATGGAGAGCCAGTATATAGAGTAACTAATAGAGGTGGAAAAGGTGTTAAAACGATTTCTATAACTGAAAAAACAGGTAGTTTAGTCGCTATTAAAAGTGTGACAGATAACGATGATTTAATGATTATCAATAAATCTGGTATCGCAATTAGAATGGTTATTGCAAACTTGAGAGTTATGGGAAGAGCCACTCAAGGCGTTAAGTTGATAAACTTAAAAGGAAATGATTCAATTGCAGCCGTTGCTAAAGTGATGCATGATGAGGATGAAGTAGAGTTAATAGAAGGGGAAGAAACTCCTGAAAACACAGGTTCTGCCGAAGACGGTACAACTCTTGATAATTAAAACATATTATAATTAAATAAATAGATCATAAAAATGAAGAAACAAGTTATTGTAGCTTTGGCAATTTCAATGGGTGCATTTTCATTTGCACAAAAAAAGGAATTGAAAACAGCTGAAAAAGCTATTAAATCGAGCAACTTTTCTGAAGCTAAAACAGCTCTAAGTCAAGCAGAGGCGTTAAAGGGTGAAATGGATAGCAAGCTTAAGGCTAAATATTACTATTTAAATGCTGAAGCGCTTTATGCAAACGGTAAGGGCTCAATGAAGGACATTGATGCTGCTATTGAAAGTCTGTCAAATGTAGAAGGTGATTATATTCAGGAGACTGCAGACCTCAAACAGAAAATGGTGACTAGTCTAGTTACATCTGGGAACACGGCGTATGAAGGTAAAGATTTTTCTAAAGCTTCAAAATATTTTGAGAAAACGTATAGATTAAATACAAAGGATAC
The DNA here is from genome assembly GCF_018860245.1 of Pseudotamlana agarivorans. Classification (GTDB taxonomy): domain Bacteria; phylum Bacteroidota; class Bacteroidia; order Flavobacteriales; family Flavobacteriaceae; genus Pseudotamlana; species Pseudotamlana agarivorans_A. The sequence goes on from NZ_JAHKPD010000004.1 coordinate 80,758, forward strand.
TGTTTATTTATATTATGCGGCTACGATGTCGGTAAGTGTTCCGGAGTATGATAGAGCTTTAACTTTGTATGAAGAGCTTAAAAACTTAGGTTATACTGGAATTGCTAAAGAATACTTTGCTACGAATGTAGAAACTAAAAAGGAAGAGATTTTAGATAAAAACACTAGAGATTTGTACGTTAGATCTAAAAGTCATATTAAGCCGGGTGAACGTACGACGGACTCTAAAAAGCCGGAAATTGTAAAGAATGTTGCACTTATTTATGTAAGCCAAGGTAAAGATGAAAAAGCACTTGCCGCGATGAAAGATGCTAGAGCAGAAAGTCCAAATGATGTGAACTTAATTTTGTCTGAAGCCAATGTGCATTATAAAATGGGGAACACCGAGGAGTTTAAGTCTCTTTTAAAGCAGGCTATTGCTATGGATCCTAAAAATCCTGAATTACAATATAATTTAGGGGTGATTGCTGCGGAAAGTAACCATCCTGATGAAGCTAAAAAGTACTATCAAAAGGCTTTAGAATTAGATCCTAATTATGTGAATGCATATATAAATTTATCTGCATTGATATTAGCAGGTGAAAAACCTATGATTGAAGAAATGAATGGTTTAGGAACTTCTAAAAAAGATAATGATCGTTATGATGAATTAAGAGAGAATCGTCAAAACTTATATAAGGAAGCAGTTCCTTATTTATCAAAAGCATTACAACTGGATGATTCAAACATCAATGCAGCGAAAACCTTAATGAATATTTATAGCATTCTTGGAGAATCTGAAAAATCTAAGGCAATGAAAGAAAAGGTAGAGGCATTAGAGGCTTCTGGAAAATAAATATAGTTTACCAGCTATAAAAAAAGGGCACTTTTATAAGCGCCCTTTTTTTATGTTTAAACTTTTTGCTTTTCGTGTATTTACTCATTGAGTGCGCATATTGAAATAAAGGAATCTTTTAGAGATTTTTCGTTAAATTACCTTTTTAATTACACGTAATTTATGGGTGTGTTCGTTTTTATCAACATTATAAATTCCAGAGTGATCAAGTCTATCGATACGTACTTTACCGTGGGCGTGAATGATATAATTGTCTTCCATGATAATTCCAACATGGATAATAGTGCCTTCGCTATTATCAAAAAATGCTAAATCCCCAGGTTCACTTTCTTCAATAAAACTTAAAGCTTCACCTTGTGTCGCCTGTTGAGACGCATCACGTAGTAATTTATACCCATTAAGCTTGTATACCATTTGGGTGAACCCAGAACAGTCTATTCCGAATGGTGTTTTTCCACCCCACAGATAAGGGGAATTCAAATAAAGAAATGCTATTTGAATGATGTTCGACTTTTCTAATTGATTTTGAATAGAGCTTCCGTCATAAAGATGATTTATAAGAGTGAGTCCATTTAGTGTTGAGCCAATAGAAATAGGGAATATTTGCTGATTTTCGTCTTCAATAAATTCAACCAAATCTGTTGAAAGCTTTATATTTTCTCGGTCGATAGTTTTATAGTTTTCTTCTGAAATTTCTATGTATTGCTTATTATCTATCCAGCCTTCATAGCTATCAAAAGCCAATCTAATTTTACTCCATTTTTTACGTTGTTCTATGATTTTGAAAATTTCACCATAGAGTACCTGTGAAACCAATTCACTGGGGTCTGAAGGTTCATTTCGAAGCGGAACAATGCTTAAATTACAAATACCGTATTGCATTAAATACTTTTAATTTCGTTCTATTACAATTGCTGATGCGCCACCACCACCATTACATATAGCGGCTGCACCAATTTTTGCATTATTCTGTTCTAAAATGTTGAGTAATGTAATGATAATTCTAACTCCAGAACAACCGAGAGGGTGGCCTAAAGAAACCGCTCCTCCATTTACATTGACGTTTTTATCTGTAAGCCCTAATAATTTCATATTCGCTAAACCTACCACTGAAAAGGCTTCATTAAACTCAAAAAAATCTACGTCATTGAGTGTAATTCCGGCTTTATTTAAAGCTTTAGGGAGCGCTTTAGCAGGAGCCGTTGTAAACCACTCAGGTTCTTGTGCGGCATCGGCATAACTCTTAATTGTAGCCAAAGGCTTTAAACCCAATTCATCTGCCTTAGTTCTACTCATTAAAACCACAGCTCCAGCGCCATCATTTATAGTTGAAGCATTTGCAGCAGTTACTGTGCCATCTTTAGTGAAAGCTGGTCGTAATTGCGGAATTTTATCCATTCTCACATTGGTAAATTCTTCGTCTTTAGATACAATAAGGGGTTCTCCACGACGTTGAGGTACTTTTACAGGTACAACTTCATTATCAAATTTACCTTCCTCCCAAGCATGACTAGAACGGTTGTATGACTGGATAGCGTATGCGTCTTGGGCTTCTCGACTAAAGTCGTACCTGGATGCACAAGCATCAGCACAAACGCCCATAGCATTTTGGTCGAATGCATCAATTAACCCATCTTTTTGCATACCATCAATAAGCGTTGAAGGGCCAAATTTAGTACCAGTACGGGTATATAAATAGTGTGGTATTAAGCTCATGTTTTCCATTCCACCAGCGGCTACAATGTTTGTATCTCCTAGTGCTATAGATTGTGCAGCTTGCATGACAGCTTTCATCCCAGAAGCACATACCTTATTTACGGTTGTACAAGGTACCGTGTTAGGAATTCCAGCATAGATTGCTGCTTGTCTTGCTGGTGCTTGTCCCGTTCCTGCTTGAATAACATGTCCCATTAAAACTTCGTCAACTAATTCAGGCTCTAAATTGATTTTATTCAAAGCTCCAGAAATAGCGATAGCTCCTAATTTAGGTGCTGGAATGGTGGATAAACTCCCCATAAAACTCCCAATGGGTGTTCTTGCGGTAGAAACTATAACGACTTCTTGTTCCATGGTTGAAATTATTAATTTAGGTACTTGCGAAAATAGCAATTTTTTAGCAGAATTTTGAAGGATTCAGTCATTATAAAAAACGGTAAAAGCTTATAAATTTATTACATTTGATTCCTATAAGCCACATTCAAATTTGAAATTTGATGTTTAACGAAATGATTATATGGACACTACAGTTCATTTTAAATTAGGAATGCATAACACTTCATGAAAGACTTCATTAATAAATTATATAGAAACCATTCCCTTATTTATAAAGGATTATTATTCATTTTCACTACTTTTTTAATCGTGTATTTGTATCCTAAAAGCGGAAAATTCAAATATAATTTTGAAAAAGGGAAACCTTGGCAGTCAGAGAATTTATATGCGCCTTTTGATTTTGCTATAAGAAAAACGGAAACTGAGATTGCTGAAGAAAAAAAGGTCATTAAAGAGCATTCTGTTTTGTATTTTGATCTTAATGATTCTATTGAAAAAAGTGTTATGGATGCTTTTCATACTGAATTTAAAGTACGATTAGTTGATTCATTAAATAAATTTGACGCTAATAAATTGGAGAAAGCTGGAGAGAAAATCATTTCTGAGCTATATGAATTCGGTGTATTAGACGAAAATCATGATTATCCCGATGGTCAATCTATTGCTATTTTGAATGGTAGAGAGAAAATACAAGATGGTTTTTATTCAAATTTGGTTGGTCAAGATAATATTACTCCAATAATTAATAAAGTTCTGGATAAAAGTGATTTATTTCAATTTAAAACAGAGTTTGTCGCATTGTTTTTTGATTTGGTTCATCCTAATCTTAAATTTAATAAAAATTTTACTGATAAAGCGCTTCAAGGTGACCTTGAGAAAATCGCATATATAAGAGGAAGTGTCGTTAAAGGAACGCTAATAGTTTCTAAAGGAGAGGTTGTTGAAGGAGGTAAATATCAAATTTTAAAGTCATTACAGTCTGAATATGAATCTCAAGTTTGGAATGAAGCCAATTATAACTGGGTTTTATTCGCATATACCTTATTAGTTGCCTTAGCATTACTTATGCTGTTGTTGTTTTTAAGAAAATATAGGATGGAGGTTTTTGAGAATAATACTAAAGTTACGTTTATTTTCTTTAATATTTCATTAATTATTTTTATTACGACTTTAGTCGCAAATTATAATTCAAAGTATATTTATATCGTTCCTATCTGCATCTTACCTTTAATTTTTAAAGCTTTTTTTGATGCGCGCTTAGGCTTGTTCTCCCATGTACTCACAGTGCTTCTTATTGGATTTATTGTACCGAATAGTTATGAGTATATGTTTCTTCAAATTATAGCAGGAATTGTCACGATTTTAACGGTTTCAGAATTGTATAAACGTGCCAATTTATTTATTTCAGTAGGTCAAATTACTTTAATTTATATCATTGCTTATTTTGCTTTTTTTGTAATTCATGAAGGCAGTGTTGACGATTTAAAGTGGGAAACTTTTATTTGGTTTATTTTGTGCGGATTGGCAACCTTGTTTGTCCAACCTTTAATTTATGCCTATGAAAAACTTTTTGGGCTTGTTTCAGATGTGTCCCTTTTAGAGTTGTCGGATACCAATTCCAGGTTACTTAAAGAACTGGCTAATAAAGCCCCAGGTACTTTTCATCATTCTTTAAATGTGGCTAATTTAGCTGAATCCTCTGCTAATGAAATTGGAGCCAATGCCATGCTAGTTAGAGTAGGGGCTTTGTATCACGATATAGGTAAAATGAAGCAGCCTACATATTATACAGAGAATCAATCTACAGGGATTAACCCTCATGATGAATTATCATCTAGAGAAAGTGCTCGAATTATAACCGATCATGTTATAAATGGGGTAGAAATAGCACGAAAAAATAATCTTCCAGACCGTGTTATCGATTTTATAAGAACACATCATGGCACAAGTGTGGTTTATTATTTCTATATGCAAGAAAAAAAATCGTTTCCAGATGTCGAAATAGATAAATTAGATTTTAGTTATCCTGGACCGAAACCGTTTAGTAAAGAAACAGCTATTTTAATGATGTGTGATAGTATCGAGGCAGCTTCTAAAAGTTTGAAAGAACCAACCTCGACAAAAATAGAAGCTTTTGTTGAAAAGATTATAAATAAGCAAATAGAAGAAGGACAATTTCTTAACGCCAACATTACTTTTAAAGAAATAGAATCCATCAAAAAAGTGCTAAAACACAAGCTAGCAAATATTTACCATTTGCGCATTGAGTACCCTGAATAATTTTTAAAAAAAAGGGAGTAAAAAAGTTGTGAGATACGCATCTTTAATATATTTTTGCAACCGCAAATTATTGCAAGTTCTTATTAAAATTTTAGGAGAGGTGCCAGAGTGGTAATGGAGCAGATTGCTAATCTGTCAACGCGTAAGTGTTGCCCGGGTTCGAGTCCCGGTCTCTCCGCAATATTTTTAGATAACCTATTATCGGGGTGTAGCGTAGCCCGGTTATCGCGCCGCGTTTGGGACGCGGAGGTCGCAGGTTCGAATCCTGCCACCCCGACAAAAAAAACCTCATAAATCTTAAG
>NZ_JAHKPD010000004.1:86298-98429 GCF_018860245.1 Pseudotamlana agarivorans
CTTAAGATTTATGAGGTTTTTTGTTTTTACTATAGAAGGCTTAGTGATTCTTTATAAACTTTAATAAGTTAAGTAAATTCTATTTCAGCAGATTTTTTCCATAAAATAGTTTCTGTTTATAGAGTCCAGGGCTCTTAGTCCAAAGTCATCTAAGATCAACAAATCTTGTTTTTCAATTTTATTGATCTCTTTACTATATGAACCATCAGCTTTTGAGGTTCTTAGTTTTGTAAATAACTTATGGGTATTAAAGTACATGACCTTATACCCTAAAGAGCAAGGGATCAAGTCAAAAAGTTGTGGGATTTCAGGATTAAGCAAAAATTGTAGTTAATCTATACAGGAAAAAATTCACGTTCCTGACTCCCCTAAACTGAGCTCTAAAAGCTTTAATTTTCGCATTGAAAGATTCTGCAGAAGCATTTGTATTTCGGTTATCGAAGTAATTAAGTATATTTTTATAGTGTATTGACATTGTTCTAGCAATGGTATTAAAACTTATAAAGGCTGCTTGTCTTACTTTTAATAATATCTGCGGAATCGTTTTCAAGTTCCTTTAATTTTATGATGAGTTCATCTGATAGAAAATTTAATTTCATGTACTTAAATGGATTAAAATAATTGAGACTAAGTTTAAGTGCACTTAAATTGGAGAGAAAAACTAAATTTATAGAGTCCCCATGTTTGTAAGAATTTAACACCAATAAATGTGCCTTAAATTGTTTTGTAGGAAAAAAACTATTTTTTTTGTATTTTGAGGTAGTAAATGAATGAAGGTTGATTTGTTTAGAAATTTTTAGTTTAAAACACCCGAATTATCAAGTTTTGAAGTTATACTGAATTTGTATAAAATAATCAGGGAATAATAGAATATGAAGCGATTTGTGTCGTTTTGAAATATTGTTGTAAAGAATTACAAATTGTTTTAGCTATGTTTTAGCAAAAAAAAAGCCAAGAATTATTTTTCTTGACTTTCCTTTGTTTACTTGTAGCGAGAGCGGGGCACGATCCCGCGACCTCCGGGTTATGAATCCGACGCTCTAACCAGCTGAGCTACCTCGCCATAATTTGAGGGTGCAAATATAGAAACATTATTAGAGTTACCAAACAGATCTGAAAAAAAATAAAATTAAATTTTATGGGCTCACTTATCAATTAATGTATATATTGGCGATATAAATTTCTAAATTACTTATGGACGACAAAGTTAGATTTGATATTGAATTTCCAATACATGCTTCCCCTCAACTTTTATACACTTATATTTCAACACCTTCTGGTTTATCAGAATGGTTTTCAGACAACGTAAATTCTCGTGGAGAGTTATTTACCTTTATTTGGGATGGCAGCGAAGAAAAAGCAAAATTACTAAATAAAAGATCAGGTGAGCGTGTGAAGTTCAGATGGTTAGAAGATGAAGAAGATGGTCAATCGTATTTCTTTGAAATTAAAATTCAGGTTGATGAAATCACCAAAGATGTTTCTCTTATAATTACAGACTATGCTGAAGACGATGAGGTTGATGAAGCTAAAATGCTTTGGACTAATCAAATTTCCAGTTTAAAGCAAGTATTAGGATCAGCTTAATTACAAATAACATATTTTAAATTATATTTGTCCCGCTTACACAAAAATCGTGTAAGCGGGATTTTTTATGACGAATTTTAACGGTACACTTTTAGACGGAAACGCTTTTTTATCAATCAAAAATAGAGGATATGCCTATGGTGATGCGCTCTTTGAAACTATAAAGTCGAGTAGTGGGAAATTGTTGTTTTGGGAAGATCATTATTTTAGATTAATGGCCTCGATGCGTATTATGCGTATGGAAATTCCAATGAGTTTTACTATGGAATTTTTAGAAGGAGAAATTCAAAAAACCTTGGAAGCTAACGATTTAGAAAATGAGTCTGCTCGTGTAAAATTTACTGTTCATAGAAATGAGGGTGGTTTATATGCACCCAAAACAAATAACGTCAGTTTTGTGATTGCTGTGAATCCTCTTTCAGAAAGCTTTTATACGATCTCAGAGGCGTTTTACGAAGTAGATTTGTTCAAAGATTATTATGTATCGCCAAGCTTATTATCAACGCTAAAAACGAATAATAAGGCTTTAAATGTTGTAGGAAGTATTTATGCTAAAGAAAACAGTTTAGATAATTGTCTTTTATTAAATACGAATAAACAAGTTGTTGAGGCTCTAAATGGTAATGTGTTTCTTGTAAAAGGAAATACGATTAAAACACCGCCATTAACAGACGGCTGTTTAAAAGGGGTGATGAGAACTCAGTTAATTGAGCTTATTAAAGCGGTGCCAGAATATGAATTAGTTGAAGATTCAATTTCACCGTTTGAACTTCAAAAAGCAGATGAAATGTTTATCACCAATGTCATGGTAGGTATTCAGCCAGTGAGTAAATACCGAAAAAAGTCATTTACCAATGAGGTGTCTAAAAGTTTACTTCAAAAGTTAAATGTAAAAATTCGTTTAAATTAATTGTAACTAGGGTTTTCTGGTGCGTTCGACCAAATGCTGTATTCGCCACCAAACTCTAACATTTTTTCTTTCCAAAAAGTTTCATAGTCTTTTTCTATGATGTTTTTTTTGTAAATGTTTTCAGAAACTACCCAAGAGTTCGATTTTAATTCAGTATCCAATTGATTGGTGTCCCAGCCAGAATAGCCTAAAAAGAATCTAATATCATTTTCATTGATTGTATTTGTTTTAATCAGTTCAGCAACACGATTAAAATCACCACCCCAATAAATACCTAAAGAAATCTCAATACTATTTGGTATTAACTGCGGAATTTTATGAATAAAATATAAGTTATCTTGTTCAACAGGACCACCATTATAAACTTTAAAAGTTGCTTCCACCTCTGGAATTAACTCATTAATTGTATAATCTAAGGGCTTGTTAAGGATGAAGCCTATGGATCCTTCTTCAGAATGATCTGCTAATAAGACTATAGAACGGTTAAAAGAAACATCTCCAATAATTGCAGGTTCTGCAATTAATAAATCTCCTTTTTTGGGTTTTATTGTCACCATATATCGAGGAATTTAGTAATTAAAACTAATATTAATTTATGGTAAATGCAACTATTTTGTTAAAATATAAAAAAAAAGCCTCCAAAAAGGAGACTTTTTCTAAATATAAAGAAGTAAATGATTAGTTTACTGCGTTTGATAAATCAGAACCAGCTTTAAACTTTACAATGTTTTTAGCTGCAATTTTGATAGTTTCTCCTGTTTGAGGGTTTCTTCCGTCTCTTGCAGCTCTATTAGAAACTGACCAAGATCCGAATCCTACTAAAGAAACTCTATTTCCTTTTTTTAAAGCTCCTTCAATTTCAGTTAACGCACATTCTAAAGCTTTTTTTGCAGCTGCTTTAGTAATTCCTGCGTGTTCTGCCATTGCGTCGATTAAATCTGTTTTGTTCATAATGTATAATTTAATTTATTAATAAAGTTGGATTACAATTTTGTTTAAATCCTTTACAAATTTATACGGATTATGCAATCATGCAAGTAATAGCAAGGGAAATACATGGTTTTGTTAATAACTTCAGTCATTTGTTAATAAAGGCGATGCGCTTTATCGGATATTTAGTAATATCAATGGTTATAAGGGTTTACAGCATTTTTGCGTTTTCACTAAAACTGTATCCATTTAAAAGTGATTTTATATCCATTGAACGTTTCCCTGGGAGCTTAATTTCTTTCAAAATAAGATAACCTCCTGTGACTGCTACTTTTAACTCTTTTTTTGATGTAATGAGTGTGCCTAAAACATTATTATGGTCTACCAATTCTTTTTCTGAAGCATAAATTTTAACATCTAATTTATCTTCCCCATTAATTAAAGTAGTCCAAGCTGCGGGATACGGACTCAATCCACGAATGTGATTAAAAATATTATCCATAGGGGCTTCCCAGTTTATTTTACAATTGTCTTTATTTAGTTTGTAAGCCGTCTTAATATTTGAAGAATCTTTCTGCGGAATAGTCTTTACGTTGTTTTGTTCAATTGATTCTACAGTTTTTATCACCAAACGACTTCCAATAGTCATTAATTTGTCATGAAGACTCCCGGCGTTCTCATTTGGCTCTATTGAAATTTCTTCTTGAAGAATCATGTCTCCGGTATCAATTTCTTCATCTATAAAGAAAGTTGAAACCCCTGTTTTTGTTTCACCATTTATAATAGCCCAATTAATAGGAGCTGCTCCACGATAATTTGGTAATAAAGAAGCGTGTAAATTAAAAGTACCATATTCAGGTATTTTCCAAACCAATTTTGGTAACATTCTAAAGGCTACAACAATTTGTAAATTAGCATTTAATGATTTCAATTCTACTAAAAAAGCTTCTTCCTTTAAATTGGTTGGCTGTAAAACGTTTAAGTTTTGTGAAACCGCATACTTTTTTACAGCACTTTCATTTAGTTTTCTGCCGCGTCCTGCAGGTTTATCAGGTGCTGTAATAACACCTACAATGTTTTTATTATTTTCTACTAACGTTTTTAAGGTGTCTACCGCAAAGTCGGGTGTACCCATAAATACGATTCTTAAATCTTTCATCTTTTGATGGCTTTATTATAGTGTCGTTTGCAATTTTACAAATGACTTAATTTATATGTGTTTTTTGAGGTAATTGTGATTATTTGATGTTCTAAAAGTAACTTTAAAACGGTTTTTAATTCATTTTCAGAACAATTTATTTGCTCTAAAAGGTCTCTAGAAGAATAATCTCCCGATTCTAAAATTTCAATAAGATTTCTTTTTACAGAATTGATGTCCTGTGGTACTTCCTTTTTTTTCTGTTGAATGCATACTGAACATATTTTGCAGTCTTCAACATTTTTTTCGCCAAAATAGGAGAGGAGTTGCACACTTTTACAAACGGAATCGTTTTCAATATAATCAAGCATCGCTTTTACTTGATTTTGTTTCAGTTTATTTTGTTGTTTTATTATGGGTGCAATTCTATTGATAGTTATTTCGTCTTCACGTGGTTCTATAAAAGTTACTTGAGCATCTGTTTTAGCTAAATTAAGTGTAATAATCTCATCTCCTTCCAATTGCTGTAAGGTATGTATTAATTGATGTTCTGGAATAGATGCTTTTTTAGAAACCTTTTTCAAATCTACTTTTGTAAGATTATCAAAAATGCCACCATACATTCTTAAAATTGATTTTACTATAATATTGTAATCTTCATGAGTATCTAAATAATTAAAAAGGGCATGATTTGAAATAATAAACTGAACGGTAACCTTATTTTTAAATTGTTTTGACAGGGTAATTACACTATTTCTATCTAAAAAAAGCAAGGCATTATAGCATAAAATAGATGGAAATTGGTACGTTTTACAAAAACTATTAAAATCAAAATCGAAGGTTTCGTATTCACCTTCGCCATAGGAAACTTGAAAATAGTTACATAATTTTCTATATACTTGTTTAATTAAATCTACCGTTGGCAAAACACTTAAAAACTGGTTTTTAACAAGTTCTTCATCACTTTTGTTTTTCAAAATTACCGCAAAAGCTTTATCGCCGTTTCGTCCGGCACGACCGGCTTCTTGGAAATAACTTTCAATACTTTCAGGTAAATTTAAGTGAACAACCGTTTTAACATCTGGCTTGTCTATACCCATACCAAAGGCATTGGTCGCCACCATAACTTGACATTGGTTTTGTAACCAGGCGGTCATGTTTTTATCTTTTTCATCGTTTGTGAGTCCGCCATGATAAAAAGTAGCATTTATGTTTTTAGATTTTAAAAAAGACGCTATTTCAATGGTTGCTTTTCTATTTCTAACGTATACAATTGACGATGCCGGATTCTTCCTTAAAATGGTTTCTAACCTGTAATGTTTATCATTTTCATGAAAAACCATGTAAGCCAGATTGCTTCTCCAGAAAGACGTTTTAAATATTTTAGGCTGAATGAAATCTAACTCCTTTATAATATCATTTACTACTTCTGGTTTTGCCGAAGCTGTTAGTGCTACCACATTGGCTGAAGGTCGTAAACGCCTTAACAGTTCAATGTTTTTATAGGCTGGTCTAAAATCGCTGCCCCACTGCGAAATACAATGCGCTTCATCAACGGCAATTAAATTGACATTCATAAGTCTGATGCGATCTTGAACCAGCTCCTGCTGTAAGCGTTCTGGTGACAAGTATAAAAACTTGTAATTACCATAAATGCAATTATCAAGCATGGTGTCCAATTGGCTATAACTAATGCCGCTTGTTAGTGCCATGGCCTTAATGCCTTTTTCGTTTAAGGCTTGTACTTGGTCTTTCATTAAGGCAATTAACGGAGAAATTACAATACAAATACCGTCTTTAGCTAAGGCTGGAATTTGAAAACATAAAGATTTGCCTCCTCCTGTGGGTAATAAAACAAAAGTATCTTCGCCTTCAATAACTGCATTTATAATGGCTTCTTGTTCGGGTCTGAAACTTGTGAAATTCCAATAACGTTCCAATATGTTAATGGGATGTTGCATATTAAAAATTGATGGTTTTTAATATGAAGTTTGTACGATTTTCAACAGTGTCGAAGGGCACATCAATTAATTGATATTGATAGGATTCATAGGTTTTTACAAGGTGTTTGTGTATGTCTTGAGCTTGTTCAAAAGTTTCATAACGCTCACTATCACTTTTGTAAATGGCTTCCCAGGGTTTTAAAACAAAAACAGTGTCGTATATTAAGTTTTTACAGGTCGCTTTAAATTCTTGTGGGAAGGAGTCTCCAATAAAATCCATGTAGGCAAGTACATCGTGAACACCTCTGTCAAAAAAAATGGTTTTATTCTCGAAGTTTTCTGCGTCTTTAAATTGCTGTGCTCGGCCTTTTAAAAGCATTTCACTAAAAAGTAGTGGATTGGTTAGAAAAAGCTGGTCGATGCCTTTTTTCTTAGCCTCAATGATAACCTGACGTGAAATTTCTTCCATACATGGAAATCCTCTTTTTATTAACGCATTAATTAAAGTTGACTTTCCGGTACCGGGACCACCTGTTATAAGAATCTTTTTTGTGTTCAAATCGGCAATATTTCTTGTAAAAATCGGAATTTAACAGCTATAAAAAAAATCAAAGACTAAAGTCGCTAATTTTATTATTTATCTGAAGCGGATGTTTTCATTTTAAGTCTAGAAATCAACACTTTAATTGTATGGGATTAAAAAGATGAAATTGTATATTTGTAATACAAAAAAACACTATGAGCACACCTCCAAATTCAGAAGAATTTTATAAGAAATTAAAAGAACAGTTATACGATACCGCTAAATGGCCATCGGAATACTTATATAAATTTATAGTAAATTCAGATCCCTCAAAAATTATTCAAATAGAAGATATTTTTAATAATTTGGGTGCTGTTATTAATACAAAAGAATCTAAAAACGGAAAATATACGAGTGTTTCAATAAATGTAACGATGGAAAACCCAGAAACAGTGATTGCCAAGTATAAAGAAGTCACAGAAAATGTTGAAGGTGTTATAAGTCTTTAGATATTTTTTGTATTTTGCGCATGCAGAAACACTTCATGCAACACAATATAACTCTACACAATTATTTTGATAGATACCTTAGAATACAACACAGAGCGTGAGCATTTAATCATTCCAGAGTACGGAAGACATATGCAGAAGATGATTAATTACGCGAAATCATTAGAATCTAAAGAAGAACGTAATAAAGTTGCGAAAGGCATTATAGCCGTCATGGGAAATATGCAACCGCATTTAAGAGACGTTCCAGATTTTCAGCATAAGCTTTGGGATCAAATGTTTATCATGTCTAATTTTGAATTAGATGCCGATTCACCTTACCCAATTCCTACCAAGGAAATTTATGAAGAACGTCCAGAGCCTTTAAGGTATCCTCAAAATTTTCCGAAGTATCGCTTTTATGGGAACAATATTAAAACCATGATCGATGTAGCAAACACATGGGAAGATGGTGAACTAAAAGAAGCTTTAACGTATACGATTGCAAATCATATGAAAAAGTGTTTCTTAAACTGGAATAAAGATACGGTTGAAGATGCCGTTATTTATGATCATTTATATGAACTTTCGGGAGGGAAAATTAACTTAAAAAATTCTGAGGAGGATTTATCAGACTCTACAAGCTTAATGCGTTCAAAAACAAAGTTTTCAAATAATAATACTAAGAAAACACATCACAAAAAAAGTAATTCTAATAACCGACAAAGAAAACGCTACTAAAATTTCATGGGAACATTTAAAATTGAAGGCGGTCACCAATTAAAAGGGAAAATTCAACCTCAAGGTGCAAAGAACGAAGCCTTACAAATTCTGTGTGCTGTATTATTAACACCAGAAGTCGTTACAATACATAATATTCCAAATATTATTGATGTTAATAAATTAATGGCATTATTGTCACATTTAGGTGTGAAAGTTAATGAAATAGGGAAGGGGTCCTACACCTTTCAAGCCGATGAGATTAATTTAAAATATTTAGAATCTGATCAATTTAAAATTGACGGACGTGGTTTACGCGGGTCTATCATGATTGTTGGTCCGTTATTAGCACGTTTCGGTAAAGGTTTTATACCTAAGCCAGGAGGTGATAAAATTGGTCGTCGTCGTTTAGATACGCATTTTGAAGGCTTAATTAATTTAGGAGCAAAATTTAGATACAGCAAAGAAGAGCAGTTTTACGGCGTTGAAGCTGAAAAACTAAAAGGTGCTTACATGCTTCTTGAAGAAGCTTCAGTAACAGGAACAGCAAATATTTTAATGGCTGCTGTTTTAGCTGAAGGAAAAACAACGATTTACAACGCAGCTTGCGAACCTTATTTACAGCAATTATGTAAAATGCTGAATAGAATGGGGGCTAAAATTAGCGGAGTAGGTTCTAATTTATTAGTTATTGATGGTGTAGATAGCCTTGGCGGAACAGAACATACCATGCTTCCAGATATGATTGAAATTGGAAGTTGGATTGGTCTTGCTGCGATGACTAAAAGCGAATTAACGATCACTAATGTGTCTTGGGATGATTTGGGGGTGATTCCTGCAACGTTTAGAAAATTAGGAATTACTGTAGAACAGCGTGGTGACGATATTTATATCCCTGCACACACTAATGGTTACGAAATTCAAAGTTTTATAGATGGTTCTATTTTAACTATTTCTGATGCACCATGGCCTGGATTTACGCCAGATTTACTAAGTATCATTTTAGTAGTGGCAACACAAGCTAGAGGAAGTGTTTTAATTCACCAAAAGATGTTCGAAAGTCGTTTATTCTTCGTAGATAAATTAATTGATATGGGCGCTAAAATTATTTTATGTGATCCGCATAGAGCAACCGTTATAGGTCATGATTTTAAATCGACATTAAAAGCAACAACAATGACCTCGCCAGATATTCGTGCAGGTGTGTCTTTATTAATAGCGGCGCTTTCTTCTAAAGGAACATCATCTATTCAAAATATCGAACAAATAGATCGAGGTTACGAACATATTGATGAACGTTTACGTGCTATAGGTGCAAAAATTGAGCGTATTGACTAATTAGAAGTAACTTATTATAATATACAAAAAGGCTTGTTTTTTTTAAACAAGTCTTTTTTTGTGCTTAATTTATTCTGTAACTCAAATACGATAAAACTGTGTCAATATAAGTTGAAACTGTTTTAGGCTTAATAAAAAAAAATAGCCATTCAGATTAGTTAGAATAAAATAAAATAATCCTTATCATAAAAATAAGGGAACACTAGGGGTGTGTTTTTAGGGAGCGGACATAAAAAAGCCCCTGCTTATAAAAATTTAATGTAAAAGCAAGGGCTTAAAAATAGGTTAAGGTCTACCTTTTAACCTTTTTTCAATTTTTTGTTTTATAGCTGTTAAGCGTTTCATAAGATCCATGATCTCAGGATCTTTTTCTTCTTTATAGATGCTGTTTAAGCTTAATATTAATTCTTTTACTTCTCTAGAGGATTCTATGCGTTCACTAGTTGTTTTAAACGTGTGCTTGCGTTGTTCGAATTCTAAAGCTCGGTCTATAATCTCCATACGGTATGTTTAATCTTTAATCAATTTTAAGGGAAGTAACGTTAGTTTATCGTCACAATTCGCCAATATAATAAAATCTATGATATTTTCGATTTTTATAGTGAATTATTATGTAAATTTTAGTATTCTATCGTCTAATGCTCCCTGTTTTTCATTAATACTAATTTTAGGCTTCTAAAAGATTGTTTTTACTAATAGAATTATAATTCTAGGTTAAACGTTCTAGCATGTGCGAAAACTTAGATTTTCTATTGGTGAAAGACACTTCAAGTCACGGAAGTTATTTTATGGTTTTGTTAACAAAAAACGACATTTGGATACGTAATTTTATAGCTATAATTTAATTCAAAATAAATTAAAATGAAAAAAATACTATTACTTTTTATGGCTTGTGCTACAGTGCTTTCTGTTCATGCTCAAGTAAACACACCACAACCAAGTCCTGCAGCTAAACTGGAGCAAAAAGTAGGATTAACAGATATTACGCTTGAATATTCCAGACCAGGAGTAAAGGGCCGTTCTATTTTTGGAGACTTAGTGCCCTATGATAAATTGTGGAGAACAGGAGCAAACAAAAATACAACCGTTACATTCAGCACAGATGCTGTAATTGATGGTTATAAATTAAAAGCAGGTTCTTATGCAATTTTTGCAAAACCAGGAGAAAGTCTTTGGAAAGTTTATTTTTATTCCGACACAGAAAACTGGGGGACACCAAAAAAATGGGATGACTCTAAAGTGGTTGCAGTAACATCTGTAAAAGCACACGAAGTACCTTTCAATGTTGAAACATTTACTTTAGATATTAATAGCATCACTAACGGTGGGGCTCAAATTGAGTTAATTTGGGAAAAAACATATATCGCTATACCTTTCACGGTTCCTACAGACAATGCTGTTTTGGCTAGTATCAATGATGTTTTGGGAGGAAGCCCAAAGGCAAGTGATTACTATGCATCGGCGTCTTATTACCTACAAGAAGGGAAAAATCCTAAGCAGGCTATGGAATGGATTGATAAAGCTGTAGAAATGACCAAAGAGAAACCTCTTTTTTATTACATAAGAAAACAGTCTTTAATTCATGCTAAAGCAGGCGATTCAAAAGGTGCTATTGCGGCGGCAAGAAAATCGTTAGAATTAGCTAAAATAGCTGGAAATGATGATTACGTGAAAATGAATCAAGATTCTTTAAATGAGTGGTTAGGTGAGTAAACTTAACTTTTAAGTACTGCATATAACATAAAACGCAACCTTTTCGGGTTGCGTTTTTTTTGTTATTTATAGATTATTAGTTTAATAAACTGATTATCTGTAATGAGACATAATTGTTATCGTCAACCTGAACTTGTTTCAGGTTCTCATAACAATATATTAATTATCAGCTTTATGAGATTCCGAAATAAATTCGGAATGATGTAAATACAATGTTTAGGTTACAAAACGGATATACAAATTTAATAATTTAAATTAATAAGCGCTCGAACCTTATCAAGAGTATTTATCAATTGTTCACTAAAATTAAAAGTCATGATATCACTTTCGGTTTTACCTTGACGCAGTAATTCATTAAAATGTATAGTTTCGTAGTTATAACCTATGCTTTTGTAATTAAAATTATAGGTTTTTTTATGGTTTTTAGTAATGATTGTAACTGTGGAAGGTTGATGAAACATGCCGTTAATTTTAACCATTGCATTTTCAAATTTAAAGGTAGCTTCTGTTGGTAAGTCTTCCAATAAAGAACTTTTTAAATGCGCCGTGGCACCGCTATCATATTGAAAAGTCATATCGCAAGATGAATCGGCGCCATTATCAAAATAGGTTGCTTTTGCTGCTATGTTATCTGGAACACCTAAAGATGATAAGGCTGCGAAAATAGGGTAGATGCCAATATCTAATAAACTGCCGCCGCCTAATGATTTATTATATAGCCGTGAGGTATCGTCAAAAGTTCTGTAAAATCCGAAATCTGCTTCAAGTTTCTGTAAGTTACCGTTATTTTAGCCCCTAATAAGTTCGGAGTGATATTTTAAATTTCAAAACTAATATATTT
>NZ_JAHKPD010000007.1:0-79825 GCF_018860245.1 Pseudotamlana agarivorans
AAGTTTTATGGTTGAGCCGTTTCTAGCTAGTCACAGTATAAATAGTATTTTTTTCTCCATAAAAAAAGCGACCAGATGGTCGCTTTTTTTTTATTTTAAATAAATTAAACATTGATTTAATTCTGGATTTTGAAGCACTAACGAATGAATGAATATTTTAAGCTCTTCTATTTCGTAAGGTAATAATCTTTGTAGTGCCTTTTGCACTTCTTTGCAAAATAGATTAGTATCAAAACTAACTTTATCGAGTACAATTTTCGTGTACTCCATCATTGCTCTAGCCATAATTGTTTTAAAAGTTTAGGTTGTGTAATAGTAAATTTGTTATATAGGCTTTGTAATTGTATTATTAAAAATAACATCTAAATTTAATAAAAAATTTATTACACAGCCCCTTTTAATCTTTTTTTAACATTAAGATAAAATGTAGCTAAAATACCGCCTAAACACACGCTGAATTTAAAAAAATCTAACTTACAAAAAATCACAACCCATAAACAACTGAAAGTCTTAGGTTTGCAAAAACCTTACAGCTTATTAGCCCAGTTAATCTTCTTTAAGTTTAGATTTTCACTCCTTCAAATTCAATCTAGTCTTTTAATTAAATTCTAAAAGCGATTATCACCATCAAGTAAATCGCCTAAACCACCTAAAACACTGCCTTCTCCCTTACTTTTCCCGCCAGTTTGTGGTGCAGAGGCCAAAACCCGGCCAGCTAAACGGCTAAATGGTAATGACTGAATATAAACGGTTCCTGGACCTTGTAACTTAGCAAAAAACAAACCTTCGCCTCCAAACACCGTATTCTTAATACCTCCAACAAATTCGATATCATAATCTATGGTATGATCAAAACCAATAATACAACCTGTATCAACACGTAAAACTTCGCCGGCTTTCAATTCTTTCATGGCCATGGTACCTCCCGCATGAACAAAGGCCATGCCGTCACCTTCCAGTTTTTGCATGATAAAACCTTCGCCTCCAAACAAACCACGCCCCAAACGCTTAGAAAACTCAATACCAATACTTACCCCTTTCGCAGCACATAAAAAAGCATCTTTTTGGCATATAAACTTCCCACCAAAGCGTGTTAAATCAAGGGGGATAATTTTACCTGGATATGGTGAAGCAAAAGATACTTTACGTTTTCCTACAAGATTATTATAAAAGGCGGTCATAAATAAACTTTCACCTGTTAGAATTCGTTTTCCTGCCCCTAATATTTGTCCTAAAAATCCAGAATCATTTTTAGACCCATCTCCAAAAATCGTTTCCATTTTAATCCCGTCTTCCATCATCATAAAGCTGCCTGCTTCGGCAACAACGCCTTCTTGTGGATCTAACTCAATTTCTACGTATTGCATTTCCTCACCGTAGATTCTATAATCAATTTCGTGTGCTATCATTTTATTAGATTTTTTGATTTTACTATATGTTGCTTAGTTTTAGTTTTTGTTACACTGTTATTACGCAGAGATTCGCCGAGGTTTCACTGAGACACACAGAGAGTTTCATTTAGACACTAATTTTCACGAATATTTACGTTATACATCTTTGCGTCCTTGCGACTCTGCGAGAGATTAATTTTAGTTGTTGGTTACTTACTCTTGTTAGTATTACACAGCGCTACTCAGAGGGTTCACAGAGATTCTGTGTTATAACTTCAGCTTCACACTCCACTCAAAATTAAAGGTCGAAACCACATCTCCAGCTTCATCAACACCAACAGACTGCATGCTTAAAGTTTCACCAGCTTCCGATTTAATCGCCTTTTCTAATAATTCATCTACAAGTAGTCCATCGTGGCAAGTAAACGTAATTTTCCCCGTTGCCTTTTTTGTATAGGTCGCGCTATTGGCTGTAACAAGCATGGATATTTTTTTACCCGTACTTTGTACTTTCGACATCATTAATGCCCCAGTTGTAAACTCTGCCGCCATGCCCTGCACTGCCCAAAACATAGACTTAAAAGGATTTTGATTAATCCAACTGTGTTTAACCGTAACAATACATTTTTCTGAATCAACATAACGTGTTCTCACACCACACAAATACGCCGACGGCAACTTAAAAATTATATAACTATTTAATTTACTAGGAGTTATAACCATGATATCCGATTTAAGGTTTCACTAAGTTAAAAAATAAATCGACAGTCTAAAATGTTAATATTATGTTAAACTTAGGTACTATGCGTAACATAATACCTTTCTAAAGACATATATTTGCATAAGAAACTATTATACGTTTGTAAAATCATGATAAATAATCATCAAAAAAACATAGCAACCTTTATTCATTTATCTACGTTTAGTAGGTTTATTATTCCTTTCGGAAATTTTATTGGGCCGGTCATATTATGGCTCGCAAATAAAGAAAAATCGGAATTCATAGACAAGAACGGTAAGCAGGTTATTAACTTCCAGATTAGCATATTACTTTATGCTGTTATTATCGCATGCATCGCGATTCCTTTCTTTCTATTAAATATTATTAGTGGTCTGGCTGTTAATAATTTCGAAGATTTTAACTTTAGCCTTAACCAACCGGCGGTGATTATATTTTCAGCATTAGGTTTAGGTGCTATAGCCATTTTGGGCTTCATCTTAGAGCTCGTTTTAATAATCATTGCGAGTTTAAACGCCAGGGACGGCAAAATCTATAATTACCCATTAACCATTCAATTTTTAAAATAACGCTGAATTATTTTTCAGCCATCATCAATAAATAACCAATCAAATCAAAAAACGAATTGTTTCATCATATTAAAAAAGCTTTGAATTCCTATTGAAATTAATCACCTCAGTTATTCTATTTAAAGCAAAAAAGTACAACACATGAAAATAGAAAACACAAAAGCCCAAATGCGTAAAGGCGTTTTAGAGTTTTGCATTCTATCGGTATTAAAAGATGAAGACGCCTATGTGGCTGAAATTTTAAGCACCCTAAAAGACGCAAAACTACTGGTAGTAGAAGGGACTATTTACCCATTACTTACCCGACTTAAAAATGCAGATCTATTAAGCTACCGTTGGGAAGAATCTACTTCCGGACCCCCAAGAAAATACTATAGTTTAACCGAAACGGGACACCTGTTTTTAACCGAACTAAGTAGCACCTGGAATGCACTACAAAACGCAGTAAACATCGTAACAAGCCAAAAAAACAACAAAAATGAATAAAACAGTCAATATAAATTTAGCAGGTATCTTTTTTCATATTGATGAAGACGCTTACTTAAAACTGCAAGGTTACTTAGAAGCCATAAAACGCTCCTTAGCAAACTCTCAGGGCAGCGATGAAATTATAGCTGACATTGAGGCCCGTATTGCCGAACTATTTAATGAACGTGTTCAAAACAACAAACAAGTTATTAGACTCAAGGAGGTTGATGAAGTGATTTCTATCATGGGACAACCTGAAGACTATGTCGTTGATGATGAAATTTTTGAAGATGAACCACATACCAATAGCAGTCAGAAAACCCATACTAAAAAGAAGTTATTCAGGGATGCTGATAATGCCTATATAAGTGGTGTTTCTTCTGGAGTCGCACATTATTTTGGTATTGATGCTATTTGGGTAAGATTGGCCTGGATTCTTCTAGTTTTTGGATTAGGAACAGGCGTTTTACTATATATTCTGTTGTGGATTTTGGTGCCTGAAGCTAAAACTACGGCCGAGAAAATTATGATGACTGGTGAGCCTGTGAACATTAGCAACATTGAAAAAAAAATAAAAGACGGCTTTGAAAACGTGTCTCAAGCAGCAAAGAATGTCAGTGATTCGGTTTCTCAAGCAGCAAAAAATGTAGATTTTAAAAAAAGCACTAATTCCATAAAATCAACGTCAAGAACATTTTTCGATAGTCTTGCCGATGCCGTGATGTTACTTTTTAAAATATTCTCCAAGTTTATTGGTATACTACTTATATTTATTGGAGCGGTAACATTAATTGCTCTTATTATTAGCCTATTTTCGGTTGGCGTAGCCGATATTATCCATATCCCTGGATTTGAAAATATCGATATATTAAATATTGGAAACACCCCTATTTGGTTAGTGTCGCTGTCTATATTTTTTGCGGTTGGTATCCCATTCTTTTTCTTATTCTATTTAGGGCTAAAAATATTAATCAATAACTTAAAATCTATAGGCAACATTGCAAAATTCACCCTTTTAGGTGTATGGATTATTTCCATAATTTGTTTAATTGTATTCGGAATTAGACAAGCTAGCGAGCATGCTTTTAATGAGAGTTATATTAAAAAGACGGCCTTACCCATTACGGCGAAGGACACCCTAATTGTAAAAATGGTACATAGCCATAAATTCAATTCAAAACGAAGACATAATGATTTTAAATTAACCCATGATGACCATGGAAACAAAGTATTGTACTCCTCTGATATTCGAGTTATGGTAAAATCTACCACCGATACCATCGCCACTTTATCAGTAATAAAAAATGCCGATGGCCGAAGTTTTGACGCCGCCATTGCACGCGCTAAAAACATCGATTATCATTATGCATTTACCAATGGTACTTTGCTTCTAGATTCCTACTTAACTACAAATGCTAAAAATAAATTTAGCGATCAAGAAGTAGATCTTGTTCTATATCTACCAGAAAATACCGTAGTATATTTTAATAGTAACACTAAAGATTTTATTCATTACAGAACGCATGATGACCATCTTGTTTCCAGCAAAAACACCAATCATTTTATAAAAATATTAGATAACAACTCGAAATGCTTAGACTGTCCAGATTGGGAAGAAGATGACATCAATATCGAGGTGAGCACCCCCGAAATTAAAATTGATAACAACGGCATAAAAGTAGATTCTGATGAGATAAAAATTAACATCAATAGCGAAGGCATCAACATCAAATCAAACCATTAACAATTCAGCATTAAAAATCAACAATTCAGATATTTAAGTTATTAATCAGCAAACATTTAAAGGATATTTGAATTATTAATTAATCCATTCATCATCAAAAAACGACCAATTATGAGCACATTAATCAAAATCATTGTAAGCACGATATTAAGCTTTATGCTATTATCATGTAATTTCTCTATCCATTCAGGTATTGAAGGTAATGGCAATGTTACGACAGAAGACCGCCCAATTAACGCCCCTTTTTCGACCATAAAAGCTTCTCAAGGCTTAGATGTTTATTTAACCCAAAGTCATGAAGAAGGTATTCGTGTTGAAACAGACGAAAATTTACAAGAACTTATTTTAACCGAAATTAGCGATGGGGTTTTAAATATTCACTTGAAGGAAAACATTGGTGGTTCAAAATCTAAAAAAATAACGGTGCGTTTTAAATCCATCTCAGAAGTTATATCCTCAAGCGGTAGTGATGTATACAGCACCAATACCATTTCTGTTGAAACATTACATTTAAAATCAAGCAGTGGTAGTGATATGGAATTGGACGTAAATACTCAGAAATTATCATGTAAATCTTCCAGCGGTAGTGATATAAAAGTTTCTGGAAAAACTATAAACCTCAGCGCAGAATCCTCAAGTGGAAGCGCTATAAAAGCGGCAGATTTATTTGCAGAATCTACCGAAGCCAAAGCTTCAAGCGGTTCGGACATCATTGTGAATACCTCGAAATCATTAATTGCAAAAGCTTCAAGTGGCGGCGATGTGAAATATTATGGAAACCCTGAAAAAGTAGAAAAAAGTAATAACCCATCTGGAACTATTAAGCAGAAATAACAACATGCGCGCTTGATTCGGCATCTCATTAAATCCAGTAATAGTCATGATGAGCCACTGAATCAAGTTCAGCTTGACGTAAAACTCACTTTAAAGTGAACACGATTTTTCTAACTTTCTTTAGAAACTAACAGTTTCTCTATAATGGTTTCTACGCCCTCTTCGGAATTACTTTTTGTTTCAAACCTAGCTACTTTTTTCACATCGGGGTGTGCATTCGCCATAGCGTAACTAAAGTAAGCCAGTTCTAACATTTGCAAATCATTGTTGTAATCTCCAAAAATTAAAGTTTCATCTTCCTTTATACCTAATCTATTTTGAAGCTTTGTTAATGCATAACTTTTATTAGCTTCTTTAGGAGAAATATCTAACCAATTTTGAGCAGAAACAGTCACTTGTAAATCTTTGGTGATGTCTTCAATATGTGGAAGCACACCTGTTTCTGAAGATTCAAAATGAAAAACGGCTATTTTCAAAAACGCATCATCAACCACTTTTGTAATATCTTCAACACGCTTATATGACGTATAATATTCACTAAATTTTGAAATAAAATTTTCATCTTGAGTTTCAACGTACGCGGCTTTATTACCACATAAAACAATGTTAGCTCCTTCAATATCCCGTAATTTTTCAATACATCTATTTATAGCATCTTGAGACAATTGTAATAACACCTCTAAAACATTATCGTGTCTCATAAAACCACCATTTTCGGCAATAACTGAAATCTCATTTTTAATAGGGTCTAGCTTATCAATGATACTATGATACTGTCTTCCGCTAGCGGCAACAAAATGAATATCATTGGCTTTAAACTTTTTAAACTGATTGAAAAAACGGGCACTCACTTCGTGATTTGGGTTGAGCAAGGTACCGTCCATATCGGATACAACTAACTTGACTTTTGAAAAATCCATAACATCTTTTTAATGCTAAAAGTACAATTTTATTGTGCCTTGATAAGCTTCGTATATGATTTTTAAATAGTTATGAAAACGTTACTATATATTTTGAAATATTATTAACTAAACACCTATAAGCTTCTAAAAATGACCATATACCCAAACAAGAAGTATGAATAAAGGCTATAAATAAGCTAGAAATTTTAACTTATAAATGAAATATAAGCAAAAAAAAGACAGGTGAAGAAAGCTCCACCTGTCTTAAAAGTTATTGATTATTGAGACTAATTTTTAATTATACGCTTTGTTACAGCATTATCTTTACCTGTAAGTCTGAATATATACATTCCAGACTTTAGGCTTGAAATATCAATTGAATCACCCTGTATCGCATGATTTAAAATAACCTTTCCAACTTGATCATAAACCGTTAACATATCATAACCATCGGCACCACTAATATTAACAGTATTAACCGCTGGGTTTGGCCATAATTTTACAGCAGCTGCGGCTTCGGCGCCATTTTTAGAGCTTCCTGATTTAGATGTTGCTGAACTTGCATATCCAAAAACTCTAAGTTCTTCAACACTTGTCCAGTCACCTGAATAACCATCGGCTCCAGTAATCGTAATTCTTACGTATCTGGCATCAATTTCACTAAATGAATCTGCAATTGGGTCTGAATTAGTTCCCGCTGTTGCGTTATTAGTACGATCTACGATTTCAGTATAGCTACTACCATCGGCTGAAGCTTCGATAGTATATTGGTAAGCACGGTCTTTAAAACAAATTACTTCAGTACTATTAATGGTATAAAGCCCTTCTAAA
The DNA here is from genome assembly GCF_018860245.1 of Pseudotamlana agarivorans. GTDB lineage: Bacteria > Bacteroidota > Bacteroidia > Flavobacteriales > Flavobacteriaceae > Pseudotamlana > Pseudotamlana agarivorans_A. Next base: position 7,479 of record NZ_JAHKPD010000007.1, read on the forward strand.
TCGACAACTACCCATTCTGGAAACCCTTCAGCAGACCATCTTGAATCTGCATCACCATCTACTAAATTAGACGCAGGATTACTAGATTGTTCTTCAGAAGAAGACACTGATTTCTCTAAAGCTACATTTGTAGATTCTACTGGTTCTGAAGACCCACTTACTGTTACAGATGTAGTATCTGTATAATCGCCATCTTCGGTTGTTACCGTAATTGTCGCAGAACCTTCTGATATGGCTGTTACGACACCATTTGAATTTACGGTCGCTACAGAAGTATTACTACTGCTATAACTTACATCCTTATTTGAAGCATCACTTGGGCTTACAGATACAGAAAGTGCTTCTGTATTACCTGCATTTAAAGAAATGCTTGATGGTGATAATGATACTGAAGTTACATCAACCGTAGTTGGCGTTCCTGCTTCACCGAATACACGCAACTCTAATAAACTCACCCAGCTACCTGTGTATGAATCGGCGCCAGTAACTGTAATTTTCACATATCTCGCATTGACACTATCGAAGGCATCAATAATTGGACTTGAAGCCGTTCCAGGCGTTGAATTATTACTTCTATTTACAACCTCAGTATAGGACCCATTTTCCGAATTAGACACAGAAATGGTATATTGATAAGCACGATCACTGTAGCATACTAATTCTGTGCTTTCTAATGAAAACGCAGATCCTAAATCGATTGTAGCCGATTGAGGATAACCTGAAACAGACCATCGTGATCCTGTATCACCATCCACTAAATTCGAAACAACATTATCGCCATCGGCAGAACCGGTACCTGAAATCGTTTTATTCAAGGCTAAATTATCACCTGTAGAAGGCGCCACAACAGAAACTTCCATAGTATCCGTATAATTTCCATCTGCAGTGGTAACGGTAATGGTAGCCGTTCCTGCTGCGTTTCCTGATACTACACCTGTCGAACTTACAGATGCTACTGAAGCATTACTTGTACTGTAACTTACACTTTTATTTGATGCATCTGAAGGACTTACTGAAGCCGACAATTCTTGAGTACTTCCTAATGAAATACTTGCCGAACTAGGTGATAATGAAACTCCTGAAACAGCCACTGGATCTGGGTCTGGATCTACTACTCCACCACCATGCACCACAGCATAGTCATAAACGTAAACCTCACCATAATTATCTGGGTTATCAGTTTCGTCACCTTCTTTATCTGGATTACTTTGGGTATAGTTACCAACTTTAAAGTACGTTTCATCGTAACTTAAATCCATAAGCACCTCATTACCGTCATCTTTCACTAAATACTGAGAAGCGTTTCCGCTATTGTAGGCATCTAATAAGTTGCCATCTTCAGAATAGTAACAGTAATGTTTACCATCTTCAACTAAGAAAATAACTTCGTGTTTATCGCCTAAGTTATAATCAGATTTAATCGTAACATCGTCTCTTAATTTCCCACCGTTAAAGGATAAAAATAAGTGTGAACCTTCTAAACGCATCACCATAGAGTCATCGATACCATCATCCTTATTACCATGAATTTGTGTAGCCACTAAGTGTGACTTCACAATAGGTAAGTGTGTAATGGCCTGTTCTACATAAATCATGTGAGATCCATCGGTTGTCCAGTAAATATCTTTACTACCGTCTGCTTCTCTTTCACGTAGTTCAGAACGAATATAGCTTGAATTTGGAGTCGTACCATTGTCGCTACGAATAGGTGCAAAAAACACCAAGGCATCTCCGGCATCACTTACATGGAAGAATTCATTATTTGGTTCATCACAAAGTGTTTTGTCTTCTACACCATCTGGATACGTAATTTTCCATTGGTTACAGTTTGACATAAGATCTGAGGGGATTTGTGCCGAAGCGAACTGAAAAGCTCCTAAGAACACAGCGCTAAGCGCTAATCGGTTAAATAAAAAATGTTTCATTTAGTTTAATTTGTTAATTAATAAAATGGTTTAATTGGTAGATCACTTTGGTGTGTCAATCTGGTTAACCAAAATAATCGTACAGCAATGTATAAGAAATCTCACCAATTAACAACTGTAAATCAATAATTTAGATTAACTACACATGTTAAAATCGACGAAATACATGCGATAAACCATCGTTTAATATGGTTTAAAAAATACCCGAAGCTACCGGAAAGCTTTGCTACATCAACAAAAGACTGCCATAAACCTAATTATCGCATAAAAAAAGGCAGATGAATTTAATTCATCTGCCTTTAAATTATTTATAGTTAGTGACTACCTCTTGATAATACGCTTGGTCACTGCTTGTTCTTTTCCTGAAAGTCTGAAAATATACATTCCAGATTTAAAGTTAGAGATATCTACCGTTTCACCTTGAATAGGTTGATTTAAAATAACCTTACCTACTTGATCATATACGGTTAACATATCAAAACCACCAGCACCACTAATATTCACAGTATTTACTGCTGGGTTTGGCCATAACGATACGGCTTCCGCGACAGCGCTATTAACTTTTGAAGCACCTTCTTTTGAAGTTGATGAACTCTCGTATCCAAAAACTCTAAGTTCTTCAATACTTGCCCAGTCTCCTGAGTAATCATTAGCTCCAGTAATTGTAATTCTTACGTATCTGGCGTCTATCTCGCTAAAAGAATCTGCTATTGGCTCGGAATTAGATCCGGCTGTTGAATTACTTGTACGGTCTACGATTTCAGTATAATTACTACCATCAGTTGAAGCCTCAATAGTGTACTGATAAGCACGATCCTTAAAACAAATTACTTCAGTACTATTTATAGTATAAAGTCCTTCTAAATCTACCACAACCCACTCCGGATATCCTTCAGCAGACCATCTTGAATCTGCATCACCATCTACTAAATTAGACGCTGGATTACTAGATTGTTCTTCAGAAGAAGATACTGATTTCTCTAAAGCTATGTTTGTCGATTCTTGAGGCTCTGAGGTTCCATTAACTGTAACAGATGTTAAGTCGGTATGATTTCCGTCTTCAGTGGTAACTGTAATCGTAGCAGAGCCTTCTGATATTGCGCTTACTACGCCGTTAGAATTCACAGTCGCTACAGAAGTATTGCTACTGCTATAACTTACGTTTTGGTTGGTTGCATCACTAGGATTAATAGACACTGTTAGAGCTTCCGTTTCACCTTCATCTAACGAAATACTAGAAGGTGATAAAGCTACTGAACTCACATCTACGGTAGAAGGTGCACCTTCTCCTGCAAATACACTAAGTTCCAATAAACTTACCCAACTTCCTGTATATGAATCGGCGCCGGTAACTGTAATTTTCACATACCTAGCATTAACACTATCAAATGTGTCGATAATAGGGCTTGATGTAGAACCCGGTGTTGAATTATTACTTCTATCTACAACCTCGGTGTATGTTCCATTTTCAGAATCAGACACAGAAATAGTGTATTGGTAAGCGCGATCGCTGTAACATACTAATTCTGTACTTCCCAAGGTTAATTGTGCACCTAAATCAATAGTTGCCGACTGAGGAAAACCTGAAACAGACCACCTTGTACCAGTATTGCCATCAACTAAGTTTGCAACGACATTGTCGCCATCTGCAGAACCCGTTCCAGACACTGATTTGTTTAACGCTAAATTATCACCATCTGAAGGGTTTGACGCTTCTAAAACCGTAATTTCTACCGTATCGGTATAATTTCCATCTGAAGTAGAAACTGTAATTGTTGCAGTACCTTCAGAATTTGCTGTAACTACTCCGCTTGAGCTAACTGAAGCCACTGAAGCATTACTTGAACTATAATTTACACTTGTATTCGAAGCGTTTGAAGGACTAACTGTAGCCGACAATTCTTGAGTACCTCCTATAGAAAGGCTTGCTGAACTAGGTGAAATAGAAACACCAGTAACGGCTACAGGGTCTGTTCCCCCACCATCATTATCGCCGTGCTGTACAGTAAAATCATAAACTAAAACTTCACCGTAGTTATCAGGATCGTCTGTTTCATCGCCTTCTTTTTCAGGATTACTTTGTGTATAGTTACCAACTTTAAAGTAAGTTTCATCATAATTTAAATCCATCACATAATCATTCCCATCGGCTTGTACTAAATATGATGATGCATTACCACTGTTGTAAGCGTTTAATAAATTGCCATCTTCAGCATAGTAGCAATAGTGTTTACCATCGACAACAAGGAAAATAACTTCATGAATATCTCCTAAATTATAATCTGTTTTAATAGTAACATCATCTCTTAACTTACCACCATTAAATGATAAAAACAAGTGAGAATCTTCTAAACGCATCACCATAGAATCATCTATTCCATCATCTTTATTACCATGAATTTGTGTAGCAACTAGATGTGATTTCACAATGGGTAGGTGGGTAATGGCTTGCTTCACATATAACATATGAGATCCTTCTGTAGTCCAATAGATATCTGAATTACCATCTTCTGTTCTTTCTCTCAGTTCAGAACGAATATAATCCGAATTAGGCGTAGTTCCGTTATCACTTCTTACTGGCGCACGAAAAACAATGGCATCTTTGCTATCATTCACAAAGAAAAATTCGTTATCTTTTTCACATAACTGCTTTTCTTCTACACCATCTGGATAAGTAATTTTCCATTGGTCACAGTTTTCCATTAAATCTGAAGGATATTCTGCTGTACCACCACCGGTAGAACCACCTGTTACCGTTACCGAAATTGTATCGGTAAAAGAACCATCGTCGGTAGTTACCGTTACCGTTGCGCTTCCTGCAGCTTGAGCAGAAACCTCTCCATCACTATTAACGCTCGCTATGGCGTTGTTACTACTATTATAACTTACATCTTTATTAGTTGCATCTGAAGGACTTACCGTTGCATTCAATGATTCCGTTCCTCCAACAGTTAAGTTTATAGAACTAGTAGAGAATGAAACACCTGTTACGTCTATGTTTGCAGATGCCATACCTTCCTGGCTCACGTTAATCGTTTGATTTGAAACACCAGAACCACTTACTGTAACAGTTCCTGTTCGCTCTGACTCACTCGTGTTTTCTGAAACTGTAATTGAAATACTTCCATTTCCAGAACCAGAAGCTGGTGAAATAGAAATCCAAGATTGGTTATCTGTTACCGACCAACTTACATTAGACGTTACATTAACTGTTTTTGAAGATCCTTCTGAAGCGAAATCACTAACAGAAGATACCGTTAAATAATCTCCAGATGAATCATTTCCTGAGGCATCTAAAAAACTAGCTCCAACAGAAACGCCAACCATACCATTGGTATGTGGATAAAAAGTTGCTGAACCACTACCACCACTAACTTCATGAGCACCAGCATCCATGTTAGAATTTGGTCTTGTACGTCCTTCAACATCATTATTAACAGTAGTACTATAACCACTCCCTGCTGCATTTGCTGCTGGGCCCAAACCACTAGGTTTGAAGATTTCACCACTTGCAGAAAAATTGGCATTCGCCTCAGTAATTCCAGAATCCGAAATCCCTATTGAAGCACCTCCAAAAACATTCCCTTCATACGTCATACCTTGACCAGTACCAGAAATATCTCCACTAACAATATCAGAGCCTGTACTATATACCACGTTATGCGCTAAAACCCCTGTTGGGTCATAACTAGAACGATCATTATAATAAATTGGTGACTCAACATTATATAATGTATTAAATGCAACTACAATACCATCAACTTTTTGGTAACCATTAGTAATACCACCAGAAGTATCCGATCCACCAACTAAGGTAATTCCGTTGTTCCATTTATCACCCGAACTAATAACATCTTGAATGTAGTTATTCGTAATTACGTGGTAACTATCTGTGATTCTAATACCACCAGTACCTTCAATATTTTCACCTAAAAAATAATTTCCATCTACGGTAGCACGAGCACCATGTCGCATAACTAAAGACCCTCTACAGGCTCTAAAAGTATTGTTACGGTAGGTGTTATCTGCACTTTTGTTAGTTATAATTTCATTCTCACCATCAGCCTTGTAGAAATAGTTCCCTTCTACAGTAACACTAGCGCTTTTATCTTGAAATTCGCTAGTCCCCACACGAATGGTTTCACTATCACCAGAATGTGTTGTAGAGGGGTCACGTTTTATAAAATTGAAGAAATAATTATTTCTAATAATATGCCCAACTGGATTAAAGTCGTTATACTCTAACTCTACTAGTACTAAGGCACCAGGGCTATTTTTATTTAGGAATGAACAATTTTCAACCACATTGTTTGTACCATAAAGCACGATCCAACGGTGCTTGTCAGTTCCGCTAGGTGTTAAGTTGTTAAAACCGCAGTTTCTTATGGTCGAATTGTTCGCATAAGCGCTACTCTTTCTAAATTGAATGTGATTATTACTTCCTGGCCCACCGTTCCAGTAAAAGCCATCAATAATCACGTAGTCTCCAGAAACATCCATATTGGTTAATCCTGTAAAAATAACGCCACCAGGTGTTTCCGCTCTCAGAGTTATTGGGTTGGAAGCGGTTCCATTTGCGGTAAAGTTGATTCGTTGTTCACTACTGTATGAACCGTTGGTCCATGTTACCACATCTCCAGGAGAAAGGCTTAAATCGTTAAACTCATCGGCTGAGCTTACCGTATAATCTGCGCCAAAGGTTTGGAGGGCGCACAAAAACGTCATTACGCACATGGCCATACGGCTCATGCGTTTAAATAAAACATGTTTCATTTAGTTTAGTTTGTTAGTTTATAATATGGTTTAATTGGTAAATCACTTTGGTATATCAATCTGGTTAACCAAAATAATCTTAGGGCAATGTATAAGAAATACCACGAACTAACAACTGAAAATCAATATTTTAATAGAATCACTTGTGTTAAAATCGACGAAGTGCTGTCGATAAAACACCATTTTGTCAGGTTAAAATACGTGTGAAAACGCTGAAAACCGTTGCTATATCTGCAATTTTTATCCAATGAAAATGCTAAATACTCAAAAAACCAATCAAAAAATTAAACATATAAAATCAGTTAATTTTTAATTAAAATTGAAATAATATTCACTAATACCATTAAATCGGTATACCTAATCCATATCAATAAAAATAAAAGGGGTCAACTTACATTGAAAAAGTTTTATAAATAGGCAGAACAAACCAAATTAAAAAAAAGACATAAAAAAACCCGAAGCCTAAGCTTCGGGTTTTGTATATATTAAAATATATGTTATTAATTGTAAGTAGGAGTTGCCACTTCAAAATTAGCATCTTTAGAAGCTAAATAACGTTCGGCATCTAAAGCCGCCATACAACCAGTACCTGCAGCGGTAATGGCTTGTCTATACACATGATCGGCAGCATCACCAGATACAAATACACCTTCTACATTGGTTTTGGCTGTTCCTGGTACATTGATGATGTAACCGGTCTCATCTAAATCTAAGAAGCCTTTAAAGATATCGGTATTTGGTTTATGACCAATCGCTACAAAAAATCCAGTTGCAGGAATATCTTGTTTTTCTTTAGTCACTTTATTGTAAACACGCACCCCGTGTACCACTTGCCCATCACCTAAAACTTCATCAGTTTCAGTATTGAAAAGGATTTCGATGTTTTCGGTATTTTTAACACGTTGTGCCATAATTTTAGAAGCTCTAAACTCGTCTCTACGCACAAGCATAGTTACTTTTTTACAAAGTTTAGATAAGTAATGTGCTTCTTCACATGCAGAATCACCAGCCCCTACGATAACCACTTCTTGGTTTCTGTAGAAGAATCCATCACATACGGCACAAGCAGAAACACCACCTCCAAGTTTTAAATATTTTTGTTCAGAATCTAATCCTAAATATTTTGCAGAAGCCCCAGTTGAAATAATAACCGTATCGGCATGTATCTCCTTTTCTCCATTAACCCATACTTTATGCATATCTCCAGCAAAGTCAACTTTAGTAACCCACCCATCACGAACATCTGCCTCAAAGCGTTCGGCTTGTTTTTGCAATTCCATCATCATTTCTGGACCAGTTACGCCTTCAGGATAACCAGGGAAATTTTCAACTTCATTAGTTGTTGTTAATTGACCTCCAGGTTGTGTCCCTTGATATAAAACAGGACTCATATTGGCTCTTGCTGCATAAATCGCTGCCGTATACCCAGCAGGTCCAGAACCTATAATTAGGCATTTTACTCTTTCTATTGTATCAGACATAATCTTAACTTTTTAACATCACAAAAGTAGGTTTTTTGTTAGAAAACTTACAGTTAAGTTATCAACAGTTTTTATAAAGTCATAAAATAAAACTATAAAAAAAAGCCTCGACAACGAGGCTTTAATTTTAATCTATGCTTTTTAGGCTTATTGAACTTGCGTTGCAGCTCTATTATCTTCTATTTCTGCAGCTTCTTTTAAAGCATTATATAACCTAGCATTTACAATACCAGTTTTTTGTTGCTCTACACGATTAGCCGCAGCTTGGTAGTTATCTAATTTAACTGCAGGAGTTACCTTAGTAACTTGCACCACATACACACCTTTTACACCTTCTAATAAACCTGAAGTTTCACCCTCGTTTAAACCAAATGCAGCGCCCACAACATAAGGCTCTCTTCCTGCTCCTGAAATTGTTGGGTTTTTCATATTAACACCTGTAGCCGCTTTAACTGTAGTTTTTTCAGCCGCAGCAATATCATCTAAATTTTCAGAAGAAATTCTATCCTTAATCATTTCTGCTTTTTTCTCTCTTCTTAGAATTGGAAGTACCGATGCTGTAGCATCATCAACAGACATTAATCCTGCCTCATTTTGTGCGACTACTTGAGCAATGACATAACCGCCAGGAATATTAAAACGTTTAATATCTCCAACTTCAACTTGTTCTTCAAAAGCCCAACGTACAATTGGTCTTTGATTTCCAACTCCAGGAATACTTTCGTCTAAAACTTTAATTCCGTTTACCGGTCTTACCTTGAATTTATTTTCTTGCGCTACGGCTTCAAAATCACCCTCACCAGCTTTAATTTCAAAGTTAGATGCATCTCTAAACACTTTATCAGTTGTTGATTCAGATGGCTCAATTTTTCTAGCAATCGTTCCAACTTGAACTGCTTTTTTAGGTTCTGTAAGACCTTCGATTTCTATAATATGAAAACCGAATACTGTTTTAACCACACCTAAATCACCAACTTGACCTTCAAACTCAAAATCATTAAATTCTGGAACCATACTGTTGTATGGGTGCCAATCGTAACGACCTTCATTAGAAACGCTTCCTTGATCTGATGAGTATGCTGTAACAAAATCAGGAAATTTAGAACGATCTGATTTTAACACTGTCAATAAACTATCTGCAAGAACCTTAGCTTGTTCTTCTGTTTTACTTACTTCTGGCGTTGCACTTTGTGCTCCTAAATAAGGAATTAATATATGTCTTACTTTAGCAGAATCTGGAATTTGCTTTACCGCTATTACTTTAGAAATTTTAAAGAATCCAGCTTCTTTATAAGGCCCATAAACTTCACCTTCATTTAAGTTAAAAATATCATCTGCAAACTCAGTTGATAAACTACCTTTAAATAAGAAGTCATTATTGAATTTAATATCCGATGCGGCAACAGAGTTGATATAATCTTCATTATCTGTTGCTTGAGAAAATGCAGCAATAACGTTTTTTCTACCGTCTGCATCAACTAATTGACCGTTTTTATATCTATTTAATTCAGCTTTAATCGTTTTTTCGTCTTCTATAGAAGCTTCTTCTTTAAACTCTACAAAACGAATATCTCTTGATGCCTCAACTTCAAATTGATTTTGGTGGGCATTAATATAATCTGAAATATCAGATTTAGATACTTTAACAAGGCTATCTGAAATTGTAGAATATGCAATTTGTACATATTTAAGGTCAATTTTATTACCTTCTAAATTATGATCCAACTCACCTTCGGCTAATGTTCCAACTAATCCAGCTTTAACCATATTATAGTAATTTTGGTTAAGCGCATTTGCTGCGATTTGCTTTTCGTAGTTTACCCAACTTTGAAAACCAGATGGTGACGTTTCTTTTAGGTTAGCGATGTACTCGTTCAATTTATTTTCATCGAATATCCCAGCTTCATTTAAAAATTCTGGACTTGTAGCTAGAGAGGTTCTTAAAAGATCTCTCATTTGATCTTTCTCTACAGTAATCCCAAGTTCTTCAAATTGAGTTTCCATAATGGCTTGTCTTACTTCTTGTTCCCAAACACGGTTCATAACCTGAGTGTTAGTAGCAGAAGGTCCAGCTTGTCTTTGGGCTATTTCAACCTTTTGCAAAAAGGCATCACGCGTAATTTCTTTACCGTTAACCGTAGCTATAACGTTTTGGGATTTTGCTGTAAGTGCATCAGAGTTCTTGAACAAATCTGCCAATACAAAAGCAAAAAGCGCTAACGCAATAATTAATATTAAGAATAGTGAACGTTGTCTAATCTTGTTTAAAACTGCCATTTGTAAATTAAATTTTTAATATCCTTTTGGGGATTTCTAGTTAAGTTGCTGTCAATTACACACTAACTGACAAAAATATCGTGCGCGAAAATACCATTTTCCTTTTAATAATAAAAATAGAACTACGTATTTTAATCGTCATCTAACACAATAAGTTCGACCAAATCAATTTTAGTATTTGAGACCTCTAATATGGTGAATTGAAAGTTGTCTATTTTAACAATATCATTTTGAGCCGGAATTTCTTCGGTGCGATTTACTATTAAACCTCCAAGGGTTTCATAATTCTCACTATCAGGAAGTTCTAGTTTATAGGTTTCATTAATGTAATCGACTTCTAAACGTGCTGAAAACTTATACGTTTCATCGTCAAAAACATCTTCAATTAAATCTACCGAATCATGTTCATCTTCAATTTCTCCAAAAAGTTCTTCTACAATATCTTCTACAGTCATGATGCCTGAAGTTCCGCCATATTCATCTAAAACTACAGCAATACTACGTCGTTTTTTAGTGAGTACACTAAGTACATCTTTAACTAATACTGTTTCCGGCACAAATTCTACCGGTGTGATCATGGCCTTGATACTATTCGCTTTTTTAAACAGTTCGAAAGAATGGACATAACCAATCACATCGTCGATTGTTTCCTTATAAACAAGAATTTTGGTACGCCCAGTTTCGGTAAATAGAGCGTTTAGCGATTTTATAGAATCGTTAATTTCAACAGCAATAATTTCAGTACGAGGAATCATCACCTCCCGTGCTTTAACCTCTGAAAATTCTAATGCATTTTGGAAGATTTGAATTTCACTATCGACATCATCATGTGCTTCTACAGACTGCATTTGCTCACTGATATAGTTTCCCAATTCCACCTTAGTAAACGCTAATTGAATTTGATCACCTTCAGTCTTAAAAAACACTTTTAATAGAAAGTCCGAAATCCAAATCACAAAATCTGATACAAATGAAAAAAGGATATAAAAAAAGTATGCTGGAATCGCCAAAGCTTTAATCAAGCTATTCGCATAAATTTGAAAAAATACTTTAGGCAGAAATTCTGCTGTAATTAATATGACTATTGTTGAAATAACCGTTTGTGAGAGCAAACTTAATTCGGTTAATAGATAGTCTAAAAAAGTATAAGATGTTGGCACTAACGATTGAAACCAATCTACCAATAAATCGCCCATAAAAAACCCATAAATAACCAAGGCAATATTATTACCAATAAGCATGGTAGTAATAAATTTTGAGGGTTTTGCAGTAAGTTTACTTAGGGCTTTTGCGAGTAAACCATCTTGCTTTTTTTCAATTTCAATATGAATTTTATTGGAAGAGACATAAGCGATTTCCATTCCTGAAAAAAAAGCAGAAAGAATTAATGTAACTATTATAATAACAACAAAAACACTCATTAGTTTGAATGGTCTTTGTCTTGATATTTCTTTCTAAATTTTGTTCTAAAGAAATACATAAAAATGGCTAAACCTGCAAATGCCAAAGACATATAAGCCTGCCCCTGATCTTTATTCCATTTTGAAACGCCATCATATATAAACAATACTGCGAATACTAAATAAGCATAGTGAAAAATCTTAGAATATTTCATAGGAGTTGTTTAATTTATAAATGTAAAGGTAATTAAAATTGAGAAGTCGAATTTAATAATGAAATTATTCTTCAAGCGTAATAATTCCAGTAACTTCAAGAACTTCGGCGTTCGTAAATTTTGTGTTTGAATCAAAACCATGACCGTTGATAAGGTCTTGCTCAGATTTGAATGAAACGGCTTCATTCGTAAATAACCAATCATTTTTTTGATCGTAAAACAACTGATCGGTTTTTAAAACTTGGTTGTCATGCGTTGTGATCACGACATTACTTTGCATATCGATTAAGTCCGTTTCTGTATATATGATTGCGTAATCTGCAATTACAACACTTTTCTTATTGTCATCGAAGATATCCAATTCTACACCGTCTACAAATTCCCTGTAAGGAAAATCCCTGTTTGAATAATCTAACGCTTTGGTACTAATTAAATTAGCTGTTATTCGCCCAGAATCGGTATATTTTAAATTGAGGTTATAATCTACAGTGAAGGGTTCATTCTCAGAAATCCCGATCTTATGCACTTTATCAATATGATCACTACAAGAAAAAAACATAGCCACAGTAAAAACTGTGACTATGTTAAAAATTTTATATGCAATGTTCGTTTTCATTAGATACTTGGCACCTTAACAGAAGATCCAATCCAACAACCAATAGTAATAGTTTGACCCGCTCTTCCTGAACTAAAAATTTCAGCTTTTTGAGGCGCTTTATGCTTATAACTTGCAGCTGATTTTGCTGCGGCCTTAGACATTGTAGGATCTACACGTGCTGCTTTTTCAGCTTCTTGAGCTGCTAACCAGTACACGGCTCTTTTATCAAAAGTTGTTGTTCCACAATTATTTGCACTAGCGGCATACATAGCTGCAATAGCGATATAAGGTCTACCGTTTGATGGGTTAAGGCTAAGTGCTTTTCTATAATAATCTCTAGCCTTAGAATAACTATGTTTAGCTTTAAATTTGGTAGCTACTCTATAGTAAAGTTTAGACTTTTTAAATTTATCAGTTTCTAACCCAATAGCTTGCTCGTAAAACTTGATCGCTTCATTGGTTTTACCTTCCTTATCTTTTAAGATTCCTAAGTAATATGCCGAGTTCGCAGACGGACTAATGTCGTGATATGCATTTACTAATTTAAAGAATAATGGATCTGAAGTACATTCTTTCTCAGACATTTTCCCAGCAGCTCTTTGTAACCAAATCGCATTTGTTTTGTTAGCTTCAAAATCTTTAGTATATAAAGGAATTAGGTTTTCACAATTTGCTCTATCTCCTAATTTCTGATCGATACCTGAAGAAATTTGATCGTAAGCTTTTAAATAGCTCTCATAATACTTCTTGTATTTTTTTTCCTTTGAACTTAAAGCCGTTTTCGCTTCTTCTTTTTCGATAATTTTGTTTAAGTCTTCAGAGTAATTTTTAACTTCATCCTCAACTTTCTCAGCGATATCATCGTACTTATTAAATAAATCTGCAGATGGTTTTTTTCCAGCATCATATAAATCAACCATCAAAGAAAAATAAGTATATAAACTTTTTGGGTTTGTAAATGTTGCTTTATCTAAGTTATAAGCATCATCGAAACATTTGTATAAGTCATCATTCGTTTTCTTTAACACCACTTTATTATCATACATTAACTGACAAGCTTTTGCTGCATATTCACCTTTTGGAGTTTTAGAAGCAAAATGCAAAGCTCTTTCATCCCAAAGTTTAACAAGATCGTTAATAAAAGCAATCTGCTCTGCTCCAGTACTGTTATCAATCTTATGATTTAAGATTTTTTCTCCATCAATATAAATGGCATTACTGTATTTTGGACATTTGCTTCTTACTGCCATCCATGGCTCATAAGCCGCATCATAATTTTTAGCCTTTGTATACTCATGAAATATTGAAAGTTTTGAAATGCACTCTTCATCTTGCTGTGCAAAACCAAAATTCAATCCAATAAATAATAGTAATACTAATGTGATTTTTGTTTTCATAGTTAATTAATTCAGTTTAATCGTATTTTCTTTTCTGAAACCATCTATCGTTCAAAGATAGACTTATTTGGAAATTTATAAAATTCTCTTGTATCAAATTACTTTTTGTCGTGCCACGCTTACCAAACTCAAGGCCTAAATTCGCATTCGACAACAACCTAGCCTCTCCTACAGGTAGTCCAGCTCCAAAAGATATGCCAAACTCTTTTATCGACTGATCATTAATATTTAACCCTGTTTCTTCAAACCTCAAACCTCCTCGATAAACAACACGTTTATAATAGTCTGAATACGAATTATATTGAGGTATAAAAAACCCTCCTAAGGATAGCCTTGAACCATCTTCATATACCGTACCAGAACTTCTATATAAAGGATTTGAAAATTCGCTTGTATTTTGAGTCATGTATTCCGCTCCAAGAAACCAACTTCTAGGCTGACCAATACCTAGCCCAAAAGTAATTCTAGACGGAAGCGTTAATTCTGTTTCTTTTAATCCTGCCGCCTCTAAATCTGAGTCAACAGTATTAAATGCAGACTCCACATTTGTACTAGAATTGATTGTTATCGTAGAATAGCTACGCTCATTAATAGATGCCAAATTACTTTGTGCCGTATAAGTTAAACCAGAAACGACCTCTAACCTTTCGGTGATCATCTTTTTAAAAGAAGCCCCAACAGTCATACTAAAACCACTAAGATTAGACCGGTTATTTTCACGCGTTTGAAATTGTACAGGTGTATCACCGTCATATTGAAATTCAACAATACTACTTTGGATATTCCCGAAATTATATTGTAAATCTACGCCTATTGACAACGACTCTATAACCTGATAACCAGCACCAAGGAATACCTTATTCACACCACCTTCGCCTCTAAACCTATTTCCAACTTTGCCTTCGGTATTTAAATTATCTAATTTATAACCTACCGCTGTATAAGGCATGATCCCAAAACCAACCCCAAGTTTACCAATAGGAAAGGACATCGCTAGGTAATTAAATGTTGTAGCCGAAGTATTAGCTTCACTTTTTTCACTTTTCATATTGGTGTTTTGATAACCACCACCAACAGTATACTTTACAGGTCTACTTTCACCACCCCATGACGCTAAATTATTGCCACCATAAGATGCGGGGTTACGTAAATTAACATGAATACTATCGTTATAGATACTCAAACCTCCCATGCTCCTATTTTCAACAGTCCCCTTGAAATTTAAACTTCCAATACCATAATAAGAATATGGAGATGCTGTTGATTGCTGGCTATGACCTTCAATTGCAAAAATTACAATAAAAACTAATACAAGTTTTTTTATCATTCGTCTGAGTTAAGTTGTAAAATATAGTTTAATCCTTCTAATAAAAAATTAGAATTGGCAAATATGCTACTTTTTAATTGTTTAGACAAGAATTTAGCATCGCCTCCTGTTAAAATAACTGTTAAATCTGAAAATTTAGTTTTATACTGTACTATTATTCCATCTACTTCATTTATAACCCCGTTAACAACCCCTGAGTGAATGGAATTCGCTGTAGAGTTTCCAATTATGTTTTCTGGAACCGTCAATTCTAACAACGGTAATTTTGCTGTTAAATTATTTAATGACTTATAACGCATACTTAACCCGGGTGAAATCGCACCCCCTAAGTATTTGTTTTCTTTCGTAATAAAATCGTACGTAATACAGGTGCCTGCGTCAATAATTAAAACATTTTTGCTTGAAAATTGTTTAACCGAAGCACAAACCAAACCTATTCTATCGACACCCAAAGTTTGTGGTGTAGTATAACTGTTAATAAAAGGTAATTTAGTATTAGCGTCTAAAACTAATAGCTTGAACCCTTTTTTAATATTTTCAATTTGATTAATATTTAAATGCCCTACGGAAGAAATGATGGCATTTTTTAATAATGGAAATTCTGTTTTTAAAAGCGCTATGGCCTCTAAAAGTTTTTTTAGCTCTACAACTCTTCTTTCCTGAAGCTTATCTGCATTAAAAACAGCTAACTTTACAAAAGAATTTCCTACATCAACGACTAAATTCATCTATTTTTAAAAAAAGGATAAATTTACAAAAGAAGATGCAATAATAAAGCATTACCCTATTTAATTAACATTAAATTAGTTAGCTTTATATTTGAAAAAAAATTAAAAATATTTTATTTTTTTAGCCTTTAGATTTGGCAGAATCTAAAATAGGATATATATTTGCAACCGCTTTAGCGAGGTACCTTAGCTCAGTTGGTAGAGCAAAGGACTGAAAATCCTTGTGTCCCTGGTTCGATTCCTGGAGGTACCACACAAGTAAAAACCCTGAAAATTAATTTTCAGGGTTTTTTTTATGTATATAATTAGTGTTCTAGTGCTTATAATTTTTCCAATACTTTTTAGAATGATGGGTCTCACCAATACACATGCTTTGTAATTCTTTCATCGTCATATGAAAACTATTACCATCTACAGCCGTATCGATACCAGCAATTTCAACTTCTTCAGAGAATTGATGAAATGTCCACTCCACATCACTTACTCTACTTTTCCCTGAGTAAGCAGCAATCCATAATGGATAACCTTTTAAATACCCTTTTAAACGTGTATCATAAAAATGTTTCCCAGTATAAACTACGGGCTTCACCCCATATTTAGCTTCTGCTAATTTCAACCAGTTTAAAACACCTTCTCTTAACTTTTTATCACCAAATCTACTTGGCTCTTCAATATCAAGGATAGGAGGAAAATCGCCAGTTACTAAAGTTACCGTTGATGCGAAATTCTCGAATTGCTTGGTAGAATTCTCATTCGGACGATAATAATGGTAAGCACCTCTAATATAATCATGTTTTTTTGCATCGACCCAATTTGCATGATAGTGCGTATCTTTACCATCTACGCCCATAGTCGATCTAATAAAAACGAATTCAATCGGGTGGTCTGAAGCTTTTACTTCATCCCATTTTATTTCACCTTGATAATGGGAAATATCAATACCAAACAGGTAATGTTCATTTGTATGCGCTATATGCTCTAAGCTTTCAATCGCTTCAATCTCTTCAATACTTTTTATTCCTGCAGTATCCTCTAAACCATTCCCTTCATTAGAACCATTCAACTCTAAAGCAAAAACACCAGAAATTAGAGCTACTGCAATAATTAAGGTTGAATAAATTACGGTATTTGTCTTCCTAACGGCTACATGTCGATTGCTTAATTTCTTCCTTGTTTTTAATGTGAACAAAAACATTAAAAATACAAACATCAACACTATAAAAAACCACATTAAAAATTTAACAGGGTCTTCGACACCTATTAAACTACTCATTAAAACTTCCATGTCTTTATCATTTTACTTGAACAAAATTAGATCAAATAACATGTTTATATTATGACATATCATGTCTTGACTTTGCTAACAACCACCAAGACACTAATAAATAAGAACTTAAAAGTAGATCTCCCAAACAAAAGACAATTGCTTTAATACTTACGAACACCGTTTAAAAATCATAAATCAAAGAAAAACCCCGACTAAAACTAAAAAAAAGACCCCAGCTATAAGAAATATAGCCAAGGTCTTTAATACTAACCAACTAAGTCGAAGGTACCATATGTATATACATATTATGTTCTCAATACATTAAAAACTTAACTGTATTCATTTACTGTGAAAAATTAAATATTTTCAGCCATATAAGCTTGATATTCCTTTGCTAAATCTATTTTTTGTTTTTCTGTAAACACCTTCCCTGCTAATTGAAAAAAGGCATGTTCCTCATCTTCTAAATGATGCTCTACTTTATGCTGTAAATCTTTTGCCGTTTTTAACCAGGCAGAAGATGTATAATCTGTTTTTTCGAGAATTTCTATTAATTCATCAATCTCATGATGCTCTGCGATACCATGTCTCGCTTTCTCTTGCATCATATCACTAGTAATTAATGGTTTATAAAAGTGACGTTCTTCTGCGTTGGCATGCATATCAAGCTCGTGTTTTAATTGCTTAAAAATAACATCCCTCGATTCAGTATCGCCTGATGTCGCGACTAGGCGCTCTAATAAGTTACGCTGAGTATCATGATCTTTTCTTAAAGCTTCAAATATTGTGGTCATTTTTTGTTTTTTTAGTTAATAAATAAGATAAAAAAGGCTCCATAATTTGAAGCCTTTTGGAGTTAGTCACTACTTTATAATTTTCTTTAACAGCATCAAAACGCCATACTTACCAGCAAAATTTAATCCTGTTTGAATCCAGTGGGCAGGCTTAAGATCTTCCATGTATTCTTCTTTCAATCCTTTTATCTCTTCCCATGCAATTTGGCGTTCTAAATTAAATATTTTTAAATCACGCTCCACATCCTTCATATTCTTGTAAATCTTCATATTAATTGAAAAAAAGCTTAGACAATTTCTTAATTACCATATTGTTTATAACACCCCTAAAAAGGTAAGCTATAATTGATAACACCATAAAACCAACACCTACTAATAAAAAGCCTAAAGGATAATTCCCTGTGGATTCACCAATATAAAAGGCCAGCGCCACAGCACTAAGCATCGCACACATAAACCCTAAACCCCCAACAATTATTGTTTTAAAGAGTAAGCTAACAGATATTGAAAAATGCTTAAAAAACTTTAATCGGTAGAATTTATAAGACGAATCAAGGTAGCGCTCACTAACCTTCACCGCCTTTGTATTTGTTTTATTTACAGCGTCTAACAACCCCATATATTATGATGTTTTTTGCAACTTCTTATTCTTAACCCTTAATTCTGTTAGTTTCTTTTCTAAAGTACTAATCACATCATCAGCCTTATGACTTACATCCATCACAATGTCATCCAACTGCTCCTCAATAGTTTGTTTTTTTGAGACTGTATTCGACATCACTCGATCTTTCAAATCGATAGTTGTTTGGGTAATAATATCTTTTGCTGTGGCCATTTCAGACTCTAATTTGTTTTTAGCTAAAGTTGCTTCGTCTGCAATAATCTGCCTTGTTTTACTTCCTTTATAGGGAGCAAACAATAAGCCTACAGCAGCTCCTACTAATGTCCCTGCTATAATTCCTAATGCTGTACTTTCATTATTATTCATACTCATAATGTTATATTAATTTAAAATTAAACTTATTTTTTTTTGTTATCACAAAGTTAATCGCACACTACACCCTGCGTTGACTCAATACAACAGATTATTAGCTGTTATGAGAAAACTTGAAAACGCTCATGTTTTTAGTAATAGCATCAAACAGTGCTATTTCAAATAGTTATCTTTATAAATAATTTTCTGAATTAGAATTTTGCTATGAAAAAAGATATCACCACTACAAACCCATATTCCAATGAAGATTTAGAGTCTTATAATTATTTCACATCCAATGAAATTTCAGAAATATTATTACACGCTGATAAGACATTTCAAACTTGGAAAACTAAAGGCCTCTCCAAAAAGACGGGATTGGTAAAAAAAGTTGCCGACAACCTTTGGGATAACAGAGATAAATACGCGAAATTGATTTCTTCTGAAATGGGAAAACCTATCAAAGAAAGTTTAGCTGAAATTGATAAATGCATGTATTTATGTGATTTCTATGCTAAAACTTCATCAGACTTACTAGCTGATGCCCTTATTGAAACTGATGCTCAAGAAAGTTTTATTTCTTACGATCCATTAGGTGTTATTCTAGGTGTTATGCCATGGAACTACCCGTTTTGGCAGGTTTTAAGATTTGCCATCCCTACATTAACAGCAGGAAATTGCGTGGTTTTAAAACACGCATCAAATGTAACAGGTTGTGCTTTGGCTATTCAAGATGTCTTTGAAGATGCTGGCTACCCTATGGGCTGCTTTACGACGATAGTAGCCGATCATAGCGCAATTGAAAGCATAATAAAAAACGACATCGTTAAGGCTATATCCCTTACCGGTAGTGAAAAAGCTGGTCGGAAAATTGCAGAAATTGCAGGTTCACAATTAAAAAAACTTGTTCTCGAACTCGGTGGTAACAATGCCTGTATCGTGCTTAATGATGCCGATTTGGACTCCCATTTATCAACCATGGTAAACGCTCGCATGTTAAATACCGGACAAAGTTGTATAGCGGCCAAACGTTTTATTGTTGAAGCCGAAATATACGATACCTTCTTAGAACAGTTTACAAAAAAAGTGGCTGCCTTAAAATCGGGTGATCCACTTCTGGAAGACACCGAAATAGGTACACTAGCTAGACCAGATTTAGCAGATATATTAGAAGACCAAGTAAATCGCTCGGTCGAACAAGGTGCTCACATCCATTATGGAAACGCCCGCGATCATGCCTATTACCAACCCACAATCATAACTGAAGTTACTACAAACATGCCTGTATTTACAGAAGAAACTTTTGGACCAGTGGCCGCTATTATAAAAGTATCTAACAAAGAGGAAGCCTACAAACTTGCTAGTGACACGTCTTTCGGCTTAGGCACCATGATTTTTACAGAAAATATTGAAGACGCCAAACAAAACATTATTCATATTGAAGATGGCGCATTTTTCATCAACGAGATGGTGAAATCTGACCCCAGATTGCCTTTTGGAGGCACAAAAAACTCTGGCTATGGCCGAGAACTTTCCAAGGAAGGCTTATTAGCCTTTACAAACAAAAAAACAGTTTACATTAAATAACAATTGATACGCAACTTACATTAACAAAAATAACAATCCATGGCTATAATTGGTAATATTATAAAAGGCGTAATTAACATAAAAGACGCCATTACTTTTGAAACAAACCCTGTTGAGGAACAACAAAAAGTTTTAAAGAAACTACTCGAAAAAGCTAAAGATACCGCATTTGGTAAACACTATAATTTTCAAAACATTCTCGACAGTGAAAATCCAGATGAAGCTTTTGCCCAAAACATTCCATATCATGATTATGACAAGATGAGTGGCGAATGGTGGCACAAACTGTTAGACGGCGAAACAGATATCACGTGGCCAGGAAAACCAGATTATTTTGCTCTAAGCTCTGGAACTACTGGAAAAACAAGCAAACGCATTCCTGTAACGAACGCCATGGTAGAAGCCATTCAACAAGCAGGTATAAAACAAGTTTTCGCATTGAGCAACTTTGATTTACCTGCCGATTTTTTTGAAAAGGAAATTATGATGCTAGGAAGCTCTACCGATTTAGACCAAAATAAAGACCATTTAGAAGGTGAAATTAGCGGTATAAGCGCGAGTCAGATTCCACATTGGTTTAGAGGTTACTACAAACCAGGAGAAAAAATTGCAAAAATTGACGATTGGGATGAACGTGTAAAGCACATTGCTAAAAATGCTAAAAGTTGGGACATTGGAGCTTTAAGCGGAATCCCTTCTTGGCTAGAATTGATGCTTGCTGAAGTTATAAAATACCATGACGCAAAAACCATACATGACATATGGCCAAACCTACAAGTGTACACGTCTGGAGGTGTAGCTTTCGGTCCATATGAAAAGAGTTTTAATGCGTTACTGGAAAAACCAATTACTATTATTGACACCTATTTAGCTTCTGAAGGTTTTATAGCCTATCAAGAGCGCCCGGAAACGAAATCTATGAAACTTATTGTAGATAATGGCATCTATTTTGAATTTGTACCCTTCAATCCAGATTACATCAATCAAGATGGATCCATTAAAGAAAGTGCCCCCTGTCTAACTTTAGCAGATGTTGAGCTGGATCAAGATTACGTACTTATCATGTCTACCGTAAGCGGTGCTTGGCGCTATTTAATTGGCGACACCATTGTATTTACGGATCTCGAACGTGCCGAAATCAAAATTACAGGACGTACAAAGTTTTTCTTAAACACTGTAGGGTCGCAGCTTTCTGTAAATAAAATGGATGATGCCGTTCAATATTTAGAAGAAAAATTAGATGTGAAAATTCCAGAATACACCCTGGCAGCAAAACGATTTGACGACGAGTTTTACCACAGTTGGTACTTAGGATCTGATATAAAAAACGCGGATGCCGAGAAAATCGCAGACTTGCTAGACAACTTTCTAGCTGATGCCAATAAAAACTACAAAGTAGCCCGATCGAAAGCCTTAAAAGGCGTTAAAGTTGCCGTAATCGATCCATCAATTTTTCATGAATGGAGTGGGGCAAATAAAAAGAAAGGTGGCCAAGTTAAAATGGAACGTGTTATGAGCGAAGCGAAGTTTGAAGCATGGGAAACTTTTGTAAAGGAAAACTAACTGGCTTTATCTTGAGAATCCTTTTCATCTGCTTTTTCAACCATTTCCATGATTTCTTCTGGAGATAGGTAGTATTTTTTTATTCTTAATTTATATTTATTTTCAATATCGGCATGATTTAATATAAAGTTTTTAGTCGCTAAAATATATTCAGCCATGCCGTGAGAAACCGCAAAAGTATCTGCAGCTCTTTCAGCTTCTATAATATGATTATCAGACAATAGATAATTCACACCAAACCACATAAGTTCAGAATTACTCATTCGCTGGTAATCCATAACATGACCTAGCTCATGACCTATCCAACCAACCATAACATCTTCAGGCACATCTTCAGTTTTAAAGACACGATCGGCAATTTTTATTTTTTCACTAATGCGTATCACATAAGAACGGTTTCTTCTACTCTTAAAAAAACTACCAAATAACGGTTGGGCCTGCATGGTCGATTTTTTAATATTTGACTTAAATCGAAATTCTATAGATACATCACTAAGCTCAGGATAATATGATAAAGCCTTACTAACCTCTTTAGCGATACTGTTTGGTATAACGTGTTTAATATTTTGTGACATAGATTGGTTTGGAAGTAAACCTATAAAAATGATTGAGAGTTTTAAAATTATACTCTGAAAACTCCTCGGCGAACCGAAAAATAGCGCTTTCGAAAAAAACTTAAAAGTGTTCAACATTTTTACAATTTACATTTTAAAAGAAATAGATGCAATAAAGCTAATCATAATAAATACAATTAAACCATATGCACACGACATTCTTGAGCACATTTCACACAAGATTCAATACAACTTTCATAGCTACTTACAATAATTTTTAAGTTTTAATTCATACTCAATACATTCGTTTAATTTTTTATTCAAACGTATCTCAATATAGGCGCCAAACTTAACTTACTTTAACTCTAAAACCAAATTATTTAACACTTACAACATTAATTTACAACACATTAAGCCTATAACAAATGAGTCAACATTGTTTTTATAAGCGTTAATCCTAAGGCGTACCATTTTATACCTTGTACTCACATCAAAGCGATGTCTGAGAAACCTATTAACACTGTAAAACATAAAAAAATGGGAGATATTAATGATAAAAAGAAATTTAAATCAAAAATTGAACAAAAACATCCAATAAATCCTAATGGCAATACAGATGTTAAAAACAACACTTTTGACATTTATAAGAAAACCATTAAGGATCAGCAAAACAAAAAATAGAAATAGTTTATTTCACTAATAACTCGAGACGATCTACTAAAGTAAAACTTCCGTCAACATGAACTTGTTTCTGGTGATCATCCTACTCAATTATCATTAGAATGAAGTTCTAAAAACAAGTTTAGAGTGACCCAATTTCATGTTTTGTTTTAGAAAGTCTCTTCATTTATACAACATTTAAAGAAACAGAAAAATGATATTACCAAATACAGAAGTACCCGCATTAAGTTTACCTTTAACCGATGGATCTACTTGGGATCTTAAATCTCAAAAAAGTGAAGCCTTTACTATTTTAGTATTCTACAGAGGCTTACATTGCCCTGTATGTAAAAAACAATTACAAGAAATAGAGGAAATTCTCCCTAAGTTTAAGGATCGTGGCGTTGATATCATATCTATTAGTTGTGATACCGAAAAACGCGCAAATCTTTCAGCTGAAAAATGGGAGATTTCTAAATTACCTATAGCTTATAATTTGTCGATAGAAGAAGCTAGAAAATGGGGGTTATATGTTTCTGAAGCGATTTCAGACAAAGAACCAGAACAATTCTCTGAGCCTGGAATATTCATAATTCGACCTGATTTTTCACTTTATGCGAGCTCTATTCAAACCATGCCGTTTGCAAGACCTCAAATGGAAGACATTTTAAAAGCCCTCGATTTTGTTACTGAAAATGACTACCCAGCACGTGGTAGCAAATAACAATACCCCTTAAGAAGCTGTTTAAAAGCACCTCATTTTCGCTCCTGAACGTGTTTCAGGTTTTCACAACGATAAGTTATCCATGTGATGAAACTCTGAAATGAATTTTTTACTTTTTAAACAGCTTTTTTTTTAACCTGAAACATACACTCAAAAAATTAAAGTTTTAAACCATGAAAAATATGTCAATTTTAGCAAGAGATAAAAAACAACTCACCTATATATACAGTTCTAAATCACACCTTGGAAAACAAGTGCTTGGATACATTCAAGGCATTGATAAAAAAGTAGAAACCATAGACATAGACAAGGAAAAACTTGGCGATACCATTTGGGTGGAGATTTCAGACCAATTAAATGTAGCAATAAACAAGTTGTTTTCTATTGAAGGCGCCGATTATGGTAATACCGAAGACTTTGACACCGAAGACTGGCTTAAAATTCTAAACAAAAACACAGAACTATTACAAAAACCAATTGCCATCGTAGGCAAAGACGTAAAACAAATAGTAAACCGGTCGGAAATCCTTGAATTCTTTGGAGTAGATTCTGCAGGGTTTGAAAAAAAACCTAGCGGCGAATCACCAACGACTTCATCTACAACTGAGGATGAAAAATTTGTTTAATTAAGGTTTAAAACTTCAAAAAAGCCTCCTAAAATCATTACGGTTTTAGGAGGCTTTTTTATTCTAATAAACAAAATGACCTCAATAATAAGCGATCACCCTCTCGAGGCTAGTCATTATGTTAACATAACCTTAGACGTCTAAAACGCGTTTTACTCGATGAAACGCAAATTAAAGAAAGAGTAAACCTACATTACCAGCCAGCTCAAATCTTTTTTATCATATAAAAACAGGCTTATTTTGACTTACTGCTATATTTATCGGTTGATTACTTTCAACATGATAATTTTTTCCACTCAAAATTGAATCTTCTGTATAAATAATTATTGAATAGCTATGCATACATAGAATATATATTTTTGCGCCTTCTTTTTTTTAGAAGCCAAATAAAACACTAAAGAACCTACATGTTTATTAAAAAATTAACACAGAAAAAACCAAATTATTAACTATGAACTTAAGACGAAAATTAACAAGCCTCCTAATCATACTTATCTGCTGCTTGGGACATTCACAATCCATTGATAATTCTGAACTAAAGGTTTTCTTAAAGAAACATGTTTCGAATGAAGGGTTTATTAATTATGAAAAATTAGTAAGAAATAAGGAATCTCTAAGCGAAATTGTTCTAGGGTTATCCAAGTTAACACCTAACACGACTTGGTCTAAACCAGAAACTAAAGCTTATTGGATTAACGTGTATAATTTTAACATGCTCAAATTAGTATCGGACTACTATCCGTTTAAATCTATAAAATACATTCAAGCGCCTTTCAACATTGAATTCATTAATATTAATGGGCAAAAAGTTTCTTTAGACGATGTTGAAAATATCATAATAGAAGAAATTGGTGACCCACGAATGTATTTTGCACTAAACAACACAAGTATATCTGCTCCAGCATTAAGTAGAGAGCCTTACACTGCCGAAACACTAGACACTCAATTAGAATTTGCAGTTAAGAACTTTATAAATGACTCGAGCAAAAACTATTTTTCAAAAACTACTAATGAAGCCATCCTTTCTCCTTTATTCAAATGGCACGCTTCGCATTTTGAAGACTTAAGCGCATTCATTAACAAATATTTAGAAGGTAAACAAATAACAAACCAAACAAAAATCACTTATTCTAGCTTTGATTGGACCTTAAGCAAAGAATCATATTAACAACAACCTAGTCACTATGAAAATTAAAATCACCACCCTACTATTATTAGTGGGACTCTCAGCATTATCTCAAAATTTTATAAAAGGAAAAATAATAGGAACAGATGGAACTCCATTAATTGGAGTAGATGTATTTATTAACAATACACTCATGGCTTCATCCGACTTTACTGGTGAGTTTAGCATCGACTACATAGGGAGTTACCCTTTGGAAGTAACCTTTAATTATATTGAATATAATGAATTAACTAAGACTCTATTTGAACCAAAAAACGGACGTAATTTACTCGTTCAAATGTCTAAAGAAAAAATAACCGATTTAACACAAGTTGTAGTTTCGGCTTCTAGAACGACGGAAAAAAAAATTGAAACCCCTGTTACTATTGAAACACTTTCGAAAAAAGATATTTTAAATGGTACAAGTCAAAATTTTTATGATGAGCTTACCAATGTAAAAGAAGTTCAGTTTAATGCTACAAACTTGATTAGCAAGTCCATTAATACGCGTGGCTTCGGTCAAGCAACAAACACCAGGTTCCTTCAATTAACCGATGGCGCTGAAATGACAATTCCAGTATTCAACGCATCTATTGGGAATTCTTTAGGTATTAACCAATTAGATGTTGAAAACATTGAAATTCTTCCAGGGGCCTCATCTGCACTTTATGGAGCGAATGCTTTTAACGGCATCATGTTCATCAATAGTAAAAGCCCATTTGAAGACACTGGCATTTCTGTATACTACAACCATGGTTATACCGATCAAGAGGCTGCTGGTGTAAATGCTTTTAATGATTTAGGTATGAGATGGGCTCTAAAAATGAGCAACTCTACAGCATTAAAACTTAACCTAAGTTATTTCAATGGAACTGATTGGACAGCTAATAACACAAACAGTAAAACTACTGTAGATAGAGGGCTACCTCCTATCCAATACTTTGATGCCGTTAATATTTATGGTGATGAAATTGTTGGTAACAGTATGGCTGCTGGCGGCCCTGTAAGTAGAACAGGTTATAACGACAGTGACTTAAATGAAGGAAAAGTTGAAAACTTTAATGGTGATATCTCATTTCATATCAAGCCTAATGAAGATTCTGAAATTAAACTACAACAAAAAGTATCTTTCGGAACCACAAATTTTAGTGGTACGAACACACGAGTAACATTAAAGAACTTTTTAATTTTACAATCGAACCTTTCTTATACGACTAAAAATTTAACGTTCAGAACTTATTTTACCATGGATGACGCTGGTGATTCTTACGACATGGTAAGAACAGCCATCAACATCAATAACCAAGCTAAGAACAATGGACAGTGGTATACGGATTATGACAATTCATTAAGCATGTTCAGGTCTGACAATCCTAGTTTAGACAATAATACTTTATTAGCAATGGCTCGTGAGTTTGCAGATTACAGTACTGTTGATGGATATAACGGAAACTTACCTAATTCTGTAGGCGGCGTGCCTCACTTTGACCCAGAGACTAATGGATTTAAGCAAGCTTTTGATGCAGTTACAACTAGTACAGACCTAACAACAGGTTCTAGAATCCAGGATAATTCACACACCATACAAAGTGATATCAATTATAACTTTCAAGACATTGTAAAATTTGCAGAACTTCAATTAGGAGGGACTTTTAAAAGGTATGTACTTAATTCAAGTGGTACCGTGTTTAACGATGCAAATGAAAAAATTGATTATGATGTTTATGGTTTTTACGGACAACTTCAAAAAAAGCTGCTCAATGACCGTTTAAAATTGTCAGGATCTGTTCGCTATGATAAACTATCTGATCTAGAAGGTAACTTTTCTCCAAGATTATCTGTTAACTACGCTTTGGGAAGAAACAAAACACGTAATATTAGAGCTTCTTTTCAAACAGGTTTTAGAAACCCAACCTCAAGCGATTTATACAATGGTGCCAATTACGGATTTATAAGTTTAGTTGGTTCTGCTCAGGATAACTTAGACAACTATAGCAACCTTGTAACTTTTTCAACACCTTTGTTAGGCCCTGATGATCAAACAGTAGATCTTACAGGAAATTACATCTATGACAACTCGTTTTCTGTGGAGTCTGTACAATATTTTGTAAATAGCTTTGACCCTGGAAATAACCCACAAGCAGCTATAGATTTACTTAAGATTAAAAAAGTAGAGGCTGTAAGAGCTGAAAAAGTAGAATCTTTCGAGCTAGGTTATAGAGCTGATATCGCAAAATTCACTTTCGACATCAATGGATATTACAACAAGTACACTGATTTTATTTACACAAAAAAGGTAATCACTCCTTATTTTGTAAACCCTAACATCGCTCCAGAATACGGAGGGATTGGTGCTGCTATTTTAACGCAGAACTACTTAACACATCAAGTTTATACTAATGCCGAAGTGCCTATTGAAACTGTTGGTTTCGGTTTTGGAGTTGAGAGACGTTTTAAAAAGTTTTTTATAAATGGTGCTTATAATCACACCAAACTATTAGGCTATAACGAAGCTATAGATCCTGATTTCGTTCCTGAGTTCAACACACCAGAACACGCAGTGAAATTTGCGCTTGGAGCTAATGAATTGTTCAAAAATTTCGGATTTACAACTAAGGTAAGATATAATTCTGAATATGAATGGATTTCTCCTTTTGCCAACGGTACCATTGCTGAAGGTACAGTTTTAGATGCTCAAATTAGCTATGGAATTCCTTCAATTAAATCGACCATAAAAGCTTCTGCGAACAATTTATTTGGAGAAGAGTATATACAAGTTATCGGTTCAGGAAGCATAGGACAAACCTATTTCCTATCGTTAATCTTCAATCCATAAGCCGCTATTTACTTTTTAAGATAACGAAAAACCACAAAAAAGGTCGTCTCAATCCATTGAGACGACCTTTTTTTTGTCATTACGACCTAAAAATACAATCTTAAAATACTTATAATACCAATTTAACTGTATATGCTATAAACCTTATGCAGATATAGACAACTCACGTTGTGCCATTTTATATTCGCTTGGGCTACAGTTATAACTTTCTTTAAAAATCTTAGAAAAATAACTTCTGCTAGAAAAGCCAATACTGTACACCACTTCAGAAATATTCATATCGGTGTTTTTTAAGTAATTCTCTGCCTTTCGTACACGTACCGTTCTTAAATGATCGGTTACCGTTCTACCATGCATTAATTTAAATCCTTCCTGTAATTTCGATGGTGAAATTCCAAACTCTGAACATAATTGCGAGATCGAAATCTGAGTATCAAAATTATCATTTACATAAGTTGAAGCTTCTTTAATAGCTTTCATTTCTCTTATTGTCAAGCTTCCTAATTGGAATTCATTATTTTTTGAATCCTTTGAATGTTGCTCGATCTCCAAAGCTAAAATAACATGCACTAATCCTTGTAATAAAAGAGTTTTAACTAAACCTTCTTGCTTTATTGCATTGATTTGCTGCACTTTTTCAGCAATTTGTAAATTTTGAGACCCTACATATACAAAATTATTCAATGAATCATCTTTGAAGAACGTTTTGTATAGCTTTCCTTTTAAACCTTCTTTTTTAGAATTCTGAGCTTGCTTTGTGGTTTGCACTGTGATTATGGCCACTTTTAAACGTTCATCCTTCTTAAAATAAAGTACATTTTCATCTCCCGATGGACTGGCTATAATCCCAGTTTGAAAACGCTCTAATTCACTTTTAGCACCATCAACCCCAAAACTATGTCCCATGCTTCCCGCAGAACAGTAAGCAAAATAGATTGGACTTTTGTTTGGTATATTTATCGATAACGCAATATCTTCAGAGAATGTCATATCAAAATCAATATAAGAAATTCCTCCCGCAAGCGCGGTTCCCTGAATACGCCCTTCCCCTATTTCATTATTCATCTCTAAAATATATTCTTTAGAGTCTTTCACGACAGATCCTCCAAAATTACATTTTAACTGGTTAAACATCGCGCCGATTGTGTTTGTTTTTAGGTGTTTGGTTTTCATGAGATTATACTTTAAGTTTGATTTTTTTTGTTTTTAATTTTCAAGTACTTTTTTAGAAGCTACAATTACAGCTACAAGCAATAACAAATGAATGACCAGCCCTACACTAAAGACAAAAAATCCGATAGCCCAAGCGATTAAACATAAAATGATTATTAAACCTGTTGTTCTTAACATGGTAATTGTTTTAAATTCCTACTTCTCTTCTGAGGCAACTTGATTCCCTGTAACTTTCATTAAAAGATTCTTTAGAAAGTTAGTTTTTATAAATCCTGTACTAGGCCAGGATTTGCCTACTCGAGCAAATTGTTTTGTTGATGCTTTTATCGTCCTTTCCATAATCTTTTAGTTTTATCATTTATAGACTTGTATTAAATCTACAGGGCAAAGATCTATAGCAACACCACTTTTTATGTTATGCAACTTTGGGATTGTGTTATATAACTATTGGTTTTTGAGGATTTAGCTCTTAGAAGGCGTTAAAAATATCCTGCCTAGAGGTCGTTTTAATATAGGTATTGCAAAAAAACTAAAGTATAAGTAAGTTCTTCTCTTGCTAGCTCAATGTTGGCAGAATAATATCGGCAATTAAAACTTTAATATTTTTAAGGAGAAAATTAAGCAGGAAGGTAAATTATAAACTCAGCCCCCTTACCAGGATTTCCTTTAGCGCAGATATAACCATTATGGTTTTCAACTATTTTCTTGCAAATTGCCAAACCAATACCATTACCTGAATACTCGTTTTTTTGATGTAGACGCTGAAAAACTTCGAATATCTTTTCGGCATGTTGGGAATCAAAACCGATACCATTATCTTTAAAAGTAATTTTATGGTAGCGCATTTTTAGTGTAACAAATTTATCTGGCAGTTTAGTGGCATTTACTCTTTTGTAGCGAATTTCTACTTGTGGTTGCTTGTTAAGACTTTTATATTTAAGAGCATTCGATATTAAGTTAGCAAACAACTGCTCCATTTGAAAAACAACTCCTTTTATTTTTGGCAGCTTATCAGCGAGCACCTCAGCGTCTGAATCGTTTATACGCGTCGCCAAATCATCTTCAGTTTTAAAAAGTATATCGTTTAAATCGATTTTTTCAAAATCTGTTTTGCTGCTATCTATCCTGGAATATGCTAACAGGTTCTTTATCAACGACTGCATACGTTTTACGCCATTGGTCACTTTTTCAAAATACAATTTACCTTTTTCTGAAAACTGCTCGCCTTCCCGATCTTCAATTCTGGAAATAAACAATTGTATTTTTCGAAGTGGCTCTTGTAAATCGTGACTCGCTACGCGGTTAAACGATTCTAACTCGGCATTACTTTGTTTTAATCGCAAGTTGCTTTTTACCAGACGTTCTTCAGCTTCGATACTTTCGGTAACATCTTGCACCACGCCAATCATAACTTTTCTTGCGTTTTTAGTTACAAACTGGCCATTAGATTTAAAATGTTTCACCTTCCCTTGTTTTGTAATAATACGATAGGTGTGCTCGGCAGTTTCAGAATCGTCGAGAATACTAGCGCCTCTTTTCTCATAAAGTTCCAAATCATCAGGATGAACAAAATCTTTATATCGCTGCAAGGAGGATTTAAATTCGTTAGGTTTGCAACCTAACATGGCATAAAAATTATCGGAAAGCTCGGAAGTATCCGATTCCATATCCCAAACAAAGCTTCCAATTTTAGCTAAACTTTCAGCATCAGATAATATGGAGTTTTGAATGGTAAGATCTTCATTGAGCTTAATGAGTTCATCAGATTTTTTCTTTTCTTCGGTAACATCTCTAGCGGTCAATGTGACACCATCTCCTAATTTTATCGCGGTAGCCCTAAACCAATGCTGATTATTATTACTAAGGAAAGGCACTTCATATTGAACAGGCGTATTGTTTTCCACAGCATCTACCCATTTGTCAAAAACACCAATTTCAATCATTTCAGGGTAAGCTTCAGATATTTTTTTATGCTTTAAATCCTGCGGAAGATCACCTGTAACTGGGCTAATTCTTTCATTCGCAAAAAGAATTTCAAAATCTATAATTTTACCGTTGTCGTCTCTAATACTTTTAAAATGCATCACAATATGAGAAATACTTTTAAAAATATTCCCTAAAAATGCACGGCTATCTAACAACTCTAAGTTCTGATTCTCTAAACGCTTTTTAAAAACTTGTTGCGCCGCGTTCGATTCTTTCTCTAAAGTTGTGTTTCGAGCTGTTAATAATACGCCTTCAGTTAATGGTGTGGCTAGGCAATTGAACCACATTTTTTTACCATCAATAACGACTTCTTTTTCAAAATCTACTTTAGTTTGATCGTTATATGCGTTTGCAAGCTCTTTAAACTCACCATCAACCATCAAAAAGGGAAAAGTTTCAGACACTAATTGCCCTGTAATAACGTCTGGATCTAACCCTAAATAATCACGATTACAATCGTTAGCATAAACAATTTTAAAATCTACAATGGCTTCATTAGCATCAAAAATTGGCTCAAAATAATTTATAATGTTATCTGTAGTTGCTAATATATTCCTTAAAAATGCCTCAGACTGCTTTAGTCTTAATTTGTTTTTATAAACCCGCAAAAAAGACAACACACAAATAAACAGCGCTAAAAAGGCTAAAAACAATGAGGTAATTGGTGCAAGGAATTTATAAGACGCATAATTTGCTTGCCTTTCTTGCATGAGGTATTTCTCGTTAGCAAGCATTTGATTTTTAAGGACACGTATATTTTCAATAGTTTTATCTATTTTATTTTTCTGAACTTCCTCCGTTTCAAAAAACTCTTGATCGTTTTCAAAATTAAGTGTGTCTAATACATGAAGCTGATTGTTCATTTTATTCAACAAGGACTCAAGTGGTTCTAAACGGGCTTGTTGCAAGTGATTATCTAAGGTGAGTACTTTTAAACTATCTAATACTATTTTCCCTTCTATTTTGTAATTTTTAAGGGCGTGACTTAAATAAGAATCCTCTAGGAGCTCGGACCTAAATTCTTCCGAATCTGCTCGGGTATAGTGTTCCGTTAAGCTGCCTATAACATTATAAACATGCAGGGTTTGGGCAACCGTTTCGGCCGATTCTTGCATGCGTATAATCTGCTTATACGCCATACTTGCTATAAATAAAAGCAGAGCAAGTGCTGCTATCAATAAAATGATATAAGTTTTTGTGGAAGTGTATACTTTTTTAAAATCCATAAAAATTAAATACGAAACAGAAAGGTGTCTTTATTTAAATTAGAGGTGTGATATTGCCAATTAAGTTGTAGCACCTTCTCTACCGACTCTCGCAATTTACTATAGTTATTGGGCTTATTCACATAAATGTTTGCCCCATTTAAAAATGTTTCTTCAATATCAACCTCTGATGAGGATGTAGAATAAATTGCCACGCACAAATCCTTCAACACCGGATTACTGCGTATTTCTTTTAAACATTGGAGCCCATTTTTTATAGGCATATTAAGGTCTAAAAAAATTAAATTAGGAAGTATGACCTCTGCAGAGGTAAGATAATCCATAAGCTCTTGACCATGATTAAATAACATTAATTTTGTTTGAATAGCAATCTCGTCTATTGCCTCGCTGAATAACATTCTGTCGTCATCATCATCATCAGCCAGAACAATATTTAAAGGAAATTTACTCATTTACTCTTGTCGTATTTAATTCGTTTGGGAATGGATTATTTTCTTTTTCATGATACGTTGAAACGCACTAGGTGTTAGCCCGGTGGTTTTTTTAAACTGTCCAGATAAATGTGCGACGCTACTATAATTTAACTTAAACGCTATTTCTGTTAAGGTTAAATTGGTATTACACAAATACTCCTTTACAATATCTACGCGCCTAAGGATGGCGTAATTCTCTATGGAAGTATATGTGTTTTCGGAAAAAACAGCCGATAAATGCGCATAAGAATAATGCAAGGTGTCTGCTAAATAAGCTGAAAGTTTCACAGAAGTATTGGCTTGATCACGCAACATACTATCTACAGCATTTTTAATACGGTCTACTATAGTTGATGTCTGGTTGACCTCAAATTCAATACCATATTTCCTTAAAGCCTTAGTTAAAGTGCTTTGCTTTTCTGAAGATAATTCATCGGTAATTGTAATTGCGTTGGCACTATTTAATGTGTATGAAATATCTAAAGCATTAAGCTGCTCTTCTAATAAAGTCTTAGACATGATATTGAAATCATATTTCACAAAAAACGTCATTTAAACCAAGCCCTTTTCACGTTACACTTAAGCCCACGAAAGATATACCAAAATATTTTAAAAATTAATATTTTTAGCCAGAATAAGTTTTCTGCCATTCGCATTTAGTGGTTTTAAAATTGTTAGTAAAAAAACATTTATGCGCTCTTTGGGTAAAAACCAAAAAACTCACCTTATTTCTCTTTAAAAGAAACAAGATGAGCATACTGTTAGACCTGCTATTAATCTAGAACTCATGAAAACTCTAAAATATATCTAACTTAGTTATTAATATTCTTGCTATTTGTAATGTTTGATTTAGGCACTTTATTAAAGAATTCTGCGACTTCTGTCTCTGCATTTGGACCATAAGCCATTAAAAAAGTTCCTTTTTCTTCTTTATTTGCTTCAATAATATAAAGCATAGACATATCTGAGGGATTACTCATCCCCTCATACCGATGCATGGCAACAATTTGAATTTCTTCGGGGCTAAACACGTTTTTAGTATCGCTGCTTATCAGTTTTTCATTTTGAATACGAAAGTTAGACTTATAGCCCTTTTCTTCATAAATTCTTATATAATCCTTTTCATTCTTTGCTAATCCCATTTCTATATATTATCTAATATATACCCAACTCTATACTAAGCAAGCTACATTAAAGGACTTATATAGATTAACTTAACCCATTTTTTGATTAACGCTATCGCTAAAAATAGTATTATTCATCATTTAGGGTTCTGCTAACTTGAAGATTATTTTTACCAAAATCCAAAGTACGTATTGGGAAAGGAATATTAATTCCATGATCGTTAAACTTAGATTTAATCAATTTGATGGCTTTATGTTTGCCTTCATACGCTTCTTTAACCTTTACCATATCAATCCAAAAACGGGTTATAAAATTTATGGAACTGTCTCCAAATTCCGTAAAGAAAAACTCAACAGACTCTCCTGGTTTTTGATCAAAATTTTCAGAAACAACTTGGACAACTAGATCTTCAACCTCCTGAAGATCACTTTCATAGCCAACACCACAACTTACACTAATTCGACTACGCTTACTTAAAGAATAATTGGTAAAGGCATTATCAACAAATTTAGAATTGGGAACCACTGTATAGTTATTATCCGGTCTTCGTAAGACGATGCTTCTTAAGCTTATTTCTGAAACAAAACCTTTAGCTTCATTGGTTTCTATATAATCATTAATACGGATTTTATGCATAAACGAAAGCACTAAACCACCAACGGTATTACTTAAAGTACCTTGAAGTGCCAAACCTACAGCAAGACCTACCACACCAGCACCAGCAAGAATACTAGTCAAAACTTTATTGAGTTCTAAAACCCCTAATGCGATAAAAAAACCAATTAAAATAACGGTTACAAAAACCATTTTTGCAATGATATCCTGAATGGATTTTTGACTTATTCTACGGAGTAGAAACTTTCGCAATAAATTTCTAATGCCACGCGCTATAAAATAAAATGCGAACATTATTAAAATAGCTAATATAAAATTTGGCAATCTTAAAATGATAGCATCCATCCAACCATCAAGCTTATCCCATAATTTATTGATCGCTTCGCTTATTTTGAATTTTTGTTCCATAATTAAAATTTAAAACATGTTTGTAAGTAAAAAGGTTGTGAATTCCATATTTTTACCCATTAATTATACCATTTTCCCACCATCGCAATAACCAAAATCATGAGGGCCCAAACTGCGATAATCTCTTCATTTGATACTCCATTAACACATTCTTATGTCGTGATTTACACCAATAGAAGCAGGAATTAATAATGCTATTTATCAACAGAAAAAAAACTTTTTTATAAGGCCATATATTTTTGATGGTTTAAAAGGATCGAGTAGAATCGATTAAGCTTTTTAAGGCATCATGCTCTAACGACTTTCTATAAATAGCTTGATTTGGGTCCATAATATTTGAATCGCTTAAATCGCCTACATACAAAGCTTCAAAACCTATATCTATAATCAGTTTCTTGACAATTTTTTTGCTTTCTA
This sequence comes from Pseudotamlana agarivorans, assembly GCF_018860245.1. Lineage (GTDB taxonomy): Bacteria > Bacteroidota > Bacteroidia > Flavobacteriales > Flavobacteriaceae > Pseudotamlana > Pseudotamlana agarivorans_A. The sequence goes on from NZ_JAHKPD010000007.1 coordinate 43,772, forward strand.
AATCTTGTGACGCATAAGGAATTGCTAATTTATGTTGACTTTTGAAGGCTTTATTTTCCAAGTGTTCGGGCGCTATGGTATTAAAGGCTTTGACAGTTTTTGCTGTAGAAAATTTTATTGCGGTATATTCTGAAGCATTGTAATTCGCTTTTAAAACATCCTTTGCAATCTCACCGTCTCTTTCAGGAACCGGATTTGTAGCATCAATCACAACTTTATTATCATACGCACCGGCATATAATTCGGCTAATTCATCAATTCTTTTAAAAGGCATCGCTAACAAATAAACATCTGCATTTACCTCAAAAACACGATTTAAATTTAATGCAACTGCATCTCCCCCTACTTCTAACGATACGGCCATAAAACCCCCAGGTTCTTTAGCCCCAAACAGAACTTTATGGCCAGCTATAGTCCAAAGTTTACCTAAGCTTTCTGCAATTTTACCGCTTCCAATAATTCCTATTATCATGATTATTTGTCCTTAATTTCAATAGCACAGAAGTCACTTGATTTAATTTTATAATTTCTTGTAGTTACTAAACCAGTTAAAACCCCGAACCCCTATTCCTTCTTGATTAAAGTACCCTATTAAAACCTCAGGCGTTAACTTGATTCATTAAAATTTTAATTCAAAAAATTATGCATTGAAAAAAACACCTATAAAGCTTGATCTTCACCTCTACTGTATTCCTTTTTATAAATACGCACGATGATTAAAAACAAACTAATAAGTAGTGGTCCAAATATTAAGCCAACAAACCCGAATAAAGGTAAGCCCACAATAACACCCAAAAGCGTGATTAACGGGTGCACATCATCCAATTTTCGAAGTACAAATAATCGAATAATATTATCGGTAGATCCCACAATTACAAGACCGTAAACTAAAACCCCCCACGCTTGAAATGTGTTTCCTTGAGATAACATTAAAATAAAAACAGGAATGGTACCCAACATACTACCAACAAATGGAATCATGGAACCAAAAGTTACTATAGCAGACCAAAAAAAAGGATCTTCAACACCAAAAATTAAAAATCCAATTAATGCAACAATCCCCTGAGCTATAGCCACCAAAGGAATTCCTAAAGCATTTGCACGAACCATTTGTCGTGTTTCTGTACCTATAATTTTCAAACTTGGTTCACTTATGGGAATGTAATCAAATAAAGATTCTTTCAATTGCTTGCGGTTGGTAAGCATATAATAGAGTAAAAAATACATGATAGAAATTGTTATAAAGGTGGTAAAAGTACCTCCTACCAAACCTTGTAAATTCTCAGAAACCCAACCAGAAAAAGCTTCTGTGTCTAATTGCGAGGTTAAATCATACCCAAACCGTTTTTCAAAATAATCAAGTTTAGACTGTACAGCACTCATCACCTTTTCAGAATTATCAACGGCGATTCCTATTTTATTCCCTAACATCATCACGATCCCTGCAATTGGTAATAAAATAACTATAAAGGACATAAACATTAATAGTCCAGCCGCCCAATTTGGAGACCAGCCGTTCTCTTTCACTAATTTGGACATGAGTTTTCTTAAAAGCACATGCATAATTATGGCGCCAAGTACTCCGGACAAATAAGGTGCCATTTCTTTAAAAATTAGACCACCAATAAGCCCTATTAAAAGCAAAATAAAGATTTGACGTATAATTTTTGGATCGATTGTTTTCATAGGGGTTTTGTTATGTATTTCTTTAAGTTATTTCTTAATACGGCTATAAGTTCGGATTTATTCATTTTAGACAGCCTCATATTGTGCTTCACTTTTTATAACAGCTGCCATTATTTTAATATTTAATTACAAATATTAAAATAATGGCCTAAGAAGCTTAACCTAATAACACAAATTATTAACTAAGGTCAACAATTTGTTAATTAATTGATTACATCAATATATTGTTTTTTTGAGCTAACACATCGCTCACATCTTATGTAACTTAGTAACAGAAATAAATATTAAACTTTAAAAACTATGAACAAAGATCAATTAGAAGGTAAATGGAAACAAGTAAAAGGTAGTTTCAAACAGAAATATGGCGAACTTACCGATAATGATATCACGTATGCTGAAGGTAAATTTGATGAAATGTTAGGTAAACTTCAAGAGAAAACAGGAAAAAAAAGAGAAGAATTGGAGCAGGAAATCTCTGATTGGTAGTCCTCTCAAAACATAGTGCAAATTAATTAATCCATGCCCTCAATGTCATATTGGGGGTATTTTTGTTGAAATTAATTAGAACACGCACTAAAGAAGGGTTCAACTAACAACCTATTTACTCTCAGGGATTCCTAACCCATACCTCTTTGCATAAACATAGGTAAACTCTGCACCAAAGAACAATATTAAACAGGAATATGATACCCAAAGTAAAATCAACACAATAGTTCCAGCGGCACCATATGTAGAACCAGGATTGGTTTTACCCAAATAAACACCTAATAGAAATTCGCCAAAAACAAACAATATAGAAGTTATTAAACCTCCTACCCATACTGTTTTCCATCTAATTCTTACATCGGGCAAGTATCTATATATTAGTGCAAATAACACCGTAATAATCGAAATAGAAAGTATCACATCAAACACAAAAGCGATATATACTACAAAATCGGGCACTATGCTTTTTATAGAAGTATTTAAAGTTGCTATAGCTGTTGTTACTAAAAAACTAACGAGTAAAAGAAAACCGATAACCAAAATAAAAGCAAAGCTTCGGGTACGATCTAACAACATTTTTGAAAAACCAGAGTTGGTTTTAGGGGTAATATTCCAAATTTGATTTAGTGATAATTGCAAATGATAAAATACTCCAGTAGCACCGAAAAGCAAAGTAGCTACCCCCATTATAGTGGCGAAAGTGCTTTTTTCTTTATTTTGTGTTTCCATCATCATGGATCTAATAGAATCTGCTGCATCATTACCCAAGGCATTTGAAATTTCATTGGTTAATTGACCTTGCACAATATCGGCACCCCATACGGAACCTACCGAATTTACAATAATCACTAAAAGTCCGGGCATTGAAAGCACTGCATAGTAAGCCACTACGGCACTTAATCTAAAAGGGTCATCGGCACTCCAGTTCTTATACGTCTCTACAATAAGCGAAGGTAAATCCTTAATTTTAAAAGTTTTGGTTTGATTAGTATTTGACATTTAATACAACATACGTTTTACATCATTAGACCATGAAGGATAGATAAAAATCATTTTTTTCACAGCCTCGGTGGTTAATTTTAAATTAATAGCCAGGGTAAATAAATTAATGGTTTCAGACGCATGAGGCCCTAGAATATGCGCTCCAATAATTTCATTAGTACGCTTATTAATAATAATCTTATATCCATAAGCCTTTTCGTTACTGCGTTTCACATTATACCATTTTGAAGGAAATTCATGTTTCACAATAACGTTTTTATATCTTTTTTTAGCTTCCGCTTCAGATAAACCAACCATGGCTAGATTAGGAATTGTGAAAACTGCTGAAGGCACAAGTGGTACATCTATTTCTTCCTTATTACCAGAAATAATATTTTCTGAAACCACTTTTGCTTCGATACCTGATAAAGGCGTTAATGGCACACTATGACTAGAAACATCGCCACAAGCATAAACATCTTCATTTGAAGTATTTTGAAGGTATTTATTAACGGTCACACCTTTTTCTGAAAATGTCACCTCTCCTTTATCTAGGTTTAATGCATCAATTGCCGGTACTCTTCCGGCGGTATTAAAAATTAAGCGCGCCTTTATTTTCTCATTATTGTTTCCTTGTTTATAATTGACACGGTAATTTTCACTAAGCTTCTCAATATTTTTTATTTCTGAATTGAAAATAAATTTGATTCCCATTTCTTCTGAAACTCTAACAAGTTCTGAAGCTAAATCGGCATCAAAAGCATCTAAAGCTCGCTCCCCGCGATCTACAACGGTAACTTTACAACCATATCTGGTAGCCATATGTGCAAATTCCAGACCTACATAGCCTGCTCCAATAAAAATCATGCTTTTAGGCATTTTTTTCAGCTTTAGGAAATCATCACTAGTTCGAAGAAACTTAGCGCCATCCAAATCCAACGACCTCGGAATTTGTCCCGTAGCAATCACTATTTTTTTCGCTTTAATCGTTTTCCCTTCTACCAAAAGCGTGTTTTTATCAAGAAACTTGGGCGATTGATGATATAATGTAACCCCTAGATCCTTTAATTTGTTCTCGATTCCAGGTGGCACTTTATCGGTAAATCTCTTCTTAAATTTCTGATTTTTTTTCCAACTTAATTTGGGTAACTTGGCTACACCTTTGCCCTCTAGATTATCGGCAAGATCGTAAACCTCAGTAGGCCCCATCACTATTTTTTTAGGATCACAACCCCTGTTGGCACAGGTGCCTCCATATTCGCGATTATCGGCAATAGCTACTGTTAATCCAGCTTGCGCACAAGTTTTAGCAACATAGCGTCCAGCTACCCCACTACCAATTATAAAAACATCATATTCCATAATTTAAAGGTAATACGTGCTGCCATTAGCGCTTAACGCATACACATTTAAATCTAACTTGATAAGTTGTTGCGCGAAAATTTAAATCAATCGAATGGAAACTTCAGCTTTTTATTTGTATTTATGCGATACCCTAAAGCAATCTTAGCCTTAGTATTACCAAAAAGATAATTAAGCCCATCATTTAAACGGGTTGTGTAGAGTCCATTGCCGTAAGCAAGAGTGATATAAAATCGCTTATAAGAATAACCAATACCGGCATTATAATCTAATTTGTAAAGCATAGGGTTAGTAACTTTCTGTTTACCTGAACTGTTATATGCCGACTTAACCATCAAGCCTATACCTGGAGTCACATCTACATTTATAAAAAAGTTAGCCGGAAGCACAAAAACGGAAATAATACCTCCAGAAACACCAACCCCCAAGCCTTTAAATTTATTAAGATTGGTGTTTTCTTTAAAATCACTATGAACAGGCACCACAGTGTCGTCGCCCGAAAACTTATCATAAACCAGAAAACCACCTACACCAAAAGTTATAAAATGCTTTTTTTCAGATTTCATAAGGCCGGCTCTTAAAGTAGCTGTAGAAAAAGAAAGTTCTTCAAAGGCGTATAAGTAATTAACTCCCGTAGAAAATGACTCAATATCCTCTCTAAAAAATTCTGGCTTATCAAAATTATTTTCAATATTAAATCCTGAATAATACTGAATATAGAGTCCAACTAAATTATGATTTCCAAGTATAAAAGCACTCTGTACATCAAAACGTTCGGTAGGGTTTTCTTCTTCCTTAGTTAGATTAATAGCGAGATCTAAAATAACCTTACTAGTGCCTAAACCTACCCCTATTCCCGCACTATTATTAGGTCTAAATGACAATCTATAGTCATTATCAACTAAATTAAAACTTTGTCCCTTATAGTTAGTAATTAACCTAAGAGACCAGTTATTGATATCCCTATCAATTAGTAAGGTATCAATCATCTGGGTGGGACTTAAAGAATCTAAAAGCCTAGTTCTTTGCGCATAGACCGTAGCACCAAAAAATAATAAACATACAAGAAAACAGTTTTTTTTAATCATGTAATTTTAAATTACAATTTGGTTTTGGACTAAAATAAACCCAAATTTATGATAATTCCATTTTAATCTACAAAATTAAAGGTAACGCATTCTAAACCCTTCCTCTATCGATTTTTTTTATAACAAATTAACTGGCATCTTGATTAAAGAGCTTCAACAAATAAATATCGTATTATGTATCTTGTGCCTAAATTAATAGTACTAGAATAATGGTTTGCTTAATATGTTGTATTTTTATTATTAATTGAGATTCATCGTTTTTGACTTGAAAATTAAGACAGCAATACAAACAGGCTCTAAAAAAAAGCATATAAATATTATAGCATAACACTAAATACAATAAAAATAAATTAAAAACATGGCTAAAAAACTGGTAACATTTGGAGAAGTAATGATGCGTTTATCACCTCCTGGATATTTAAAGTTTTCACAAGCTAATTCTTTTGAATTAGTTTATGGTGGTGGCGAGGCTAACGTTGCCATTTCATGTGCATACTTAGGAATGAAAGCGGCGCATATGACACGTTTTCCAGACAATGCGCTAGGTAAAGCGGCTACCCAATTTTTACGTAAAAATTGGCTAAGTAGCGATCAAATTATTTATGGCGACAACAAACTAGGCATTTATTTTCTTGAAAAAGGAGCTGTGCATAGACCAAGTGTCGTGGTTTATGAAAGAGAAGGCTCTGCATTTTCCAAAATACAACCAGAAATGATAGATTGGGAAGATGTCCTAAAAGATGCCGATTGGTTTCACTGGACCGGAATTACCCCAGCCGTTTCAGAAGGAGCTGCGTTATCTTGCTTAGAAGCTATTAAAACAGCCAACAAAATGGGCATTATGGTTTCTGGGGATATCAATTCACGAAAAAACATGTGGAAATATGGACAAACCATGCAAGAAGTGATGCCTAAATTAGTAGCGCACTGCGATATCGTTATTACGAGTCCGCGTGGTATAAATGAAATGTTCGGACTGGGAGAAGTTGGAGGAAAACTTAAAGACTCTGCCCAAGAACTAATGAAAGCATACCCACGAATTAAAAAGGTTGTTGGTAAGAAAAGAAAATCTGTAAGTGCTTCAGAACAGGAAATTCAAGGAAGAATTTGGACAGGAACCCAATACATTAAAACAGAAACGCTTAATATTTCTCATGTCATAGACCGTGTAGGAACTGGTGATGCCTTTGCTGCTGGTTTAATTTATGGTTTATTACATTATGATAATGACATTCAAGCCCTAGATTTTGCTACTGCTGCTTGCGCCTTAAAACATACCGTTATGGGCGATGTAAATATGGTATCTTTAGAAAACATTATCAGTTTGATGGAAGGAAACACTTCGGGTGCTTTGAAGCGTTAGGAGTAAATTTACTCCCTTGTGAAACAAAACCCAAGAACACTAAATAATTGTATAAACTAATCGAGTCTATTTTTTTTGAAATCGGGCTCAAATAATTAAAAATCATGAAAAAATCACAAACAATCTTACTCGCACTTTTTGGAACATTAACCATAATTGCATGTAAAAACGAACAAAGAAAAACTAGCGATACACAAATAGAAAATAGCGATGCCTCTCAAAAAGAAATACCCGTTGAAACTGAAATTAAAACGATATTTCAAAAAACTTTAACGCTACAAAATATATCTTTTAACGTAAAAAATACGGGGGAAGGTTCAATTTCTGAACTGTCAATTCAGCCAAAAGGATTGGAAATAGATAATCAAGAAATAATAACAGAATTAGACGGGCAAGTTGTAAATGCAGAAATAGAGGATTTAAATTCTGATGGCTTTCCAGAAATCTTAATTTATACCGTTTCAGCTGGAAGTGGGGCCTACGGGAATGTAATAGCCTATTCTGTGAATAACGGTAAATCTATTAGTCAAATTTCATTTCCAGCATTTTCAGAAGGCGATGAAGCTAGTGTTGGATACATGGGCCATGATGAATTTGCCATTGTAGAGACAAGTTTAGTGAGACGATTTCCAATTTACAAAGCTGGCGACTCGAATAACGCCCCAACAGGAGGCACACGTCAAATTCAATATAAACTAATAGATGGTGAAGCCTCTAGAGTGTTTGTAATAGACAAAACCAGCACATACTAAACAACTTTTATAAAAAACACACTAAGCAAAAAGCCTTGTAAATCTTACGATTTACAAGGCTTTTTTTTATCAAAACAAATAAAAAAGCCTAAAAAATCTATGATTTTTTAGGCTTTAAAAAGTCGGGGTGGCAGGATTCGAACCTGCGACCTCCGCGTCCCAAACGCGGCGCGATAACCGGGCTACGCTACACCCCGAATAATAGGTTATCTGTAACGGGATGCAAATATACCCTTTTTATTCATTATGCAAATGTTTTTTTATAAATATTTCACGTTTAATCATTTTATAATGCAACTATTATTTCATGAGCTGTTCTATGCCCAAAATTTCTCAGAATTATTTTAGTAAATTGCTTCTTATTCCATTCATAAAATTCAAATAGAAATGAAAAATCTATACATCTCCCTTGCTATAATTTTCGTAACCCTTGCGACTTTCTCCCAACAAAAAGAATCTATTCCCGCAACACCATCAAACTATAATTATAAAACCGAATTAATTGTTCCCGGTTTAAACATCCCTTGGGGTATGGCTTTTCTCCCCGATGGAAGCATCTTAATTACAGAAAAATCTGGAGAACTTATACTTTTTAAGAACGGTAAAAAACACTCGATTTCGAACCTTCCCGAGGTTTATGTCCGTGGCCAAGGCGGCTTGTTAGACATCGCCTTGCATCCCAACTATGAAGAAACAGAATGGATTTATTTCACATACGCTTCCGCGGAAGGCGAAGAAAAAGGAGGAAACACAGCCATCATGCGCGCGCAATTAGACAACCAGAAACTTATAAATAAGGAGCGCCTCTACAAAGCAGAACCAAACACCAGAAGCGGAAACCATTGGGGGTCACGCATTACTTTTGATAATGAAGGTTTTTTATATTTCTCTATTGGCGATCGTTATAGCAGAGATGTCAATCCGCAAGATATCACTAGAGACTGTGGAAAAATCTACAGATTACATGACGACGGTCGCATCCCGAAAGACAACCCTTTTGTTGATACAAAAAACGCAAAAAAAGCGATTTTCAGTTACGGCCATCGCAATCCGCAAGGCCTTATTAAAAACCCAAAAACCGGACAAATTTGGGCGCATGAACATGGACCACAGGGCGGCGATGAAATTAATATCATTAAAAAAGGCAAGAATTACGGCTGGCCAATAATATCTTATGGTGTTAATTATGGAGGCAGTACATTAACCGCCTTAACCCATAAATCGGGTATGGAACAACCTTTCTTTTACTGGACACCTTCTATTGCGCCAAGCGGCATGACTTATGTGACTTCTAATAAATACCCAGAATGGCAAAATAATTTACTTGTAGGCGCTTTAAAATTTCAATATTTAGAACATCTAGTCCTAAAAAACAACAAGGTGGTAAAACGCGAAAAATTATTTGAAGGTATCGGCCGTTTAAGAAATGTCGTTCAAGCGCCAGATGGCTACATTTATATTGCTGTAGAAGGCAAAGGTATTTACAAAATCGTTTCTAAAACCAAATAATTCAGCCTATGAAACTACTTCTATTAAGCATTATATGCGTCACATCTTGCATAATTTTCAATACAAAACCGCAAGATCCTTTAGTTGAAAGTATAGATCGTGGCGAGGCTATTTATAACGATTTTTGTGTGACTTGTCACCTACCAAACGGTGCGGGTGTAAAAAACGTTTATCCGCCATTAGCAAAATCCGATTACCTTATTAAAAAAAGAAACGCCAGCATACATTTGTTAAAATACGGCATCAATAAACCTATAGTCGTGAATGGTATAACCTATAATGGAAACATGCCAGCCATGGGCTTAGATGATGATGAAATTGCCGATGTTATGAACTACATTACAAACCAATGGGGCAATACCAATAAAAACATAATTACAGAAAAAGAAGTGGCGTCTATTAAAAAATAAACATTTACTCGAAATCACTTTTACATTTAACTAACTTTGCAGAAGCGTTCAATAAAACAATAAAACCATGCTTATTATAGGAATTGCCGGCGGCACAGGTTGTGGAAAAACAACCGTTGTCAATAAAATACTTAACGAACTTCCGGAAGGCGAAGTTGGCGTTATTTCGCAAGACTCTTATTATATGGATACCACGCATTTAAGTTATGATGAACGTATAAAAATAAATTTCGACCACCCCAGATCCATTGATTTTGAATTACTAACAGCACATTTAAAGGATTTAAAAAATAACAAAATTATAGAACAGCCTGTGTATTCCTTTGTAAAACACAACAGAACAGGTGATATTATATTAACGCATCCGCGGAAAGTGATGATTGTTGAAGGTATTCTAATTCTAACAAACCCCGAACTTCGAGATTTATGTGATATTAAAATTTATGTTCACGCCGATAGTGATGAGCGCTTAATAAGACGATTAAAACGTGACATTGCAGAACGTGGTCGAGATTTAGATGAAGTTTTAACCCGTTACCAAAACACATTAAAACCAATGCACACCCAATTTATTGAACCTACCAAAGAGTATGCTGATATTATAATCCCTAATAACAAACACAATGTTGTGGCCGTGGATATTATAAAAAATATTATTGCTCAAAAATTATAACATGAAATTCAAAAAGAATAAATATTTAAAACCTTTTAAGAACATATTTCTGCCCATTGGCGCTGGATTTATCGTTTGGATGCTTTTTTTTGATGCCAACTCATGGATTATTCACAGCGAATTAAACGGTGAAATTGACGCTCTTGAAAATGAAAAAGAATACTATAGAAAGGAAATTCTTAAAGATAAAAAAGACCTTAAAAAACTAGAAACTAATGACGGTTTAGAAAAATTTGCTCGTGAAAAGTATTACATGAAATACCCCGATGAGGAAATTTATATTATTGAATACGAAGACAGCCTAAAAACGGATGTAAATGACTAAAGGTCTATTTAGCGAATTCAACCCCGTTTCCTCAAAACAGTGGAAACAAAAAATACAGTACGATTTACAAGGTGCTAACTATAACCATGCGCTTATTTGGAATTCCAATGAAGCTATTGCCGTTAAACCATTTTATCACGCCGACGATTTTAATGCAAACCCCAAAACTTCAAACACCGAAGCAACACAATGGAAAATTTGTCAAACTATTTTTGTTGCCGATGTTGAAAAATCCAATCAACACGCCATTAATGTTTTAAATCGTGGTGCAGAAAGCATTAAATTTGTTTTACCTTCTGAAGCCATTTCAATTGAAAAATTAGTCGAAAACATTGCCCTTGAAAACCACCAATTCATTTTCGAACTTCAGTGTCTTTCAGAAATACTAATTCAAAATATATTACAACATATCCCGAAGGCTATTATTGATATTGATATTATTCACCAGCTTGCAAAAACAGGAAATTGGTTTAACAACATCCATACAGACTTTAAAAGCTACGAAAGCATAACCTCTGAAACGTCCACAATTACAGTTCATGTGTCGTTATATCAAAATGCCGGAGCGACCATGGTACAGCAATTAGCCTATGCGCTTGCCCACCTCAATGAATACGTAAATGCTTTAAATAATCGTTCGGTAAAACTAGCAGAATACCAAGTTGTATTTAATGTAACTGTGGGGTCAAATTATTTTTTTGAAATTGCTAAACTAAAAGCCTTACGCCTACTTTGGGAAACTTTAGCTGCTGAATATGGCATGAACACCAACTGCCAAATTACAGCAACACCAACAAAACGCAATAAAACCATTTTCGATGCGCATACCAACATGCTTAGAAGTACAACGGAATGCATGAGCGCAATTCTTGGTGGTGCCAATACGATTTGTAATCGGGCGTACGACAGCATTTTTAAGAAAACCAATGCCTTTAGCGAACGTATTGCTAGGAATCAATTGCTTATTCTAAAACATGAAAGTTATTTTGATAAGGTGAATAATCCTTCAGACGGGTCATATTACGTTGAGAGTTTGACCCAGCAACTTTCGGAAAAAGCGCTAGAATTATTTAAAGATATCGAACGAAATGGTGGTTTCTTAAAACAACTGAAAGCGGGCATTATTCAAAGAAAAATTAAGGAAAGTGCTCAGAAAGAATCACAACAGTTTGAAAACGGTGATACTATCCTAATAGGCACCAACAAGCATCAAAACCCAGATGATCTCATGAAAGATCAATTGGACCTCTATCCATTTGTAAAAACAAATCCGCGTAAAACATTAATAGAACCTATAATAGAAAAACGATTAGCTGAATCTCAAGAACAAAAACGATTAAAAAATGAACACTAAAAAACTCTTAAAATTCACCTTTATAGCCCTCTTATTAACGGTAACTTTGAGTTGTAAAAAAGAAAGCACTTTTACCAATTTTAAGTATAGCGACAAACCCGATGCCTTAATTTGCGAAGGTCTCAACAATCAATTACTAAAAGAGGCTGTTTATAGTTTTGAAGCCGATATATTTATTTATTATAAAAAAAACAGACCACAAAATAGACTAAACCAAGCTTATAATTTATTCATTAGAAATGCAGCCTACGACCGGGTAAAATTCGAAGAAATTGTTTCACCTCATACTATTGAAGTTTTTGAAGCCTTAAAAAACGAAAACGACCTATGGGATGCTAATAACCCCAATAGTCATTTAAATTACAATGGTGCTTTTATAAAATGCATTTCAAATAGTATAAAGGATCAAGCATTAAAAACAACATTTAATGCCCTATTATCTACCAACAGTTTAAGTCCGAAACTATTTAGCGCGGCCTTATCAAACAAATACATGAGTTTATTAAAAGATAAAAACCTCGCTACATACGTGGCATTAGACCTATTTTACTCAAAATTATTCGACGTCGACTTAACAAAAGCTAAGCAAGAAACACCTGAGCAAAAAGTCGATTTCAACAAAATACCAAAATAAACAAAGCACTAATTTTATTATTGAAAGTAAACCGATTTGAGAAAAAACCTTCAACATATCACCGTTAAGAAAAATGCACCGAGCAAAAGCTTAGGCACAGGAGATTCTTTTTTAACCCCTGAAGGTCTTGATATTAAATCAAATTACTCAAAGGCAGATACAGATCATTTAGAGCATTTAAATTTCGCTGCTGGTATTTCACCATACCTTCGTGGTCCATACAGCACAATGTATGTACATAAGCCTTGGACCATAAGACAATATGCTGGTTTTTCAACTGCTGAAGAAAGCAATGCCTTTTACAGACGAAATTTAAAATCTGGTCAAAAAGGACTTTCGGTGGCTTTCGATTTAGCAACACATAGAGGTTACGATTCCGATCATGAACGTGTTGTTGGCGACGTTGGCAAGGCAGGGGTAGCTATCGATTCTGTTGAAGACATGAAATTACTTTTCAACAAAATACCATTAGATAAAATGTCGGTTTCCATGACTATGAATGGCGCCGTACTTCCAATTATGGCCTTTTTTATTGTTGCCGCACAAGAACAAGGCGTTAAGCTAGAACAACTTGAAGGCACCATTCAAAACGACATATTAAAGGAGTTTATGGTTAGGAACACCTATATCTATCCGCCAGAACCTTCCATGAAAATTATTTCAGATATTTTTGAATTTACGAGTAAACACATGCCTAAATTCAACAGTATCAGCATTTCTGGTTATCACATTCAAGAAGCAGGAGCCACTTGCGACATTGAATTGGCCTACACCCTTGCTGATGGTTTAGAGTACGTTCGAACAGGTTTAGCCACGGGCATGGATATTGATACTTTTGCCCCACGCCTATCTTTTTTCTGGGGTATCGGTTTAAATCATTTTATGGAAATTGCAAAAATGCGCGCTGCAAGAATGTTATGGGCGAAATTGATGAAACCATTCAACCCTAAAAACCCAAAATCATCCATGCTGCGTACGCATTGTCAAACTTCTGGTTGGAGTTTAACCGAGCAAGATCCTTTTAATAATGTCACCAGAACAACTATTGAAGCGACTTCTGCGATTTTTGGAGGCACCCAAAGTTTACACACTAACGCCTTGGATGAAGCTATAGCCTTACCAACCGATTTTTCGGCTAGAATAGCAAGAAATACACAATTGTACTTACAAGACGAAACACAAATTACAAAAACCGTCGATCCCTGGGCTGGCAGTTATTTTATAGAAAAACTAACCCACGACATCGCCAATAAAGCTTGGAAACACATACAGGAAATTGAAGCCTTGGGAGGCATGACTAAAGCTATCGAAGCTGGAATTCCTAAAATTAGAATTCAGGAAGCTGCAGCTAAAAAACAAGCGCGTATAGATTCTGGTCAAGACATTATTGTTGGCGTTAACAATTTTCAACCATTAAAAGACACGCACATTTCAACTTTAGAAGTCGACAATCACGCCGTTCGGGATGCCCAAATAGAAAGATTAAACAACATAAAACTACAGCGAGATTCTAAGAAAGTAAAAGTCGCTTTAAACAATTTAACCAAAGCTGCTCGAATTTCCTTAAATTCGGAAAATGTAACTTCTAAAAAAGACGTTCACTGGCGAGAGGATTCGAACCTTCTCGCATTAGCTATTTTAGCAGCTAGAGCACGTGCCACGTTAGGTGAAATTAGCGATGCTTTAGAAGCTGTTTACGGAAGACATAAAGCAGAAACAAATTCTTTTTCGGGCGTGTATAGTAAAGAAATAAAAGATGATAAAGCTTTTAAGAAGGCTCAAAACCTAGCTGATAAATTTGCAATTCAAGACGGCAGAAGGCCTCGTATTATGATTGCTAAAATTGGTCAGGATGGTCATGATCGTGGTGCTCGAGTGGTTGCTACAGCTTATGCCGATGTTGGTTTCGATGTCGATATTGGCCCTTTATTTCAAACACCAGAAGAAGCTGCTAAACAGGCCGTTGAAAATGATGTGCACATCTTGGGCATTTCATCATTGGCGGCAGGACATAAAACTTTAGTCCCTCAAGTTATTGAAGCCTTAAAAGAATATGGCCGCGATGATATTATGGTTATCGTTGGCGGCGTAGTCCCTAAGCAAGATTATCAGTTTTTATTTGACGCTGGTACAGTAGCGGTATTTGGTCCAGGCACTAAAATAAGTGAGGCCGCGATTAAAATTTTAGAAATTTTAATCGATTAGCTTATAATTAATTAAATTACAAGCCATTTTTTTTAAGTATTTTGTTAACAAGTTCAATTTTTATTCCTAATTAATTAATCGTATTTTTGGCACGAATAAAACCAAATCATTTTATGGGTAAAATCATAGCAATCGCTAATCAAAAAGGAGGCGTAGGTAAAACCACGACTTCTATAAATTTAGCAGCTTCTTTAGGCGTGCTTGAAAAAAAAGTATTACTGATAGACGCAGACCCTCAGGCTAACGCGACGTCTGGAATTGGTATTGATGTAGAAACGGTTGAAATTGGCACTTACCAGCTTCTTGAGCATTCAAACATAGCTAAAGATGCCGTTGTAAAAACCGAAACACCAAACCTGGATATCATTCCTGCACACATTGATTTGGTCGCTATCGAAATCGAATTGGTTGACAAAGACCAACGCGAGTATATGCTAAAAAAAGCATTACAAGAAATTAAAGAAGATTACGATTATATTTTAATTGATTGTGCGCCTTCTTTAGGATTATTAACATTAAACGCACTTACTGCTGCAGACTCTGTTATTATTCCTATTCAATGCGAATATTTCGCTTTAGAAGGTTTAGGAAAACTTTTAAACACGATTAAAAGTGTTCAAAAAATACACAATTCAGATCTGGATATTGAAGGTCTTTTATTAACGATGTACGATTCACGTTTACGTTTATCAAATCAAGTGGTAGAAGAGGTTCAAAAACATTTTAACGATATGGTATTTCAAACCATCATTCAGAGAAATGTACGTTTAAGTGAAGCACCAAGTTACGGCGAAAGCATTATTAACTATGATGCCGCAAGTAAAGGTGCAAGCAATTACTTAAGTTTGGCAAAAGAAATTATCAATAAAAACGCATAACTATTATGGCTAAGGCAATAAAAAAACAGGCTTTAGGTAGAGGTTTATCTGCACTATTAAAAGACCCAAGTAACGACATTCAATCGGTACAAGATGAAAACGCAGATAAAGTTATTGGTAATATTGTGGAATTGGATATCGATTTCATCGAGGTTAACCCATTCCAACCGCGAACTAATTTTAGCGAAGAATCCCTTCGTGAACTCGCAACTTCCATTAAAGAACTAGGCATTATTCAACCTATAACGGTTAGAAAACTAGGTTTAAATCAATACCAATTGGTTTCTGGTGAGCGTCGTTATAGAGCTTCTAAATTATTAAGTTTAGAAACCATTCCTGCATACGTAAGAATTGCGAACGATCAGGAATCACTAGAAATGGCCCTTGTTGAAAATATTCAGCGTCAAGATTTAGACCCAATTGAAATAGCACTATCCTACCAGCGTTTAATAGACGAAATTAATTTAACGCAGGAACAAATGAGCGAGCGTGTTGGAAAAAAACGTTCAACAATCGCTAACTATTTGCGTTTACTAAAGTTAGACCCCATTATTCAAACAGGAATGCGCGACGGCTTTCTTTCTATGGGACATGGTCGTGCTTTAATAACCATTGAAGATCAAAATATTCAACTTGATATTTACGAAAAAATACTTTCTGATAAACTTTCTGTAAGAGAAACTGAACAGTTAGTACGTAATTATAACGATTCCGATCAAACTGAAACACCAGAAGCAAAAACAAAAACCCCAGGAGTTCCTGATTTTGTAAAAACAGGTGTTACAGCGTTTTCAGAATACTTTGGACATAAAATTGACGTTAAAGTCTCAAAAAATGGCAAAGGTAAAATTACCATACCTTTTCATTCTGAAGAAGATTTTAACCGTATTAAAAAACTAGTTCAAGGTGATTCCAAATAAATCTCTATTAGCTTGTATTTTCTTTTTTCTATGTTGCTTTTCAATAACAGCTCAAGAAGAAGAAACCGCGACTAAAACAGAATCGAAAACGGAAGTTGCCAACGTAATTGCCGTAGATTCTATTATGGAAATTAGAGAACCCATTAATGCGCTAGCACCTGCAAAAGCGGCCTTCTATTCCGCTATTCTACCGGGTTTAGGGCAAGCCTACAATAAAAAATATTGGAAAATCCCTGTGGTTTGGGCAGCATTGGGAACAGGTATTTATTTCTACTCAAAAAACAATAAAGAATATAACAGGTACCGTGATGCTTACAAAAGCAGACTCGCAGGATTTACAAACGATGAGTTTTACCTAGATAGCAACGGCAACCAACTAACAACTCCATCGGTAACTACTGATGGCCTGCAACGCGGACAAGAATTTTATCGTCGTAACAAAGAAATATCACTTTTAATTACGATTGGTTTATACGCTCTAAATATAATTGACGCCAATGTAGATGCGCATTTAATGCAGTATAACATTGATGAAAACTTATCACTAGCACCACATTATAAAATAAATGATTTTGATGCGTCTAGTGATCTAGGATTAACACTTAATTTTAAATTTTAATATAAAAATTGCCAAAATTAAGTGTGTACGAACAAAGTTTTAAATTGAAAAATAACATCTTACTAGATGTAAAACAATAAAAAAATACAGATGAAAATAGCATTACTTGGATACGGAAAAATGGGAAAAACTATTGAACAAATCGCGATAAAACGCGGGCATGAAGTAGTTTTAACTATCGATAAAAACGATACAGATTACGACATCACCAAAGCAGATGTTGCTATCGATTTTAGCATCCCTAATGTAGCCTTTAATAACATATCAAACTGCTTAAATAACAATGTACCTGTTATTTCTGGTACCACAGGTTGGTTAGATCGTTATGATGAAGCAGTAGCATTATGTAAAGAAAAAAATGGTGCTTTTATTTATGCATCTAATTACAGTCTAGGCGTTAATATTTTTTTCGAACTCAATAAAACACTTGCCAAAATGATGAGCACCTTGAAACAATATAATGTTTCCATGGAAGAAATTCATCATACACAAAAACTAGATGCGCCAAGCGGAACAGCTATTTCTTTAGCTAACGATGTTATAGCTAATAATTCAAACTATAAAAATTGGAAATTAGATGAAGGTGATAGCACTACCATTCCAATTGTAGCTAAACGTATTGAAGATGTTCCTGGCACACACACCGTAGCATACGAAAGTGAAGTAGATACTATAAACATTGAACATATCGCACACACCAGACAAGGTTTTGCTTTTGGCGCAGTCGTTGCAGCAGAATGGATTGTTGGTAAATCTGGCATATTCACGATGAACGATGTGTTAAATATTGGTTAATAGTAAACCGTTTCGGTAACACATGAAGTCGTCCTTACTACTAACAAAAAACTAAAAATATTAGATTATGACATTACCACAATGGTTTATATTCATTTTGATTATTCAGGTTATTCATGGCTTAGGCACCTGGAAATTATACATTAAAGCAGGCAGACAAGCATGGGAAGCTTTCGTTCCAGTATACAATGCTGTTGTTTTAATGAAAATAATAAACCGACCTCTTTGGTGGGTCATCCTCTTATTTTTACCCATTGTTAATCTCATCATGTTTCCAGTTATTTGGGTTGAGACCGCAAGAAGTTTTGGTAAAAACCAAACCGTAGATACCGTTTTGGCGGTAGTTACCTTAGGTTTTTATAACTACTACCTTAACTATGCTGCTGATGTTACTTATATGGACAAACGCAGTTTAACACCAAGAACAGCTGCTGGAGATTGGATAAGTTCGATACTATTTGCTATAGTTGCAGCCACGATTGTACATACTTATTTTATTCAACCGTTTACAATTCCATCGTCATCTTTAGAGAAATCATTACTGGTTGGCGACTTTCTATTTGTTAGTAAGTTTCATTACGGCGCTAGAGTTCCTATGACTACCGTAGCAGCACCAATGGTGCACGATACCATTCCAGGGCTTGGTAGTAAATCATATTTGTTTGACGATCATTTCGAGGAAAGAAACACGTCATGGAAAAATAAATTACAATTACCATACCTAAGGTTTCCAGGTTTTGAAAACATAGAACGTAACGACATTGTGGTATTCAATCAGCCAGCCGATACGCTGCTTGATATGAATAACTTTAAACCCAATAGAAATTACTACAAACCTATAGACAAAAAGACAAACCTAGTTAAGCGCTGTGTAGGTGTGGCTGGTGATACACTAGAAGTTAGAGATGGCTTTGTATATATTAACGGTAAGAAAAACGAGTTGCCAGATCGCGCACATTTACAATTTAGTTATTATGTACAGCCAAAAACCAACCAATTTAATCCTCAATACCTCAAATCTCGTTATGATATTACCGATGGATTTGGCATCATAAATAAAAATAACACCTATTACTTTTCGGCAATTTCAGATAAAGCTTTAGCTAGCTTTAAAAACAATCCGAATGTAACGAGTATCAAACCTAATATTCAAGAAAAAGGTTTAAGAGATCCTAACATTTTCCCACACGATCCAGCCTACAATTGGAACGTAGATTTTTTCGGACCGTTATACATTCCTGAAGCAGGTAAAACCATTGCTATTAACCTAGAAAATTTACCGATATACAAACGTGTTATTTCGGAATATGAAGGCAACGACTTGAAAGTTCAAGGCAACCAAATCTTAATTAATGGCGAAGTGGCCACTAACTACACCTTCAAGCAAAATTACTACTGGATGATGGGTGATAACCGCCATAATTCTATAGATGCGCGTGCCTGGGGCTTTGTCCCTTTCGATCACGTGGTTGGTAAACCTGTATTTATTTGGATGAGTTGGGATGGTGCAAAAGCCAGATGGGACCGTTTCTTTACGACCGTTAGTGGGGAAGGGAAAGCCACATCATTTTTAATACCGTTCCTTATTTTACTTGCAGGATATTTCGGATTTAGTAAATGGAGAAGCCATAAAAAAGCAAATAATTAAAAACCTATTATAAACGGTACTGAAGACTTTTCGGTACCGTTATCTTTTTTATTTATGTCTGTTTTAATTCACCCTACATATTTCCCGAGTATTGCCCAATGTGTTGCCATGGCGAAAGCCGAATCTGTTGTTTTTGAAACCGACGATAATTTTATAAAGCAAACTTATAGAAACCGCTGTTATATCTACGGTGCTAATGGCAAGTTAACGCTGAATATACCAGTAGTACATTCTCAAAAAAACCGTCAGAAATATAAAGATGTAAAAATTTTTAATGCTGAAAACTGGCAAAGCCTACATTGGAAATCACTATTATCAGCATACCGCACCTCCCCTTTTTTTGAATATTATGAAGATGAACTTCAGCCTTTGTTTACTGAGAAATCCGAGTTCATTTTAGATCATAATTTAAAATGTACGGAGGTTATTTTAGATTGCTTGCAACTAGAATTAAATACTTCAAAAACAGAAACCTATAAAACGGTTGAAGAAACGCATTCGGACTGCCGGTTTTTAGTGCATGCAAAAAAGGAAATTAATCAAAAATTTGAACCTTACACCCAAGTTTTTGGTGATAAACATGGTTATATACCCAACCTAAGCATCTTAGATTTACTTTTTAATGAAGGCCCCAACGCTTTAAGTTATTTAGAATCGCAAACCCTAATCAGGCCATAATGATTCAACCCATAGCACACTACGGCTGCCATTTCTTAATTCCTTTAGGTGTTGCACTCGTTTGGTTTAAACCCCAATGGAAAACCGCTTATTTAATCATGATAGCTGGTATGCTTATCGATTTGGATCATTTATTAGCTACACCTATTTTTTCACCAAACCGCTGTAGTATAAATTTTCATCCGTTACACACATATTATGCAATCGGCATTTATGTGCTTTTATTATTTCCGAAGAAAACACGCCTCATTGGTCTTGGCTTAGTTATACACATTCTTGCAGATGTCGTAGATTGTTCTTTTATGTGAGGTATTACCTAAGGCATATTTATACCATTATTCCAGGCTTAACGTGGCCATAATCGGATAATGATCAGAATAATGCTCATCGTAGTTTTTAAAGCCATTTACATTGAAGGCTTTGTCGGCAAGAATAAAATCAATTCGAACGGGGAAAAACTTAAAATCGTAACTACGTCCGAAACCATTTCCGGCTTCATCAAAAGTATCGTTTAGATCCCCCTTAATTTTTCTATAGACATAAGAAAAGGCTGTATTGTTAAAATCGCCACAAACAATCACTTTATGCTTGCAGTTTTTCTTGTGTTTTAAAAAGAGTTCAGACTGCGTTTGTTGCATAATAAAGCTCGTTTCAATTCTTTTAAATAACCTTTCGGAAGTTTCCTTTCTCAAGCTCTCCACTTGTGTGTTAATATGCAAAGATTCTAAATGTACATTATAAACTCTAAAAGTATCTACACCTTTAACAATATCGGCAAAAATAGCATTATTGGAGGTGTTTTCAAAACCTAAAGAACCAGAACTAATAATTGGAAATTTAGAGAAAATAGCTTGACCGTGCTTTACTTTTTTACCTGCTATTTTTTGGTATCGGTATTTATAAAAGGAAAAATCTAATTGTTCTCTTGGATGAAACTCTTCAATACAAATAATATCTGGCGATTCCTTTTTTATAAATTCAACAATTTTATCTTGAGTATTATCTTCGGGAATCCAGTCGTACAAATCAAAAAGGCGTACATTATAGTTCATCACCTTAATGTTTTCAGGATGTGAGACCGCTTTTACTGATGTAAATCGATATAATGAACCATAAAGAAAATAACCAATAAGTAATATCGTTATGGACAACAAACATTGTCTTTTCAATCTAATAAGCCAATATAAAACGAATAAAAAATTTAAGCCAATTAAAAAGGTAACCCCCAAGTTAACCACGGCTAAAATGGCAAATGTACGCGGTGGTAAATAAGGTAAAATAAATGAAAAAAGCAGCAATACAGCAAAAATCAAATTAATGATGTAAATGATTTTATTAATAAAGCTTAAGTTTTTCATCTGATTATTTGCCCGCCCTAAATAAAAATTCCTTTTCTTCAGCGGTCAAGCTCTCATAACCACTTTTACTAATCTTATCTAAAATAACATCAATTTTCTTCTGGTTATTAAAAGCATTAAAATCTGATTTGGCGTAACCGCCAACTTTACTTTTATTTTTATGAACCGTTTTTAAAGGGCCTTTTTTAGAAGATTTAAACCAACCTGAAACGGTATGGGCTAACCCCTCGAAACCTTTTCCTATATCTTTCCCCTTTAAAAGTTGTTTGGCATAAACAAACCCCAGTAATGCACCACCAATATGGGCTAAGTTACCACCAGCATTCGTACCAAATAGCCCTAAAACATCCAAGACAACAATAAAGGCACCAATATACCAAAGTTTAATATTAAAGGTAAAAAAGCGCATCTCTTGGTTGGGCGTATAAGCACAAAGAAAGATAAGTAACGCACGTACAGCTGCAGAAGCCCCTAGCAACCTTGTATTCCCTTGAAATACGCCTGGCAGCAGGGTGTAACTTAAAACAAATAATAAACCTCCAGAAATAGCGCCTAAAAAGTAAATATTGAGGGCCATTTTCGTGCTAAATAAATTCAAAAACATTTGGCCTAAGAAATACAACCAAAGCATATTGAATAAAATATGCATGACATCATAATGCAGAAAAGCATAAGTAATGATCGTCCATGGATTAAGAATAAATTCATTGAAACTACTCGGTAATTCAAACCATGAAATAATCGGTTTCAAAAGAAAAGACAAAATAAAAACCACCACATTAATGGCAATTATTTTTTCTAACACATTAAGGTTAGAAAGTTTCTTTTTTATGTCGTCGACCAAAGTATTCATTAATACCAACGGTTTTGGTTAAACTGATTTTTTTTCCAATACCACATAATAAAAAAACCAGTTAAAGCACCACCAACGTGTGCCATATAAGCTGTATTACTTGGACTAAAGAATGATTGTCCTGTTAAACCGGAGAATAAATCTAAAAGTATAATTCCTGGAATAAAATATTTTGCTTTAATAGGAATAGGTAAGAAAATCATCATCAATTTAGCCTCTGGATTCATCATCCCAAAAGCGGCCATAATCCCCATTATACAACCTGAGGCTCCAACCATACTGGCATTGTAAGCTGGAAAAATAGTTTTTAAAAGTTCTAATTGCGCATTAGTTACTCCAGAATTAACTTGTCCGGAAACTAGAGATTGTTTTATACTTTCAGCAGATAACCCCGATTCTAACAAGGCATTATAATTAGGAATGTATTGAAAGTAATAGAATCCTACTTGTAATAACACAGCCCCTAAACCAGCTGAAATATAAATGAATAAGAACTTCTTGGAGCCTAAAACCTGCTCTACTGGAGTTCCAAACATCCATAAAGCAAACATATTGAATAGAATATGGGTTACACCGCCATGCATAAACATATGCGTGATAATTTGCCAAGGTTGAAAGGCATCATTTTTAGGGAAATACATGGCGAACCATTCATAAAAAAGATTACCGCCCCCAATAAACATCGTACCAACAAACATAATCACATTAATGATTATCAGGTGTTTTACGGTTTCTGAAATTCTCATCATAACTTAAAATCTTCTATAGTAAACGTTGTGTTGGTTATAAATACGCACTTCAAAATTACAACCTATTTTTTACTATAATATTATATAAACTTTTTATCTAGTTCATCCACGCTCATCGTTACAAAGGTAACGCGATTGGCTGGTGAGACATTAGGATCTTTACAAGCAAATAATTTATTCACTAAATGCTCTTGTTCGTCTTTCTTTAAAGACTGTCCCGTTTTTATAGCTAAACTTTTGGCCATCGATTTAGCTAATAAATCGGTAGCACTAAAATTACTATCAGGAACCTCATTCTCTACATCACTAATAAGTTGTTCGAGGATAATAGACACCTCACTTTCTGGAACACCAACAGGAACTCCTGTTATTTCAACCAATTCTTCTTGAACGTTAGAAAACACAAAACCGGTATGTTCTAAATCAGATTTTAATTGATTCACAATAGCGATGTCTTGCGGTGAAAAATGCAATTGTAATGGGAATAATAACTGCTGGCTCACCCCTTCTCTTGTGGTCATGTTTCTTAAAAATTCCTCATACAATACACGTTGATGCGCTCTATATTGATCGATAATTAACATGCCCGATTTAATCGTACTTACGATATATTTATTATGTAATTGATAGGTGGTATGCGATTGTTCAACTTGATGATCACCTTCAAAAATAGATAAGGTTTCCTCTTCACTTTCAAACTCAACTTCCGCAAAGTCGTGCTGACTCTCATTACCTTTAGACTCTAAACCAACGTATAAACTCTCCCAATCTGAAGGGGTCTGTTTCGTTGCTGCTTGTCTAAAAGAAGTACCTGAACTGCTACGACCTTCACTTTTAGTGACGGGCGCTTCATTAAAAGGATTAAAAGTTCTATCTACTTCAACCTTTGGCGTAGTTACCGGGTTTTCCTTGTAATTATATGGTGTATCTAAATTAGGATCACGTTCAAAATCAAGAACAGGTGCGATATTAAATTGCCCTAAACTGTGTTTTACTGCTGCCCTTAAAATAGCATAGAGCGTATGCTCATCGTCAAACTTAATTTCAGTTTTTGTAGGATGAATATTGATATCAATGGTTTGTGGATCTACTGTTAAATTCAGAAAATACCTGGCATGCATGCCGTTTTTTAACAAACCATCAAAGGCAGAAGCTATAGCATGATTAAGGTAAGCGCTTTTAATAAAACGATTGTTCACGAAAAAGAACTGCTCGCCTCTTGTTTTTTTAGCAAACTCAGGCTTACCAACAAAACCAGAAATTTTAAGCACTTCGGTATCTTCATCAACGGGTACTAATTTTTCATTCGTTTTATTTCCGAAGATATTTACAATACGCTGGCGGTAATTGCTAATCGGCAAATTAAAAGATTCACTACCGTTATTATATAAAGCAAAACTAATACCTGGATGCGCTAAGGCCACACGATGAAACTCATCAATAATGTGACGTAGCTCAACAGTGTCTGATTTTAAAAAATTACGTCTTGCGGGAATATTAAAAAAAAGATTTTTTACAGAAACTGAAGTCCCTGTTGGCGTTACAACAATTTCTTGCGAAACGACATGGCTACCTTCCATAACAAGTGCATTTCCAACATCGTCTGCGTCTTGTTTAGTTTTTAATTCAACATGCGCGATAGCAGCGATACTTGCTAAAGCCTCACCTCGGAATCCTTTGGTATGCAGTTGAAATAAATCTTCAGCATTTTTAATTTTTGAAGTCGCATGGCGCTCAAAACTAAGTCGCGCATCGGTACTACTCATGCCTTTACCATTGTCGATTACTTGAACAAGGGTTTTTCCGGCATCTTTTACTATAAGTTTTATCATATCTGCACCAGCATCAATAGCGTTTTCAAGAAGTTCCTTGACTACAGAAGCTGGGCGTTGTACAACTTCTCCTGCTGCGATTTGGTTTGCAACATGATCGGGTAAAAGCTGTATAATGTCTGCCATAAATTATTTTGAAAAGAAAATAGATAAATCGAATTCGATTATAAATAAAAATACCAAAAGCAGCACGGCAATTATAATGAAAAGACGTTTGTTTACGCCTTTATCCTGATTGTTTTTCAAATCATCTAAAGCGTCAACAAATTTCCCTTTTAAGCCTTTATTATCGCCAACTGTTTTACGGTATTCATCAAATTTGTGTTTTATTTCAAACGGACTCCCCTCACCTTTATCATCATAATAACGCGGCGTGTAGCTAAATTTTTTGTTTTTACGTGACTTTAAAATTCCCATGAGTTTTAGTTTTTAGGTTAGAGGTATTTTTTATCTAGTAAATACATACAAATCAATAATAATACCAAGATTAAAACTAATATTTTCGTGGACATTGCACCACGCATTTTAGGTTTAGAACCACTAGTTTTTCGCCATTTTGAGACAAAATCGGGCGTATTCTGATTTTCTTCTAGTCTAGAACCGGCTTGATTCTCCTTAGAAAATCGAGGTTGATAATTGAAAGTTTTATGTTTACGCTGTTTAAACAAAATCGAGTACCGTTATCCTTCAAAAGTACTTAAAAATAGACAGATAATAAGAACTGGAATGCTAAAAATTGTTAACAATAACTAGCCCTTAAGACACGTTAATTCGACCTAAATTCTAGAGAGACATAAAAAAATGAATGCCTTAGCTATCCTGACGTAAAACAGCCATTTTAATCGCTGCAATAGCCGCTTCGGTTCCTTTGTTACCATGAATACCCCCAGAACGTTCAATAGACTGTTGCATGTTATTATCAGTTAGCACACAAAATATCACAGGTGTTTCATTTAAAACGTTTAAGTCTTTAATACCCTGAGTAACGCCTTCACAAACAAAATCGAAATGCTTTGTTTCACCTTGAATGACACTTCCAATAGCGATAACCGCATTTACCATTTGTTCTTGCATTTTCTTGCATCCGTAAATAAGCTCAAAGCTTCCAGGCACACCCCAACGCACAATATTATTAGGCAATACACCATTGTCAATTAAAGCATCGAAAGCCCCTTTATAAAGGCCTTCTGTTATGGTATCGTTCCATTCTGAAACAACAATCCCAAACCGAAATTTACTCGCGTTTGGGATTGTTGCTTTATCGTATTCTGATAAATTTTTATTTGCCGTAGCCATATAATAGCAATTTATTTATTTGCCAACACTTCTGCTCTTCCAATAAATACTTCTACTTGAGCAGCTTCTGAAGAATTCGAATAATCTTCTTTAATTCTTTTGAAGTAGCTTAAGGCTTTATCCGATTGACCTAAATCTAAAGCAATTGTTCCCGCTTTAAATAGGTACATTGGTGTTGTGTATTCGTTATCACGCATTTCGGCAGCTTCCACATAATATCCTAAAGCATCTTCTTTTTGATTCAATTGAACAAAAGCATCACCAATATTACCTTTTGCTAAAGGCGCTAATATTTCATCTTCACTATCAAAATTACCTAAATACTCAACAGCATTTTTGTAATCTTTTAATCTTAAGTAAGCCGTACCAGCGTAATAGTTAGCTAAATTAGCTGAAGGTGTACCACTATATTCTTCAATAATATCTAACATACCAAATTTACCTTCACCACCGTTTAAAGCTAAATTGTATAAAGAATCTTTCTTTACACCTGTTACAGCTTGGTCAAAATATTTTTGAGCTTGGAACATATCATTCATTGCCGATGCTTGCTTAGGAGAAGAAATAAATTCTTTATACCCTAAAGATCCTAAAACAACAAGAGCAACTATACCAATAATAATAAAGATGTACTTTTGGTTTTTAGCAACAAAGTCTTCCGTTTTAGAAGCCGATTCATCTAGGGCATTAAATACCTCAGCTGTAGTTGATTCTTCCTCTACATTAACTTGCTTCTCTTCCGTCGTTTTTGGTTTATAACCTCTCTTATTATATGTTGCCATGAATTCAGTCTAATTTATTGTCGCGCAAAAATATAATTTTTCTTCATAACTAAAAGGGTATTTATTTGATATTTTTCAATAATTTGCACTTCTTTTTATCGGTTAAGCTCCAAAAGCTTCGTTAAGCTGCCATTTATATGATTTTAAAAGCACTTTCTCTCCTTAATTATAAAAATTTTGACAGCAAATCATTCGTTTTCAACGATAAGATTAACTGTATTGTTGGAAATAATGGTATAGGAAAGACGAATATACTGGATGCCATTTACCATTTATCCTTCGGAAAAAGCTATTTTAATCCCATAGCGTCACAAAACATAAAACACGATGAAGCGTTTTTTGTGATCAACGGCGACTATGAAAAGGAAGAAAAAACTGAAAAAATAGCCATCAGTTTAAAACGCGGGCAAAAAAAAGTAATTAAACGCAACGGAAAGATTTACGATAAGTTTAGCGAACACATTGGATTTTTACCACTGGTTATTATTTCTCCAGCCGACAGAGATTTAATTGTTGAAGGCAGTGATACCAGACGCAAATTTATTGATAGTGTGATCTCACAAAGTGACAAAAACTATCTTAATCAATTAATTAGCTACAATAAGACACTCGCACAACGTAATGCTTTGTTAAAATATTTTGCATTAAACCACACTTTTAATCGCGACACTTTAGAGGTTTATAATGAGCAACTTAATAATTATGGAACCGTAATTTTCGAAAAAAGAGATGCCTTTTTAAAGGATTTCATTCCTATTTTTAAATCACGTTACGAGGCTATTAGTAATGGCAATGAATTGGTGGATTTAGTGTATAGCAGTCAATTGGCCGAACAGGACTTAAGTAGTCTCTTAAAAAATGCTATTAATAAAGACAAAGCGCTACAATACACAAGTGTTGGAATCCATAAAGACGATTTAAACTTTGACATAGAAGCGCACCCCATTAAGAAATTTGGAAGCCAAGGGCAGCAAAAATCATTTTTAATCGCTTTAAAGTTGGCACAATTCGACTTTTTAAAGGCACAAAGTGGTGTAAACCCGATCTTATTATTGGATGATATTTTTGATAAACTAGACGAACAACGCGTCTCGCAAATCATTAAATTAGTAGACGATGAAAATTTTGGTCAGTTATTTATTAGCGACACCCACGCCGATCGCACCGAAAAAGCCGTTAAGCAAGTACATCAATCTTATGAAATTTTTAAATTATAATCATGGCAAAACGCAATAACGAACATATAAGCATACAAGACGCTTTAAAAGAATTTGTAGAAACCAACAGATTAGAAAAAGGTTTGGACAAAGTTAATGTTGCCGACGCCTGGGCCAAGCTTATGGGGAACGGTGTAAACAACTATACAACTTCGGTAAACCTGGAACGCGAGACCTTATATGTGCAATTAAACTCTAGTGTTTTACGAGAAGAATTAGGTTACGGCAAACAAAAAATAATTAGTATGCTAAATGAAGAATTAGGCAAGGAAATAATTAAAAAATTGATTTTAAGATAATTAACAAAAACAATTAAAATTAAAAATTTTCACAAAAAATGACTTAGTACGATAAATTACATTATCTTTGGAACTTAAATTTTTATAATACAAATACAATGAGTAAAGGTACCGTAAAATTTTTCAACGATTCTAAAGGATTTGGTTTCATCGTTGAAGAAGACAACAACAAAGAACATTTCGTACACATTTCAGGACTTATCGATGAAATTCGTGAAGGTGATGTTGTAGAATTCGATCTTCAAGAAGGAAGAAAAGGATTAAACGCCGTAAACGTAAAAGTAGTCTAACGATATACTATTTTAAACAATTACAAATAAGAACCTATCATTTTTTGATAGGTTTTTTTTGTGCCCTACATTTAGAACAATAAGAATCCCCGAAAAATCACAACACAAAAAAAAATCCGCAACAAACATGCTACGGATTTTTAAAATTAATAAGTTTCGTTTTACACTAAAACTGCTCTCTTCCTGAAAAATGAAAAGCAGCTTCAATAGCAGCATTTTCATCACTATCACTTCCGTGAACTGCATTTTCTCCTATAGAATCGGCATATAATTTTCTAATCGTTCCTTCAGCAGCTTCAGCAGGATTTGTTGCTCCTATTAAAGTCCTAAAATCTTCAACCGCATTTTCTTTTTCTAAGATCGCTGCAACAATGGCACCACGAGTCATAAACTCAACCAATTCTCCGAAAAACGGACGTTCGCTATGGATCGCGTAAAATGCTTCAGCATCAGCTTTAGTCATTTGCGTTAATTTTAAAGCTACGATTTTAAAACCTGAAGCTGAAATTTTTTCTAGTATCGCCCCAATGTGTCCTTTTTCAACCGCATCTGGCTTAAGCATTGTAAATGTTCTATTTGTTGCCATTCTTAATATATAATGTTTAGTTAATTTTCTAATAAACCCGCCTTCATAAACTGATAATTTCCTGAAAACAAAGTAATAAACCATCACTGGTTCGGGCTGCAAAAGTAACCTATTTATACAAAAAACCAACTAATCCAGTTTTAAAAAATTGTATCTTCGCCCCTCTATGAATAAACAAGATATTTCAAACATTAAACAATTATTATCATCACCAAAAAAAATAGTAATTGTACCACATAAAAACCCTGACGGCGACGCCATTGGATCTACATTAGGGCTTTACCATTACCTTTTAAAAAATAATCATCAAGCTCAAGTTATTGTACCTAACGACTACCCTACTTTTTTAAAATGGGTACCTGGAAATGACAGCATTCTTATTCATGATGCACAAACCACGTCATGCAATGCCTTGATAAATGATGCCGACATTATTTTTACCCTAGATTTTAACGCCTTCCACAGAACAGGAAATATGGAATCTGTTTTAGCAGAAAGCCGTGCTATGAAAATCATGATTGATCACCACCAAGCACCAGACAATTATGCGACGTACATGTATAGCGATGTACGCATGAGTTCGACCTGCGAAATGGTTTATCATTTTATAGATTTTTTAGGAGATCAAAGTCTCATAGATGCCAATATAGCAGCCTGTTTATACCTAGGTATTATGACCGATACAGGCTCTTTCAGGTTTAGTTGCACCACCAGCACAACACATCGAATAATAGCCAACTTGATTGAAAAAGGCGCAGATAATTCTAGCATTCACAACAATGTATATGACACCAATAGTTTTGAACGCTTACAATTATTAGGTTGTGCTTTAACGAATTTGAAAATTATTCCAGAATCTCGTGCAGCATACATCACTTTATCTCAAGATGAGCTTAACCGTTACAATTACAAAAAGGGTGACACCGAAGGCATTGTTAATTATGCTTTATCCTTAGATGGCATTGTGCTAGCGGCTATATTTATTGAAGATAGGCAGGAAGGCATTATAAAAATATCACTACGTTCTAAAGGTGATTTTTCAGTGAACGAATTGTCTCGTGCACATTTTAATGGTGGCGGCCATACCAATGCAGCAGGAGGACGAAGTGAAGTCTCACTTATTAAAACCGTTGAGAAATTTATTAGTATATTGCCTAGTTATAACCAAGATTTGAATCATGCATAAACTACTATTAATCGCCTTAGCTATCATCACTTTTGGCTGTAAGATGCCTGAACCACGTAAACCTATTTCAGTTAAATCCGGTTCCTTTATAGATGCTTCGGTAGCACGAAACAAAAAATTAAATGCTAGAGAGCATGCCTCTATTGAAACCTTAATAGAGCAGCAATCACCAGACTATTTAGCTTCAGAAAGTGGATTTTGGTATTATTACAACACAAAAATTGAAGTTGATTCTATAGGAACACCTGATTTTGGTGATTTAGTAAATTATGATTATAACGTAAAAACTCTACATGGTAAATTAATTTATTCTTCGGAAGAATTAAAAACTCAAAATTACACCATGGATAAAGAAGAATTATTCACCGGTCTTCGTGAAGGTTTAAAGCTTATGAAAACAGGAGAAACAGTAACCTTCTTCTTTCCGTCTCAAAAAGCTTACGGCTATTATGGCGATGAAAATAAAATTGGAAGCAACATGCCATTAGTTTGTGAAGTAACTGTAAACTCAATTACCGACAACGAATGAATTTAGCAAAAAACACCATTAAAGTTATACTATTAGTACTTTGCTTTCAACTAACCTCCTGCGAAGCTAGTTATCCAGAATTAAAGGATGGAATTTATGCAAAACTAGAAACATCCAAAGGCACCATGATTGCTAAATTAGAAATGGAAAAAGCACCGGTAACCGTTGCAAATTTCATTTCTTTAGCTGAAGGCACGAACACACTCGTTAAGAAACCTTACAAAGGCAAAAAGTATTTTGACGGCACTATTTTTCATCGTGTTATGAACGATTTTATAATTCAGGGTGGAGATCCAACAGGCACAGGAAAAGGTAATCCAGGTTACAAATTCATGGACGAATTTCATCCCGATTTAAAACATGATAAAGCTGGTATTTTGTCTATGGCCAATCCTGGCGAAAACACAAATGGGAGTCAGTTTTTCTTTACTGATACAGCAAAACCTCATTTAGATCATGTCCATACTGTTTTTGGTGAAGTTATTATTGGATTAGATGTATTAGATTCTATTTCGAATGTAAAAACCAACGCGAAACACAGACCATTAAAAGAAGTTGTTTTAAAACATGTTACCATTATTAGAAAAGGTAAAGCAGCAAAATCGTTTAATGCGCCAAAAGTTTTTCAGAAACACTTTGCTGAAGAAGAACGTAAGGCTCAAGAGAAAATTGATAAGGCCGCCGCAACACTTAAGGCAACTCACGATAAGTTTGAAGCGCAACAAGCGAAAGCAACTACTCTAGATTCAGGTTTGCAATTTTATATTTCTGAAAAAGGCACAGGAAAAAAACTTCCAAAAAATGCTAAAGCCTTAGTCGATTATTCGGTTTTCTTTTTAAATGGTAAATTAATAGAAACTAGTAAAATTGAAGTTGCCGAAGCCCTCGGTACTGTTAACAAAAAACGTAAATTTGCCAACAAATATCACCCGATTACTGCAGAACTAAAACCTAATGCCCACATGATCCCTGGATTTAAGGAAGGCCTACAACAGCTTCATGTTGGTGATAAAGCCACCTTGTTTATTCCATATCATTTAGCTTATGGTGATAGCGGCACAAAAGGTATCCCGGGTAAATCAAACCTCATTTTTGAAGTTGACATTTTGGAACTTTTAAAATAAAATACAAGCTCAAATTCTATGCATGCATTAAAATTCGATTGGAATCCTACAACTGGAATTGACATTGTTGGAAATTTCAAAATTCATTTTTACAGCCTTATGTGGGTGACTGCCTTTGTTCTTGGCTGGTATATTATGAAACGTATTTTTACTAAAGAGAAAGTATCTTTAACTTATTTAGACCCTCTTTTTATATATACAGTATTGGCAACCATGATTGGTGCTCGACTAGGACATGTTTTGTTTTACCAATCGGAATTAATTACCGAAGATTTCTTCAGTATCTTTCTACCTTTCAAATTTAAAGGTGGTTTTGAATTTACAGGTTTTCAAGGTTTAGCAAGTCATGGTGCAGCCATTGGAATTATTGTTGGCATGTACTTATACCGAAAAAAATACAACTACAAATCACTACTTTGGATTTTAGACCGCGTGGTTATTCCTGTAGCTTCAGGTGCCATTTTTATACGTATTGGAAACTTTATAAATTCTGAAATTATTGGAAAAATAACCGATTCAAATTTTGGTGTGCGTTTTATTCAAGACCAGTACTACAAAAGAGAAGTCATGCAACTTACCGGAATTAACGACGTGCAAAAAGCATATGATGCTGTAGCTTCGAATCCGCAATTTCAAAACTTATTAGATGCCGTTCCTTACAGGCATCCATCGCAACTTTACGAATCGTTTTGCTATGTATTTGTCTTTTTAATCCTATGGTATTTCTATTCGAAAACTACTAAAAAAGACCAACCTGGATTTTTATTCGGTATGTTTTTAGTGCTACTATGGACCATCCGTTTCTTTATTGAGTTTACCAAAGAGCCTCAAGGTGAAGAATACATCAACTGGTTTGGACTAAATACAGGACAATGGTTAAGCATCCCTTTTGTTCTTATAGGATTGTATTTCATGTTTGGCTATAAAGCGAAATCGCCTATTAGATAATATGCTTTTAAAACGACACCTGTTTTTATACATTCTGCTGTCTTTAGGCGCTT
The DNA here is from genome assembly GCF_018860245.1 of Pseudotamlana agarivorans. Classification (GTDB taxonomy): domain Bacteria; phylum Bacteroidota; class Bacteroidia; order Flavobacteriales; family Flavobacteriaceae; genus Pseudotamlana; species Pseudotamlana agarivorans_A. Next base: position 77,240 of record NZ_JAHKPD010000007.1, read on the forward strand.
TTACAGGCTGTAAAGACAACAAGAAAAGCATTAAACAAACTGAAGTTTCGTTTACTAAAGAAGGTTCGCTCACAATTATTAAAGCTTCAGATAGCTCCAAAATCACCCTAGATATTGAAATTGCCGATACCGATTTCGATATCCAAACTGGATTAATGTATAGAGACAGTATGCTTGACTCACAAGGCATGCTTTTTGTTTTCGACGATGAACAGAAACGCTATTTCTATATGAAAAACACTAAAATCTCCTTAGATTTAATTTTTTTTAATTCGGATAAAAAAATTGTTAGCTTTCAAGAGCATGCGAAACCTTTTGATGAATCTTCATTACCATCAAACGCACCAGCTCAATATGTTCTTGAAATTAACTCAGGTTTAATTAATTCTTGGCAATTGGCTGTTGGTGACCGTATTCAATTCTCAAAATTTTAAATAGAACCGCGCTCTATCCTTTATAACACCTCTAAACCTCTGGAATTAATAACATTAAATTAAAGAGGTTTTTATTATATTTACAAGAAGTGGAAATAATTTGCTGTTATAAATAATTTATTTAAATCTAAAAAAAGACTACATATTTCACTTTAATTCAATTTATTAATATCGCTCTTATACTTAAAAATCCTTCAAAAATTATGAAAAACCATTTATTTACGCTTGCCCTATTCCTTTCAACAACCATTGGGTTTGCTCAGGAATCCAAAGATATTGATTCAACAGCAATATTCATTTTAGACAAAATGAGTGCTGTTATAGGTGATTTAGAATCCGTTAATTTTCATTTAAGCAGTTCTAACGACAAAACAGACGCAGACCTCAACATAATTAAAGATTATCATGAAAGTAACATTACTTTCTCTGGTCCGGACAAGCTACATATAAGATTAAATGGCACAGATGACGATATCGGTTTCTGGTATGATGGTACTAACATGACTTATTTTAATTATAATGAAAATAATTACGTTACCCTGGAAGCTCCAAAAACGACTATGTCAATGATTGATGAAATGCACGCCAGTTACAATTTTCAATTTCCAGCAGCCGATTTTTTCTACCCTGCATTTACTGATGATTTAATTGAAGGTTTTGACAGTATTAAGTTTCTAGGTAAAAAAACAATAGACAAAGAAACGTGTTATCATATCATGGCGAATAATAAAAAACTAAACGTTCAAATTTGGATATCTAGCCAAAATGATGTGCTCCCAAAGCATTTTGTTATTATATATAAGGATAAATCAAATATGCAGTATGAGGCCACTTTTAACAATTGGAGTTTAAACCCTAATATTCCAGATGCTAAATTTAATTTTCTTGCGCCACCAAACTCAAGACTAATTAGCATTTTAAAAAAGTAGTTTCTTTTAATCTTTAAATTTATTTATCATGACATCATTTTCATTAAACATAAAACATAAATTAGGCATATTATTTGTTTTTATAGCTTTGGTTTTTCCTTCAGATTTACTTGCACAACGCATGGGACACGGAGCTTCTAGAGGTGGTGCTAGCCGCAATGTTTCTAGACCAACCACAACACATAACAGATCCAATAATCGCGCCGCTACAACAAATCGAGCTACAACGCCCAAACGAAGTATTAACGGTGGTAGCAGAACTACAACCAATCGTAGTTTTAATGGGCATTCAAAAAGTAAAATATCTAATAAAAAAACCACACCTAATCGTACTACAAATAGAAAAACATCTAATGTAAAACGTACTACCAATAATAAGGCTGCTAACAAAAACGTTAATAAAGCTCGTAATAAAACACATGTTGGCAATAACAACGTAAATGTTAATATAAACAATAGCCGTCACAACAATGTAAGAAACACACGTGTACGCTCCAGTCATGTACGATACAGTAGACCACCCTACCGATATGGCGGCCGTGGCTACTATTGCCACAGGCCATATTACTACCACCCTTACAGACCATTCTATTGGGGGCCAGTTTGGCATCCTTGGGGTTACTTCGTAACTTCTTTAGCTACAACTGCTATTATAGTAAGTATTGTAAATGATAATGACACCAATAACGACGAGTATCATTATGAAAATGGCACTTATTATTTAAAAACAGAAAAAGGTTTCGAAGCGGTTCAAGCACCAATTGGCGCTCAAGTTCCTGAAATACCAAAAGAAGCCCAGCAAGTTAAAGTGAATAAAACTGACAATTATTATTACGGCGGGGCCTTTTATGAGGCAAACTCTGAGGGCTATATAGTAGTACCTGCAACCGCTGGAACCATTGTACCTGGATTACCAGAAGGTGGTGAAGAAGTGAAAATTGGGGATGTTACTTTTGTTCAGTTTGGAGACACCTATTATCAACCCATTCAAGTAGATGGCAAGGACATGTATGAAATTGTAGAGGTGAAAGAAGAGTAATTTTTAGAAATTTAGATTTAATGAAATCATTTCTAATTTATTAACCTTAATAACGATCATGTTATTGACGACATCTCAAAAAAAGATTAATACTGTAAATGCTAACGTTTTTTTTACGCTAATGAGATTATTCGCCAATTGAGATCACCCAATTAAAAGCATAAAAAAACGTCTGAAAATTAAT
>NZ_JAHKPD010000007.1:79891-286264 GCF_018860245.1 Pseudotamlana agarivorans
ATTAATTTTCAGACGTTTTTTTTTATTTCTAGGAATTACTAAGATCTATAAATCTAATAATCCGTTAGTTTTTGTTACACCTTCAGCAGAAGCTTGCATATGAGCTTTTTCAGCATCACTTAAAGGAATATCAACTATTTTTTCAATACCGTTTTTACCTAAAACTACAGGTACACCGATACAAATATCATTTAAACCATATTCACCTTCTAAGAAAGTTGAACAAGGGAAAATCTTTTTAGTATCACAGGCAATAGCTTGTACCATTCCAGATACAGCTGCTCCTGGTGCATACCAAGCAGAAGTTCCTAATAATTTAGTTAAAGTAGCTCCACCAACTTTAGTATCAGCAGCAACTTGCTCTAAACGCTCTTCACTTAAAAACTCAGAAACTTTAATACTGTTTCTTGTCGCGTGACTTGTTAATGGCACCATACCAACATCACTATGTCCTCCAACTACCATACCGTCAACATCGCTAATAGGAGCTCCTAAAGCTTCAGCTAATCTGTATTTGAAACGTGCAGAATCTAAAGCGCCTCCCATACCAATAATTCTATTTTTTGGCATACCAGTAGCTTTGTGAGCTAGGTAAGTCATGGTATCCATTGGATTACTTACCACAATAAGAATCATGTTTGGTGAATGCTCTAATAAACTTGTAGATACATTTTTAACTATTCCAGCGTTAATACCAATAAGCTCTTCACGAGTCATTCCTGGCTTACGAGGAATTCCTGAAGTAATCACACAAATATCACTATTTGCTGTTTGGCTATAATCGTTAGTGACACCTGTTATTTTAGTATCAAAACCATTTAAAGATGCACATTGCATTAAATCCATGGCTTTTCCTTCAGCAAATCCTTCTTTGATGTCTAGAATGACAACTTCTGAGGCGAAATTTTTAATAGCAATATACTCTGCACAACTTGCACCTACTGCTCCTGCTCCTACTACAGTTACTTTCATTTTATTATTATTTATTATTAATTTGATTTTATCTTTGAAATACAACTAAAAATTATAGTTCAAACCATGCTAATTTACGAATTAAAACCCTTTTAATAAAGAACTAATAGGGGATTCCTGAGTTTTTTGAGACTACCTAAATATTTTATGTTAAAAATTTAGAAATTCTATCCAAACCTCTCAAAACACTGATTAATGTAAAATGATTTTATAGTATGATTTTTAAAATAGAAATGAATAACATAAAAAAGCCTCACCAAAAATTGGTAAGGCCATAAATATTATAATATTCAATTTTTGGGCTTAAGCATCAAAATGCTCATATATTTTAAAACTTATAAGCCGTAATTAAATAGTTTTTTTCATTTGTAAATACAACACCATCAATACTATCAATAAAATAATTAGGTGTTTTATCCATAAGTTCGATTTCAGCATCTACTGAACCTGTTTTTTTATTCACCATATATATCTTGTGGGTTGTTGGCGCGGTATCATGCTTTACTTTAGTTACAATAAATTGGTGATCTTTCACATGTTGTGAGTTAGAATAACGTTGCTTTGTAACTTCAAATACCGTTGTCATATCGTCTTCAGACCCCATATAAAGTCCTGCAATCATAGATTCTTCAACTGCGACATCGTTTTGATCGGCAGAATTTAAAACCACACCATTAGACAATGATGACAGCATAGAGATATTATCCATAGACCCTTGAATATCTATATCTACACCAGCAATATCCATCCCTATTTGAGCGATGCCAACAAGTCCAGAAATACTTGAAGCTGGCTCAAAATAACTGGTATAAACTAAGCTTCCTGAAGGCGTTAATAAAGACATGTGTTGATCTGTGTTTATTAAATAACCAGAACCTTCAACATATTCTGCGACTAGAGGCGTTTTCTTCTTCACTTCTTCAAGCTCAATATCTTCAGCAAATAAATCTACTGAACCTGTTTTCAGGTCAAATTTATAAGCGTTTCCATTTTCAAATAAAACCACTTTATCTTCATCAGTATCAAAAGTAACCGCGGGAATCGATTTAAATTTCACATCTTTATCCCAAACATCTTTTCCTTTTTCAAAATCTAAAATATTAGATCTTTCAGTTGAAATATAAAGTACGCCTTTAGGAATAACAGCGGTATAATATGAATAGCCCTTTACATTACTATTCCAGATTTTTTCACCATCAAAATCAACTAAAGAGATAGAGCCATCTTTATCATTTTTACCAATGGCAACAAATCCTTTTTCGTGAGCAATCACTTCATCTAAAAACTGAATTTTATAACTTTTCTTCCATTTGAATTCGTTTGTTGCTGGATCAATGATATTAAAACCTTCAGATTCAACACAAATCAAATTATTATCATTATCAGGCCTAATATCCACTAAGGTTCCTCTTAATTTTAATTTGTCTGGAGTAATATCTTTTCCGTTTGAAGGATCTAATATCAAAAGTTTTCTCGATCGTCTTACACCCACATAAAGGTTGTTATTTTGGTGTGAGTACACTAAGGCATTAATATCTTTATCGGCTTCATGTGTCCATAAGATTTCACCTGTTTTGATATTTAAAGCATAAATATGTTCTTTAATACCAACAATTAAATTGTTATCCTGATCAAACATAGGCCCGTGATCAATAAAAGAGGCGCTAAAAATCTTACCAAGAAGACCACCGCTTATTTCTCCTAAACTTGTTAGCCATTCTTTTTCCCAAGTTTTAAGACTAAAACTCATTAGAATACGCTCTTTATCATTTAAAAGTTCAAATAATATCACAGCCTCTTCTGGCAAAACAGTAAAGTTTTTTATTCTATAGTCTTCATCTTTGGTATCAAATAAAACATGTCCATTAGCTGAATTCACTAGAACACCTCGGGTTTTACCGGTTAAAGGCACATATTCAACATAAAATAACGGTAGGCCATCAATATTTAAAAACGAAGTTTTATCAATAGCTTTTAGTTCTTCATTCTTCCAAATCACATCACCAGATGTATTATCTAAAGCGACTAATCCTTTAGCTCCTGAAGCTAGAATGACACCATTATTGGTTTGTTCAATCCAACCGACTTGGTATAAATCTTCTTTTAAATCTACTTGCCACAATTTTTATTGGGCAAAAACAAAACTAGTCGCAAGCATAACTTGCAACAATAAAAGGCACTTTTTCATCATAATTTGAGGTTAAGGTTAATTGGTTTTTAGGATTGAATTAGAACTCAAAAATTCCAATTCAAATCGCGCTAACTTAATAATTAAAACCCGCTTCATAAAGAACTAATAGGGAATTCCTGAGTTTTTTGAGACTACCTAAATATTTTATGTTAAAAATTTAGAAATTCTATCCAAACCTCTCAAAACACTGATTAAAGTAAAATGTTTTTTAAGCCGGGTTTTAAAATTCGAAATAACTTGTAAAAAATAAGGCTGTCTGAAAAATAAATTCAGACAGCCCCTATTTTAATTTATAATACTATTTCTATTTACGCATCAATATTAGCATAAACAGCATTTTTCTCAATAAAATCACGACGTGGTGGCACCTCATCTCCCATTAACATAGAGAAAATTCTATCGGCTTCCGTTCCGTTATCGATTTGAACTAAACGCATGGTTCTAAATTCAGGATTCATGGTAGTATCCCAAAGTTGTTCCGCATTCATCTCACCCAAACCTTTATAACGTTGTATTTTTGAACCATCGCCAAATTCGGCAACAATTTCATCACGTTCTTTGTCTGACCAAGCATATTGTTTTTTAGCACCTCTTTTCACTAAGTATAAAGGTGGCGTTGCAATATAAATATGTCCGTTTTCAATCAATTCCTTCATATATCTGAAGAAGAACGTTAAAATTAAGGTTGCAATGTGACTACCATCAATATCGGCATCACACATGATTACCACTTTATGGTAGCGTAATTTTGAAAGGTTTAAAGCTTTACTATCTTCTTCCGTTCCAATGGTTACACCCAGTGCGGTAAAGATGTTTTTAATCTCTTCGTTTTCAAAAACCTTATGGGTCATGGCTTTTTCAACATTCAAAATCTTACCTCTTAATGGTAAAATCGCTTGGAATGCACGGTCACGACCTTGTTTAGCCGTTCCACCCGCCGAATCTCCCTCAACAAGGAATACTTCACATTTGGTTGGATCTTGCTCTGAACAATCTGATAATTTTCCTGGCAATCCACCAATACTCATTACGGTTTTACGCTGAACCATATCACGCGCCTTTTGAGCGGCATGACGTGCTTGCGCAGCCAAAATTACTTTCTGTACAATTGTTTTAGCATCGTCTGGATGCTCCTCTAAATAATCAGTAAGCATTTCAGAAACCGCCTGACTTACCGAAGCAGACACTTCACGGTTACCTAGTTTTGTTTTTGTTTGTCCTTCGAACTGAGGCTCTTGAACTTTTACAGAAACAATAGCTGTCAAACCTTCACGGAAATCATCACCAGCAATATCAAATTTCAACTTGTCTAATAAGCCAGACTCATCGGCATATTTTTTAAGCGTATGTGTTAAACCACGACGGAAACCAGATAAATGCGTTCCTCCTTCATGCGTATTAATATTGTTTACATAAGAATGTAAATTTTCAGCATAAGACGTGTTATAAATCATAGCCACCTCAACTGGCACACCGTTTTTCTCGCCTTCAAAAGCGATAACATCTTTCATTAAAGGCTCACGAGTCGCATCTAAATACTTGATAAATTCTTTTAAACCTTCTTCAGAATGAAATGTTTCACCTTCAAATTCGCCATCTTCTTTTTTATTACGCTTATCCACTAAGTGAACCGTAATCCCTTTATTTAGATAAGCCAATTCACGTAAACGACTAGCTAAAGTATCGTAGCTATATTCTAAAGTTTGTTTAAAAATAGTAGGATCTGGTCTAAACGTTACAATCGTTCCACGTTTATCGGTATCACCAACTTTTTTAACTGGATAAATCGCTTTTCCGCGCTCGTATTCTTGCTCCCAAATCTCGCCATTTCTGTAAACAGTAGCTTTCAAATGATCGGATAAAGCATTCACACAACTTACACCAACACCGTGTAAACCACCAGAAACTTTATAAGAATCTTTATCAAACTTACCCCCTGCTCCAATTTTGGTCATAACAACCTCAAGCGCAGAAACACCTTCTTTTTTGTGCATATCTACAGGAATACCACGACCATCATCTTCTGTAGTAATCGAGTTATCTTCATTAATTATAACAGTAATATTGTTACAATGTCCTGCTAAAGCCTCATCAATCGAGTTATCGACAACCTCGTAAACAAGGTGGTGTAAACCACGCACACCAACATCACCGATATACATCGACGGACGCATACGCACGTGCTCCATCCCTTCAAGGGCCTGGATACTATCAGCAGAATAATTATGTTTATTAAATTCTTCTTTAGGTTCGCTCATAATTTATGTTTTCTAAATTAATGTTCTACTTATTTATTTTTTCACGCTTCCGCGGAAGCGAAACAAGTCTCAAACTTTCTAAATTTAAAATCAAGAAAGCTCTGAAACATGTGCATAAAAAAAGATGCCTACGAGCATCCTTTTGAACACAAACAAATATACGGCTTTATAACCTCATATTAAAGCATTTCATCGAGCGAAGCGCAAAATTATCAACAATTGTTAATTACTAAAAACACGCTTAAATCGCTTAAAAATGGCTTTAAAATTAATTTCATACTTCTTTTACCAAGCTCAAAACCAAGAAAACACAAAAACCTCTGAAAAAGCCTTATTTTAATTCACATATAGTGCAAAAAACAGTGAATTTTAGCCTGATTTGCACTTAAAAATATCAAAAACAATAACCCTATTTACCTCTCCGTGTTGTCTTCTATGCATCTCTGCGTAACAACTAAAAACCAAATTCTCGCGAAGGCGCTAAGACGCAAAGGCAACCACGCCAAAATCTGTAATAATCAGTGAAATCTGTATCTAAAAAAATCTACATGTGCCTCCGAAAAATCTCAGCCTAGCTCTGCGTAAGAGTGAGCAACCAACAACCATCAACCAACAACTAACAACTAACAACTAACAACTAACAACTAATCTCTCACAAAGGCGCGAAGACGCAAAGGCAACCACGCAAAAACCTGTAATAATCAATGAAATATGTGTCTAAAAAATGCTCCGTGCGTCTCAGTGAAATCTCGGCGTAACTCTGTGTAATAATTTCAAAAGAGGAAGCCAAAAACCTCAAACCAACAATTAATCTCTCGCAAAGGCGCAAAGGCTACCACGCAAAAATCTGTATCTGAAATAATTTTCTGCATAAGAGTGAGCAACCAAAAACCATTAACTAAAAACCAACAACTAGAACTTAACCCCACATTTTTTTTAAATAAATATGAGAAATATCACCTGTGAACTCCTACAATAATCATAATTTTGCAATGTATTTTCAATACTGTATTCATGAAAATGAAGAATATACATTTTTTAGTTTTACTAATAACACTCTTATCCTCCATAAATGCAATCGGACAAGAAACCGACTCACTTTCTAACAAGCAACAAACCCAAGTTTTCAAATCTACATTTAAATGGAATGTTCGCGCACAGTTTTGGTTACGTCACTCCAATTTTAACAAAGGCTCTTTAGTTAATAACGAACCTACATCACATTTCACAGACATTTCTATACGCCGACTTAGAATTCCAATTTCGGCACAAATTACACCTAAACTATACGCTTCAGCACTTTTTGGCGACAACAACTACAACATAAAATATGATGGTCCATGGATACGTATTTTAGATTTTTATGCCGAGTATGCCTTCTCTAAACAATTCACCATGGGTATGGGTAAATCGGGTTATCAAGGTTTAAGCCGTTGGAATGTGCGTTCGAGTTATTCTTTAATGGGATTGGACTCCCCGCTATTCCCTTTAAATACGGTTGAAAAAAATGATGATTTGGGGCGTCAATTCGGATTTTGGCTTAAAGGTCAAGCAGGACATTTTGATTATAGATTATCTGCAAATCAGCCAAAAGCAGTGACTACAGCTCCGCACGGAAAAGTAGACTTTGCCAACAACAAACCACGTTGGAAAACATCAACATACGTGAAGTATCAATTTTTTGAAAACGAGTCGAACAAATCGGCTTATCAAGTTGGCACCTATTTAGCTTCCAAAAAAGTTTTTAATATTGGCGCTGGTTTTCAGTTTCAAGAAAAAGCCTTTAGCGATGGGGACGCTCAAGACCCGCTAACCAACTTTTACGACATGCAACACTGGGCGGTCGATTCATTTTTAAATCTACCTTTAGGGAATCAAGATGCTATTACGGCTTATTTGGGCTATTATAACTTTGACTACGGTAAGGATTACGTGAGAAATCTTGGCGCTAACAACCCAACAAACGGTGTAGAAAACGGTGATTATAATGGTGCCGGAGTTGCTTTCCCCATGATGGGAACAGGCTCCACTTGGTATGCACAATTTGGTTACGCTTTTCACCCAACTAAACTTTTTAATCAGCAAGTTGTTATTCAGCCAAATATTGCTATTCAGCATGCCAATTGGGATGCCTTAAAAGACCATATGACCGTTTACGATTTTACGCTAAACTTTTTAGTTAAAGGTTCGCACAGCAATAAAATGAGCTTAGGCTACCAATACCGACCTATTTTCGATGCTATAACTTTTACCAACACGAGCTATAAAGGCATGGCTGTTTTACAATACCAAATCACCCTAAAATAAGAAATAGAGCATCTCTTTCCCCCAATAAACAATGAGCTTTATTCTGTCTAACTCGGTTTTTATATTTTTTATAGAAACCTACCACACTTTATTGCTATTAACTTCAAAAGAAAAAACGCATTATAACCGCTCCATTGTTATTAATATTTCAATGATTCAAACACTTTACTCCTATATTTTAATAATAATAACATTATTTTAACTTTAGGCATAGTAATGCAAAAACTACTTAAAATCTTTCGTAATTTTACCCGCTTAAAAGTTTCACTTTAAAACACATAAAAAGACATGAGTAAAATTATGACAGTCGACGTTTTGTCGAGTATTAAAGGAGCACAGCCTTCCGAGACTGTGAACAAGTTATTTGAAGTTATTAAGAATGCCAATCTTACAAATAATAATTCTTTTAATAATAATCATAATAATAGCGTGTCACTAGATAATTTGAGAGCAGATGTTGTGATTGACAGTTCTGAACTGGAAAAACAAATCATTATTGAAAACTTCCCAAAAGAAAAAAACGGCTATTTAGTGGTTTCTAAAGTAATAGAAGAATAGTTTATGGACTCTCAGATACTAAAAATCCATCAGCAATTGGTGGATCAAGAAATTACTTGTACAGCACTTGTGCAAAGTAAATTAGACGCATTAAAGCAAAACACAAACAACACCGTAAACGCTTTGCTCGACGAAAAAGCCTTAGAATTGGCTGCGAAAGTTGATGCGAAAATTGCAAACGGTGAAACGATTGGTTTATTAGAAGGGATTCCTTTTGGTATTAAAGACGTGTACATGGTTCAAGGCACCATAACAACAGCCAGTTCAGATTTACTTAAAAACTATAAATCGGCATACACGGCTACAGCCATTCAAAAATTATTGGATGCTGGCGCGATTCCTTTAGTTAAAGAGAATTGTGATAGTTTCGGACACGGTTCTTCAAGTGAAAACACCATTTTCGGCGCCGTTAAAAACGCCATTAACCCAGATTTAGTGGGTGGTGGTTCCAGTGGTGGATCGGCCGTGAATGTGGCTAAAGATTATACCGTTTTTTCTATTGGAGGTGATACCGGTGGTTCTATTCGTCAGCCAGCAGGCTATAACAATGTTTACGGATTAAAACCAACTTACGGGCGCATTTCACGCTACGGTTTAATGGCTTACGCTTCGTCAACCGATTGTGTTGGCCCAATTGCTAAGTCTATTGAAGATATTCGCATCGTTTTAAACGCCATGAGCGGACAAGATGTGAAAGACCAAACGACTTACGCTTCCGCGGAAATTGATAAAGATGCGATTTCAACTTCAGAAAATATTAAAACCATTGGTTATTTCAAGAACTTCATTGAATCTGAAGCTATTGATGCTGAAGTGAAAGCGGATTTCTTAGCAGCCATCGAAAAAATAAAAGACAAAGGGATTGAAGTGAAAGCTTTAGATTTCTTTGAATCGAATACTTTAGTGTCCACATATTATACACTCGCTATGGCGGAAACAGCTTCTAACCTGTCACGTTTAGACGGTACTAATTACGGCAACCGTATTGAAGCTGAAAATTTAAAAGAAACCTACGCCGTAACCCGTTCTGAGAATTTTTCAGAAGAAACCAAACGTAGAATCGTTGGTGGAAACCAAGTCTTATCACAAGGGTTTTCAGATGAAATCTATTTAAAAGGTTTAGGCTTGAGAGATCAAATTTCAGAAAATTTCGAGAAAGATTTCAACGAAGTTGATATCATCCTGTCACCGGTAACGCCAAGCACACCACCTAAAATTGGAGATAGCCTGAAAGACCCTTTAGCCATGTATTTATCTGATGCTTATACCGTTGGATTTAGCTTGGGGCAACTGCCAACGCTAACCGTACCACAAGGCACAAGTACGGGTTTACAAATTACAGCCGCAAAAAATAATGACGAACTCGTTTTGAAGTTTGCTAACTTCTTAAAAGACACGATATAATGGAACTGGAGCAATTAAACGAGCTATTAAAAAAGCACGAATTAGAATTAGTAATCGGTCTGGAAACCCACGTTCGATTAAATACCAACACAAAATTATTCTGTTCTTGTGCAAATCAAGAAATAGAACAACCTAATCAAAATATATGTTCGGTTTGTACTGGGCAAATGGGTGTGTTACCATCAATTAACAAAGAAGCCATTACTAAGGCCATTTACTTTGGAAAAGCCGTAAAATCGACCTTTTCTAACGAAGTGATTTCTTGGGATAGAAAGCACTACGAATACCCAGACAACCCGAAAAACATACAAATCACACAGTTTCATAACCCTGTGATTCCTGACGGACAAGTATCGTGCTACCGTAATGATGGATCGCAGTTTACAGTGAATTTAACACAGGTTCATATTGAGGAAGATGCCGCTAAACTGATGCACGAAAAGAAAGTGTCGTTAGTTGATTTTAACAAAGCTGGTGTCCCTTTAATTGAAATTGTGACTGAACCTTGTATTCGTCATATTGAAGATGCTTCAACTTATGCACAGTACATACAACGTATTGTTCAGAATTTAAAAATTTCTGAAGCTAACCTTGAAAAAGGTGAGTTTAAATCTGATGTTTCTGTTTCGCTTCGTAAAAAACAAGATTATAATTTAAATCCGCGTACCGAAATTAAAAACTTAAACTCGTTTAAGTTTATGGTCGATGCCTTAAAGGAAGAAGTTGAAAAACAACTTAATTACTACATCGAGCACAAAGAATTTAGACCAGACCAAACTACGGTTTTATGGGATGCTGAATTGAAGCAAACCAAAACCATGCGTAAAAAGGAATTTGAAGCCGATTACCGTTTTATTTCGGAACCAGATTTACCTTTTGTAAGCATTAAAGATGTGGTAGAATCGATTGATGTAGATATTTCTACTTTACCTTTTGCTGTAGAATCTATTTTGATTAAAGGTGGGGTTTTACCCCAAGACGCCAAGTTTTTTACTGCCGATTCCTTACGTTCTGAAACTTTTGTGGCTATAAACAATGTGATTAAGGATCCGTCGTTTGTTGCCAAAACGCTAGTAAATAATATTGCTGCCGATGATTATTCTAGCATTCACAATATTGAAAATCTGATTGAAATTTTTCAACTGTTTAAAGCTGAAAAAATCACATCAGTTTTAGTACAGAACGCCATTACTTCTTATTTAAAAGATAGAAACTTCGATTACAATACCTATTTTGATGAAAATACCATTTCTGAATCTCAGATTCAAGATGCGATTACCAAGGTTATTTCTGAAAACGAAGCCATTGCAAACGATATTAAATCGGGTAACCAAGGTAAAGCTGGAATTCTTGTTGGAAAAGTCATTGCCATTATTGGTAAAGGCGCTTCAGGAAAAGTAATTCGCGAAGGCATTTTATCTGCGCTTGCAGGGAATAATGACGGAAGACCGAAGACCGAAGACCGAAGTGCGCAACAACCAACAACCAATAACCAACAACCAACAACCAAAAGAGAAGAAGAGGTTTTACCTCAAATTCCTATCGTTATAAAAGACGACTATAGAACACACGTGATTTCAGAGGTTTCGGAAGCTCATATTTCTGAAAAAATCACACTTTCAGGATGGGTTTCTAGTGTGCGTGACCACGGTGAATTGATGTTTATCGATTTACGCGATTCGAGCACGCAAATCTTCCAAGTGCGTTTAAGTAGAGAATCATTCCCTAACTTAGATGAATTGGTAAAACTCAAACCAGAATCGGTTATTACGGTTTCAGGTGTTGTGGTTCAGCGTAAAGAAGACGATTATAACGCGGCTTTACGCACGGGTAAAATTGAATTGGAAGCTTCAGATTTAGAAATTTTAAACCTTTCTAAAACCCTGCCTTTTGAAATAAAACGCGCTACAAAAACGAATGAGAACGTTCGTTTTCAGTATAAATATTTAGACCATAGAAATGATGATGTACGTCGCGTGATTGTAAATCGCCACAAGGTGATTAAAATGATGCGTGATATTCTAGACGATCAAGATTTCTTAGAAATTGAAACGCCTATTTTAAGTGCCGGAACCGATGAAGGCGCTCGTGAATTTATCGTGCCTACACGTAAACAAGCTGGTGCGTTCTACACCCTTCCGCAGGCACCTCAACAATTCAAACAAATGTTGATGGTTTCTGGTTATGAAAAATACTTTCAAATAGCACGTTGTTTTAGAGATGAAGATTCTCGTGGCGACCGTCAGCCAGAATTCACACAGTTGGATATTGAAATGGCCTACGGAAGCATGCAGCAAATCATTGATTTGAACACTAATATGTTTAATGGTATTGTTCAGAAAATATATGGTAAAAAATGGATTTTACATCCGTTTGAAGTGATTACTTATAAAGAAGCGATGGACAGTTACGGTTGTGACCGTCCGGATTTACGTTTCGGATTAAAACTTCAGGATATTACTGAAATCGTAAAAGATACCACCTTCCAAGTATTTAGTAAACCTATTGAAGAAGGCGGTATTGTAAAATGTATTAAAGTTTCTGCTGAAGAGCAAGGCAACAAACGTTTGTCTAAAGGTCAGATTGAAAAACTTACGGGTATTGCCCAACAACACGGTTTAGGCGGACTGGCGTATATCATTGTGAATGAAAATGATTTACAATCGCCAATCATTAAATTTTTAGGTGAAGATATTGCTGCCGGAATCATAAAAACCACAGACGCACAAGTTGGAGATATTGTATTCTTCTCTGCTGCCGATTATGCTACAGCCAACAAAGCTTTAGATGCGGTGCGTCAAGAATTAGGAAGCATGTTGCGTTTAATCAACCCTAAGGAATTAAGACCTGCTTGGGTGGTTGATTTCCCAATGTTTGAAAAAACAGATGAGGGTAACTGGACCTTTACGCACAACCCATTCTCTATGCCTGCTATTTATGATTTAGACAAGCACATGAACGGTAAAGAGGAAGAAATTGGTAGCATTATCGCCCAGCAATACGATTTAATCTTAAACGGTTATGAAATTGGTGGCGGTTCCGTCCGTGCACACAAACCAGAAATTTTGGAAGCCACATACAAAAACATGGGCTACAACAAAGAAGAAATGATGAGGAGTGTGGGCACCATGTATAAAGCCTTCCATTACGGCGCACCACCACACGGCGGTATCGCTTGGGGTGTAGACCGTTTGATGATGATTTTAGAGAAAAAAGCTTCGATTAGAGAGGTTATGGCCTTCCCTAAAACAGGAACCAGTGAAGACTTGCTATTTGGCGCACCTTCATTATTATCTGATAAAAAAGTAGAAGAAATGAATGTTAAGGTGATGAAAAAGTAATTTAGAATTCACTTTTATGTTTTTATAGAATTAAAGCTTCAAATTATTTTGAGGCTTTTTTTTTACGTGTATTATAAAATTGTAATATATTGCTTACCATATTAAGTTGACGCGATACAATAAGCACCTAAGCAACTTTTCCAGCAGCAAAAAAATGAGTGTAAAGGCAAAGATTATAATTGACAAAAAAGAAATAAACGTACTCTGGTACAACTTCAAGTTTAACCAAGAGGCTGATTATAACGGGAGACCCTCACAAAAACCGGTTTTCTCTGGTTTACAATTAAAAATTGAAACGAGAAAAGATCTAAATTTAGCCGATTGGTCTTTTGCCCCTGATGAAACCAAGCAATTAGAACTACACATATACCCCATAATTTTGGGAGGTAAAACTCGTAAACTCTACTTTTATGACAGTCATTTGGTTTACTGGAACAACAGCTTTACATCTATTGGGAATGAACCCATGTCTGAAACGCTCCATATTACAGCTGCAGGAGTGGAAGATTCTAATTCTGAAGGGGTTTATTCTGCTAATTGGAGAAAGACATATCCTCAGCAACAAACTCAGCCCACTATTATTAAAAATGAGAAGAAAGTAACCAACTTCATTATAACCAATGTTAATAATGAAGAAATTCAGGATTATAAAAAAAATGACATTATTATTCTAAACATTGAAACTCAAAATCGTATTGGAGATGTAGTAAACGTGAATTTAGATGACGCCGAATACGACTTTGAATACAACGGTAATTTAGTCATTGATAATACCATTAGCAACATTGTTATTAGTAATGATTTAGAACAACTTGAATTAAAAGTTGTAGAACAAAAATCAAAACATCATGGTTAAACTAAAGGAAACTGGTTTCAGAATAACTTTTGAAGATGGAGAAACCTTAACAAAGTATCTACAACCCATTAATGAAAATCAACCTTTCAAGATTGAATTTAAAGCATCAAGCAATGACATTAAAGAAGGCACATTTGGTTTTGACACCATACCAAGCGAAAACATTGTAGAATCTGACTACGAAAAATTAAAAAATGAATATAAACCACTTTCTGAAAAAATACTTGGAGAAGAATACATCCCTAATTGGATAAGTATAAGGAAAGATCAAACTATTGAGCTGGACTTAGACTGGAAAAAGAAAAACAAAGCAGAACAATATGAAACTATCGCTTTTGAAAATCATAAGGACTTTACCTTTGAGCCAGAAAATTTGAAAGATGCGAAAAAAGTAGCTATTACTTGTATAAACGACAATCCAAACCCAGTTCAATTACTCATAAAAACAGATAACGAATTAATTGTTGGAGCATTAAACATTTTTTATCCTAAACCTAAGACCATCGACCTTGAATGGTGCTTTGTGGAAATTCAGGGTACTGAAAAAGACGAAAAAATACTCTTAAATAAAATTGGGAAAATATTATTAGAAAACTACCTTAAAAAAGGATTAAATCCTGCACTAATAGATATTAATATTAAAAACAATGAAGCTAAATTAATAGATATTAGCACAGATGCCATAAAGCTGAAAGAACATGGCTATTTAAAAAAACACCCAACAATTGGAAATTATATTGAGCGTAGTAAAAAAAGTATTATTTTAAGTTTCGTTAGCAACAAAAACAAAGAAGATAAAAATAAATTAACTGTTTATTTTATCAATCAAAAATGCATAAATACTTCAGATATTAAAGAAGACGGAACTTTTAAAATGGCAGGTGGCGTGTCTCCAACAGGTACTGGCACAGCTTATTTGGTATTAGATAATGGTGGAAATATTAAATCTGAAAATATCATACACGAGGTAATGCACGCTTTAGGATTAAACCATTCATTTTCAGATACCCACAGATTTAAAGACACAAAAACCGATAACTATATGGACTACGAAAACAACAAAAAACACACTTATAAATGGCAATGGAAAAAACTGCATGAATATTCTAAATTACAATAAAATGCGTTATCTATATATTTTACTAATAAGCTTTTTTTTTGCTGGTTGCTCTTCTATACCTAAAGAATATTTATCTAACAACCATTCTTGTCATTATAATAATGTCATTTTTAACATCAGCAATGAAGAATTAGTCCTTAATCCGAATATTTTAAAACAATTAAAAAACAAACAAGAAAGTATAATTTTAGTTGATAATGAAAATTACCAAAATAGATTTTCTAATTTATCTAGTTCAAAAATAATTAATTACCAAACTAATAAAAAGCTAGACATCGCTAAGTGGATTGTTTATCAAAAAAATGGAATTATTGAATCTTCTGAATTTATTTATCTTAATGGTACAAAATCCATATTTAAGGAATATCATTATAATGAAAAAGGCAATATTACCAAAATTATAGACCATGAAAAAGGATATAATATCTGCTGGGCAGAAGCTATAGAAATTGTAAAACACGTAGCAAAAATAGACATTGAAAAGTATGAAGTCACTGCTTATAACCTATCTCGCGTAGATTTAAATGAATTTCCAAACGAAAAACCACAATGGGCGATTTCACTTTCTAGCAACAAGGCATACGAACGCAAAGACACCAAAGTATACTGGATTGATGGTGTAACAGGTGTATTTTTAAAAACGACCAAAATCATAACTACTCACGATTAATGTTAGTAAGCCAGCCTTGTTTTGAGCTTCAGTTCATTCTGAGCCTATTTTGAGGTAAACAACGCCGAATAAGTGAAATATTTCGACATAAAAAAACATAAGTTGTTCGTTTCATTAAAAGCAAATAACAAAAGTAAACACTTAAATTTACTTTTTTATATATTTGTAAACAAATAAGGTTACATTTTTTTAGTTTTGTAAACTTAAAAATTTACACAGATGAGGAATAAGCGAAAACTTTTAATTGAGCAATTGGATCAAAAACTACAACCATTCTCTGAAAGCAGAAAAGTCCTAGTTCCAGAACGTGGCTGGATAAACACGATCCGAACGACACTGAACATGACCATGGCTCAACTTGGCTCCAAACTAAATATTACAAGACAAGGTGTTAATAGAATTGAAGAAAGCGAAGCTAATGGCACGATAACCCTCAATTCCCTAAAAGGTGTAGCCAAGGCAATGGATTTAAAGTTGGTATACGCATTAGTTCCCGAAAATGGGACTATTGACGAATTCATCCAGGTAAAAGCAGATGAATTGGCAGAAAAAATAGTGTTACGAACCAATCAAAACATGAAATTAGAGAACCAAGGCATTGGGGATGAGAAGATAGCCAAAACCATAAAAGAACTGTCCAATGAAATAAAACGAGAGATGAGAAAGTCATTATGGGACTAGAATTCGATTACAAATATGGACAAACGCCACTAGCAGACGAAGAAAAGGATGGCCTTAAAATAAAATCAATTACAACTCAAGGAGAGCTAGATGAATTTGAGCAACTAAACATTGAAAAGGTAGTCGAATGGACTATTCACACAAAATTGAAACCTGAAAATGTTTTGACGGAAAAATTTATTAAAAACTTGCACAAAAGAATGTTTGGTGATGTATGGAAATGGGCAGGTGAATTTAGAAAGACTGAAAAAAACATAGGCATTCAATGGGCACAAATTGGAATTGAATTAAAATACTTACTGGATGACACGAGATATTGGATAGAAAACAAAACTTTTCCACCTGAAGAAATAGCTATCAGATTTAAACATCGCATAGTATCTATTCATTGCTTTCCAAATGGAAATGGAAGACATTCTCGAATGATGGCCGACATTATTATGGAATCTATATTTGGAAATGAGATATTTTCTTGGCATCAATCAAATATCGTTGCAGCTAACGCAACAAGAAATCTGTATATAAAATCCTTACGAGAAGCCGATAATGGCAGTTATACATCGCTAATAGAATTTGCAAAAAACTAAACATGTCTAAGTACATTATCAAAAAGAAAGGCAAACAAGATTGTATTAATCAAGATGGTGAAGAGATTATCTCAGACACAAATTATTTATAGGTTTTTGATTCCTTACTGTTGCGCTGAAAATCATTTTTAACATAGATTTTATGCGTAGCACCTTCGAGGAATTTTAAACTATCTTTATAGCTCAGCTAAGTAAACACAAAACTTCAATCTTTAGTATGAAAAACCTCCTAGCCTTAATAGGTATCATTTTTTGTATGAACAGCTTTTGTTTCGCCCAAAACACATATACCTATTCAAAGCCTAAGTTTATTGAAGACGGCTGGCAAACCAACGACCTGAAATCCCATAATTTAGACAGCACTTTGGTTCATAAATTGTTCACGCAATTGTATTCTAATGAAAATAAAATCCAAAGCGTTTTATTTGTAAAAGACAAGCAAATTATTATTGAGGAATACCTAAACGGACAAACCATAGACCAAAAACACGACCTACGTTCTACCACAAAAAGCATCAGGTCCATTTTGTTAGGCATTGCTATCGACAAAGGATTTATCGATGATGTGAACGATCCGATTTCAAAATACCTAAAAAGCCCTGTTCCAACAAAAAACATAGACCTGAGGAAAGACAAAATCACTATCAAACACCTTTTAACCATGTCTAGCGGACTCGATTGTAACGACTGGAACAAACACTCAAAAGGTCAAGAAGACAAGGTCTATAAGAAAAAAAATTGGCTTCAATACACCCTAAACTTACCTATGGTTAATGAACCAGGAACAGTTTCAAACTACTGCTCTATGGGCGCTATTTTAATTGCCGAAATAATAAATCAAGCTTCAGGAATGGCCATTGACAAGTTTGCTGAGCAATTTTTATTCACACCCTTAAATATTAGTAATACCTCTTGGGGACACACTTCTAAAAAAGATATTATTCCTTCCGCAAAGCGGTTATACATGACGTCTCGAGATATGGCAAAAATAGGTCAGCTCCTACTTAACAAAGGTGAGTGGCATGATAACCAAATCGTTTCAGAAAAATGGATTATAGAATCAACTACGCCTAAAACAAAAATCACAGGAATAGATTACGGCTATTTCTGGTGGAATATTCCTTTTAAAGTAAATGAAATGACATACATTTCTAAAACCGCTACGGGAAACGGCGGACAATACATTTTTGTTTTCCCTGAATTAGATATTGTTGCCGTTTTTACAGGAAGTGCCTATAACTCTCAAGACGACAAATTACCTTTTAAAATCATTACTGATATTTTATTGCCAACCTTCACAAGAGAAAAATAAGCAACACATATTCTATAGTTCTTAAGCCTACGCAAAATCAACCTCAACCCCATGACACTAAAGTTGTTTTAAAATTGAAAACGTAAATATTGTACCTACATCCAATTTTGACGACACACTAATTTCGCCTCCTAAACTATCTATAATGTTCTTTACAGAGGCTAAACCGATCCCCGTTCCCATATTACCGTACTTATCTTCTTTATCACCAACACTAAAAATCTCAAAAACCTCATCAATATAGGCTTCAGGAATACCATCACCGTTATCATGTACGACTAACAAATATTCAGTGTCGTTTTCTGAAATATCAATAAGAATTTCAGTTTTATGCTTACTATTATACTTGATAGAATTTGTCACGAGATTAACCAACACTTGCAACAAAGCAGACTTATTGGTTACAACGGAATTAACATCTCCTTTTAACTGAAAATCAACACTATGATCTAAATTTGTAATTCGTTTTAATTCTTCTATAATATCGGGAATCGAAATAGTTTCTACCCTATTTTTAAGCAGCTCATCGCTATCATAAAATTTCAGTAAACCGTCAACATAATCCTTTAAAGCATAAGATGATGCTTTGATATATTCTAAGTATTGCCGAGACTCTTCATCTAACCCCTCTTTTTTCTTGCTTTCCAGCAACTCGGTTAATGAAATAATATTCGCCATAGGGGATTTAAGATCATGCGAAACCACTCTTGAAAACTTTTGTAAAGCCTCATTTCTTTTTTGCAATTGACCCTGCAGTTTTACCAATTTTAAATTCTGAAACCTCAGTTCAAAAATACTCACAACCTGCTTAGCCATTGCGATAAGCGCATTTTTCTGTCCATCAGTTAAGGTTCTTGGTTTGGTATCATATACACAGAGGGTTCCTAGTTTATAACCGTCAGGGTTAACCAATGGCACACCGGCATAAAAAATCGCCTGATGATCAACTACTAATGGGTTATCATAAAAACGTATGTCTTTTCTAGAATCTTCAATAACCGTAATAACCTCGTTTGAATTAATGGCATGTCCGCAAAAAGAAATTTCCCGAGGCGATTCATTAAAAGGCACACCGTGATGCGATTTCAAAAAATTGCGATCTCTATCTAATAAGGTCACTAATGAGATAGGAGCCTCGCAAATGTAAGCCATCAAAGCGGTGATATTATCGTAACTTTCCTCTGGAAGCGTATCTAAAAGCTGGTATTGATTTACTGCTAATTGCCTTTCGAATTCATTTTCTGGTAGTTTGGGACTTATCATTTACAATTAAAATTTCTTATGAAAATAATCTATATCTTGATGATTTCCTAAAATATCATGAAGGAGAATAATTTATATTGAAGAGACTTATTAATTCCTACCTCTCCATACTGGGGCTTTATCAATAAGATTACTAAACAAGTAGTAGCACAAAAACAGAACTTCAAGTGGATTCAGGAGCTTTTAGCCAAATCGCATCGAATAATTTCAGTATCTTATTAGAGAATATTTGTGAGTTGCTTTCTCCATTTATTGTTTTTAGGCCCCAATATCACCCAAAAACTAACTAAATAGGAATAAATTAATTTCATGAAATATTTAATCTTCATACTAACTCTTTCACTCTGCTTTAGCGTAGATAGTCAAGATAAAAAATTAAAATCAAACACCTTCTTGAGAGTATATAATTTAAATGGAAAAAAAGTTGCCAAAGGAAAGTTGTTGTTAACTACAGAAACCATGTTGACATTAAGTAAAAACAATGAAACCATAAATATCTCTATAGATAGTATTGGTTCAATTAAAACTAAAAGAACCGTAGGCAATAACATATTAATAGGCTCATCAATTGGCGCAGCTACTACAATTATTTTAAGCACTAGTATGGGCGAATCATTTATCGAAGGGTATGCCGGAATTGGAACTCTCGTATCAACTGGGACTGGCGCCGGAATAGGCCTTATTACTTCCATTTTTAAAAACTCAAAGACTTTTCAAATCAATGGTGATTTAGTCCAATGGGAAGCCTTTAGGGCGCGTTTAGCAGATCCTTCAGAATAACTGAAGACAGTTCGTATTCATAACCATATATTTAAAATTTCCGCAAGGACAAAAATTAAGAGGTTGGATAAGTAGCAATTTTATTGAAAAGATTAAAAACTAATCCCAATCGCTATAGCAAATAGCCTAAATTAAATATCACAGTAAAAATCATCAATAACCTCATTCTTTACGGGCACAAATCACAACCAATAGCCAGCATAACAAATTAAGATAAAGATCTTTTCTCTTTCACAACTCAATATTTTAAGACTTCAATCTAAAACACATATGATCGATTTAAGACAAATATGCAAGAAAAACAACACGAAACTCACATCAAAACACTAGTTAACAGATTATTACATAGAAACAAAAAATAAACAAAAACGCATGAAATGAGCTACATATATTATTGTTGAAGTATTACTTTTGTTACAAATAATACTATTTTAAAGGTAGACGAAATGCTCAATTCTTTAAATTTAAAACTGGAATAAAGTATAGAAACATCTGCTCATTAAATTAAAAAACCCTCAAACATTAAAACCTACAAAAATGATGAAGTTCAAAACTGCTTTCACGCTATTATTAGCTTTTGCAGCAACAATCAACACTTATGCACAACCTGCCAAACCTGGCGATTGGTCTAAAATACGATTATATGGTCATGCCTTTAAAAACGAAGATTTCACCAATGATCAGTATGATTTCATAATTGACAATTTCGGAATATTCACGGTCGAAAAAAGACACGCTCGCGACATTTATGGCGCCACCAATACCGAAGATGCTGCAGAAGCCACAGCTCAAAGGATCCATGCTGGTAATCCTGACTGTAAAGTTTTAATGTACTGGAGTACCAATACTGCTTACACCCAATATTACACCACTGTAGATGATGCCATTACGACAAACCCAGATTGGGTTGACCCTTCCAACAGCCGCTATACCTATCCAGATGACTGTAAAGACTGGTGGGTAAGTAAAGCAAATGAAATAGTAACTACTCGAGGACTAGATGGTATTTTTGGAGATGGAGCCCCAGGAGCCCAATCCAGAGGGTATATTGACGATGTTAACGACAACCTTGGCGCCTTATCAGCCTTATCCTGTTTTAACCTTTATAATGGCTATCGCGTTGCTACGGCTTCCAAAATTTATGCTGGCGATACAACTTTGGCTAATGCAGACGGGGTAATGTGTGAAGCATTTTTCCGAATTCCTGTGGATACAAAAGAAGAAGCTGTGTTCCAGATGGATGAATTCTTAGCAATTCCTTCAGATAAATACATCATTTGTAGAGGTGCTGCAGGTGCTTTTGGTTCTACCCACGAGTTTACATTAGCATGTTGTTTAATTCTTGCTAATGATTATACTTATTACAGTTGGGGTGGTGATGGCAACTCTTATGCTGGCGATGGAACAATGACCTATTGGCATAGCGATTTTGAACAAGAAATTGGAGAACCTTTAGGTAAAGCTACTAAAAACGGTTATGTGTACTCACGCGTATTTGAAAATTGTACAGTAACTGTTGATTTTGAAAATGCAACCTCATCTATTGTATGGAATCAAAATAACGCTAGCCTGTCTACAGCGGAGAAAAAAAAAGTAGAAGCGTATACCATTTACCCTAACCCTACACATGATAAAATTCATATCATATCCAATAAAAACAACTCAAAAAATAGCTCGATTACCATTATTAATTTAGAAGGTAAAATATTAAATACGATATCATTTAATTCGTTAGATAATATGAAAGTTAATATCAGTCATTTAAATAAAGGGTTCTATTTCTTGAAAATTCAAACTGAAAATGGCAATTCAATTCATAAAATAATTAAAAAATAGTTCCGATTGAAAAGTCAGCTTTTAATCAAAAGGAAACGATTTAGTTGAGAAACTAAATAGCACAAAATTTTATACCAATTTAATCTATAAGGCCTCAGTTTGTACTGGGGCCTTTTTTTTTGTAATTATCACCAAATGATTGACATCTCTGTGTATCTAAAAAATTTATTCAATGAAACATTTGCTTTTTGAAACGTTTCGCAAAAAAAGGTGAAACAAAAATCAAAATCAAACAAAACTATTCTTATCAATTTTACCCAACAATTTATACTTTATGCCGGTAAACATTTGTTGTTTAAATTTTCGGGTTTTATTTTTCGATCTCCTATCTAAGGGCCAATGTTCAAAACAAACTTTAAAAAAATGATTCATTTAATTCTAGGTTAGGTTTGGAATTTATTTCTTCAACAAAAATGGCCATTATTATGGAGAAATGTGATTTTTCTCACTAGACAAAAATCTAGACAATTTTCACAACAACCTAACTATAAACGCGTTAACCTAAATCATTAATTAACATATAGTATTAAGGTTAATTTTATTTTTCACAAAAAAAACAGGGGCGTATAAATATTTTCAAGCATAAATCAAGCATTTTTAACTCGTTTATAGACATAAGTCTATACGTTTTAGTATGACAATACGTTGTTATCAATTGAACAATTCTATACTTGCATTTATATTTTGGATAGAAAAAAATAGAATAAATAGTTGATGGAATTCAAAATTGGATCCAACCGTTTTGAGTCATCATTTTATGATTTGATGCGCTTTAACCAAACCCAACAATGACATTACTTCAAATCCTGTAGAAGTTTTTGAAATTAAAACATATATGAATAGAATAAAATTTAAGCAAAAGACTTCATCTCCTTTTCAATAAACGATACAAGTCCGATATCCTTAGGAGCCTCCAGCTTTTTTCTAAGTCTATAACGGGAGGTATTTACACTATCAGGAGAGATACCTAACATGGCAGCAATTTCTGAAGTGTTTAGTTTTAGTTTTTCCAAGGCTAAAAGACGTTCTTCTGAATTGGTGATTTTACAATTCAAGTTTCGTAAATCAAGGAAGAAATGTGGATATACATCACTGAACCTCATTTTAAAATCATCCCAATCTTCCGAAGTTAAAATCTTAGATTCAGTTAGGCTTTTAAGTTCGTTAAGCTCTTCACGCTCACCAAAGGTACTTTTCAAATGCTCCAACTCAGTTTCTAGAGATTGATGCGCTTCACTTTTATCTAATAATTTTTTGGTAAACACATTAAGTTCTTTCTGTTTTTCTTCCAATTTGACAGCTAATAATTCACGTTTCTTTTTCGCTTTCTGAGAAACAAAATAACCACTTAGCATTAAAATTACAAACAGAGAACTTCCAACAGATAGATAAAGTTTTTTCTTGGATGCTTCAATGGTTTTCTGGTCTTCTAATTTTTGAATTTCGGCTTCCTGCTGAATGATTTCCTTTTCTTTTTCAGAAGTTTCAAATCGTGTATGGTAATAGGCGTAAGAATTGGCCACACCCCTTGTGAAAAGCGTATCTTTTATAGAAATATACGATTGTAAGTGTTCATTGGCCAATTTAAACTTACCGTGTTTCAAATATAATTTGGCCAGTAATTTTTCAGCATCTAATAACGTTGAACTCATTTCTTGACTTGGCAAGCTTTTCAGGAATGTTTTAATTACCGTAATCGCTTTTTCATCCTCTCCAATTAAAGCATAATACTCTGCTTTAGGTTTTAAAGCATGAGCCTCTTCGAACTTCACATTCAAAGATTTTTCCAAGGCTACCATGGTATCAAAGCTTTCTTTAGCCTTTTTTAAATTAGCTTTTTTACTGTAATATGATGTTTTATAGGTATACAAATAATATGAAAACCGCTTGCTTTTGAGATCATCATCACATTGTTTAATAATGTGGTGTATATGCTCAAAATCACTTTCAGAAAACTCATTTTGTTCGTCTTTCAAACTTGTACCCAACAACAGCAACTCGGTAATTCCCCGAGAACAAGGGTTCCCTACTTTTTCACTGAGCTCGATAATTTCCTCTCTTTTTGCCTTAGCAGGCTTTTTGAGTCCATTAGCACTATATAAAGATGAGAGTTCTTGACCAACACTCAAGGCGTATTCTAAATCACCAAGTTTTACATATAAATTACTCGCTTTTTCATAATCTTCGACTGCCTTTGGAAAGTGATTGAGTTTAAAATTAGCCTGTCCTGAATAATAATAAGCATCGGCCGCATAAATGGAATCATTAGATTTAAAAAATAAAGGTATCGAAGCCTGATAGTCTGCAGCTGCTTTGGTATAATCTAATTCTACAAAGTAATAAGCCCCACGTTTAAGCAATATATGCGCTTTTGAACTCGATTTTTTAAACCGTTTTTCAAATTGTAACATGGAATCAATAAGCTTCTTTTGAGACACCAAATCTCCAGTGTTATTATAAAATTGCATTAAAAAACGGGACTTTGATGCGGCTTTGTCGTAATCTTTGAGATCTACAGCTAATTTGATGTAGTCTTTAATATAGCCTACTTGCTCAGGACTATTGGCTCTAATGAGTTGCTTGGTAACACTATCTAATAGGCTTAACTTTTTATCTTTATTTTCAATTTTATTGAATTGCTGATCAAATTCGATTAATGATGCTTGTGAGATCAGTATTAAAGGAAATAGCAAAAAGAGTACTAATAAATTTTTCAGGGACAACATTTGAAAGAAATTTTGCACTAAAATAGTTAATACTTTAATACTATCATACACATAAATTAACTTGTTAAATTATCATGATATTGAGGTTATTAAAATTTAAGGTTAAAAACAAATAACCCACCACTTTAGCCGTCTTATGCTACATTATACAAATAGGTTTTGACTTTCTAATGATTAATCTTAACCCGTGATTTAATTTGATTTGGGTGTTTACCTTTGTGAAATTCATGAGTGATTTTTCAGATAAGCTATTTTTGTTTATTAAATTCGCTTTTCAACAATCTGAATAATCCAAATGCTAAAAAAATATTTACTACTTTTTTCATTTGCGGTAATAACATCGACCTGTTTATCGCAAAAATGTAAAAACGAAACAGATCCTTTCACTTCGGTAAATAAAACTTTTTTTAACTACGAGTTTAAAACCGTTTACTTTGAAATTGTAGATGAAGCTGTCGCATTTGAAATCACTTTCAGCTATATAGGTGAAAGAAATTTTGAATTTAATGAAAACTCCGAAGTGCTTTTTAAACTTGAAAATGGAACTATTTTAAATTTGAAAACCAACAGAAAAGCTATCCCCAAATTAGAACTAATAAGCTATGCATCCAATTCCTTTGGTGCCTTTGGAGGCATGTCTATGACGACATCACGTAGTCAAAACTATTCTACGTATTCATTTTCATTCTTATTATCAAAAAGGGAGTTAAATCAACTAGCGGAATCTAAAATTGAATTAATAAGAATTCCAGATACAGATGAAGGTAAATTTCACGACCTTGAGCCTAAAGGAGAAACCAAGAAAAAAATTAAAGCGATAAAAAAAGGAGCAAGTTGCATAAGTAGCTATATGATTTAATCCTGCGAAAACCCTATAAATTTTCATATCTAAAAATGACACCCAAGCAAATAGAAAGAATTCAAAATAAAATTAAGAAAATTAAACGTGCACTTGCGGCAGACAAAAAGCATTGGGGCGGATATTACCATGACGGACAAGGCCTACGGTATTTACCGCCACAATTTTATTTAGAAATAAACGATTACTCTGGGGCTATGAGATATTTTAATTGGTTTAATAAAAATTTTGAGGAAGACTCTGGGTACCCCATTTTTCTTTTTGAATGGACTATTACATTGTTCAAAAAGAAAAAAGTTAAAGAAGCCGAAAAAAAAGCTTTGGAAACATTCTGCTCTAACACTTATTTAATTGATGTGTTTTTAGGAAAGGACATGCTTGAATTTAACAAAAATGAAAGTTCGAATTGGGAATATTCAAGCCTAATAGAACACTTAATCTATTCAAAAGACCAAGAAGAATTAAGTGATTTTTATATCTGGCTAGAAAACTTTACCACAAGTCAAACCTTTTATGATTTTGCCAATAAATTTATTGAAATTGAGAAAGCTATAAATGATGAACCTATGGGAAAAAAAAGGTCTCAGCTTTTTGATGAAAAGTTGAAATTACTAGAAAGCATCAAATAAAAAAGGAAGCACTTTATATTTTAAAGTCACCCGAAGCCAACCTTGTAAACTTTAACATCTCAATCCAACTTTTACAAATTCATTAAGAGAATTTCGATTTAACTTTAAAAACTGAATTAAAAAAATCCATTATGAAAAAATCAACTTTTATTACAAGCCTTACTTTTATATGCTTGCTGCTATTGTCTACAAACGTAAATGCTCAAAAATTTGCTAAACTAGATAAGAGTCCGTTAGATGTTACAGCATTCCCTACAAGTAATAAAGAGCCTAACAAAGCAGTGAAAATCGTATATAGCAGACCCCAACTTAAAGGTCGTGAACTAAGTAAATTAGCACCTAACGATAAAGTTTGGAGAACGGGGGCCAATGAAGCACCAGTGGTTACTTTTTACAAAGACATGAAAGTTGACGGTAAAACGGTTAAAGCTGGAGAATATTCATTATTTACAATTCCTGGAGAATCTGCATGGACCATAATTTTAAGTAAAGACGTGAACGTTTGGGGTGCATACGCATATAATGAAGCTAATGATGTCGTTCGTGTTCAAGGAAAGGTAAGTACCGACAAAGAGTCTATTGAAGCGTTTTCAATGGCTTTTGATAAAGATGGTACATTATACCTGGCTTGGGACAAAACAAGAGTTTCTGTGCCTTTTACAAAATAAGAGCTTTCAACCTATAAATTTAAAGCTTCAGAAGAGATTCTGAGGCTTTTTTACTTTGTACAGTCCAGTAAAAAGCTATTTATCTCGCTCCTTCTCAGACATATAATACAATGTCTTCAGGCTTTTTTTAAGCAATCGAAAACGCATCACACCAATCACTAAAAATAGGATGCAAAATACCAAACACACTAAAGCAAAGTATTTAAAATTTGGATAGCCTTTAAGTTCGAAAAAGGCAAAAGCGCCAATTAGCAAATATAACGACGACCTAATGTATGATAACAAGGTCCGTTCGTTGGCTAATCGTGTACGTTCGATAGCGAGATAGTCTCTTAGAATTACTTTTTCATCTGGTTGAAAATCACGACCAAAACGTAAGAGTTTCATAAGTTACTTTTTTAAGGAATATTTAAATATTTATGAGTTTGTAAAGACACTTTCCACTTGGGGTTTGCCATTACATAATCAACAATTTCTGGAACCACTTTATCACGTTTGCTCCACTCTGGTTGCAAATATAAGATACAATTTTTATTAACTTGGGCTGCTTGCTCTTCCGCGAAGCGAAAATCATCTTTATTATAAACAATCACTTTTAACTCATGAGCTTGGTCATAAACCTCTTGAGTGGGCAACTTCATTTTTTTAGGAGATAAGCAAATCCAATCCCAAACACCTGTTAATTTATAAGCTCCCGAGGTTTCAATATGCACTTGCAGTCCTTTCGCTTTTAATTGCGTCGTTAGGGCTGTCATATCCCAAGTTAAAGGCTCACCTCCCGTTACTACAATAGTATCACTATACTTGGCAGCATTTTCAACAATTTTAGTCGTTTTGGTGGGCGGGTGCAATTCTGCATTCCAGCTTTCCTTAACATCACACCAATGGCAACCCACATCGCAACCACCAACTCTAATGAAATAAGCCGCGGTTCCTTTATGAAATCCTTCCCCTTGAATGGTGTAAAACTCTTCCATTAACGGTAGCATCTCACCTTTTTCAACCTGTGATTTTATCTCTTCTCTCATAAGTTTGCAAAGATACGTATAATACCAGCTCTCCTTTAAAATTACGCCAATAAAATACGCTTTTAGATTTCAAATTATTTCACCCCAATAAGCCTGCTTTTAAGCCCGGTAAAACTTATTTTTTCATTCTTCATTTTTCCTGTATTTTTATACAAAACATAACCAATGACAACCAAGGATACTTTTTTAAAATACATAAACGACAGCAACCAAACTAAAGGCGATTTCATTACCGTTGGGGCTGCCATGTTGGATGGTGAAACCATTACAAACGCACATGTAAAAATCCCTTTAAAAACTATGAACCGCCATGGTTTAATTGCTGGAGCTACAGGAACAGGGAAAACAAAATCGCTTCAGGTCGTGGCTGAAAATTTAAGTGACAAAGGGGTGCCTGTTTTACTAATGGATATTAAAGGAGACTTGAGCGGACTAGCAAAACCAAGTCCGGGGCATCCTAAAATTACCGAGCGTCATGAAAAAATAGGTCTGCCTTTTGAACCTAAAGGGTTTCCGGTGGAAGTTTTAACCTTATCGGAACAAGACGGCATTCGTTTAAGAGCTACCGTTAGTGAATTTGGGCCCGTACTTTTATCTCGAATTTTAGATTTATCGGAAACGCAATCAGGCATTGTTTCGGTTATTTTTCAATATTGCGACAATAACAAATTACCGCTATTAGATTTAAAAGATTTCAAGAAAATATTGCAATACGCCACTCAAGAAGGCAAAGAAGAATTCAATGAAGCCTACGGAAGAATTTCAACATCTTCAACCGGCGCTATACTTCGTAAAATAGTAGAACTGGAACAACAAGGTGCCGATTTATTTTTTGGTGAAACCTCCTTCGATACCCAAGATTTACTTCGTATTGATGAAAACGGGCGCGGCTTCATTAACATTATTCGATTAACCGACATTCAAGATAGACCACAGTTGTTTTCCACATTCATGTTAAGCATGTTAGCTGAAATTTATTCTACTTTTCCAGAACAAGGTGATAGCGACCAACCTGAACTCATTATTTTTATAGATGAAGCCCATTTAATTTTTGACGAAGCTTCAAAAGCACTTTTAAACCAAATTGAAAGCATCGTTAAACTGATTCGTAGTAAAGGTGTCGGTTTATATTTTGTAACCCAAAACCCTACCGATGTTCCGGAAGGAGTTTTAAGTCAGTTAGGACTAAAAATTCAGCATGCTCTAAGAGCATTTACCGCAAAAGATAGAAAGGCGATTAAATTAACGGCTCAAAATTATCCAGATTCAGACTATTATGACACCGAAGACATTTTAACTTCACTAGGAATTGGAGAAGCTTTAGTTTCCGCATTAGATGAAAAAGGACGCCCTACTCCACTAGCCGCCACTATGATGCGCGCTCCTATGAGTCGTATGGATGTTCTAACCGAAAACGAATTAAGTGCACTATATGAAAATTCTAAACTGGTAAAAAAATACAACGAAACCATAGATCGAGAAAGTGCTTACGAATTGCTTAATATTAAAATTAAACAAGCCGAAGCTGAAGAACTCAAAGAAAAAGCGCGTCAAGGACAAGAGAAATTAGAAAAAGCAGCATCTAAAAAACGAGAAAGAAGTACCAAATCAAGAAGTTCTGCTATGAACCCTATTGTGAAGGTTCTTACAAGCGCTACTTTTATTAGAAGTGTTTTTGGAATTTTAACTAAAGTCATGAAAAAATAACACGATATTTGGCAATTATAAATAACAACCATAACTCAATTCTATGCGTAAATTATTATTTGGCACATTAGCCCTAACTCTTTTATTATCAAGCTGTGGAAAGAAACAAAATCCATTTGAAATTTCAAAACAGCACATTGGCTTATTAACAGATTCTACTCAAGTCAAAGACCTAGAAAAGGTATTCCCAAACGATTCGGTGGTTAAATTTATAGCTGGAGATGAATTTACTGGTAATATAGACAACATAGAGATTTTTGAAAAAGGCGGAAATAAACTACTTACCCTAACACCGAAATTTGCTTTAGATTCAACATCGGTAATTACAAATGTTCGTGTTATAGACAATCGTTTTAAAACCGATAAAAATATATCTTCAATAAGTACTTTTAAAGATATTCACGAGCAATACAAAGTATCAAAAATCAGTAACTTAATCAACTCGGTAGTAGTAACAGTAAGCGAAATTAATGCTGCTTTTACAATTGACAAAAAGGAATTACCATCAAATTTAAGATTCGATATGAATTTAAAATTTGATCCAACACATATTCCTGATACAGCAAAAGTGAAATACTTTTTTCTTAATTGGGATAACTAATACCATTTAAATGAACCCGTTTTTATCCAAACTTATTGTAGATGTCGCTCGTAAAAAGCTAAAAAAAACGAGCGACGACAAACCTGTTTCTAAAAGGGACATAGTGCCTTTGGTTAGGATTCTACAAGTTGAATTTACACATGCCGTAAGAGAATATATTTTTATTATTCTCGGTGTTTTTTCAGCAGGGTTTGGCTTAAAAGGCTTTTTACTTCCAAACAAATTTATTGATGGTGGTGCGACGGGAATTTCTTTATTACTAGAGCACGTTACTTCGCTACAATTGGGTGTATTACTTGTAATTGTTAATCTGCCTTTTATCATTTTAGCGGCTAAAACCATAGGTACTAAGTTTGCTATAAAAAGCATCATCGCCATAGCTATGCTAGCGTTAGTGGTTCACTTTGTTGAATACCCTACCGTCACTGAAGACAAACTTTTAATTGCGGTTTTTGGGGGCTTCTTTTTAGGGCTGGGTATTGGAATGTCAATGCGTGGTGGCAGCGTTATTGATGGGACTGAAGTACTAGCTATTTTCCTCGGGCGAAAATTATCGCTTACCATTGGAGATGTTCTGTTATTAATAAATATTGTGATTTTCTCGGTGGGTGCCTATTTACTTTCTATTGAAACAGCCCTTTATGCAATTTTAACCTATATGGCTGCTGCTAAAACTGTCGATTTTGTAGTTGATGGTGTTGAAGAATATGTGGGAGTAACCATAATTTCTAATAAACATGAAGAACTCCGTATTATGCTCACCAAAAAATTACAACGCGCCTGTACTATTTATGCTGGGAAAGGTGGTTTTGGTAGTACTGGAGAAAGCTACGACAAGGATATCATTTACACTGTGGTTACCCGTTTAGAACTCGCCAAAC
The DNA here is from genome assembly GCF_018860245.1 of Pseudotamlana agarivorans. Classification (GTDB taxonomy): domain Bacteria; phylum Bacteroidota; class Bacteroidia; order Flavobacteriales; family Flavobacteriaceae; genus Pseudotamlana; species Pseudotamlana agarivorans_A. The sequence continues at coordinate 111,127 of NZ_JAHKPD010000007.1, forward strand.
TACAAACCGAAATTGATAAAATTGATAGAAATGCCTTTATAATTATGGGGATTGTAAAAGATTTAAAAGGTGGTATGATTAAGAAAAAACCAATGAAAGACCACTAGTATTTCATTGAAAACAATTTAAAATGGCACAAAAAAAATACACCCTTCAAAACAATCCTTTTAGCGTTCCAACAACCGATGGAAAAACAATTAAGGAGCATTTTGGAAACACCACCGATGGTAATTCTGAAATAAGCATAGCACACATGGTCGCTCCCTCTGGCTGGAGTGAACCTTTTCAAACTCCAGAATTCGATGAATTTACTTTTATCATAAAGGGTAAAAAGCAATTTATTATTGAAGACGACACCGTGGTCTTAGAAGCCGGACAATCTATTAAAATTGAAAAAAACACCAGAGTTCAATACTCAAATCCCTTTGCCGAAGCCTGTGAATATATTGCAATTTGCACACCAGCTTTTTCTCTAGATTTAGTGAACCGAGAAGATTAATACATGAGTAAATTATTGCCTCAACTAATTGGAAAAACAATAAATACTATTAGTTATTTCCAACCAAAACAAGCAGCTAAATTAGCTGTAAAATTATTTTCCACACCTCAAAAAGGCGAAATCACAGCCGATCAAAAACCGTTTTTAAATACCGCCATTCAAGACACCATAACTTTTGAAAATATTACAATAAAAACTTATTTATGGCAAGGCGCAAAAGACACCATTTTACTAGTACATGGTTGGGAAAGCAATGCCTTTAGGTGGCAAGATTTAATTGAATTACTTCAAAAAGAAGATTACAACATTATTGCTTTAGACGCACCCGCCCACGGTGCTTCTAGCGGTAAAATATTTAACGCCATTCTTTATTCTGAATGTATCAATATTGCTGTTAAAACCTACAAACCAAGTATTTTAATAGGGCATTCTATTGGAGCAACAGCCAGTATTATCGCTCAAGAAAACCACAACCTCCCTGTTATTGAAAAGAATGTTTTATTGGGAGCGCCTTCAAATTTAGCGATTTCAGTGAAAAATTACGCCAACTTTATGGGCTTCAATAAAATAGTAACCAAAGCTGTAGATGCCTATTATTTAAAGCATTTCAATCAACTTCCTGGTTATTATTGCGCTGAAAATTTCTATAAAAACAATGAAACACGAGGGATCATCATTCATGATAAAAAGGATAAGATCATTTCTTACCGCGAAGCCCTAGACATTAACCGTCATTATAAAAACGCCAAACTTATAAAAACAATTGGTTTGGGGCACCGCCTAAAATCTAACGACGTATATCAACACATTTTAGAGTTTCTCAAGGCGTAATTTATTGTATTTTTGCACTATGGAAGAACCGCAATTAAAACGTATCAATAAATTTTTAAGTGAAGTTGGCTATTGCTCACGTCGCGAGGCAGACAGACTCATTGAAGCAGATCGTGTAACTATAAATGGTGTTGTACCTGAAAAAGGCACGAAACTCACTCCTAATGATGTTGTGGCTGTTGATGGGCAAGAAATTAAAAACACTAAAGAAAGCTTTGTTTACTTAGCTTTTAATAAACCTGTTGGCATAGTTTGTACCACAGATACATCAGTTGAAAAAGACAATATTATTGATTTCCTTAATTATAAAAAACGTATTTTCCCTATCGGAAGACTTGATAAACCCAGTGAAGGCTTAATACTTCTTACTGATGATGGTGATATTGTAAACAAGATTCTTCGTGCCAGCAACAATCACGAAAAAGAATATATTGTGACAGTAGACAAGCCTATTTCACAAACTTTTATTGAGCGTATGGCTGGCGGTATTCACATTGAAGACCTTAATAAAACCACCAAAAAATGTGTTGTTGAAAAACTAAGCACGTACAAATTCAAAATCATTTTAACACAAGGCTTGAACCGTCAAATTCGTCGTATGTGCGACTATTTAAACTACGAAGTACAGACCTTAAAACGTGTTCGAATTATGAATGTGAAATTAGATATGCCTATTGGCGAATATCGTGAACTCACCAAAGAAGAATTTAAGGAACTTAATGATTTGATTAGTACGTCTACTAAGGAGTTTGTAAAAACTCAGAACCGAAAAAAGCGGTAATCCCACAAATATTAACACACTAAAAAAGCCTTATAAATCTCAATTTATAAGGCTTTTTTAATATCAAATATGTTAAAAGTACTAACTACGAATCTCGCGTGCTAATAACGTATTTTTAAGCAACATAGCAATAGTCATAGGACCTACCCCACCTGGAACTGGCGTAATATAACTTGCTTTTGGGCTAACGCTTTCAAAATCCACATCACCTGCTAATCTATAACCTCTAGCTTTAGTTTCATCGGCTACACGGGTAATTCCAACATCAATAATTACAACACCATCTTTAACCATATCGCCTTTTAAGAACTCAGAAATTCCAATAGCAGCAACGATAATATCGGCTTGCTTAGTGATTTCAGCGAGGTCTTTAGTACGACTATGCACAACAGTTACCGTAGCGTCTCCGGCTTTACGTTTCTGACTCATTAATATACTCATTGGGCGACCAACAATGTGGCTACGTCCCATCACTACCACATTCTTCCCTGAAGTTTCAACCTCATAACGTTCTAATAACTCTAAAATACCGTAAGGTGTTGCTGGTAAAAAGCTAGGTAAATCTAAAGCCATTTTACCCACGTTTGTTGGATGAAAGCCATCAACATCTTTATCGGCATCAACAGCCATTAATACTTTTTGCTCATCAATGTGTTTTGGTAAAGGCAATTGCACGATAAAACCATCGATAGCATCATTGGTATTTAATTCATGTATTTTTTGTAACAACACAGCTTCCGAAGTATCTTCAGGCAAATCAATTAAAGTGGATTCAAAACCAATTTTTTCACAAGCTTTAACTTTAGCATTCACATAAGTCATACTCGCGCCATCAGTACCTACTAAAATCGCCGCAAGATGAGGAACTCTTCCTCCATTTGCCTTGATTTCTGCTACTTCAACAGCAATTTCTTCTTTAATATCGTTACTCGTTTTTTTTCCGTCTAAAATGATCATGGTTCTATGTGTTGTTGGTTTTCAGTTATTAGTTGTTGGCTTTTAGTGGTTGCTAATAAAATTCAAAAGCAAAACGCCCAACCAGCTTTACAACTAAACAACTTTTACCGTACTTACTACTCCTTAACTACTTAACTCCTCAACTCTACTCTACTTAACTCCTAAAAACCCCCACTTAGCGCATATTCTTCATCATCTGCATCATCTTTTTACCGCCACCACCTTGCATCATCTTCATCATTTTGCTCATTTGGTTGAATTGCTTTAAAAGTTGATTAACCTCTTGTACTGAAGTTCCAGAACCAGCACCTATACGTTTTTTTCTACTCGCATTTATAATAGCAGGATTAGTACGTTCCTTTGGTGTCATAGAGTGGATAATCGCTTCAATACCCTTAAAAGCATCATCATCGATATCGATATCTTTCATCATTTTTCCAGCACCAGGAATCATCCCCATAAGGTCTTTCATGTTCCCCATTTTCTTGATTTGCTGAATCTGACTTAAGAAATCATCAAAACCAAATTGGTTCTTTGCAATTTTCTTCTGAAGCTTTCTGGCCTCAACCTCATCAAACTGTTCTTGAGCACGTTCAACTAAGGAAACAACATCCCCCATTCCAAGAATACGGTCTGCCATACGAGAAGGATAGAACACATCAATCGCTTCCATTTTTTCCCCTGTACCAATAAACTTAATAGGTTTATCGACTACAGATTTAATAGAAATAGCTGCACCACCACGAGTATCACCATCTAATTTGGTAAGGATCACCCCGTCAAAATTGAGGACATCGTTAAAGGCTTTCGCCGTATTAACCGCGTCTTGCCCTGTCATAGAATCTACTACAAACAAGGTTTCTTGTGGTTGAATGGCTTTATGGATGTTTGATATTTCGGTCATCATCGCCTCATCAACGGCTAAACGACCTGCGGTATCAATAATTACTACATTATGTCCGTTTGCTTTCGCATGGGCAATCGCCGCTTGAGAAATAGCAACGGGATCATTATTTCCTTTATCACTAAAAACCTCAACACCGATTTGCTCACCAACCACATGTAACTGATCGATCGCTGCAGGACGGTAAACATCACAAGCCACTAATAATGGCTTCTTAGTTTTTTTATTTTTAAGATAATTAGCAAGCTTACCAGAAAAGGTTGTTTTACCAGACCCCTGTAAACCAGACATCAAAATAATACTTGGCGTACCAGAAAGATTAAGACCTTCAGCATCACCCCCCATAAGTTGGGTTAACTCATCTTTTACAATTTTTACCATTAATTGCCCAGGCTGAAGCGTAGTTAAAACGTCTTGACCTAATGCTTTTTCTTTAACAGTGTTGGTAAATTGTTTAGCGATCTTGAAGTTAACATCGGCATCTAAAAGCGCTCGTCTTACTTCTTTTAAAGTTTCAGCAACGTTTACTTCTGTAATACTTCCATGCCCTTTAAGAACGTGTAAAGCTTTATCTAATTTATCACTTAAATTATTAAACATAATACTCTTGAAATTTTAAGAAATGCAAATTTAGTAATTTGATGTGTAATTATAGAAGTTTGGAAGGCTAAAGTGCATAATAAAACGTATTTAGAAAAACCCCAAGCTAACGATTCGATACCTATGATTACTTCTACCTTTTATTTGACTTTTAAAAATAAAAACACATTTACATCGTTTAAAAGGGCATTGCAAAGACAACTTTTTATAGATGAAACACCAAAATCATGGCTAAAAGTTAATTATTAGTAAATAAAAAGCTACCTTTCGCTACCAAACCAAACAACCTACATTTTATAACAAACATACTTTATGGCGTCCCTAAATCCGCTAAACAGTAATTTAGACCTAAGAAAAACCAAACATTTACTTAGGCGAACTACGTTTAATTACTCCAAAAATCAGTTAGATGCATTTATTGGTATGACACCTGCCAATATTATCGACAGCCTAACGACTCCAACAACTAATGCTTTAGCAGAACCTTACGACCCACTGCCTACAGGTAATCCTGATGGGTTTTGGACCTCCTCGGGAGCTGCTCCAGATTCTTTTGAAAATGAAAGTAGAAAGCGCGGACTCGTAGCTGGATGGTGGTGGTACAACGCTATGAGCGAAACCAGCCTAAAGCATAAATTGTCTTTTTTTCTACACACCTGTTTTAATGTGGCTAAAGATGATGGTGCTGGCCCCTCCTCATACTATTATGACTACTTAAGATTGTTAGATTTTTATGCCTACGGAAACATTAAAACGGTAGCAAAAAAAATCACGATGGATAATGCCATGTTGGTTTATTTAGACAATACAAGAAATAATAAAAACAACCCCAATGAAAATTATGCGAGAGAGTTTTTCGAGCTGTTTACCATTTTAGAAGGGAAGCAAATTGGAGAAGGAAACTACACGAATTACACTGAAGATGATATTCAGCAGGCCACAAGAGTACTTTCAGGATACAAAGTTGATAAAACGCGTAGTATTATTGACCCCGAAACAGGTTTCCCTACAGGATATATAAATTATGAATTGCACGATCCTGAAAACAAAACGTTTACCGAAGCCTTTAACAATACAACCATTACCGGCCGTGGTACACCAGATACAATCCTTGACGAGTTAAGCGATTTTGTAGATATGGTATTTGCACAGCCTGAAACCGCAAAAGCCTATTGCAGAAAACTCTATCGTTATTTTGTAAAAAGCACCTGGAATGAAGAGGTTGAAAACGACATCATCACACCATTATCTCAACAATTAATTGCGAATGATTATGAAATTCTGCCAGTGGTAAAAACGCTACTTTCTAGCGAGCACTTTTATGACACCGATGATAGCGATAGCACCGACAACATTATCGGAAGCATAATTAAAAGTCCGTTGCAATTACTTTCTGAAATATGCGCGATGTTTCAGGTCAATATCCCTAACCCAACATCAAGCGCCTTAACTTATTATAACGCGTTTTTCTATAAGTTTATTCATAACACCTATTTTCCATTCGCAGGAACCTACCTGTTTAGTCCTGAAGAAGTTGCTGGATACCCCGCATATTATCAAGAACCACATTACGACAGAAACTGGTTTTCTTCCAATACCATTATTGGACGCTACCGCCTTATAGAGAGCTTGATCTTTGGTGAAAACACCATTAGTAATGGTTCTATTTTTACTATCCTAGACACCGTTTTATTTGTGAAAAATAATATTCCAGATGCAAGCGACCCCAATTTACTAATTACAGAACTGGCCGATTTACTCTATCCAGAATCTATAGATACCGATCGAACAAACTATTTTAAAAGCTATTTGGTTGATGAAGAGTTTCCTGATTATTACTGGACTGGCGCTTGGAACAAATATTTAAGTTCTAATGACAGTACCACCGTAAAAACAAGATTAGACGCTTTAATCACAGCTATGGTAAACGCTGCCGAATTTCAATTAATGTAAACTATGAATAGACGTAATTTTATAAAACTTTCGGCTTCTGCATCTGTTATTGGTTTAACACCAATTCAATTACAAGCTGCTTTAAAAACTTTTACCCCTTATTTTGATTGTCCGGATATTTCAAATAGAAAACTGGTATTAATAAATTTAGCTGGAGGTAACGATGGTTTAAACACAGTAATTCCGTTAAATCAATATGACGCTTACAGTAATTTAAGACCAACAATAAAAGTTCCTATTTCGGGAACCAATAAATACATTTCATTAGACAGCACCCTTCCAGAAAACCAACAGATTGGGTTAAACCCCGCTCTTAAAGGAATGAAATCGTTATACGACAAGGGATGGGTTCGTGTTTTACAATCGGTTGGATACCCAAGGCAAAATAAAAGTCATTTTTCTTCCACCGATTTATATTTAACAGGCAACGATGGCAATAGTTTACTTAATGGTAGCGACACGGGCTGGATGGGGCGCTTTATGGAACGCTATTATTCCGATTTGGTTGTAGAATCGTTTCCTTTAGGAATCCAAATTGGTTCCAACAAAACTTCTTTAGGGTTTCACGGTGAAGATGCCCACGGCCTTTCCATTAACCTTACCAGACAAGATCCAGCTGGTTTTTACTCCATTTTAAATGGTTTGGGTGGTGAGCCACCATTAAATATTCCAGATTCCGATTATGGTGATCAATTAAGATATTTAACAAACACCGATGCCCTAACAAATACGTATGCGCAATACATATCGGCTGCATTCAACAAGGGGCAAAACGATGTAACCTACCCAGACACCGATTTGTCCAATCAACTTAAAACCGTAGCTCGGTTAATAAGTGGTGACCTAGAAACCAAGATTTACATGGTTCGTATTTCTGGGTTTGATACGCACGATTCGCAAGTACAAGATTTAGGAAATGTTACCGGAAAACACCACGATTTACTGTCTAGTTTATCAGATAGTATCGAAGCTTTTATAACCGATTTAGATTCACAAAACCTTTCTGAAGATGTTGTGGGCCTTACCTTTTCGGAATTTGGTAGAAAAGCAAAAGAAAATGGAAATATGGGAACAGACCATGGTGAAATTGCCCCCATGTTTGTTTTTGGAAAACCTGTAAAAGGTGGTGTTTCAGGAACAAATCCCGATCTTACTGAAGCGACTAGCAATAATAACTACCAATTAAAAACAGTGCAGTATGACTACCGTCAAACATTCGCTACACTACTTCAGGATTTTATTGGTGCCGATAATGCCGTTATAGACGCTACTTTTTTTAATAACTCCCTAAACCAGAGTTTTAATGAATTAAAAATCGACGACCTTGTAAAAAGTGTCTACAACATTTCTAATGGCTGTGTTCCTATTACAAGTAACCCTTTAGGCGATGATAAAAAATGGCTGGTTTACCCCAACCCTTTTAAAGACATGGTTAACATTACTGGTGTTGAACGTGTTGAGAGTATTTCATACAGAATTTATAACGCTTCGGGTGTTTTGCTAATAGACAGAACAGATCTTGTAGATGAAGGTAAAATAACGCTTAATTTGGGTCATTTCAGTAGTGGCGTATATTTGTTCGTTATACTATTTGGCGGAGAAAAAGAAGTACATAAAGTGGTTAAAATATAAAATTACAAATTGAACGAATCGTGTTTATGAAGATTTTCAAAATATTAATTCCTATAACGTTTACATGTATATTACTCACGTCTTGCAATAGGAATGTTCCTGACTATTCTATTACCCCCGAAGACGAGACGACCTTAAACTCAGAGTACAAGTGGTGGGTTTTAACACATAAAAGCTATCAAAAACCAGGTATATATCTGTACAATGAAAGTACAGGAATTATCGAATTGGAACTAAAGTTGCCTAAAAGTTTAAAGTCTCCTCATGCGCTTGCTTATGATGGTGAATCGCTTTGGGTTGGAGGCATTGGTGAAAATGAATCACTTTACCAACTCAACCCGGATACTGGGGAAATTATAGCTGAAATCCCTAATATTATAACGGAAGGCATCGCCGTACAAGATAATTTCATCTTTTATTCTAATGAGAATAGCATTTACAAAATGCAAAAAAATGGTGCTTTAGTTGAAACAATCGATACAGAAAACACCGCTTTAACGATTTCTGATATTGCCATTGATGATAACTCCCTATATTACTTACGTTACTCTGAAACGGCACCTGTTGTTAAATTAAACTTAACAACAAAATCGGAGTCACAAATGACGGAAATAGCAACCTCAGGAACCTATTGTTTATCATTTGTAGACAACAAAATAATCACCGTGTCCGATCTAAACGCGATTAATCAAAACAGTACACGAACTGGCGAAATCATTTCTAGTGCCCAAACCCCATTCGAGGGCTGGATAACCGCTATAGCCGTTCATGAAATAATTATAGAATAATACCAATTATAATTACATACGTGCTGGTACTTGAATCCCTAGTAAACTAAATCCGTTTTTAATGGTATTAGCTACAGTATTTGATAGGTGTACTCTCAACGCTTTTTCGTTTTCATTATCGGCTCCTAGAATAGAAACATTTTGGTAAAAAGAATTAAACTCCTTCACCAACTCGTAGGTATAATTTGCAATTAAAGCAGGGCTATGATTATCGGCAGCACTTTGTACCACTTCTGGAAACAATTGAATTTGTTTAATCAACTCCTTTTCTTTAGGGTGTAATTCTGTTATACCAGTAACTTCTGAAGTTAAATCTGCTTTTCTTAATATAGACTGGATTCTAGCATAAGTATACTGAATAAAAGGGCCTGTATTCCCTTGAAAATCGATAGACTCCTTAGGATCGAATAAGATGCGTTTTTTAGGATCTACTTTTAAGATGTAATATTTTAGTGCCCCTAAACCTATGGTTTTATAAAGCTCTTTTTTCTCATCATTTGTATAACCGTCCAGTTTTCCTAATTCTTCCGAAATTTCTTCAGCGGTGTTAGCCATATCGTCTATTAAATCGTCGGCATCAACAACAGTTCCTTCTCTACTTTTCATTTTTCCGCTAGGCAAATCTACCATACCATAACTTAAATGGTATAAGTTTTTAGCCCAGTCGAAACCTAGTTTTTTCAGAATTAAAAATAGAACTTGAAAATGATAATCTTGCTCGTTTCCTACAGTGTAAACCATACCACCAACATCTGGATAATCCTTAATACGCTGAATCGCAGTACCAATATCTTGAGTCATATAAACAGCCGTACCGTCTGAACGCTGAACAATTTTCTTATCCAATCCTTCTTCGGTTAAATCACACCATACCGAACCATCATCTTCCTTTTGAAATACACCAGATTGCAACCCTTGTTCAACAAACTCCTTTCCTAATAAGTACGTATTACTTTCGTAATATAAATTATCAAAATCGACACCTAAATTTGTGTATGTGATATCAAAACCATCATAGACCCAAGTGTTCATTTTGCTCCAAAGCGCAACAACGTTTTCATCTCCTGCTTCCCATTTAAGCAGCATCTCTTGAGCGGCCAATAAAAGTGGTGCGTTTTTTTTTGCGTCTTCAACGGATTGTCCTTCAGCAACTAAACTTTCAATTTCCTTTTTATATTCTTGATCGAACTTCACATAATAGTTACCTACTAGCTTATCCCCTTTCAAGCCAGTACTTTCTGGAGTTTCATCATTTCCAAAACGTTGCCAAGCTAACATACTTTTACAAATATGAATACCACGGTCGTTAATAATTTGTGTTTTGTATACCTTTTTACCTGAAGCTTTTAAAATTTCAGCAACACTGTATCCTAATAGGTTATTTCTAACGTGACCTAAATGCAGTGGTTTATTGGTGTTCGGTGAAGAATATTCAACCATAATGGCTTTATCCTTTGGACTTGGAGCTACAAATCCGAATTTTTCATCTGCTTTAATACTATTAAAGAAATTAGTATAGTACGAATCGTTGATTTCAACATTTAAAAAACCTTTAACCACGTTAAACGCTTTCACATCTTCAACTTCTTTAACCAAATACTGACCTATAGTTTCACCAATCTGCACAGGATTCCCCTTTATAAAACGTAACATTGGGAAGATAACAACGGTGATATCACCAGCAAATTCTTTTCTTGTCGCTTGAAATTCTACAGTTTCTAATTCAACATTAAAATCTGCTTTTACCGCTTGTTTTACGAAATTTGATAAAGTGTCCTGAAGGTTCATTTTGTATTGTATTTTAAGCCTGCAAAGATAGCAAGTTTTTCTACCAAAAACGAAAAAGCTTTAAACTGAAAAAACAGCTTTTTACTTTGCGCTTATTTAAACTAATACCCCTTTTAAAGCTGCAATATTCACAATTATATGGTGCTGTTTTTCCGGATAATTAACCGTTCGTCTATTCCTTGAAATTTCAATTATCAGAAAACCCCCATTCATCTAATTATTTGGTATTAAAACCTAAAAATTAGCTTTTAATAAGGCTTTTTACAATTTTTGTTATGTAAAGCTATTACCTCCAATTTATTGGAAAACATTAAATAACAAACAATTACAGCTAAATAAAGCTGTCTTATTTTCCTCAAATCTAAGACCTCATTATAGCATTATTTTAAGTTGTTTTTGACATGTATATGAGGCGATTAATTTTTTTAACAATAGTATTTTTTTCTATTTGTATTGGACACGCTCAGTCCGATGACATAGACAGTCTCGCCTTACAATTAGCTTTCCAAAATCAAGATTCCTTAAAAATCAATTTATCTTTAAAACTTATTAAGTCTCTATATGAGAATGATAAAATAGATCAAGCTTATAAATACATTCTAGAAAGTGAAAAATTATCCTATCACCTAAATCACAAACAAGGTATAGCGAATACAACGTATTATAAAGCTTTAATTTATGCAAAAAAGAGTGATTATCTTAATGCCATTAGCGGCTACGAAAAATCTAAACGCCTATTCAAAACCCTGAATGACACTTTAGGTATTGCAAAAGTGAACAATAGTATGGGCTTAATTGAAATTAAAAGAGGTAACTTTTCTAAGGGTATGCCTTTAACGCTTTCCGCTATTAGAGAATTAGAAAAACGTCACCTTAAACATGAACTTAATTTAACCTATAGCAATCTCGCAAAGGCTTATTACAGTATTGGAGCAACAGATAAAGCCATTGAGTTTTATTTAAAAACCTTAGAAGTTCAAGAGCAATTAAATGATCAATATGCGGTTTATGTGACCAAAAATATTCTAGCGGAATTATTTTCCAGCCGAAAAGAGCACCGAAAAGCTATTGAAATTTATGAAAGCATTGCAGAATTTAGTGGTGTGCTTAACGACTCCATTAAAGGCCATATTTACCCAAAACTTGGTGCTGAATATTTAGAGTTCAACGCCTATGATAAAGCATTGAAGTATTTAGATGAAGCCTACACAATCAATGCGCTTAAAGAAGACCAATCGGATTTATTAGTAACATTGAATAATCTTGGTGATTTAAACCTTCGTAAGAATTCCTTATGGAAAGCAGAAACACAACTTCTTGAAGCTGGTACCATTGCTAAAAAAACTGGAAATAGACAAGAACTATTAAAACAGTTTAAACTCATGAAATCCCTCGACTCTACTAGAAGGCGCTTTGAAAAAGCTTTTACCTGGCAACGTGCTTATTACGAATTAAAACATGAAATTAATGGAGAAAAAGCAGCGCAAAAAGAAAAATTACTCATTCCTTTAGAAGATTTTGAACGAGAACCTTCAGAAACTTCACTAGCAACCAATAATTTACAACCAAATGTTAGAATGCTATCTGATGCTTCAGAAGATACAAACCGTTTAAAATTATCATTGTATAGCCTGGTTGCCGCTTTAACTTTAGTGTCTGTTTTTCTAATTTTGACTTTTTTAAAACGCCAAAGCACCATTAAATACACCAAGGAATTAGAAGAAAAAAATCTGAGTATTGCTCTACAAAATGAAGCTTTTTCAGAACAAACAAAGCACCTGGAAAGCCTAAATAACGTGAAAGACAAACTCTTTTCTATTGTTTCTCACGATTTAAGAGATTCGCTCTCTTCAATAAATGGCTTTATAGATTTGCTTAAAGACGGTACCCTTACTCGAGAAGAATTCGACAACCTTATACCAGAATTAAGCGAAAACGCAAATAATGCCTCATTATTATTATTCAATCTGCTTAACTGGTCAAAATCTCAAATGCAATCTTTAGAACCAAAACCTAGCTTGTTTGATGTTCAGGAGGTTTTTGCTAGCAAAGTGCAACTTATTGAGCAACGTCTAGAAAGTAAAGGCATTACTTTAATTGATCATTCTTTAAAAGATTTCGCTTACGCGGATAGAAGCATGTTTGAAATCGTAGTCCAAAATTTACTTGCTAATGCGCTTAAATTTTGTAAAAATGGTGATACCATAACCATAACCAATCATATTAATGATGGTCGCTCCATTGTAAGTATTGCAGATTCTGGTGTTGGTATCTCTAAAGAAAACATGGACAAATTGTTTAAAGAAAGTTCATTCTCAACATTAGGAACCGATAATGAAAAGGGAACAGGATTAGGGCTTTCTATTTGTAAAGAGTTAATTGACTTAAATCATGGTAAAATATGGGTTGAAAGCGCTCCAAATATTGGTAGTACCTTCTATGTGCAATTGCCTAAATCTAAGCCAATCTCCTAGCCGTTAAACAAAATGCACCCCGTGTTCTGCACAAATACTTGTAACCTTTTCAAAATCTGGAGGTCCTGCTGGAAGTTGAGCAAGCTTCTCAAACATGTATTCTATACCCGCAGGAAAAGCCGTGGTTATCATTTTTGCTTTTTCTGTACCAACAACTTTCCAACCGTGTGGTATCTCTTTGGGAGCAAAAGCAATGTCTCCAGGGTCTAAAACCGTAGACTTTCCAGCAACCATAATTTCAACTTTACCCTTTATCACACGGAATATTTCATCTTCCTTACTATGAACGTGGGGTGGTATACCAACCCCCGGAGCAACATTATCAACCCATTCTACAATTTGATTACCAGTATCACTTCCTATTAATTTATGCGTTTGAATATCTCCAATCACATTTAATATTTCTCCTTCAGTATCTTTTACAATCTTTGAAGTGATTTTTTCGTACGCTTTTAACGAATCACTTTGACATTGTACCAAACCTGGGAATAGAGCAAAACCAACTCCCGCTCCTGTTGCAACTATAAATTGTTTTCTATCCATGACGTTATTTTTATTGCAATTTATAATGAAAAAGTGATCAAGGCCATATGAAAATTACGGTAATACCTTATATTTTAACACTTTACAACTGTATTAAGATTTACGAAGTGTTGAAGGACTCATCTCGGTATGCGTTTTGAAGAAGTAACTAAAGTAGTCGGGAGAAGAAAAGCCCAATTCAAAACTAATTTCTTTAATCGTTTTATTTGAGAATTTGAGAGCATGCCTAGAACGCATTAATAACTGCTCTATAATTATATTTTTTGCGCCAACATATAGCACTTCTTTAACGCATTCGTTGAGATATTTAGAAGTAATATTAAGCATATTTGCATATTCAGAAACTTCATGATAGTCACACACATGGCTATCTACAAGTTTTTTAAAACGATATACTATATGACTCTTCGCGTTATTTTTTGAAACTACCGACTTGATGTTGCATTGCCCATCACAATACACAAAAAAAGTATTCAATAATGACAATATCGCTTCATCCTTATGGTTTAGATGCGAACCCAAAAGTTCATCTATCATTTCAAGAATCGCTTGTGTTCTTTTTTCTATGCCAGGGCTTAACTTAAATAACGGGATATCGTCTGAACTAAATAACCGCACTTTATTAATGTGAAGATGACTTAAAACAGGACTATCTAAAACTTCATGACTCAAATACAGAATATAACCTGAAGAAAACGTATTTCCCTTTTTTAAGATTTCCCATTCATGGATCGGGTTTAGGAAAAAAATAGAATTAGAAACATTTTTATATATAACCCGATCAATTTCAAGCTGTAGAACTTCGTCTTTAATCCAACAAACTACATAATTGGTTTTATCTAAACCAGAACAAGTGTCTGCAACTATTTTCGATATTTTTATAGCATTAGGTTTCACAAAAAGATTAAAGGTGTTAAATATCAATTAATTACCTTTATAAGATAAGAAAAAAATCGTAGTTCATTAACGCTATAAAACTTAATACTAGAGTATATGAACGTACTTGCCTATTTTTCCTTAGGCAAAAATACTTCTGCCATCATACAACGGGCACTTCCACCACCACAAACCTCAATCGTTTCCAAAGCGCTGTATAAAAGCTTCGTGTGTTTTTCTAGAGTAGAAATTTGAGATCCTGATAATGAATTATAAGCAGACTGACTCATAATTAAATATGAGACCTCATTAGTTCCTTTTACTTGTAACATGTTACCAGCAAAACTATTTACTTGAGCTTCGGTAATATCAATAATTTGTTTGCCATCTTCCTTCAAGTGCTTCACTAAAGATTTACGTTCTTTTTTGTCATCAATACTACTTAAACAAACAACTGCAAAAGTTTCACCAACACACATCATAACATTGGTGTGATAAATCGCTTTTCGTTGCTCATCGACCGTTTGATAAGCAGTAAAAATTACTGGTGTATATTCGAAATCTTCACAGAATTCGATAAATAAATCCTCGTCGGCACGTGACGACAAGCCGCAGTAAGCCTTTCTATTTACACGATCTAGAATAAGACTCCCTGTACCTTCCAAATATATTCCCTCATCTTCGGCACTAGTATAATCGATCACATTATTTATCAAAAAACCTTCATCTTCTAAGGTTTCGAGGATATCTTCTCTACGTTCAAGACGTCTATTTTCAGCAAACATGGGGTACAATCCAATGTCTCCATTTTCATGAAAGGAAATCCAATTATTTGGGAATATAGCATCTGGCGTATCAGTTTCCTTAGTATCATCTACTACAATAACCTGCACACCCACAGCTCTAAGTTTTTCAACATAAGCATCAAACTCTTGCTGAGCCTTCAAATTGACTGTTTCAGGTAATGTATTTCCTAAAACTTGCTGGTAAAAGTTATTAACCGCCGTTTGCTCATTCATCCTAAAATTTACAGGACGAATCATTAAAATGGTATCTGTTGTTTGTTGCATAGCTTAAGGTATTAAAATCAATCTCTAATTAATGGTAAAGTTGAACAACGTAGTAAACCTTCTTGCTTACTTATTTCGCCATAGGATACTTCTTCTACTATAAAGCCTTTGTCTCGTAACCAAGTATTTAATCTTGTAAAGCTTTTTTCTGAAATAATAACTTCTTCTGAAATTGAAAAAATATTACTATTCATATGGTACATTTCATCTTTAGTTATTTCGAAAATATGGTCTTTTCCGAAAAATTCAACCAACCATTCATATTCACTTTCAATTAAGAATCCGTTTTTATGAATAATGGCTTTGTCATTTCCGATAGGTTGAAAACAACAGTCTAAATGCAGAGCGTTTTCCTTGGCATTGGTATTCGATTTTCGCAACTCGAAGGCCTTCACCGTTTTTTCTGGAAATAATTCTTGTATAGCAATCACCGCATCGAGATTTGTTCTAGCGGTAATTAAATCGGGATAATCTTCTCCTGAATAAGTTCCTATAAAAATATAATCATCCCAAAGAATCACGTCACCACCTTCTGCATGACATTCATCAGGGAGAATGATTCGGTATTCGGGATCAACTTGATTCCATAAATATTGAATGGCTTCAACTTCTTCCTCTCTATTAGGTAGAATATTTGATTTTATAATTTTGTCTTCAATAACAAAAGCGATATCCCTTGAGAAAATCTGATTGCAATTTTTTATCACCTCTGGTCTATAAACCGAAACGTCATACTTTTCAAAAACAGCCAGAACTTCTTCCATTTCTCGAACCATATCTGCTTCAATCGGATAAGTTCCCGCTTGAACATGTTCAACACTTTTAGGATCATAGCAATCTTTAACTGCAGGAATAGCACCATTACTTTCGGCTGTTCCTAAAACCACCGCCCGTAATCTAGACGTTTCATTTTGGATGTTTAATTTAAGCATGTACTGAACGAATAAAAGTGATTAAATTTTAATGTTTCAAAACTAGTATAATTAAACGAAATAATGGGGCATTGATTAATTTATATGGTATTGCTGTAAAAAAGAAAAGTTCCACAGAAAACTGTGAAACTTAACTTTATATAAACTATTTGAGATTATTATCTCTCATCAACTGGTACAAACGGTCTTGCAGTTGCTCCAGTATAAATTTGTCTCGGTCTTCCGATAGGCTCTTTCTTTAAACGCATTTCTCTCCATTGTGCGATCCAACCAGGTAAACGTCCTATTGCGAACATTACGGTAAACATATCCGTTGGAATTCCCATAGCTCTGTAGATAATTCCAGAGTAGAAATCTACGTTAGGATATAATTTTCTATCTACGAAGTATTGATCTGCTAAAGCTTCTTTTTCAAGTCCTTCAGCAATGTCTAAAATAGGATCTTCAATACCTAAATCGCTCAATACATCATCGGCAGATTTCTTGATGATTTTTGCACGAGGATCGAAGTTTTTATAAACACGATGTCCGAATCCCATTAAACGGAAAGGATCGTTTTTATCTTTAGCTTTAGCCATGTATTTTTTAGTGTCTCCACCATCTGCTTGAATAGCTTCTAGCATTTCTAATACAGCTTGGTTTGCTCCACCGTGAAGTGGCCCCCATAATGCTGAAATACCTGCTGAAATAGAAGCAAATAACCCGGCGTGAGATGAACCTACGATTCTTACAGTAGATGTAGAACAGTTTTGCTCATGATCTGCGTGTAACGTTAATAACTTATCTAAAGCATCAACTAACACTCTATTTTGCACATACTCACCGTTAGGTTTTTTAAACATCATTTTAAGTAGGTTTTCTACATAACCTAATGAGTTGTCACCGTAATCTAAAGGTAATCCTGCCTTTTTTCTATAAGTCCAAGCAACAAGAACAGGCATTTTAGCTAAAATTCTTACTACCGATTTATACATATCTTCTTCAGAATCAACATTCACAGAAGACGGGTTAAAGGCTGTTAAGGCACTGGTTAAAGAAGAAATAATCCCCATTGGGTGTGCAGACTTTGGAAAAGCCTCTATAATTTTCTTTACATCCTCGTCTACAAAAGATTGCGCTTTAATATCGTCATGAAACTTATCATTTTGTTCTTTTGTTGGAAGCTCTCCAAAAATTAACAAATAAGCTACTTCTAAAAAATCTGCATTTTCAGCTACTTCATCAATAGAATAACCACGATATCTTAAAATTCCTTTTTCACCATCTAAAAACGTAATAGAACTTTCACAAGCACCTGTGTTTTTATACCCAGGATCTAATGTAATCACACTATCATCGGTTGAGGTTCTTAGTTTTGTAATGTCTATTCCAACTTCATTTTCTGTTCCTTTTACTAAAGGAAAATCGTATTTTTTACCATCAATTTCAATGGTAGCTTTATCTGCCATACTATAACGTGAATTTAATTTGTTTTTTTGCGGAACGCTAATTTATGAAATATATCGCCTTATTTAGAAGGATAATTTAGAATGTTTTAAGTAATTCACAAATTGACAAAATAGATGTTAAATAAAAAAGCGATTATTAAAATAATAATCGCTTTTTTATATATAATTTAATTAAATATTCTTATTTAATTTTAAATGCTTTCTCTTGTGGAAAAAAAGCAACTTCACCTAATTCTTCTTCAATTCTAAGAAGTTGGTTGTATTTCGCCATACGGTCACTACGAGATGCAGAACCTGTTTTAATTTGACCACAGTTTAATGCTACTGCTAAATCTGCAATAGTATTATCTTCAGTTTCTCCAGAACGGTGAGACATTACAGAAGTATACCCTGCATTCTTAGCCATGTTTACTGCTGCGATAGTTTCAGTTAAAGAACCAATTTGGTTTACTTTAATTAGAATTGAGTTTGCAATACCTTCATCAATTCCTCTTGATAAACGCTCTACATTAGTTACAAATAAATCATCACCAACTAATTGTACTTTATCACCAATCAATTCAGTTAAATGTGCCCAACCTTCCCAGTCGTTTTCATCCATACCATCTTCAATTGAGATAATTGGGTATTTTCCAGCTAATTCAGCTAAATACTCTGCTTGTTCTTTAGAGGTTCTTATAACACCTGTATCACCTTCAAACTTCTTGTAATCATATTTACCATCAACAAAAAATTCAGCGGCAGCACAATCTAAAGCGATCATTACTTCATCACCAAATTTATAACCTGCATTTGCTACAGCTTTTGCAATAGTATCTAAGGCATCTTCAGTTCCTCCTGGTAAGTTTGGAGCAAATCCACCTTCATCACCTACAGCAGTACTTAAATCTCTATCGTGTAATACTTTTTTAAGATTATGGAAAATTTCGGTTCCCATCTGCATAGCATGTGTAAAGTTTTTAGCTTTCACAGGCATAATCATAAACTCTTGGAATGCGATTGGCGCATCACTATGAGACCCACCATTGATGATGTTCATCATTGGTACCGGAAGGGTGTTTGCAGAAACGCCTCCTACATATCTATATAATGGCATGTTTAATTCGTTAGCCGCCGCTTTAGCAACTGCTAAAGAAACACCTAAGATTGCATTAGCTCCTAATTTGGATTTGTTAGCAGTACCATCTAAATCGATCATAATTTTATCGATAAGGTTTTGTTCAAAAACGGAAACTCCTAAAAGTTCTTCAGCAATTATAGAGTTTACATTATCTACAGCCTTAAGAACACCTTTACCCATATAAGTATCTCCACCGTCACGTAATTCTACGGCTTCATGCTCTCCTGTTGATGCTCCTGATGGTACAGCAGCTCTACCTAAAATATTATTCTCTGTTACTACGTCAACTTCAACAGTTGGATTACCTCTTGAATCTAAAATTTGTCTAGCGTGGACATTGATTATTATACTCATAATTGCTTTATTTTAAAACTTTATATTATTTCAAATTTACGGCTAAATCTTGTTTTTCTTCACAAAAAGATGAAGAATTTAACATAAAAAACTCTACAACGTTTTAGTAAAAGAAAATCCCAATAACAGTTGCCTATTATTGGGATTTAAAATCTTTATTTTTTAAGATTTTCTATAAACTGATCAAATAGATAGTCTGAATCGTGTGGCCCAGGGCTCGCCTCTGGGTGATATTGAACAGAAAAACAGTTTTTGCTCTTCATAGCTAAACCAGCTACCGTATCGTCATTTAAATGTACATGGGTAACTTCTAGATCTGGATGCGCTTCCGCTTCTTCTCTATTTACAGCAAAACCATGATTTTGAGAAGTGATCTCACCTTTACCAGTTATCATATTTTTAACCGGGTGATTAATCCCTCTATGGCCATTGTGCATTTTATAAGTTGAAATACCATTAGCACGCGCGATAACTTGATGACCCAAACAGATACCAAATAAAGGTAAATCTCTTTTTATAATTTCTTTAGCTACTTGCTGGGCTTCTACCAAAGGTTCTGGATCTCCAGGACCGTTAGATAAAAAATAGCCATCTGGATTAAATGCTTCTAAATCTTCAAAAGATGCATTGTATGGAAACACTTTTATGTAAGCATCTCTTTTAGCTATATTTCTTAAGATATTCTTTTTTATTCCAATATCTAAAGCGGCCACTTTATAAGTCGCATTTTCATCACCAAAGTAGTATGCTTCTTTAGTTGACACTTGAGATGCCAACTCTAAACCTTCCATATTTGGCACTTCTGCCAGTTGCTTCTTTAAACCTTCGACGTTATCTACTTCGGTAGAAATAACAGCGTTCATAGCGCCATTATCTCTAATATAACTTACTAAAGCTCTCGTATCAACATCAGAAATGGCTAACAAATTATTTTTATCAAGAAATTCCTCTAATGATGCATCAGAATTATCTCTTGAATAATCGTAACTAAAATTCTTTACAATTAATCCTGAAATTTTGATAGAATCAGATTCTACTTCATCTACATTAGTTCCATAGTTACCAATATGTGCATTGGTCGCTACCATTAATTGACCGTAATAAGAAGGGTCCGTAAAAATTTCTTGGTAACCAGTCATACCAGTATTAAAACAAACTTCACCAAATGAAGTTCCTTGTTTGTTACCCACTGCTTTACCGTGAAAAATAGTACCATCTGCTAAAAGAACGATGGCTTTTTGTCTTTTTTGATATTTCATATGATTCTTATGAGCTTCCTGACTGCTCAGGAAAAAAGTTTTACAAAATTGCGCAAAAAAAAGGATAAACTAAAATAGTTTATCCTTTATATTTTAAATGCTAATCATCATTTATTCCTCTTCGTTTGAAGCTTTAGTTTCAACAGCAGCAGATTCAGCTGGTTTAGAACCACCTCTTCTACTTCTTCTTGTTGTCTTCTTCTTAGCTTTATCAGCGTTGTAGATTTCGTTATAATCAACTAATTCTATCATTGCCATATCAGCGTTATCACCTAAACGATTTCCTAGTTTAATAATTCTAGTGTAACCTCCTGGTCTGTCTGCTATTTTAGCAGCAACATCTCTAAACAATTCAGCAACTGCATCTTTTTGTCTAAGGTTAGCCATCACAATACGTCTGTTGTGAGTTGTATCTACTTTAGACTTAGTGATCATTGGCTCAACAAATTGCTTTAACGCTTTTGCTTTTGCTACAGTTGTATTGATACGTTTATGTTCAATTAATGAACATGCCATATTAGCCAACATGGCTTTTCTGTGAGCTGTTTTTCTACCTAAGTGGTTTACTTTTTTTCCGTGTCTCATGACATTTAAATTTAATCATCTTGCTACAACTCACTTCTGAGGAGCAAACTATGATTTGTTAATCTTTATCTAATTTATATTTGCTTAAGTCCATTCCGAAATTAAGACCTTTAACATTAACAAGCTCTTCAAGCTCAGTTAAAGATTTTTTACCAAAGTTTCTGAATTTCATTAAATCATTTTTATTGAATGATACTAAGTCACCTAAAGTATCAACTTCAGCAGCTTTTAAACAATTAAGCGCACGAACAGATAAATCCATATCGATTAACTTCGTTTTAAGCAACTGTCTCATGTGAAGTGATTCTTCATCATAAGTTTCAGTTTGTGCAATTTCATCGGCCTCTAAAGTGATACGCTCATCTGAGAATAACATGAAGTGGTGAATTAATGTTTTTGCACCTTCTGTTAAAGCGTCTTGTGGAGAAATTGAACCATCAGTAATAATTTCAAAAACTAATTTTTCATAATCAGTTTTTTGCTCAACACGATAGTTTTCAATACTATACTTAACGTTTTTTATTGGTGTATAAATTGAATCAGTAAAAATAGTTCCAATTGGTGCTGAAGCTTTTTTATTTTCTTCTGCAGGAACATATCCTCTACCTTTTTCAATTGTGATTTCCATGTTAAAGTTAACTTTAGGATCTAAGTTACAGATTACTAATTCTGTATTTAACACTTGGAAACCAGAGATAAATTTTTGAAAATCGCCAGCTGTAATTCTATCTTGACCAGAGATTGAAATAGAAATTGATTCATTATCAATATCTTCAATTTGTCTTTTAAAACGTGCTTGTTTTAAGTTTAAGATGATTTCTGTAACATCTTCTACTACTCCAGCAATTGCTGAAAACTCGTGATCAACACCTTCAATTCTAACTGATGTGATAGCAAAACCTTCTAAAGAAGATAATAAAACTCTTCTTAAAGCATTACCAACAGTTAGACCGTAACCTGGTTCTAATGGTCTGAATTCGAATTTACCTTCGAAATCAGTAGAATCAATCATGATTACTTTGTCTGGTTTTTGAAAATTAAATACTGCCATAATTTTTTCTTCGTTTTAATTGTTATCAGGTTGCGCGGTTTATAAGTTTGAAGAAGTCAAATAAACCCTTTGGCCAGATACCAATATGATTAATATTATTTAGAATATAATTCTACGATAAATTGTTCGTTGATATTTTCTGGAATCTGGATTCTAGCAGGAACAGAAACATAAGTCCCTTGTTTTGTATCATCATTCCAAGTAATCCACTCATAAACTGTACTTGAGTTAGAAAGTGAACTTGCGATAGCTTCAAGAGATTTAGATTTTTCTCTAACAGCAACAACATCACCAGCTAATAATTGGTAAGATGGAATGTTTACCAATTCACCATTTACGGTAATGTGTCTGTGAGATACTAATTGTCTAGCAGCACTTCTTGTAGGAGCAATCCCCATTCTGAATACTACATTATCTAAACGAGACTCACATAATTGAAGTAAAACTTCACCAGTAATACCTTGTGCAGCTCTAGCTTTTTTAAACAATCCTCTAAATTGACGTTCTAAAATACCGTAAGTATATTTAGCTTTTTGTTTCGCCTCTAATTGGATTGCGTATTCAGATTTCTTACCACGTCTTCTGTTGTTTCCGTGTTGCCCAGGAGGGTAATTTCTTTTTTCGAAAGATTTGTCTTCTCCGAAGATAGCTTCGCCAAATTTACGAGCTATTTTAGTTTTAGGACCAGTATATCTTGCCATAATAATTTAATTTAGAGAGTGATTATGAATTAAGGTCTTAATCTTATCCTTCGATAATCTTTTGATCTCTCGGTTGATACTTGTTAATTTTTTCAGTTTGCAAATTTACACAAAAAATTAATACCATCTGAAAACAGATGATATTAATTTTAAAACTTGCTTTATTTAAATCGCGTTAATTAAAACGTGATTAAACTCTTCTTCTTTTTGGAGGACGACATCCATTATGTGGTAATGGAGTAACATCGATAATCTCTGTTACTTCAATTCCAGCATTGTGGATAGAACGAATAGCAGATTCTCTACCATTTCCTGGTCCTTTAACATAAACCTTTACTTTTTTCAATCCAGCTTCTGATGCTACACCTGCAGCATCTTCAGCAGCCAATTGAGCAGCGTAAGGTGTATTTTTCTTAGAACCTCTAAATCCCATCTTACCAGCAGAAGACCATGAAATAACGTCTCCTTTTTTGTTAGTAAGTGAAATAATAATGTTATTGAAAGATGCTGTTACGTGAGCTTCACCAACAGATTCCACAATAACTTTACGTTTTTTTGTGCTTGTCTTTGCCATATTTTCTAGTGCTTAGTTTTAGTGATAGTCGCTAGAATCCTAAACCGTAATTTCAAACAGATTCCTTCCAACGTCTAAATACTAAAGACTATCCCGATATTTATCGGGACTAATTATTACTTAGTTGCTTTCTTCTTGTTAGCAACCGTTTTTCTTCTACCTTTTCTCGTTCTAGAGTTGTTCTTAGTACGTTGTCCTCTTAATGGAAGTCCCGATCTATGACGAATACCTCTGTAACATCCAATATCCATTAATCGCTTAATGTTCAATTGCATTTCAGAACGTAATTCACCTTCGATAGTGAAAGATCCAACTGTTTCACGAATCGCAGCAATCTGATCATCGTTCCAGTCTTGAACTTTTGTACTTTCGTCTACTTTAGCCTCAGCTAAAATTTCTTTTGCTCTACTTCTTCCTATTCCGTAGATATAGGTTAAAGAGATAACTCCTCTTTTGTTTTTTGGTATGTCTACACCTGCAATTCTTGCCATAATTACCCTTGTCTTTGTTTAAATCTAGGATTCTTTTTGTTTATCACGTAAAGTCTACCCTTTCTACGCACGATTTTACAATCTGCACTTCTTTTTTTAACTGAAGCTCTTACTTTCATCGTATTAGTATCTATAAGTTATTCGAGCCTTAGTTAAATCGTAAGGACTCATTTCTAATTTTACTTTATCTCCTGGTAACAATTTAATGTAATGCATGCGCATCTTCCCAGAGATATGAGCAGTCACAATGTGACCGTTTTCTAATTCAACACGAAACATCGCATTAGATAATGCCTCTATAATTGTTCCGTCCTGTTCTATTGCTGCTTGTTTTGCCATAGTATAATAATTAAGCTACTGCTTTTCTATTTTTACCTGTCTTCATCAAACCGTCATAGTGTCTATTCAACAAATAAGAATTTATTTGTTGCATTGTGTCAATTGCAACTCCAACCATAATTAATAACGACGTACCTCCGAAAAATAAAGCCCATCCTTGCTGAACTCCCATAAGCTTAACAATAAGCGCTGGAAAGATAGCAATAAGTGCTAAAAAGATAGAACCAGGTAAAGTAATTTGAGACATAATTCTGTCTAAATACTCCGATGTTTCAGATCCTGGACGAATACCAGGAATAAAACCACCACTTCGTTTTAAATCGTCTGCCATTTTATTAGTAGGAACCGTTATTGCCGTATAAAAGTATGTGAATACAATAATTAATAAAGCAAATGTAACGTTGTACCAAAATCCGAACATGTCAGAATAATTAGTTTGTAACCAAGCTCCAGTAGTAGTCTCCTTTAAGAAAGAAGAACCTCCAATTAAACCTGGAACAAACATTATTGCCTGTGCAAAAATAATTGGCATAACTCCAGAAGCATTAAGCTTTAATGGAATATATTGTCTTGAACCTGCCATAGCGCTTTTTTCGTAACCACCAGAAGCTGTTCTTCTAGCGTACTGTACAGCAATCTTTCTCACTCCCATAACTAGCATTATTGCAGCTAATATGATAACGAACCAGATAACAAATTCAATTAACACCATCATTAAACCACCATTTCCACCACCTTCTAATCGGGTAGCTGCATTTTGTAAAAATGCTTGAGGTAAAGTAGCGATGATACCAACCATAATTAATAAAGAAATACCATTACCAATACCTTTATCGGTAATTTTCTCTCCCAACCACATAGCGAAAATACATCCCGTTACTAAGATTGATATTGAAGAAAAATAGAATAATGGTCCTGTCCCTAATAAAAATGCACTTTGAGGAATACCTAATGCAGGTAAACTTGCTAAATAGCCAGGAGCTTGTAATAAACAAATTGCGATTGTTAACCAACGCGTAATCTGATTAATTTTCTTCTGTCCACTAGCACCCTCTTTTTGCAATTTTTGCAAGTAAGGAATTGCAATACCCATTAGCTGAACCACAATAGAAGCAGAAATGTAAGGCATAATACCTAGAGCGAAAACCGAAGCATTAGCAAAAGCACCACCAGTAAAAGCATTAAGCAAACCTAACAAACCTCCGTCTGTTTTATCAGCTAAACCTCCTAATTGCGCCGCATCAATACCAGGTAATACTACTTGAGCACCAAAACGATAAACTAATAACAGACCTAGTGTTACCACTATTCTGTTTCTTAGTTCCTCTATTTTCCAAACATTCTTAATTGATTCTATAAATTTCATACTTAAAATGAGTATTATATAGTTACAGCTTCTCCGCCAGCAGCTTCAATAGCAGCTTTTGCTGAAGCAGTAAACTTATGAGCAGATACTTTTAATTTTGCTTTTAATTCACCACGACCTAATATTTTAACTAGATCATTCTTTCCGATTAAACGGTTAGTGAATAATGTTTCAAAATCGACAGTATCTCCAATTTTCTTATCATCAGCCAATTGTTGTAAAGTATCTAAATTGATACCTTGATATTCAACACGGTTAATGTTAGTAAAACCAAACTTAGGAACACGTCTTTGAAGCGGCATTTGACCACCTTCAAATCCTAGTTTCTTAGAATAACCAGAACGAGATTTAGCTCCTTTGTGACCACGAGTTGCCGTACCACCTTTTCCAGAACCTTGTCCTCTACCTATTCTCTTCCCTTGGTTTTTTACTGAACCTTCTGCAGGTTTTAAATTACTTAAATCCATTTTTCAGTTTATATTTTTAAGCTTCTTCTACAGAAACTAAATGTGAAACTTTAGCAACCATACCAAGAATATTTGGTGTAGCTTCATGCTCTTTTACTTGACCAATCTTGTTAAGACCTAGAGCTACTAAAGTTCTCTTTTGTCTTTGTGGGCGATTGATTGCGCTTTTAACTTTTGTTACTTTAATCTTTGCCATCTCTGTCTATATTAAGCGTTAAAAACCTGTTCAAGTGAAATACCTCTATCTTTAGCGATAACGTTTGCATCCCTTAATTGTAATAAAGCATCAAAAGTTGCTTTTACTACGTTATGCGGGTTTGACGAACCTTGAGATTTAGATAATACATCGTGTACACCAACTGCCTCTAACACAATTCTTACAGCACCACCGGCAATTACACCTGTACCAGGAGCAGCAGGAATAATATTTACTCTAGCTCCACCGTATTTACCTTTTTGCTCATGTGGTAAAGTTCCTTTAATAATAGGAATTCTAACTAGGTTTTTCTTAGCATCTTCTACTGCCTTTGCAATCGCACTAGCAACATCTTTAGATTTACCTAAACCTTGTCCTACAACACCTGCTTCATCACCAACCACTACAATTGCTGAAAAACCAAATGCTCTACCACCTTTAGTTACTTTTGTAACTCTCTGTACACCAACTAAACGATCTTTAAGATCTAATCCACCTGGTTTTACTAACTCTGCACTTTTATATTTTTGAAACATAATTTCTTAGAATTTAAGTCCTGCTTCTCTAGCTCCTTCAGCTAATGATTTAACTCTACCGTGGTATAAGTAACCACCTCTATCGAAAGAGATCGTTTCTACACCAGCTTTTAAAGCTTTTTCAGCAAGTGCTTTACCTACTAATTTAGCTACTTCAGATTTAGTTGCTTTTGCAGAACTAATGTCTTTATCTCTTGAAGATGCTGCACTGATAGTATTACCAGTAACATCATCAACTATTTGAGCATAAATTTCTTTATTACTTCTATAAACAGCTAATCGTGGTCTTGCTTCTGTACCAGAAACAACCTTACGGATTCTGTTTTTTATTCTTAGTCTTCTTTCGTTCTTTGTCAATGCCATAACTTAATTATTAAGCTGATTTACCTGCTTTTCTTCTTATTACCTCACCTACGAACTTAACTCCTTTACCTTTATAAGGCTCTGGTCTTCTGAAACCACGAATTTTTGCCGCTACTTGACCAACAAGTTGTTTATCGAATGATGTTAGTTTTATGATTGGATTCTTTCCTTTTTCAGAAATCGTTTCAACCTTAACTTCTGGAGCAATGTTTAAAATGATATTGTGAGAAAATCCTAAAGCTAAATCTAATTTTTGACCTTGGTTAGATGCTCTATAACCTACACCAACCAATTCAAGTTCTTTTGTCCATCCTTTAGATACACCTTCAATCATATTATTCATTAAAGATCTGTATAAACCGTGTTTGGCTTTTTGATCTTTAAGATCAGAAGAACGTGTTACTAAAACATTTCCATCTTCCACCTTAATTCCAACAGTGTCGAAATTTTGTGTTAATTCACCTAATTTTCCTTTTACAGTAACAACGCTATCTTTAACATCTACTGTTACACCTTCTGGAATGGCTACTGGATTATTTCCTATTCTTGACATTTCTTTCTGGCTTTAAATTAGTATATGTAACATAAAACTTCACCACCTACGTTATCTCTTTTAGCTTGTTTGCCTGTCATAACTCCGTGAGAAGTTGAAACGATAGCAATACCAAGACCATTAAGGATTCTAGGTAAATCTTTAGATCCAGAATACTGACGTAAACCTGGAGTACTAATTCTTTGAAGTTTCTTGATTACTGGTTCTTTTGTTTCTTTGTTGTACTTAAGCGCTATTTTAATAGTCCCTTGTACTGAAGAATCATCAAATTTATAACTTAAAATGTATCCTTGTTCGAATAAAATTTTAGTTATGTCTTTTTTCAAATTAGATGCTGGAATCTCTACCACTCTGTGGTTAGCACGCACCGCGTTTCTAATTCTTGTCAAATAATCCGCAATTGGATCTGAGTACATAATGAATTGATTTTGTGATTTTGGTTTTCGTCTCAATAATTATCGAGATCGAACCTTAAATCTGATTATTTAAATAATATTACCAACTAGCTTTTCTTACTCCAGGGATAAGACCTTGATTAGCCATTTCTCTAAAAGTTACACGAGAGATCCCGAAAGTTCTCATATACCCTTTTGGTCTTCCTGTTAATTTACATCTATTATGCTGACGAATAGGAGATGCATTTTTAGGTAACTTTTGTAATGCTTCGTAATCTCCAGCTTCTTTCAAAGCTTTACGTTTCTCAGCATATTTTGCTACTGTTTTTGATCTTTTTACCTCACGGGCTTTCATTGATTCTTTAGCCATATCTTAGTTCTTTTGAAAAGGTAATCCTAATTCGGTTAATAATGATTTTGCTTCTTTATCAGTATCTGCTGTGGTTACAAATGTAATATCCATTCCTGAAATTTTGTTGACTTTGTCAATGTTTATTTCTGGGAAGATAATTTGTTCGGTAATTCCTAAGTTGTAATTACCTCTACCATCGAAACCTGTTGCTTTTATACCGTTAAAATCTCTAACACGTGGAAGTGCAGAAGTTACTAAACGGTCTAAAAATTCATACATGTTATCACCACGTAAAGTTACTTTTGCCCCAATTGGCATCCCTTTACGTAATTTAAATGATGCAACATCTTTCTTAGATAAAGTAAATATTGCTTTTTGTCCAGATATAGTTGTTAATTCTTCAACTGCATAATCAATCAACTTTTTGTCTGCTACCGCTGCTCCAACACCTTTAGATATTACTATCTTAGTAAGTTTAGGAACTTGCATAACATTCTTATATCCAAATTCGTCTGTAAGAGCTGCAATTACTTTGCCTTTATACTCTTCTTTAAGTCTAGGTGAATATGCCATAACTATATTACTTCATTAGATTTTGTTGAAAATCTTACTTTTTTATCGCCTTCTACTCTATATCCAACTCTAGTTGTTTCTCCTTTTGAAGTTAACAATGATAAGTTTGAAATATGAATAGCTGCTTCTTTCTCTACGATTCCACCTTGAGGATTTTGTGCACTTGGTTTAGTATGTTTCTTAACCATGTTTACACCCTCAACAATCGCTTTGTTCTTTTCTATTAATACTTTTTGTACAACACCTTCAGATCCTTTGTGATCTCCAGCGATTACTTTTACAGTATCTCCAGTTTTTATTTTAAGCTTTGTCATCTTACTTATTATGTATTAAAGCACCTCTGGTGCTAATGATACAATCTTCATGAATTGTTTATCACGAAGCTCTCTAGCAACAGGACCAAATACACGTGTACCTCTCATCTCACCCGTTGGGTTTAATAATACACAAGCATTATCATCAAATCTTATATAAGATCCGTCTGGTCTTCTTACTTCCTTCTTGGTACGCACAACAACTGCTGTAGAAACTGCTTTCTTCTTAATGTTTCCATTAGGCGTTGCATCTTTCACAGAAACAACTATTTTGTCTCCTACAGAAGCGTATCTTCTTTTAGTACCTCCCAATACACGGATAACCAAAACTTCTTTTGCTCCTGTATTGTCTGCTACTTTTATTCTTGATTCTTGCTGTAACATAATTATTTAGCTCTTTCTAGGATTTCTACTAATCTCCAACATTTAGATTTACTTAAAGGTCTTGTTTCCATGATCTTTACTGTATCTCCAATATTACAATCGTTTGTTTCATCGTGTGCAACGTATTTTTTCGTTTTCAACACGAACTTACCATACATAGGGTGTTTTACTTTTTTAACCTCTGCAACAACTATTGATTTTTGCATTTTGTTACTAGTAACAACTCCTATACGTTCTTTTCTTAAATTTCTTGTTTCCATCTTTTCGGCAGAATTATTGTAATTCTCTTTTAGTTAATTCGGTCGCAATTCTAGCTACAGATCTTCTTACTGAACGTAATTGAATTGGATTTTCTAAAGGAGATATTGCATGAGCCAATTTTAGGTCTGAATAACTCTTTTTTGTTTCACTAAGTTTCTCTTGTAACTCAGCTACAGATAATTCTTTAATTTCTGATTGTTTCATAATATCAAATAAATTATGCTTCGTAATCTCTAGCGATTAAAAACTTAGTTTTTACAGGTAGTTTTTGTGCTGCTAAACGTAATGCTTCTTTTGCAACGTCTAAAGGCACACCACCTATTTCAAATAAAACACGACCTGGTCTACAAACGGCTACCCAATACTCAACGGCACCTTTACCTTTACCCATACGTACTTCAAGAGGTTTCTTTGTGATAGGCTTGTCTGGAAATATTTTAATCCATAACTGACCTTCTCTTTTCATGTAACGTGTAGCGGCAATACGTGCTGCTTCAATTTGACGTGACGTTATAAAAGTTGCGTCTATTGCTTTTATTCCAAAAGTACCATTTGAAAGTTGGTGTCCTCTACCAGAGAGACCTTTCATACGTCCTTTTTGTTGTTTACGAAATTTTGTTCTTTTAGGCTGTAACATTTTTCTTTACTTTATAAAAAATTACTTTCTACGACGAGGGTTAGATTTGTTTCCACCACGTCCTCCGGCTCCACCTTTTCCTTGCTTCTTAGATAAACCAACAAGCGGAGAAAGTTCTCTTTTACCATATACTTCACCTTTCATGATCCATACTTTAACACCCAATCTACCATAAGTAGTGTGTGCCTCAACTAAAGCATAATCAATATCGGCTCTGAAGGTTGATAAAGGAATACGTCCTTCTTTGTAGTGCTCAGAACGTGCCATTTCAGCACCATTTAAACGCCCACTAATTTGGATTTTAATTCCTTCAGCATTCATACGCATTGTAGCAGCAATAGCCATCTTGATTGCACGTCTGTATGAAATTCTATTTTCAATTTGACGAGCGATGCTTGATCCTACTAAAAATGCATCAAGTTCAGGTCTTTTGATTTCAAAAATATTAATCTGAACTTCTTTTCCAGTAATTTTCTTAAGTTCTTCTTTTAACTTGTCTACCTCTTGACCACCTTTCCCGATAATAATACCAGGTCTTGCAGTTGTGATAGTAACGGTTACAAGTTTTAAAGTTCTTTCGATAATTACTCTACTAACACTAGCTTTAGATAAACGCGCGTGAACGTATTTTCTAATTTTATCGTCTTCGGCAAGCTTATCTCCATAATCATTACCTCCGTACCAGTTAGATTCCCATCCTCTGATAATACCTAAGCGATTTCCGATTGGATTTGTTTTTTGTCCCATACTTCTATCTTAGCTTTGTGTGTTATTTTTAGCTCCAACAACGATTGTTACGTGGTTTGAACGTTTTCTAATTCTGTGTGCACGACCTTGAGGTGCTGGACGTAATCTCTTTAACATTGATCCGCCATCAACTCTAATCTCTTTTACTATTAATCCAGCCTCTTCGATGTTTCCTTCTTCGTTTTTAGCTTGCCAGTTTGCAATTGCAGACAATAACAATTTCTCTAAACGCCCAGAAGCTTCCTTTTGGTTGAATTTTAAGATATTTAGTGCATGTTCAACTTTTTCACCTCTTACTAAATCGGCTACTAAACGCATTTTTCTCGGTGATGTAGGACAATTATTAAGTTTAGCGAAAGCTACTTGCTTTTTACCTTCCTTAATAGCGTCTGCCATTTGTTTTTTACGACTTCCCATAGCTTACTACTTTTTACCTTTATTTTTAGCACCTGCATGTCCACGGAATGAACGTGTTGGTGAAAATTCTCCTAATTTATGACCTACCATGTTCTCAGTAACATATACTGGAACAAATTGACGGCCATTGTGTACTGCAATTGTTTGTCCAACAAAATCTGGAGTAATCATACTTGCTCTTGACCAAGTCTTGATTACTGTTTTTTTGTTTCCTTCAACATTAACAGCAACTTTTCTTTCTAATTTATAATGAACGTAAGGTCCTTTTTTTAATGATCTTGCCATGTCTTATTTCTTTCTACGTTCTACAATATATTTATTACTTGCTTTAGTCTTAGAACGGGTTCTGTAACCTTTAGCTGGAATACCGTTTCTAGAACGAGGATGTCCACCTGAAGATTTACCTTCACCACCACCCATTGGGTGATCAACTGGATTCATTACAACTGGTCTAGTTCTTGGTCTTCTACCTAACCATCTTGTTCTACCTGCTTTACCTCCAACTAATAATTGGTGGTCTGAGTTAGAAACAACACCTATAGTAGCCATACAGTTAGCAAGAATTAATCTTGTTTCACCTGATGGTAACTTTACTGTTGCAAACTTACCATCTCTTGCCATTAACTGAGCAAAAGCACCAGCACTACGAGCCATAACAGCTCCTTGTCCTGGACGTAACTCTACACAAGAAATAATAGTTCCTAATGGAATTTCACTTAACGGCATTGCATTTCCAATTTCTGGAGCAATTCCTTCTTGACCAGATACTACATTTTGTCCAACTTGTAAACCATTTTGAGCAATAATGTATCTTTTCTCGCCATCTTGATAATTCAATAATGCAATAAAAGCTGTTCTGTTTGGATCGTATTGGATTGAAGCTACTTCAGCAGGGATTCCCCCTTTGTCTCTTTTAAAATCGATAATACGATACTTTCTTTTATGACCACCACCAATGTAGCGCATAGTCATTTTTCCTTCACTGTTTCTACCACCAGATCTTTTGTTCGGAACGAGTAAACTCTTTTCCGGCTTATCAGTAGTAATGGCATCGTATCCATTTACTACTCTAAAACGCTGTCCTGGGGTGATTGGTTTTAATTTTCTTACTGACATTTGTCTTTAATTACATGTTACTGTATAAATCAATCATTTCACCTTCCGCCAGTTGTACAATTGCTTTTTTAACGGCATTTGTTTTACCATGTTGAATACCAGTTTTAGTAAACTTGGTACTACGATCTGGACGGACATTTATAGTACGAACTTTTTCAACAGAAACACCATAAGCAGCTTCCACCGCTTTTTTGATTTCTACCTTGTTCGCCTTAGTGTTCACTGCGAAAGTATAGCAATTTCTTAACTCGCTATTTGCAGTCGCTTTTTCTGTGATTATAGGTTTAATTAAGATACTCATCTGTTTCTTATTTACTTAAGTTTGTTTCAATTCCTGCTAATGCTCCTTCTAATAAAACAACTTGTCCTGCATTTAGGATTTTGTAAGTGCTCAATTCTGAAGCAGTAATAACCTCTGTACGTTGTACATTACGAGACGCTAAATAAACATTGTTATTTGCAGCACCTAATACGAACAAAGTTTTTTTGTTTTCAAGCTCTAAAGCTTTTAAAACAGCTGTAAAGTTTTTTGTTTTTACAGAATCAAAATTAAAGTCTTCTAAAACTGTAATTGATTTTTCTCCTGCTTTGATACTTAAGGCAGACTTACGCGCTAAACGCTTTAAGTTTTTATTAAGTTTGAAGCTGTAGTTTCTTGGTCTTGGACCAAACATACGCCCACCACCTTTAAATACACCTGACTTAATACTACCTGCTCTTGCTGTACCAGTTCCTTTTTGCTTTTTAATCTTACGTGTAGATCCAGAAATCTCAGCTCTCTCTTTCGATTTGTGAGTTCCTTGTCTTTGGTTTGCTAAATATTGTTTAACATCCAAATATACAGCGTGATTATTAGGCTCAATAGCAAACACATCTTTAGAAAGGTCTGCCTTTCTACCTGTGTCTTTTCCGTTTATATCTAAAACTGCTACTTTCATTACTTTCTAATAATTACATAAGCGTTTTTGTGTCCAGGTACACACCCTTTAACAACAAGTAAGTTCTTTTCAGTAACTACTTTTAAAACTCTTAAATTTTGAACTTTAACTGTGTCTCCACCCATTCTTCCTGCCATTTTCATTCCTTTGAAAACTCTTGCAGGGTAAGACGCAGCACCAATAGATCCTGGCGCTCTTAAACGGTTATGTTGACCGTGAGTAGCTTGACCTACACCACCGAAACCATGACGTTTTACAACACCTTGAAATCCTTTACCTTTAGATGTTCCAGCTACGTCAACAAATTCACCTTCAGCGAAATGTTCAACAGTAATGGCATCTCCTAATTTGTACTCCGCATCAAAACCTTTGAATTCAACGATTTTACGCTTAACAGAAGTACCCGCTTTTTTAGCATGACCTAAGTCAGCTTTAGTAGCGCTTTTTTCTGTCGCGTCATCGAAACCAAGTTGTACAGCACTATAACCGTCAACTTCCTCAGTTCTGACTTGGGTAACGATACATGGTCCAGCTTCGATTACTGTACAAGGAATGTTCTTCCCGTTTTCATCGAAGATGCTGGTCATACCGATTTTCTTTCCAATTAACCCAGACATATTTAATTATTTATTAATGATTTACTATTTATTAAAAACATTCAAGGCTGAAAAATACGTTTCAGCCTTGAAGTGTATTTTTTGCCGTTTTTCCCGCAACCGCATTGGTGGGACATGTAAATATGAGCTTAAACCCCATATTTTAGGAGTGCAAATGTAGCCTTTTATTTTGGTTTAAAAAAATGATTATCAAATAATTCGGCATAAATTCTTTATAGCCACACATTTAGTGTCTTTTGTCTTGTTTTTTTAATCGGTATTTATTGAATTACAAACCTAAAAATTTGATTGAATTTATGGCAAAACACCAATAAACACGGGACAAAACCTCCTAACATGAAAAAAGCATCAAGATAATTGCTTATCCTGATGCTTAATTTATTAAGTACTCATAAAAGTTTACACTTTCGAGTATACTTATACTTTAATTTCTACTTCTACACCACTTGGTAACTCTAATTTCATTAGAGCATCAATCGTTTTTGAAGATGAAGAGTAAATATCAAGTAAACGCTTGTAAGAGCTTAATTGAAATTGTTCTCTAGATTTCTTGTTTACGTGTGGAGAACGTAATACAGTGAAAATTTTCTTGTGAGTTGGTAATGGAATTGGTCCCGTTACAACAGCTCCAGTACTTTTTACTGTTTTTACAATCTTATCAGCAGACTTATCTACTAAGTTATGATCGTAAGACTTTAATTTTATTCTGATTTTTTGACTCATTTTCTTAACTTTTTAAGATTATTCTCCTTTTGCTGCTTTGATAACCTCTTCAGATATGTTAGAAGGTGTTTCAGCGTAGTGTGAAAATTCCATTGTTGATGTTGCACGACCTGAAGATAATGTTCTTAATGTAGTTACATATCCAAACATCTCAGATAATGGCACAGTAGCTTTTACAGTTTTTGCACCTGCTCTATCTCCCATGTCACTAACTTGTCCACGTCTTCTGTTTAAATCTCCAACAATGTCACCCATGTTTTCTTCAGGAGTAATTACCTCAAGTTTCATGATTGGCTCCATGATTACAGCTTTTGCAGCTTTAGCACAAGCTTTAAATCCTAATTTAGCAGCTAATTCGAAAGAAAGTTGATCCGAATCCACATCGTGGTAAGACCCATCTTTCAATGTTACTTTCATAGCATCAATTTCGTATCCTGCTAAAGGACCATTAACCATCGCTAATTTAAATCCTTTTTCAATTGAAGGGATAAATTCTTTAGGAACGTTACCACCTTTAATAATAGATTCAAACTGTAAACCTACAGCACCTTCTTCAGCTGGCTCTACCGTAAATACGATATCGGCAAACTTACCACGACCACCAGATTGTTTCTTATAAACCTCTCTATGATCTGCAGATTGTGTGATAGCTTCTTTATACTCAACTTGTGGTTGACCTTGGTTAACTTCTACTTTGAATTCACGTTTTAAACGATCAACAATTACATCTAAGTGAAGCTCACCCATTCCAGAGATAATAGTCTGTCCTGAAGCCTCATCTGAACGCACAGTAAATGTAGGATCTTCTTCAGCTAACTTAGCTAATCCCATACCTAATTTATCTACATCTGCCTTAGTTTTAGGCTCAACCGCGATACCAATTACTGGATCTGGGAAGTCCATAGATTCTAAAACAATAGGATGCTCTTGAGAAGAAAGGGTATCTCCTGTTTTGATAGATTTAAATCCAACAGCAGCTCCAATATCTCCAGCTTCTATAAAGTCAATTGCATTTTGCTTGTTAGCATGCATTTGATAGATACGAGAAATACGCTCTTTTTTACCTGAACGGTTATTTAAAACGTAAGAACCTGCATCTAAACGACCAGAATATGCTCTAAAGAAAGCTAAACGTCCTACGAAAGGATCGGTAGCAATTTTAAATGCTAAAGCAGCAAATGGCTCCTTTACATCTGGTTTACGTAAAATAGAATCTCCTGAATCAGGATCTGTTCCTACGATTCCTTCTTTATCCACTGGAGAAGGTAAATAACGACAAACAGCATCTAATAAGAACTGTACCCCTTTATTCTTAAAAGCAGAACCACAAATCATTGGAATGATAGCCATATCCATTACAGCAGCTCTAAGTGCAGCGTGCACTTCATCTTCTGTAATAGAATCTTCATCTTCCATGAATTTTTCAAGTAAGTTCTCGTCGTAACCTGCTACTTCTTCAATTAATAAAGCTCTATATTTTTTAGCTTCAGCTTTAAGCTCTTCTGGAATTTCAATAACATCAAAAGTTGCCCCTTGTGTATCATCATGCCAGATAATTGCTCTATTCTTAACTAAATCGATAATACCTTTAAAGTCATCTTCGTCACCAATGTTTAAAACGATTGGCACCGCATTAGACTTTAACATATCTTTTACTTGTTGACAAACATTTAAAAAGTCTGATCCTTGACGGTCCATTTTGTTAACGAAACCAATTCTAGGCACTTTATAGTTATCAGCTAGTCTCCAGTTAGTTTCAGATTGAGGCTCAACACCATCAACTGCACTAAATAAGAATACTAATCCATCAAGTACACGTAATGAACGGTTTACTTCAACCGTAAAATCAACGTGGCCCGGAGTATCAATAATATTAAAGTGATAATCTTTTGTATCTGGTAATGGCTGTGCATTCTCTAAAGGGAATTTCCACTCACAAGTTGTTGCAGCAGAAGTAATTGTAATACCTCTTTCTTGCTCTTGCTCCATCCAGTCCATTGTTGCAGCACCATCATGTACTTCACCAATTTTATGAGACACACCCGTATAATAAAGAATACGTTCTGTAGTAGTGGTTTTACCTGCATCAATATGTGCAGCAATACCAATATTTCTAGTTAATCTTAAATCTCTTGCCATTTCTATTAAAATCTAAAGTGAGAGAATGCTTTGTTTGCTTCTGCCATTTTGTGAGTATCAACTCTTTTCTTAACGGCTGCTCCTTCTTCTTTAGCTGCTGCTAAAATCTCAGTAGCTAAACGTAACGCCATAGACTTTTCATTTCTTTTACGAGAATAGCTAATAAGCCATTTCATCGCTGTAGAAACCTTACGGTCTGGACGGATTTGCATTGGAATTTGGAATGTTGCACCTCCAACACGACGACTACGTACTTCTACGTGAGGCATCACATTAGATAAAGCATCTTTCCAGATCTCTAAAGCTGTTTTCTCTTCGTCAGTTTTTTTCGAATCTACAATATCAATTGCATCGTAGAATACTTTAAAAGCTACCGATTTCTTACCATCCCACATCATCATGTTAACGAAACGAGTTACTAACTGGTCGTTAAAACGCGGATCCGGTAAAAGCGGTCTCTTTTTTGCTGCTCTTTTTCTCATGTCTTCTTCTTAAAGTTTTAATTACTTCTTAGGGCGTTTTGCACCATACTTAGATCTACGTTGCGTTCTACCTGAAACACCTGCTGTGTCTAAAGCACCACGTACAATGTGATATCTAACTCCTGGTAAATCTTTTACCCTTCCACCTCTAACCAATACTATCGAGTGCTCTTGTAGGTTATGTCCTTCACCACCGATGTATGCGTTAACCTCGTTACCGTTCGTTAAACGAACCCTTGCTACCTTACGCATTGCTGAGTTAGGTTTTTTAGGAGTCGTTGTGTAAACACGAGTACACACACCACGTCTTTGCGGACAAGAATCTAAAGCAGCCGATTTACTCTTCTTGGTTATTTTGGCTCTTCCTTTTCTTACTAATTGCGAAATTGTTGGCATATATATTATATATAAATTTTATTATCCTCTTCTAAGAGGGCTGCAAAGGTAGAAATTAAAAATTAGATTTCAAATCCTAATTCATTAATTTTCAACAGAAAGTAAAAATAATTTGCGCTATTATATTATTAGCCTTTATTTTCCGTTAGATTTACACATTAAATTAGCCGTTATAAAAGTGCATAAACCAACCTATCTCTTTATCCTTATATATATACTTTTTTCTTCGGAAGGGTTTTGCCAAAACTTACACCTTATCATTTATGGTGGCTCAAAAACTGAAACAGCCACAATAGATTCATTAAATTATTCTAAAACCCACATTGACTACCAATCCATATCGTCAGAAATTGAAAACTTTCAGAACACCTTATTAAAACAAGGTTATATTGAAAATCAATTGATGGGTATTGAAAAAATTAATGACTCTACGTTTCGTTCTGAAATTCATCTAAAAAAGAAATTCAACACCATATATATATACTACAATAATCTAGAGGTAGAAAAATCAACTTTAAAACGCATTTCAAAAGAAATAACAGATGATTATTTCACACTACATATTACAGAAATAGAAAGTGGTTTAAACTT
Source organism: Pseudotamlana agarivorans (assembly GCF_018860245.1). Lineage (GTDB taxonomy): Bacteria > Bacteroidota > Bacteroidia > Flavobacteriales > Flavobacteriaceae > Pseudotamlana > Pseudotamlana agarivorans_A. Next base: position 150,240 of record NZ_JAHKPD010000007.1, read on the forward strand.
TATTAATTCAGAGTTTTCAAAAAATGGCTTTCCATTCTCAAAACTAAACCTTACTAATATTCGAAAACAATCAAAAAACAGGCTAGAAGCCGATTTAACCTTAAACCGTTCTTCTTCAAAAAGAACCATCAATGAAATTATAATAAAAGGCTACGAAAAGTTTCCAAGATCCTACGTAAAACACTACTTAAAAATTAAACCTAACCAAATTTTCGATCTGCAAACCATTCAAAACAAAACAACACAACTCAACAACCTAGCTTTTGCACGAGAAACAAAAACTCCGGAAGTATTATTTTCTCAAGATTCAACTAACCTATACCTCTATTTAGAAAAAACAAAAAGCAATACTTTTGATGGGTTTTTAGGTTTTGGAACAAACGAAAACACCAACAAATTGGAATTTGATGGCTACCTGAATTTAAGCCTTATTAATAATTTAAACTATGGAGAAGCATTTAGGGTGCTATATAAAAGCGATGAAAATGATCAAAAAACATTCGAGGCCGATTTATCAATACCCTATTTATTTAAGTCACCTATAGGTGTCGATTTCATGCTACGCATATTTAAAAAGGATTCCTCCTTCACAACCGCGAATCAATCAGTAAAGATTCATTATCAAATTAACGCAAAGCATAAAACTTTTGCTGGTATAACAGCGACAGAATCAAACAACTTACTTTCTTCTAATCCTACAGGACTATTATCGGACTTCGAAACATTTAATTACAATATAGCTTATCAATTTTTAAATGCGCAAGTATTAAACCGCCTTTTTCCATTAAACTCAAAACTATATGCCGAAGCTGGATATGGAAATCGCAAAACGACAGACACTAAAGAAAAGCAATCAAATTTTACTCTAGATGCTTTTAAAATATTTAATCTCAATCCAAAGAATAGTCTTTATTTAAGAGTTAATGGCGCTACTTTAATTTCCGACACCTATTTTGAAAATGAGTTACTACGCTTTGGAGGTATTAATTCTGTTAGAGGTTTTGAAGAAAATAGTATTTACGCCACACTTTATGGTGTAATTAACACAGAATATCGCTACCAAATTAACAATAGCATCTACATACACTCCATAATAGATGCATCCTATTTTGAAAACCAAATAGCCAATGCAGACCAAAAACTTTTTGGTTATGGTTTTGGTTTCGGACTATTAACTAAGGCTGGATTGTTTAAATTAAACTACGCAAACGGCAAAAATGAAGGCTCGAATTTCAAATTCTCAAATTCAAAGCTACATTTAAGTTTATTAGCTAATTTTTGATATTCGATTACAATTTTATTACATTTTTTAACCTAATTGGTAAATTTTAACCATAATTTGTTGTTTTATTAACTTATTATTATGACTTTTGGCGTGACTAATTCAAATAATTATAAAATGAAAACAAAGTTTAGTGGAATTCTAACGCTATTACTAGTGTTAGTTGTGCAACTTACGTTTGCACAAGAAAAGACAATTTCAGGTACGGTTACAGATGATACTGGCCTACCGCTTCCTGGAACGACAGTCTTAGTAAAAGGTACAGCAAATGGTACCTCAACAGATTTCGATGGTAATTATTCGATTCTTGCAGAAACAGGAGATGTTCTTGTTTTTAGTTTTGTTGGTTACACGACAAAAGACGTTACAGTTTCTAAAGAAACCATTAACGTGGTATTAAAAGAAGATGCTGAATCATTAGACGAAGTAGTTGTGACTGCAATGGGGATTTCAAAAGAAAGAAAAGCCGTTGGTTCTTCTGTTCAATCTTTTGACAACACAGAATTAACTAGTGCTAAAGTAGTAAATACTATGGATGCATTACAAGGTAAAACTTCTGGTGTTGACATTACTGCAGCGCCTTCACCTGGTTCTACTCAGAACGTAATCATTCGTGGAGCATCTTCTTTCGGGAACAATCAACCATTATATATTGTAGATGGTGTTCCATTAACAAATGATCAGAATAGATCTGGAGATAACTTAAACTCACAAGTTGATTTTGGTTCTGGTATTAACGCCATTAACCCGAATGACATTGAAACACTTACTGTACTTAAAGGAGCATCTGCAACGGCCATTTATGGTTCGCGTGCTGCTAACGGTGTTATCATGATTACAACTAAAAGTGGTAAAGAAGGCGTGCTACAAGTAAACTTCAATAACTCTCTCTCTCTTTCAAGAGTTGGAGTATTACCTGAAAGACAAACTCAATTCGGACAAGGATGGAGTGGAGATAGAGCGCTAGATGAAAATGGAAACTGGGGATCTGCATATGATGGTAAGGACCGTGTATGGGGTAACGTTGTTGATAACAGTCAACAAATAAAACCTTACGTTTATTTAGAAGATAACGTAAGAGATTTTTATGACTACGGAAAAAACATTGCGAATTCATTATCATTATCTGGTGGTTCTGATATCACAAAATATTACTTCTCTGTGTCTCAAAACTCAGTTGATGGTGTTGTACCAGAAGACAAGGATACTTATGAGAGATTAACATTATCTACTAGAGGATCTCACAAATATAAAAACTTACTTATTAGTTCATCTATTAACTACAGTAACGAGATCACTCATGCTGTACCTACTGGACAAGGAACTTCTTTATTAAGATCTTTATACGAAATTCCTAACGATGTTTCAATTGTAGATCATAAAGATTACAATAACAAATTCAATAACTTAGACAACTACTTTACACCTTACGGTGTTAACCCATACTTTATTTTAGATAATGATGGAGCAGAACAAGTTAAAAATAAGTTTTTCGGTAAATTTCAATTGGATTATGATCTTTTAGATAACCTTAAATTAACTTACCGTTTTGGTGGTGATATTGAAAACACAATCGAACAAACACATACTGGAATTATTAGTTTCAGCGAGGGGGCTATTAACGCAGGATCTAGTACAGCTAATCCAGGTTCATATAGAGAAGAGCGTATTCAAAGAGTTCAAATGAATCACGACTTTACTGCTAGTTATAATACAACAATTGGAGAAGACACTTCAATTCATGGTTTGGCTGGTTTTAATGCCAACGAAAGAAAATGGTCTTCATTATACGGAGAAATTTCTTCTATTGATGTGCCAGGTTTTTACAACCTTTCAAACAGTTTAACACCAGCCACTTCTGGTCAAGATCATTCTCAAAGAAGACTGTTAGGTGCTTATATTAGTGCAGATGTTAGTTATAAAGATTATTTCTTCTTAAACATGACAGCAAGAAATGACTGGTCTTCTACACTACCTCTTGAGAATAACTCATTCATGTATGGAGGTGTGAACGCCAGTTTTATTATTACTGATTTCTTAAAATCACACGATGTTAACACAGGTGTTTTTGATTTTACAAAATTAAGAGTTGCCTACGGTAGTACTGGTAATGATGCCGGAGTATACCAAGTGTATAACAGATTTGTACCAGGATATTCAACTAACCCAGGATTTCCAAACGTAGACGATTTAACATTCCCATTAGGTGGTGTAAATTCATACAGTAACTCTAATGTATTAGGGAATTCAGATCTTAAGCCTGAATTAACAGGAGAGTTTGAGGTTGGTATTGAGAATAGAATGTTTAATAATCGTTTTGGTTTTGAAGTTTCTTATTACAACAGGTTAACAAAAGGTTTAATTGCAACATTACCTATTGATCCATCAAGTGGATACACACAAATAGCTTCTAACTTAGGTGATGTTAGAAATGCAGGTGTAGAGATTAGTGTTAATGTGAAACCTATTAGAACTGATGATTTCCAATGGGACATCAACTGGAACTACACTCAAAACAAAAATACCGTTGAAAGTTTAGACGTAGGAGAAGTATTTATCTCAGGATTTGGTACTGGTGGTGTATATGCTATTGAAGGTATGCCATTAGGACAGTTCAAGTTTGCTACTGCTAAAAAAGTGATGCACAATGGTGTTGAATCTACAGTAGTAGATGGTAGTGGTAACCCTCAACAAACAACAGATCAAGAGTTATTAGGAAAAGACATCAACGAAAAGTATAGAATGGGTTTAACAAATACCTTGAGATATAAAAACCTTTCGTTAGCTGCAACTTTTGATTTTAGATATGGCGGTTATATGTACTCTGGTACTAAAGATTACATGCACTGGACAGGAAGTTCTCCAGAAAGTGTTATAAATGATAGAAACGCTTTTATCATACCAAATTCGGTAGTAGAAAATAGTGATGGATCATTTTCAGAAAACTCAACTCCGGTTGATCCAACAGCTTTACATACCTTCTATAGTAATGGAGGATTTGAAGGCGATGGATACGCTGTTATTGACAAGTCTTTCTTAAAACTAAGAAATGTTACTTTGGCCTATGAGATGCCACAAACGCTTTGTAGCAAATTAAAATTAAAAAGCATCGTAATTTCGGCAGTAGCAAGTAACTTCCTTTTATGGACTCCAGCTGAGAACCCTTATATCGATCCTGAAAACACTACTTTCGGAACTGATATTAGTGCTAAGTTCGGTGAATTCATGGGTAACCCAAGTCAAGAAACATTTGCTTTAGGTCTAAATATTAACTTATAAAAAAGTAATAATGAAAAAATATATATATAAAATAGCATTATTTGCATTAGTAACTACAGCTTGGAATTGCGATAGTTATCTAGATGTAAACCATGATCCAGATGTATTGGAAGAAACCGATTCACCTGAAATCATCCTACCTTCTGCACAAGCCAGTTTAGGTAACAATTTAATGGGTTGGGACTTTGGTTTTGCTGGAGGATTCTGGAACGAATACTGGACTCAAACTTATACGGCTTCTCAGTTCAAAACATTATGTGAATATGAAGAAACAGGTTTTAGCAACCAATACACTGGTTTAACAGCAGGAACTTTAAGTGATTTAGATATGATTAAAAAATTATCTGGATCGGCCGATAACCAAGGGTACTATTATATTGCCGAAGCACTTTCAATTTATACTTGGCAAGTGATGACCGATATTTGGGGAGATATTCCTTATTCGGAAGCATTACAAGGTAACACTATTAAATCTCCAGTATTTGATCCAGCAGAAAGTATTTATGCCGATTTGATAAATAGAGTTGATGATTTATTAGCAATTGATAACTCAACATTTTCTATTAGAAGTCAATATGATTTTATCTATGAGGGAGATATGGATGCTTGGAAGAAATTTGTAGCATCTTTAAAGTTAAAATTAATGTTACGTCAATCTGAAACAACAGGTTACAACAACGGTCAAGTACTTGCTTTTGTTAACAGTAACAGTTTTTTAACAAGCTCAGCTAAAATTGCTGGTAGCTACTGGGATGACAGTGCTGAAGGGAAAAGACACCCAATGAGAGAGTACGAAGCAGGCGGTGCAAGTTACTTATCTACAAATGTTATCGGTTGTAAAACGTTTGTTGATTATTTAAATGTAAATTCTGACCCTAGACTTGATGCGTTATTTACCGCTCCAAGCTCAGGACATCAAGGTGCTTTCTTTGGTGATTTTGATTCTAAAGCAGATTCTAATTCTAATGGAACCACTGATGACCAAGAAGACTATAGCGAACCTATTTTCAAGGGTGATATGGACTTAATGATTATGAGTGACTGGGAAGTATACTTCTATTTAGCTGAAGTGTACACAAGAGCTTCAGACATGACAAACGCCAAAGCATATTATGATATGGCTGTTGAAGCTTCTTTAGCTCAAAACGATATCACAGATAATTCAATTTTAACTTCTGGTTATGCTACATGGACAAATGGTTCTATTGAAGATGGTATCAAAATGATTGCTATGCAGAAATGGGTAGCCAATGCGAACTACCAACACATTGAGTCATTCTTAGAGCGCAACAGAACTAAATACCCTTCTGTAAGCGAAATGGATATTAAAGCAGATAGACAAAATGCCTTTTTAAATTTCCCTGTTGGACAGTTAACCATATCAGTTAACGGAAGAGATAAAACTAATGGTTTCTTACCTGCAGCTCCTGTATACCCAAGTAACGTATTAAATAGTAACGTTAATTCTCCAGGTCAAAAAGTAAATCTATTAGAGAAAATTTGGTGGAATAAAAAAGCTGGTAAATAATTTTAAATAAAAAAAAGATGAAAAATATACTTATAAAAATTTTACCACTATTTCTTATCGCATTCATGTCTTGCGAGCAAGATGATAGTACAGCGGATATATCGCGTATCACATACTACAATGATATCGAATTTGTAGGAGATGAAACCATGTATGTTGAATTAGGAGGAACCTTTAATGACCCAGGCGTAACAGCTTTTGAAGGTGACGAAGATGTTACTGAAGACGTTACAGCTACTGGAAATGTAGATACTGCTACAATTGGAATCAATTATGTAACATATTCAATTACAAATTCAGATGGTTTTTCAAAAGAAATCACAAGAACTGTAATTGTATACCCTGGATATACATCACCAATAGACCTTAGCGGAAGTTATACCGGTAATGCAAGAGGTGAAACTATGCCTGGAGGTTGTGTAATAACAAATGTAGCACCGAATACTTATTTAGCTTCAGATTTCTTTGGAGGTGTTTACTGTTGTGGTATCCGTAACTACGGTTTAGCTTACAGACTTAAAACATACTTCTACGTAAGCCAAGATGGAACAACGTATACAGCAATGTCTACTGATTCTCCTTGGGGACCATGGAACATCCTGAACGCTACACTTACCGGAACAACTTTTTCACATGCAGTTGAACAAGGTGGATTTAGCTTTGCAGTTGAATTGATTAAAGAATAAAAAAAACAAAGAAGATGAAAAAAAATATAATATACATGTTGCTTGTATTAGTCTCAGTTAGCTTTACGTCTTGCGATGAAGAGTTAGAAATTTGGGATAGTAATACTTTAGATTACTCAGGAACTTATTTTTATGAGTTATATAACGAAGATATGACTGCTAAATATATAGAATACAGTCATAGTAACCAGATCTTAATTTACAATACAGCAAACAATAACTCTAATGAGTTTTGGCTAGAAGATCACGGTACTGTGTTTCCAATAAAAAGCAAATTTTTCGTAGATGGAAGTACTCAAGACTTTAATTCTGCATCATTTGATTTTACTGATTTAACAAACAACATTAGTACAGTTATATCTGGTTCTGCAAAACCAACTGGTTTAAACCAAGAGGTTATAGAACCTACAGGTTATATTAGATCTGCAATATTAGAAGGTAAAATACTAAAAAATGAAGGAACTACAGTTAGTGGCAACCCTGTTGATAGTATTTATGTTAAGATAGCCCTTTACAGTGGACAGGTTAAATACACTAGTTATGAAGTTGCTGTAGCAGATCGTGTTGACCCTGAAGTAGAAGAATTTGCTTGGGAATACGATAGTGCTATTTACGATAGCAGCCTTGATGAAACTTATGTTATTTCTGGTCACAGAAAAACAGGTTTTGCTGAAGACGACCATTAAAATTTACCCTTAAATATTCTAAACCACCTCAAACGAGGTGGTTTTTTTATACCTTTACCCCAATGGAAGATCAAACACAAATATTCGGCATAAGAGCAATAATTGAAGCAATTAACGCTAACAAAACAATAGATAAAGTATTCCTTCAAAAAGGTTTAAGCGGTGATTTATTTTCCGAGCTAGAATCTTTAGTGAACAAGAAATCGATTAACAAATCTTATGTTCCAGTTGAAAAACTAAATAGACTTTCTAAAGGAAATCACCAAGGTGCTGTGGCTCAAATCTCCCCAATTGCCTTTTATGATATGGAAACGTTAGTTACCAACGTCTTGGAGTCTGGAAAAACACCATTATTTCTACTTTTAGATCAACTGAGTGATGTTAGAAATTTTGGAGCCATCATAAGAACTGCAGAATGTACTGGTGTTGATGGTATTATCGTTCAGAAAAAAGGTGGTGCGCCCGTAAACGGCGATACCATTAAAACAAGTGCTGGCGCCGTTTTTAAAGTACCTATTTGTAAGGTGGATCACATTAAAGATGCTGTGTTTTTCATGCAAGCTTCTGGTATAAAAGTTATTTCAGCAACCGAAAAAACAAACGACACCCTTTATGATGTTTCTTTTACCGAACCCTGCGCAATCGTAATGGGCTCTGAAGGTCGCGGTATTAATCCTTCCATTATAAAAGTATCTGATGCTAAAGCAAAACTTCCTTTACTTGGTGAAATTGAATCCTTAAACGTATCCGTTGCTTGTGGGGCTTTCTTATATGAAGCTTTAAGACAACGTCGTTAATCCGTGTCTTTTTCCTCTTTATAGATATAGTTATAGCTTATTGGCTTGTGCTCCTCCTCTAGTTCTAGATTTTCTATGAAGTTCCCGTCTTGATCAAAGTGTTTTAAAAAAGGGTCGTCCTCTTCATTGAAATCATCTTGCTCCCAAACATACTTTTTGGGTTTAGCGATACGTTTTCTAAAAATGAAAGCAAAAAGCAAACCCGTTATTAACCCTGCTGAATGGCCTTCCCAAGAAATCCCTTCTTCAATGGGTAGGGTATGCCAAATCATACTTCCGTACAGAAAAACAACAACGAGCGATAAAGCTATTAATCTGTAATGTTTAGCAAAAACCCCTTTAAAAAATGTAAAACTTACTAAAACATAAATAAGTCCACTCGCCCCAATATGATAGGATGGTCGTCCAATGCACCAGGTTAATAACCCTGAAAGCAAAATACCATAGCCTAAAACCTTCCAAGCTATGGGCCTATAGAAATAAAACAAGGCTGTTGTAAGTACAAATAACGGAATCGTATTATGGTATATATGTTTAATATCTCCATGTATAAATGGACTTAACACAATACCTCTTAACCCTTTAATGGTTTTTGGATACACACCATATTTATTAAAATGATAACCAAAACGTACCTCAAACCAGAATACTAACCATATAAATAGCACTAAAAACAGCGGGTATGCGATAACACCTGTTGAAAATTTAAATTGGTTATTGGTATTCATAAACTAAATATAACAAATAACTATCCAAAAAGGATCATGTGCTAAATTGACAGTTTTACAGTTATTAGCGTAAACTATATTCAAATTCTTTGGTTAAATTCGGCCTCAAGCCTAATAAATATTTTAATTTTACAATTATGAATGTGAATGAACCATTAGCCGAAAGACTCCGACCAAAAACCTTAACAGACTATGTGAGTCAAACACATTTGGTAGGAAAAAATGGCGCGTTAACACAGCACATTAAACAAGGCTTAATTCCTTCAATGATTTTTTGGGGCCCTCCTGGAACAGGAAAAACAACCTTAGCGAATATAATTGCATCAGAGTCTGGAAGGCCTTTTTATACCTTAAGTGCCATTAATTCTGGCGTGAAAGATATTCGCGATGTTATTGACAAAGCCAAACAAAGTGGTGGTTTATTTACGACTAAAAATCCGATTTTATTTATTGATGAAATCCATAGATTTAGCAAATCACAACAAGATTCGCTCTTACAAGCCGTTGAAAAAGGTTGGATTACCCTAATTGGTGCGACCACCGAAAACCCCAGTTTTGAAGTCATTTCAGCACTTTTATCACGTTGTCAAGTTTATATTCTTAATGCTTTTGATAAAAACGATTTAGAAACCCTTTTGAATCGTGCTATTGAAACTGACGAGTTTCTATCAAAGAAAAGTATTCGACTGAAAGAAACCACCGCCTTATTAAAGCTGTCTGGTGGTGATGGCAGGAAATTGCTTAATATATTTGAGCTTATTGTAAACTCTTATAATTCTGAAACGGTTAACATCACAGACGAAGCTGTTTTACAACGTATTCAAAACAATACAATTCGATATGACAAAACTGGTGAGCAGCATTACGATATTATTTCGGCATTTATAAAAGCCATTCGTGGTAGCGACCCTAATGCTGCTGTATATTGGTTAGCCCGTATGATAGAAGGCGGCGAAGATGTTAAGTTTATTGCGAGACGCTTACTAATAGCAGCCAGCGAAGATATTGGAAATGCCAACCCTACAGCTTTAGTTATTGCGAACAATACATTCCAAGCGGTTTCTACAATAGGCCATCCGGAATCTAGAATAATTTTAAGTCAATGTGCCACCTACCTTGCCTGTTCTCCAAAAAGTAATGCGGCCTATGCAGCCATAGGAAAAGCACAGCAATTGGTAAAACAAACAGGAGATTTGAGCGTACCCTTAGAAATTAGAAATGCACCTACAAAACTAATGAAAGAATTAGGTTATGGCAGTGATTACAAATATGCCCATAATTATGAGAACAATTTTGCACCCCAAGAATTTCTGCCGAACGAGATAAAAAACACCAAATTGTATGACCCAGGGAATAATGCCAGAGAACATGCACATCGTGAGTTTTTAAAAACTCGCTGGAAAGATAAATATGGTTATTAGCAAAAAATCTAAAACTTAATATTAAGCACTTCTTGCTTTAAAACATCATTTTCATAATATTCAAGTACCCACTCGTCCCCTTTTTTATAAACAGTAGCACTTTTCCCTCGCACTAAAAACATATCCTTAGCATTAGTTTTTTGTAATTTATAAACCACTTTAGGAGTGCTGTCTACGAGTTGATAACCATTTTCAATCTTTTGAGCATATAAAATATTATTTGCATTTTCAGGAACTTCCACTTTTGGTGACGCGGATACCAAAGGCGCTACGGCAACAGTTTTAGCTTGAGCTTGTGGTGCCAATTTAACTGGTGGCACAGTAGGCACAGGTACCTCCACGCTTTCACTGTCATATTTGTAGTGCACTGTATTTAAAGAAGTAAACGCCTCTCTTAATGCTAATTGATAAGCTGTTTTAAATTCCTTTTCTCTACTGGAACCTTCTTTAGATGTAAAAACAACTTGACCAGAGCAATTTTCAAGAACAACAGTCAGTTTCGTATTAAACATACTAGAGTTTTTATGCAATTTAGTTTTTAAACCTAAGCATCCATTATCAATCAAATCTTGTGGATAATCGCCATCACCTTCCTTAACTGGTGTAAAACCATATTTCTCAAACAAAAACGCTGTTAATGAATTTAATTGATATTGATCTGCCTCCCTTAAAAACTCATATTTACTAGGAACGATTACATATTTATAAGCGTTAATACTTTTTTGAGCAAAGGCTACACACGTCGTAAAAAGTGCTAAACCTATCGATAAAAATTTCAATTTCATTTTTTGTTTTTTTTATTAAATACCAAATGCAAGGTAAAGATACGTATTTTCAATATTCCAATTCTCATTGAAAAAGTTACAAAAGTCTTAAATAATAAGCGTATTAATTCTTTAGTCTGCTTCTACCGAATCTAAAATCAAATTAAACAACTCCTTAAACCCTTCCCATTTTTTATCTTCTGAAAAGGTATAATTATGAAAAACTGGAACAAACTCACCATTTACAGCCTTTATAGTATTGATAAGCTCATTTAACACCTTCTTTTTATCCAATAACGACCATTGTTTTAAAAGCGCAACATCCATAAGTTGATACGGTATGATTTTTAGCGGGGTCTGCACTTCATAATCCAAATCATAAAATAAAAAAGGCGTGCATGAACCTGCCCTAAACCCCAAATGATTAAAATACCCCATAGTATAATCCTCCTTAACTTCTAAAGCAATAAGGTTTCTATAGGTTTCAGGTAAATTAAGCTTAGAGTGAGATTGCCTAGATGCTTCCAAATTGGTATTCAGAATATCTTCCATTTTTTCTTTTTCTCGTTTTAAACGATTAGCATCATCTAAAGCAAAATATGACACTTTTAATCCCACCTTACAGTAGTCTGCTACATGTTTAATTAAGGAAACAAAATCTTTTTTATTTGGACTAACCCCTTTATCGTATGTTGACAATTGCCCAATTAGGAAAAAGAAAACAAAATTAGATTTGACATTCTTTTGTCTATTTAACAGGTACTTAAAAGTATCATGAGGATCGTGTTTAAATCGCAGTAAAACACCAAATCGCTCATAAAGACTAACAAGTTTAAATTTTGATAAGTCTGAAAGCGCCCCTCCAAAAGTTCTCAATAAGCCTTTGAGTTTATAATTATAAGGACAAGGCACATCAATAACTGGATTTACAGTATAACTTTTATTAGGAAATTTAAATTTTGGAAATTGCGCTTGTAAAGCGGCTTTAAATTTATAGGCCCAAATATCCACAACTGGTTGATGTAGAAAACCCTCTTTATAAGCTAAACTTTCTTCGGCAGTAAAACGACCGAATTCATCCTTAACATGAGGTAAATACTCTTCATAACGCGATAGCATGTAAAAGGAAGCCGCAAAAATATCAAAAGGCATGGCACTTTTATCTCCATTAGGAAAAAAGCATTTCGTATTACCCCACTTTTGAATATTAATATCAACATCACTCAACCCTTGTTCAAACAAAATGTCGTGACTTTTAACAAAGAACTCCTTTCCAAGGGCCTGCTTAGTGTAGGACATTTTTAAACTATCATGAGCAATAAACGCCTCGATTTTTGTGGTAAACTTAACCTCGAAGCCTAAAACCCTGGCACATATATGCTTAAAAATATAATTTAAACGGGGGGAAATATTATGAGTGTATACTAAAAGCATTATAGGAAGGTTTCATCAGCAAAACTAAAATATGCCTTTTCTGTTATTATTAAATGGTCTAAGACTTTAATATCTAAACTCTGAGCCGCAACTTTTAATTTTTGAGTAATTTGTTTATCGGCTTCACTAGGGATTAATGTTCCTGAAGGATGGTTATGTGCTAAAATTAAGCCCGTAGCACCAACTTCTAATGCCGTTTTTAATACCAAACGTACATCTACTAAAGTTCCCGTAATGCCCCCTTTACTTAATTGATTTTGTTGTATAACCTTATTCGAATTATTCAAATAAATAATCCAAAATTCTTCATGCTCCAACTCCCCTATTATAGGTTGCATCAACTCGAAAACAGACTTACTTGATGTTATTTTTTTTCGGTCAAGAGCCTCTTCTCCTCGGCGTCTTCTCCCTAACTCTAGTGCTGCTAAGATCGTAATGGCTTTTGCTTCACCAATGCCTTTAAAAGCCATAAGTTGCTTTATAGACAACTTACCTAAGGCACTTAAGTTATTGTTTGTACTCGCTAAAATGCGCTTACATAAAGCCACCGCACTTTCATCTCGATTACCCGAACCTATTAAAATAGCCACCAGCTCGGCATCGCTTAAAGCCATTTTACCCTTAATCAATAATTTTTCTCGAGGTTGGTCGTCTTGGCTCCAATGTTTAATGGAAAAGGAGGCGGCTTTTTCTTGCATCTGATAAATATAAATATTGTAAATTTATAAATCAACAAACGTGAATTTTAAATCACGATTAAGTTGAATCCTTTTAAAATTTGCATTAGAAACTAAAACCGATTTCCTATGAAACCACTAAAAAAAGAAGATTTAAATCAAGATGTTTACGATTTATACGATGACTACGCACACAATAAAATAAACCGTCGTCAATTTGTAGAAAAATTGTCCTTGTTTGCCATTGGTGGTTTAACGGTTTCATCGCTTCTAAGTTTTGTTTCTCCAAATTATAAAGACAACCTACTAATTGCCCCCAACGACCCTAAGTTAGACTCTGATTACATCCATTACAATTCACCAAAAGGAGGTGGTAGTATTAAGGGATTGCTTTCTACACCTAAAGGCACTAAGAAAAAATTACCAGGAGTTATCGTAGTTCATGAAAATCGTGGCCTGAACCCTTACATTGAAGATGTTGGAAGACGCACTGCTATTGAAGGTTTTATTTCGTTGGCTCCAGACGCGCTAACACCACTAGGAGGATACCCTGGAAATGACGATGACGGTAGAGCCATGCAAAAAAAACGGGGCAAAAAAGAAATGCTTGAGGACTTTATTGCTGCTTACAACTATTTAAAGGAGCATGAATATTGCGATGGTAATATTGGCGTTGTTGGCTTTTGCTTTGGTGGCTGGATATCTAATATGATGGCTGTAGAAGTACCAACGTTAAAAGCAGCAGTTCCCTTTTATGGTGGGCAACCTTCCGACGCGCAAACTGCCAAAATTAAGTCGCCGCTCCTTTTACAATTTGGTGAACTAGACACCCGAGTAAATGCGGGCTGGCCAGATTACGAGGCTTCTTTAAAGAAATATAACAAAAACTACCAAGCCTATATTTACCCCGGAGCCAATCATGGGTTTCATAATAATACCACTCCAAGATACGATGAAGCCGCTGCAACTTTAGCATGGGATAGAACCATTTCATTTTTCAAAAAACACCTAGTTTAACCTTATCAAAACCTTATTTTATAAGCATTTTTAATTAACTATAATATCCCAGACATGGCACAAAATACTATCTTTGTGCCACTAATTTTAGCCAAAAAAATGAATCTTAAGCATTTTATATCATTATTCTTTATTTGCATTATCTGCCTGTTTAATTCTTATAAAACAAACGCTCAAGACCTAATACCTCAAGCAGAAAGCGTAGAAGAAAAGGAGGTAGACTCCACGCAAGTTCAGCCAGAAGCAATTCCTCTTATCAATATAGTACGCCAAATTAAGGAAACCAATAAGAACATTAAGACGATCCAAAGGAAAATTAAAATTCCTGCGGACATTAGGAAAATCGATTCACTTCTCCATACTTACTCCGAATTTCTAAAAATAGAAGGTAAGCGTACAGAGCACTTTATGAAGGCCAACCCTAATGGTCAAAAAGTGGACAATACTATGGTAACATGGACCGGATATTCATCTTATTTATCGGGGTGGATGGCCAAAGTTAATGATCAAGAAGAGCGAAACTCTATCCTTATCGAGGATATTCTTTTAAAAGACAAAATATGGAAATTAAGCTATCAAAACGCCATTAAAAGGCAAGTGCCTATAGAAGTTCTAGAAGGTATAAAAAACACTTTAAATGAAGTTGAAATCACTAAAAACACCATTTTAGAAAACAACAATTATTATTTAAAACTTGAAAATAAACTTAGTGAGCAAACCAATTATATTGAAGATATAACAAGTGAATTATTAGCATTAAAAAATTCTGATGTCTATCAGCTTTTACACAAACGTCATCCTTCCATTTGGAAAACATCCTTTACAAAGTCTGAAACAGATATTGCAGAAAAGGAAGAAATTGACTCTTTAAATACTCAATCTGATAAAATCCCTAATCTAGGAACCAACTACATAAGTAGCGTGATACCATTTTTAATTTTCATAGCTATTTTTGCTTTCACCCTTAGATATTTTAAACGAGGATTTTTAAAATACCCATATGAAGATAAGGATGAAACCATAATTGTTGCTAAGAATATCATTCTCAACCAAACCTATTTATGTGTACTCTTTCTATCTTTTTTGTTTGCTGAAATATTCTTGTCAAATCTCCCTAGATTATTTAAAGACAGCTTAACACTTTTAACACTTCTAACGGCTATTCCTTTGCTTACACCAATAATGTCTGAGAAGTTTAAAAAGATCTTATATTTTGTCACCCTATTTTACATCTTAGACACCGCAAAAACTTATTTCTGGTATTCTTCTTTAGGTTATAGGTTATACATTTTAACAGAATCTATAATCGTTATTGCCATTTTATACCACTTTACCTCGCCTTATATAAAAACGTTAAAATCGCTTGAAAAAGGCTTTGGTAAATTACTATTCCGCTTAGTTCCTGCGGTTTACATTTTAACCATTATTTCTATAATTTCAAACATATTTGGCTATACAAACTTAACGGATATCACCTTAAAAATAAGCACTCAAGGCTCTCTAATCACCATGCTATTTTATACAATAGCGTTAATAATAAATGGTATTGCAATTAGTATTATCCACCGCCATTTTACTGTAAAACACACCTATAATGCCGTTGAACGCAAAAGCATAGAAATTAAAGTACTAAAACGGATTCGTATTATGATGTATATCCTTTGGGGTATATTCTTTTTAGGAATGATAGAGCTATTAAGACCTACTTTAACTTTCCTAGGTGATATTTTATCGGAGCCCTATAAAATGGGCAGTCTCACCTTTACGCTAGGCGCCATTGTAAGTTTTAGTTTTACTTTGTTTGTTGCGTTTTCTTTAACCAAACTTGTTTCCTTTTTAATAAATGATGGCGATGGGATATTAAGATTTTTAAAATTACCCAAAGGCATCCCAGCCGCTATATCATTAGTAATTCGTTATTTTATTATAGGGTTTGGTACAATATTAGCACTTTCTGCATTAGGCATAGATTTAAGTAAATTTAACCTAATGGCTGGTGCTTTAGGTGTTGGTATTGGTTTTGGTTTACAAAATATTGTTTCCAACTTTATTTCAGGATTAATTCTGGTTTTCGAACGCCCCATATTACCTGGGGATACCGTTGAAGTGAATAATCTGTTGGGTACCGTTTCCCGTATTGGGATTAGAGCATCAAACATTAGTACCTTTGATGGTTCTGAAGTTGTGGTCCCTAACAACAACCTTATTTCTAACGACCTAATTAACTGGACACTATCAAATAACACCAAGCGAATTGAAATTTTAATTGGCACCACTTATGACTCAGACCCAAATCAAATTTTAAAAATCCTTACTGAAGTGGCTTTAGAATGTGATTTTCTTTTAAAAGACCCAGCACCACGCGCGCTTTTTAATGATTTTGGAGATAGTTCTTTAAACTTCAGATTGCTTTTTTGGGTGCATTATGAGTTAGGCCTGCAAGCAAAAAGCGACATCTCAATTGGCATTTACAACCGTTTTAAAGAAGAAGGCATTGAAATCCCGTTCCCACAACGCGATCTTAATCTCAGAAATGTTCCTGAATCTTTTAACCTTATTCCACCACAAAACACAACGGAAACACCCGTTGACCTAGCAAAAACAGACAACGAAAAGGAAGACGTTGAAGCCTTAGACAAAAACTTAAAACGCCCCATTATAGAACCTATAAAAACAGATATTGATTCTGATGGATCAGACAGTGATGGCGATGGTGCGAAATAAACCAGTGTCTAGAATAAAAATATAAAAGCGTTAAGATTTAAAACTTAACGCTTTTTTATTTTAGATTATTTTGAATTTGGATCAATCAATCTAAAAAGATTTTAATTCCATATCATCAAATCGATCTCCACGAGTTGTTGGCTCTGAAATTACAATAAACTCTAAAATTACCGATTGATCATTTCGAATGCAATGCTTAGTTTTGGGTGGAATATGAATACCTTCTCCTTAGCCTATCTCAAAGATTTTACCATCGATTTCAAAAGTTGCTTTTCCTCTTAATATCCTAAAAAATTGTTGCGACAAGTTGTGGTAGTGTCTTTTTTCTTGAGTTTTGGGAGGCATCAGCTCCTCTATCACACTTAAAGTTTGAGATGTCACCAAATGCCATCCGCTACAACCATCTCCCCATGAATAATGCGGGCTATTTTCTTTTGATTTTTTCACTTTTACCTCAACAACTTATTTCATCAAAGGCTTCACTTCATTAAAATCTAAACCACCGTAATTCCCAGAACTCATTAATAGCAATGCCTTGTTCTCAAATTCTTGAGCGAACAAGAAGTTCTTGAAATCTTCTGGGTTCGTATAAATAATTAAGCCATCTCGTTTAAACGCTTCGGCAATTTGATCGTGAGTAATATTTTCTAATTTTTTTATTTCAACAGCATTGGGAGAATAGAAAACCACCGCCACATCTGCAGCATCCAGAGCGCCTTTGTATTCTTTTAAAAACTCAGCATTTAGACTACTATAAGTATGTAACTCCAAACACGCTACTAATGTTTTGTTTTTATATTGTTCTTTTACTGCTTGCGTTGTCGCCTCCACTTTACTTGGTGAATGCGCAAAATCTTTATAAGCCACACTGGTTTTCCCTTCAGCTATTTTTTCTAAACGCTTACTAGCACCCTTAAATGTAGCAATGGCCTCATAGAAATCATCTTCATCAATTCCCATATGCTGGCAAATCCATTTGGCACCCGCCAGGTTATTCAAATTATGTTTTCCAAAAACCTCGATTGGTAAATCACCTTCGGAAGTTTCTAAAATAGTTTCACCATCTTGAACGGTATATTCTGGCGTTTGATAGGCGATTTTCCGAATAGGATTTGTACTTTCTTCAACCACACGCTTTACTTCTGGATCTTCTTCGTTGTAATTAATGTTACCACCACTTACAATAGAATCTACAAAAATGCGAAACTGCTCGACGTAATTATCATAAGTAGGGAACACATTAATATGATCCCATGCGATACCACTCAATAACGCAATATTTGGTTTGTACAGATGAAATTTAGGACGCCTATCTATGGGCGAACTCAAATACTCATCACCCTCTAAAACTATAAAATCATTTTCTTCTGTAAGTTTAACCATGACATCAAAACCTTCCAACTGCGCACCAACCATATAATCGACATCGCGATCGTGATAATGCATTACGTGTAATATCATAGAGGTTATGGTTGTTTTTCCGTGACTTCCACCAATAACCACTCTGGTTTTATGTTTAGATTGCTCGTACAGAAATTCAGGATAGCTATATATTTTAAGCCCCAATTCTTGTGCTTTTAACAACTCAGGATTATCGGCTTGCGCATGCATACCCAAAACGATAGCATCTAAATTATTGGTTATTTTTTCTGGAAACCAACCAATACCTTCAGGCAACAAACCTTTGGCTTCTAATCGCGATTTTGATGGCTCAAATAATGAGTCATCACTTCCTGTAACTTGATATCCTTTATTATGTAATGCAATGGCCAAATTGTGCATAGCTGCACCGCCAATGGCTATAAAATGTACGTTCATGTTGAAATTTTGAATGTATCAAATATAGTTTTTTCGTTACGAATTCTCGAAGGAATTATACTGAAATTACTATTAAAACCTGTTAATTTATAATGCCAAAATTGATAAAATTTAGGTTTAAAAGCACCTAACAAGGCAGTAAAATCTATTCTACCTCTACTAATTTCATAAAGAATGCCCGCGCTAGTGATTGCAGTGGATAGCTTTTTGCCAGCGGATGCTCCCAAAATTCATAGGTCTAAAATCTCAGCTTTTTCAGCTTGAAATTTTTCTTCCTTCGGAAACTCCTTTAATGCCAAATTTATGTGCTTTAAGGCCTGGTTTTTATCGTTCTGGTAACTATAAATTTGAGATAAACGATAATGTGCCCAGGCTTTTGGAACTTGATCTTTTTCAGTAAAATATTTAAGATACAGATTTAAATTAATTTTACCATTTTCCAACTGAATTCTATATTTTGCACTCAAACGCCCTATTTGATAACGCACGCTATTCTCCTGAAGATTTTGCTGCGCCTCTTGTAGTGTTTCTATCGCTTTCTTTGGCAGATCTACCTGCTCATAAAGCGTCATAAGTTTCATGTAACAGGTTAATGACCCTCCCTCTTTTATAGCTTTGATATAATAGGCTTCAGCCTCCTCAAAATCGTCATCATACGCATAAATAAACCCCTTGGCTAAGTAGCCATCAACTTTAGAAAGTGTTTCGAGTTCTTGAGCGTATCGCAATGCCTCTAACTTACTTCCTCCAAGGATACCAGGCAAATTCATATATAAATGAACCAAAGCCCAACGCGCATCGATATGTTTGCTATCCAAAGCGACAGCCTTAAGAAATGCCGACTCAATATCGTTAACTAAAGTCATGCCTTTAAGCCTATTCTCTAAAGCCTTCATACTTAAAAAGGCGCCGTAATTATAATAATAATCGGCATTGAACTTTTCTTTATCAACAACTATTTCGTAAATATTTATAGCCTCATCCCACCTTTTTTGATACCCATAGGTATCGCCTAAAAGCGCTTTTGCCTTTACATTATTTGGATTATTTTTCAAATAATTTGATAGAAAAAGTTCGGCCTGTCGGTACTGTTTTTTTTGAATTAAGGTATCAATATTAGAAAAATTGCCTTGAGAAAAACTAAAGAGTGGTAAAAGAGTAAAAAGCCAAATTTTAATCATTTAAAAAAACTATTTATAACAAATGTAAACTTAATTTACGAAGTATGAATTTATTGGATTGAGCTTAGTAAATTAGCACCTTCATGCCTGTTTTTTATTTACAAAATGATTAACTTACCTGATTAAACATGAGGACTCTCAAATGATTGTTTTTTTGGAACAGATTTTGAGACCAACTAAACCACAAATAAAATAGACCCCGACACAAACTCAGTATATATGAGGCCTACGCTATTATTAATATGTATTCTTTTTTTCTCAAATCTTACCAATGCACAGAATCCTTACTCCGATTTATGGGAGAAAGTAGAAACTTTTGAAGTTCAAGGCTTACCAAAATCGGCATTAAAAACCTTGAAATCAATTGAAAAAAAAGCTAAACGTGCCGAAAACCATGAACAAATCATAAAAGTCATGCTTTTTAAGAGTAAGTTCAATCTTATCTTAGAAGAAGATGCCATACTGAATATTATCAATGATTTTAAGTCTGAAATTGATAAAAATGAGCGTCCTACTAAAAATGTTCTAGAAAATATTTTAGCTCATTTATACTGGCAATATTTTAACAAAAACAAAGATCAATTTTACAGTAGAACAAAAACTTCAGAAAAAGTAAACCTGGAAGATTTTAGAACTTGGGACCTCCAAACCCTTTTCAATGAAATTCATTTGCTTTACCAAAAATCTCTAAAAAATGACGATTTACTAAAGCAAGAACAGCTAGAAAATTATAGCGCACTAATAAAAAAACAAGGTAACTCTAGTAAATTACGACCAACATTATTCGATTTTTTAAGTCATAATGCCTTAGAGTTTTACGAAACCAACGAGACACATATTACCCAACCCGCTTATAAATTTGTGTTGGACGCCCCAGAATATCTAGCCAATGCCGAACAGTTTTCTACCTTACAAATAGCATCAAAAGACAGTACTTCCCTGCAATTAAACGCACTTAAAATATACAAAGCGCTTATAAGATTCCATTTAAAAAATAAAAATTATGACGCGCTTACCAATGTTGACATCGCCCGTATTAAGTTTGTTTACAACCATGCTACTTTTAATGATAAAGAAAAATTAAAGATAGAAGCTCTAAAAAAAGCAAGTAAAAACATTGAAAACCACGAAAGTTCTGGTTTATATGATTTTGAAATCGCTTCCACTTATTATGAGCAGAGCAAAACTTACAGTCCGAAAACCAATAAAGACAACCGCTGGAAAGCCAAGGAAGCCGTAACACTTTGCGATCAAGTTATTAAAACACACCCAAAAAGCAGTGCCGCCGAAAAGTGTGAAATTTTAAAAGCGCAGATTGAAGATTTAAGCCTTCAAATTACTACCGAAAAGTATCTCCCCATTGCTAAGGCATCTCGATTACTGATCACTTATAAAAACCTAGATTCTTTACAGTTTTATATTTACAAACTTACCGAAGAACAGGTTGAAACCTACGATGATCTATATAGAAAAGACCAAAAGCTATCTTTTTTAGAAGCATTAATACCAACCGAATCCTGGGTAAGCAAACTAAGGAATGAGCATGATTATCAAACCCACACTACAGAAGTTGTGCTTCCTAAATTAAACAACGGAAAGTATTTAGTACTTGCTAAGGTTAAAAAAGACGAAGATACATTCGCTTTTGCACACATTCAAGTGACCGATTTTGCCTTGATTGAAACTCAAACGACCGCGTTTAAACTATTCCAAATTATAAATAGAAATAACGGTAACCCTATTAGAAACGCACAGGCTGAATTATCATACTTTCCACAAAACTCCAGAACCCGAGAAACCAAAACATTTGAGACCAATAATTTAGGTCAGTTTAAAATGGAAAAAGGTGAAGACTGGTACAGAAACATTAAATTAAAAGTAACAAAAGGCAAAGAAATCGCCTATTTTGGAGACTACTACCTCAACAAAAGCTATAAACAACAAAACAATAACCCAACAAAATACAAGTCTTTTATATTCACAGACCGCAGTATTTATAGGCCAGGACAAACGGTTTACTTTAAGGCTATTGCGATGCAAGTTACAGCAGGTAAATCACAAGTTTTAGCAAGTAGACCTATACTAGCTACGTTGCACAATGTGAATAATGAAAAAGTAACGCAATTGGAGCTTAAAACCAATGATTTCGGATCTGTTTCTGGGGAATTCATTCTGCCTAACAACGGCCTTACTGGGCGTTTTAGCATATCGATTAACGACAACGATGGACATATAAATTTATTTGCATCACAAAATTTTTCAGTTGAAGAATACAAGCGTCCGAAATTTGAAACGCAATTTGAAACCATTACCGAAACCTTTCGTGTTAATGATTCTATAACCGTAAAAGGAAAAGCGCAATCTTTTTCAGGCAGTAACATTACAGATGCTAAAGTCGTTTACCGCGTAAAACGTAAAGTGGAATACCCACATTGGTCTTTTGGTTATCGCCCTTTTGCTTACAACTCCGGACAGGAAATTACCCATGGTAAAACAAAAACTGATGCTTCTGGGAATTTTGAAATTATCTTTAAAGCGATTCCAGATGAAAGTATCGACAAAACCACTCGCCCTATTTTTAAGTACGAAGTTATTGCCGATGTTACCGATATAAACGGCGAAACTCATAGTGAAACTACGACGATTAATGTAGGCTACCATGCTTTAACTGCCAATATAAATATTGAAAACGCTATTGATAAATCGGCCAAGAATCAGATATTAACCATCGAGACAAAAAACTTAAATGGTGCTTTTGTCCCTACAAAAGGCCATATTAAAATTTATAAACTTAAAGCACCCAATTCCGTTTTAAGAGTACGCCCTTGGAGTGCTCCAGATTATCAAGAATTAACAAAGCATGACTTTAAAGCCTTGTTTCCGTATGAAGCCTTTAAGGATGAAAACAACCCAGATTCTTGGGAGAACGGTAACTTGGTTTTAGAGAAGCATTTTAATACGGAAGACTCCAAAACATTAGACTTAGGGCAATTAAGCCACTGGCAATCTGGACAGTATACCATCACCTTAGAATCCAAAGACAAATTTGGTCAATTGGTGAAGGATGAAGTTAAAACGACGCTCTACAGTGATTCAGACAAAACATTAGCCGACAATGAACTTTTCAGTATAACCACTAACAAAACAGATTATAACATCAACGAATCTGCTTATATCACTTTAGGGACTTCAGCAGAAAATGTTTCGGTAACAGTAACTATTGAGAAGAATAGAAAATTCGTAAAAACGGAAATTATAAAACTAAGTAACAATAAAAAGACCATCGCAATTCCTATCACCAAAAACGATGTTGGTGGTTTTGCAGTACACTATAGTTTTGCCGCATATAATAGTTACCAATCTGGCACAAAATTAATTGCTGTGCCACACCCAAGCACAAATTTAGAAATTGAAACCTCCACTTTTAGAGATAAAATTCAACCCGGTAGCGAAGAAACATGGCAGTTTAAAATTAAAGGGCCAAATGGAGAAAAAGTAAGCACTGAATTACTGGCTAGCATGTACGATGCTTCATTAGATCTTTTCAAATCACATACCTGGAAATTCAACCCTATAAATAAACCCACTTATTATACTAGAAGTTACAGCAACGCGTATAATAACTTTAGAACTCAAGATTTTACCGCTTATAACCCAAATCATCAATTCAATTATCCTGAGCAAGAATACGACCAATTTAACTGGTATGGTTTTGATATGAATAACGACAACATCCATAAACGTTATTTAAATCAATTACGCTCTAAACAAGAATCAAAATATAGCAACTCTGTAAAAAAAGGCTTCGTTTCGGGTACTGTTTACGACGAAACTGGAGCACCTATCCCTGCCGTAACCATTATTATAAAAGGCACTACTGAAGGTACAATGACTAATTTTGACGGTAATTTTTCCATTGAAGCAGAACAAGGAGACATACTAGAAATAAGTTACATCGGTTTTGATTCGCAAGACATTCTGATAGGAAACAAAAACTTTTTTCACGCGTATTTAACGGCAAACAACAGCCATCTTAACGAGGTAACGGTTATTGGTCTAGCAGCTGCTCCCAGCGCAGTAACCAACCTTGCTAGCGCCACGCAGAAAATAGAAGTGGAAGATACCGAATCGGATGACACTGCTACAGGTTCAGTAACTATACGAGGAAATTCTAGTATTCTAGGAAATAACAAAGCATTATATATTGTTGATGGTAAAATTACTGAAGACATTTCAGATATAAGCCCAGACGACATTTTGTCTATGAATGTTTTAAAAGATTCTGCCGCTACCGCCATTTATGGTAGTAAAGCAAAAAATGGCGTTGTAATCATCACTACTAAAAACGCATTGAATGCCATTTCTCTAGTTGAAGTTAGAAAAAACTTAAAGGAAACGGCTTTTTTCTTTCCGCAGTTAAAAACCGATGAAAATGGCAACATTAGTTTCAGTTTTAATACACCAGAAGCTTTAACGCAATGGAAATTGCAATTATTAGCACATACCAAATCACTAGAAAGCGCTACTAAAACCTTAACAACGGTCACTCAAAAAGAGTTGATGGTGACTCCAAATGCGCCTCGTTTTTTACGTGAGGGCGATCGTATTAACATCAGTTCTAAAATTGCTAACCTCACGAAAAAAACAATTTCGGGTGATGCGATGTTACTACTAACCGATGCCATTTCTGGGAAAGACATAAACATTAGCCTTGGTAATGCTGTAAACAACAAACCATTTTCGGTTAATGCACATGGCAACACAGAGGTTTCATGGCAATTAAATATCCCTGAGAATATACAAGCTGTACAATATAAAGTACTTGCTAAATCGGAAACTTTTAGTGATGGCGAACAAAACACCTTACCAGTTTTATCGAATCGCATGTTGGTTACAGAAAGCTTACCGATGTGGATTAAAAGTAACGAAACAAAAACCTTCACCTTAGACAAACTCAAGAACAACGCTTCAACAAGCCTTACAAACCATAAGTTAACTTTAGAAGTAACTTCCACCCCTGCTTGGTATGCGGTTCAAGCTTTACCTTATTTAATGGAATACCCTTATGAGTGTAATGAGCAAACGTTCAGTAAATATTACGCAAATGCTTTAGCGCAGCATATTGTACAGTCGAATCCGAAAATTGAAGCCGTTTTTAATCAGTGGAAATCACAAGATGTTTTAATTTCTAACCTAGAAAATAACGATGAATTAAAGTCAATCTTAATTCAAGAAACCCCTTGGTTACGTGATGCACAAAGTGAAACAGAACAGAAAAAACGCATCGCCTTACTATTCGATTTAAATAAAATGGATAGCGAATTACAAACCGCTATTAATAAAATAAAATCGAACCAACTCCATTCTGGTGCCTGGCCTTGGTTTAATGGGGGAAGAGCAAACCGCTATATCACGCAGCATATTATTTCAGGTTTTGGGCGTTTAAAAAAGCTTCAAATTAATTCTGAAAGCACTTCTCAAATGGTTAAAAATGCCATTAAATATCTCGATGAGCAATTTATTGAGGAATATGAAACATTAAAAAAACACAATGAAAAAATAGATTTAAGCAACGATCATTTAAGCGCGACACAACTGCATTATCTATACATGCGAAGCTTCTTCCCTGAAATTGAAAAATCTAATGACGTTGAAAATACCAGCAAATATTACCAAATACAAATTGAAAACTACTGGCTAAAACGACCTTTATATTCTAAAGGCTTAATGGCTTTAATTTCTTTTAGAAATAACGATTTAAAAACAGCCAATGCGATATTAGAATCACTAAAGGAAACCAGCATCACTTCAGAAGCATTGGGCATGTATTGGAAAGAAAACACAAATTCATGGTTTTGGTACCAAGCCCCTATTGAAACCCAAGCGCTTTTAATTGAAGCTTTTTCAGAAATTAAAAAAGACATCCAAACCATTGATAACTTAAAAATCTGGCTTATTAAAAACAAGCAAACAAATCACTGGAAAACAACGAAAGCAACAACTAATGCGGTTTATGCTTTATTACTTGAAGGTAGCGATTGGTTAAGCGTTACTGATAGGGTTGATGTAACAGTAGGAAATAAAACTATTGAACCTGCTAAATTAGATAATGTAAAAACGGAAGCTGGAACAGGTTATTATAAAACCTCTTGGACTGCCACTGAAATCAACCCTGCAATGAGCGAAGTAACCCTTACTAAAAAAGGAGACGGCATCGCTTGGGGGAGCTTGTATTGGCAATATTTTGAGGATTTAGATAAAATTACAACTGCAGAAACACCGCTGAGTATTAAGAAAAAATTATTCGTTAAACATGATACAGATTTGGGTGAAGAAATTACCGAAATAACACCTAACACCACCCTTAAAGTTGGTGATCTTGTTCGCGTACGCATCGAATTACAAAGTGATCGCGACATGGAATTCCTTCATATGAAAGATATGCGTGCTGCTGGTTTAGAACCTATAAACGTTATTTCAACTTATAAATGGCAAGATGGTTTAGGCTATTATGAAAGTACCAAAGACGCCAGCACCAATTTCTTTATTGACCGCTTACCAAAAGGTATTTATGTTTTTGAATACGATTTAAGAGTTAATAATGCTGGCGACATGAGTAATGGTATTACAACCCTACAAAGTATGTATGCTCCTGAATTTAGTAGCCATAGTGAAGGCATTCGAATTAAAACGGAATAAACCATTTTATGAAACTAACAAAATCTATAAAGTTTAAGATTATTGCTATACTTCTTGTAGCTTTAGGTTTTGTACAAGCATGTAAACCTGCAAAAACTGAAATTCCGATAGAAACTACTATTGCGGAAAACCCTAAAATTATATTTTTAACTTATAGCATAAGTGAAACAGCTTCAGGAAAAAGAAGCATGCAACTTGTTAGTCAGAAAATAGTTGATGGCTACTTAAAACCGAATAACGATCGCTCAGCACAAAACGCTGTAGACGGCGATTTAATTTGTTTACAATTTGATGGGCAATCAAATATTATAAGCCGGAGTTTAATTAAGAATCCGCTAAAAAAATCGGTAGAATCCTTAAATGAGTCAAAAAGTTTCGAAACACAATCTATTAATTTAAATAAAACCAAATTTTCAACAAGAATAGCTTTAAGAAGTCATACTAAGCACCTTACAATTAGTAACTTTGTAAACTCAGAAAACCTGATTAGCACCAAGATAAATCAAGAATGAAAATACACTGCTTTCTTATTATTTCCATTTTAATGTCTACACTTGTCCTGCACGGGCAAAACTTTCCTTTGGAAGCCATTAAAATTTCTGGAAATGATGACAAAAAAATAAATATTGTTTTTTTAAGTGAAGGGTATCAGGCTAGCGAAATGGACAAATTTATCACCAATGCCACCAGTTTCACCAATACCTTTTTTAATACTAGTCCGTTTAGAGAATATGCCGACTACTTTAATGTGTATGCTTTAAAAATACCTTCTAATGAAAGCGGTGCCGATCATCCTGGTACCGCAACAGATTTAACCGAACCGGCACATCCAATTACCAATGTAGACACCTATTTTAACGCCACTTATGATGCTTATAACAGACACCGTTTACTGTATTATGAAATTGACGGTAATGCTGCGAATGATACACATACCAAGATTTTCAATGTGCTTGCAGATAACTTCCCCATGTATGATCAAGGCTTTATCATTGTAAACTCATCACATTACGGCGGTAGTGGTGGTGATTTCCCTGTTACATATAATGGATATTGGGGACCTCATGTTGCCATGCATGAAATGGGACATTCCTTGTTTAACCTCATAGACGAATACTATCCAGGAGATGCTCTAGCCCGTGAAGGCATTAATATGACTCAAGAAACTGATCCAACACAGGTTCGTTGGAAAAATTGGTACCATACTAATCAAGCGGGTATTTATCAACATTATTCGGGAGCAGTGCCCAAAGACTGGTACAAACCAAATAGTGGAACGTGCATCATGGAATCTGTCGACAAGCCGTTTTGCTCGGTATGCAAAGAAGGCATTATAGAAAAAATTCATGAGTTAACCAATCCAATAGATAGCTACTCACCGAATAATACAACGGTTGATGCTGAAAATTTTCCAATTGAATTTGAATTGCAACTCACAACACCAAATCCAAATACTCTAAAAAATAGATGGAATTTAAATGTCTTTGAATTTGCTACCGATATGGAAAGCGTTTTTATAACGGAAGCCGATTTACTTAAAGGTACAAATGCCTTAACCGTGGTTGTAACAGATGACTCCAATTTATTGATGATAGATAATCACGAAAGAGTTCACGCCTATATCGTAAATTGGACGATTAACTATTCTACTTTAGGCATTACAGACATAGAAAGTGTCGTTAATAAGCTTCATATTTCTATGTTTCCTAACCCAGCAAACACGATTATTAATTTCGAGTTTGAAGGCAACCATAACACACCGTTAACAGTAGACATTATCAGCATGGACGGCAAACGTGTAAAGTCATTCACATTATCTCACTTGAGACCTCAGCAAATAGATATCAGCCATTTAAATTCCGGAATTTATTTAACGAATTTTTACACAGGAAACACCTTAATTTCTAGCAAACGCTTAGTTAAAAATTAGATTAATCCCTAACCCTTAGTTGGTGGCATAGTAGGACGCACCTCAATTTTACTAGGTAACGTTCTTGGGTTCATTTTTAGTAAATCAACAACCATCTCACCCAAGTCTTCCTTTTGAATTTTCCAATCGTCTTTAGCATCGGGTTCGTTACCATTAAAATGTGTAGAAACAGATCCAGGCATAATTGTACTCACTTTAACGCCGTGTTGTCTTAAATCTAACATCACAGCTTGTGTAAACCCCGTTAAGCCAAACTTACTCGCATTATAAGCAGAACCTTTCGCAAAAAAGTTTGCCCCTGCTAAACTTGAAATGGTAATAAAATACCCTTTAGATTTTTTAAGCGCCTCAACACTAGCTTTTATTGTATAAAACGCACCTGTTAAATTCGTATCAATCGTGTCTTGCCACTGTTCTATAGATAACTCTTCGATGCTCCCAAAATGCCCCAACCCCGCATTAGCAATGACAAAATCTAATTGATTAAACTGACTCAGAACTTTTCTAACAGCGTTTTGCTGACTTCCAAAATCACGTACATCAGCTTTTACTCCAATAGCAAGAGCACTATATGAGCTCGAGTTTAACAATTTGGCAGTTTCATTGGCCGCTTCGGCGCTTCTACTTGTTACTGCAACATTAACGCCTTGAGCTAATAAGGCTTCCGCGATGCCGTAACCTATACCTTTCGTACCGCCAGTAATTAGCGCTACTTTATTTTTTATTGTATTCATTATTGCAGTGTTTTCGTATTATAAGTTTATTAATAAACTGAAAAATAATTTATTAAAATTAAAACTATTCTTGTATAACCAATTAAATTATGTCGGATTCCAATTTGGATTATATTTTGTTCAAATAAAACAGAAAATTCAAGCACGGCATGAGCTATGGTTTTATTTCATATGGAAATATAGCCAAAAAAGAAACAAATTTTATGTGATATAATTTGGCTAAAAAAGTGTAGAATTTCACACATGTAGTTTACTCTTCTACGTAGCCCCAATTTTCACCTGTTTGAATTCTGTAAAGTTGCATCGTGGAAATCCCAAATTGTTTGGCTATCATTTTTAACCGTGTTTTTCTGTTTGGGTCGTTTAATTTTCGTTTAATATATTTAACTCTAGTTTCAGTTAATTTTGCAGTTGAAGGTATGGTTCGTGCTCGATTTTTAAATTCAGGCCCCGTGAATTGGTGCGTTTCCTTTTCTTTCTTTGTAGCCCATTTTAAATTTTCAAGCTTGTTGTTTGTTTTATCATAATCTAAATGTATCACACAAACACCATCTTTCTGTTCAAGAAAATGTTCGGCGACAAGTTTGTGTACATAACGGCTTGTTAATTTCCCATTCCTTTTTTGTCTAAGAGGTAAATTTTGATAACCATTTATATAAGAAACTTTTACAAGATATTCTTCGTCCGTTTTACAATTTATAATTCTTCCGTAATTTGATATTTTAAATTTTTCCTTGTCAGAAATTTTATCATCAAACTTTATTTCTTTCCATTTTTCATTCCAATAATTTCGAATCATTTTTTGCTATTTTTAATTTGAGAGTTTATTTTTTATCACATAAATAAAACAATTAAATACGATAAACCACTATAGTTATCAATTTGATTAATTTCACCATGTACAGCGTATTCTAAATCGTAATCATACAAAACCATAAAGTAAACTTATAACATCAGTTGTTATGATAATTAAAATACTTTCTACTTAGGAGGATATTGAGAAAGAACGTCCTCTATCACTATTTTAAACTTTTTTTCCTTTTGATCTGGTGTTTGATTGGAGTTAAATTTAAAGTCACTAATAGCTTGCCAAAAGAGTTGGTTTTTCCCTTGGTCTACAAAATCGATAGTTAGCATGCAATTAACTTCGCTTTCACCAATTGGGATACCAACAGAAACACCACCACCAACATTTCTACCTCCGCCACCTAAACCAACACCAATACTACTTTGTCGAGGATTTTGATAGGCCTTACTTTTTATATCTATATAAAAATCTGGAGATTCTGTAACCCTATAGCCTAAAGTTTTCATTTTTAAATCTATCGCATTTAAAAGCCTATTGGTATCAAATTCACTTAATCCGGTTTGCATATCGGCGAAATATTGATAAGTTTTATAATTTGAAAATTTAGTGGTTTTATCATAATCATAGCGTACCTTAACGGGGGCACAAGCCACAAAAAGAAATGCGAATAAAATGATTATAGAAAACTTCATAACTGCTTATTTCTCTTCTAAAGTTACTTAATTTTCCTGAATGTTCCTATTTGTGCTGTTTTTCCGTTCGGGATTGCAAAGGAAATTCAGACCATTTACTTAAGCACAGACGGAGGAAATAGTCATGTCCATAAAAGTATGATGTTCACCAACAAAAACCCCTTCAGGTTTTGATTCATGAAGGGGCAACAATCGTAATGCTGTTATCGCTCATTAAATAAGCAATATTATGCTATTAAAATACTTTCGCTTTCGCGGAAGATTTAACGGGTTTAATTCAACATTTTCCACAGTACATCTTTAAGCTCAGTAATGCCTTTTTGGGCTACTGAAGAGATGAACATATACGGAATTGGCAATTCGTTATCAAGTTCGATTTTCATTTCAGCTTTAAGCTCATCATCAAGCATATCACTTTTAGAAATGGCGATAATACGGTCTTTATCCAACATTTCTGGATTGTAACGACGTAACTCATCTAAGAGAATATCATATTGTTTTTTAATATCTTCAGCATCGGCTGGAATTAAAAACAGTAAAATGGAGTTACGTTCGATATGACGTAAAAAGTAATGTCCTAAACCCCTTCCTTCGGCGGCACCCTCGATAATTCCAGGAATATCGGCCATAACAAAGGTTTGGAAATCACGATATTGTACAATTCCTAAATTAGGTTTTAGCGTGGTAAACTCGTAATCGGCAATTTTTGGTTTTGCAGAAGTGACTACAGAGAGTAATGTTGATTTCCCTGCGTTTGGAAATCCTACTAAACCAACATCTGCAAGCACTTTAAGTTCCATGGTTACATAAAACTCTTCCATAGGCATACCTGGCTGTGCGTAACGTGGCGTTTGATTTGTAGAGGTTTTAAAATGCCAGTTTCCTAAGCCACCTTTCCCTCCTTGGGCTAAGATGCGCTCCTCGCCTTCTTCGGTGATTTCAAAAAGGACACTATTGGTTTCGGTATCGCGAACTACAGTTCCTAATGGCACATCGATGTAAACATCTTCACCATCGCTACCAAAACTTCTACCACTACTACCGTGCCCACCATGTCCAGCACGAATGTGTTTTTTAAACTTTAAGTGAAGTAGGGTCCATAAATTAGATTGCCCTCGAATAATAACATGACCTCCACGACCACCATCACCACCGTCTGGGCCACCTTTGGCTATGTACTTTTCGCGATGTAAATGCGAAGAACCTTTTCCTCCGTTTCCAGAAGATACATACATTTTTACGTAGTCTACAAAATTCCCTTCAGTCATTCTTTTGCTTGTATTTATCATGCCCGCGAAGGCGCGAATCTTTTTAATGAAGTTATATTAAACCAAAAATGGCCTAAACGAACTACAATTAAAACGTATAGTTCTTTAATGAGATTCCCACCTTCGTGGGAATTCCACTATAATTTATCTATCACAGCACTTAAACGCTCTGTAATGTCTTCGATGCTACCTACACCATCAACACCAAAATATTTATCTTGAGCCGAATAGTATTCTTTTAAAATAGCTGTTTTGTTGTAATATTCTGTAATTCTATTTCTAATAATAGATTCGTTAGCATCGTCTGCGCGCCCGCTAGTTTTACCTCGACCAAGAAGACGTTCTACAAGAATTTCATCATCAACTTCCAAGGCTATCATGGCATTAATTTGAGAATCTTTTGAAGTCATGAGCTTGTCTAAAGATTCTGCTTGCGCGTTGGTACGTGGGAAACCATCAAAAATAAATCCGTTAGCATCGGCGTTTTTTTCAACTTCTGCGTTAAGCATGTCGATAGTCACTTGATCTGGAACCAATTCACCTTTATCAATAAACGATTTTGCTAACATCCCTAATGCTGTTTCGTTTTTGATATTAAATCTAAAAACATCACCTGTAGAGATATGTACTAAATTATACTTTTCCTTTAAAAATTCTGCTTGAGTTCCTTTACCGGCACCTGGAGGGCCAAATAACACTAGGTTTGTCATATGTTGAGTTTGTTTTATTTGATATACTTCTGGCAAATTTCGCCCTAAACCATCATAATCTAAGCCGTAACCTACTATGAATTTGTTTGGAATTTCGATGCCAACGTAATGCAATTTAAAATCCTTCTTATAAGCTTCAGGCTTGTAGAAAAGCGTGGCTATTTTTAAAGATTTTACATTTTCATTTTTAAAAATGCGATGAACTTCCGCTAAAGTATTTCCTGTGTCAATAATATCTTCCAGAATAATTACGGTACGCCCGGTTAAGTCTTGTGTTAATCCTATTAACCGCTGTATATCTTCGGTAGATTTTACGCCTTCGTAAGATGCTAACTTTATAAAAGTGACCTCACAAGGTTTAGGATATTTTTTTACAAAATCGCTAACCACCATAAATGAGCCATTCAAAATACCAATAAAAATAGGGATTTCGTCGCCTACATCGTTAGCAATTTCGGTTGCTAGACGTTGCATCACTTCATCTATTTGTTTCGCAGGTATAAAGGGCTTAAAAAATTTATCGTGTAGCTTTATCAAAACTTAAATATTTTTTAAAGAGGCAAAGATAATCAATAGATTGAGCAATAACCATTTTTTGATTTATGATTTTAGGAACTAATTTAAGATTTAACCGTATTTTTGCCTATCCTAATTTCGATTTAGTAAAAAACACATTTAATGAATTATTTTTCATCAAACTTTAAACTTGGTATTTTAGGTGGCGGCCAACTTGGTAAAATGCTACTGTACAACACACGGAAATTCGATATTTACACAGCTGTTCTTGAGTCTAGCGATGAAGCGCCTTGCAAAATTGCTTGCGACCATTTTCAGCTGGGTGATTTAATGGATTATGATGCGGTTTATAATTTTGGAAAACAAGTAGATGTTTTAACTTTTGAAATTGAAAACGTAAATGTTGATGCGCTCGAAGCTTTAGAAAAAGAAGGAGTGAAAGTATATCCGTCTTCTAAAACGCTAAGAACCATCCAGAATAAAGCCACTCAAAAATTATTTTACGTAGATAACAACTTACCTACCGCTCCATTTTCACGTTTTGCATATACTTCTGAAATTGAAGAAGCCATAAACCACGGTGGTTTAAGCCTACCCTTTGTTTGGAAATGTGCACAATTTGGTTACGACGGTACAGGCGTAAAAATTGTAAAATCTGTTGATGATTTAAAAGATTTACCAAACGTAGAATGTATTGCTGAAACCTTAGTGCCTTTTAAAAATGAATTGGCTGTTATTGTTTCTAGAAGTGCATCTGGCGAAATTAAAACCTATCCGGTTGTTGAAATGGAATTTCACCCAGAAGCCAATCAAGTGGAATATGTGATATGCCCTGCAAGAATTCCTGAAGCCATTGCTGAAAAAGCGGAAGATGTAGCGCTACGTGCTTCAAAAGCATTTAATCATGTTGGTTTATTGGCTGTTGAAATGTTTCAAACCCAAGACGATGACATTCTTATTAACGAGGTCGCACCAAGACCTCACAATTCTGGTCACCAAACAATTGAAGCGAGTTATACCTCGCAATTCGAACAGCACATTAGAGCCATATTAAATTTACCTTTAGGACGTACCGATAATAAAGTTGGTGGTGTTATGGTTAACTTAGTGGGCGCTGAAGGCTATTCTGGAAATGTCGTTTACGAAAACATAGAAAACATCATGAAAATGGATGGTGTTACACCACACATTTACGGTAAAAAACAAACCAGACCATTTAGAAAGATGGGGCATGTCACGATTGTGAATGAAGATTTGAATGAAGCGCGACGCGTAGCAGAACAAGTTAAAAACAGTATTAAAGTAATAAGCGAATAGATATGAGTAAAGTAGGCGTAATCATGGGAAGCAAAAGCGACCTTCCTGTAATGCAAGATGCGATTGACATCTTAAAAGGTTTTGATATTGAAGTTGAAGTTGATATTGTTTCGGCGCACCGTACACCAGAAAAATTATTTGATTATGGTAAAAATGCCCATACCAGAGGTTTTTCGGTCGTTGTTGCTGGTGCTGGAGGTGCTGCGCATTTACCAGGTATGATCGCTTCTTTATCGCCACTTCCTGTAATTGGAGTGCCTGTAAAAAGCAGTAACTCTATAGATGGTTGGGATTCTGTCCTATCCATTTTACAAATGCCAGGTGGTGTTCCTGTAGCTACAGTGGCCTTAAACGGTGCCAAAAACGCAGGTATTCTCGCTGCTCAAATTATTGGCGCCAGCGATAAATGCGTGCTTGATAAGATTATTATGTACAAAGAAGGGTTGAAAGTTAAAGTTAACGAATCTGCCAAAGACCTATAGCATGAAAAAAGCCTCGAAACAATTTCGAGGCTTTTCAGCTATTAACAAATAATTCTATTGAGTTAGTCACTCTGCAATTATTACTTCAAAAATACATATTTTTTTATTATGCGCACATAGTAAAATAAATATTTAACACTTAAATTAAAGAAATGATAAACAAATCATTAATTACACCATATAATACGCAATACAACACCCCTCCATTCTCAAAAATTAAAAACGAAGACTTCCTACCGGCATTTAAAAAGTCTATTGAAAACGCTAAAAAAGAGATAGATAGCATCGCGAACAGCCAAGAAAAGCCTTCATTCGAAAACACGATCGTAGCTTTAGATTTCTCGGGGGAACAGTTGGATCGTTTGGGTAGTATTTTCTTTAATTTAAACTCAGCAGAAACTAATGAAACCATTCAAAAAATAGCACAAGAAGTTTCGCCTTTACTTTCTGAATTTAGTAATGATATTACTTTAAATGAGAATTTATTTAAGCGTGTTAAAGCGGTTTACGAATTTAAAGCTGATTTGGACCTTACCACAGAACAACAAACACTGCTTGATAAAAAATATAAAGGTTTCTCTAGAAATGGTGCGAACCTAGCGGAAGAAAAAAAGCAAAAACTAAGAGATATCGACAAGCAATTGAGTCAGTTAACGCTTAAATTTGGCGAGAATGTTTTAGCCGAAACCAATAAGTTTGAAATGCTAATTACCAATGAAGCCGATTTATCTGGTCTTCCAGAAGGTACTATTGAAGCTGCGAAGCAATTGGCAGAATCTAAAGAAAAAATCGGTTGGATGTTCACCTTAGATTATCCAAGCTACATTCCGTTTCTTACCTATGCCGATAACCGTGAACTTAGAAAAAAATTAGCTCTAGAAGCGGGTGCTAAAGCTTTTAAAGGTGATGCTTTAGACAACCAGGAAAACGTGCTAAAAATAGTAAAACTACGTTATGAGCGTGCCAACTTATTAGGGTACAAAACCCACGCTCATTTTGTTTTAGAAGAACGTATGGCGCAAACTCCAGAAACCGTTACAAACTTTTTAAACGAACTTTTAGAAAAAGCCAAGCCTGCGGCTGAAAAAGAATTCGAAAAGCTAGAAACCTTTGCTAAAGAACTTGATGGCATCGATCATTTAGAAAAATGGGATGGGGCTTATTATTCTGAAAAACTCAAGCAAAAATTATTCAGTTTAGATGATGAGTTATTAAAACCATACTTCAAACTAGAAAATGTAATAAATGGCGCGTTTACCATTGCTAATAAATTATTCGATTTAAACTTTGAAGAAATTAACAATATCGATAAATATCATGAAGATGTTCTAACTTATAAAGTAACCAACAGCAACGGAGACTTGGTTTCTATTTTCTACGCCGATTTTTTTCCAAGAGCAGGAAAACGTAACGGCGCATGGATGACCTCCTACAAGCCTCAATACATAAAAGATGGCGAAAACAGCAGACCACATATTTCTATCGTTTGTAATTTCACGAAACCAACAAAAAGCAAACCATCACTTTTAACCTTTAACGAAGTCACCACTTTATTTCATGAATTTGGTCATGCCTTACACGGTATGTTAGCTAATACCACCTACCCTAGTATATCCGGAACAAGCGTGTATTGGGATTTTGTAGAATTACCAAGTCAGGTTTTAGAAAACTGGTGCTACGAAAAAGAAGCCTTAGAATTATTCGCTACCCACTATGAAACTGGAGAAGTGATTCCTATGGATTTAGTTGAAAAAATTAAAGAATCGGCTGCTTTTCACGAAGGCATGCAGACCTTACGTCAGTTAAGCTTTGGTCTTTTAGACATGAGCTGGCATGGTGAAGATCCTAGCCCAATAAAAAATGTGAAAGCGCACGAAAAAGAAGCTTTTAAAGGCACAACTCTTTATCCTGAAGTTGAAGAAAACTGTATGAGCACCGCCTTTTCACATATTTTTCAAGGCGGGTACTCCTCTGGGTATTACAGCTACAAATGGGCCGAAGTTCTAGATGCCGATGCTTTTGAATATTTCAAAGAAACGGGAATTTTTAATAAAACTGTAGCTAAGAAATTTCAGGACAACGTCCTGTCTCAAGGTGGTACTGAAAATCCAATGACACTTTATAAGCGATTTAGAGGTCAAGAACCTCAACCAGAAGCTTTATTGAGACGTGCGGGATTAATCTCTAAATAAAATTCATTTTTTTCAACTACTTTTGAAACACTAAAACTTGTTCCTCAATGCCAAATCATCAAATTAACCCTAATAAGTGGATCGATTCGTATTCAGATTACTTATTCAATTACACCATTTCTCGTGTAAGTGACAGGGAGATTGCCCAAGATTTGGTACAAGACACCTTTTTGGCTGCTTTAAAATCGATGAAAAACTTTAAGGGAGAAGCCAGTGAACGCACCTGGCTAATCTCCATTTTAAAGCGAAAAATTATTGACCACTACCGTAAAATTAATTCAAATAAAGGCAAAGCCGAAGTTAGAATTAACTATAGAGATTCTGAAAGTGAAGGCGATTGGTTGGAAGAACGCGTTGCCGATCCCTTTGATAAAACCGCTGAAGACGCTTTAGAGAATTCGGAACTTGGTGATGCCATACACAATTGTTTAAGTAAGCTTCCAAAGAAACAAGCTGAAGTTTTTAAAATGAAAACCATTCTTAATTACGAAACAGAAACAATCTGTAATGAACTGAATATTACAGCGTCTAACCTTTGGGTAATCATTCATAGAGCACGAACGGCCATGGCAGATTGTTTAAAAGAAAATTGGTTATAATTATGAGTAAGATAAAGGTTTTCATGCCGTGCGAAGAAGCGAGTCATATTTGTGACAAGGTGCAATATAAGGAAGCGTCTCTATGGGATAAAGTCAAGCTGAATTTACATATCATTTATTGTAAAACTTGCAGAAAGCATACAAAAATTAATACTAAACTCTCTAAATGCATAAAAAAATCGCGGGTTGACTGCCTGGATCCCGAATGCAAGGAAGCCATGCGAAAAACTGTTGATAAAGCACTAGCCGACAATCAACATCAAAATTAACCAAACTACAGGAAGTGCTTCCACCCAAAAAGCACAGTAATATTTCGCTTGTTCCTGTTTAGATCTCCATACAAATACACCCGTTACAAAGAGAACAATACCTAAAGCAATTCCACTAGAAGCAGACGCCTCAGCTTTAAAGTACTCTAAAACAAGCATAAACACTAAAAGTACAACACCCAAAAGCTTCGTTTTTTTTACCCCTATTTTCTGCGGAATGGTTTTCAAGTTTAAAGGATCATATTTTAAATCACGAATTTCAAAAGGCAACATCAATACCAAAACATAAGCAAAACGCTGAAGCCCCATTAAAAGCACCTCTTTTGTGATGTCATGGCCAGATTCAATAACCGGAAGAAAAACACTAACCCCCATCCATACGAAAGCAATAATGTAAACCTTTAGTCCTTCAACATGGCGTAAATTTTGTGTTTTGTTCCGTAAAAACGGAATGGAATACAACACCGTTAATACAGCAAATCCACTTACGATAAAAACGGTTTTCGTTTGTAATTGAATCATGTAAAACCCTGTCATTAAAACTGAAAAAAGGGTTAAAACAGGAATGGCTTTTACACGATTTGCCAACCTAGGATAATAAAACTTAAGATCGCTAAAAAATTTAACAAAATTATAACCCGAAATAGCAGCAAAAAAGATGAAGCAAAGGACTACTTTACTAGGTTTCAACCCAAGCTCTAACAGGGTTACACAAGCTAATGCACACACGGCTAAAGCCACGTGAATACTACTATTGATATAAAATGCAAAACCCTTTTTTAAAAAATTCATTAAACAAATGTAACTAAAGTGCCGCTAGGGAATTCAACTGGTTAAAAACTTTCTATTTTTCGCAATAAATCACGATAAATATTCATTATTTTTGCGAATTATTTATACAAATACACTTTTATGAATACAAACGCGTTTGCTTTGCGTCATATTGGCCCTAGAGAAGAGGACCAAAACCTAATGTTAGAAACTCTTGGTTTAGACTCATTAGATCAGTTAATTTACGAAACCATTCCAGATGATATTCGTTTAAAAAAACCTCTTAATTTAGACGAGCCTATGACAGAATATGAATATTTATTACATATTCATGCGTTGTCTCAAAAAAATAAAGTTTACAAAACTTATATCGGTTTAGGGTATCATCCAACAGTCTTACCGGCGGTGATTCAACGTAACGTTTTAGAAAACCCAGGTTGGTACACAGCATATACGCCTTATCAAGCTGAGATTGCTCAAGGACGTCTTGAAGCTTTATTGAATTTCCAAACCATGATTATTGACTTAACCGGTATGGAAATTGCCAATGCATCACTTTTAGATGAAAGTACTGCTGCTGCAGAAGCTATGAGTTTGTTATTCGCCGTTCGCGAACGCGATCAGAAAAAAGCGGGTATTAATAAGTTTTTCGTTTCAGAAAATATATTACCTCAAACTTTATCAGTGCTGCAAACTAGAGCCACACCTATTGGCATTGAATTAGTGATTGGTAATGAGGAATCCTTCGATTTTTCTTCTGAATTTTTCGGAGCTATTCTACAATACCCAGGAAAAGAAGGACAAATTACCGATATAGAATCCTTTATAACACAAGCAAACGACGCCAGAATTAAAGTAGCCGTTGCTGCCGATATTTTAAGTTTAATAAAATTAGAAGCTCCAGGAAAATTTGGTGCCGATGTTGTTGTTGGAACAACGCAACGCTTTGGAATCCCTATGGGTTATGGTGGCCCACACGCGGCTTATTTCGCAACAAAACAAGCTTACAAACGTGATTTACCAGGTCGTATTATTGGAGTTACCAAAGATACCAACGGAAACCGTGCACTGCGAATGGCGCTACAAACGAGAGAGCAACACATAAAACGTGACAAAGCAACATCTAACATTTGTACGGCTCAAGTGCTATTAGCTGTGATGGCTAGTATGTATGCCGTATATCATGGTCCGAAAGGCCTAAAATTTATTGCAAACAAAATTCATAACAAAGCAGCAACTTTAGCTCATGCCTTAGAGCAATTAGGATACGAACAAACGAACACTTCGTATTTTGATACGCTTCAAATAAAAACCAAAGCAAAGAAAATAGAAAAAATTGCTACCGCTAAAAAGGTAAATTTCTTCTACCCTGATAAGCATACCGTTACCATTTCTATAAACGAAACGACTTCGGTTAGCGACATCAACGATTTAATTTCAGTTTTTGCTAAAGCAGCGAAGAAAAAAACGATTGTAATTTCTGAAGTTGAACAATTCAATAACATATCAGAAAACATTCAAAGAACCACAGATTTCTTAACAGAACCGGTATTTAACAGTCACCATTCTGAAACGGAATTAATGCGTTACATCAAAATGCTTGAGCGCAAAGATTTATCGTTAAATCATTCTATGATTTCTTTAGGATCTTGTACGATGAAATTAAACGCAGCTTCAGAAATGCTACCGCTTAGTTCGGTTAACTGGGGGACTATTCACCCTTTTGCACCACTAAAACAAGCTAAAGGTTATTTAACGATTCTTAAAGCTTTAGAAGATCAACTCACAGAAATCACAGGTTTTGCTGCTACTTCTTTACAACCAAATTCTGGTGCTCAAGGTGAGTTCGCTGGACTTATGGTTATAAAGGCTTACCACGAATCACGTAATGATCATCATAGAAACATCTGCTTAATTCCTTCTTCCGCACACGGAACAAATCCTGCAAGTGCTGTTATGGCAGGTATGAAAGTAGTGGTTACAAAATCTACAGCTGAAGGTAATATTGATGTAGACGATTTACGTGAAAAAGCCCAATTACACGCCGATAATTTATCATGTTTAATGGTAACATACCCTTCTACGCACGGGGTTTACGAATCTGCGATTAAAGAAATCACCAAAATTATTCATGATAATGGCGGACAAGTATACATGGACGGTGCCAACATGAATGCCCAAGTAGGATTAACAAATCCTGGAAACATTGGTGCAGACGTTTGTCACTTAAACCTTCATAAAACATTTGCCATTCCTCATGGTGGTGGTGGCCCAGGTGTTGGCCCTATTTGTGTTGCTGAACAACTTGTACCTTTCTTACCTGGAAACCCAATTATAAAAACTGGTGGTAAAGAAGCGATTACAGGAATTTCTGCAGCGCCATTTGGTTCTGCTTTAGTTTGTTTGATTTCTTACGGATACATTAAAATGTTAGGCGCTGAAGGATTAACCGAATCTACTAAAATAGCCATATTAAACGCCAATTATATCAAGCACCGTTTACAAGGAAGTTTTGATACTTTATATTCAGGTGAACGTGGTAGAGCGGCACATGAAATGATTGTAGATTGTCGTGCTTTTAAAACTAATGGTATTGAAGTTACCGATATCGCAAAACGATTAATAGACTACGGTTTTCACTCGCCTACCCTATCATTCCCTGTTGCAGGAACTTTAATGATCGAGCCTACGGAAAGCGAAAGCAAAGCTGAAATCGATAGATTCTGTGATGCTTTAATTGCCATTAAGAATGAGATAGATAACGCTTCAAAAGACGATAATAATAACGTTTTAAAGAATGCACCACATACTTTAGCGATGGTAACTAACGATACTTGGGACTTCCCATACACGCGTGAACAAGCTGCTTTTCCATTGGATTATGTAAAAGATAATAAGTTTTGGCCAAGCGTAAGACGTGTGGATGATGCCTATGGTGATAGAAATTTAATATGTTCTTGCGCTCCTATTGAAGACTATATTGAGGCTTAAAATAAGGGTTGAACATCGTAAATTATTTACAAATTAAAACCATCATTATTTAAAACTATTTATATTGCTAGATAGTAAACCTAATCAAGGCAATTTCCTATTTTATGAATATAAAAATAACAGGAACTGGAAGTTACATTCCTTCTAACATAGAGCGTAACGAAGACTTTCATAATCATGAATTTTTAAATAGTGATGGTTCAACAATAAATGCACCAAGTGAAGTTATTGTCAAAAAATTTAAAGCCATTACTGGCATTAAAGAAAGGCGTTATGCTAAACCGCATTTAACCACTTCAGATATCGCTTCTTTTGCGGCTAAAAAAGCCATCGAAAACGCGAATATTTCAAAAGAAGACCTTGATTATATCATTGTTGCCCACAATTACGGTGACGTAAAAAGCGACAGCATACAAAGTGATACCGTTCCTAGTATTGCCTCTCGAGTAAAACACCTTTTACGTATTGAAAACCCTAAATGTGTGGGTTACGATTTACTCTTTGGTTGCCCAGGATGGATTCAAGGGGTTATTCAAGCGGAAGCCTTTATTAAATCTGGCATCGCTAAAAAATGCTTAGTGATTGGTGCTGAAACATTATCTAGAGTTATCGATCCTTTCGATAGAGATTCCATGATTTATAGCGATGGTGCTGGTGCGGTTATTGTAGAAGCGACGACAGAGCAACAAGGTGGTATTTTAGCCCATGAAGCTGCAACTTTTGCCTTAGATGAGGCACATTTTATTTACTTCGGAGAAACCTACAACCAAGACATTAGCGACAACAGACGTTACATAAAAATGCACGGACGTAAAATTTACGAATTTGCATTAACGAACGTCCCTATGGCCATGAAATCTTGCTTAGATAAAAGTGGTATTGACATTTCTAAAATCAAAAAAATCCTAATTCATCAAGCTAACGAGAAAATGGACGAAGCCATCGTTAAGCGTTTCTACGAGCTTTACGACATGGAAATGCCTGATGGTATTATGCCTATGAGTATTGGAAAACTTGGGAATTCTAGCGTGGCTACCGTGCCAACTTTATACGATTTGATTTTAAATGGTGAGATGGACGGACAAGAAATCAACAAAGGTGACCACATTATGTTTGCTAGCGTTGGTGCTGGCATGAACATTAACGCCATTGTTTACGAGGTATAAACTATTGAGTCTTTATTTAAATTTTCCGTTTTCACGGAAATGATATAGTAAAACAAATTCATGTACGAAAAAACATTCCCTAATAAACGTTTTAAACATACGATTGAATTTTTAGAAAAACACATTGCAACTTCTGAATCTATTTTAGATTTAGGCGTTGTGAATCCGTTTTCTAAAATCATGAAAGATCATGGCTTTCAAGTAGAAAACACAAAAGGAGAAGACTTAGACCTCGACACCACAAATATTGTAAATTCTGAAGCCAGAGTCGTTACAGCCTTTGAGATTTTTGAACACCTGCTCTCCCCTTTTACCGTTCTTAAAGCCATTAAATCAGATAAATTGGTGGCGAGTATCCCCTTGAAACTTTGGTTTTCTTCTGCTTATAGAAGTAAAACTGATATGTTAGACAGACATTATCATGAGTTTGAAGATTGGCAATTCGACTGGTTACTAGAAAAAGCGGGGTGGAAAATTATAGACCGTCAAAAATGGACAAACCCGACTAAAAAACTTGGAATTCGCCCTATTTTACGTTGGTTCACCCCAAGATATTATATTGTTTATGCAGAGCGCATTTAACGTCACGCTATAAAAAAATTCTACTTTGAATTTCTACATTATCATTCCAGCGCATAACGAAGAAACCTCGATTGGGCTTACTTTAGAGTCTCTGGTCAATCAAACCTTGTTGCCAAAACGTGTAGTTGTGGTGAATGATAATTCAACAGACAAAACGCAATCTATTGTAAACGCTTTCGCGGAAAAGCATCCGTTTATTTCATTGGTAAATTCAAAATCATCAAACAAGCATTTACCGGGTTCAAAAATCATCAATGCTTTTTATAAAGGGTTTGAAACTTTAGATGAAAGTTACGATGTGATTTGTAAGTTTGATGCCGATCTTATTTTTCCGAAGCAGTATTTAGAACAATTAGCCTCCCATTTTAAAGCCAACCCGAAACTAGGTATGGCTGCTGGATTCTGCTATATTGAAAAAAACAAGGATTGGGTTTTAGAAAACCTCACCAATAAAGATCATATCCGAGGTGCTTTAAAAGCCTATAAAAAGGCTTGTTTTGAGGAAATCGGACAACTTAAACCTTCCATGGGTTGGGACACCGTTGATGAATTACTTGCTAAATATTACGGCTGGGATATTCTAACCGATGAATCTTTACATGTAAAGCACTTAAAGCCCACTGGAATAAGTTACAATAACTCTTCAAAATATTTACAAGGTGAAGCCATGTACAAAATGCGTTATGGTTTTTTGATCACACTAATTTCAGCTGGAAAACTAGCTTTTAAAAAGAAAAGCTTGACCTTGTTTAAAGATTATTTAGCTGGTTATTTTAAAGCCAAAAAACACCAAATCGGTTTTTTAGTTTCCGAAGAAGAAGGTCAATTTATAAGAAACCTACGTTGGAAAGGCATGCGCTCTAAGCTTAGTTAAACACCCAATCTTTGTAACTGGTTGAGGCTTCTAATTTATCTTCTTTAGCATCATCCAATTGCGGAAAAAAATCAATTCCTGTAAGTTTTTCAAGATCATCTACAGAAACCACGAATTCATACAAAGGTTTATTAGAATTTTCATGAGGCATTAAAAACCCAATCATTTTTGGGTCTCCAGAATTATAATCAATCAACACTTTATAAAAGGCATTAGGAACGGCAACGGCTTCATCACCAATAGCTTGCATATCTCCTCTTAAAACACCCCCTGTTACCACAAAAATACCGTCATATTTTACT
This sequence comes from Pseudotamlana agarivorans, assembly GCF_018860245.1. Classification (GTDB taxonomy): domain Bacteria; phylum Bacteroidota; class Bacteroidia; order Flavobacteriales; family Flavobacteriaceae; genus Pseudotamlana; species Pseudotamlana agarivorans_A. The sequence continues at coordinate 195,164 of NZ_JAHKPD010000007.1, forward strand.
GCCCAATAGCGTACTTTTTGTTCTAAAGTATTCCAAATACCGGCGTTAAAATTATGTTCTTGCGGACTAATATTACTGGTCAGAAACGTTTCATCATAGGCTGCCTTACTTGAGCGTCTGTCACCTGCTGGGCATAGATGTCCGCGATCATATCCTGAATTCTTATAATTACGCCAATGGGCTGCACCTGTTTTTACGGCCGAATCTATTTCAAAATAAGGCCGTTTGAAATTATGATTTGATAAATCAGATTTTTTCAATTCATAAGCTACCCATTCAGGTTGTTCATGAGCTTCACTATACGACAACGAATAGCCTTCATGATGAACAACCTGCCCTGTCGTGCTCGTAGGTAGGAAAAAAGTATTTGTTTGCGTTTTAGGCTGGCTTCCGTCAGCAATAATAACTTGCTGTTCTTCTTCCTTTAAAAAATGCTCATAACTATAAACACCTAATAAAATAAGTGCGGCTACTATAGAATACAAACTGCGTTTACTCATTTATTTTAACACGTAACCTAAAGGTTTTCCCGTAGAAGCATTTGGAAAACTAATACCTAATAAAGTTGAAATAGTCGGTGCAATATCGGTAATATTTGTACGCTCTGAGGTTTCACCATGCGCAACACCTTTACCAAAAAACAATAATGGCACATGCGTATCATAATTTAAACCACTACCGTGTGTTGAACCCGTTTTTCCGTATGAAATATAAGCAGGATCATTCACCAAAACAACATCACCAGAACGCTTTTGATTGAAACCTCTTTTAATCATGCCTTCAATACCTTCTGTAAATTCCGTTGATACAATAGCATCTCTAGTATATGCTTTTGAAATATGCTTATAAGTCATTTGCTCGGCAACGATGGCATTTTGCACATCAACGGAGTTTAAACCTAATTCTTTTAATTTGGCAGCATTCAAAAAAACTTGATTATTACTAATGTTTTCAACAACATCTTTTGTTCCATAAGTTGCAACTAAAAAGTCATTAAACACCTTTTTACGCTCTTTATTATCCAAATATCCAGAAGGGATATTATGTGAATGCAAATACGCAGGCACATCAATAGCACCATGGTCTGCTGTTAAGAAAACCACATACTCACCTTTACCAACTTCTTTATCTAAAACTTTAAAAAAACGTTCTAAATCTTTATCTAAACGGATATAAGTATCTTCTACTTCTTTGGAGTTTACTCCAAAATTATGTCCTACATAATCGGTACATGAAAAACTTAGCGTAAGCACATCGGTAATGTTATCTTTCCCTAAATCTTCACCTTCAATAGCAGCAATAGCAAAATCGGCAGTTAAACTATTCCCATAAGGTGTCGCTTTTAAAATACTAAAGTTTCCATTTTCGCTTTTTAGTTTTTTTAAATCATAAGGAAATGTAGCCGTCTCTTTGCCTTTAAACCCCCCTTCATAATCATTTAAATCAGCGCCACTAGCAGTATAAGTGTCCATATCATAAAAGGTATCCCACTTTTTCAAGTACGATGCTGCTTGTTTGCTTGAATTGAATTTATTTACCCATTTAGGTAGCGCCTCCATATAGAAAGAACTTGAAATAAAAACACCTTCATCGTCTCCATGAAACCAATAGGCGGCATCAGCTGTGTGACCCGCTGGTAAAATAGCCCCACGATCTTTCACCGAAACACCAATGGTTTTACCTTTCATTTGGGTAAATAATTTATTTTCATCTGTAAATGTAGTTGTTAACATGCGGTTTGGCGACATTTTACCAGCCTTATCTTTTGTTCCAATAGACTGCACACTGGCGTCCTCCGCACAGTACACACTTTTCTTATCTACCTTATCATACCAATTGTTACTTATTATACCATGATATTTTGGTGTTGTTCCGGTAAAAACAGAAGCATGTCCTGGCGCGGTATAGGTAGGCACATAATTAAAATGATTGTTTTTACAGTTGTAACCTTCAGCCATCATACGTTTAAAACCACCTTCACCGTATCTTGAATAAAACCGTGTTAGATAATCGTAACGCATTTGATCAACCACAATACCAACCACTAACTTAGGTCTCGAAGAATCATTTGAAAAAGATTGACTTAGCGCTTTATTAGAAAAGCAAAATGCAATGGAAAAAAGGACGTAATATATATATTTCATTAGTAATTAAATTTGAATGCCAAATATACATATTTAATACTGCCTTAATTTAAAATTAAGGTTAAATACCCCTAAGTTTTTTTTACTTTAGCAGCTACAAAACTGCATATGAAATACCTGCATAATATAGGAACCTATTTTTTAATGATCGGTGAAATGTTTCACAAACCCACAAAGTGGAGCGTCTTAAAAAAACTTATTTTAAAAGATATCGATGATTTAATCATCAACTCTTTAGGCATTGTTGCTTTTATTTCTTTCTTCGTTGGTGGTGTAGTTACCATTCAAACGGCATTGAATATAGACAATCCCTTAATCCCCCAATCTCTTATTGGATTCGCTACTAGACAGTCCATTTTATTAGAGTTTGCCCCTACATTTGTCTCCATTGTTATGGCTGGTAAAGTGGGTTCATTTATAACATCTAGTATAGGTACCATGCGTGTTACCGAACAAATAGATGCCCTTGAAGTAATGGGTATTAACGCGGTAAACTATTTGGTTTTCCCTAAATTCATCGCTTTACTGCTTTACCCTTTTCTTATATGTATTGGTATGTTTTTAGGTATTCTTGGCGGATTAGTAGCTTGTATGTATGGCGGTTTTAGTTCTCCTGAAGCTTATATTACTGGTGTACAAATGGATTTTGATCCTTTTCATATCACCTACGCTTTTATAAAAACATGTGTTTTTGGTTTTTTATTAGCAACCATTCCTTCTTATCATGGCTTTTACATGAAAGGTGGTGCACTTGAAGTTGGAAAAGCAAGTACGACTTCTTTCGTTTGGACCAGTGTTTTTATCATTCTTTTAAACTATTTATTAACCCAAATGTTATTAAGCTAATGATTGAAGTTAAAGATTTACGTAAATCGTTTGGCGATTCTGAAATATTAAAAGGAATAACTACAACTTTTGAAAAAGGTAAAACCAGTTTAATTATTGGGCAAAGTGGGGCAGGAAAAACGGTATTCTTAAAATGTTTATTGGGTATTTTTGATTATGAAGGTGGCTCGATTGCCTATGATGGGAATGTATTGTCGAATTTAGATGAAGACGAGAAAAGGAATATCCGCGCACAAATTGGCATGGTTTTTCAAGGCAGTGCTTTATTCGATTCTATGACCATTGCTGAAAACGTAATGTTTCCTTTACGTATGTTTACCAAACAGAGCAAAAGTGAAATGCAAGACCGTGTTGACTTCGTATTGAACAGAGTGAACTTAGAAAATGCACATAACAAAATGCCAAGTGAAGCTTCTGGTGGTATGCAAAAACGTGTGGCTATTGCCCGTGCTATTGTAAATAAACCAAAGTATCTCTTTTGTGATGAACCCAATTCTGGATTAGATCCAAAAACGGCTATTGTTATTGATAACTTGATTCAAGAGATTACGGACGAATACCAAATCACAACCGTTATTAACTCGCATGATATGAATTCGGTGATGGAAATTGGCGAGAAAATCGTGTTTTTAAAAGACGGATTAAAAGCTTGGGAAGGCTCTCATGAAAATATTTTTAGAACAGACAACGAAGTGGTTACCGACTTTGTTTATTCCTCAAACTTATTTAAAAAAGTACGTAGAATGTACTTGGAGGAAAACAGTTAACAACCTTCAAACGAGATAATTTCGAGTATATTTAGGATAAATACAGGTAAACATAGCTAGGGCGATCAATATACCTTTCAGGATTTTTAATTAAAACCTGAATCATGTTATCCAAAAAATTACTTTTAAGCTTATGTTTTATAAGCTTCTCCTTTTTAACCGGGCTTAGTCAAGCACCTAATATCATTTTTATCCTTACTGATGATTTGGGGTATGCTGATGTAGGCTTTAATAACGGTGCTCCAGACATCGCAACACCCAACCTTGACAACCTTGCAAACAACGGAACTATTTTCTCTTCAGCCTATGCTGTACATCCTTTCTGTGGTCCAAGTCGAGCAGGACTATTAACAGGGCGTTATCCGCATGAAATTGGTGCACAATTTAATTTAAATGATAATGAATATAACTTAGGGGTAGATGCTAATGAAACCTTTTTCAGCACCGTACTCAAAAATGCTAATTATAACACAGCCTTAATAGGAAAGTGGCATTTAGGCCAATCCTCAACACATAGTCCCAACGCTCGTGGTTTTGACTATTTCTACGGGATGCTAACTGGTGGCCATAACTATTGGACGAACTCTACTGCTGATGGAGGCTTTGGTGGGGCATATAACAGACCATTACGTAAAAACACAGGACTGGCTAACGAACCAAGTAACGTTTATTTAACAGACTTGTTCACCGACGAAGGCGTTGCTTTCATCCAGAATGCCGAAACTAACGACAGTGATCCCTTTTTCCTTTTCATGTCTTACAATGCTCCACACACACCACTAACAGCTTTAGACTCCGACAAGAACGCTTTAACCAATGCACCTTACAACTTTACTTATACGGATAATAACCGTCATACTTATGCGGCAATGGTATATTCGGTAGATCGAGGTATTAAAAAAATTGTAGATGCATTAACGGCTAATGGAGAATTAAACAATACTCTCATCGTTTTTATGAGCGACAATGGCGGTCGTATAGATCGAGGTGCAGACAATACACCGCTTCGAGGTGTTAAAGGAGATACCTACGAAGGCGGTTTCCGCGTTCCTATGTTTATGTACTGGCCAGGACAAGTTCCTGCTGGCGCTACCTTCGACTATCCTGTTTCAGCCTTAGATTTATATCCAACTTTGGTTAATCTTTCAGGTGCTTCTTTGCCTAATGGAAAACAAGTAGACGGTAAAAATATTATGCCAAATGTTATTACTGGAACCAACCCTCGTGCTGGCGAATCTATATATTCTATAAGACATAGAGCCATTAATAATGTTGGTATTAGACGTGACAATTTAAAGGCCTTTACTCAAGGAAATGGAAGGTGGTACTTATTTGATCTAACTACAAATATTTCAGAAAATAACGCACAAGATTTAAGCAACGATCCAGCTTACCAAGATATTTTAGAAGAAATGATTAACGATGCTTACCAATGGTCGTTAACACATATTGAACCTGAATTCTTTGATAGCACAGGAGCCGAAAGTACATGGTATAATAATCACAGTAGTAACAACCCAGTTAACACGACACCTTGGCAAGATATTACTTTTGATGGCTATACTACCTTATCCATTGAAAACATAAGTATGCACACCAATAGCGGTTATATCTACCCTAATCCTGTTACAAACGCAGCACTCACCGTTCAATTTAGTGCGCCAATATCTGGCAACATCTCCTTGGTAATTTATGATGCGCATGGGCGACCAGTTCAAATAGAGTCTAATGTATCAAACACATCTAGTACTAAAATAGAATTAAATATAAACCCAAATATAGCCCAAGGACAGTATTTCTTACGAGTAAAATCTGCAGAAGGCATGTTTAGCAAGGCTTTTATTGTGAAGTAATAAAACTTTTCAAAATTAACATAAAAAAACCCAAGATTTGAAACAATCAAATCTTGGGTTTTACTTTTAAAATAGTTTTAGTATACTAGTGGTATGTTAGAAAATTTTAATTCAAGCGTTTAACCACCAAAGTGTCCAAATTAAGCTTTAGCTTCAGCCACTTTTCTAATTTCGTTTTCTCTTTCGCACGTTGTGCCTCTTCATAATCTTCTTCCCACTTCACCGAAAAAACTGAAATTGTATCTTTCTTTTTAAAATCTGTATTAATCACATTAGAATATGAAAACCGATCGATGTTTTCATAATTAATTTTAAGCTCTTCTGTTAACCCATCAAAAGCCAAGTAAGTACTTTCAAGCTTCGAAAAGCGCCTTAAACGATTTTCTAAATATCTAATTTTATCCGATTGAGATAGAATATCTAAAGAATCACGGGTACGTAACTCTTCCATATACTTAAAGTTATCTAAGTTTTTAGAACGGTTCTGATTCACAACCAATTTCGTATTCTTCAAAGCACTATAATCTTCCAGACGGCTACTTAATAAGGCAATTGTAGTTTCAGGAATCTCTTCTAAACCAAAAGTATTTATCTCAATCATAGTGTTTTCATCATCTACGAAAGTGTACGATGCATTGCTTTTTAGATAGTCACTATGAGGTAAAACACTTAATTCCTCTCTAATAAAATTCCCAGCATCACGCTTAAAATTACTTTCTTTTAAAACATTTAAAAAGGTCCATACTGCTGGAACCATGACAACTATAGCCAATAACATGGCCGCCCTAGATATAAATTGACGGCGTTTAGAATTTGCATATTTCAGCATTGGAAACCTTAAAAGTTTCAATACTAAAAAGGTTGCTAAGGCTATGAAAATAGTATTAATTGTAAACAAATACATGGCGCCTCCAAAGTAAACCCAATTCCCTTTAGCTAAGCCATAACCTGCCGTACACAGCGGAGGCATTAAAGCTGTAGCAATAGCAACTCCAAAAATTACAGATGCTATGGTGCCTTTTTTAGTTCGTGCGATAATCAGGGCTAAACCACCAAAGAAAGCGATTAACACATCTCGAATATCAGGTCTCACACGCCCTAAAAGTTCCGATGTATCTTCACTTAATGGGAATAGCCAGAAGAAAAGAAAAGCCGTCAATAAACTTAAAACAATCATCGTTGCTAAATTTATCAGAGACTTTTTAAGCGTATCGATATCATTAATGGCTATAGATAAACCAATACCTAAAATAGGCCCCATTAAAGGAGAAATTAACATGGCTCCAATTACCACTGCCGTAGAGTTAGCATTTAACCCAATTGATGCCACAAAAATAGAACAAACCAGAATCCAAGCAGTAGCTCCCTTAAAAGGAATATCGGCTACAATGGCCTTAGTCGTGGCTTCCCTATCCGTTTCCTCCCTAAAGTCTAGGAGTTCTCTTAAAAAAACCTTGATACTATCAAAAAGACCTTGGGCGTCTTTTTTCACGGCGTCCTTGGACTCTTCTACACTTTTTTCTTTCTCGGCTTCTTTAGCTTCTTCCTCCGAAAAATTAAATTTATTTTCTTCGCTCATTTGTGATTATCCGTATTGCTCTCCAAATGTGTTTTTCACATTTTGAAGCACTTTTTTAATATCCTGTTCTTTAGACTTAGGAAAGATAAGTAAAACTTCCTCTTTATCAACAATAATATAGTCGTTGAGACCGTCTACAACCACGATTTTATCCTTTTTAGTACGAATCATATTTCCTGAAGCATCTTCAGGCAAAACTCTAGCATTCACTACGGCATTACCATTGTCAGTTTTATCCAGCTTATCGTATAAACTTCCCCAGGTTCCTAAATCGTTCCAATCGAACTCTGCGGCGATCACATAAACATTTTTAGACTTCTCCATGATGGCATAATCGACAGAAATATTTTCTGCTTTAGGATAGTTCTCTTTAATAAAATCTGCTTCACTTTCGGTATTATACACACTTATTCCAGATTCAAACAACTCATATAAACCAGGTTGATTTTTCTTAAATGTATCAATAACCGTTTTTACGCTCCACATAAAAATTCCAGCGTTCCAAAGAAAGTTTCCTTGAGCGATAAATTCTTTAGCGGTTTCATAATCTGGTTTTTCACGAAATTGACTCACCGATTTTATCGCTTCCGCGGAAGACTTATCGTATTCAATATAACCATAACCTGTATTCGGGAAGGTTGGCTGAATACCTAAAGTCATAAGCGCATCATTTTCTGAACAAAATTCGAAAGCCTGCTCCACATTTTTTGAAAAGGTATTTTCATCTTCAATCCAATGATCACTAGGAGCCACAATCATAACTGCATCCGGGTTTTCTTTTTGAATTTTTAATGAAGCATACAAAATACAAGGTGCCGTATTACGCATCGCTGGTTCTAATACCACTTGACGCTGAGTAACATCTGGTAATTGTTCCAATACCAAATCATTATAACGCTCATTGGTTAAAATAAAAATATTTTCTTTCGGGATAAGTTTTGCTAAACGGTGAAAAGTTTTTTGAATAAGCGTATCCCCCGTTCCTAACATGTCGTGAAATTGTTTGGGAAATTCTTCGGTACTTACTGGCCAAAATCGAGATCCAACCCCGCCAGCCATTAATATGGCATAATAATTCTTGTTCATTGTTTTTATTTTATAAGTTCTACTTCAGCATTCGGATTAAACAAATATATTCTACCTGTTTTAACCTCAATACATTCAAACCGTTTTACACGTTTATTTCCCATTTGAAAGATTTTACCATTATAAGTTTTAAAAACACTTCCAACGGGTACTTCAAAAATATAGGTTTTATCGTTAGGTTCATCAAATTGTTTTAAGGCCAACGATAAATTGGCATCCGTATCACTACTCGCCTTGGGGTTTTTAAAATGTCTTGCCAATAAAGGCAACAACTCAACAGGGAATATTTCAGGATTTAAAAATGGTAACATTAAATGCTGAAAGGTGTGTTTCCACTCTTTCCCATGTGGTTTTATAGCTCTCCCATAGGTTTTGAAGGCTTCTAAATGCGCCACTTCATGAATCAAAGTTATTAAAAAACGATACGAATTTAAATTGGAATTGATTGTGATTTCATGCTTTCCGTTAGGCAGACGCCTATAATCACCATGACGCGTTTTCCGCTCTTGCTTGATTTTAACAACTAAATTCTCGTGTTGTAAGAGCTCTGAAATTTGAGATAAAGCCTTTGGCGGAATGTATTTTTGAAGTTGCTCCTGCATTATAACAAAAATAGAAGAATTCTTTTGAAGTCCTTTTTAATTTGTGAAGAGAAATTGATAAAACTTAAGCCCTTTCATTATTAATGAGGGCTAATAAGTCATCCATTTTAGAAAAAGTTTTAGTGGCAAGCGTTTGCAATTCGTTTTCTGGATCATGTGCGGTATAGCCAAAAACGTCGAACCCACCTGCTTTGGCTGCTCGAACTCCAGAGAGACTATCTTCAATTACCAAACATTCTTCCGGCTTGAACCCCATAGTCTTTGATGCCCATAAAAAAACTGCTGGGTCTGGCTTCCACTTTTCAAGGGCATAGCAGCTAAATATTTTACCTTCAAAGAAAGGTAACAGCCCTGCCAGACCAAGATTTAATCTTATTTTCGATTCAGGGCCACTAGAGGCCACACAAAATGGCCGGTTTAGATTTTCAATAACATCTCTAACGCCATCAACAGCCTCCATCTTTTTCTCGAAAGCCTCAAAACTACGAACACGATAAATATCCTCCAGATCATCAGGAAGCTTCCGTTGGGTTAAATCGGCAATCATTTGTTTACAGGCCACGAAAAAGCTGCCTTTAAAGTGTTTCATACCGTATTCTAAGTCAATGTTTGCACCGTATTCATTAGCAATGTCAACCAAAACTTGAATACTCGTGGGTTCGCTATCTACAAGAACACCATCGCAATCGAAAATGACACATTTGTATTTGCTCATAAAACAGTTTTAATTAGCTTATTAAGAAAATGAGTTAATAGTTCTATATCCGTTTATTTAAGGCGTAGAGCTAGAAACCTGTAGCATTTTTCCGTTATAATATTTGTTCCCATTTAAAGAAAAATCTAAAATATATTCAGCCATTTCTAGGGCTGTTGTTGGGGCTTGATAACCCGGAAAAGCTTCTTCTAGCATTTCGGTTTGTACGGCTCCTAAAGCCAAAACATTAAATGAAATACCAGATTCTTTATACTCTTCCGCTAATAATTCTGTTAAGGTAATTACTGCCGCTTTACTTGAACTGTAGGCTGCGAGCCCAGGAAATTTCATTGAGCCTTGCACGCCTCCCATGGAGCTAATAGTGACCACATGACTTTTAGCCTTCATAAAAGGCAATACCACCCGAGTTAATTCGGCAACACCATAAACATTCGTTTTATACACGCTTTCAAAATCAGCCATTGATAATTCTGAAAAAGGCTTGTTAACTAAAGCACCTGCGTTATTAATTAACACATCAACCTGTTTCCAGTTTTCATTAATGAAGTCTTCAACTTTCTTATAAGCATTACTATCGGCTAAATCAAATGAAAAGGCCAATACATTTTTTAAGTTTAAATCGGCAATCGGTTTTTCATTCCGCGAAAGCGCTAACACATGATGCCCTTGTTTAGCAAATAGTTGAACCAATTCGAAACCAATGCCTCGACTTGTTCCAGTAATTATAATATTTTTACTCATGTAATTTAATTTCTTTTGCTTCTGAATTAATCATCCCTTCAAGAGAAGGAAGCATTTTTTGAATGAATGTTGTCATATGCTCAAAATCTAAAGCTTCCACTTCGTCATCTACATGGTGGTAATAGTCAAAATTGGTAAAATCGAAGGTAGAAATAGCCTGTGCAGGCACCTTAAAAGCTTTATAAAACGGATAATTATCAGAACGCTTAAATAAATTATAAGCTTTGGCTTGGGGTAAAAAACCAATTAATTCTTCTTTAGCATAACTGTTTAGTTTATCAGCCATATTAGATTCTTTATACCCCGTAACATAGGCCATGATTTCACCTTCAGCTCTGGGCACCCCAATCATCTCAAAGTTAATCATGGTGTATAGATTAATTTTCATTTCTTTTAAACGCTTTGCTAAATGTTCCGATCCTTTCAAGCCCATTTCTTCAGCATCATAAAGTGTGAATAAAATACTGCGCTTATTAGATTTTGTTTGGGCAAAATATTTAGCCCATTCCATGACAGCAACGGTTCCTGAGGCGTCATCATTAGCTCCATTGGCAATTGTATCACCGTTTACAGCTTTTGCAGAACCAATGTGATCGTAATGCCCACCTAAAACCACAAATTCATTTTTCAATTTAGGATCCTGACCTTCGATGTAACCAACGACATTATAACCAACAAGATCTTTAAGGTTAAAGCTATCTCTATAAGTTTCGAAAAAAGGTTTTACGTGGTTATTTTCAAAAAAGGTCTCGATATAAACCGCTGCTTTTTCTAAACCTTCGGTTCCTGTTTTTCGGCCTTCTAAAGCATCCGAAGCGAGATAATTCATGCTTTTTTCAATACTTTCTTTTAAAGCAGAAGCTTCTGATTGATTTTGTGACTCCTGTGCACCACAGGTTAAAATAGGCAGTAAAAAGAGTAAATAGTAGATTTTTTTCATACTTTAAAGATAAAAAAAACCTGTTTCTTTTAACGGAAACAGGTTTTTATATTATAATTAGTCCTCTTAAGAGGAAATAACAATTATACTAACATCGTTACTGGGTTTTCAATAAATCCTTTTAATGTTTGAAGGAATTGAGCACCCGTTGCTCCATCAATCGTTCTGTGATCACATGCTAACGATAATTTCATGGTATGCCCCACTACAATTTGTCCGTTTTTAACCACTGGTTTCTCAACGATATTACCAACAGATAGAATCGCTGAATTAGGTTGGTTGATGATTGAAGTAAATGTATCAATACCAAACATACCTAAGTTAGAAACGGTGAACGTACTACCTTGCATATCATCTGGAGTCAGTTTTTTGTTTCTCGCTTTTCCTGCAAGTTCTTTAACAGCAGCACCAATTTGAGGTAAAGTTTGCTCGTTAGCAAATTTCACAACAGGAACTACTAAACCATCTGGAACGGCTACGGCAACACCAACATGTACGTGGTTGTTTAAACGCATTTTATCTGCGAACCATTGTGAGTTTACTTGAGGGTGTTGTTTTAATGCTAAAGCACAAGCTTTAACAACCATATCATTATAAGATATTTTTGTATCTGGTATCGAGTTGAATTGTGCACGGAATGCCATAGCATTTTCCATATCAAACTCTACATTTAAGTAATAGTGAGGTGCCGAGAATTTAGAATTCGTTAATGCTTTAGCAATCGCTTTACGCATTTGCGAGTTATCAACTTCGTCGTAATCTTCTTGACCAGCAGGAACAAATTTCCCAGCTGAAGCTGCAGAAGCTGCAGGTTCGTAATTCTCGATATCACGTTTAACGATACGACCATTTTCACCAGAACCTTGAACTTTAGTCAAGTTAATACCTTTATCTTCAGCTAATTTCTTAGCTAATGGAGACACATACACGCGTCCGTTTTCTGTAACCGGCGTTGGTGCTGGAGCTGATGCCTTTTTAGGAGCCGAAGCAGCTTTTGGTGCAGTTGCAGCAGCAGCCTTAGGCGCTTCCTTTTTAGGCGCTTCTGCTTTTGCAGGAGCACCAGCAGCAGTAAAATTAGCTGCAACTCCAGAAACATCTGTTCCTGCAGGGCCAATAATAGCTAATAATGAATCTACTTTTGCAGACTCACCTTCTTTTAATCCAATTTCTAATAAAGTACCAGACTGGAATGATTCAAACTCCATAGTCGCTTTATCGGTTTCAATTTCAGCTAAAATATCACCTTCATCAACCGAGTCACCAACTTTTTTCAGCCAAGTTGCAACAGTACCTTCTTCCATGGTATCACTTAAACGTGGCATAGTGACCACGATAACACCTTCTGGTAATGCAGCAGCTGCTGGAGCAGCCTCTTCAGCAGGAGCTTCTTCAGTTTCAGTTGAAGCTGCTTCTGCAGATTCTTCTTTAGCTTCATCAGCAGCAGGAGCTTCGCTTCCACCACCGTTTAATATTCCAGAAATATCTTCACCTTCATCACCAATAATAGCTAAAAGTTCATCTACTTTAGTAGTTTCACCTTCTTGAACACCAATATGAAGTAACGTTCCTTCGTTGAAAGATTCGAATTCCATGGTTGCTTTATCGGTTTCGATTTCAGCTAGAATATCACCTTCTTCAATTTTGTCTCCTACTTTTTTTAACCAAGCCGCTACCGTACCTTCTTCCATGGTATCGCTTAAACGCGGCATATTTACTACTATTGCCATAGTCTATATTTTATGTTGAATGAATGGATAATCTTCTTGTTCGTAAACCATATCGTAAAGCTGTTGCTTTTCTGGGTATGGAGACTCATCTGCAAATTTCTCACATTCTAAAACGCGTTCTTTAACACGTTTATCAATTTCTTTAATATCGTCTTCAGTTGCGTATTTCTTATCAAGAATAACATCTTTCACTTGCGTGATAGGGTCAATTTTCTTGTATTCTGCAACTTCGTCTTTTGTTCTATAATGTTGAGCATCACTCATTGAGTGTCCTCTATAACGGTACGTTTTTAACTCTAAAAAAGTTGGCCCGTCTCCACGACGCCCTCTTTGAATGGCTTCATCAAAAGCTTCAGCAACTTTAATTGGGTTCATACCATCAACTGGTCCACAAGGCATATCGTATCCTAAACCTAATTTCCAAATATCGGTATGATTTGCTGTACGTTCTACTGAAGTACCCATGGCATATCCGTTGTTTTCACAAACAAATATAACAGGCAGTTTCCATAACATAGCTAAGTTAAAAGCCTCATGAAGCGACCCTTGTCTTGCAGCACCGTCACCGAAACAACATAATGTAACGGCATCACTACCGTGATATTTATCTCCGAAAGCAATACCAGCACCTAAAGGAATTTGACCTCCTACAATACCGTGACCACCATAAAATCTAAATTCCTTAGAAAAGATATGCATAGACCCACCCATTCCTTGAGATGTTCCTGTAACTTTTCCGTATAACTCTGCCATAACACGTTTAGGATCTACGCCCATACCAATTGGTTGCACGTGATTACGATAAGCGGTAATCATTTTATCCTTACTTAAGTCCATAGCGTGTAAAGCACCGGCTAATACAGCTTCTTGACCGTTATATAAGTGAAGAAATCCTCTTACTTTCTGTTGAATGTATACTGCAGCTAGTTTGTCTTCAAACTTTCTCCAGAACAACATGTCTTCGTACCATTTGAGGTAAACCTCTTTTGTGATTTTTTGCATGGAATAATTTTATGATAATTTATAAGCGACTACAAAAGTAACACATTGTGCTGTAATGCGAAAACGCAATTTCACTAAAGTGCTAAAAAAATTGAAATATATAGTCTTAATTCGCTCCTTTGATTATTTGATAATTTTTTGACTATAATATCTATTTATTTCAAATTTCATCGTGAAAACGGTTACCAAAAGCGCTTTAATAGTTAAAAAAGAACTGATTTATCAAAAACAAAAGGCAGCAAATTCGATACAGATTCAGATTTTGCTATCGCCCCCATTTCACCCATAAAATATATAGCTATGGGTAGATCTTGCTTTAATTCGTACTCCACCATAGCTTGCCTACAAGCTCCACAAGGCGGAATTGGTTTATTGGTTGGACTAGTTTTGGCTGTTGCAGTAATAGCCATGGACACTACTTTCGCATTTGGATATTGAGATCCCGCATAATAAATAGCGGTGCGTTCGGCACAAAGCCCCGAGGGGTAGGAGGCATTCTCTTGGTTATTTCCAGTTATTACCTCACCGTTATCGAGTAATAAAGCAGCTCCTACTTGAAAATTAGAATACGGCGCATAAGCACGATTTCTCGCCGTAACCGCATTTATCATTAAGTCATACACATCACTCGGGAGCTCTGCTAAGCTTTCAAAAACAAATAACTTCGATTCTATTTTTACTTCTTTCATACAGCCTTATTAAATTATTAATCAATTTCGTACTACAAGTTAGGAAACTCTTAGAAACAAAAAAACTATTGCTTTCACAATAGTTTTTTTCGAAAAAATAAAACTTAATTTACTTTTAGTATTCAGTATATGTACCTGCTCCAATATTAAATGTTAGGGAGAAACGTAAAGTTCCTTCTAAAGGACTTTGCACTTGCGAAGTTGAAAACAAGTAAGACAAATCAACATTAACAACACTTGCTTTAAACCCAGCTCCTAAGGCCATAAATTGTCTCGCTCCTTTTTCTTCAGATTCATGAAAATACCCCGCTCTAAAAGCAAAAGCCTCTTGATAGGTGTATTCAGCACCTAACGCCCATGTAATTTCTTGCATTTCCTCTTTAAATCCTCCTGGCGCATCACCAAACGATTGGAACATACCTTTTAAGAAACCTACATCATCAGATTTCCCTTCGTAAATAACACCGTTAACCGGTGGAACTTCGGTCTCGTAATCGCCATCTCCATTTGTATCTTGGTATACCGTCCCCATAATTGGAGGGGTTGGCACCAACAATTTAGTAACCTCTGTTGTCACAGCAATTTTGTTATAATCATCAAAGATAAAATCAAATCCTCCTCCTAATCTTAAGTTCGTTGGTTGAAAATTTTCTTGTCCAGCTTCATCATATTTAAATTTCGGACCAATATTTTGAATGGCAAATCCACCACGCCATCTACCGTTAAAATCGGCATAAGCCACTTCTTCACTCTGATAATATCCAGAAATATCAACACCAAAGGTACTTGCTGGCGCTGTATCACTAGTTCCATCATTCAATTTTAAATTTGAATTTAAATAACGCATAGCAACCCCCATTGCAAAACGATCATTTAATCGTAATGAATACGCCGCATCTATGGCAAACTCATTAGGCCGTTGTGTATAAGGCGTTGTAAATTCATTATCTGTAAATTCAATATCTCCTAATGAAAAATACCTTAAACTTCCTGAAAACGAACTACGTTCATCTATTCTATTATAATAAGTTAAACTTCCTAAAAAAATATCATTCACCAATTTACCTAAATAGGGCGTATAACTTACGCCAATTCCAGACTTGGTTTCTGCAAATGCATATTTTGAAGTATTCCATTGTTGTGAAAATGCATCCACAGAGGTGGCAACCCCCATATCACCCATACCTGCTGATCGGGCATCTGATGCAATAAGTAAAAATGGCACCCCAGTAGTAATAACTCTAGAGTCGTGACTATTAGGTTTTATAGTAGTATTTTGGGCTTCTAATTTAAAAATAAAAGCAAAAGCTATTAATAGCAATATTCTATTCTTCATGAAATATGGTTTAGTTAGCAAATATAAATTTTTCTTACAGTATTACAAGTTTCTCAATTTTTTCGACAGTTTTATTTAATAATTCCGAATGTACTTTTAGTTTATACACATAAACACCTTTTCCTATTTTACTCCCAAAATCATCTCTACCGTCCCAGACAATATCTCTAGACAACGAGCTATTCACCACTGCGCCGCCAGAAGTACTTCCGTTTAAAGTTCTTACCAGCTTCCCAGACACGGTAAAGATCTGTATAGAAACGCTCAAAGACTCCGAACTATTGTGGTTAAACCAAAATTCTGTGTAATCTACGAATGGATTTGGATAATTTAGTACGTTATTTATAACCAATTCCTGATTTTCGTTAAAAACCATGAATTGAATTTCTGAAACCGAAGAATTATTATAAACATCCCAAGCCTTAAGGGTTAAGGTATGTAATCCTGGCTCTAAATCTCTTAATGGAAAACTCACAATACCTCTTGTATAATCATCAACTTCAGTTTGATAATAATCGTTAAGAATTATTGGATTTTTTTCATCACCATCAAGTATAGCAACAATATCATGACCAACACCACTAGACGTATTCACCCCATTAGCATCTTCTAGCTTAACTAATAAGGTAGGCGATTCATTAGTGATACCTCCTGACACGAAGTTTTCATCATTCATGTATAAATTAATCACTGGCCCCACATTGTCTTCAGCAGCATTTTCATTTAAACCACCAATTTTAACTGTATTCACACTAGCTCCTGCTTGATCAAGTGTTAAGTCTTCATTTTTCGAATAAAAACTTACCCTACCATAACCAACTGGAATTCCAATATCTTTAGGCACTACAAAATCAAACTCAAATTGTCCATTTGAGACAGAAGCCTGCCCTCGGAATATAATTTCACCTAGGGTTTTAAAATCTAATATAACCAGCTTCCCGTTTAAATACTGCCCATCATTACCTAAAGTGCTTCTTTCAATGTACTTATCGTAAATCGTTGTAGAAAGTATACCTGAATAATTATTCAATACATTCCCCGAACCATCGATAACCTCTCCGGCCAGTTTCACTTTACTTAAGGCTTTTATGGTATCTGTAGACTGCGCTAATGGCACATCATTAATTTTAGTCAACCTAATGCTAGGTTTGGGAAAGCTCAATTTCATCGCAGGGTCTCCTATAAAAAACACCAATCTACGCTGACTATTATTTGACACCGCAGGATCTGCCTTTGCCAATCTCAAAGCTTCGGCCATAGAAGGATATTCATTATCATCGTAAGTATCATTATTACTATATGAAAACAAATATTGCCCCAATATATTATTGAAATTAATGGCGAAACTCACATAAATCTGACGGGTTGTGGTTATTAAACCAATGGCTCCGGCTTGTTTGTTCCAAAATGTAAATTCACCAGCAGTTTCACGATATGGGTTATCAAACCGTGTAAACTCACAAGTAACGGTTACAAAACAATTTAGTTTATTATAATTTTTAAAATTTTCAATATCTGGTTTAGTCAGAATACGTTCTTGAGCCAATCCATCTTCTCCACCGTGACCAAAATAATTAACAACTAAAGCACCATTATCAACGGCATTTGAAATTGCTGTATTTACGGTAGGATACCTATTACCTCCAGCAGAAGTTTCTTGCAAATAAGAATCGGAGTGAATTTTAACAACATTGATAAATGGCTTTTTTTCGGCAACTACATTTCCAATGCTATCGGTGGTCTCTTGTAGCACCCCTTCCCAACTAGCATCAACATCATCTGAAATAACAACAAAATTATTACGCCAGCTTCCAAAAGATTCTTTTTCGTA
The DNA here is from genome assembly GCF_018860245.1 of Pseudotamlana agarivorans. Classification (GTDB taxonomy): domain Bacteria; phylum Bacteroidota; class Bacteroidia; order Flavobacteriales; family Flavobacteriaceae; genus Pseudotamlana; species Pseudotamlana agarivorans_A. The sequence continues at coordinate 213,022 of NZ_JAHKPD010000007.1, forward strand.
ATAATAAGCAATTTTATCAACCAAGTCTTTTGCACGCTGTTGAGAATCTGCAATGATCCTACCCACGGCAATATCTAACATTTCTGTAGACCCCATATCGCCTTCATTATCATCCATCATTCCATAAAAATCATCGGACACAAATGAATTTGTCAAACTAAAACTATTGTAAGAATACCAGGAAGGCACAATATTCGTGTTATTTGGAACTCGATCTTTATAATCAAAAGATCCATCACCAAATAAGCATAGATATTTTATTCGCTTATCTGGTGCACTAGCATTATCATAAACATATTTTACCACATTTCTAATCGCACCAACATCTTGATTTCCTGTACTGAATTCTGCATAAATTTCATTCAACCCTAAAACCTTAACATTTAAGCCGTATTGATTGCGATTAATATCTGCCAAACGCTCGGCTTGATTCATCATATTATTAGGAGATACAATAATATAATCGATGTCCTGAAAAACGCCCTGTGCATTTTTAAAAATAGTGCCTTTAATATCTTGATTGACAACATTAGTTCTTGAATCCAATTTCGGCTCAAAAAAATCTGTAGGAGACATAGCAACATAAGTTTTCAAACTCCCTAATTGAGCTGTAAAACTAAACGTAGCATTGCCTTGCGTATTCTCAACATTTGAAACATTATACAAATCAGTAACATCCCAAACCTCAGAAACATTTGATGCATTCGCGATGTTGTACTGCCCAATTCCGGCCACCGAAGTCACCACACTATTTTTAAACTGAAATTGTTTACCAGAGAAGCTTAGAGCACTCATTGCCTCGATAGAAATATAATCTAAATACGCATCGATACTCGGGTTTCCTTGATTGTCAAAATTAAGTCCAACGGAAATTTTAGAATCATTTACAGCAACATTTCTATATAACGCACCACCAGAAGCTAAATTTGGACTTGAAACACCTCGTAAACTAATTGTTGAAACAGCAGCGCCATTTACACTAACATCGAAGGTACAGTTTGTATTATTGACCGCCCCTACTAGCACACTAAGTGTTATAGGCTCACTCGTTATTAAGTTTGGAAAATCAAACTCAAAAGTCTGATTGTTTTGAATATCAAATTTATCACCAAACCAACGCCTACCTAGGGCAATTAAATTGTAATCATCTACCTCATGAAACTGGTAGGACTCATAACTATCAATCATTAAATCTACAGGTCCTGAAGGTTGTGAAAAGGATTGAATTCGTTTACCGTCTCCTGCAGTCCCAACATTAATATAATAATAAGTCTTATCATTATAGCAATTAATATGTGTTCTGCTCTTAACATCAAACCCTTTTGGACCGCGCCCATAAAACAAAATATAATCCTGATCGTTAAAAACCCCGTCTTCTTCCCCAACAAACTTTATGGCATTTTCCGGAACATCGTAAGGGTAAGGCTCTGCATTCGAATAAGGGATCATCTGTCCGCCATGACCATACAATTTGACGGTTTTAGGATTAACAGAATTCACATCAACCCCTAGGCCCTGTAAAAAGTTTTTCGACAATTTGAAAACGCCAGTTGTATCGATATAAAACTTATACCATTTACCTGTACTTAAGGCTGAATTAGACAAACCTTTGGAGGAAACGTAACGCTTTACTTGCGAACGTCTATTTGAGGTAAAACCCTGTTTATAAACCAACTGAAATGATGTGATTTTTTTATAACGTCCATCGGCATCCTTAATAATAGGTTTTAATTGAAAAGAGAGATAGCGTTTATTTCTAGCCAAGGAATTCTTAAGCTGAAACTCTAATTTACTGGGTATCAAACTCACATCTAGATCATGTAATTCAGCGCCTGAAATATTTTGATAAACAATATTGGTCAACGCTGCTGATGCTTCATCAATTTGCACCGAACTCTCCCACTGATCCACAAAAAGAAGACCCTCTTCTGTATAAGTAAAATGCTCCTCATTAAAAGCAGGCAATTCTATTGAAAAACCAGCTCCAGAAAGCTTCGTTGAGCCCTGCCAAGAAATACTATATTTTTTCTGTTGGGCTAATAAAGAAACAGAAGTAAACAGTAATAGAAAGAAAATATTATTTTTCATTGATAAAATAACGTCATTAATAGTATGTTATTATTAAAGCAAATAACATTTTTAAAAAGTACTTCAAAAATACAATAATAAATTTGTTAAACCTTCGTTAACATAGCAGAAAACACAATGAAAAACGTCCAAAATCATCGTTGTAAGGCTAAAAAAACAGGACGAAATACATGATTTTTTAGTCAAAATGTAATTATTAGCTTGCGATATTCGGTTTAATTCTTATATTGCAGCACCAAAACATTATTTAGCTTACTTAAAAGTATGGATATGAAAAAAGTAGTCGTATGCAAAGTTTTAGCGGTTTTAGCACTTGCTATAGCTTCAACTAGTTGTTCAAAATCTTCGAGCTCAAAAAACAGTTCGCGAGCGACTGGATGGCAATTAAACTCCAAAGAGGGTGGCTTCCAGTATAATACAAATTTTAGAGAACAAGAAACTGCTCCTGGATTGGTTTTTATTGAAGGAGGAACCTTTACAAAAGGACGTGTTCAAGACGACGTGATGCACGACTGGAATAATAGCCCTAGTCAACAACATGTGCAATCTTTTTACATGGATGAAACCGAGGTTACCAATATGATGTACATGGAGTACTTAGACTGGTTAAAACGTGTTTACCCGCCATCGGAAGGAAACTTTAGAGCGATATATAATGGCGCTTTACCAGATACATTAGTTTGGAGAAACCGTTTAGGATTTAACGAAGTTATGACTAACAACTATTTACGTCACCCAGGTTATGGTGAATACCCTGTTGTTGGTGTAAGCTGGATTCAAGCGGTAGAATTTGCTAACTGGAGATCTGATCGTGTTAATGAGAAGAATCTTGAACAAGCAGGTTACTTGCAACGTGACTCAAAAACAACAGAAGTTACATCCGATCAAACATTTAGTACGGATACTTACATAAATGCACCATCTGCGACATATGGGGGTAATGAAGAAATTCATGATGGCCGAGCTAGAAGCAGAAATGCTAGAGTTGATGAAGAAGGTAATGAAACAGGAATCTATGCAACTCGTGAAACAGGAATCCTTTCTCCAAAATACAGACTTCCAACTGAAACAGAGTGGGAATATGCAGCCTTAGGTTTAAGTGAAATTAGAGATTATAACTTATACCGTGGACGTAAAAAATACCCATGGGATGGTCAATATACTCGATCAGGGAAACGTAAAATACGTGGTGATCAATTGGCTAACTTTAAACAAGGTAAAGGTGATTACGGTGGAATTGCTGGTTGGTCTGATGACGGTGCCGATATTACAAATGCTGTAAAATCTTATGATCCTAATGATTTTGGATTATACGATATGGCTGGAAATGTTGCCGAATGGGTTTCAGATGTTTACCGTCCAATTATTGATGATGAGTTTAACGATTTTAACTATTACCGTGGAAACATTTATACAAAAAATGCAATAAACGAAGATGGTACCGTAAAAGTTGTCACACCTGGAAACATTGTTTATGATACACTTTCAAACGGAAGAGTAATAGCTAGAGACTTGCCTGGAGAAATTTCTCAAGTGCCTGTTGATGAAAATGAAACATACTTAAGAACGAACTTTGATAGAAGTAATCATATCAATTATCGTGATGGTGATAAACGTTCTTCTCGTTATTTCGAAAGTTTTAATGATGATGATTTAGGTAAAAATCCTGATGCTGAAACAAGACAGATGTACAATTCTCCAAAGCACTCAATTTCTAGAGATTCTTTAGGTAACATTATTAGAGAATTTGATAAAGCATCGCACAGAACCTCTCTAATTAATGACGAAGTTCGCGTATACAAAGGAGGATCATGGAAAGACAGAGAGTACTGGTTAGACCCAGCTACAAGACGTTACTTCCCGCAAGATATGGCAACAGATTACATCGGATTTAGATGTGCAATGTCTAGAGTTGGATCGAAAAGTAAATCGAAAGCTAAAACTAAAAATTAAGCTTACTTTTAACAGATAAATTAAAGTCCTAACACCAGTTGTTAGGACTTTTTTTATACATTTATTTAAAATTTATATCACTTGAAAACATCAGAACTCCACAGCCTATTTTTAACTTGTCATTCAGCCTGTACAGATACACGAAGCATTAAACCAAATGCCATGTTTTTTGCTTTAAAAGGCGATAATTTTAACGGTAATACCTATGCTGAAAAAGCTTTAGAAGCAGGTGCTAAATATGCTATCGTAGATGAAGAAAAGGCAAACACCTCTGAAAATACCATCTTGGTAGATGATGTTTTATCAACACTTCAAAAATTAGCTTCTTTTCATCGCAGTTATTTAAACATTCCTGTAGTAGCGCTAACAGGAAGCAACGGTAAGACTACAACTAAAGAACTTATCAACGCGGTGTTATCTCAAAAATATAAGACTACAGCAACAGTAGGGAACTTAAATAACCACATCGGGGTGCCTCTAACCTTACTTTCTATGACTGGCGTTACCGAAATAGGTATTGTAGAAATGGGTGCAAATCACCTAAAAGAAATTGAATTTTTATGCCGAATCGCCAAACCTGATTTTGGATACATTACTAATTTTGGTAAAGCACATTTAGAAGGTTTTGGTGGCGTTGAAGGTGTTATTAAAGGTAAAAGTGAAATGTATGCCTATTTAATAGAAAATGATAAAACCATTTTCATTAATGCCAATGATAAAATTCAGGTCGATAAAACAACAGAAGCTCACACCTATACTTTCGGAAATTCTTCTAATAACAACGACGTTAACATAAACTTTATTAAAGCACAACCCTTTGTAAAAAGCAAATACAAAGATTTAGAAGTTCAAAGCAACCTTATAGGCGATTACAACTTCAATAATATCGCGGCAGCAGTCACTATTGGAAATTATTTTAAAGTCGATGATACCGCTATCAAAACCGCTATAGAGCACTACACCCCTACCAATAATCGTTCGCAAATTATCACTAAGGGCACCACTAAAATCATTTTAGATGCTTACAATGCCAACCCTACAAGTATGCAAGCAGCTTTACTTAATTTTGAAAAACAAAAAGGCTTTAAAATTGCTATTTTGGGTGATATGTTTGAACTTGGAGACAATGCCAAAACAGAACATCAAAATATCGTTAATTTAGTCGAATCACTAAGCATTGATACCGTGTATTTTTTAGGTGATAATTTTTATAACACCAAAATACAATCTGAAAAAGCCAGCTCGTATCCTTCTTTTTCAACGTTTAAATCACAACTTAATACAGACTCACTTAAAGACTCTAACCTTTTAATCAAAGGCTCTAGAGGCATGGCGTTAGAACGTGTTCTAGAACTCCTTTAGGATGAAAATAAAATGCCTGCCCTATAAACCAATATAAGACAGACATCTATAAATAATTCTCCCTAAGAACTAATTAATAGCAATTCAAAGTTGCAATTATATAAGTTATGAGCCAATACTCAATTTGAGTAATTATAACATTATTCGACTAACTACCAATTATTCGGACAATCTACAAGATTTACATTTAATCACTTTTGATACCGTATAATAGTAAAGACGCTAAATCAGATTCGTGTGCATTTTAATCATACCGACTAATTCTCCTGTTGAAGATACATTTAGTTTTTTTAGAATGTTTCGTCGATGGGTGTCTACCGTATTGGGGCTAATGTTAAGTTTTTTAGCGATTGCCTTACTAGATTGATTCAAAACTAAAAGCCGAATAACATCACGTTCCCGATTACTAATGCCGTTTGAAAGTAATTTTTGAGAAAAATTATTATAATAAACAGTTTCATATTCATTATTCCCATTTAACAATTTAGCAGAGGCACAAATTTGCATATTAATTTCCGGAACTAATACCGTGTAATGCGCCAGGCCAATTATAGGTTTATTGCCACTATCAAACTCTAAGGGCGTTGTGTTTTGAACGATATTAACATACTGACCATGATTATTCATTAACCGATAATTCCAAGTATAGGTCATCTTACTACGCTCCTCCACACTTATTTCATTTAAGGTAAATTTCATAAGGTCACTCAAGGCATGTAACCATAAATCTAAGTCCTCTGGATGCATTCTACTCCAAAAATACCGCATGCCTTTAGCCTTTACTTCCATGCCATCTAGGCCTAAACAAGCATGTATATTTTTACTAACGTATTCAAAAGTTAAATCTTGGGTATTTGTAATGCAAAAAAAAGTTGAACTATAAGGAAGGAAAACATCAAGTTCGATTATTTTCTCTATATGCTTTTCCAACGATGGATGATCATGCGAACTAAATATCTCTTTATAAATATCTCTAATACTATCACCTTTCATATGGATATATTTTTCTAAAAAAATAATGCTTTAAATTACAATATTATTTTGAAATACAAATCTTATAGAAAACAAAAAGCCTGATGAAAATCATCAGGCTTTTTTTAAATTCTGTGGGCGCGAAGGGATTCGAACCCCTGACCCCTTGGGTGTAAACCAAGTGCTCTGAACCAACTGAGCTACGCGCCCTAATTATTAGGAGCTGCAAATATACACTACTTTTTCACTTTGCAAAAACTTTTTTAAAAAAATTTTTAAATTATTTCTGCGACTACAAAAGTGCTTCCTCCAACATAAATAAAATCGTTTGGTTTTGCACGATTAAGTGCCGATTCATATGCTTCATTTACAGACGCATAAGCTTCACCCACTAGGCCGAACACCGATAGTGCGCCTTTTAATTCCTTCGAATCTAATCCTCGAGGAATATCGGGTTTACAAAAATAATAAGTTGCTTTTTTAGGCAACAAATCTACTATTGTACTTAAATCTTTATCATTTACCACTCCAAAAACGAGGTGTAAGTCGTCAAAAACTTCTTTTGATAGTTGATTCATGACATCTTTTAGACCACTTTCGTTATGTCCGGTATCACAAACGACCTTCGGATTATGACTTAAAACTTGCCATCTACCTAACAGTCCTGTGTTTTTTACAACATTCAGCAAACCTTTAATTAAACTATCTTCTGAAACATCAAAACCTTTTGCCCGAAGTTCTTTAATCGACTGAATAGCAGTTTTAATATTTTTCTCCTGGTAGCTACCTATTAAATCGGATTTATAGTCCGTTTTCACCTCCTGATCGGCATACACAATTTTCGAGTGATGCGTTTCAGCCAATCCTTCAAAAACTGAAATCGTTTCTCCTTGGGTTTCTCCAATAACCACCGGTACGTTTTCCTTAATAATACCTCCTTTTTCAAAAGCAATCGCTTCTAAGGTGGTTCCTAAAAACTGAGTATGATCTAATCCGATATTAGTAATCACAGAAACTTCCGGTGTTATAATATTTGTAGAATCTAAGCGCCCGCCCATACCAACTTCAACAACCGCCATATCTACTTGTTCTTCCGAAAAATATTCAAAAGCCATACCCACAGTCATTTCAAAAAAAGACAGGGATTCTGCCTCTAAAAAAGCTTTGTTACGTGTTATAAAATCGACCACAAAAGTTTCAGACACTTCCTGACCATTAATTTTAATACGTTCTCTAAAATCTTTTAAATGCGGGGAAGTGTATAATCCCACTTTATATCCTGCCTCTTGTAAGATAGACGCTAACATATGACTTGTAGAGCCTTTACCATTGGTTCCAGCGACATGAATGGACTTGAATGTGTTTTCGGGAGATTTTAGATGCTTAGCTAACTTAACAGTGTTGCTTAAATCCTTTTTAAAGGCTGTGCTACCTTGTTTTTGATACATAGGGAGTTGGGAAAACATCCACTCTAGCGTATCGTTATAAGTCATTTGCTATTCACTAATTTTGAAGTTAACACTCACGAATCCAATTTGACGCGTAGGTGCTTTAGAATCTGCTGGCCATTTATGAGATAATGCTATCTTCTTAGCTGGATCCAACAAACACCCAGCCGTATTGGTCGTTCCTTTTACTCCAGGAGTCGCTTCAATAACATTACCATTTTGATTTACAACAATTTTAACGATAACCATTCCCGATTCATTACAATCTTGTTTCAACTTTTTAAACGATGCATTACCCCGTCCGTTTAAACCGTACCCAACACCGCCACTGCCAGAGCCTTGCCCTCCAAAATAACTAGAAGCATACGGATTACCATCTAATTGCCCTTTATCTCCAGATTTATTGTCATTACCCTCACCGCCAACTTCAGAACCTTCAGATTTTTTAACACCTCCAATTAAGGCGTCTAATTTCTTCTTCTTTTCGTCTTGTTCACGTTTTTCTTTAGCTTCTTTAGCCGCTTTTTCCGCCTGAATCTTTGCTTCTGCGTCGGCCTTTGCTTTTGCTTTAGCATCTGCCACAGCCTTGGCCTTTGCTTCAGTTTCTTTCTGCTTTTTAATAGCGATAGCTTCAGAATTATCTTCAGTAATGACTTCTTCCTTAGTTTCGGCAGGAGCAGCAAGTGCAGGCTCAGGTTCCGAGACCTCAGGCTCAACAGGCTCTTCAACCTCTCTAGGTTCAGATTTTACAGGCTTCATGGGTTGCACATCACCTTTACCAACACTAGAATTACCAAAATTTACAGCAACGCCATATTCCTCTGGCGGATCCATATACTTCGTACCAACCACGAATAAAAGCAACAAAATAATGAGACTTATTAAAGCCGTTAACTTTGCTGAGTTCCGTTCATGTTTGGTTCTTAAGTACTTCATTCTTAATTAGGTCTTACCGCTAAGATAACTTTGAATTTATTTCTATTGGCAATATCCATTACCTTCACTACGTTTTCAACAGGTACCGATTTTTCAGCTCGCAAAACAATTGTAGGTTTTTCAGCGGTTGACAGCAGGGCAAGCAATTCATTTTCTAGAACACTCTCTCCAACACGTTTTTGATCTATATAATACGTTAAATCTTTTTTAATGCTTACCGCAATAGACTTCTTATTCTCTGTTTTACCACTAGCTTTTGGCAATAAAATATCAATAGCATTTGTAGTCACCAAAGTAGAAGCAATCATAAAAAAGATAAGCAGTAAGAACACAATATCCGTCATAGACGACATATTGAATTCTGGTGTTACTTTATTTCTTCCTCTTAGATTCATACTATGTAGGTTCGTTTAAGTGATCTAAAAACTCTAATGAATGTGCCTCCATTTGGTAAACAACTTTATCTGTTTTCACGACCAAATGATTATAGGCCATATAAGCTACAATACCCACAATTAAACCAGCCACTGTTGTTGTCATGGCTGTGTATAAACCACTAGCTAAAACATCCATTTGAATACTTCCTCCAGCATTTGCTAACTCGAAAATTGCCAAAATCATACCAACTACAGTACCAAGGAAACCAATCATAGGCGCAGCCCCAGAAATTGTTGCCAAAACGCTAACATTTTTTTCCAAACCGTAAATCTCTAATCGACCCGCATTTTCTATAGCTGTATTGATATCTGCCAAAGGCTTACCAATTCTAGAAATCCCCTTTCCAATTAAACGGGAAACAGGTGAATTCACTTGAGCACATAACTCCTGAGCAGATTCAATCTTACCATGACTTACATGGTCTTTTATTTGATTCATAAAATTAGCATCAATAGTCGAAGCCGCTTTTATAGCGAAAATACGCTCAAAATAAATATAAATAGCCCCAACAAGCAGTAAAAATAGTATGGCTATAATTACTTGTCCGGCTACGCCACCGCTAGCAATCAACTCAATAATTGAAAGCGTTTTCTCAACCGATTCTCCTTCTGGAACAACATCCACTCCCTCTTGTACTTCTTGTGTTAAAATGTTCAGCATATTCTGTTAGATTTGGTGCAACTCTATAACGCTGCTTTTATTATTAAATTATAACCCTCAATTGAAAGTCTATTAATTTCACTCTAGGGCTTACTTTTATTCTTATTATCAATTAAAATAAAGTTCTGGTAACCATAAATGCAGCAGAGCCTACTATAAATCCTATTAATGCCAGCCAAGCAATTTTCTTTAGGTACCAAAAGAAATCAATTTTCTCCATACCCATGGCTACAACTCCAGCCGCAGAACCAATAATCAACATACTTCCTCCTGTTCCCGCCGAAAAAGCGATAAAGTGCCATAGTTCATTATCGGTTGGTTCGTGAAACATACCTAAACTAGCCGCCACTAGTGGTACATTATCAATTACTGCAGAACCTACTCCTAATAAAATAACTACCAAATCTGAAACGCCATTGCCTGCATGTATCTCTGTACCCATCATTGGCATCATTTCTTGTAATCCACCAGCAAACCCAAATAAAATCCCTAAAGATTCTAGTGCAGCTACGGCCATTAAAATTCCCAAGAAAAATAAAATACTTGGCAATTCAATTTTAGATAAAGAATGGTGTACTGGACTATGGTGTGCTTGCTCATCACTTTCTTCAGAATCCAAATCTGTAATACTAAATTTAGATTTACTGTAAATTTCTGCAAAAACGGCAACGACTGCTAAAGATAACATCATCCCGACATAAGGAGGCAAGTGCGTTACTGTTTTAAAAACAGGAACAAAAACAATAGCCCCTAAACCTAAGTAAAGCATTACACTGCTTAATTTTGAAGGTTTTTTATCTTCAACATCCTCAGATATTAGTTCGCCTTTAAAAATAGGTAAAAACGAAGCGATAAAGGTTGGAACAGCCATACACAATAAAGATGGCAGAAATAAATACCCCACCAAATGACCAGTAGTTACCTTATTACCTATCCAAAGCATGGTTGTAGTGACATCTCCAATTGGAGACCATGCCCCTCCCGCATTGGCAGCAATAATAATTAAACCTGCATAATATAAACGTACTTCTTTTTCTTTTACAATTTTTTGAAGTATAGAAATTAATACAATGGTCGCTGTAAGGTTATCAATGATTGCAGATAAGATAAACGCCAATATGGCAAATATCCATAGTATTTTTGTTTTCTTTTTTGTTGTAATAAAACCTTTAATAGTGGCAAAACCATCAAAATAATCGATAATTTCAACAATAGTCATCGCTCCTAATAGAAACACTAATATCTCAGCCGTTTTACCTAAATGGTGCAACAAGGTTTCTTCCATAAGGTGCTTTTTCTCATCGGAAGTAAAGCCGCTAAAAGTATCAATTAGTGTATGAGTTGAAGAGTCAAACCAATTCGGAAACGTTTCTAATCCTAAAGCGACTAGAGCCCAACAAATTGCCATCATGACCAATGCTGGAATTAACTTATCAATTTTTATACTGTGTTCCATTGTAATGGCCAAATAGCCCAATACAAATACTAAAATAATCGCTGCTTCCATAAAATTTGTTCGTTAGTTTAGTGCTTTTAAAATACGGTAGCACTTAGTTCCGTTTCATTAATGTTCGTTTTAAATGGTTCTTCACTACGCAATAAAAAAGGCTCCATTTAGATTTTGCATGCCCTTCCTTTAACACGCAAATATATGAGCCATTCTATCATTCTAAAACATAATATTGAATACGCTCTGCTATTAATGTGGTTCAAAAAAATAGCTTTTCGGGTATTTCACAGTATAAAAGACATTCAAAAACCTTAAAACCTCAATTAAGGCCGCTTAATTCTTGAACTTCTTCCTGTTTTTATGTTTTCAACTTTTTTAACAATCTTTATAAATTTAAAATCACAAACAACTTATCTACAAGTAATTAGACACATCATTATTCATATTGAATCTAATTAAAAGCTATTCGATACTAAAATCTACAAAATTATCAACCGAACAAATATAAAAAACAAAACTCTTTAGACTTCATTTTTTGAAGTTTTTAGGGAAGAAAAATTTTACCGGAACTATGATTTTTTAAAGCTCCCGTAACACTTTGTAGGCAATTCACTTCATTCCTTAACCTTAAGACCCCTAAAAAACCAAAAATAAGAGCCTCCTTAAACTCAACAACTCTTTTTGAGGGGATTATAATTTTATTTGCTGAATGATGCTGTATGCGGCGCATCAAAAAACTATTATAAGCACCACCACCAGTTACCAAAACAGAGCGCTTTGCTTTCAATCCAAATTGAGAAGCAATTTGAATGGCCATGTGTTCAACAGCTGTTTTGAGGACATCCTCAATACTTAAATCATATGAATCAATTAAAGGGAAAACTTGGTGTTTCACCCATTCGAGACCTAATGATTTTGGAAAAGGTTCTTTGTAAAAAGGAAGTTTATTCAATGCCTCTAGAAGCAGACTATGTACTTCACCTGTAGAAGCTATTTCTCCATCATCATCATAATCAAAACCTAGCCGATTCACATAATGATTTAAAACCAGATTAACAGGACAAATATCGTAGGCAACACGAGCGCCTTTAATTTCCATAGAAATATTAGCGAATCCTCCTAGGTTTAAACAAAAGTCATATTCTGAAAACAAAAGCTGATCACCAATAGGCACCAAAGGCGCTCCTTGTCCGCCCAGCTGAACATCTTGAACTCTAAAATCACAAACTACTTTTTCATGAAGCCATTTTGAGATTTCTGGCAAATTCCCAATTTGAAGGGTTAATTTATCCGCAGGTTGATGCAAAGCGGTATGTCCATGTGAACAAACTGCATCAATATTATTAATGTTATTCTTTTTAATGAATGTTTTTATAACATCGGCAAGATAAGCCGTGTACTCGGTATCAATATTCTTTAATTTTTCTTCGGAATATGACACTAAAGCGCTTAATTGGGTTTTCCATAACGGCGTATAAGAAACAGTTTCAGCATTCAAAATTTCAAAACTCCAAACGCCGTTAAACTGAAAATTAACCTCAACAAGATCAATCCCGTCTAATGACGTACCAGACATAATGCCAATAACATGATATTTATCTTCTAACATAAGTGCGTAAAAATAGTAAAGCCAATTAAATAATTCACATGAAAAAGCTATATTTGATAAAAAAAATGACTAAATAAACTAAATAATTACGAATTATGGATTTTAAGCTCTCTGAAGAACATATCATGATTCGCGATGCTGCTCGCGATTTCGCACAAACCGAATTACTTCCAGGTGTTATTGAACGTGACACTAACCAACACTTCCCTAAGGAATTAGTAAAAAAAATGGGCGATCTTGGTTTTTTAGGCATTATGGTGAACCCCAAATATGGTGGTAGCGGCATGGACGCAATTTCCTATATACTTATTATGGAGGAGCTTTCTAAAATAGACGCTTCAGCTTCAGTGATTGTTTCTGTAAACAACTCCTTAGTTTGTTACGGTATAGAATGTTATGGCACTGAAGATCAAAAACAAAAATATTTAACCAAATTAGCGACAGGTGAATTTATTGGAGCCTTTTGCTTAAGTGAACCAGAGGCAGGTAGTGATGCGACTTCGCAAAAAACGACGGCTATCGATAAAGGCGATCATTATCTAATTAACGGCACCAAAAACTGGATTACAAGTGGTGGCCGTGCTGATGTTTATCTAGTGATAGCACAAACAGATAAAGAAAAAGGTTCCCATGGTATTAATGTTTTTATTGTTGAAAAAGGCACTGAAGGCTTTCATATTGGCCCGAAAGAAGACAAGCTAGGTATCCGCGGAAGCGATACCCACACTTTAATATTTAATGATGTTAAAGTACCGAAGGAAAACAGAGTTGGCGTGAATGGATCTGGGTTTCGATTTGCCATGAAAACCCTTTCTGGTGGCCGCATAGGCATTGCCGCCCAAGCCTTAGGTATTGCTTCTGGGGCTTACGAATTGGCACTAAAATATTCTAAAACACGCAAAACCTTTGGAGTTGAAATCTGTAACCACCAAGCCATTGCTTTCAAATTAGCAGACATGGCTACCGATATTGAGGCTGCAAGACATTTAGTTATGAAAGCGGCTTGGGAAAAAGACCAAGGAAAAAACTACGATTTTTCGAGTGCTATGGCGAAATTATTCGCTTCTAAAGTTGCTATGGAACACACGGTTGAAGCCGTACAAATTCATGGCGGAAATGGCTTTGTTAAAGAATATCACGTAGAACGTTTAATGCGCGACGCCAAAATAACTCAGATTTACGAAGGCACTTCAGAAATTCAAAAAATCATTATTTCTAGGAGTATCACAAGAGACTAACTATAATTTCAACCATAAACCTATCAATCCGTTGTTAATTAATTTCAAATATTACAGCGGATTTTTGTTATGTTGATTTAAACATATCGACTTAAAATTTTAGATTTACAGACTAACACCATTTCAACCCTATAATATCGCACATCATGCAAAAAACATATTACGACCCTGCCGACTTAAAGAAGTTTGGAAAAATTACCGAATGGAATCCTGAATTAGGCGACAAATTTTTTGATTACTACGGTAAAGTTTTTGAAGAAGGTGCCCTTACAGCGCGTGAAAAAGCACTTATTGCTTTGGCTGTTTCTCACACCGAACAATGCCCTTATTGTATTGATGCCTACACAAAAGACAATCTACAACGCGGTGTGACCAAAGAAGAAATGATGGAAGCCATTCATGTTGGCGCAGCCATTAAAAGTGGTGCTACGTTGGTTCATGGTGTTCAAATGATGAATAAAGTGAACAAACTAGACATGTAACCTGCTTCCAACAGCAAATTTTCACCCTATTTCAAATCGAAACCTATAAATTTAAAACTGATTAATGGCTATTAAGTCCTTAAATAAGCGCGAAAGCGCCTTAGCAAACAGCGAAAAGCAACTCAAAATTTTATCGAATGGTATTTTCCAAAATGGAGATTTGCCCACTTTTAAAGCTAAAATTTCTGAAACGCATCAATTTCCGCTTAAAGCGAAAAAACTAGAGATTTTACAAATAAATCTGGGCTACATGTGCAACCAAGTTTGTACGCATTGTCATGTTGATGCTGGCCCAGACCGCAAAGAAATTATGACGCGTAACACCATGCAACAGTGTTTGGACGTAATAAAAACAACAGGTGCACACACATTAGATTTAACCGGTGGTGCCCCAGAAATGAACCCAGAATTTAGATGGTTTGTTGAAGAAGCAGCCAAAGCGGGAATTAAAGATTTTATTGTGCGCTCCAATTTAACCATCATTAGAGCGAACAAAAAATACCATGATCTTCCAGAGTTTTTCAAAAAACATAAGGTTCATGTCGTTAGTTCTATGCCACACTGGTCCCGTGGAAAAACTGACAAACAACGTGGCGATGGTGTTTTTGATAAGTCGATTAAAGCACTGAATGACTTAAACGCGATTGGTTACGGCATACCCAATAGCGATTTAAAACTTGATTTAGTTTACAACCCTTCTGGCGCTTTTTTACCTGGTGACCAAGCATCGATGGAAAAAGAGTTTAAAAAAGCATTGAAAGAAGATTTTAATATTGACTTCCACAACTTATTTGCCATTACAAATTTACCCATTTCACGTTTTTTAGATTATTTAATTGCTTCTGAAAACTATGAGGATTACATGTATGCTTTGGTGGAAGCCTATAACCCTGAAGCAGTAAAAAATGTGATGTGCACCAATACACTTTCGGTAAGCTGGGACGGCTATTTATATGATTGTGATTTTAATCAAATGCTCGAACTTCCTGTAAACAGTAAAGTAAAACACATATCTGAATATAATGAAGATTTGTTAGAAGGGCGAAATATTTCAATTTCACAACATTGCTATGGCTGTACTGCGGGTGCCGGTAGTAGTTGTCAAGGTGTTGTTGCTTAATTCCTGCGCAGGCAGGAATCTCATGACTATGAAAAACATAATCCTATTCATACTACTATCATGTACTACAGTAAGTTTTGCTCAAAAATCATTGGACAAACTGCTCAAAAAATATAACAAAGAAAGTATTCCTTATATCAAGGCTTCAGAATTACAAAACACTCCTTCCGAAGTCATCTATTTAGACACCAGAGCACCTAATGAATACGCCGTTAGCCATCTTAAAGACGCCATTTTAGTAGATTATAACAACTTCAGCATGGATACAATTCAGAAGATAATTCCGAATAAAACTTCAGAAATCATTGTGTATTGCACCCTAGGCATGCGATCGGAAACTATTGGCGAAAAATTAAAAGAGGCCGGTTATACTCATGTGAAAAATTTATACGGTGGTATCATCACATGGAAAAACAGCAATTTCCCTGTTTATAACGAAAATAACAAACCAACCGATAGCGTACACACTTATTCAAAATCGTGGCGCAAATGGTTAAAAAATGGCATTCAAGTTTATGAATAAAGAACTCGTTATTGTATTTGTAAAAAACATACAACTCGGCAAAGTAAAAACACGATTGGCTAAAACCGTAGGTGATGATAACGCCGTAAAGGTTTACAAAGCCCTATTAGAAATCACTGAAAATGTCACGAAAAACATTTCAGCTGATGTGTGTATTCATTTTTCTGAAACCTTAGACGAGACGATTTGGAAAAACACAAAAAAAACCATACAACACGGAGAAGACCTAGGTGCCCGAATGAAAAACGCCTTTAAAACGAGTTTTGAAAAAGGTTATGAACGCATTGTTCTAATTGGTTCTGATTTACCAAGTTTGACTACCGCGCACCTCAATACTGCTTTAACCAAACTTAAGTATAACGACATTGTTTTTGGCCCTGCTGAAGACGGTGGTTACTATCTCGTTGGTCTTTCTAAAATGCATGATTTTATTTTTGAAAACAAACCCTGGAGTGAAACCCACTTACTCGAAACAACCTTAAATGAAATTAAAACAAAAAAGGCAACTTATGATGTTTTAGAAACCCTAAACGACATAGACACCATTGAAGACCTTAATGCTTTTCCTCAGCTCATGAAACTCATTTCAAATTAACACACACACTAACAACGACATAACTCACTTATTTACATTATATTTTAACAATTTATTAACAAAGACACTTTTTATACAGGCTAAAATTCATATCTTTATTAGCTTATTAATTAAAACCAATTTGTCTTGCAAACTACAATCTCCTTGTGGGGGCTAAAACCTCTATCCCTTAGAAAAACAACCACCAAAATCTTAGCGCTTGCTTGCCTGATATCGACAAGTGCTGCAACGGCTCAAGAACTACCCGTTGATCAGATAAAATCACAAATCAAAGCTTATAAAAAAGACGTTCGCGGACCATATTACAGAATAAAATGGTTTTGTGATGATGGTACCATACGTGAAGCCAAAGACCCTTGTCCGGATGAGATTGGTGGTATCCAACACGCCAGTTTGAAATCTGATGTTGAAAAACTAGGAAAAAAGCATCATATCTTTTTTGGCAACTTATTAGTTCAAAATGAAAATGAAGACTTTTGGGACCACAAGCATAACCATAGCCGATTAAAACAATATCAAATAGTTAAGTATTTACAAAGTGTTGACGAAGGCTGGATTTATAGACGCGGGCAATTTTACCGTGGGGCAATGCAATCTGAAGATGAACAAGCCTGGGGCCTAGAATTCTACAAATGGCTACTAAAAAACAAGAGTTACACCAAAGGTCAATTCTTTTTACTGAAACAATCATTACATGATATCCCGCATTCTGGAGACAGCAATTTAGCTCAAAAAATGCGTAGCGAATCTAAAGTTTTAGGAAATGAAATTAGTTCATTTATGAAACTAAGAATTAAGATTCATGGTAATCCTGAAAAAAGAGATATCGCTTCGGTAAAAAGCTTTGTTTCAAAACATAACTCAGATCTTAGTGCAGATCAAAAAAAGGAATTCAAGACCTTATTAGCCACCATGGAGGATTACTACAAACCTCTAAACATAAAAGATATTAAAGGATTAAGCAACCAACTTTCTAATCCGCATAAAACCGAATTAAATAATTTATTAGCGCCTTATAACGCCGGTTTATCAGCAAAAGACAAGATTGAAACTTTAGGCCCCGTGCTCATGTATATTCGTGAACATTTTGAAGGTTTAAATTCGGCAAACGATAAATTAGCAGCATTAGATATTTCTAATAAGATTGAAAAAACCGTTTTTCAGAATTCTCAAGAATGGACGCCGAACGACCTAAATGGTATCCTGCAAAAAATTGATTACTTAAGCTATGTGGCGGCTTCTACAGGTTTAATTGAACTTTGGGAATACAACAAAATCAAATCGACTTTAGGAAAATACAAAAATAAAAAACAATTAACTATTGCCGAATTAAACAAGGTATTAAGCACTTCTAGAAGTGTTGTAGAATGGAGTGCTGGAATGGTAAAGGCAAATTATAGTGAAATTGTTGAAACTTACTCACAATTCGAACCTTTATCTTATGGTTTTATTGATGATAAAATTCGTTCATCTATCGCCTTAGACTTAGGAAATAGTGTTGGGGTTTTAGGAAAATATATTTCTGAAAAATCATCGATTAAAAATGAAGTGATTGGTGTTTCAAAACCAGCAACCATAAGAGGATTAAACCCTGGTTATGCTTTTGGTGAATTGGTTGTAGTTGAAGGTTCGATTGAAAATATCAATTTTTCAAAAGATAAAATTTACGTATTCAACAGACCACCTTCAGGACTAAAACCTATAGCTGGAATTATGACCGTTTCCGAGGGAAATTTAGTATCACACGTGCAATTATTAGCTAGAAACCTAGGTGTACCAAATGCGGCACTTTCACAAGAAAACTTAGACGATTTAGCCAAGTACAATGGTAAAAAGGTATTCTACGCGGTTTCGACAAAGGGTAATGTGATTGTTAAAACTGAAGGCCAAATGTCTTCCGAAGAAAAAGCTCTTTTTAGTAAAGTAGAGCGCAGCACCAATAAAATCACAGTACCTGTAGATCGCATACAATTGGATCAAACCGATATTTTAAATATGCGTGAGGTGGACGCTTCCGATTCAGGAAAACTTTGTGGTCCAAAAGCAGCAAATTTATCACAGTTAAAATCGATGTTCCCCGATCATGTGGTAGAAGGTTTTGTCATTCCATTTGGTATTTTCAGAAAGCACCTTGATAATCAAATGACAGGTCAAAACATGACCTATTGGGCGTTTTTAACGCAAACCTATGCTGAATGTGAAGCCATGAAAAAGGCTAACAAAACAGAAAATGAAGTTGAAGCCTATCAATTTAAACGCTTAAGTACTTTAAGAACTGCGATTATAAACATGGACCTTAATCCTGATTTTATCGCACAATTACGTAAAAATTTCATAGATGCTTTCAAGAAACCTATTGGTGAAGTTCCTGTTTTCTTAAGAAGTGACACCAATATGGAGGATCTCAAAGAATTTACTGGAGCTGGTTTAAACTTAACGTTGTTTAATGTTCTAGCGGAACAAAAAATCATTGAAGGCATCAAAAAAGTTTGGGCGTCACCTTATATGGAACGTAGTTTAAAATGGCGTCAAAAGTACCTTTTAAACCCTGAATATGTATTCCCTTCAATTTTGGTTATTCCTGGGGTAAACGTAGATTATTCTGGCGTTGTAGTAACAACCGGAATTAACGCTGGTGGCGAAGATGATTTAACCATTGCTTTTAGTCGCGGTGTTGGTGGTGCGGTTGATGGTCAATCGGCTGAAACACGAATGGTTTCAAAACACAATAACTTATTATTATCACCTTCTAGAGAACCTAGTTTTTTAACCCTTCCAAAAACGGGAGGCACGAATCGCGAATACACCACGTTTGAAGATCCTATTTTATCAGAAAAAAACATGCAGTCTATTCGTGAAATGGTAGAACAAGTCCGTAAAAAGATGCCAGAGCAAACGGGTTCGGACTACAAAGGCCCTTATGATATGGAAATGGGCTTTCAAAATGATAAACTTTGGTTATTCCAAATACGTCCTTTTGTACAAAACAAAAAAGCATCAAGCTCGAAGTATTTAAAATCGATTACTCCAAAAGTAAACTACAATCAAAATATCCCTTTAAACTCAAACTTGTAACAATATGCAAAAATTACTTTTTCTTGGCATAGGAATTCCGCTTATTATTTTAGGCGCACTTTATCCAATAGACGGCTACAAATCAACAAAAATCGCAAGATTACTTTATGTAGAAAAGGCTGTAAATAGCGAAAAAGGCTATAGACGAATTCCAGAAGGCGCTTTATTAAAACTCGAAGACATTAAACTAAATTTAACTTCATGTAATGGCGAAGTAGTAGATAGTCTTTTAAAAGAAGATCCTGAATTTTCAAGGGCCATAAAAAGAGCCATCCCTAGTGGGAATTACTCTTTAACAGCGGTAGATATGTCTGACCCAAGCGATTTAAAATACGCCGCTTACCGCGAAAACAGAGGTTACCAACCAGGCAGCGTTGGTAAACTTGTTGTATTAAACGCGTTCTTTTCAGAATTAAAAAAACTGTATCCTAATTCATGGAACAAAAGAACCGATTTGATGCGCGACAAAAGAGTCGCTTCTGGTATTTTTGGAACTGGAGACCACCACACCATTCCGGTTTATAATATTGAAACCGAAAAACAAGTAAAACGTAAAGTTGTTTCTAGCGATGTATTTTCATTATATGAATGGTTAGACCACATGGTATCGGTAAGTAATAATGGCGCAGCAACTGTTGTGTTTAGAGAAACCATGCTACTCAATCACTTTGGAGAAAAATACCCAGAATTAACCGATGAGGAGGCCTTAAATTATTTTAAAGAAACACGTCGTGATACGTTAACTAATCGTGCACATCGCGTAATAAACCAACCATTAAGAGACATAGGTATTACGGAAGACGAATGGAAACTTGGCGGTATGTTCACACACGCTTCAGCAAAATATGTTGGTAGAAAAGGTGGAAGTAGTGCCACACCAAAAGGATTAATGAAGTTTCTAGTCCTATTAGAACAAGGAAATCTTCATGATAGAAAAACGAGTTTAGAAATGAAACGTCTAATTTATTTAACAGACAGACGTATTCGTTATGCACAGTCACCACGTTTAAAAGAAGCTGCCGTTTACTTTAAATCGGGTAGTTTCTACAAATGTAACCGCGAAAAAAACCCAAACTGTGGCGATTACCAGGGTAATGTTTTCAATTACATGAATTCCGTAATCATCGTAGAACAACCGAATGGCAAAAAATATATGGTTTGTTTAATGACCAATGTTCTGAATAAAAATTCGGCTTGGGCTCACTTAGATTTAGCAAATAAAATAGACCGAATTATTAATCCGGACGCTTAATAGCATTTAAAATTTGATGCGCCTTATTACTTATTTCCGCTTCTGCATGTCGCGTTAATGGTTTTAAGGCGTTTTTATACCCACTAGCATCTGGCATGTTTTCTAAGACATGGAGCGCTGCTAATTTCAATGTGACATTCCCGTCTTTAAGTAGTGTGATTAAACAGATTTCTACATCACTAAATTTGGCTTGAACTTGGCTTAAATCCTGTATTTCACGCTCTTCAATAAAATGATACTCAACTATAGGAATCAGTTCTGCCTTTAAACTTACATGCAGAATATTATCTAGAAACTCTATAGAATTTACCTTAACGGATTCAGCTTCATCTTTTAAACCGAAATATGCAATTTCCATATCATCTTCATTAAGTACAAGAGATAAAATTTCAAAAATAACATGCATAGAACAATCTAATTCCTCTTGAATAACATGAACTAATTGTTCCATCGAAATTTGTAACGCTGTGTTTTCAGTAACTAATTCCTCTTCTTTCTGTATTGTTTTTATTATGGATATGCGTTGTAAATAAAATTCACATTCTTTAAGTACATTTTCAAACACCCTGTCTTTATCCATTTTCACGCCGATATCCTGAAAATGCAAATCTACCATAACTTTAACCGCTTCAAATCGCATATAAGGATCACTAGAAATACCCAATCGGATTAGTAGTTTTAAGGAATCCCTATTTTTTATAGTCGCCAAGACTTTTGGCAAGTGCTTTTTTACTTTTGAATCTAGATTTTCGTAAACACCATATTCAAGTAAATAATTTGGTACATGGTTCCCGAAACTATGAAGCGCACTTATGGTAACTTCTCTAAGCTCTTCTTGATTTAATCGGGGTAGCAAATCCTTAATAAATTCATCATGCCCAGACAACCCAGCAGCTTTAATAGCATGCTTCAAAATATAAGCCGTATCTGATTTTAAATACTTCTTTATAAATTCGAAAAATTCAGAAAAACGGGCGTAACCTACAGTCACCAGGAATTCTGCAATTTCCTCTTTAGAATGCGACACTGTTTCGTCTTCAATGGCCTTAATACGTTTTCTTAAACGCTCATGTAGTCCGTATTTTTTAACTAAATTCTTATTATCTACCGCAAGTTCAGCAAGACAAAGTAGCGCGGCATCGGCAATGTATTTCTTTCGGTGATCTAAATATTTTTTAAATACATTGTTTTCACCTATTTTAGTATGCAACAGCATATACTCCATAGCTTCATAAACAACCTCTCTATCGTTGTTTACCTCAATCAACTTATTAACTTTACTTGCAGCGGCCCCATGCTTAAAATAATAAATCTCCTTAATTGCCGCCGCTTTTACTAAATTAGAAGGGTGGTCTAAGAGTTTTATAATATGAGGCTTATGAACATCGGTAATACTATCACCTAAGCGTTCTAGAAGGTTTATAATCTCCTCTTCTCCTCCAGAGGTTAAAACCTTTATAACCGAAGCATGTAATGCTTTTTTTAAAGTCTTAATACCATCTATATCATGATTACCTATAGCGCTTAAAATATTGGTTTTAAAAGTATCAAAATAAGCATTCCGTAACTGATAGATTAGTATAATCCAAACAAACAGAAAGAACAATATAATGACGGTGATATAATGTTCATGTAAATCTAAACCTCTAACAACAAATATCAATAAAAAACCTGCAATACCAGTAGCTATACTATCTACCACCACATCGATAAAAGACTTGGCTTGTTTTTTATCTTCATATGGGATAGGCATAATAGATAATTCTACAGCTGCTTTATTTATGGATTGCTTAAAACTGCCATCTACACCTTTCAATAAAATTAACACCCATAATTCTGGAAAAACCAAAAACAACAAACAGCCCATTGCTATCCCTAAAGGTAGCAGTAGTAAATTAGAAGTCACCCCTAACCAAGCCAATAAACGGTTGGTTAAGAACAATTGAATTAAAAGGGACGCGACATTGAAAGAAGAGAACCAAAAACCAAAAAAGGAAGCCAATTCGTTAGGGTCTTGAATTTTTAAATTTGCAAAATCACTAAATTGATAGTCTACCAATTTCGCCATGATCACAGAAACGCCAACAGTTAATGCTAAATACGTTAGGTGTTTCGATTTAAAAATTATTTTAACGGCTATCTGGCTTCTTTTCTTTTTCTGCTTAATTGATTTTCCTGTTTGGATATCGGTAGTATTATGTAAACGGTGGTTCCACACCCAAAAAATAATAGGTATACATACCAAAATCAAACCTGAAGCTAAATAAATGACATATAAATTCCCAAAAGCCTTTGAGATAATAGTGGTTAAATAACCTCCAAAAATCCCACCTGCAATAGCTCCCGAACCTATAAAACCAAACAAACGTTTTGCCTCTCTTGCATTGTAAACCATATTGGCTATAATCCAAAACTGAGAAGTCACTAAAACACCAAAAAGCGAGACACTTACATAATAAGCATACAGAATAAAATCGCTATTTAACTGATACTGAATTATAAAACCAAGCGCTAAAAAACAAGCACTAAAAAATAAAAGCGTTACAATAGCTATAGATTTAATACTAAAAAACCGGAGAGATTTATCGTAAAAATAAGAAGAGAGCACGGCTGTAACCGCAACAATCAAATAAGCATTTGGCAGCTCGGAAGCTCCTAAATTTGATAAGAAAAGGGCACTAATAGTGGGTTTTACCATGAGCAAAACCGAAATAACTATAAAGATATAAAGTTGCATCAAGAAAGAGATTCGAAACTCTCCCTCACGAATATTAAAAGTCTTTTTTACAAAGTTTTTTAGCATGCACTAATTTACTCAGAACAATTTAACATCCTAGATTTTTTTAGCACTTTTTCAACTGGAGTAATTAGATTTCTAATTATTTGTTCGCCATGAGAACTCTCTATTAAAGCGACCAAAATATACCGTCTATCCTTTCCCCAAACTAATACTGAATCGGAATGATAATTTTTCCATGAGCCCGATTTTCTAAATAATTTGGCATTGGGAGCGACCTTATTTAAAGTATATACAAACTTATGCCCCAATTGTGGGTTTTTTAAAATTTCTAACATTTCAGCTGAACGCTGGTTATTAATTAGTTTTCCAAAAACCAAATGGTAATATAAATTTGCTGCTTGGTAAGATGTTGCCGCATGACTTAAGCCTTTTAAGGGATCTGGATACCTTGCTCCCGCCGCTGCATAGCGTTTACCAACCCATAAACCGCCACCTTGTTCAGCATCATATAAAGTTGTTTTTGTACTACGTAAAACCTTTTCAATACGCTTGTATCCAACCAAATCAATCATTCTTGTAGAAGCCGCATTATTCGATTTACTAATCATAAGACTCAAATCTTTCCGAACAGCAGGAGTGTCTTTAACTATACCCTTATCAATGGCATCCATAACCGTATAAAGCACAGCGATTTTAGGTAAACTCGCCGCATACATCATATTATTTTCGTTCACACCTGCAAACCCAATATGATTGATATCATGTAAATCTACCAATGAAATAGACATTTTCTTTGACTGAATTAGAGCCTTCCAACTTTTATTCTTGTTAAGTTCTGCCTTTAAATTTTTTTCCAGAGCTTCACACTTATTGGATTTTAATTCTTTAAATTCGGTCGTGCGAATAGGCAATGGCTTTTGGGCCGCTACAGTAAGCACTAGCAAACAAAAAAGAAACGACAATTTACTTTTAACCTCAGAATAATTCAAACTTAAAATATTTACTTAAACAATAGATTTTATGAAACTTACATCCTTTCAAGCTGCAAAGATATAACAAAATGCATGCTATTGTTTAAACGAAATCTTAAAATACATCATGGTAAATCAAATAGAAAAAACAACGGCATACTTAATAGAGAAGGGTTTTGACAAACCTGAAATCGGCATTATTTTAGGCACAGGACTAGGTCAACTCATTGATGAAATAGAGATCATTAAAGAAATAAGCTATAACCACATTCCGTATTTCCCTACAGCCACAGTAGAGTTTCATAAAGGTAAATTGATTTTTGGTTTACTAGAAGGTAAAAAAGTTGTAGTCATGCAAGGTCGTTTTCATTTATATGAAGGCTATACATTACAAGATGTGACCTACCCGGTACGAATCATGGAAAAATTAGGCATTCACACTTTATTAGTTTCCAATGCTGCAGGTGCGATTAATTTAGATTTCAAAAAAGGCGAACTTATGCTTATTGAAGATCACATTAATTTACAATGCAGCTCTCCCCTAGCCTTCAATGGTGTTGAAAAAATGGGCGAGCGTTTTGTTGATATGAGTGCGCCTTATGACGCCGAAATCAATGCGAAATTTAAAAGTATCGCCAAAGCCAACAACATCAATTTACATGAGGGCGTTTACGCCAGTGTTGTAGGTCCGCAATTAGAAACCCGCGCCGAATACCGCATGCTGAAAATCATAGGTGCCGATGCCGTAGGGATGAGTACTGTTCCAGAGATTATCGTAGCCAATCATTTAAAATTAAAAGTGGCTGCTGTGTCAGTTTTAACAGATGAATGCGACCCAGACCACTTAGAACCTGTAAACATAGAAGAAATTATTGCCATGGCTCACAAAGCTGAACCGGTGATGATTACTTTGTTTAAGGAACTTATAAAAAGTTTATAGAATACGATGTAATAAAACTTTCATAACGTCATGCCGAACTTGATTCGGCATCTCATTAATTTTGAAAGCAAAAAACTTATGATTAAGCCTCTGAAATCTAAGATTCAACACAACTCTCTAGATTTGAGGTGAACATATTCTATTATGTTTTTTTACAGAAATTCGAAATAATCAACTTAAAATCAAGAGATTCCCACTTTCGTGGGAATAAAAACTATGAGTTACTTAGAAACCACACACGACGTATACAAAGAAGCCGCATTAACGCCAGATGTTGGTTTATGCTGCACTACCAATCCGATTTGGGAATTACCAGGATTAAAGATCCCGAAAATCATGCAAGAGATGAATTACGGTTGTGGAACGACAGTTCATGCACGCGATTTAGCAAACAACCCCAAAATGCTTTATGTTGGTGTTGGTGGCGGCATGGAACTACTACAATTCGCCTATTTTAATCGTCAAAAACATGGGGTTATTGGAATTGATGTCGTTGATGAAATGCTTGAAGCTTCAAGAAAAAACTTTATTGAAGCTGAAGCGCAAAACCCATGGTTTAAAAGTGAATTCGTAGATCTTAAAAAAGGCGATGCGATGCACCTTCCGGTTGAAGATAACAGCATTGATGTGGCCGCACAAAACTGTCTGTTTAACATTTTTAAGGCTGAAGATTTAAAGAAAGCTATTGCTGAAATGTACCGCGTTTTAAAACCTCATGGGAAATTGGTGATGAGCGACCCAACCTGCGAACAACCAATGAATGACACTTTACGTAACGACGAACGCCTACGTGCTTTATGTCTTAGCGGAAGTTTACCTATAGCCGATTACGTTAAAGCACTGACCGATGCTGGTTTTGGAACCATTGAAATTCG
Source organism: Pseudotamlana agarivorans (assembly GCF_018860245.1). Classification (GTDB taxonomy): domain Bacteria; phylum Bacteroidota; class Bacteroidia; order Flavobacteriales; family Flavobacteriaceae; genus Pseudotamlana; species Pseudotamlana agarivorans_A. The sequence continues at coordinate 239,749 of NZ_JAHKPD010000007.1, forward strand.
TGCTAGAAAGCCCTACAGAATTTTAGACCCTAAAAACTACCCTACCAAGGAGTTAATCTACATCGAATCCATTGAAGTGGCTGCCATTAAAGACCCCATGCCAGAAGATGGTCCATGTATCTTTACTGGAAAAGCAGCCATTTATTATGGTGAAGACGATTATTTTGACGATAAAAAAGGTCATGTTTTATTGAAAAATCAGCCCTTAGCCATTTGTGATAAAACCGCTGGTGCTTTAGCCGATTTAGGTCGTGATGATATTTATATTAGTCAATCAACTTACCATTATGATGGTGGCGGGTGTTGCTAGGCGATAATCGCCATTTGATTATTAATTAAACGTCAGACCTGCCTTTCTGCAGAATGACTCAGTCGAAGTTGAATCTTATGAAGAGAAATTAAAAACTAGGTTTTAATAATGTTGTTCAGAAAGAGGTACGACTGAAGAATCTTTACATGATTCGTGAGATTCCTCGGAATTATAAAGGTTAAGTCACTAGAGGACAAAACAGATGATTATGAATTTATCTTTACTTTGGGATTCTGAACTTTAAAACATGAGATTCCTGCCTTCGCAGGAATAAGAGATGGAAAAATATTTAAACCTCATAAAAAAAGCCTATTCGGGTTACTGGAATTACCTCAAACACGAGGTACAACTCCCTAGTGACTGGGACAACTATTTCTATGGTTTAATCATTATTTCTCTGGTAGTTTGGGGCCTAGAAATTATATGCCCTTGGCGGAAAAACCAATCGATATTCAGGAAAGATTTTTGGCTGGATACCTTTTATATGTTCTTCAATTTTTTTCTACTGAATCTCATCATATTAATAGCACTTTCAAACACCGCTGCCGAAGTTTTTAACGATCTCTTAAACATTTTAGGATTATCGCTTTCAAATTTCCAGCTCTTTGACGTGAATCAATTACCGGCTTGGTTGGGCTTATTAGTATTTTTCTTGGTTTCAGATTTTGTGCAATGGAACACCCACCGTCTTTTGCACCGCCTGCCTTGGCTGTGGAATTTTCATAAAGTGCACCATTCGGTTAAAGAAATGGGCTTTGCCGCACATTTACGTTACCATTGGATGGAACCCATAGTTTATAAATCATTGCTTTATATTCCGCTGGCGATCATTGGGAATTACAGCTCCAAAGATGTGGCCATTGTTTACTTTTTCAGTATTGTTATTGGGCATCTAAACCATGCGAATTTAGGTTGGGATTACGGCATTTTAAAATACATTTTAAACAACCCCAAAATGCACATCTGGCATCACGCTAAAGCCTTACCCAATCAACTAAAATATGGTATGAACTATGGAATCACGTTCAGCTTTTGGGATTATATTTTTAAAACAGATTACATCCCGCATAGCGGAAAAGACATCGAATTGGGTTTTGAAGGCGACGAAAATTTTCCAGAAGATTTTTTTAAACAGGAAATGTATCCTGCAAGCACTAAACCTTCTGAAAACTAAGTCTTATGAAAAGCGTTTCATTTTTAATTATTAATTTTTTACTACTTGGAAACTTTCAGGTTCACGCTTATAATATCATAATAGAGCCTTTCACAATCGTTACGGCTGAAGATTCTATTTCAACAGAACCACAAGAAGCTTTTAACCATCAATTATGGGATGATCTACTTCAAAAACACGTTTCTGAAGACGGAAAAGTAAATTACAAAGGCTTTTTATCAGATAAAAACCGTCTCGACCAATACATTTCAAGTTTAGCTAAAAGCACACCAAAAACTTCTTGGAATAACGCTGAAAAACTCGCTTACTGGATTAACGCTTACAACGCTTTAACGGTCGATTTAATCCTGAGAAACTACCCCATAAAAAGTATTAAAGACATCAGAAACCCATGGAAACAAAAACTTTGGAAGCTAGGAGACACCGCATACAACCTTCATGAAATTGAGCATAAAATCTTGAGAGACATGCATGAGCCGCGTATACATTTCGCAATAGTTTGCGCCGCAGTTTCTTGTCCGAAATTACTAAATAAAGCATACACCGCTTCAAAATTGGAGTATCAGTTAGACCAAGCGACTACCGCTTTCATACGCGACGATTCTAAAAATAGCATCTCCAAGGAACACCTGGAATTATCAAAGATTTTTCAGTGGTTTACCAAAGACTTTAAGCAAAATGGTTCTTTAATAGATTTTCTAAACCAGTTTTCAAGCGTTAACATTTCCGCGAAAGCGAAAACACATTATAAAGAGTATCTTTGGGAGCTCAATGAGTAGCCAAATCTCCATAATCATCCCTGTTTTAAACGAAGCGCCTTTTATTAGAAAGCTTTTAGAGCATCTTTTTGAAAACGCTTCCGCGGAAAATATTGCTGAAATTATTGTTGTTGATGGTGGTAGTATTGATAACACGAGAGAAATCGTTGAATCCTTTTCGGCTCAAAACATCATGTCTTTAGAATCTGAAAAAGGTCGTGCCAAGCAGATGAATTTTGGCGCAAAACATGCCAAAGGCAACATTTTATATTTTCTTCACGCCGATTCTTTTCCGCCTAAACATTTCGATACTTTTATTATTGAAGAATTTAATAAAGGGCATGAAGCGGGTTGTTTTAGGATGCAGTTTGATAATAACCATTGGTGGTTAAAACTAGCCAGTTGGTTAACAAAATTTAGCTGGAGAGCTTGCAGAGGTGGCGACCAAAGTCAGTTTATCACCAAATCCTTATTTCGCGACATTGGTGGTTATAATGAAAATTTCATCATTTACGAAGACAATATTTTGATTAACGCACTCTACGCTCGAAAGCAATTTGTGGTGATTAATAAAAAATTACAAACATCGGCACGTTGCTATGAAAAACACGGCGTTTGGAAATTGCAGTATTTATATTGGAGCATTTATGTAAAAAAATGGTTTGGCGCTTCCGCGGAAGAACTTTACCAATTTTATTTAAATCGCGTGGCAAAGTAATTCATTAATAGAAACCTCCTATTTATTTCGCCCTTTTTCGTTAGGGTATAAAGCTGGTAAATTATCACTTTGAACAAACGCTTTGGTATCAACGTTCATAGCGGTTACACGACCTTTAAAAGCAGCACCAGTATCAATATTCCATATATTCATGGCATTCATAGGCACCTCAACACCAAAATTAGTGGTTGGGGTGTGCCCGATATAAACTTCTTTGTAAAATTTTAAACGTTTTGGGTAAATGACATCATTTTCGTCAATATCGGTTTTCATGGTTAAAGCCATTTCCCATAAGGTGCGATCTAAATAAAAATAACGCTTATCAAGCTCATGCTCAATCCCTTTCACCGAGGTAAATCCTGCATGCAAAAACAAACGATTTTCATCATCTAAATGATACAACGGCATGTTTTCAAAAAAGGCTAAATGAGCCTTTTTATCTTCATCTGAAAACGGGGCATAACTTTCCATTGTTTCCTTACCACCGTGCATGTACCAAGTTGGATTTACTTCGCCAGAACGCAACCATTCTTCTGCCCAAACATCATGATTTCCTTTAATACACACACAGTTTACTTTTTGGGAAAGCTCGATTAAAAGTTGTACTACCTGAGCTGCTTCACTCCATCCATCAACATAATCGCCAACAAAAATAAGTTTGTCTTCATCTTTAACTTCAACTTTATTCAGTACTTGAGTTAGTGCTCTTAAACCCCCGTGAATATCTCCAATTGCTATTGTGCGCATCATAAAATCTGTTTTCAGCAAAACTAAAGGTTTCTTTGAAGAATAATTAATGGGTGGGTTAAGTAATTATTATTTTTTTGAGGTTATACGTGAAATATGTCATATTGAATCAAATTCAGTAGTACGGTAATTTTCATTCAAAGCTTGTCTAAAAAACACGAACTGGCGTCATTCTGAACTCTATTCATAATCTCATCACACTGAGAACGAATCATTATAAAAGCCCAAATCAATTTCGATATGACCAGAATTTTCATGAGACACCCAGTCAAGCTGGGTGTTTTCAATAAAAACACCAACTAAATGACATTCTGCTGTTAAGTTATTACCTTTAACTACGACCCAATACAACATAATCTAAAAAAGTCCATGGAAGAACATATTGTTATTATAGGAAATGGGATCTCTGGCGTGACGGCGGCTAGACATATTAGAAAATTATCCGATAAAAAAATTACAATTATTTCTGCGGAAACCGATTATTTTTTCTCCAGAACAGCCCTCATGTACATTTACATGGGACACATGACTTTTGAGCATACCCAACCTTATGAAAACTGGTTCTGGGAGAAGAACAGAATCGAATTAAAAAAAGGCTATATAAAAACGGTTGATAGCGACTCTAAAACCCTTCATTTTGACGGTGGCGAGACTTTAAATTACGACAAACTCATCATTGCCACAGGAAGTAAACCTAACAAATTTGGCTGGCCGGGGCAGGATTTAAAAGGTGTTATGGGCTTGTATCACAAACAGGATTTAGAGAATTTAGAACAACATGCCCCAGATAATAAAACTTGTAAACGCGCAGTGATTGTTGGTGGCGGCTTAATAGGCATCGAGCTAGCCGAAATGCTGAATTCACGTAATATTCCGGTGACTTTACTAGTTCGAGAAAAAAGTTTTTGGAACGGGGTTTTACCAAAAGGTGAAAGTGAAATGATAAACCGTCATATAAAAAACCACCACATCGATTTACGTTTAAACACGAATTTAAAAGAAATTGTTTCAGATGACAATGGTCAGGTGAAATCGGTTATCATCAAAGAAACTGGTGAAGAAATTCCTTGTACAGTCGTCGGACTTACAGCAGGGGTTTCTCCAAATATCGATTTCCTTAAAAACTCCAATATTGAAACAAACAGAGGCGTACTTGTGAATCGATTTTTAGAAACCAATATTCCAAATATTTATGCTATTGGCGATTGTGCCGAGCAAAATGAAGCTATTGGTCAGCGTCCACCTATTGAGTCGGTTTGGTACACGGGCCGCATGATGGGTGAAGTCTTAGCTCAAACCATTTGCGGGAATCACATGGCCTACAACCCTGGGCACTGGTTTAACTCTGCTAAATTTTTAGACATCGAATACCAAACTTATGGTTGGGTACACGGATTGAAAGGCAGACTAGAATATGAACAACATTTTCACTGGAAACATGACGATGACACGAAATGCATAACTATAGCTTTTCATGAAAATACGAATCAGTTTTTAGGCATTAACACGTTTGGTATTCGTATGCGTCACGAAACCTTTGACCGCTGGCTTACTGAAAAACGCGATTTAGATTATGTGATTACAAATTTAGCTGAAGCTAATTTCGAACCTGAATTTTATAAAACTTACGAAAAAGATATTCTTCAATCGTATAGAAACCAATTAAAACTAGTAGATGAACACCTATAACACAAACTTCTTATTGTTTTGAAAACAAAAAAAAAGCAAATCATATATTCTTGTCAGTTCGAACGCAGTCGAGAACCCTCTGATGAGAAAGAAACTCAATCTCGACTGCGCTCGATTTGACATTCAATTCCAAACTGCATAATTAAAACCACACATGAGCGATAAACAAAACCATAGCATGTCTTTAACAACACCTGACACCAATGTGCTTTCAGGAAAGCAAAAAGCAGCGGTTTTCCTTGGGGTATCGGGGCTTTTCATTTTAGCACTTGCCGTGTTCAACACCAACTTTCCTAATAAAACATGGTTCTTAAGTTTGTCTTTAGGACTTATAACGGCAGGTACCATTCTTTTTTCAAACAGTTTGTATCTCAACAAAATGGAAGGCATCAAAAATAATGGTGTTTGGTTTAAGTCACTTACTTCAAGAGGGGTTTTGGCTTGGATTACCGGCATTTTTTTAACTGGGTTTTACATTGTGCTTTACTTTTTCCCGCAGTACTTAGGACAGGGTCGTAATGGCGAGGCCAATGGAGGACTTATAGCTCTTTTTGATCCGCTAAGTTTCCTTTTAAGCGGAAGACCTGCGAGCCAATGGTTCGTTTACGGCACCCTTTACACACTGGCCATATTAATTTTTGGCTATAAATACATTTTAAAATACCGCCACAACCGCTACCAACAGTTACGAACGGTTTCGGTGATGGTTTTTCAACTTGCTTTCGCCTTTCTTATTCCCGAATTTATGGCGCGATTAAATGAAAGTGCCGATTATAATTTACCTTATTATGATTTAAAAAGCATGTGGCCCTTGAACTATTATTTGTTTGATGGCTGGTCTATAAATGGTTTTCTTTCTTCAGGGTATTTAGGTCTAGGTCTTTTAATTTTTGGTGTACTTTCCATATTTGTGGTTTCACCCATTTTAACCTACAAGTACGGCAAACGCTGGTATTGTTCTTGGGTTTGTGGTTGTGGTGGCTTGGCCGAAACTGCCGGTGATGCCTTTCGTCAATTAAGCAGTAAAAAATTATCTGCATGGAAATTGGAACGCTGGCTCATTCATACCGTTTTAGTATTTTCAGTTATCATGACGACAGCCGTCATATATTCTTATTTAGGAAACGACCCTAACAAATATTGGATTTCACGCCCCACTTTCCTTATTGGAGTTGGCGTATTATTAACATTGGTATTCTCACTTACTTTTATTTTTAAGCGCCACGAACTTGGTAAGGATGCCAAATACGGTGCCTTAGGTTTCTTTGTGATTATTGCAGCACTTTTCGCGATGCATTATACTGGAACGAGCGACAAATTATTTTTCGTAAAATCGAGTAGCCTACGTTCTGCCTATGGTTTATATATTGGCTCCATATTTTCTGGTGTGGTTGGCACGGGTTTCTATCCGATTTTAGGGAATCGCGTATGGTGCCGATTTGGATGCCCAATGGCTGCTATTTTAGGGTTTCAGCAACGTTTATTTTCGAAATTTAGGATTACCACCAATGGCGGACAATGTATTTCATGTGGAAATTGTTCTACATACTGTGAAATGGGTATCGATGTGCGTGCCTATGCTCAAAAAGGTGAAAACATAGTACGTTCAAGCTGTGTTGGTTGCGGCGTTTGCTCTGCTGTTTGCCCTAGAGGCGTTTTAAAATTGGAAAACGATACGATGAAAGGACGCATCAACTCTAATGACATACTTTTAGGTAATGATGTCGATTTAATGGATTTAGTAAACCAGAAATAACACAAAGCTTAAAGCCATACTTTGACACGTAAAATAGAAGTGAATTCTAAATAAATCACTGTTAAAATATTAGCTAATTCAATGAAACACTAAAAATATGTTACATTTGCGGCAATCTCATACCATTTCTGCTTTTAATTTATGGTAAAAGAAAATAGCCTGCCCCGTTGCAGAACGGGGATGATTTTTTGTTTTATAGAAATCAGAAAAATAAAGCATAGCCATAGCTACGGTTTCTTTTTATGTTGCACTAGAAAGCAAAATGGCGCATTTTATTGACAGAAATTAAAAGCAGAAATGGTATTATTAACCCAAATACTAACCCAGCCCTACAATGGCTATTATAAAGGTCATTATTCCTGCCTACAATGAAGCTGATTCTATCGGCCTTGTTGTTAAAGCAATCCCTAAATTGGTCGATGAAATTATTGTGGTGAGCAACAACTCAACCGACAATACTGAAATCAATGCCAAGGAAGCAGGCGCCACCGTGTTATCTGAACCCCATAAAGGCTACGGCTATGCTTGCTTAAAAGGCATGCAGCACATTGCCAACCAACCTACCAAACCTGATATTATTGTTTTTCTTGACGGTGATTACAGTGATTATCCCGAAGAGTTAACTAAAATTGTCTCACCTATTACTAATGACAACATCGATTTTGTTATTGGTGCACGTGTAAAAAATCTTCGTGAATCTGGTTCCATGACCAGCCCTCAAATTTTTGGAAATTGGCTCGCCACATCACTCATGGCGCTGTTTTTCAAATCTACCTTTACCGATCTCGGCCCGTTTAGAGCTATTAAATATGCTAAACTTTTAGAGCTCGATATGGAAGATAAGACCTATGGGTGGACTGTCGAGATGCAATTGAAAGCTCTAAAAAGAGATTTTTCATACACGGAAGTCCCTGTAAATTACAGAAATAGAATTGGCGTCTCAAAGGTGTCAGGTACAATAAAAGGTGCTATATTTGCAGGCGCAAAAATTCTTGGTTGGATTTTTAAATACAGTATAAAAAAATGATTCTAGAAACCACAATAATAGTAATTTATAGCATTTCGCTACTGCTTATTTTCATGTATGCTTTAGCTCAGCTGAACCTACTTTTTAACTATTTATCATCTAAAAAGAAGGAAGATGATTCGCCTCAACTTGATTTATCGAATCCAGATGAAGTGCCTTTCATCACCATACAGCTTCCGGTTTATAACGAAATGTATGTTATGGAACGTCTATTAGACAATATCGTTGAATTGGAATACCCTAAAGACAAACTTGAAATTCAGGTTTTAGATGATTCTACCGACGAAACTGTTGTAAGTACTAGAAAACAAATTGAAAGACTTCATGCTACGGGAATAGATATCACACATATTACAAGAGTAAACAGGGTTGGTTTTAAAGCCGGAGCGCTAAAAGAAGGTTTAGAAATTGCCAAAGGTGACATTATTGCGATTTTCGACTCTGATTTTCTTCCGAAAAAAGACTGGTTAAAACGTACTGTACCTTATTTTAAAGATGAAGCTATAGGCGTTGTTCAAACACGTTGGGGACATATCAATAGAAATTATTCAATACTAACTAAAATTCAAGCGTTTGCTCTTGATGCACATTTCACGCTAGAACAAGTCGGTAGAAACAGTAAAGGGCACTTTATCAACTTTAACGGAACCGCTGGTTTATGGCGTAAAACCTGTATTATCGATGCGGGAAACTGGGAAGGTGATACCCTTACTGAAGATTTAGATTTAAGTTACCGCGCCCAATTAAAAAACTGGAAATTCAAATATTTAGAAGATGTTGAAACACCTGCCGAACTGCCAATCGTAATAAGTGCCGCACGTTCACAACAATTCCGTTGGAATAAAGGTGGTGCAGAGAACTTTAGAAAAATGCTTAAACGTGTTTTAACCTCAGACATTTCACCAAAATCTAAGGTACACGGTTTACTACATTTATTAAACAGTACCATGTTTTTAAACGTACTTATTGTTGGTATTTTAAGTATCCCAATGTTGTATATCAAGAATGAATATGCACACTTAAGACCTTACTTTTATGTGATGAGTTTCTTTGTTATGAGTACCATCATCTTTTTTATCTGCTACTGGTTCATGTATAAAAACACCTATGGTAGTGGCTTTAAAAACTTCATTAGGTATATTGGTATGTTTTTCGTGTTTTTCTCCATTGCTATGGGCTTTTCGTTACACAACTCGATTGCTGTAATTGAAGGTCATATTGGAAAAAAATCTGAATTTATTCGTACGCCAAAATTCAATATCAGTAAATACAAAGACAACTGGAAAAGCAACAAATACATGGCAAAAAACCTTTCTATCAACGTAGTTTTTGAAGGTTTACTCATGTTATACTTTGCTTTTGGTATGTATAGCGCCTTTACCGTAGGAAATCAAGGTGGTGACTTTGGATTGTTCCCTTTCCACACGATGCTTTTCGTTGGTTTTGGCTATGTATTCTTTAAGTCTTTACGTTCGAAGGTGTAGTTTTAATTGGTTTTTGGTTGATGGTTATTAGTTAGTGGTTTCGATCTTAACTTTGAAACTTACTAAACTAACAGGGCTTTTTCATAACTTCGAGGTTTATGCAAATTAATGCTTCCTTTTTAAAACTGAACAAAACACCAGTGCTTTTAGCGCTGTCCTGTTTGTTTTTTTATTGGGCATTTGCTTATAACTTAGTTCGAACCGATTATGTGAAGCTGATTGGTCTTTACATAGCGCTTTTCTATTTATTTTATAAACTGGTTCAGCTTTTAAAAGGAAATACAAAAGCACTCACCTATTTCGCTTTTGCTTTTCGAGCCATTTTTATATGTGCCATTCCTAATCTTTCACAAGATTTTTACCGTTTTATTTGGGACGGACGAATCATTCTCGAAGGCATTAACCCCTATGTAAACACGGTTAATGCGCTTATCGCGGAAGGCCATGCTCCCGTTGCCCAAGCCTATGAACTTCAAAAAGGCATGGGCGATTTAAACGCCAGTCATTTTTCAAATTACCCACCCATTAATCAGCTTTGTTTTGCAATTGCAGCCTTATTTTCGAGTCAGAACATCCTTGGGGCGGTCGTGGTCATGAGATTGCTGATTATTGCTGCCGATTTCGGAACCCTTTACTTCGGAAAAAAACTGCTTGAAAAACTCCAACTTCCATCCTATCTTATATTCTGGTATGTTCTAAATCCGTTTATAATTATAGAACTTACCGGAAACCTGCATTTTGAAGGGGTTATGATTTTCTTTTTAATATGGAGCCTTTATTTACTACACCTCGGAAAATGGCCATGGGCAGCGGTGGTGTTTTCCTTATCCATATCGGTGAAATTGATTCCTTTAATTTTTCTGCCGCTATTTTATCAATGGTTTGTGAAACGTTCTACGTCTCAAAGAGCGCAACATATACCTATTACGCCATCAGAGCCTTGTCCTAACTCTAAAATCATAAATGAGGACAATATCAACCAAGCACCAAATACATTCAAAAAAGGGCTATTTAAGCTCAACTCTTTTTATGCTATTATAGGTTTTTGCACCCTTTTACTTTTTGCACCTTTTTATGCTTCAGAATTCATAAATAATTATGCTACTACCGTGGCTTTATGGTTTCAGAATTTCGAATTTAACGGCAGTTTGTATTATATCGCTAGAGAAATAGGCTATACTTTTCGAGGTTATAATGAAATAGCTTTTATAGGCAAAGGCATTGCTGTTTTAGTGATTTTAGTCGTTCTCGCGCTTAGCTTTTTCAGGCAAAATAAAACTACCGTTCAGCTTATTACAGCGATGCTATTCGCGCTATCATTTTACTATTTTACAGCCACTACCGTACACCCTTGGTACGTGGCCACCCTTTTAATTTTATCGATTTTCACGAAGTACAAGTTTCCTTTGGTTTGGAGCTTTATGATCATCTTAAGCTATTTGGCTTACCTCAATATTAATCAAGCCAATAAATCGGAGAACCTATGGATAATTGCGCTGGAGTACAGTGTGGTTTATGGGGTTTTTATTGGGGAGGTTTTTGTGAAGAGTTTCTCGCAAAGACGCTAAGACGCAAAGAAAGTAGACCGAAAAATCTGTGAAATCCGTGGAATCTGTGTCTAGAATTATTGGTTGTTAGACTTACTTTTACGCTAATTTTCAAAAATAGTAAAGTATCAATTCTTATCTAAAAAAATCTCTGCGAGTCACTGCGGAACCTCAGTGTGGCTCTGTGTCACAGCCCAGCAAGAGTAAGCAACCAAAAACTAAAACAATTTCTCGCAAAGACGCTAAGTCGCAAAGGAAGTAGAACGCAAAATCTCTGAAATCCGTGGAATCTGTGTCTAGAATTATTGGTTGTTAGACTTACTTTTACGCTAATTTTCAAAAATAGTAAAGTATCAATTCTTGTCTAAAAAAATCTCTGTGAGTCTCTGCGAAACCTCAGTGTGGCTCTGTGTCACAGCACCGCAAGAGTAAGCAACCAAAAACCAACAACGAGCAACCAACAACTAAAAAATCTACAGCGGTTTCAAACTCTCGATACGATAAAAAACATCATCGCCATCTTCGTCTTCCACGAAAGTGATTTTAAAGTCTTTATCTATAAGACCTTCATCGTTTTTTAAATCAAATTGTTTCAAAACACGTGGGTGAACATCTTCAAAAGCAAGTTCTTCACCATTTTCAAACCAAAAATTGTAATAACCGTTTTTGTAGGATTTAAAAGCGGCAGTTCTCATAACTCTATATTATTTATTATTGAATATTTTTTATTGTCAATTCGTATGTGAGCACGATGAATTGAACATCACTAATCTTCGTCTGCAATTTCGGGTGGTTGCACCGCTTCAGGATCATTATTATCGAAATCTTCATAATCGTCCTCATCATAATTTTCCATAGTAATCGCAAGTTTTGTACTTACCTTCACTAGGTATTTAGTATCATGAGTTGTTACTTCAACGGCTTCGATAATTTCGTTATGTTGATTTTTAAAAGAAATGATCTGATCTTCATCATAACCATCGGGGTAGCGCTCAACCAACAAAGCTAAAATCTCTGGAGTTAACTTCTTAAAATCAACAATGACACGTTTTAAATTATCATTTCTATTTTTCATTTTGTAAGGGTAAAATGTTATTTAGTTTCAAGTTTAAATATACTATTTCTGATTTTTAATACGAATAACATCGTAAAAATCTTTTCTTCGATCCTTCAAATTTTTAACGGCACCGAATGAGTGCAATTCTCTTAGCAAGCTTAAATCGACATCGGCAACCAAAATCATTTCGGTATTCGTGGTGGCTTCTGCCTTAATACCATTACTTGGAAATGAAAAATCACACGGTGTAAACACGGCTGATTGCGCGTATTGGATGTCCATATTATTCACATTTGGCAAATTACCAACACTTCCTGAAATCGCTACATAACACTCATTCTCTACAGCACGGGCTTGCGCACATAAACGCACACGAGAGTAACCATTTTGCGTATCGGTTAAAAACGGAATAAACAAAATATCCATACCCTCGTCGGCCAATAATCGTGCTAATTCTGGAAACTCTGAATCATAACAAATCAAGATTCCTATTTTACCACAATCGGTTTCAAAAGTTTGCAGTTTATTTCCACGTTGCATACCCCAAACTTTAGCCTCATCGGGCGTTACATGTATTTTTTCATAACGCTCAAAACTTCCGTCGCGACGGCATAAATAGCCTACGTTGTACAACTTATCATCTACAACTTCTGGCATAGACCCAGAAATAATATTGATGTTATATGAAATGGATAACTGTTTAAGCTTTTCAACAATCGTTTCTGTAAATTTAGCTAACTCTCGAATGGCATCAGGCTCATGCATGTGGTTGAACTTCGCCATTAACGGCGCGTTGAAAAACTCAGGAAACACGGCAAAATCCGATCGATAAGCGGCTACACTATCAATAAAATATTCTACCTGCTGCATCAAATCGTTTAGTCCTTTATAAGGTCGCATTTGCCACTGAATCAGGCCAAGCCTAACAACCGTTTTTACTGTACTCGCCTTTTTATTAGGCTTCGTATAGTAAATATTATCCCATTCCATTAAAACCGCATACTCGTTGGATGCTGTATCCCCTTCCAAATAATTCTTTAAAACACGAACGGGATGAAAATCGTTAGAAATCTGAAAGTTTAAAACCGGATCATGAATTTCTTTACGCTTTACTTTTTCAATGTATTCTTTAGGAGTTAACGTTTTATGCTTATGGTAATTAGGCATTCTTCCGCCAAACACAATACTTTTTAAATTTAGGTTTTCACAAACTTCCTTTCTATAATCGTAAAGACGTCTTCCTAAGCGCAAACCTCTATATTCTGGTTTGATAAACACATCGATACCGTATAAAACATCGCCATTGGCATTATGATTTTTAAACGATTCACCACCTATAATATCCTCATAAGTATGTTCATCATCAATAGTATCATAATCGACAATAAGCGATAAGGCGCAACCTGCAATATCACCATCGACTTTAATAACCACCTGCCCCTCAGGGAACATGGTGGTTAAATCTTTAATATGATGTTTCTTCCAATAGGAATTAAGCACCCCCGCATACGACTCTAAAGTTGCTGCTTTTAACTCGGCGAAATCATCTACCGTAAGGTACTTAAGCTCGATATTTTCAATTTTATTGATATCCATTTTTTACTGACCTAATAAATAGGCGAAAATTAAAGGCGCCACAATTGTAGCATCACTTTCAATAATATATTTTGGTGTATCGATATCTAATTTGCCCCAAGTAATTTTCTCGTTTGGTACGGCACCAGAATACGAACCATAACTTGTTGTAGAATCACTTATTTGGCAGAAATAGCTCCAAAACGGAGTATCGGTACGTTCCATATCTTGGTACAACATAGGCACGACGCAAATAGGGAAATCGCCAGCAATACCACCTCCAATTTGGAAGAAACCGATACCGTTTTTAGAATTATCAGTATACCAATCGGCTAAAAAAGTCATGTATTCAATACCAGATTTCATGGTACTTGCTTTCAGCTCACCTTTTAAAACGTAGCTTGCAAAAATATTCCCCATCGTACTGTCTTCCCATCCTGGGCATACAATAGGTAAGTTTTTTTCCGCGGCAGCGTACATCCAAGAATCTTTTAAATCGATTTCATAATACTGCTCTAAAACGCCAGACAATAACATTTTGTACATATATTCATGTGGCAAATAGCGTTCACCTTTAGCTTCAGCTTCCTTCCAAATATCAACAATATGCCCTTGTAAACGACGGAAAGCTTCTTCCTCTGGAATACACGTATCAGTTACGCGGTTTAAGCCTTTTTCTAATAAATCCCATTCCTCTTGAGGGGTTAAATCACGGTAGTTAGGCACACGCTTGTAATGCGAATGTGCTACCAAATTCATGATATCCTCTTCAAGGTTGGCGCCAGTACAAGAAATAATTTGCACTTTGTCTTGACGAATCATTTCGGCAAAACTTTTCCCTAACTCTGCCGTACTCATCGCACCCGCTAGAGATACTAACATTTTAGCACCAGATTCTAACTGCGCTTCGTAGCCCTTTGCGGCGTCTACCAAAGCGGCAGCATTAAAATGTAAATAATGTTTTTCTATAAATTGTGAAATTGGTCCTTTAGTACGCATCGTTATCGGTAAATTTTACGGTGTTATTTTTTTGTTTTGTGTTATCGAAGGCATTGTCGTAATCATCATCTACACCTTCATTTAAAAATTTATAGCTTAACATTTTATAATACAGTTTAGCAGCTAAGAAATCTGATGATTTTTCTTTTTTATTAGGACAAAGTTCCACAATATCAAAGCCCACCACGTTTTTCTCTGCAAACACTTGTTTTAAGAAATCTAAAGCTTCATACCACAACAACCCTCCAGGTTCCGGGGTTCCTGTACTTGGCATGATTGACGGATCGAAAGCATCTAAATCGAAAGTGATAAACACGTTTTTGGTCATTTGATCAATGGCCGAATCCATCCAAGAATCATCCATCGCCATATCATGAGCGAAATATGTTTTATCGGCATCCATAACCGTTTTTTCCATCACATCCATAGAACGAATACCCACCTGAATTAAATTTGTGGTTTGGCTCGCCTCATAAACGGCACAAGCATGATTACATGTTGTTCCTTCATATTCCTTTCGTAAATCGGCATGGGCATCAATATGCAGTACCGTTAAACTTGGGTACATGTCGTTAAACGCACGAATGGTTCCAATAGAAATAGAATGCTCGCCACCAAAAATGGTTACAAATTTATTTTTCTTAATATATTTTTTAGTCGCTTTATGTACGGCATCAACCATAGCTTCAGGCGATTCATTTTCTGTAACCGCATTCGCCAAAAACACCCCTTGTTGGTATACTTCTGTTCCCGTTTCAATATCGTAAAGCTCCATGTTTTCTGAAGCATCTAAAAAAGCATCAGGCCCTTTATCGGCACCCTTTTGCCATGTACTTGTACCATCATAAGGCACCGGAATTAAAACGATTTTTGCGTTTTCTAATTTCCCGAATTCTTCTGGAATTCCCGCGTAGGTTCTATTGCTCATAACCTAAAATTTTAAGTAAGTCTTCACTTTTTTGTTGTTCACTAAATAATTTTGTTGTGATGTTTCCATCGGCATCTCTATCGATTAACACATGTTTTGGCGACGGAATCAAACAGTGTTGTAATCCGCCAAAACCACCAATGGTTTCTTGGTAGGCACCAGTATTAAAAAAGCCAATATATAATGGTTTATCCTTGTTGTATTTAGGCATATAAATGGCGTTCATGTGCTGCTCACTGTTGTAGTAATCGTCACTATCGCAAGTTAAACCACCCAATAAAACACGCTCATAACTATCTTGCCAACGGTTCAAGGCCAACATAATAAAACGTTTATTTATCGCCCAAGTATCTGGTAAGGTTGTGATGAAAGACGAGTTTATCATATTCCACTTTTCACGATCGTTCTGTTGTTTTTGATACAACACTTCGTAAATCGCACCGCCACTTTCACCAACTGTAAAACTTCCAAATTCTGTAAAAATATTTGGCACATCAACCCCTTCTTCCTCGCAAGTTAATTTGATTTGATTAATAATTTCATCAACCATATACTCGTAATCAAAATCAAAAACCAACGAGTTTTTAATAGGAAAACCTCCGCCTATATTTAAACTATCTAACGACGGGCAAATTTTCTTCAAACTCGTGTAAACCTTCAAACACTTAAGCAGTTCGTTCCAATAATACGCCGTATCACGAATACCTGTATTAATAAAAAAGTGAAGCATTTTAAGTTCAACCTTTTTATTGTTAGCGATTTGATTTTTATAAAACGGTACAATATTTTTATAACCAATCCCTAGTCTAGAGGTGTAAAACTCAAATTTAGGCTCCTCTTCCGAAGCAATTCGAATCCCCACATTGAATTTGCCTTCAATTTCCTGAGAAAGCAAATCTATTTCCTCGTAATTATCAATAATCGGAATCGCATTTTTATGTCCGTTATTTATCAATCTCGCGATATTCGTAACATACTGCGCACGTTTAAAACCGTTGCTAATTACAAAAGTATCGTCTGTAATTTTGCCTTCAGATTTTAGGCTTTCCACAATATCAATATCAAAAGCCGAAGAGGTTTCAATATGGATATCATTCTTTAAAGCCGTATCTAAAACATGCTTAAAATGCGAACTTTTTGTACAATAACAATAGTTGTATTTCCCTTTGTAATCATGCTTTTCAATAGCATTAGCAAACCATTTTTTTGCTCTACCAATGTTGTTAGAAATTTGCGGTAAGTATGTAAATTTTAACGGTGCACCGTACTGTTTTGTTAGCGCCATCAAATCGATATCATGGAAATGCAACTGGCCTTTATCAACCTTAAATTCTTCCTGCGGAAAATCATAAGTCTGATTGATTAAATCAATATATTTTGTATTCAATGTATTTATTTTAAAAATTAAAGATGTAATGTGTAGATTAACTACACGTTAAGTCAATAAAAAATAAATACTATCAAATCTGGATTTCCTTCTCGGTAGTAGGCACAAAACCGTATTTATGCTGGATAGCATATATGGGAGACACGGAAGTTAGCTTTAAAATTCGGTCGCTTAATCTGTAAGCTGCTTTTGAATATGACTTCCTAATTTTCAAAAGCCCGAACATAGAAACACAGTTCAATTTGTTCAGCTAAATAGACTGCAAATGAAAAACAAAAAAATGAATTACAAACTTTTTTTTAGTTTTTTTTTGAAAAAAAATTAGTTACTATTTTTTGGCTGCTAACAACTGACTTATAATCTTTTAACTTGTCTAGAATTTGGGCGTTCCCACATCCTTCGACTCCGCTCAGGACAGGTGGTCGGGCTATTCGTTACAATCTTTTTTTGAAAAGAAAAAAAGGATTTCCACTGCTATCCCTAACGCTAATTTGGTTGTTGGTTGGTTGTTTCTAGTTGTTGGAACTTACTCTTGCGGAGCTATTACGCAGAGCTACACTGAGATTCCTCTCTATGGTGTTGTACAAAAAACTTTAACAATCAACAATTTAACGTCATACATCTAAAATTATAGGTTTAGACGACAACTGAATAAACACTATAAAAAATGATAAATTCTAAACTAAAAACTTTAGTTTAGTATCATAAAAAGTTAACAACACAGTGTTTAATTAGAAAATTAATTACTAGAGTAAATCTCTACTTTAAATACATATGGAACCAATTACTTATTACTTTGACTCGATTGACAGGAATGCGATAACCGTGAAACAAAAAAAACCATTTTTCGATTGGGTGAGTTCTATGTTTCCTGATGAGGAGCCCATGACCAAAACCGAAGAAAACAGCATTTATCTGATACGCGAAATGGACACCAATAAAAAGGTGCTCAATTGGATAAAAAAAAATTTCGACACAATTTTCTCAAATGAACTAAATAATTGGTATATGGACGAATCAAAATGGCCACAAAAAAGGACGTTTAAAATGTTCTCTGAATGGTTCGATATTGAAGTTACATCAATGCTTTTAGATCTTGAGGAGTACGAGGTAACAAAAGAATAACATCACCCAAACCATATCGTTCATAAAACCCAACGATGAATATTCTTGTTAGAACGAATTAGTTAACGACTTAATCAGGCAAGCACGAATGCAAAAAATTGAAATCGATTGGGTTCGTGCCAAATTAGAGCAAGCTGAAAAGAACAGTTTACGAGTGATACTCTAGCACAATCAAAGTCTTTGCTTAATAACAAAATATTAGCTAAGTATTGAAACTAACAATTAGGTCATCGAGCACCCCTATCGTCTCCTCTAGGAAACAGAAAAATGCTGAAACAATTTCCGCATGAGTAAACAGAATCTGACTGTATTATAATTTTAACGTCTATTTTCGCTTCGATTACAGGAGAAATGGCTCTTTTCTACTATATTTTATATAACATGTTAGAGGCAGAATTTTAACTCATAGTTCCCCAAAATTCATTTATTAACACCCATTTGTTACCCGTTTTTTTAAATAATACCACACCGCTTCCGCCAATTCCATATAATTTACTGCCATATGAATACATAATTAATGCATATGGTTTTTTGATGCAAAAAATTGGTTTGGAAAGTGTAAAAGTGATTTTTTTATTGGAATTTATATTATTATGAATTTCAGTGTTTTTTATTTTTTCATTTCCTTTTCTTGTTGGCTGAGAATTCCTTTTTATTTGTGAAACTAAATTGTGAAACTCAAATTCATTGAAAACATCATCAATTATGGAATCTTCAATTACGTTTCTTAGATCGCCAAATTCTGCATACTTGCCATTTTCAAAAACAATGTTCTCGTTTAATAAATTTAAAAGATTGTTATTCAATACATAATTCCTATCATACATAGCATCTTCTAAACCTTTTAGTTTAATAACTTTATTTCTGATAATATCATCATTTGAATTATTGCTTGTATGTTGAGATTTACAAGTAAAAAAAAGCAATATAAATATGGAAATAATTGTTAATCGCATGATTTCCCTTTTGGTGTTAAAGAACCTTGGTTACTATTTGTTACCTCAGTAGCTATTGTATTTATTATTGTTGTACGGCCATTAATATTAGGAACAGCATTTACAGGAAACAAAAAATGCTGAAACAATTTCCGCATGACTCACTTTTCTCGATCGCCATACCGAATTCATTTCAGCATCTCTTTAACTATAATATCTATGCACTATTAAAGCATTTTAAGCGTATTAAGCTCTTGCTCAGTCAGGTGTTTCCAACTACCGCGTGGAATATCTTTTTTAGTAAGATGTCCAATAGCTACACAGTCTAAGCTGATAATTTCATATTTAAAATAATCAAAAATAGTACGGATAATGGTGTTACCGGTATTCTTGATTTTTAATCCGATTTCTTTTTTAGAAGCCCCATCGATATAACTAATCTCTTCAACTTCTATCAATTTACCTTCCGACTTAAATCCTTCTTGAATCTTTTTTAAATCTTCAAGTTTTAAATTTTTGTCTAATTCCACTTGAAATAAACGCGGTACACCATGTTTAGAATTCGTGAATTTCGCTGTAACAGCATCGTCGTTAGTAAACAATAATAAACCTTTAGAGTTCCTTCCTAAACGCCCTATGGGCTTTATTCTAGAACTTGTAGCATTGGCCACTAAATCCATAACGGTTCTTCCTTTACCTTCACTCGTTGTTGTGGCAAAACCCTTTGGCTTATTAAGTAAAACGTAAGCTTTTTTCTCTGGATTAATTCGTGCACCGTCATAACGCACCTCATCTCCAGGCTTTACCTTATACCCCATTTCAACAATCACTTTTCCATTTACAGAAACGAGACCTGTAGCAATATGTACATCGGCTTCACGACGTGAACACATACCTGAATTGGCAACATATTTATTTAACCTAATTTCATCAGGATTTCCCGCTTTTTTAGGCGCTGGATTTTTAGGCTCTGTATTTGATTTTCTAATAGGTGCATTTCCTCTTGCATAACTTGTAGAACGGGTGTTTCCACTTCCGCGTCCCGATGGCTTTCCTTTTCCTTTACTCCCTTGATGTCTGTTCATGACTTAATATTTTATGCAAAGATATACTTAAAATTATGACTTCTTATTTAAGATAGATATTTTGTGCTTTTATTACTACTAATGTTAAAATCGAGTGATACCAATTGCTGCCCAAAACGAATTTAATAAAACGCCCTTTCCCCTTCTTATTATTTAAAAAAAATAATACTCAAAGCTATAATTGGCTTCAGCAGAAAAGCATCTAAACAAAAATCTCAGTAGTTTTTACCCACTGAGATTTATCAACTATATTATAATATGCCTTTAATACACCTCAAAGACATGCCCATACCTATTTTTTGAATATTGAAAATAAATTTGAAAAACCTTCTTTAAAAGATTCAGATGCGGCGTTAAAGGATTCTTTCACATCTTCCCACTCCTCTTCTGCGGCGTCTTCTAATTTGTCATACTTAAGCTCAAGTTTACCTTTTTGCACTTTCAAATTAGCCAACTCTTCGTCATATTTCTCACTAAGCTCGGCCTTTAGCTTGTCACTTTTAATTTCAATTTCATCAATTTTGGCAGCAATCTCGTCGATGCTTTCTTTAGCTTTTGCTTTAAATTCCTGTTTATTCATAATCTTATTTTATATATATTATGCCTACTCTTTTAAGGATTTTTGGCATACTCCAATGCTATTTAATCTTATTTCATATGCACTTACCATATTGATTTTTGGTGAACCTACAATAATTAAAAACTTCACAAACAAATACAACAGAACACTTTACAACCTAAAGATAAGATTATTCTTATTGGATTCTAAGGATTTATAATGATTTTTGAAATACTAAGTACACCTCAATATTTATAATTAGTCGCTAACAATAAATGCTTCAAGCATTATAAAATCCCATGACCAAGTAAAAAAATATATTGGACGCCAATTCTGTTAATAAGGAAAGATGAATTTTATTTTAAATTCGATTCAAAATAACCTGTACATCGATAAGTAGAATACTAAAAACACCAGCAAGAATAATAAACTTCAAAATATTATGCAGTATTAAATAGTGCAGTTTCGCCTTCGATTTCCAAAGTAATATTAAAAACAAAAACAGCAGAAAAGTACTTAAATAAAAGAATAAGTTCATGTGGCCTACATCATACTTAAAAAGCAAAAAATATTCTGGCACCAAAGTTAAAGTCGCTAAAACGGTTAACATCACTTTCGATACTTTTTCACCATAAGCAACAGGAATAGTCACATAGTTTTGAGCAATATCGCCTTTAATATTTTCAAGATCTTTGGTTAATTCCCGCATAGCAATCATTAAAAATAAAAAAATGGCATGAACAAAAATGACTGTTTCATAGTTTTTATAGTACATAAAAATGGCAAAAAACGGTGTAATCATGAGTACCGCAGACGTTAAATTACCTATAAACGGCATTTTTTTCAACTTGTGAGAATACAACCAAATACCAAAAATGTAAATAGAAAAAAATAATACAGCCTTAAACGAAACATAGCTCGCCATAATCGCTGCTATAAAATTAAGCACAAAATAAAAGGAGAGCTTCGTATTCTGACTTACCAGTTTATCTAATCTTGATTTTATTGGTCGATTGATTAAATCTTTTTCTGAATCGTAGAAATTATTGATAATATACCCACCAGCAATGGTTGCGGCAGAGGCTAAAACCAACATTAATAAATTGAGGTCTGACACCACGGCTTTTAAAGGCTTATCGTGCGCTAAAATGTATATCGCCGTCAAATACTGAGCGATCATAACAATTAAAATATTATAACCACGAACTACAGAAAACATACTAAAAAACTTAAGTAGAATGTGCTTCTGTCTTCGGTTTAACATAAAAAATCTTTTGAATGAGACCCTTCTGCTGGGTTAAGGGTTGGAGCGCTATTAGAAGTTATAAACGACTTCCAGTTTATAATCACTAAGCGATTTTTGCGCTTTTTCGATATCCTCTGTAAAACCAAGAATATAGCCACCACCACCAGAACCGCAAAGTTTTAAGTAGTAATCGTTTGTATTAATACCGTTTTCCCAAAGTTCATGAAACTGCTGAGGAATCATTGGTTTAAAATGACTTAAAACAACCTTAGAAAGCTGCTTTGTATTCTTAAATAATGACTTTACATTTCCTTTTAAGAAATCGTCCACACAAGCATCGGTGTGTTTTATAAATTGTGTTTTAAGCATGTTACGAAAACCTTCTTGCTTCATGTTTTCCATAAACAAGCTCACCATTGGTGCGGTTTCTCCAATAATGCCGCTATCAATTAAAAACACGGCGCCTTTCCCTTCACTTTGTTGGGCAGGAATACCTGTAGCTTCAATATTATCTTTGGAATTTATTAAAATTGGAATGCTCAAATAACTATTTAAAGGGTCTAAGCCAGAAGATTTTCCGTGAAAAAAAGATTCCATAGTCGAAAAAATCGATTTCAATTTTAATAACTTCTCTCTGGTTAAATTTTCTAGAACTGTAATTTTATCAAAAGCATATTGATCGTAAATAGCTGCAACTAACGCACCGCTACTACCAACACCATAACCCTGTGGTATTGATGAATCAAAATACATACCTGAATTCACATCTTTTAAAAGCAATTCGCTATCAAAACGCACCAAGTCCTTATCGATATTCTGAATGTATTCAGCAAAACGCTTCAAACTGGCGTTTGATTCTATAGCAGCTTCAGAAGGGTTTTCAGACTTCTTTAAAGCACCGTTATAAAAATTATAGGGAATAGATAGGCCTTTAGAATCTTTGATGATTCCGTACTCGCCAAAAAGTAGAATTTTAGAATAAAATAAAGGTCCTTTCATATGTTCAATTAATAATTAATAATGAAAAATTAATAATTATTTCTGACTCAATGTCTAAAAAAACCTCTATAAAGGCTTCAACACCAAATGCGCAGCAAAGATAGTTAGAAATTTTTAAACAGGTTATACTTTGTAGAGCCTCATCTACGAGTGGTTGCTTAAAATGAATAATGTAAAGTTAATAATGAATAATTAAAAGTGAAAAACGGTCAACTCTAATTAGGGAAGTTCAAATTGATAATTGTAATATTCATTTCTATTTATTACTGCTTAGCTGATTTGACAATACTTACTAATAACCGTAATAGTTCAGTAGACTTCGATTTAAATACTTTAAATTCTTCCTCATTAATAAATTTAGTTTCATGAAGTAAATCTAACCAATAGTCTGTTTCATTAGCTTCTTTTAAGCTTATTGACATTTTACTAATAAAATCGGGTTTACTTTGAGCAAATTCGGCTTCCCTTACATTCGCTCCAATAGATGTTCCTGATTTTAATAATTGTCTTGACATAACATACTCTTTTTTATTATATGCCAAGTTTTTATATAACCCTACAATATCTACTGCAAAATTAAAACTCTTGTTTTTAATAATATTTTGTTTCATCACAACCAGAACTAAAAGTAGCTATAAACCTACAATTTTAATTCTTCATTATCAACAAGAATTTTTAACTTTTAATTATTAACTATTCATTATTAACTTTTAATTATAAACTTTTCATTATTAACTGAGCCCCAAACCCAATACTATCATTAATAAACTGTCCGTTTTGACAATAACCAGCCAATTCGTTTTCAATAAACGCTATCACAGCGGCAGCTTCCTGTTCAGGATATAGAACATGTACGTTCGCTCCAGCGTCTAGGGTAAAACACACTTTAGAACCTGTTTCTGCTCTAAATGCCCATATTTTATTGATAATTTGAAGTGTATTCGGTTTCATTAAAATAAAATATGGCATGCTGGTCATCATCATAGCATGTAGCGTTAAAGCTTCACTTTCAACCAGGGCAATAAATTTATCAAGGTCGCCCTGTTGTAAAATTTCAGCAATGACTCCTAAGTTTTCATGCGCTTGCTTAAAACGTTCTTGTGCAAAAGGATGGCCATGCATCAGGTTATGCCCAACGGTGCTGCTTACTTGTTTTTCACCTTTATCAACCAACAAAATGGTATCCTGATAGTTCTTAAAAACATCATGCACTTGATGTGGAAATTTAACTCCGAACAAATCTGAACTTCCTAATATATCTTGATGTTTACCCCAAACCACCAAATCACCCTCTAAGCTTCTACAAGCACTTCCAGAACCTAAACGTGCTAAAAAGGATGCTTTTTGAATAAAATAAGGGTCGTTTTCTTGAGATTTCTCGACGGCGTTCGAAATGACAGGACCATTTAACAATTCCTTTTCAACACTCATTAAACACAAAGCCAGGGCACTCATTCCGGAAGCTGAAGAGGCAATGCCTGAACTATGCGGAAAGGTATTTGAGGTTTCAATTTTAAAATGATAATCCTTTAAAAAAGGCAAATAGACTTCAACGCGATTAAAAAAGGTCTCGATTTTCGATTTAAAACCATCTTTCTTCTCACCATCTAAAAACACATCAAACGAAAACGATTCATTATCCGATTTCCTAGTAAAACTTAAAGAGGTGGTTGTTTTACAATTATTAAGCGTGAAACTTATTGAAGGGTTCTCTGGAATTTGATCTTTCTTCTTTCCCCAATATTTCACTAAAGCAATGTTACTTGGTGACGACCAGGTGAAACTGCCGTTTTCAATAGAATTAGAATAAGTTTTAGGGATAAAATTGTTTTCTGTCATGTTACGTTGTTCGGAAAAACCTGCTTTTACAGATTTAGAATTGAATAATTTTATTTGGCAAAAATAGGAAATATATAGGGTATTTTTTTACAACTGCTTAGACATTCCTAAAAGCTTAACCATGGTTTTATAGTTTCGAGTTGTTGCCGTAATTTTCAACTTACGTTCGAAGAAATTATTATTACACTTTGCTTTACCATAACCTACGGCGCTGTGAAAATAAATGCAATCATTGGTGATGAAAAAAGTTTCATTAGGGACGTTTATTTGAGAAACTTCCTCTAGTAATGCTAATTCTGGTGCTTCAAAAAGCAACATGAAATAGCTGTTTTCTTTTTTATCCTGAGGAAATGGACACCCATTAAAAAAATCTTGTAAAAGCTGTGGTGTTTTTACCAATACAGGAATTTCAAATGTGAAATGATTTTTAATCGCCTGGTGAATCTTTTTTTCTAAAACTTCAAGATTTCCTTCGGAAGACTGAAAGACCATATTACCACTTTGAATATAAGTTTGAACGTTTTCCAACCCTGTTGAAGTTAGTACTTCACGAAGCGTTGCCATAGGAATCTTGTTTTTCCCGCTCACATTAATGCCCCGTAAGAAAGCTATGTAGGTATTCATTTAGAAGTTTTGTTTTAAAAATTAAGACCTGCCATACTGCGCTTTAATAGCTTCCCAATGATGGGTTTTTAGTGTGCCATTTTCATTTCTTGCAATCATATCGTCCATCATAGCTTTGCAGGAGTCTGAAGGTGATAAAAAGCCAGTAGATGCACGATCCAGTTCATTAATTTTCTTTGATTCACCCATGATATATTATTACACATAAAGGTACTCAACAAAGACTTGAATTAAAAAAAATTTGCAATTATTTCGACATATGCTGCGCTGCAATAAAAGCCCCAGTCCAAGCATTCTGGAAGTTAAATCCGCCAGTAACGGCATCGATATTTAACACTTCACCAGCAAAATAGAGATTTTTCACCAGTTTACTTTCAAAGGTTTTAAAGTTGACTTCTTTGAGACTAACTCCGCCTGCGGTAACAAACTCATCTTTAAAAGTACTTTTTCCATCTACATTAAAAACGGCAGTTGTTAACTGACTGGCCAAACCTTCTAATTGCGATTTATTTAAATCTGCCCAACGCGTAGTTTCCGTCATTTTAGAGGCTAAAACCAGTTTATGCCACAAGCGTTTTGGTAAATCAAATTGCGTTGATTTAAACACGGTTTTTTTAGCTAAATCTTGCTTTAAACTTTTTAGGACATCCAAACAGTCTTCAAAACCTTGTTTTATAAAATTAACTTCAATCTGAAATTTATAATCGCGTTTGGCTAATTCTAAAGCGCCAAAGGCCGATAACTTTAAAATGGACGGCGCGCTCATGCCCCAATGAGTTATTAGCAGTGGTCCTTCACTCCATAAATTCGTCCCCAAAACTTGAACCTCCACATTTAAAGCCACAACACCAGGGATATCCTGGATGCGTTCGTCTTTAATATTAAAAGTAAACAAAGAAGGCACCGGTTGTGAAACACGATGTCCTAAACTTTCTAGAAGTTTCCAGATTTTAGGATTACTTCCTGTGGCAATCATGATTTTCTTAGCTGAAAAAGTGGTTTCAGAAGTAGTTACTACAAATTGTTCGTTTTGAGCTTCGATCGTTTTTACAGGATGATTATAGTAGATATCAACTTGATGCTTTTCGGCTTCATTTAAAAAACAATCGATAATGGTTTGTGATGAATTTGACACAGGAAACATGCGCCCATCATCTTCAATTTTAAGTGCCACCCCACGTTTTTCAAACCATTCGATGGTATCGCCTGTCATAAACTGATGAAAAGGCCCCAGTAACTCTTTTTCCCCGCGAGGATAATTTTGAACCAATTCAGAAGGCATAAATTCAGCATGTGTTACATTACAGCGGCCGCCACCAGAAACCTTAACTTTCGCTAAACCTTCTTTGGCGCGCTCTAAAATAGCGACTTTTAAATTCGGATTTTGTTCTGCAATATTAATAGCTGCAAAAAAGCCTGCAGCGCCACCACCAACAATAATGACGTCTTTGGCGATCATATTCTATCTGGATAATCTGAAATGATGCCATTCACACCATATTCGATCATGCGTTCGATAGGTTTCAGGTTATTTACCGTATAAGTAATAACTTTGAAGTCTTCTTTTAACTCCTCAACATTTTCGGGAGTAAGCATGGTATAATTTGGGTGAATAGATACCGCATTAATGCTTTTAGCGAAAGTTACAGCTTCTTCCAAATTTGTATTTGTAAGCACCCCTAGCGGAATGTCTTTATTTATTTTATAAGCTTCCTCTAATAAATCAAACTGAAAACTAGATACAATAATATTACTGTAATCCCAGCCTTTTTTATCAACGAAAAAAGTAATAAGACGACAAGCTTCTTTAGCGGTATCCCGCCCTTTTAACTCAATATTCAACAAACATTTGTTGTCTACCAAAGCCAAAACTTGTGATAAAGTCGCAATTTGGTAGCGGCCTTTAACCTTAATTTTTTTCAAGTTGTTAAGGGTATGTTTTGAAACTTCACCTAAGCCATCGGTAACCCGATTTAAGGTAAAATCATGAAACACCACCAACTCTCCAGATGCACAACGGTGTACATCTATTTCGATACCATCAACTTTTAAGTCTAAAGCTTTTTTAATCGATTCTAATGTGTTTTCTGCAAGGTGACCTTTGGCACCACGATGCCCTATTTTTAAAACTTTGTTTGTCATTTTTTTTCAATTGGACGCATTAAACCTTCTTGTGCTACCGATGCTATTAACTCCCCATTTCTAGTGTATATATTTCCTCTAGCAAACCCTCTGGCGCCGGAAGAACTTGGAGATTCTACAGAAAACAACATCCAGTCGTTTAAATCGAAATCTCTAAAATACCAGATAGAATGGTCTAAGCTAGCAGTTTGTGTGTTGCCCCAATGCGCTTTACTGGCATGCGGATTAAGAGCAGAAACTAAAATATTGTAATCTGAAATATACGTTAAAATTTGTTGTTTTGTGGCTAAATCTAAATTATTAGCATCACCTTTTATTTTAAACCAAACATCGCTGTAAGGCGGTACATCCTTTTTATCCAGAGGATTAACTATTTTTGTTGGTTTAAATTCTATAGGGCGTTTCACTTCAAAAAAGGCTTTTAAACCTTTTGGCAAAACTTCTCCATACTGATGCAAAATATCGGTCCAACTTAATAATTCTTCAGGTTGTTTTAAACCCGGTTTCATATCGATTTGATGACTATAACCATCTTCTTGGATATGAAACGATGCCGATAAAATAAAAATGGTGTTTTCATTTTGATGTGCCGTAACCCGACGCACCGAAAAACTACCACCATCTCTAACCACAGTAACATTGTATGTTATCGGGTGCTCTAAATTCCCTGCTTCTAAAAAATAAGCGTGCATGGAATGTAAAACTCTCTGACTAGATACGGTTCTTGTAGCAGCATTAATAGCCTGTGCTAAAACCTGACCACCAAATACGATAGGGCTTCCAATAGTTTTGCTTATGCCATTAAAAACATAATCATTAACTTTTTCTAAAACTAAAAGTTTTAATAAGTCCTCAACCGTGGTCATTGTTAGTTCTTGTTTTACGCGGTAAATTTATTAAATTATGAACGGCTACGAGAATGTTTTACCAATAGATTAATAAAATTTAATTTATATTTCATCTACATTCCTTTTATTTTGCTTAAAATTACAACAATCGTCACTAGATTTTTAATAATTCTTTATATTTTAATCACTTTTAACCACCTGTAAAACAACACTATTGATTACGATTACCGCACTACCATCTACTTTAAAAGAAGCTTCGGCAATTCAAAAAGTAGTAGGATCTCATTTATTATGGACCATTGAAGATTCGGGCAATAAAAATCGCATTTATGGTTTCGATCTTCATGGAAACCTAAAAAAACGCATTACCATTAGTAATGCAAAAAATAAAGACTGGGAAGACCTCACTTCAGACAACTTCGGAAATTTATACATAGGCGATTTTGGAAACAATAAAAAGAAGCGTAAAAACTTCACGATTTACAAAGTTTCGAGTATTGTAAATGAGGAAACATCTGCGGAAAAAATAAAATTTACACTTCCTAAAGGAATGAAATCTCAAGATTTTGAAAGCTTTTTTCTTCTGAAAAATAATTTTTACATCTTCAGTAAAGACGAAAAAGAAACCATTGTTTTTAAGGTACCCAATTGCAAAGGGAAACATACTGCTAAAGCGGTTTCAAATCTCAAATTTGATAAGCATTTGAAAAAAATCACGTCGGCCGCTGTTTGCCCCAATGAAAAAACCATTATTCTTTTGAATCATGATCGACTCCTTAAGATTTCAAATTTTGAAACGGACGATTTTTTTAAGGCCCAGATAGATGTTTTAAAATTTAAACATAACTCTCAAAAGGAAGGTATTTATTTTAAAGACCATCAAACCGTTTACATTACCGATGAAGGTGATAAAGGTGAAGGTGGCAAGTTATATGAGTTTAATATCAATTGAGCATAAGTCTAAGCCCACTCCGAGGGAAAAACGTAGCTAACTCTATCGGCCTGCCGGCGGCCAAGTGCTTGAGTTTTTCCATGTCATACGACATTACACCACTAAATTGGTATTAAAATGTTTTTTAAAAGGAAAAAAGATGGTGTAACTGTTTACAGAGGCTTGACTTAGTTCTTTTTCAAAGGCTATTATGTATTGAAAAACTGAATCTCACGTAAGTAAATTAATTCCAATCGAGTGCACTGCGTTCTTCCCAATAAAAACTTGGTTTAACCGCCAAAGTGTTTAGATTTTGTAAATCTTCAGCATCTAACTGAAAGTCATTAGCTTTTAAATTTGCTTTTAATTGCTCAATATTTGATGCTCCACTAAGCACATAATCTGGCTGCAGATGATCCATCACAAAACGTAGCGCAATGGCATCTACCTCTACATTATATTTTTCGGATAGTTCTTTTAAAACAACATAAGCCTCTTTATACTGAGGAAACTGTTCACTTTCAAAAACACGTCCGTTTGCCAAGGCCTCCTTAATGATTACTGTCTTTCCGTTATTCATAACCGCTTTTAAAACCTCAAAAGTGGATTGCTCGAAAACATTATACGACACTTGAAAACTATCAAACAAAGAGATACCATTAATTTCAATTTTCAGAGCTTCCTCAATAATAGCTGCCTGGTTTTCACCACTGGTTGATATTCCAATATGCAAACCTGTGGCTTCTTTTATGCGGAATAATTCTTTTAAAACAGCTTGATTTTCTAAAATACCACTATCGAAGGTTGCCGAATGTACTTGGTAATATTTTAAGCTGGGCAGCATGGCTTTTGAAACTTGCCATTGTTCAACCAATTTTTCTAATGAATGTTCTTTAATTTCATGTTTACCCGAATAACCAAGTTCCCAATTCGCTACATAGGTATACCCCCATTTGGTACCCAAAACAGCATCCTTATGCTGCGTTTGCGCATGCCATTCTTGCAAAAAGGCCTCTCCTTTACCGTAGGAAGGCGCCGTATCGAAGTAACGAACACCGCGTTTATAAGCTTCATCTAATACTGAAAATGCGGTAATTTTAAAAGCATCTTCCGTTTTATCGATGTCTTTATCGCTTCGAATATTAATGTATTCTGGTCGCCCTAATGCGGCTAAACCTAATCCTATTTTAGTTGTTGATGTAGTTTTAATGATATGAAATTTTTAATTTTTAATTATTGCTTTTTAACTTAGTCTTTACGAACTACAAGACAACATCGAACAGCCTACTTTATTCCTAGCCCATTCCGGTCGTTTTGCAAACCATTTTACGTGTTCAGGCTGTTCGGCGTAAGGTTGTTTTAAAAGCTGAAACAATTCATCGATCAAACTATAATCCCCTGTATCGGCAGCATCAATGGCGAGCTGTGCCATGTAATTTCTAAGCACGTATTTAGGGTTTACCGCATTCATTTTTTCTTTCCTTTCAGGATATGAAACAGGTTCCTGATTTAAACGATTCGCATAATTCTCAAACCACTGGCTCCAACGGTCTTTAATTTCAACAGTCAATGCTTCTGGTTTATAAAAAGCATCTTGAACCACTACGATACCTTCAGTTGGTTTCTCCTTTTCAAAACCACTTAAATTTCTAAAAAATATGGTCATATCGGTTTCCGTAAGGTGTAATATATCTTCTAAATCCTGAATAAGAACCTTATCGGAATCTGCTTCGGTTTGCAAACCTAATTTTGAACGCATCATTTTAAAAGACGCTTGATCGAAATTGGATTGATAAGCGTTTAAAATGGCCTCTAAAGCTGGCGCATCGTCAATTAACGGATAAATAGCGTTTGCTAGCTGCAGTAAATTCCACAGCCCCATATTGGGTTGATTCCCAAAACGGTAGCGTTTATGTTGCCTGTCGGTTGTATTTGGCGTCCAACCAAAATCGAACCCCTCTAGCCAACCGTAGGGTCCGTAATCTATGGTCAAACCTAAAATAGACATGTTATCGGTATTCATAACACCATGCACAAAACCAACACGTTGCCAATGGATAATCATATCTAAAGTACGCTTTGAAACCTCCCTAAAAAACGCTAAATAAGTTTCTTTTGAAGGCGCACCTAAATCTTTAAAATGATGTTTTATAGTGTAGTCTACTAAAGTTTTTAGAGACTTTTCATCTTGTCTGGCAGCAAATATTTGATAATTACCAAAACGTAAAAACGATTCGGCGGTACGACAAACAATCGCCCCTTTTTCGTATTCCGGATTACCATTGTATAACACATCACGTAGTACTTGATCACCAGATAATGCTAGGGACAACGCACGCGTTGTTGGAACCCCTAAATGAAACATAGCTTCGCTACACAAATACTCACGAATGGAAGAACGCAACACGGCCAAACCATCGGCGGAGCGTGAATACGGCGTTTCCCCGGAACCTTTTAATTGAAGGGCCCAGTTTTTATTATCGTGTTCCACTTCACATAAATTAATAGCACGACCATCTCCCAGTTGTCCAGCCCAATTGCCAAATTGATACCCGCCATAACACATGGCGTAGGGTTTTGTATTTGGTAAAACTGCATTACCGGTAAATACTTTTAAGAAATCTTCTGTTTTGCTATCTTCTTTGGAAAGCCCTATATTTTCGAGCATTTCAGGAGACACATGAAGCATTTCTGGTTGTGCCGTTTTCTTAGGCGTCACATAAGAGAAACAAGCTTTTTCAACCTGCCTTCTGCTATTTTTCAGAATGGGATCTGCAGGTAGTTCTTTAGTGAATTTATCGTTTATATTCAGTTTCATGTTTTTAATTTATCCGCATGTAATTGGCGAAGTTTCGTTAGCTTCGGTGTGATTACAAAACTACAATAACCCTGAGTAGGATGTGTCCTGTAATAGTTTTGATGTTCGGCTTCCGCTTCATAAAAAACATCTAATGGGGACATTTCGGTAACTATCGTTTTTTCGAAGTAAGTGCCAATTTCAGAAACTACTTTTTCTGCTATTTCTTGTTGTTTCTCATCGTGATAATAAATCACCGATCGGTATTGCGTGCCTTTGTCGGCGCCTTGTTGGTTTAAGGTAGTTGGATCATGAGTCGTCATAAAAATGATGAGAATCTCTTGGTATGAAATCACGTTGGCATTAAAGGTAATTTGAACCACCTCGGCATGCCCTGTTAATCCAGAACAAATTTCACGATAGGTAGGATGCCCAGGCACGGCACCTCCAGAATACCCGGAAACCACATGCTCTACGCCTTTGACTTCCTGAAAAACGGCTTCTGTACACCAGAAACAACCACCGCCAACGGTAGCAATTTGTATATTACTCATGGTCTTTCTCCTTTTCTAAAATCATGGATGCCGAATTGATGCAGTAACGCAATCCGCTAGGTTCTGGCCCATCGGGAAACACGTGTCCCAAATGCGCATCGCAGGCATTACACATCACCTCTACGCGCACCATGCCGAAAGCTGTATCCTTTTCGTATTTAATGGCGTTGTTTTTTATAGGCTGTGTAAAACTTGGCCAACCAGTTCCAGAACTAAATTTTATGGTAGAGTCGAATAACGGGGTATCGCAACACACACAATTGTATTTCCCTTCGTCATACGTTGTACACAGGTCACCGCTATGCGCATGCTCTGTACCTTTCTCACGAGTAATTCGAAACTGCTCTGCGGTTAATTGAGTCTTCCATGCTTCTTCACTTTTTTCTACGCGTTTATCGGGAATTGGGTTTCCGTTTACAGCGTAACTCATGACATCTTTCCAAGTTAACATAGTTTGTTTTTGCATTTTAATTTAGTCGAAATTACATAAAATAACTTTCGTTAAAGCAAAAACAGATTATTCTTAGAATTTATAGGTTTTAGAAGGACTAAAATTATCATCAAATAGAATTAAGTCATGTCCCGAAGGCGCTTCATCTACCGGTGTTACAACAGAAGGATTCGAAGGATATGACTTTCCATCGTAAATTAATCTTATATTTTTCCCATGGAATTTAACCATAATGGTTTTCCAATCGTTTTGGGTGTCTTTAGAAAGATACAACGGTGTTCTAGTTACCGAAAATTTGGTAATTACATTTAAATCGTGATCTAAAAGTAATAAAGCACAGCCTCCAGTACCACAGAAATAACTAGAGAAAAAATTCAGAAAAATCTCCTTTTTGCCATCGTTATTTAAATCTACTTCTGCCATTTGAAACTTTTTATCGTTATCAGACATGATACTGTAATCTGATTTGAAATGATCATTTTTCAAGAAGGATGCTACTTTTTCTGCTAGTGCATCATTCACTGTAAAAGGCATGTACTTAGCATCTGAAGCATTCGCTGTTTCTGTTGGTGTTTGCTCTTGTACTGGCTCTTCAGTTGAAACGACTGGTGCTTCTGTGGCATTGCTTTTATTAGCCTCATTTTTACAAGACCATAATGCTAAGGTTAAAACGGATACTACTAATAATTTTTTCATAAGATTACTATTAAATTTAAATGGATTTAATCATAAGAACTGGTTAGGCTTAGATGATTTTTAACATAAGACTATTCGTCTTCTCGAGTCGCGCCCCTACTTTCTCTATATACCCGGCGCCACAACCAACTAACACGCTCAACATCAGCCGTATATCAAATATAAAAAAAAGCTTTCCATTTCAAGCATAACACTCGAAACAAAAAGCTTTTAAATCGTATTAAAATAAGAAACTTGTACTTAGTTTCCTTTTTTGTAATCTTCTAAAAATTTAGCTAAACCGATATCTGTTAAAGGGTGTTTTAATAAACCTTTAATTGACGATAATGGTCCTGTCATAACATCAGATCCTAATTTAGCACAATCAATTACGTGCATCGTGTGACGCACAGAAGCGGCTAAAATTTGAGTTTCGAAACCGTAGTTATCGTAAATCTGTCTGATTTCAGCAATAAGATTTAAACCATCTGTTGAAATATCATCTAAACGACCAATAAACGGTGATACATAAGTCGCTCCAGCTTTTGCTGCCAATAAAGCTTGACCTGCCGAAAACACTAAAGTGACGTTAGTTCTAATCCCTTTATCTGAAAAATACTTACAGGCTTTAATACCATCGGCAATTAAAGGTAATTTTACAACAATTTGAGGGTGAAGGGCTGCTAAAGCTTCGCCTTCTTTAACCATCCCGTCAAAATCTGTTGAGATTACCTCAGCACTCACATCACCTTCAACAATATCACATATTTTAGTGTAGTGTGCCAATATGTTTTCAGCACCTGTAATACCTTCTTTAGCCATTAAAGACGGGTTTGTTGTTACACCATCTAAAACACCTAAAGCCTGAGCTTCAGCGATATCATCAAGGTTTGCTGTATCTATAAAAAATTTCATAATTATGCTGTTTTGTAAACTGTTTTTAAATATTCTAATACTTCGTTGCTTACTTTTTCACCAGTAAACCCGAATTTTTCATCTAGCACTGAAGCTGGCGCTGAATAACCGAAGTGATCGACACCGAATACTTTACCATTATCACCAACAAGACCTTCTAAGTTCACAGGTAAACCTGCAGTTAAACCAAAAAGAGGTTTGTTTTTAGGAATGATGCTGTCTTGGTAGTCTTTAGATTGTAATCTGAAAACACCTTCAGAAGGAATAGAAGCAATATTTACTTTCAATCCTTTTTCAGCTTCTAAAATTTCTGCAGCAGCAATTAATGTAGAAACTTCCGATCCGTTTGCGATTAAAACCACATCTGGATTTTCAACTTCCTTCACTAAATACCCTCCTTTTTCAGCAGCTAAAGCCTCTTGGTATCTTGATTCTCCTTGAGCAGGAACATCTTTAATACCTTGTCTTGATAAAATTAAACCGGTTGGCGTATTTTTATTTTCTAAAGCCATTTTCCAAGCTACGTTTGTTTCTGCTGAATCGGCAGGACGTAAGGCTAAGAAACTTGGGTTTCCGCTATGGTTTTTTAATTTTTCTAATAAACGAATTTGAGCTTCTTGCTCGATTGGTTGGTGTGTTGGACCATCTTCACCTACTCTAAAAGCATCGTGAGTCCATACATATTTAACACCTAATTCTTGGATACCACTTAAACGAATGGCAGGCTTCATATAATCTGAAAACACAAAGAATGTCGCTACAACAGGAATAATCCCACCGTGTAATGCTAATCCGTTTGCAATACAAGCCATAGTTAATTCGGCAACCCCTGCTTGTAAAAATGATCCTGAGAAATCACCTTTTTGCATCGCATGCGTTTTCTTTAAGAAACCATCAGTTTTATCAGAGTTTGATAAATCGGCAGAAGACACAATCATGTTTTCTACGTTTTCAGCTAAGTAACCTAATACTGCTGAAGACGCTGCTCTAGTTGCTAAACCTGCTTTTTGAGCTAAATCGAAATCTAATTCTGGTAATTCACCAGATAAGAAGAAGTCTAATTTTTCAGCTAATGCTTGGTTAGCATCTCTCCACGTATTAATTTCTGCTTTCTTTTCAGCCGCTTGAGCTGTTTTTTCAGCAATTAAATTTTTATAAAATTCTTGAACATCACCATAAATATCGAAAGGATTATTGACGTCTGCTCCTAAATTTTCTAATGTTTTTTCGTAATCTGCTCCAGATGCTCCAATGGGCTGACCGTGTAATTCACAGTAGCCTTCGAACATACTACCATCGGCAGCAACACACCCTTTACCCATTATTGTTTTACCAATAATTAAGGTTGGTTTTTCTGTTTCGTTATTCGCATCGGTTAATGCTTTTCTTATTTGATCGTGATCATGACCGTCGATAGTTACCACTTTCCAGCCCCATGATTCATATTTCATAGCGGTATCTTCGGTAGTCACCTCATCGGTAGAAGTAGATAACTGGATATCGTTAGAATCGAAAAACATGATGAAGTTGTTAAGTCCTAAGTGACCTGCAATACGACCTGCCCCTTGAGACACTTCTTCTTGAATACCACCATCAGAAATGAAACCATATACTTTATGGTTCATCCAATCTCCAAACTTCGCTTGTAAAAATTTCGCTCCAATTGCAGCGCCCACACCCATCGTGTGACCTTGTCCAAGTGGACCAGATGTGTTTTCAATACCTCTTTTTACATCCACTTCTGGGTGACCTGGTGTGATTGAACCCCATTGTCTGAAATTAGCAACATCGCCTTTTGCGTAGTTACCTAATAGGTAATACTGCGCATACATTAAAGTAGATAAGTGACCAGCATCCATAAAGAAACGGTCTCTAAAAGCCCACTCCATATCTGAAGGATCAAAATTAAAAAATTCGGAGTATAAAATGTGCATGAAATCTGCACCTCCCATAGGTCCACCTGGGTGCCCCGATTTTGCTTTTTCTACCATGGCAACAGCTAATGCTCTGATATTATCTGCCGATTGCTGATCAATTTGTTTGTTCATTTCCTCTTAATGTTTGTATTAAATAGCATGGTTACTGGCTTGAGAATTAAATTTAATTTTAAATTCAAAACACATTTAACTTCACCTATTTCATGCTAATATCTGCTCTATAAATAGATTTTTGCAAATATATAACCTTTAATGGGTTGAGTTAAAAAATATCTTATAAAAAAATAAAAATTAACGAAAGCGTTTGCGTGAGAATCACACAGGTTAACTAAATTAAAAAGAAGCTTTATATCCCAACTATTTACATTGCTAATTATTAAGTAAATTTGCTTAACAAAGTATTAAAAAAAATAATTTCCATTTTCATTAATTTATAGACTACAATTAGGTTGAATGCGCAAGACTACTCATGTTTTTGATAAAAAAATATACATAAAAGGAATTCATACCTTATTATTTATTTTATTTATCACACCGTGTATAGGCTTTACTCAGAGTGCTCCATTAGAGGTAGACAACGCATTCACCCAACAACTATGGCTAAGTATCGCGCCTAGTTGGAAATTAAAAGACAGCACTTATTTAAAATCTGACGCAGGTTATCGAACCAAAACCTCCAATGATTGGGAGCGCTATGTAGCAAGAGCAGCTTACGAAAAAACAATTAAACCTTTTTTTTTAAAAAAATTGAAGCGTTACGAATCTTATAGTGCCGGGCTAGGCTTATTTTACCTCAACAACAGAATAGGCCCCAACTCATTAGAAATAAGACCATTTCAAGGCTTCCGAATTAATCTTAATATCTCGAAACGAATTCATATCACTAATTATTTCAGATTAGAAGAGCGTTTTTTGATTACCGCACAAGAGTATAGCAACCATTTCGGACTACGTTTTAGGTATCAAATCATGACCAATATTGGATTACAAGGTTTGCTATTTAGCGACAATAGAGGTTTTTATTTCCCCATGGGGATAGAATTCTTCTATGACATAGTAGAACTTTCGCAATTTAGCGACGTTATTCGTATCACCCCAGGAGCAGGCTACCAATTTAATCCTAGTTTTAAAATTCAAAGTATGCTTGCCTACATTTATACTAAACAAAATATAGGTGGCATCTATAGAACAAATGACATTATTTTTAGACTAAGAGTTATAAAATCGTTTTAAACAGAACTATAGTAACATACTTATTTAAACCCACTCGAATAACTACGAGCCAAATTGTCAAATATTTTGGGAATTGTTTTAGCTATTCCGCTATATATTTCATTTTTAATGCATGTTTAGTGAGGCCGGCGAGATTTCTAACATTTAATTTAGCGATCAAGTTTTTCCTATAACTCTCTATGGTATGCTTACTTAAGTGTAATTTATCTGCAATTTCTTGTGTGGTAAACTCTTGAGCTATTAGAGTAATAACATCAATTTCGCGTTGGGTCAATTTAATTTCTTCTTGCTGCTTTTTGTAAAATTTATTTTCTAAAAAAACATCTTTTATTTCTTTCGAAAAGTATTTTTCTCCTTTCAATATGGACTGAATAGCAAGCAATAATTCATGCTTTTCTGCATTTTTATGCACGTAACCATCTACATCATCGGCGATAAGTTCATCAATCATTTCAGCGTCGTTATGCATGCTAACTACAAGAGATTTTATATTTCTTTTTTGAGCCTTTAGTATTTTATTAAGTGCAATACCATTTAATTTTGGCATCGAAATATCGGTAATAACTAAGTCTATTCGTTCTTCAGAATTAATTTTCAAATACTTTAGAAGCTGTTCCCCATTTGTTGTAGTTAACAAAACATGATATTCTTTTTTTGTATTCAGGATACTGAGTACCCCATCTAAAAACATTTTATGATCGTCTACAATCACTAAATTATACTTCATTTTCAACTGGAATTGGGATTTCAATATTTACTATTGTGCCTCTATTAATTCTGGAATCAATATTAAAAGTCCCTTGAAATTTTTTCAGTCTACTTTTTATATTTTCATACCCTATGCCTTCATGGTGATGCTCTGGATTAAACCCAACGCCATCATCTTCAAATAGGATATTTAATTCATTTTCTAATAAATTTAACTGCAAGTCGATAATTGTCGCTTTGGCATGCTTAATAGTATTGGTAGTTAACTCTTGAATGATTTTAAAAATTTCTATTTGGAGGTTTTTATCCAAAAGATCAATTTTTTGCGACGGGTATCCCAAAAATGCACTTTTGGCTCCCCATATACTATGAATGTATTCTTTTAAGACTTCACAAAAATTATTTTCACTAAATTTTTTCGGAATTAAATCATGAGAAAGAAAACGCACCTGATCATAAGTTTCATCTAACTGACTGTTAATAGTACTTAAAAAATGCGGTTCACTACTATTTGGAGCATTATTTAACTTCAGTTTTATGGCGGCTAAGTTACCGCCAATACTATCATGCAACTCTTGAGCTATACGTTTACGCTCTTTGTTTTGCCCTTTTATAGAGGCTTTAACTAGTTTTAATTCTTGATCTTTAATTATTGATGAAATTTCTTTTTTCTTTATTTCTTCTTGTTTTTTATTTAGTTCACTTTGCGCTTGAAGCTTTTGGTAATATATAACAAGCAAACCTATGATAGGAACAAGTAGCACTAAAAAGAAATACAGCATGATTTTTTTAGCACTTTTCTCTTTTTCAAGCTTGGTTTGTTGAATTTCTTGATCTTTTTTTAATAGAATAATCTCTGTTAACTTTTTTTCAGAAGCATTTTGAAAAGACAAAAGTTTGTTTTCATTTTCTTTATTTTCAACTTCTTGCCTTAATTTGAGGTTATTTAAAGCTTCATTTTTATTTTTAATTTCCAGTTTTCGGTTATTATTTTCAACCTGCAGTACTTTTATTTCTTTTTCTTTTTGAATGGTTTTATACTTTACTTCTATCTCATTAATCTCTTTATCCCTCTGTAATTGGTTTATAGAATCTTTTATATGATTAGATTTTGATGAAAATTCTAGAGCCGATTTATAATCATTTTTTTCAATAAATATATATTTAAGGTTATCATAAATATTTTGTTGCGCATTTAAATATCCTAACTCTATGGCGTTGTTTAATCCAGATGAAAAAACGATTTGCGCATCATGATACTGTTTTAAATCAAGATAAATACTTCCAATAGCTAGTCGCGTATCCAATGCTAATTGCTTATACTCCTTATCTTCAGACAATTGAATAACTTCATGGTATAAGGAAATTGCATCTTCAACATTATTTTGCGTGTAATAGTTTGCTGCTAGGCTCGTTTTTATAACGGCAAGGGCATAAAAATTCCGATCTTGCTCACTTAACTTTAAAGCTTTTTCATAATATTCATTTGAAGCATTATAATCTTCTAGAGTAGCATAAATGTCGCCAATGTTGATATAGCTGCCGTAAATTATTTCTAAATCATCTTTATAATTTAAACACTTTTTGAAGGTTTTTAAAGCATTTTGGTAATCGCCCATTTGCTTATAAATATTGGCAAGCCCGTGCAAATGGGTATAATACAAAGAATTGTCATTATATTTTTGAGAAGCATCTAGTCCTTTATAATGCCATTTTTTACTCTCCTTTAGCAGTCCTTTTCTTTTATTATTAATCGCCAATAAATTATATGAAATACTATGAAGTCTATATTTTAAAGAGTCCAATTGAATTAGCGAACTGTACTTTAAAGCGCGATTAGAATAATACAAAGAAGAATCAAGGAGTTGCTTTGCATTAAAATAATACCCTAAAAGCAAATTAACGTTTGCCCTGGAAACCGTATTGAGGTTTTTTTTTAAGAGCTTATGTCCCGTTGCATAAGCCTCATTAGATTTATTGTTGTTCAAAAAAGAAAAAGCCTGAGTAACTTCCTCTTTATAGTCCTTTTTAAATTTTGGAGAATGATTGGCTGTTGCATCCTTTAAAGTTTGTGCCTGTAAGGCAAAGGAACACAAAAAAGTACTAAGTAATAAAATTGAAAAAAATAATCGGGGCATAAGGACAAAACTAATAATTTCAATAATACCAATTTCCCTATGCTGGTTGTTTTACGAATTTAGGAATATTAATCGTTTTAATTATTTAAAAAAAACCATAAGCTTTAAATTGCAATTAATAATTTAATTTCTAGATGCTTATATCGTTTTCATTATTAAGAACCTCTTTTAAGAGACGCCTATAAAAACAAAAATGAAACGGCGGTCATCCAAACACCCATAAGCAAACCTACAATGCCTAGTCTTCCTAGTTTCGGGGCTAGTTTTTCTCTAATATATGCTCGCTTTTCAGTTTCTATTTTAGATGAGAAGATTTTGGTAATTAAACCAAACCCCAGTAAAAAACCTAAAACAACTTCCACAATATTACCTACGAATAAGGTAATCCACCAGAGCGGAAATGTAGTAAGCAAATTCATATTTAAAACAGAGGAGACTACTCCCCAAATGCCCCATAGGCAAAACGCGATACCAATCCAGCCTTGGTGTGGTTCAATTTGCTCTAAAAGCTCTCCCTTATTTGATTTTTTTGACACAATCAAAGACGGTACGGCAATGATACCTAGTAAGATTAGTGTAAATCCCCAGATCATGTTCAATCGCTTTTTAAAATGGTTTATAAATTATTTAAACAGTTCGTATAACTGGTTTTTATTAGAAAATGTATACCTATTACAAATTTCCGTGTTACAAAGATGTTTAAGTTGAAACTAGAATAACAGACCATTTGTGGTGATAATCACACCCCTGAAAACAGGGGGTTATCACTTTTGAAATAACCCCATTTGTAGTGATATTCCTTAATGTAATCATCGATAGTTTTGTCTGCTAGAATCTAAAAGAATAACCAAAAAATAGTTATGCATAATAAAAGTAAAAATAGAATTGGATATAAATCAAAACCTTATATCATATTGTGTTTCTTTCTGTTTTGTAATGTTTTTGCTTCTTTATCTCAAGGCGATCCAAATGTACCGATATCAATAACAGACGACACACAGCGTTTTAGTGTATATGGCGAGCAAGAAGCAGACGATTTAGGAGAATCTGTAAGTGATTTAGGGGATATAAATGGTGATGGTATAGATGATATTATAACAGGAGCTCCTGGCATAGACGACGGAACTATATTAAGAGTTGGAGAGGCTTATGTTATTTTTGGAGCTACAGGAATTACTTCAGCTTCAGTAGATGTTAATAATTTAGATGGCTCTAATGGTTTCACGGTAAGGGGCCTGAGTACTAATGATCAAATGGGGATTGAAGTTAGTAGTGCGGGCGATATAAATAACGATGGTATTAAAGATATATTAATTGGAAGTTCAGGAAAAGCCATTATCATTTTTGGAAGTAACTCTGGGTTTTCAGCATTATATACAACAACCGATATAGATGGGATAAATGGAATTATACTAGATGGCGCTGGTAATTTTGGAGAATCGGTAAGTCATCTAGACGATGTAAATGGAGATGGTATTGGTGATGTTATTATTGGAGAATCAGGTAGTGATGGTCATGCTTATGTTTTTTACGGGAGTTCGACTATCGGGCATACAAATGTTACATTACTTGACGGGAGTAATGGGTTTAATATTGAAGGCTTTTCTCAAAGTGGTTCGGGCTATGATCTCAAAGTAAGTCATGCAGGTGATATAAATAATGATGGTATCACAGATATAATATTAGGATTTCCAAGTTATGATGAAGGAACCTTGAGCTATTCTGGAAGAGTTGTAGTGATTTTTGGCAACAGCACAGGTTTTCCATCAGTATTTAGTGTAGCCTCACTAAATGGCACAAATGGGTTTGCCTTAACCGACGATATAGATTACAGTAAGTTAGGAATGACTGTAAGTGACGCAAAAGACTTTAATGGAGACGGGATTGATGATCTTGCAATTACTAGCAAGGAGAGTGCTTATGTAATATTTGGAAAAAGTACACCTTTCGCTGCTTTAGAAGATATATCCGACATCCCTGCTGCAGAAAAGTTTGTTTTTAAGTCTGGATGGTATCAATATACCGATACATTCTCAGGAATTGATGGATTGTCAGATAT
Source organism: Pseudotamlana agarivorans (assembly GCF_018860245.1). GTDB lineage: Bacteria > Bacteroidota > Bacteroidia > Flavobacteriales > Flavobacteriaceae > Pseudotamlana > Pseudotamlana agarivorans_A. The sequence goes on from NZ_JAHKPD010000007.1 coordinate 282,705, forward strand.
TAATAATGATGGGATTACAGATTTAATCGTTTCTGTGCCACACTGGTATGGCTATGCAAGAAGTGGATCGGTTTATGTTATTTATGGAAGTACAAGTTTACCAGCTTCAATGGAAAGTTTGGATGTTACCGGTGTTAATGGATATCATGTATTTGATGATGTTAGGTATAGTTACAAAGGATTTGGTTACGCTGTAAGTCATGCAGGTGACTTTAATAATGATGGTCTGACGGATTTTGTAGTTGGGCAAAAAATAAGCACTACTTACAATAGAATTGGAGCCACTCATGTCTTCTTTGGGAACACGTTTGATGTTATTGATAATGAAGCACCAACTATAACTTGTCCTAGTGGAACACAGGAATTATATGCAAATTCGGTATTGCCTAATTATATAAGTTTCCTATCTAGTGTTAACGACAATAGCTCTTATAATACAGAAATGGTGTACACTCAAACACCAGTGGAAGGCACGATATTTACCTCAAATACTAATGTAGAAATAACAGTTACCGATAGAGCTGGGAATACAAGTTCTTGTTCTTTTATGGTAACTTTAAAAACAACCACCCAAGAAATCGATTGTTCTACAACTAATTTTTCTACTAATAATCTAAATGGAACTAATGGTCTTGTCGTTTATGGAGAAGAAGCAAATAGTTATGCCGGACATGATGTGAATACCGCCGGAGATGTGAATGGCGATGGTATAGATGATTTTATTGTATTAGCTAAAGGCGATACGGTTAACCATACAGGGCCTTATAGCGGGTATCATATAGACGTCTTTGGAGGGGTTTATATTATTTTCGGGACAAGCAATGGATTTCCTCCTAATATAGATTTAGAATACCTTAATGGGGTAAATGGGTTTAAAATCAACAGCGACAACTTACCTCATAGTAGAACAAGTAGTGATAATAATTTTGGTAAAGCAGATACTGCGGGTGATATTAATAATGACGGTTTTGATGATATTATAATTAGCAACCCCTATAGAGGAAGTAGAGCAGGACACATATTTGTTGTATATGGAAAAGCTAGTGGGTATACTTCAGATTTTGATTTAGCGACATTGGATGGCACAAATGGGTTTACCATTATTGGCACTGGCACTAATGGGTTTGCAGGCCTAGACCTCGACAATTTAGGAGACGTTAATGGCGATAATATAGATGATGTCATACTTGCAAATGGTACATCTTCAGGATACTCAGAGTCTGGAAAATGCTTTGTTATTTATGGTTCAACATCGGGATATTCTACATTATTTAATCTCTCGAGTTTAGACGGCACGAACGGTTTTATAATTACTAGTAATGGAACTACTACAGAAAATATAGGTCGTAGCGTTGCAGGACTTGGCGATGTAAATGGCGACAACATTAATGATATGGCTATTGGAGGCTCAAAAGACAGAAAGTTTGTTGTTTATGGCAAACCTAGTAGCGCTAATTTTCCAAGTACATTTAATGTAGAAGATTTAGATGGATCAAACGGTTTTGCCGTTGAACATTCAGTGCTATCAATAAGCTCCTATGTAAGTCATGCTAATGATGTAAATAATGATGGTTTAAATGATATTATTTTTGGAAATAAGCATGTTCTATTTGGCAGCAATACTTTTCCTGCAGTATTCGATTTAGAAACTTTAGATGGAACTAATGGTTTTTTCACTTCTGGAACAGGAAAAGTATTTAATTCTGCCGGAGATTTTAATAATGATGGGTATGATGATTTAGTTTATGGAGATTATTCATCCCAATATCTTATTTATGGCCGAAGTGATTGGACAGAATCGGTTTCAATATCGACCAATCCAGGTTGTTTATTAAAGATGACTTTATTTAATAGTAATGATCTTGCTTCTGGCTCATGCGCAGGCGATGTTAATAATGATGGCATTGATGATCTTATTTTAGGACATTATAAACAGTATAGTTACGATTATAAAGTTAATGCAGATCCAGGTTTTGCCTATGTTATTTTTGGTAAAGAAACTCTGGATACGGAAGATCCTATAATAGATTGTCCAGCAAACCAAATTTTAGCATCAGGAGAGCTACTTCCAGATTATACCACTTTAGCTTCGGTAACAGATAATTGTGATTCTTGCATAGTCATCACCCAAGTTCCTGCCGTAGGAAGCGCATACACTCCTGGTATGACCATTACACTTACTGCCACGGATAAAAACGGTAATTCAATAAATTGTTCTTTTACAGTAGATGAAGATATAGACACTGAAAATCCAACAGCAAGCAATCCCGCAGCGATTCATGTATCATGTTCAGGAGATGTTCCAACAGAGGATATTACAGTCGTTACAGATGAAGCAGATGATAGTGGCGATCCTCCAACAGTAGCATTTGTTGGCGATGTTAGCGATGGAAATAGTAATCCAGAAGTCATCACAAGAACTTATAGCGTTACTGATGAAGCTGGGAATTCAATAAATGTAGAGCAAACTATTTCAGTTAACGACACAGAAACCCCTATAGCTAGCAGCCCTGTAGCTGTGAACGTGTCTTGCAAAAGCGCTATTCCTTCCGAAGATATTTCAGTAGTTATGGATGAAGCTGATAATTGTACAGCAAATCCAACTGTAGCTTTTGTTAGCGATGTTAGCGACGGAAACATAAACCCAGAGGTCATTACAAGAACTTATAGCGTTACTGATGAAGCTGGGAATTCAATAAATGTAGAGCAAATCATCACAATAAATGACACTGAAAACCCAACAGCAAGCCATCCTTCACCAATATACGTGTCTTGCTCAGGTGCTATTCCAACAGAAGATATTTCAGTAGTTATGGATGAAGCTGATAATTGTACAGCAAATCCAACAGTAGCTTTTGTTAGCGATGTTAGCGATGGAAACACAAACCCAGAAGTCATCACAAGAACTTATAGCGTTACTGATGAAGCAGGGAATTCAATAGAAGTAGAGCAAACTATTTCAGTTAACGACACAGAAACCCCTATAGCTAGCAACCCTGTAGCTGTGAACGTGTCTTGTTCAGGTGCTATTCCTTCCGAAGATATTTCAGTAGTTATAGATGAAGCTGATAATTGTACAGCAAATCCAACTGTAGCTTTTGTTAGCGATGTTAGCGATGGAAATAGTAATCCAGAGGTCATCACAAGAACTTACAGTGTTACCGATGAAGCTGGGAATTCAATAAATGTAGAGCAAATCATTACCATTGAGGACTCTATCAATCCAGAAATTGTTTGTCCAGGAGATATCACACAAACGGTAGATTCAGGGTCAACAACAGCGACAGTTACCTTTACCAACCCTGTAGGCACCGATAATTGCACGGTGAATGCTACAACACAAATAGCAGGTTTGGCTTCAGGGTCGGCATTCCCAATCGGGACAACCCTAATTACTTTTGAAGTTAGCGATGTTGCAGGAAACACAGCAACCTGTAGTTTCAACGTGATTGTAGAAGATGAAATTCCAGTGGATTGTCGTATTAACGATACCACAAACCCAACAGCAAGCCATCCTTCACCAATATACGTGTCTTGCTCAGGCGCTATTCCAACAGAAG
>NZ_JAHKPD010000022.1 GCF_018860245.1 Pseudotamlana agarivorans
TTTTACGCAATGTTTATCCAATAAACTAAACATTCTTCCTAATGTTTCTTCTTGCAAAGTCCCTGGGCTACTATTACCATTTCTATTCTCTACATAAACAATATTGTTACCTATGATTCCTACTCCTAGACTATAACCTTGAATCTTTTTATAAGTATGTCTACTGTCCGCTTTGTTATTAAACATCAAAGTATTATCGTAATCTAAAGTCAGGGCTTTGCTGGATAAAGCATTTAAACTTGTTAGTATTTTTAAATTAAGCGAATTGACATCTTCATTAATACTGAACTCATGAATACTCTTCCCTCTTGGGCTTTTCAGTAAGGCTTTGTTTTTTGAAAGTTCCTTAAACCTATCCAAAACTCTATCTGGACTCGGTACATTTAAAACATGGTTGTTTTTTAAATGATGTCGAAAATTACCTGCCAAATCCTCAATACAATCACCACCACAGAAATAGATAGACCAAAATGAATACAGTATATCTTTCCAGGAGTATTTACTTTGATTAGGTAATAAAGGAAGGTGATCTTGTAATATTTGACCTATTTTTTTGTTTTCGAACTCCTCTAAAACAAAATTTAAACCTCCAAAAGGACTTATGTGGGGAGAATTTATTATTTTCATAATTAGTGTTTTGTACAACACCAAATTAGGTGAAAATACTAAAAACCGCAAACCTTTTATTTGTAAGGTATTGCGGTTTGTTTTTGCTTAACACATACGGATTTAAGGTTTTAACGAGTGCCGTCTAGAGTAAAAAAAAGCAAGAGACTCACAGATTTAATATATAAAGTAATGGGGTAATAAAGACTTGGGCAATATTAAGAGGATTACGGAAGTCCGAGTTACAAACTCGAACTAGCGATAATTTTTTTTACACAGAGATTCGCAAAGAATTCACAGAGGATCACAGAGCGTTTTTATTAGTTGGTGGTATTTTGACCAAAGACGGATGACCTTGAAATTGATTATTGACTAGTTATTATTGATTATTGACCGATCACGGCAAAATTGTTTAGTTGTGGAATTGTTTAATCGTGTAACCGACGTTACAATGGTGAATTTTTAACTTTTCTTTTTTAATTATTAATTGTAAAAAACCGCAAATGCAAAAAGCCCGACACTAAAATTGCCGCAAAAAAAGCCCAACCCTCAAAACTTAACATTTTGAAAATTGGACTTTCTTTAATTAAAGTTTTAAGTGCATAGCGTTTATATAACACCAACCCCATAGCAGCTGCCAAAAACTCAACCCCATGTGTGAGATTAGAATAATTTTGATATATAAAATCTAGCACTAATAAAAATTATTAAGGATAACCATTATTACCTCCTTCTCCTCTATTCAACGGATCAACAGGAATAGCTTCATCGTTGCCAAAGAAACTCATGTTAATGGCGCTTGCTTTTGCAGCTGTTTCATAACCTGTTGGTGCAAAAAACAAGGTGTTTTCATTTCCTTTTTCTGGGTAAGCTGCTAAATACACGCGTACACCATTCATGTGATAGCCTTTTTCTTTGGCTTCTTGTTCGGCGTAAGCCAAATAATTGCGTAAATCTTCTAGAGACCACCAGAACGATTGGTTTTCGTCTGCCTTGCTTAGGCCTGCTTTACTGTAAATAGCAGCATTTTTTGCGTTCCAAGCTTGGTTTAAACTTATCGCGTAATCGGTGCTAATTACGCCATCTGGAATGTAATAGTTAGCGGTTTCTGTTGGGGTTGCTTCTTCTTCTGAGCAGGCCCATAATAGCCCACACACCGCAAGACTTAGCATACTCCATTTTAAAATACGTTTCATAAATTATTATTTTTGGTTAAACACAAATTTAACAAAAATAAACTTACAAAAACTAAGCTTGTTTTGGCGGTTTACACCAAATTAAAGCAAAGGTGAATGTGAGGTACATGAATAAATTGGCTAGAATGTAAATTTGATACCTTAAATGAACATAATCCAAGTCCGTCACTTTACTACCAACCTCATAGGTATAATAGACATCATAAAAGGTTAAGGGTGTAATGACAATCCACCATACAAAAATAGCAACACTGATATAAAAATTTAAATCTTTATAAAAATATAAGATCTTTTCACTCAATAACATTTCTATAAAATACAAGGAAGAACAAAGTACAATAACAAGACCTCCAAAAACTATGATACCACTATAGAACTCTGTAAAAAAAATAGCCCAATGTGTTCCAACATAAACCAATGAGTACATCAAAAACAGTGCTGATACTATTAAGATTAGCTTTTTTGATAAGTTGTGTTGTAATATTTTTCTGTAATAATAACTGTAAAACAAAATAGTACCTACATCCCAAGTTATGGTGAAAAGCCAAAAGTTTTTTTCAAAACCAGTACCTTTTAGGAATGATAACGCCTTGACTTTCGATATAAACAGTGTATACAACCCTGAAAAATCAATAAATACTACATATATTAAAAATATAATAAAATATTTAGCTGCAGTATGGGCATAATGTTTATAAAGCACCAATCCCATAGCAGCAGCCAAAAACTCAACACCAAATGTGAGATAAAAGTAATTTTGATTTAAAAAATCGAACACAAACAATAATTATGGATTATAACCACCAGCTCCTCCAGTTCCTTTATTCAACGGATCAACAGGGATGTCTTCATCGTTACCAAAGAAACTCATGTTAACCGCATTGGCTTTGGCTTTAATTGGGGTACCAGTAGGCACCATAAACATAGTTGATAAATTTTTCTTGGCTTGGCCTTGGTTTTTACCATAAACCCCAAGGTATACACGTAAGCCTGTCATGTTATAACCTAAACTATCGGATTGGTTTTTCGCGTAAGCGATGTAGTTTTCAACTTCATCTAAATCCCAACTTGTAGAACGGTTGTCTTTTTTTCTGCCTTGCCTAGCAGATGCAGAATCAACAGCACCCTGTCTAAACTTCGTCCAGTTGTTGTTTAAATCTTTAGCTTCGTCAATCGTAATTAAACCATTTGGTTTTTTAATTTTAGTTTCTGTAACCACTTCTTCTAAAGGTCGCGGACAAAAATAATAAGTAATTGCGGCTCCTAATATAAAGCCCAACACCACTAGTACTAATTTTTTCATTTGTAAAATAATTTTGGTTTGGTTAATAAAGGCTAAAAGTAATAAAAAGTTTCTATTCTGTAAGGTTTTGATTGTTAACAGTTGGTTGTTGACTTTTGACTGTTGACCTTTGACCTTTGACTGTTGACTGTTGACTGTTGACCTTTGACTGTTGGCTGTTGACCGAAGACGGAAGACGGAAGACGGCAAAATTGTTTATTTGTTGAATCGTGTATCCGGTACTAAAATTGGAAAAGATTCCTCCTAGCGTCGGAATGACAACTGCGACTGTGACTGTTACTGTGACTATTGACCTTTGACTGTTGGCTGTTGACTGTTGACTTTTGACTGTTGACTGTTGACCTTTGACTTTTGACTGTTGACTGTTGACTGTTGACCTTTGACTGTTGGCTGTTGACCGAAGACGGCAAAATTGTTTATTTGTTGAATCGTGTATCCGGTATTAAATTGGAAAAGATTCCTCCTAACGTCGGAATGACAACTGTGACTGTGACTGTTACTGTGACTATTGACCTTTGACTGTTGACTGTTGACTGTTGACTGTTGACCTTTGACCTTTGACTGTTGGCTGTTGACTGTTGACTGTTGACCTTTGACTGTTGACCTTTGACTTTTGACTGTTTACTGTTGACCGTTGGCCTTTGAAGGAAGACGGAAGACGGAAGACGGAAGACGGAAGACGGTAAAATTGATTATTAAATAATTATTATTGATTATTTGGGTGAAATGTTGATTTGTGGAATCGTTTATTCGTGTAACCGGTATGAAAACGTAACATCTTTCCTTGAAACGACTCAACCTGAAACCTGAAACTTCAAACCTGAAACCTGAATCTTCAAACTTCAAACCTGAATCTTGATTCTTGAAACCATAAACGCTTAGAACATTTTTAATTTTTCCTTTTTAATTATTAATTATATAAATATTTACAACCGAATAACCCGTGTATGCTTTACTTCGCTCATAACAAACATGCTATGTGTACTTCCAATATGATTGATGCTTGTTAGTTTTGTAACCATAAACGTCCTAAAGGCAGCCATATCTTTTACAATGACTTTAAGCAAATAATCGTAATCACCACTTACATGATAACATTCTAAAATTTCATCGAGTTTATTGACTTCCTTTTCAAAACTTATCACAAATTCCTGACTGTGTTGTATCAGTTTTACGTGGCAATACACTACAAAATTCTGGTCTATTTTGTCTTTATTCACTATGGCTTGGTAGCCATCAATATAGCCCTCGCGTTCTAATTTCTTTATACGCTCATATACGGCGGTAACCGAAAGATTCAATTTATTAGATAGTTCTTTATTGGTTTGCTTACTATCCTGTTGCAAATATTCTAATAGATTTTTATCGGTTTTATCGAAAATCATAATTGAAAAAATTTCATTAAAAAGTAAAAAAGACGAGTTAAACTAAATTTAAAATCTAAAATACAACTAACATGCTGTTTTATTTTCTAAACAAACACACTACTATTGATTTTAAATCTAATTTTTACAAATTTAGCATAATAATTCAAAATAAAGCCTATGTCTTTTAAACCAGCAAACAGCATTCAGGATTTACAGTATTTCGGCGAATTTGGAGGTGTTAACCCTTCAATTTCCGATTCATCAACCTACACGTTTTTATCGGCAAAAACCATGTTTGACACTTTTGAAGGCAATGCCGATGGTTGTTATTTATATTCACGACACTCCTCGCCTTCTAACCTCTATCTTGGTGAAGCTTTAGCCGCTATGGAACATACCGAAACCGCTAATGTTTCGGCGTCTGGAATGGGTGCCATCACGCCAGTTATTATGCAATTGTGCGGTTCTGGCGATCATATCGTTTCTAGCAGAACCATTTACGGTGGTACGTATGCTTTTTTAAAAAACTTTACACCTAAATTCAATATCGAAACAAGTTTCGTAGATATTACCAAGCTCGAGCTTGTTGAAGCCCAAATAACTGAAAACACCAAAATAATTTATTGCGAATCGGTAAGTAATCCGCTTTTAGAAGTCGCAGATATTAAAGGCTTAGCCACACTAGCAAAAAAATACGATTTAAAATTGGTGGTCGACAACACGTTTTCTCCTCTATCTATTTCTCCTGCTGTTTTAGGCGCCGACGTGGTTATTCACAGTTTAACTAAATTTATTAACGGCTCTAGCGATACCGTTGGCGGTGTGGTTTGTGGTAGTCAAAATTTTATAAATGCATTACGCGACGTTAATAGCGGCGCTTCCATGCTTTTAGGGGCTACAATGGATAGTTTGCGCGCGGCCTCTGTTCTAAAAAACCTAAGAACCCTACATATAAGAATGCAACAGCACAGTAAGAATGCTATGTTTCTTGCTGAAAAATTTGAAAATGACGGATTAAAAACAGTTTACCCAGGTTTAAAATCGCACCCATCACATGGGTTATTTACATCCATGATGCACCCCGAATACGGTTATGGCGGCATGCTAACCATAGATGTTGGTTCTTTAGACAAAGCGAATGCGCTTATGGAACTCATGCAACACAAAAACTTAGGTTACTTGGCGGTAAGTTTAGGCTTCTATAAAACCTTGTTTAGCTCACCTGGGAGTTCTACATCTTCAGAAATTCCAGAAGAAGAACAAAAAACCATGGGTTTAAGTGATGGATTAATTCGTCTTTCTATTGGCCTAGATGCCGATATTGAACGTAGTTACTTCAGGATGCGACAATGTATGGAAACTCTTGGTGTTTTATAGGTGTTGAAATGAAAATTGTGACTGTTGACTGTTGACCTTTGACTGTTGACTGTTGACTGTTGACGGCAAAATTGTTTATTTGTGGAATCGTTTATTTGTTTAACTGAAAACTGTGACTTTTGACCGTTGACTGTTGACTGTTGGCTGTTGGCTGTTGGCCATTGACTTTTGACTGTTGACCTTTGACGGAAGACAGAAGACGGTAAAATTGATTATTGAATAATTATTATTGATTATTTGGGTGAAATGTTGATTTGTGGAATCGTTTATTCGTGTAACTGAAAACTGGGACTGTTGACTGTTGACCGTTGGCCTTTGACGGAAGACGGTAAAATTGATTATTGAATAATTATTATTGATTATTTGGGTGAAATGTTGATTTGTGGAATCGTTTATTCGTGTAACCGGTATGAAAACGAAACATCTTTCCTAGAAACGACTCAACCTGAAACTTCAAACTTGAAACCTGAATCTTCAAACCTGAATCTTGAATCTTGAAACGGGAATCTTGCATAACATCTACGAAAATCGTAACATTACGGTGCTAAAATCACCCTATGGAAGACGATAAGAATATTTCAGAAATTAATGCTGACGGACAACATATTATAGATAATAAAGCCCTTAATTTCACTGAAGCTTTAATTCCTGTGGTGATTCTAATGGGCTTTTTGGCTTACAACATCTTTTTTGCAGATGGCGAAATGTTTGGCGCCTATTCTAACCAATACATTCTTTTAATTGGGGCCTGCGTTGCCGCAGTAGTTGGCTTTTATAATAAAGTGACTTTTAAGCGTATGCTACAAGAAATATGGGAGAATCTTAAAAGTGTTTTTGTACCTATCATGATTCTCTTTTTAGTGGGTGCTCTTGCAGGTACATGGCTTGTTAGTGGCGTCATTCCCGCCATGGTGTATTATGGTTTACAGGTTTTAAGTCCTGAGATTTTTTTACCGGCCTCGGTCGTTATCGCTGCTGTAATTTCTATTGCAACGGGTAGTTCGTGGACCACTTCGGCAACTGTAGGTATTGCACTAGTAGGTATTGGAACCGCTTTAGGTATCAACCCTGGTATGATTGCTGGTGCCGTAATTTCAGGTGCTTATTTTGGTGATAAAATGTCGCCACTAAGCGATACCACCAACCTAGCCCCTGCTATGGCTGGAACCGATTTATTTACGCATATTCGCTATATGGCCTTAACTACAGTGCCTACAATAGTGGTAACACTTATTGTTTTCGGCATTTTAAGTGCCACCACCGAAACCACTGGTAATGCCGATGTTAGTAATTTATTAGAGACCATAAAAACAACTTTTAATATTACACCTTGGTTGTTTGCCATACCTGTTGTAGTGGTTGGTTTAATTTTACTAAAAACAAAACCGCTGGTGGCTTTATTAGCTGGGGTTTTTCTGGCTGCTATATTTGCATTTGTTTTTCAACCCCATGTTTTAAATGGATTAGGTGATTCTAAAATCTCTACCATTTTAACTTCTATTTTAACAGATATTCAAATAACTACCGAAAATGAAAAACTAAATGAGCTTTTTGCCTCTGGTGGTATGCAAGGTATGCTTTGGACCATATTACTTATTATTTGCGCCATGATTTTTGGTGGTGTGATGGATGGCATTGGTGCTTTAGCACGCATTACAAAGGCCTTACTATCTGTGGCGTCTTCAATTTTCGGATTGTTTGCGAGTACTGTAATTAGCTGTTTGGGATTAAATGTTATTGCCTCAGATCAATATTTAGCCATCGTAATTCCTGGCAAAATGTTTAAACAAGCTTACGAAGACAAAAAACTAGCTCCAGAAAACTTAAGCCGTACTTTAGAAGATTCTGGAACGGTAACTTCTGTTTTAATTCCTTGGAATACCTGCGGCGCCTACCAATCTGGCGTTTTAGGTGTGGGTGTGAGTGAGTATTTTATGTATGCTATTTTCAATTGGCTAAGTCCGTTTACCACACTTTTATTTGCAGCTTTAAACATTAAAATTAGACAACTTCGCTCTAAATAACTGAAAACTATTCAGTTTTAAATTTACCATAACTAATATCTATACATTAATAAATATTTAGGATTTTAATTTCCTAAAAAATCTAATAACTGTGCTAAATTTGCAACAGAAAACAATTAATAATTAAATACAAAAATATGTCATTAGTAGGAAAAACTTTCCCAGATTTAAACGTAGACGCCATGAATGAAATGGGCGATACTTTTAAAGTAAACGTTTTAGAAGAAGCAAAAAACAATAAGAAAAAAGTGGTTTTATTTTGGTACCCAAAAGATTTTACCTTTGTATGCCCAACTGAATTACATGCTTTTCAAGCGGCTTTATCAGAATTTGAAAAACGTAACACTATTGTTATCGGTGCCTCTTGTGATACACCAGAAGTACACTTTGCATGGTTAAGTACTTCAAAAGATAACGGTGGTATTGAAGGTGTTACATACCCTATTCTTGCAGATAGCAACCGTAACCTGTCTAGTATTTTAGGTATTTTAGATATTACAAATGAAACTTTTGACGAAGCTACAGGTACTGTACAAGTTGAAGGAGACAACGTAACCTATAGAGCAACTTACATTATTGACGAAGATGGTGTGGTGCAACACGAAAGTATTAACAACATGCCTTTAGGAAGAAATGTTGGCGAATATATTCGTTTAGTAGATGCTTTAACGCACGTTCAAGAAAAAGGTGAAGTTTGTCCTGCAAACTGGGAAGAAGGAAAAGATGCCATGCAAGCGAACGCTAAGGGTACTGCTGAATATTTAGCTTCTCACTAAAAAAAACAAATCTCATGGTTCAAGAATTAGATAAAGACAATTTAAGCGAATTGGTGTCTAGCAATGATACTGTAGTCGTACAGTTCTCTGCCACTTGGTGTGGAAACTGCCGCATTATGAAACCTAAATTTAAGAAGTTAGCAACAGAAAATGAAAACGTTTCTTTTGTTATTGCCGATGCTGAAAAATTTCCAGAATCAAGAAAATTAGCAAATGTGGATAATTTACCAACTTTTGCCACTTTCAAAAATGGAGCATTTTTAAACCAAGTTCAAACCAACAAGTTTGACGTTTTAAAAGAATTAGTCGATGAAGTTACCAGTAATTAAACATCTTACTCAATTTATTGAGGAGAATGACGAGGATTTCGTAATTGAAACCATCGAAACGCTAGAAGCTTTAACCGAAGTACCTTCTTTAAAAGACGAAGAATTGGATGTTATTGGCGAGCTTATTTCTAACATGTACGGAGCCGTTGAAGTTAACAAAATGATCAAAGATGGCACGCCTAAAAAAGAAGCTTTAAATGCTTTTATGAAGCGTGTTATGGGGTCGATAGACAATTAAATTTTAGTGAACAAATGTGATGATTACTTATCGCTATTCTGAAAATTAATTTTCGAAACTTATCAAACATTTTATTAAAACAGCCTGGAATTTTTTTCTGGGCTGTTTTTTTTGGCTATTGAATGGTTTCATCGATTAACTAAAAACTACGTTTGTCATGCAGAAGGAGGTACGACTGAAGCATCTTTTTTATGTTGAATCGTATAACCGATATTAAAAGGGAGAAGATTCCTCCTAAAGTCGGAATGACAGCTAGAAACGTAAAATTAACCGTTGACTTCTCAGAAATTTTTAACTTTTCCTTTTTAATTATTAATTATAGAAATGTTGATTTGTTTAACTATGACTGAAAACTCCAAATTAACTGTTGACCTTTGACTATTGACCATTGACCTTTGACCTTTGACTGTTGACCTTTGACTGTTGACCTTTGACAGTTGACTATTGACTTCTTGTACGTCTAAAAGTTCAGCCGTTGTATTACAATTAATGACACCTTCTCGACTCCGCTCGAACACCGTTTTTGTTGATGTTTTTTGTAAAGCCTTTGTAATCAATAAGGTTAACTATCTGTATGTTGAATCGTTTATTCATGTAACCGACTTTAGAATGGTTAAACTTTTAACTGTTCCTTTTTAATTATTAATTATAGAAATGTTGATTTGTTTAACTATGACTGAAAACTCCAAATTAACTGTTGACCTTTGACTGTTGACCTTTGACCTTTGACAGTTGACTGTTGACTATTGACTTCTTGTACGTCTAAAAGTTCAGCCGTTGTATTACAATTAATGACACCTTCTCGACTCCGCTCGAACACCGTTTTGTTCATGTTTTTGTAAAGCCTTTGTAATCAATAAGGTTAACTATCTGTATGTTGAATCGCTTATTCATGTAACCGACTTTAGAATGGTTAAACTTTTAACTGTTCCTTTTTAATTATTAATTATAGAAATGTTGATTTGTTTAACTATGACTGAAAACTCCAAATTAACTGTTGACCTTTGACTGTTGACCTTTGACAGTTGACTATTGACTTCTTGTACGTCTAAAAGTTCAGCCGTTGTATTACAATTAATGACACCTTCTCGACTCCGCTCGAACACCGGTTTTGTTGATGTTTTTTTTGTAAAGCCTTTGTAATCAACAAGGTTAACTATCTGTATGTTGAATCGCTTATTCATGTAACCGACTTTAGAATGGTTAAACTTTTAACTATTCCTTTTTAATTATTAATTTAATAAATACTGTCTTTCGTGAGGAACGACAACTTCAGCATTCCGTCTTCGGTCTCCCGTCAAATTTTTCATTATTCGCTTTTCATTCAAAAAAAAAGGGTCAAACTAAAACTAGCCCAACCCTTTTTATAATTTATAACTTGATAGAAATACTAAACAGTATACATTTTATTACGTAACTCTTTAATTTTTGAGTTTTGCATGTACTCATCGAACGTAGTGTAACGATCTATTACTCCGTTAGGTGTTAGTTCCACAACTCGGTTAGCAACCGTTTGTGCAAACTCATGATCGTGTGTTGTAAACAAGATCGTACCTTTAAAGTTTTTCAATGAATTGTTAAAAGCGGTAATGCTTTCTAAATCTAAGTGATTTGTTGGCTCGTCAAGTTGTAATACGTTAGCACGCATCATCATCATTCGAGATAACATACATCTTACTTTTTCACCTCCCGATAGTACAGACGATTTTTTAAAGGCCTCTTCACCACTAAAAATCATTTTCCCAAGGAAACCACGAATATTAACTTCTTCGCGCTCTTCTTCGGTTGTTGCCCATTGGCGTAACCAATCGATTAGCGTTAAGTCGTTATCGAAAAACTCACTGTTATCTAATGGTAAATACGATTGTGTTGTCGTTACACCCCACATGAATTTACCAGCATCGGCTTGTTCCTTATTATTTAAAATTTCATAAAAAGCGGTTGTTGCTCTAGAATCCCTAGAAAACACAACGACTTTATCACCTTTTGCAAGGTTTAAATCGATGTCTTTAAATAACACTTCGCCATCAATAGACGCTGCTAATCCTTCTACATTTAATATTTGATCCCCTGCTTCACGCTCTCTTTCAAAAATAATAGCGGGATATCTACGACTAGTACGTCTAATATCGGCAATATTCAATTTATCGATCATTTTCTTTCTACTAGTAGCTTGTTTACTTTTTGCTACGTTGGCAGAAAAACGACGAATAAACTCTTCTAATTCTTTTTTCTTCTCTTCAGCTTTTTTGTTTTGCTGTGCATGTTGTCTTGCTGCTAATTGCGAAGACTCATACCAGAAGGTATAGTTCCCTGAGTAGTGGTTTATTTTTCCGAAGTCAATATCTGAAATATGTGTACAAACCGCATCTAAAAAGTGTCTATCGTGCGATACTACAATCACACAGTTATCATAATTAGCTAAGAAATTTTCTAACCAAGAAATGGTTTCGTAATCCAAGTCGTTGGTAGGCTCATCCATAATAAGTACATCCGGATTACCAAATAAGGCCTGTGCTAATAACACACGTACTTTTTGTTTACCATCCAAATCGGCCATCATGGCGTAATGAAATTCTTCCTTAATCCCTAAGTTTGATAACATAGAAGCTGCATTACTATCAGCATTCCACCCGTCCATTTCTTCAAATTGAACCTGTAACTCCCCTATTTTCTCGGCGTTTTCATCGGTATAATCCGCGTAAAGCGCATCAATTTCAGTTTTAATTTTAAACAACGGCTTGTTTCCCATTAAAATGGTTTCTAAAACCGTATGCTCATCATATAAATTATGATTTTGCTCTAGTACCGACATACGTTTTCCAGACTCCAAAGAGACATGCCCCGAAGTAGGATCCATTTTCCCAGAAATAATCTTTAAAAACGTAGATTTCCCTGAACCATTGGCTCCAATAATACCATAGCAATTGCCATTATTAAAAGTGGTATTCACTTCATCAAAAAGCACGCGTTTTCCAAATTGGACAGAAAGATTTGATACTGATAACATAACTTAAATTAAATTTTTGCAAAAGTAGAAAAATGAATCGGTAAGACGAAACTTAAGTCCGTCAATTTTATTGTGTAGAATGTGTCTAAAATTGTAGGAAAATCAACTTTTAACAGCCTCTTAACAGCCGAATCCCATTGCATGCTATACTTTTGCTCATCCAAAGACACCTATCATATTTATGAGATTTTATTCTTCATTTATAGTTTTACTACTTGCCTTTTTTAGCTGTGAAAAAAATGGTGATTCATCTGCAGATAGCTATGCATATATTGGGGGTGAAATTATTAACCCTAGTACCAACTATGTGGTTTTATCTAAAAACCAATCTGTTCTGGACACCATTAAATTAAATGGTGTTAATCGATTTATTTATAAAATAGACTCGCTACAATCTGGACTCTACACGTTTAAACACGGACTTGAAACACAAATTGTTTTATTAGAACCTAAAGACAGTGTGTTTTTTAGATTGAACACTTTAGATTTTGATGAGTCCTTAGTATTTACAGGAAAAGGTGACAAAAAAAACAATTACTTGATCGAAGATTTTCTTTATCATGAAAAAGAAGAAAAAGACATATTACATCTAAGTCAGTTACCTCCGCTAGAATACGAGAAACAAATTGATTCTATAAAAGCGATAAAAGATACTAATTTAGATCGATTCATTACTAAACACGACCCTTCCCCTTTATTTGTTCAAATCATAGAAGCTAATAATAAATACAGTTATTATTCCAATAAAGAGGTTTACCCATTTGCTCACCATGGGAGAAATAAAGCTAAAAACTTAAAGGGCTTACCAGACGATTTCTATGACTATAGAAAAACGATTAATTACAACGACACGGTATTTAGCAACTACCCTAATTATCGCACATTCTTAAAACATAATTTGAGTAATCTTGCTCTTAAAGTACACAAAGAACATCAAGCAGGAACATCGCGTGAAGCACAAGCTTTTTGTTATAATTATGGCCGCTTAAAATTGGTTGATAGTTTAGTTACTAATAACATGATTAAAGATGATTTACTTTATCACTTTACTTTAAAGTACTTATCTAAAAGTGATCATGAAGACAACAATAAAAAGATTCTAGATTTTTATAATGCAAAAAGCAGCAATGCCTCTGAAAAAGAACGCATGAAGCGCTACGCTCACTCCATTCATCGCTTGAAAAACGGGTCTACTCTTCCAACGGTAAACCTTGTAGATTATAATAACAAGGCCTTAACCTTAAATTCGGTGATTAACGAACTTACTGTTATTACATTTTGGTCTAACATTTATTATGAGCACTTTAAAGACAGTCATTATAAAATCAAGGAATTAAAAAAGAAATACCCCGATGTTAATTTTATCTCTATTAACATTAACGACTTTGGCATAAATAAGGCCAAGGAAATACTGGACACTTTTAATTTCAATCACGCTGAAGAATATCAATTTGAAAATTCTGAAGTGGCTGCAGAAAAACTTATTATCTATCCAATTACCAAGGTGATTATCGTTGACAAAGACATGAAGATTCTAGATAGTAATTCTAATATTTTCTCTTATAAATTTGAAGATAACCTTCTTGGTTTAATCAACAGATAAATTATAATTTATAATGATTCATTAAAAGCTTTTCGTAAACCGTATCTGGTAAAATTCGCTTTAAAACAATCGAAAACTTCTGCATAAAAGCACCAATTTTATAGTGCACTTTAGGGTTATTGGTTTCAATAACTTTGTACACTGCTTCGGCCATCATATTGGGATTACTACCATGATCCACATGAGCATTCATTAAATCTAAAGTGTCACCATAAGGCTTTTTATATGGCGAATTATCCAATAATGGTGCATGATAACGCCCTGCAGCAATATTAGTAGCAAAATCTCCAGGAGCCACATTAGTCATATTAATATTGAAGCTTTTCAATTCCATGCGGTACGCTTCGGTAAGTAACTCTAAAGCCCCTTTACTCGCACTATAAATACCACGATAAGGTAACCCCATATAACCAGCAATAGAGGTTATATTTATAATTAACCCCGAATTTTGTTTACGCATTTGTGGCAAAACCGCTTTAATAACACGTATGGGTCCGAAAAAATTAGTTTCAAAATTATTTTTAATTTCTGCTTCAGGAATTTCTTCAATAGGCCCTGTTATTCCAGCACCAGCGTTATTAACAACAACATCGAGTCTTCCCTCCTTCTGAATGATAGTTTCGACCGTTTGAATAATAGTCTGGTTGTCTTTAACATCCAAAGCTAAAATTGGAAACAGACTATCTTGATACTTTTCAGGGCTTCTACTGGTTCCATAAACCACGAATCCTTTTTGAGTTAAAAATTCGCCTATAGACTTACCAATACCTGAAGATCCTCCAGTAATTAAAACAACTTTCGACATGCAATTCTAAAATTTGAGATGGTAAAAGTACAATAATTATTTAGGAGAAACTCTTAACTAAAGGTTTCTAAAATGGGTATGATCTAGTTGATGTATTATAAGCTTTACTTCCAACTGTTTATTAGTAAAATCTATCAAACCTGTGTCTTAATCTAAAATCTGAATTCTTTATCTTAAAAATCAAACGGCTTATCGTAAAAATAAACTATTGGCTAAAAAAATGACTAACTTAAACTCTTAATCAATTTAACATTAACACATTATGAAATCACTAAAAAATTTATTTGTTTTGTTAGCGGTGTGCTGTTTGTCATTTAATAGCCACGCACAAAGCAAAAAGGATAAAAAAATAATTAATGAAGCTGATGAAGCTGTAAAAACACTTTTAGCCATAAACCCAGGAATACGTCATTATTTTGATAAATCTGCAGGTTGCGTTGTTTTTCCAAATGTTGGTAAAGGTGGTTTTATAGTTGGTGGCGCCTCTGGAAACGGCGTATTATATCAATACGGTGAAAAAAAAGGCATGGCTAGTTTAAAAGAACTTAACGTGGGGCTTCAAGCAGGCGGACAAGCATTAATTGAAGTAATCTTTTTTGAGCGAAAATCGGATGTTGAAAAATTTAAGGAAGGTCATTTTGAATTTGATGCTGGCGTATCGGCTGTTGCCTTACAGGAAAGTAAAAGTTTAGACCTCAAATATAAAGATGGTGTAGCCGTATTTACTCATGCTAAAGGTGGTTTAATGGCGGAAGCATCTGTTGGCGGACAAAAATTTCACTATAAGCCTTTTCACTAAAAAAAGAGGCTATTTGAAATTGTGATCTTTCCGACACTGTAACTTGTTTTGAATTTTATGTTTTGCTTATCATTTTTAAATGATTCTGAAATAGATTAATAACAACGGGATAATACTTCTCAAATAGCCTAAAACAAAATCGGGCATGACTTTATATTTCTGCTCAAACTATAAATAACCTACTTCATTCTATACACGTATTTAATTAAAATATTTCAAACATAGAAAAACACTTCTTTTTATGGCGTTTATATTTAAAATTTGAAGCTTTAGTGACGCCACAAACCGTTACGATCCCTTATAATCATTTAATAAAGATGATAAAATTCTTTAGAAAAATTAGAAAGAACTTACTTCAGGAAGGTAAAACTGTAAAGTACTTGAAATATGCAATAGGTGAAATTGTTTTGGTAGTTATTGGAATAGTTATAGCCCTTCAAATAAATAATTGGAATGAAAATAGAATAAACAACTTAGCCGTTAAAACCTATCTAAATAATTTAATCTATGAGTTAACCAATGAGCAGATCATTCTAGAATTCTTTATAGAAAGTCATAGCTTTAAATATTATTCTATGAAATATTTATTAATTATGGAAGGTACAAATTTGTATGACCCTAAAGCCGATCGTAAAACGGAGATCCCCCCATATAAACCCATTGCATATTGGAACAAAAAAATTCCTAAAGTCTATGATAAAGAATTTATCCAATTAACTTATAGTATGATGCATAGGGCACAATTTCCACCCATGGAAGGAGCTACTTTAGAAGAATTAAAAAGCACGGGAATGTATTCTCGAATTAACCCCAATTTAAAAATAGCAATCAACAACTATTACGCATTCAAACAAAATGATTTTAATGGCAAAGTACAATCTTTGGCTTTAGATTTTCAAGCCTCTTTAGCACAAGATGGTTATATAACTACCGATACAAATAAATTAGCTGACCCCATTAGTTTAATAAGAAATAACCCAGGAAGAGTAGGCTTAATAAAACGTATGATACGGGAATCTGGGTGGACTATTTTAAGTGCTATCAACTCAAAGGAAAGAAATAAAAAATTAGTAGTTCTTATCGAAGAAGAAATAGCAAAAATTTAAATATCAAAACATTTAAAAATCTATAAACTAACCAAATCGCACCAAAATTGACCTGAGTTATTTAAGAATAAAATTAACTAAAAACATCATAAATTATGAAAGTAAACGCATATGCCGCCACGACTCAAAACGCCCCTCTAACGCCCTATTCCTACAACCTAGAGGCCCTAGGTTCAGAAGAAGTTGATATTAACGTATCATATTGTGGTATTTGCCATTCTGATTTGAGTATGATAAATAATGATTGGGGCATGACGCAATATCCCATTATTCCTGGTCATGAAATAATAGGCGAAGTTATAGCTATTGGGCAAGGGGTTAAAAATGTAAGCGTTGGCGACAAAGTTGGATTAGGTTGGATGTCGGCATCTTGTATGAGTTGTGATCAATGTATGGATGGTGAACATCATTTATGCCCTAAAAGTGAGGCTACCATTGTTGGAAGGCACGGTGGGTTTGCAGACAAAGTACGAAGCCACTGGTCTTGTGCCATTCCACTTCCTGAAGGTATTGATTTGAGTAAAGCTGGCCCGTTATTATGTGGAGGTATCACCGTTTTTAATCCAATTATATTGGCTGGGGTAAAACCTACCGATAAAGTTGGGGTTATTGGAATTGGTGGATTGGGACATATGGCGCTAAAATTTTTAAAACACTGGGGATGTGAAGTTTTTGCTTTTAGCTCAAACCCTTCTAAAAAGCAGGCTATTCTAGATATGGGTGCCAGCCAAGTAATAGATTCAACAAATGCAAAAGAATTAGAGCCCATAACCGGTAAGCTAAATTTTATATTGAATACAACCAATGTGGCATTAGATTGGAATTCGTACTTATCGGCATTGGCTCCTAAAGGAAAATTCCATACCGTAGGCGCTGTTTTAGAACCTATGGAAATTCCTGCGTTTAGTTTAATAATGGGAGAAAAATCGGTTGGAGGAAGTCCTATTGGCAGTCCTGCCCTTACTAAAACCATGCTTGAATTTTGCGTGCGACATCATATTTACCCTGAAGTTGAAGAGTTTCCAATGAAAAATGTTAATGAAGCCCTCGAGCATTTAGAGTCAGGTAAAGCCAGGTTTAGAATTGTATTAAAAAATTAAAATAGAGGTCGGTAGATAATTACTTATTATTTAAACTCAACTTAAAAGTATGCAACTAGCTACTGCCCTCTAAAATTAAAAATCATGGATTGCAAAAAGCCTGAATTTTCATGTAGTTTGTGAAATGGAAACTACTCATCTTAAAAAAAAACATAAAAAAATGGCAGTTAAAATCTAACTAAGATTGATAGTACCAATACGTAGTTTAATAGGACACATTCAAAACTAAGCCAAGTTAAGAGTGCATCCCAAAACTCCGAGAATGGATTATTTTTAAAGTCTTGTTTTTTTTATTTTTGAAAATACTTGTGGAATAGTAAGATTTCAAATGAGGATTGAACAGACAATAGTTTATAAAATTAATTCATTCTATTTGAATTATGAATCTGTCAAATTAAAAGGCTACCCAACTGGATAACCTTTTAATACTTGATTGTGATTAGCTGAAAAGAATACCTCTTTCCTAATTTATCTTTTTAAAGTGACATGTCCTGTAATTTTTTTTCCATCCACAATTACAACATACCAATAATCGTCTGTTGGTTGTTCTGTTCCATTGTATCTACCATCCCAAGAAAACGAGCTATTAATCACGTGTTTTAATAGTTTTCCATATCGATTGAAAATAGAAACTTCTGAGCTTCCAAAAAATTCAAGACCTTTTATTTCGAAAGTATCATTGAACCCGTCATGATTTGGGGTGAAAAACTTAGGAATATAAAAATGGAAATGCTCTTTGGTATCTACGACATTACAAGCCGTTTCTTTTACATGAATGGTATATAAGCCTGCTGGTACATTATAAAATATATTACTAGATTGATATATATCCCCCTCTAAAGAATATAAGAAATCCCCATTGGTAGTCGTGTTTATAATTATTTTATCGGCATCCGAAATAACAGATTGAATACTTGGTGCAGCTATTGGAGTAATATTATACGTTATTTCGCTAACTACACAACTACCATCTGAAATCTGTACTGTGTAAGTCCCTCCAGTAGCTACGGAAATACGATCACTAACTTCGCCAGTACTCCATTTGTAACTTGGATTACTTACCACCGTTGTAGCATAAAGCTCTAAAGCTTGATTACTGCACAATTCGAAATTCAAGGTCTCAATCTGTTTAGAACCTGAAATTATCCAGGAACAATTCGTGTTATCAAATACTGCTGTATCCCAGCATTCTAAACCGGTTGGCTCAATTGGTTTTGTCCCAGAAACTACCCAAGTACAAGTACTGGTATCGAATGTGGTTGCTTCCCAACACTCTATGTTTGTTGGTTCACTTGGTTTCTCCCCAATTACTTCCCAGGAACAAGTGCTACTATTATATGTTGCAGTTTCCCAACAATCTGTAACTGGTTCCGCTTCTTGAGTTCCTGTAACGTCCCAAGTACAAGTCGTATCATTAAAAGTTGCGGTTTCCCAACACCCTGTAACTGGTTCCGTTTCTTGAGTTCCTGTAACCTCCCAAGTACAAGTCGTATCATTAAAAGTTGCGGTTTCCCAACACCCTGTAACTGGTTCCGCTTCTTGGGTTCCTGTAACCTCCCAAGTACAAGTCGTGTTATTAAATGTTGCGGTTTCCCAACATTCTGTAACTGGTTCCGCTTCTTGAGTTCCTGTTACCTCCCATGAACAAGTCGTGTTATTAAATGTTGCGGTTTCCCAACACTCTGTAACTGGTTCCGCTTCTTGAGTTCCTGTAACCTCCCAAGCACAGCTCGTATTATTAAATGTGGCCGTTTCCCAGCATTCTGTAACTGGTTCCGCTTCTTGGGTTCCTGTTACCTCCCAAGTACAGGTTGTATTATTAAATGTTGCTGTCTCCCAGCATTCTGTAACTGGTTTTGCTTCTTGGGTTCCTGTTACCTCCCAAGTACAGGTTGTATTATTAAATGTTGCGATTTCCCAACATTCTGTAACT
>NZ_JAHKPD010000006.1:0-22160 GCF_018860245.1 Pseudotamlana agarivorans
CCTTATTCTCCTCCAAAAGTGTCTGAATAATGACTCTTTCATTGAGGGTTAATCGCTTATATTTTTTTGTGTCCATACAACAAATCTAAAGTTTTGATTTGTTGCGTTAAGTTATTGAATTCTGGCAGACTTAATGAGCTTCAACATTACGGATAAAATTTCCTTATTGTCTTTTACCTCGTCTAGTTCAAAAACAATCAATCGTTTGTCCTCAATTTTATAGGTCTGATCTTCGCTGACTTCAAATAGAAAACTATATAGACCATCGCCAACATACTCAGACATGACGTGTAAAAAACTCGTAACATTGAAGTAGTCGGGATGGATTTTAAGGGTAGTCAGAAGATCTTTCTGATGCCTTTCTATAAAGTTGTAATAACCTTCCAAAGAATGATTTTCAGAAGTGCTATTGTAATAATGGCGCAGTATCTTTTTAACGGAAACCGATTGCGCTTTTGTTACTTTTAAATCTGAAGCAAACAATTCAAAAAGAAATACTGATAAATCCTCTAACCGTTCAGGTGTCAAATCTTTTACGTCACTAATGTAAAAAGGATTGATACCTAGGTTCTTTCCGCTTTCGTATCGTAATACGGTATATTTTTCAGGATAGAGTTTGGCAAATTTGGTGTAAGAACCACCCAAATCTATGATGACCAATCTTACACCACTTTCAAAATATTGGCGCAAAATATTGTTGGCTAAAAACGATTTGCCTTCGCCAGTTGGCGCAAAAATGGC
This sequence comes from Pseudotamlana agarivorans, assembly GCF_018860245.1. GTDB lineage: Bacteria > Bacteroidota > Bacteroidia > Flavobacteriales > Flavobacteriaceae > Pseudotamlana > Pseudotamlana agarivorans_A. The sequence goes on from NZ_JAHKPD010000006.1 coordinate 742, forward strand.
AAAATTTCGAGCTTTGATTCGCTTCTTTTTTTCATCCCAAACATCTTTTAATACCGGAATGTTATGTTCTCTATCGTTAAAGATGATGCCTGTTTTATCTGATTTGTAGTTGGTATTATTAATGAATAAACAAAGCGCATGCTTTAAATCGGTAACATATAAATCATTATTCGAGAAATTGGAAGAAAAGCAACAGTAACTATTCAGTATATAATTTTTGCGTTCTTCGCCTCTTGGATAATAAGGAATGATATCTAATTCCTTGAATTCCGTTTTAATTTTGGAAGTTATTTTATCTAGCTCTTTAACATCCTTAGACCAATACACAATATTAAGATGACCACGAATAATACGTGAATTATCATCTGCATTGATTTGATCTAGAATGTGCTGAATTTTAGTGAGAACTACTTTATTCTGTGAACCAAAATTGGAACTTTTGTTAAGTTCCTCTATTTTCTTATCGAGTAGCTTGCGCCATTTCTGTTTGTCATCCAAATAAAGAATCTGGTTAACAATATGGTTTTCATTAAGTGTAAGTCCTATACCATCAATAAATCCTTGATGAAATACAAAATCGTCTGAGGTAAATTTCTCATTAGTTTTGCTACTTTGTACGTTTTCGCCAAAGCATAATTCGCTGTTGATGGCGAGCGCATCAAAATGGTTTTCGCCAATATTGACGCTTTTCTTTTCTAGTAAAATATCGGTATCAAACCCTTCATTGAAACCATTGAAATAACTACTAGTTAATTGCTGAATATCTTCCGATTTAAGCGGAAGAAAGGCCATTTTTCGACTATTGTTTATAAAGGAAACTGAATCGCTTACAGAGTTAGCGAAGCTCTTAATGTTATCATCTAATTCTTGTACAATTCCCTTTGAAATTTTTCTGAAGGGATTGACGTATTTCGGATTGTTGAGTGCTTTGTTCTTGGTTAAAATGAAGAACAAATAACATTTATGTTCTATGTGTCCACGACCTTTAAAATGCTCGTGTGTGGCTTTTTCTAAAAAGGTGGTGTTTGGAAGTTGTTCTGAAGAATAAGATTTCTTAAGGTAAATGTCTTGTTTGTGAACTACAGTTCCAATAGGTAATGATTTCAAAGCTTGAAACCATGCACCATGCATATCCTCAAAATCCTTTTCGGATAAGGAATAAATTTCTGGCAGATTACCTTCATAGCATAAAATCACATTGCCATTGTTGGCAAATACGATATTGTCTTGAATATCTACAATGGGTTGATATGCTGAAATATTAATCTTCTTCATAATCGAAACCTGAATTTCTTTTGTTACTAATGATTTGCGGAAAAGCTTTTGCCATTTGAAAAAGCTGTGGATCGTTGGTTATGCGTGTTAAGGCCACATATAAGGCTGAATTGAAAATCAGAATGCCAATTATCATCACAAAGCTGAAAGAGAAAATGATGATTAATAATGATGCAAGAATTGAAACCATCATTAAGGCAAATAGGGAAATGGGCAGTCCAAAAATTACTGCCCGTTTCCTAATGTTTTTATATACTTCGTATTGTTTCATTACACTACTATTGTGATTAAGTAAGTAAAGATGCCGACTACAGCACCAGCTATGAGAACAAATACTAAAACACGAGTAATACCTTTTTTAAGGTCTGCGTTCTCGCCAAAGAAATGACCAGCATTAAATAGGAATCCAACAAGAAAGATGACACCTAGAATGATTGGGAAGATGGTTCTAATGGTATCTGAAACATCGTTTACAGAATCTTCAATACCACCAATTTGTGCAAAGCTTGACGCTGATGTCATCAAGAATACGAGTAAGATAAAAATTGATTTTTTCATAATTATTTGGTTTAGCCTGTAGAGGCAGTTTCTAATTTTATTTTGTGAAATCTATTATGAAATGAAGATGAAGGAAGAAAATCTCTAAATTTTAACGCTAATTGGTGTTAAACTTTTGAAGATTATTAAGGAAGTGATTGATTTCTTGAATATTGTGTAATCTAAAACGATTATTATGAACACATTAAATCAAATTACATTACTGTTATTCTCTCTAGTTTTTCTAAATTTTTCTTATACACAGAATGGTAAAGATCAACCCAAGAAATCAATTGTAGTAATAGATCCTGGACATGGCGGAAAAGATGCTGGTGCAACAACCAGAACTGGTATAAAGGAAAAAGATATTGCTTTGGGTATTGCTTCTAAAATAGTGGTACTAAATAACAAGCTAGTTGAAAATCCTTTAATGTTATTTTTAACTAGATATACAGACACATTAATATCTCTAGGCGATAGAACACAACTAGCCAAAAAACTAAAAGCTGATATATTTATTTCAATACATTGTAACCAAGCCATAAACAGAACAGCATCAGGAACAGAAGTTTTTATTCATCCTAAAAGCGAAGTACAAGCTGAAGAATCTGCCTATTTAGGATTTACTATCCAAAAAGGATTAGCTGATATACTTGGTATTAATAACAGAGGTGTCAAATATGGTAATTTTCAGGTGTTACGAGATAACTACAATAGTAATGCAACGGTTCTTTTAGAACTTGGATTTTTATCTCAAAATGATGAGGCAATATATCTATCTAAAGAAGAGTCTCAAAGTGCTGTTGCTTTGGTTATACTTCAATCTATTATTAAATTTTTGGGGTTATGAATGACTTTATGATTGCTTTAGTAAAAATAATCAGGACTCTTTTAAAGTTGGTTTATAGGGATTTGTTTGATAGTACTATCAAACAAATTAAACCTTGATAGCGTTCTTTTTAGATAAGAGTTTTTCAAAGACTGTTAAATCAATCTTAAGTTGATTTTTTCCGTAAAGCCTCAATTTATTTATTATTGGACGACAACATTTCTTGTGCTTTGAATTTCCACATAAAGGGCATTCTTTATTCGCTTCTAGCTTACGATTTTCAAGGGCTTCCGTTATTAACTTTACTATTAACAAAGGCTCTTTTAATCCTAATTTAGTTTCATAGTATTGTACAATGCCTTCACCAAAGTGTTTATACTCGCCATTTACATAATCTCCTTCAGCAATTTTGTATTGATGATTAGCAAAAAAAGGATATATAACCTCTCTATAAAACTCGATTAAATTAATACCAGTATTTCGCTTAAGAATAAGGTCATGAGTTATATCTAAACAACATGCGCCTTGTTTAGAAATATGATAATCCCAATCGCGTTCTATAATATCACTCATTTCATATACAGAGGGAATTGTATGAGGATAAGATGCATGTACTGTTATTAGCACTTTATAGTTTTTCCAATGTTGTTTTTTCTTATCAACAACAGCTATCTCTCCATAAAGTGCTTCACAATCATGCTTTTCAAGGGTTATATTCTCAAATTTATGATAGATCTCTAGAAATTTTGCCAAGTCTCTTTTTAATAACGCCATTATTAGCAATTAAAATAGGGTTTGTTACTTGCAGCAATTGGTGCAAGATTAATAGGGTCAAGCTTTGTTTTTGAACTACCGATTGTTAGAATAACATTTCCATTTTGATCTTGAACTGCGAAATCATTTTCTGTGATGTACTTTTCCCAATCAAAGTCATAATGATTGTAAAACCTACCATCTTCGTAATCCCAGATAGGTTTAGACTTTTGTTTGAAATATTTATCGTTAGATAATTGATTAAGGATATGCTGACCAACGACAATTCCATTACTTAATGCCGTAGCTTGCATTTTAGGAGCTAAACTAGTATGAAGACTCGAAGTGGTAACCTCTCCAGCTTCTCCTAATCCGGAATACATCCAAAGCACTTGATTATCATGACCTAAATCTAATCCAGCTCTAGTAAAAACATCTTTGATTCCATTGGCTTCAAAATACTCTTTAAGGTCATTTTTCACGAAATAGGAAATCAATGCAAATGCTTTTAAAGCATCTTTGGTTGCTTGTTTCTTCTCAATATTTTTTCCTCCAAAATAAACCATCAAGCCATCCCCTTGAATCCTATGTACGTAGCCTCCGCATAAATTAACAGCAAATATTGATGCTTTGACAATACCTTCAGTTATGAGCGCAACAGTTTGTAAAGTAAAGCGATTATTCAATTGAGTGCTTTTTCGCACATCAACAAAACCACTAATTATCCAATGCTTTTCTGTATTGGTAGTTCCACGTAAATATGAGAAATCTGGATGATTTCCAAGACTTGGTAAATTGGTAATTGTAGGCGTTCCAAGACCTTTAATCAATCTTGTAGATTCATTTAAGCTTTCAAGTCCGGGAAGTTCTGCACGCAAACCCTTTATGTAACTTAAGTCAAAATCTGAATCTTCTTGATGCAGACTAAAAAGTTTATTCATTCGTTTGGGGTCTTTATCGACCGCTTTTTTGATTACATCCAAATAAGGATTAAAAATGTTCATGATATTAGGGTTTATGAATTAATTAATATGAAATATAATGTGGGTAAAAGAAGAAAGAATTGCACAACCAATAGTACACCGGCGAATTTTAATCTTGAAAATTTTGTTGTTAAACCGTTAGAAAGTATGTAAACTTGGGACCTTAAATCTTGCAACTCATCTTTTTTACTATAGTTTTTTGATGTACTATTGAATTCAGACCGCTTCATTTTAGAAATAGCGCCGAAATAATATAAAGAATCTGGCTTTTTTGAGAAAAAAGGTATGCTTGCTATTGAAAGTACAATTAAACTGAAAACACCAATAAATAACAAAACACCAATGCTGACTTTACCAATTGTTGACATGCCGCAAACAATTTCAGTTTGAGTTAACAATGCAATAATACCACCAGTAATAAAAGTGTTTATTGCTATATATACAGCTGACTTATTGTTGACACTATCAAAATAATGGTCAAATCTATCTATTGTATATTTTAGTCTATCTTTCTCCATCGTTACTTGCTATTAGTTTTAGTAAACTATTACTTTTCTTTTGTCACGCCTTTAAAAGGTGTATTACTGGATGTTTTGCCATCCATAAATTGTCCATTGTCCCCATTTCTTTTTACCCAAATACCTGTTTTTGGGTTCTTAACTTGAGATCTGTTTTTAACTGCTCCATGTCTGCGATTGTCGCCACTTTTTCCGTTTGTTGCCATTTTCATTTAATTTTATTAGATTGACATTGATTAAGTAATTGATTGATTTATCTTGTTCACATAGTTATATGACAATAGTGTGACAAAAGAAATCTGTCACACAAAATACATATAGCTTTAAGAGCACATGGATATAGAAACACATCTTTTAAACATTGAGTATAAAGGAACTGACCAACAAGAAGCCGAGAATTCAATAAGTATACTATATGAAAAATTTAGAAAGTTTGTATACAATATCACATATGAGCATATTGGTTTTACTTTACAAAAAGAGGAACTTGCATTGAATGTTGTTTCTGAAGTGTTTCTTAAAATATGGTTTGCTCCACTAGATTGGGAGTTTGATAATAAAATTCATAAGACTCAAGAAGATGGATTTAAAGCGTATTTAGCTACAGTTTCTCATTATAAACTACTTGAGGAATTGAGAAAAACCAAAACTATAAGGGATAATGAAACTACAATAATTGATGATGATGATGATAGTGAATGGAAATGGGCTTTACTAGATTCGGAATTTGACCTTTTAGATAAAGAGTTAATAAAGAGAAGAAATTTATTAGACGAATGTTTACTAGAATTTCCAGTCCGTAACAGAGATATTATAAGAATGTATTTTTTGTTTTATGATGAAACAAAGAGAATGACGAGCGACAATATTGCATTGATGGAAAAAACATTTGGAACTACTTGGCAAAACATTAGACAAATAATTTCACGAACAAAAAAGAAACTTGAGGTAGTATTGTTAAATCAACTACAAACAAAATAATTATGGCATCAAAAAAAAGAGATATTGGCAAGTTATTACGTAAGTATGGTTACTCAATTCCAAAATCTTCAGATGAAATAGAAGCCTTTGAAGATAAATTTGGTAAGGATTTTAAGTCTCCTAAAAAATGGGAAGACATTAAAAACATTATCGAAGCGAAAGGTAGTACTAATGAAAATGTATTTACTATTAAAAAGGAAAATAATAAATCCGCAAGTAATTTGGCTATGGCGGCAAGGGATGGAAAGAAGATTTCAAAAGAAGTTAGGGACAAAATGAATAGGGATAAAAAAGATGCCAGAAAGAAATGATTTCATATCGAGAAATGATGTAGTAGAACTGAATGATTTGGCAAGTGGAATCGCAGATTATTATTTTCCACACGGTCAAATTGACCCAATAATAATAGCAGAAAAGACTAGTATTTCTTACAGTTTTGGTAATTATGAGGATTCATTTGATGGTTTATTAGAATGTTTGAATCCGGACTTTCATATATTTATTAATCTGGATAGATTAATACAAGCATATTCTGAAAGAGCTCGTTTTACATTTGCTCATGAGCTTGGACATTACTTTATAGATGAACATAGGAATGCCCTATTAAATGGATTATCACCTAGCCATTGTTCTAATACTGGTTTTAAAAACAGAAATAGAGCAGAACGACAAGCTGATTATTTTGCATCTTGTCTTTTAATGCCTGAAAATAGTTTTAGGAAGTATTGTAATTATAAGAAATTTGAGTTTCGTATTATTGAGGAATTATCTAAAAAGTATGGTACAAGTATTTCTGCTACTGCTCTTCGATTTTGTGCAATAGGAAACCATCCAATAATGGTAGTTTATTCATTTAAGAATTGTATTAAATGGTATTGGTCGTCTATCGATTTTAGATTCAAGTGGTTAAAATACGGCAAGGATAGACTGCCTGAAGATACTCTTGCGAGTGAGTATTTTGAATTAAACAGAAAATCAGATAAAACAGAACCAGTTTTTGCTATGGATTGGTTTAATATTAAATATGAAAATCAAGCAAATTTACCATTCAAGGAAAGGTGCTTAATGCGCGGCGAACATTGTTTAAGTATAATTTGGGAAGAATAGTTTACAAATTAATATTCCCCCAAACCAAAGGATGTTCACTAGCAGCAACATTTCTATTAGAAACAGATTTATAGATAGACCATTGCGGATGCTTTTCTGGCCACATCGCTTTGCGATTTAAGCCACTATCTTTCATCTTATTAAATAAAGCTGGAGAGAACAACATGTAATCTTTCTGCTTAATATTTACACCCATTCTGTAAGCGCCCAATCTGAAATAAGTACCATCGTTTCCCTTATCAATATCTACCTCAAAAGAGAGATGCTTTGTAATATCTTTTAGGTCTGTATCTTGAATTAAAGGAGATAAAGAATTACAATAAGATGGCGCGTTAAATGTACCTGCGATGATGACATTAGTTTTGCCTTCAGCTATTAGCTTTTTGTAAACTTCAGCAATCTTATGAACTTGTTTTTTTCTAATTTTATCAGACTGTTTTCTATCTTTTGTAGGCTTTCTTAAATAAGCATTTAGTAACCAAATGGTTTCTTTTGATGGTGTGCTAATTTCATATTCAATAAGGCTTTTGCCATCATCGTTTATAACTTCATTAATGTCATGAGTTCTAACAGCTTTGAGATTATAGCCTTGTCGCAATGCTATTCCCATTTCTAAACTATTCATATCATTGCCTTGAATCACAAAAGAGTGGTTAAAAGGTTTGCAGTCAAATTCTGGTAGAATGAGCTGGTTAAAGTCCTCAAACGATGCTCTGTCCTCAATTTCTTGTAGCAGTAAAATATCTGGATTTACATTTGCAATAACTTGTGCTTTATGTAGTGTTGATTTGGGATGAATAGGAACGGTTTGTAGTTTTATCCATCCGTTCCAATCTGTGAGATTACCAGCTTTGTTATAAATAGAATGGCTAAGACCTTTCATAAAGAGAAAACCTGCTTTTCGTCTCAAAATAGCATAAGGACGAGGACTTAATTTTTCAAAACCAATTAGAAATGATAATTCTCTAATCCGATCTTGCTGGTTCAATGATTTAGAGGGTTCAAGCATGAGTTCGTCAAGCTCAATTGTCCAATCGGCAGTTAGATTTTTGGTTAGTTTTTCTAGTAGACTTCTGTCTCTGTGAAATAAGTTTTGAACATTAAAAGTTGCTATTTTCATGATTTCTAAATTTTTATTTTCGTTTATCGCAAGAATCTTCATCGAATGCTACCAGATTAAATAATTCTCGCATTCTGCTTCTTACTCTATTGCCATACAAATCTTCCAGTTCTTCAGCATTTAGATTTGTGGTAGCATGTGTCTTAATTTTGTGGTCTATGAAAAGTTCGTGACGTGAGAGTAAGATTTCGCCCATCACGTTACAGTCCTTTCCGTAGTGTCTTCCAATAGGTTCTACACCTAAATCATCAAAACAGAAAAACTGCCTACAACCATAATCTTCAATTGTTTTGTAGCCAATGTGATTGAAACCAAATACGATATTTCTGGAAGGAATCAGGATGTATGGTTTTTGTAGCGGAACAATATTTTTCAGCAAAATCATCAAGCTTGTTTTTCCACAACCAACAGGACCAGAAAGTAAAATACCTTTATCTGGATCTATCTCGTTTTTCTTGCAATTTTCTTTGTCTTTTATGAAATAATGACAGAGTTTTAAAATGATTGGATGGTCTTCTTCGTATATTTTAAAACCGTTTCCAAAGAGCATTTTTCCTTTGACATCGAGGTAAATTAAGATTTTTTCAAAATCGTACGTCACTTCTTTGCCATCAAACGTGCCAATGTCATACGTTTTGTGTTCTTCGACTATTTTACAAGGGTTGACCATAATCTTTGTTTTTACTGGTTCTCAGGTTGTCCTTTTTTTGAGGAACTGCATCTGCAGTTTCAAATTCATTGGCTTTAAGCATCCAATTACTTGCAGTAGCATGCCAATCTTCTATTTTTATTTTGCCACCAATTTTCCAACCAATGCCTTGGTAGTGGTTGTAGAATTTCTTGGCTTCATTATCTGGCCATTTTTTCTTTTTAAAAAAATCAATGACTTCAAATTCATTTTTTGGTAGCTTAGTTTTATTTATGTTTTCTATTTGTTTATTAATGTTTGTATTACGTATCAATGCTTGTTCAGTACTTGTTTCAAACTCATTCACAACTTGTTCAGAGGTTGTACCGAAATTGAACAACTTGATTTTACTGCCTTTATATGGATTATGTGAAGGGAAATATCTTAGATAATTCCATGAATCCATCTGTTTTAAACAGCGATGATAAGTTGCTGTTGAACCAATTTTTGAGAGTTCCATAACTTCTTGTCTGTCTATGTAAAATTCTTCTCGAAATCGGTTTAAATTCCAAAACTGAAACAAAGCCATATACAAGCTTACATGAGTTGTATTTAACCTTTTGTCTGCATAGACTTTTTGAAATATAGCATTGAGATGTTTTATATAATTCATACATATTTATTCCGTTTTATGATGAACTCGATTATTGTCCATAACCTTCTGGATTTCTTCGGAATCATAAAAAATGATGCCACCAACTTTTGTGTAGGGTAGTGTACCTTTAATTCGAAGATTCTGTAGAGTGCCAGGACTAATTTGGAGTAAGTCCATGAGTTCTGAAGATTTTAGATATTTCTTCAGTTTACCTTGCGCTTGTTTACTTAAAAGTTTTTTGATATCATCAAGTAGTTCAAGTTTGAAATCCATTAGATCATCTGTGGTAATAATTGTTGCTGGCATAGTAGAACTGTTTTTAGAAAAGAACTACCATTTTGCTTTCAATTAAAATGATAGTCCTTGACCTGATTTGACTTTCGTTCTACAAATATGAATAGTATTGTTGGCATTTAATCAGTAGTTAAACCGTAGTAGGGTCAAAATTTAACATCTTGATAAATGGTGTTATTTGATGTGCTTTGGCACGGAAATTATTTATTTTAATATGAAGTAATTCCTTTTTTGGAAAAGAAATTTAAAAGCGTAAGGTAAACCGAGTACGGTGTTTTTTGAAGTGTTATTCTTCTGAGTTCTCTATATGAGAAAGTAAGCTTGCAGAAAGGTTATCCAAGAACTTGGTGCGACTAATTTTTCGAGATTTTATATCAGCAAAGGTTTTATAGTAGTCGCCCAGTTTAAAATGAAATACGCTTTCAAAGGTAGATGCAATTTCTTTAATATCAGATTTTCCGTTATTAATGACTCTACTATGGTATAAAGCATAGACCAATTCTGTGAGAGCTGTTTTTGAAGATGTCCATTCTAGTTCTGTAAGATTGTTCAATTCTAATTCATTCTTATATCTTGATTTTTTAGCATCCAATAATCGGTTTTGTAAATAATTGATAAAACGCTTTGATGCTTTTAATTTACCTAGGAGTAAATCATAAGGTGTACAAAAATCTGGGTCTTGAAAATAAAATTTTGAAGATGTTATTGGAACATTATCAAAATAATCTCTAGTGAAGAATTGCTTGTCTAGATGTGTCTGTTTGGATTCAATATATTGTACAAAGTCCATGTTGTATAAAAAGAACCGATTTAGTTTGCCCAATTTCTTTTTAACATATTTTCTTTGTTGGTTGCTGCCCACTTTAGGGAATTGAATTTCAAAAGAGCGGATTTCTGAATAATAAATAAGTTGAGTAAATGGTGTTTGCTTTATTTTTTTAAAGAATTCTATTTCTTCTTCAGTAGATTTAAAACCATCTATCACTACTGATTTTCTATATGTATTTAGAAGGTTTCGACATGCAATTATGGATTTATTTGAACGCTCAATAATTCCATTGGAACTATATTTTATCTCATCCAAATCGAAAAGTAGATTCTTGTTTTTCTTTTTAAAATCCATTCTTTCATTTTAATAAAGAAATAGTTGTTTCTAAGAAGAATGTAAAATTTAAAAGGATGATATGAAAGAAGTAAATGAGAGAAACTAGTAATAATCGATCATATTAATGCTTCTATTAATTTAGAGTTTTTAGGGCTTACTATTTCAATTTAATTCTAAGTTGTTTAAAATAATAATAGAATCAAAATTATACCTGTGTAGTTTTTGCGTATTTCGTATGTGAATTTTTGTTCACATGTATTTTAGTAGTTTATGTCTAACCTTTAAACTTTTTTACAAAGTCCTCTTTGTTAGAAACATTAGATTTTATAAAAATATTAGAAGCATGTTTCCTTACTGTTCCATAGGAAATAAACATATTCTTGGATATTTTTTTATAACTATCTCCTTTGATAATTTGGATGGCAATTTCATTTTCTCTATTTGTGAAACCAAAATCTCTCCCAATATTTCTTGTCAATATGTACGTGTACTTTAAACGGTATAGATAACTATTAATCTCCATTGTGGTAACCAAAAAGAAAGCCATAGTTACTAAAGGCTGAGTAATAGGTTGGAAATCTCCAAAATATGTTAGTAAAGGCAAAAGGATAATTGATAATATGGAAGTTAGACCTAAGTAAGTTTGAATTTTAAAGTAGCGTTGTCTTTTGACTTCTTTTCTTATGGTCATAAAAAAGTATATCAAAAATGTTATGGACATGAATATTGGAAATACCAAAAATAGACTTCTAGAAAAATTAAGTGAGTTTGTATAATAATATGGTATAACAAATAAAAACAGAAAGCACAGAGTTAGTATTATTGATAGATTTTTGATTTTGAAAAAAGGATTTGGGGTTATAATATTAAACTCCATATATAAATACCAAATAAGATATACGCACATAATTATTGAAATACTGTATGTTGCTATGTACTGCAAGAACAAAGGACCAGGTAGAGAGGTATTAGGTAATAGGCCATTAAGTATATTATATAATAGAAAAAGAATAGCTAAAATCAAATATCTGTAAGAAGCTTTGATTGTTTTTTGTTTGCTAAATATTATTTTTAAGAGTTGAAGAACAATGATTATACTGATTACAATACATATAAATAATACTATCCAATGCATTGAAGATGAATAAACGTATTCAGGTGTGAAATGATATTTTTGCTCTTGGGGTAGCATATAAGTATTTGAATAACAAAATATTATATTTAATTTTCATTACTGTTAAAGATACTATATATTAGTGTTAATCAAAAATCAGCTTATAATGTTATCTAAAAAATACAGTTTAGGTTTTTTTCCAACACCACTTGAACGATTAGATAATCTATCTAAAAAACATCCTGATTATAATTTATTTATTAAACGAGATGATAATTCTGGACTAGCATCAGGAGGAAACAAAGTTAGGAAGTTACAATACTTTATTTATGATGCTCTAGAAAAAGGATGTGATACCATAATTACTGCAGGAGCTCAACAGTCTAATCATTGCCGACAAACAGCTGCGGCTTGTGCTAAAGCTGGATTAGAATGCCATTTGTTGTTAGGAGGTATAGAACCTCAAAATTACAATGGTAATTTGTTGTTATCGCATTTGTTGGGGGCAAAGATTCACTTTACTAGAGATAATAGAAAGGGGGAGGATATAATCAAATTAAAGCAAGATTTAGAAGCACAGAAAAGAAAGGTGTATGAAATTCCTTATGGTGGCTCGAACTTACTAGGGGCTTACGGTTTTGTCGATGCAGTTAAAGAATTAAAGAAGCAACTTTCAGAAAAGAAATTAAAAATCGATTATATTTTCTTTGCTTCAAGCTCAGGAGGAACACAAGCAGGACTTAGACTTGGTGTGGATTTATTTGGTATTGATATTAAGTTAATGCCAATCAGTATTGATAAAATTGGTTTAGGAGATAAAACATTAGACGATGCTGTTTTAGAGATACTACATCAAGGTCAAAAAGAATTGAGTATTCAAAAAACGTACTCAATTAAAGATGCAACACTTATTAGAGGTTACGACAAACCTGGTTATGGAGTAATTACTCAAAATGAAAAGATGGCCATAAAACAATTGGCTCAAAGTGAAGGTATATTGTTAGATCCTGTTTATTCTGGTAGAGCTTTTTACGGAATGATAGATCATCTAAAAAGTAATAAGATAGAAAAAAACTCTAATGTGCTCTTTTGGCATACAGGTGGCTTACCGGCAAATTTTTATTATTCCGAAGAGCTTTTAAAATAACTTAAAAGTTAATTACTTCTTCTAAAGCGTCATCTGCTTCTTGATGGATAAAGTTAGTTTGATAATTTAAGGTCGTTTTTAAATCACTATGTCTATATAATTTTTGAAGTATTCTAGGATGAATTTTGTCTCCAGCGATATTCCCAAAACTGTGTCGAGCAATATGCATGGTAACCTTCTTTTTAATTCCAGCTTTTATAGTAATCGATTTAAGACAGTCATTTAATTTTTTGTTAGCAGTTTTTAGTTTATTAAAAACATCTTTAGGGTTATTCAAATCAGCTTTTTTTAGTTCAGGAAAAATGAAATCATCATCACTTTTTTTATCCATTTTGTAACTTTCTAAGACAACTGATATTTTATCTGGAATTTTTAATGATAACAATTTAGAATTTTTACCCATTCTGTAGTGAAATCTTTGGTCATAAATATCAGACCAACGAGTTCTTAAAATATCTGAGATTCTCATGCCTGCAAAATTAAAACTAAAAAGCCATATGTTCCGTGCATGGATTTCTCTAAAAGTCAAATTCTCTAACGATTGTAGCTTTTTTATCTCTGAAATAGTAAGCCCAACTTTTGTTGTCTCTGGAAATTTGATTCGTATTTTATCTGAGCCAAAAGGATAGAGTTCTTTACTAATAATTTTTTGTTTTATAGCTCGATTATATAGTAAACGCAAAAGAACAAGTATATTCATAATCGATGTGTCAGATAAAGAATGTATTGACTTTAAAGTAATCATTAGCTTCTTCAAGAAACGTTCATCAATTTCCTGAAAAGTAAGTTGTTTTGATTTATGGAATTTTAATATGAAGCCGACCCAAGCTTTATCACATGATAAACGATTTAGTTTATTCGATAATTTTAAATCATCTAAATGTTCATTTGCAAGTTCAAAAAATGTAGAGTTTTTACCTAAATTGTATAATTCGTTCTTAATTTGATTTGCTGAAGCATCTTTATTTTTTACTTGTAAAGCAATTAAAGATTTGTTTACTTCTGAAATTTCTTGAGATAATAAACTATTTAAACTGACAGAATTTGGATGAGATTTTTTTACACGTATATTCTTTTTATCCCAATCTTCAATATCTATGTAATGACCTATATATTGATAAGTTGAGCGACGATTTTTGGTAATTCGAATAGCAAGAGGATATAGACCTTTCCTATTCGGTTTTTTACGAAGTACTATTTTTGCGTTTGATGACATAATTGACCTGTTTTAGCACGAAAGTCAAATCAGGTACAACATTTGGTTTTAAAACCTATGCAAAGATACACTTTTATTAGTTTCTCTAGGTACAACATAGGTACAACAAATACTGAAATTAATTGATATTAGATGATATCAAATAAAATTACAAACACCCTAAGTAATTGTAAATGAATGACTTTGTTCTTGTTTGGTCAAATATACGCTAGACTTAGGATCTAGTGCCGCGAGGTGTGGGAGTTCGAGTCTCCCCGCCCGCACAAACTAAAGGAAAAGCCGACTATTTTATAGTTGGCTTTTTTATTTGCTGCAACCCATAGCTAGCCTAAATTACATGCCATTAATTCCTTTTTATAGCTATTGGCTTTTAGAATTTAATATTGAAATCTAATCGTATGCGATTTCCTGTCTCTTTATTACTGCCGAATGCTATTAATTGATTTACCGAAAAAAACCTCATTTTAAGGTTCATATTTTTTCCAAACGCGTAACCTGTCATGACTTCAAAGCCTTTAAAGTTTGTTAAGCGTCCATCTGGAGAACCTTGCGAGCCATAATCCCATCTTGCCCAATCGTTTTGTGCCATAAAATCGATAGCAGCAAAGCGCTCGAGATGCGTGTAAGTTACCAGAAATTTCCAGTCGCCTTTAGCTTTTAGTTGTCCTAAGCTTGTTCCAGCCACAAAGCCTTGTTTTTGATTTTTAAAAGGGGCAGCAATGGAATCATTAGAACTGTAATTTTTTAAGTTTTTATAATAATCAAACGCTACAGTAATCTTAGGTTTTTGAACGATTTCTACTTTAGTTCCTAAATGCGTTATGGCATAGTCCATAGTAAAAGTTTCGTTACCATCTGGAATGTTTGCGATGTTTTTGAAATAGTAAAAGGCAGGAAAAAATTTAAGTCGGTTATCCCAATGGGTGGTTACAAGTTGAATGCCTTCAAAATAACTATCTGTATTTAGGGATCTACCGTTTGCTTTAATAATAAAATGACCTGTTGTTACTTGTAAAGTCTCTACAAGGTTATTATCAAGGTTAAATTTGCCGCTTAGAGTAACACCTTCAGGAAACACGTTGTCACTCCAAAATAATTCATTAGATTTTTCAAATGGATACGTGTTTTTTCCAACCCAACCTGTAAACCAGTTAAATTTAAATTGCGCGTAGGCTCTTTCAAAACCAATGGGTAAGGTGCCAAATTCTTTAAAACCATCTCCTAAAGTAAGTTGAGGGTCTTGTTGTTTTTTAGGGTCTCCTGTACGTATTCGAGCGCCAAAAGAGATGTGAGTGTTGTAGCTGTAGTACACGCCAAAACGTGCGCGGTACCTTAATCGCGTTCTGTCATCGCGATAGGAACCATCAGATTTTCTGGAATCCCAATCTTGTTCAACTCTAAACCTGAAATCTCCAGCAAAGATTAGTTTTTTTGTTTTTGTGTGGACATTTTGAGCATGAATTAGAATTGGGAATATGAAAAGCAGCAAGTAAATTATTGGTCTTTTAATTAGCATTCTAAAATTCGTTAAAAATTCCAATTTTGTATTGTTTGGTATGAAGAACATTTTTTGCTGTACAACACACTAAAAAGGAGTGTGAAATTGGTTTTTTAGGTTGTTTTATATCAAAAAAGCATGTTGATGTTTAATCATTATATGCCATTAAAAATGGAGTCCTGTGTGTTTTTTAATTGAATTTAAGATCTATATCTAGAAACCACGCCTGTTTTGGTATTTGTATTTAAAAAGAGGCTGTCTGAAAAGCGTAGTTTTCGCCGTCCTGAAGTTCATTCAGGTATTCATAATGGTTGGTTATTAGTATGACGAAATTTAATGCTATTAGACAGCCTCGTAAAATGGTTTAATTGGGTTCACCTGCTTTTATAAATTGCAGATAATCGTCGTTTTTAGCGGCGATAATATATGGTGTTTTACCTATGGTAATTGTTGCTAATTCTTTTACATCACCTGGAACATATAATCCGCTATTTCTGGTAGCTATAGGCGAGAAATTGCCTTTGCCATCCCCCTTTAAAAACAAGCCATTTCCTGCATCGTTTCTTGGGGTTTCTACTTCTGAATCGTAAAGGTTTCCAGCAGTAACAATGTCTAGATTTGTATCGCCATCAAAGTCTTTTACAATAATTTGATTGATGCTTGATATTTGTGCTAAATTCGGTAAATTATGCATAACAAAAGCCCCATCCTTATTTTCTAGAAACACACTAGAAAATGTTTTTGCTTGGTAATGTAATGCGTTTTCAAGTTCTTTTTCTGTGTAAACATCTACTAAGGTAGCTTTAGAAAACGTATCGTAATTTTTAAACTTTTTCTTAATAGCAGGAATTTGTTGTGATGAACAGGAACGACCACGAACAGGGAACTTCGTGCCATCATTATAATAACTTAAAACGATATCGTTTCTCTTGTTTTTGTCAAAGTCGTTAACATAGATATCGAACGTTTCATCCGCTGTCGCTTGATATTTATAGTTTGTTCCTAAATTTCCTAAAACATAGTCGATATCGCCATCCTTATCAAAATCACCTTCGTTAATACTAAACCACCATCCGGTTGAGTTGTCAAGATTAACATCTTTGGTCACATTTTTAAACTGACCATTCGTGTTTTTAAAAACGGTAATGGGCATCCATTCACCTGCAATTATAAGATCTATAGCGCCATCACTGTTATAATCTGTCCAAATAGCACTAGTTACAAGTCCTAAATTTTCTAATTCTGGAGCAATTTTTTTGGTAACATCATTAAATTTTGGAGCGCTAGACGTGCTTATGTTTTCTAGAATATAACTGTTTGCAGGCATGGGGTAGTTTCCAGGAACCAAGCGACCGCAAATAAAAAGATCTAAATCGCCATCGTTATCATAATCGTTACTATACACACGAGAACCGCTTGTTATCATTTTAGGCAAAGCTGAAGTCGATTTGCTGAAAGTACCATGGCCATTATTCACATATAATCGATCTTGTAATATAGGGTCGTCATGTTTAAATTCATTTCCACCGCTAACCATATAAATATCGTTATCACCATCGTTATCGGCATCAAAAATAAGTGCGCCTAAATCTTCGGCTTTTTTATCGTTATCTAAGGCAGATGTTGATTGTTTTTCAAAACCAGTTGCTGTTTGAAAATAAAGGACTGCGGCTTGTTTATGGGCGCCGCCAACAATAAAATCGTCTAGTCCATCAGCATTTAAATCACCAACAGCAAGCGCTGGTCCAAACGTTGAGGTCTTATGTGGTAGCAAAACTTCTTTTATAAAATCGTCATAATTATTTTCTACATGCTTATGTTTGGGTACTACAGTGGTGTCTTTTTGGGTAGCAAATAGCCTAGGTGTCTTTGTTATTTTAATCGGGTTTAAAGCAGCGTCTGCATAATTCACTGTTAAAATTTGATTTTTATCAATTTGGGTTAGGAGTTGAGATTTGCCATCAGGCCAAACTATTTTTAAGGAATCTATTTTTTCTGCTTTACCAAGGCCAAAATGTAGTTCTGGAGCTACCGAAGACTGGAAACCTCTAGTTAAGGTCATTTCTTGAAATTGCATTAAAGTATTAGCGAATAAAGATGTCTTTACGCCAATACCAAATTTATTTTTTTCAGAACCTTTAAATCGTAATGTAATAAAGTTGTTGTTTTGTGAACTTTTGTTTTCGAATAGGGCAGGCGTATCATCAATATTATTAGTAATAACCTCCAAATCACCATCATTATCTAAATCGACATACACACAGCCATTAGAGAAACCTTTATAGGTTAAACCCCAATCGTTGTTTACTTTTTTAAAGGTTAAATCGCCGTTATTTTTAAAAACAAAATTGTCAATTTTTTCAGAAGGGATCTCTGAACTGATTTGTAATAGGTTGTCTTTAGGGTTTTTATCCTTTCCTATGCTATTAAAGTAATCCTGGTTGTTTATTTCTTTACGAGTACCATTAGATACAAAAATATCTTTCCATCCATCATTATCTAAATCCACAAAAAGTGGTCCCCAAGACCAATCGGTACTTGATAAACCTGCAATTCTTGAGACGTTACTAAAATCTGGGACAGAATCGTTAACGACATTGCCGTTATTCATTTGCAGTTGATTTTGCATATACTGGTAATGAAAACCGGCATCAACAGTATTCCAAAACAAAGCTGGGTTCATACTAGCCATATTCGCTTTTTGTCTGCGGTTATCCTTGGCCATCATATCTACTTGAATAATGTCCAGTAAGGCATCGTTATTAAAATCGGCAATATCGGCACCCATGCCGTAAAAGGCATTCTGTTTGGTAGCTTCTTTTACATGCTCGCTAAACGTTCCGTTTTTATTATTTAGGTATAAATAATCTGGTGAGCAAAAATCGTTAGAAACATATATATCTGGCCAACCATCGCTGTTTAAATCACCAACTGTAGCACTTAATGTTAAGCCAAAACTTCTAAGCCCAGCGTTATCGGTGACATTGGTAAAAGTATTGCCGTCGTTGCGGAATAGTTTGTCGGTTTCTACATCGGAAGGGTTATACATTTTATGTACATAATAATCTTGCCTAGCATTGAATCTAGTAGGTGGGTAGTTGGCTATGTATAAGTCTAAATCACCATCTAAATCGTAATCAAAAAACGTGGCTTGTACAGAGTTTCCAATATCATCTAAGCCATATTTTTCGGCACTTTCTGTAAAGGTTTGATCGCCGTTATTAATATATAATTCATTCTTTTTTGAACCAAACTTGCCACCTACAGAACAATAAATGTCTAATAAACCATCATTATTAACATCTGCCATGGTGGTTCCTGTATACCAGCGGTTATCGCCACTAACCCCAGCAATATTTGTAATATCTTCAAATTTTAAATGCCCTTTATTAAGGTATAATTTATTAGAGACCTGATTCCCAGTAAAATATAAATCTATTAGGCCGTCATTATTTATATCACCAGCAGATACGCCTCCCCCCATATAGATATAGCCATAGGTAAAGTAGTTTAATGAGTCGTTTTCAGTAAGATTGTTTGAAAAATTTATTCCTGTTTTTTCTGAATCTAATTTTGTGAATAATGTAGAATTAGAAACGTTTTCAGATTGGTTTTCCTTGTTAGAGCAAGCCAATAGTGTTAGGGCTAGTAAAAAGGCGGTTAGATAAAATTTCATGAGCTTAGTTTAATGTCTTAAACATAACACATCTTATTAAATTTTTAAAATAAAGGTGATTTTGAATTCTCTTAAGCCTATTAAATTATCGTGTTTTTAGGTTTATTGTGTTTGTTATTTGTTGTGTTACAGTGGTTTGTGGTTT
Source organism: Pseudotamlana agarivorans (assembly GCF_018860245.1). Classification (GTDB taxonomy): domain Bacteria; phylum Bacteroidota; class Bacteroidia; order Flavobacteriales; family Flavobacteriaceae; genus Pseudotamlana; species Pseudotamlana agarivorans_A. The sequence goes on from NZ_JAHKPD010000006.1 coordinate 20,323, forward strand.
TCGTAACATTTTCGTAGATTTTTTAAATATTCTATTTTTTTAAATGAAAAAATGCTGATTGGCTGATGTTTATCGAGTTTCTGTAAGGATTTCATGGAGTTGCTTTGAGTGGCTTTGTGTTGCATGTCGTATTACACCTTGTAACTGCAATTATTTTAATCAGGTCTACTAAAGCCATCACGAAGGCGAAAGCTCAATACGATGCCGTGGCTGTCTGTTAAATTTGTGTTTTTTAATGTTTTATTATAGCTGTACATCATTCTTAAATGCTCAAATAAATATAACCCCACAAATAAATTCAACGAAGCATCTGTTCTATAACCAGCTCCAACTTCAAATATATTTTTATAATTAATCTTCGTATTTAAATCAACCTGCATGGGTGCTCCCGAAACGTATTTAAAAAGGGCACTTGGGGTTACCATGACTTCCTGAAAGCGGTTCGTAAAAAAACGGTATCCCCCATACAGGTAATAAGCGCCTTTCACGTTAATATTGTCTTCTGACGACAATGCATCTCCTAAAACATTAGATGCCGACAAGCCAATAAAAGCACGTTCTCTGTTGTAGAGCGCTCCTAACCCGATAGTTGGAATGGTTGTGCTTATGTTATTTGCAAAATTAGGGTCGTTATTGATTCCTAATTCTAATAGATTTTCATCGAAAAACATAACACCTGCCGAAATTCCGAAGGAAAGCACATGCGGGTTATAAGTCCACCAATTACTGCTGTCTGCGTCGAAAAATAATTTATACGAATAGGTGCCAAATAAATTTGTAGCTGTTGTAACTCCTATTTGATCACTATATGCCCCGCCACCAACACCAACATGATCGGAACTTGTAGGCGCATTAACAAGTAAACTCATCGTTTTCGGGCTCCCTTCGGCCTTGTTTAATTGTCCGCTACTAGTAAACGTGATATCCATATCTGGGTAAAAACCTGCATAAGCCGGATTAATAATAACCCCGTTAGCGCTATAGTTTGAAAATACGGGGGTTTGTTGCCCGAATATAGACTGTGAAAAACTGGTTGATAGTATGATTACTATCAGTATTATATGCTTATTATTCATTTATTATCTTTTTAAAACAAGGAAACCTGTTTCTTTTTTTAAATGGTGAGAACCTTCTATTTTGATTTGGAAGAAATAGGTGCCTTCAGGTAATTCATCTGCACCCCAATTTCTTTTTCTATTCGCAACCCCTCGAAATACTTTAGATGTATTGTTGTAGCCTAGGGTTTCAAATACTAAATCACCCCAGCGATTAAATATTGATACTTTATTATTAGGGTATTTTTGTATCCCATCGATTTCCCAAAATTCATTGATGCCGTCGCCATCAGGAGAAAAACCATATTTGGTATTATCCTCTTCTAATGCTGTTACATAAACGGTGACGTAATCTTCTGAGGTACAACCGTCGTTTGAAGTAAAACTTAGGGTATACGTTGTTGTTTCTGTGGGATTGGCTATTGGATTTACGATATCTACAGCGCTTAAACCTTCTGAGGGTGTCCATAATAAACTACCAGATGTAGAAGTTGAGGCTCTTAATTCTATACTATCTCCCTCGGTGATGTCTTGATCTTCTCCTGCATCAACACGACAATCCACCGGAATTTCATCTTCCACAATCACGTTGAAACTACAGGTTGCTGTGTTTCCTGCAACATCGCTAACTTCAAAAGTAATTAGGGTTGTCCCGATTGGGAATGCCGACCCTGAAGCCAAACCTGCTATTTGTGTTGTAGTATTCACCGTGCAATTATCGGTGCCTACAGGGGTGGTAAAGGTAACTGTCGCTGTTGTTAACCCTGAATCTACCGTTTGTGT
>NZ_JAHKPD010000006.1:22408-22691 GCF_018860245.1 Pseudotamlana agarivorans
TTATTGAATTCCCAGCTTCATCAGTAACGCTATAAGTTCTTGTGATGACCTCTGGGTTTATGTTTCCGTCGCTAACATCGCCAACAAAAGCTACTGTTGGATTTGCTGTACAATTATCAGCTTCATCTATAACTACTGAAATATCTTCTGTTGGAATAGCGCCTGAGCAAGACACGTATATTGGTGAAGGATGGCTTGCTGTTGGGTTTGTGGTATCGTTAATACGACAATCCACTGGAATTTCATCTTCTACAATCACGTTGAAACTACAGGTTGCTGTGTT
>NZ_JAHKPD010000020.1 GCF_018860245.1 Pseudotamlana agarivorans
TGTTGGGACGCATAACACCAATGGAAAAATGGAATGCTGATAAGCATCTAATTGTGATGAAAAAATTAACAGCTTAATTAATAATCCAAATTTAAAAGATTACTCTTGTTTTACAGGGGCCAAAACAACCGTAGGTTTTGTTTTCAATAAGGTCAAGAACATAGTTGTAATGTGGTAGGAAATAGGTCCAAAGTGCCTCCATTAAAAGAACGTTTTTCTCTTTTGCTTTGAAAACCATTTCTTGAACTTCTTCTGAGTTCATAGCAAATGGTTTTTCGCAAAGGACAGCGATACCCTGGTCTAAACTCATTAGCGTATTCTCCTTATGAAAAGTATGTGGTGTCGCGATGTAAACGGCGTCAATATTAGGGTCTTCAACTAATGATTTATAACTATCATAACTTTTAGTGGCATTAAATTTTTCCGCGAAAGCGTTTGCTTTTTCTTGAGTTCTTGAGGCTACAGCATAAAGTTTTGCTCCAGGAACAGTTTGTAAGTCTGTAGCAAATTTATTAGCGATTTTTCCAAGGCCTATAATGCCCCAATTAATTGTTTTCTGCTCCAATGGCTTTATTATTTGGTAATATATATTGAAGGATACATGCCAAGGTGATCACGATTAGGCAACCTACAAAATTTAACCATAAAAAAGGTAGGTTTATGTGTTCATATTCATTTAATAAGAATAGGCTAATTACTAAAATCTGTGTGATTAAAGCAGCTACAAATACAGCATTTCCTTTAACAAACTTAAAGAAAAATGCCAACAAGAAAATACCAAGCACGTTACCGTAAAATATAGAGCCAATAATGTTTACCAGCTGAATTAAATTTTCAGCAAGGTTAGCTACACAAGCGATAGCTATAGCGATGAGCCCCCAACCAAAAGTGAACCATTTTGAGGCTTTTACCATGGCCTCTTCGGTTTTCTCACTGGCATTACGTTTGTATAAATCCATGGTGGTTGTAGAGCCTAAGGCGTTTAATTCACTAGCTGTGCTAGACATAGCAGCACTTAATATCACAGCTAGTAATAAACCAATTAATCCGCGAGGTAGGTTGTTTAATATGAAATGAATAAATACATAATCTTTGTCGTTACTTTCTACTTTTATTCCCTTACTATCTGAAGCCTTATTGATGAGTACGCGAGCTTCATCTCGAATATCGTCATGTACTTGATTGGCAATAGCCATGTATTTTGTAGCGTTTTCATTTTCTGAAGCGATAAAAGACTTTATAATTTTTTGCTTATCGTTAAAAACGGACTTCTGTTCCTGTTGAAGGATTTGATAGGCTTCTGCGTATTCTGAATTTAAAACCACTTCCGTTGCTGTAGGGTTGAAGTTTACTGGCGACTCATTAAACTGATAAAAAACAAAAACCATAACCCCTACAAGTAGAATGAAAAACTGCATAGGAATTTTTAAAAGGCCATTGAAAATTAATCCCAATTGCATTTCTTTCACAGATTTCCCTGAAAGGTAACGCTGCACCTGACTTTGGTCTGTACCGAAATAGGAAAGCATTAAAAAGGTTCCACCAATAATGCCACTCCAAAATGTATAGCGGTTATTTAAATCGAATGAAAAATCTAAGACTTCCATCTTTCCACTGGCTCCAGCAATATCTAATGCTTTTTTAAAGGTAATGTCTTGCGGAAGTTTATCTACAATCAAGAAAAATGCGACTAACATTCCGAAGAAGATAACGACCATTTGATGTTTTTGAGTCACGTTAACCGCACGGGTTCCTCCAGAAACCGTGTAAATAATAACGAGTAAACCAATGATAATATTTAAGGTTAGTAGATCCCAGCCTAAAACAACCGATAAGATAATGGCGGGTGCAAAAATGGTAATCCCTGCGGCTAATCCACGTTGAATAAGAAATAGAATAGCGGCTAAGGTTCGTGTTTTTAAATCGAAACGTTTTTCTAGAAATTCGTAGGCTGTATAGACTTTAAGACGATAGTACAAGGGGATAAAAACCATGCAAATAACAACCATGGCAATAGGTAACCCGAAATAAAATTGCACAAAGCCCATACCATCATTAAAAGCTTGTCCGGGAGTGGATAAAAAGGTAATAGCACTCGCTTGAGTTGCCATAACCGATAAACCGATAGTCCACCATTTTGATGTGTTTCCTCCACGTAAATAATCTGTAACGTTCTTACTGCCTCGTGTTTGCCAAGTACCATACCCAACAATGGTAATTAATGTGGTACATAAAACAGTCCAGTCAATCCAACTTAAAGTTTGCATGTTTTAAAAGGATTTTGTGATGAAGTAAAAAGCAATAAAATAAAGGGCGTTGGCAACTAAGACAACAGTATAAAGTTTGAGCCAAGTTTGTTTTGGTGGTTCTTCGTTATCCATAATGTGGTTAATTTTCAGGTTGATTCATGTCGCCTTTCCCTAAAGACAGCATGTTTGCAAATAAACGATAAGCGCCAGAAACGCCAGCGGGAAATTCTCTAAAGAAGCTTAGGCCTGTATAAATATAGTAGCCCTTTCCGTGTTTTGCGACAAGTAAGCTTCCTTTTTTATGAGACTCTTTTTTGTCATGTAGCTCTAAAATGGGGGTGAATTTTTTGCTCCATGAGTCTGGGAAGTATAAGCCACGCTCTTGAGTCCAGCCTTCAAAATCTTTTTGAGTGATTTTATTTGGGTAGTTTAAAACCGGGTGATTTGGTTTTAAAAACCGTACTTCTGCATTTTCATCGGTTACACGATCTCTTGATAGCTCCAATTTGTATGGTGCAATGTTTTCAACTTTTAATCCACGATTGGTGTTGTATTGCACGATCATATTTCCGCCTTGAGCGACAAAATCGAATAATTGTTGCTGTTTAAACTGCAAATCATCAAGGGTATTGTAAGCGCGAATACCTACAACTACCGCATCAAATTTATTTAATGTTTCGGGTGTAATTTCTTCTGGTTTTAAAAACTCAACTTGATAACCAATTTGTTCTAAGCTTTCTGGAACAACATCCCCTGCGCCTTGAATGTATGCGATGTAATGGCCCTTTTTCTGAATATCTAAACGCACTACTTTGCTTTCGCTTGGTAATAAAACCGTTTGCTGTGGAATATGACTATAATTAATTTCGATTAGTTCCTTGCTATAGGCTTCGTTACCAACGTGAACAATCGGTTTTATATGGCCTTCGCTACCATTTTTTGGAGGAACAACTGTAAAAGTGAAATTTTGATCTTCGCCTTTGTGAGCGATAGACACTTTTTGAGATTTAGGGGAAATTTGCCAATCTGAAGGGTGCTGAATTTCTATAGTACCCTCTAAGTTATCATGACCAGCTTTAACAATCACATTAATTTGTCGTTTTTCATCGGAATTAAAAATGATGACTTTTTCAGGGATTGCAGCTGAAGCTTCGGGGATGATTTCAAATGGGCGGTATAATTCGCCTTTATCGGGTTTGGAGTAACGCTGAATCACATCTTTTGTGATGGTAAAGGGCACATTGTTGATGAGTAAATTAAAATCAACTTGATAAGCTCTAGGTGTTTCAGGTAGGCCGATTAAGTTTTCATCCTCGACATGATACATGCCTAAACTGCCTTTTTTGTTTAGCCAATAAGGTGTTGTAGGTTTTTGATTTTCGTGTATTTTAAGAGTTTCATTGAAGTTGTATTTAATATTGTTTTTTAGTGCAATGTTTTTTGAAATATTAATGTCTTTTGAAGTTTTAAACCCTACAAGAGTTATAGCAACGTCGCTTCTGTTTAGTACTTCAATATTTAAATTTACAGCTTCTTTAGGCGTGGCCCAGTTTGTTTCCGCGGAAGCTTCTAAATATAAGCCAGAACACATTTCAATAATATGAATAAGTTCTTTAGATTTTTGTGTTTTCCAATGTTCATCTTCAACATTTTGTAGCATTTTATAGGCTTCTACAAGTTGCGGCACGTGTGCTGCTGGATTTTTAAAGTTGAAGTTTTTTTCAACATCATATAAAATAGTTCCAATCGCATTGCCGCCTTTAATCCTATTCCAAGTAGTTTCGATACCTTCAAAAATATCATCGTTATTTTTTAACGGATCTCCTTTTAGAAATTCAATATATTCTTGTTGTGTGCCGCGTTGCGTTAAATTTCCAAAACCTTGACATAAATGTTGACTTCTAGCTATCGCCGCTACTTCGTTATTAGATAAACCTTTTAATGGGTAATAAGTACCAATATCAAAACTAATCATGTCGCTTTTATCGGCTTTGTCAAATTTATCTTGTCCGCCATAAAACCAATGGCTGGTATTAAAAAATAAGCGTTTTGGTTGCCATAAATGTGTTCTGTTTAATTGATTAGGGAATGCTGTTTTGTCGTTTGCAAGTTCGAAGGCTTCAACACTAAGTAGCGCTGACCCTGTGTGATGACCGTGCGTGGTTCCCGGGCTTCTGTGGTCAAAACGGTTAATGATAATATCTGGTTGAAAGGTTCTAATAGCCAAAACCACATCGCTTAATACGTCGTCTTTATCCCAAATTTCGAAAGTTTCATCGGGGTGTTTTGAATATCCAAAATCGTTTGCTCTTGTAAACAATTGTTCGCCTCCATCTACACGACGCGCGGCAAGTAATTCTTGAGTTCTTAAAACACCTAACAATTCTCTAATATCGGAACCTATTAAATTTTGTCCGCCATCACCACGTGTTAACGATAAGTATGCAGTTCTGGCTTTTACATGGTTAGACATGTATGAAATTAAGCGGGTGTTTTCATCATCTGGATGTGCGGCCACATATAAAACAGAACCTAAAAAATTAAGTTTTTGAATGGACTCATAAATTTGAGAAGCATTGCTTTTTATAGGGGTTTGTGTGTAGGTAATTGATAGCGAAAATAAGGCTATCATTAAAGAAAGTAGATTTTTATTCATTTTGGTTGTTAACTAAAAAATCAAATATAAAAAGTTGAAGGCTGGATAGCTAGGTTTTAATGTTTCTTTAACGGTTTGGAATGGTGATTTAGAACTGCTGAAGTCGTATGCCAATATGAGTTAATTTTATAGCCATTTCTTGCGTTTAAAATAGAAGAGCATCCCCAAGAACAAGAAGATCATGACACCCCAAACTACAAAATAACCATACTTAGAATTGAGTTCTGGCATGTGTTGAAAGTTCATGCCATAAACACCCGCAATAAAGGTTAAGGGGATAAAAATCGAAGCCATAATGGTAAGTACTTTCATGACTTCATTCATTTTGTTACTGATACTCGTCATGTACATGTCCATTAAACTCGCAGCCATTTCGCGATTGATATCGATGCTTTCGGAAACTTGAATTAAATGGTCGTAGATATCCCTAAAAAAGGTTATGGTCTTTTTTTCGATAAGCGGATTTTCATTTTTATCAATCTTTATAAGCATCTCTCTGAGAGGAAAAATAACACGTCGCATTCTTAAGATCTCATGTTTTAAATCACGAATATGCCTACTGGTATCGTCGTTTACATTTCCGGTGAAAATAGCGTCTTCAAAATTTTCAACCTTTTCACCTAAAACTTCAATTATGGTAAAGTAATGATCTACAATGGCGTCAATTAGAATGTATAGTAGATAGTCGGAACCTAAAGATCTTGCTCGCCCTTTTCCTGCTTTTATTCGTGCTCTAACGGCATCAAATACATCACCTTCAGATTCTTGAAAGGATAGGACGTAGTTTTTACCTAAAACAAAACTAACCTGCTCAGAAACAATATTTTCTTCATCATCATCGGTGTGATAGAGCATTTTTAGTACAACAAAAATATAGTCACCATAATCGTCAAGTTTAGGGCGCTGCGGAATACTAACAATATCCTCAATAACTAATGGGTGTAGGTTAAAGTGATTACCTAAATTAGTGATGGCATTAACGTGATTTAAACCGTTCAAATTCACCCAAGTAACGGAGTCGGAATTTTTAAAATTATAGCTCTCTTCAACAGAGTTTAACTCTGTTATGTTACAGCGTTGTTGGTTATAATCAAAAGCTTCAATAAATAGTTTTTCCTTAGCGCGTTCCCCTGTGTAAATAGCACTACCTGGTGCTTGCCCTAATTTCTTTTTAGAATGTTGTCTTTTGGATTTTTTAGCCATATAAGTTGATGTTTGTTGTAATTCAAAAGACACTTGATAAAAGTAAAGTGTCTTTGTTTTTTTAATCTAAAAGTAATACTGTTCTTAATTTTTCATTTTTATTGTGGTTCTTTTTCCAATAAGGCGATTTAATGGTTTTTAGTTTGGTTGCTTTTGTTGTAAGAAGGTTCGCTTGCTCCCCGAAGCCACTTTTAAAACTTTCTTCCCAGCTTAAAATATCAAAAGGGAATTCAGGATTGTATGTGATGCTTAGTGTACGGTTCAGCTCAGGATAATGCATGGAATATGTGTTTTTATCTATAGAAGCCATAGCCTGAAACGCCTTTATAGGTACGTGTTTTAATCGGGTAAATTCAAGAGATGGAATTACCTGTATTTCTCCAACAGGCAAGGATTTTGGGTCGATACGCAACTGTGCCCACAATTCGTTTTCTAAAACCGTTTTACCGAGGTTGAATTTTTCATCGGCCTCACCTTCAAAATAGGAGTGTGAAGTGATTTCAAATTGCTCTCGATTATTTAATTGGTCATATACATGTCCGCACCATTCTTGAATAGAATTTGAAACTTTTAAAGCATGTTGATTATTCGAAATGGGGTAGAAGACACTCTGCATAATAGAATATGGGTAAATACCAGTATTAAAGTTTTTGGTAGCATTTAATTTTAAGACAGGAACATTTTTAGCGTTTTTGTTATCGGCTTTAACTTGTTTTAGTGGGAGGAAATCTTCGGTAACAAAAATTAAAACTGCGGTTCCTTCTCGAATTTCACCGTAACGAGCTTGTTCGAGCTTGTAAGATGAAATTTCAGCTTCACCGGCATACCAGTATTTTTTGAATTCTGAAGATAATACTGTTTTTTGTTTTGTAGTTTCTGTTTTTACTTCAGTAGTGTTTTCAGAAATTGAAGGAGTTGCAGTTGTTTCGATATGCCCAGACTGGTTGCAAGAATACAAAAAGGCACTCAGCATGACGCTTACAAAACAAATCTGTGTTTTTATTGAAAATTTTCCCATTATAACTTTTAACCCTAAAGTTAAGAAGTTATTTGCCTTCCGCAATAGCGATTAATGTTTTATAAACAAGATGAGTAGGCAAGCCCATCACATTAAAATAGGAACCTTCAATTTTAGTGACACCAATTTGACCAATCCAATCTTGAATGCCGTACGCTCCCGCCTTATCAAAAGGTTTGTCGTTTTTAATGTAATAATTAATTTCTTCGTCGCTTAAAGGTTTAAAAGTTACTTTGGTGATATGGTGTATGGTTTTTTCAAAAGTTGTGGTTGTAAAAGATACGGAAGTGATTACTTCGTGGGTGGTATCACTTAGAGATTTTAGTATATTGAAGGCATCTTGAGCATCTACAGGTTTTCCTAAGGCCTTATTGTCATGCCAAACGATGGTGTCGCTTGTTATTAGAATATCTTGCGGTCGAAGCTCTGCTTTAAAAGGAAGTGCTTTTAGTTGAGACAAATAGTTGCTAATTTCAAAATGTGTTAACCTTGGCGGATATTCTTCCTTTACGGGTTTTAAGCGAATTTCGAAATCTAGATCTAAATTCTTAAAGAATTCTTGCCTTCTTGGCGAACCAGAAGCTAATATAATATGGTGATTTCTTAAGCTGTCTTTAATCATTAATTGAGAATTACGAACTTGTATAAAAGTAAGGAAAGCATTCCGAAAAGCATGACTAACTTATAGCTATTACTTAAATGATGGAAATCCTTTTTTGTGGTTGCCGAAAATGTTTTTAGCAGGATATAAATGAGAGGGGTTAGTACAAACAATAAGAAATAAATAACAGCTATTTGCTGTTTATATAAAACTGAAGTTACATAATATATAATAACCACTAGAGGGACAAAATTTAAAGCATTCAGTATGTTTTTTGCACGTTCTCTTCCTATGGCGATTGGAAGGGTATTCATTCCGGCATTATAATCGCCATCAATATCTTCAATATCCTTAGCAATTTCTCGAAGTAAATTAATCATGAAAGCGAATACAGCGTAGTCCCAAATGACTTTAAAAAAAGTTAACTGTGTCGTTCTGTTTGAAGGCGACATAACAGGTAGTAAGTCAAAAACGCCAACGATTAGGATACTAGAAGCAACAAGTAGTGATATGACTAAATTGCCAATTAAAAGTGTTTGCTTTAAAGTGTTGGCATAAACATAAAGTAAGGCGGAGATTAATACAAAAATGGTGAAAAAAGGCGCTTTGCCAACAAGATGCGATAAATAATAACCAAGGCTAACACCTATTAAATTTAAGGCTATAAATAGGTTGTAAGCTGCTTTCTCTGAAATGGTTTTACCAACAATTATTTTATCGGGTTTATTAACGAAATCCGTTTCAATATCATAAATATCATTGATCACATTTCCAGCAGCGGCAATACAAATTGTTGCAAGTGCTAAAAGTGTGATTCCGAAAAAATCTAAAGCTGTTTCAACGCCAAAAGGTTCTAAAAGCGCATATTTAATTAAGAATTGCACCAAGGCAATCATGGCAAGGTTTTTCCAGCGTATTAGGTTTAGTATGGCGGTTAGTAGGTTAATGGTTTAGAATTAAAAATTAAAAGGGAAAAATGAATAATTAAAGTTAGAGGTTAAATATTAGATGTCAAAAGTCAAAAGTTAATAATTAAAAGTAAAAAATGATGTTTTGCACTAATAATCAATAATCATTAATCAATTGTTAACTCCTAATCATAATTCGCTGAAAAATGACCACTCCATTTGCCTTGCACTTTTAGTACTTGTTCAATGACATCGCGAACAGCACCTTCGCCACCTTTTTTATGTGAAATATATTTCGAAACGTTCTTTATTTCTGGCACAGCGTCTTGCGGGCAGCAAGGTAAGCCTATGAGTTGCATGACAGGATAATCTGGAATATCGTCCCCCATGTATAATACGTTTTCTGGGTTGATGCTATTTTTTTCAAAATAATCATTCAGTTGTTCTATTTTGTTTTTTGCCCCTAAGTAAATATCCTTTACGCCTAAACCTTGCAAACGTAAACGTACCCCTTCATTTTTACCACCTGAAATCACACAAATGTTATAGCCCTGAGCAGCAGCCGTATTTATGGCATAACCATCTTTGGTGTGCATGGTGCGTAACATTTCACCACTGGTGGTTACCGTCACGGTTCCGTCCGTTAAAACCCCATCTACATCAAAAATAAAGGTGGTAATATGTTCTAAATATTCTTTATAGCTTTTTTCTTCCATGAGTGGTTTGAATTGAATCGGTTAAGAGTTTGTAAATGTTTTTATGTTCTTGCTTTTTAAGCAGTTTTAAATGTTTTTTTATGGTTTTTTTGTCGTTTCGTTTTGCTGGACCGGTTTGAGCTTTAAATGGAGACATATCCTGCACTTTTTTGGCTGTTTCCATAATAAGTGGTTTTAACATATCAAATTCGGCGCCTTCACTTTCGGTAATTTCATGACCAACACGATACAGCTGGTTGGTGAAATTGTTTACAAATACCGCAGCTAAGTGTAAAACGCGACGTTGATCACTATTTACACGTCTGGTTGGGCTTCCTAAGCTTTGGGCTACTTGTTTTAATAGTGGATAACTCTTTTTGTCGATCGTTTCAATGCAAATAGGTACGTTGGCAAAATCGATATTGGCATCTTTACTAAAAGTTTGTAGCGGATAGAGCACACCACGTTTGTGTTTTTTGTCTAAATCGTACACACTCACGCTTCCAGAAGTATGAACAACCAATTTGTTTTCAAAAGGTAATTTTGAAGAAAGCTCACTAATCACATCGTCGCTAACCGCGAAAATATACACATCGGCATCTTTAATAGTTTCTAAAGAATCGGTTATTTCAACCTGATTGTTATAAGGTTTTATAGTTTCTAAATTTCTGTTATACCATTGAATTACAGAAACTTCTTTAGAGGTGTTAAATGCTTTGAATAGGTGCGTAGCTACATTGCCAGCACCAAGAATTATTACTGAAATCATGTGGCTAAATTAAGCATTCTTAGTTTATTTAAAAACCTATTAGGCTATCTTTGTGATATGGATAAAAAAGATATTAAAACGAGAGAAGATGTGTTTTTGTTAGTGTCTTCATTTTATGACGCCATTCGTGCCGATGAAGAATTAGGACCCTTTTTTAATAACCTTATAACAGATTGGGAGGCGCATATTGAAAAACTTACCACTTTTTGGGAAGCGAGTTTATTCTTAAAAACAAAATATAAAGGCGACCCATTACAAGCGCATATAAAAGTAGATCAAGATAATAATCATATTATTAATGAACGTCACTTTGGTCTTTGGTTAAACCTTTGGTTTAAAACTATCGACGATCTTTTTGAAGGTGAATATGCTCAAAATGCCAAACACCGTGCTAGAAAAATGGGTACTTTTTTATATATGAAAATATTTGAAGCACGACAAAAGGAGCATTAATTATGAGCAATCATTTGTAGAAAATTTTAAGAAATCTGAGTCTCTTGTACTTATGGTTTTCTTTGTAATTTGGCAACTTCTGAAGGTTCATTTTGTCCCTAATAAACTCTTTCTTCTTTTTTGAACACTTTAACAATTTGAGTAAACATAAATCCTTAAATTTGCGCGACCTCAAAAAAGGCTAACAATTATGCAAAAAAAACTCGCCAACATTTTCTTTTCTACCAAATTAACAGCTGTTTTATTTATAGTGTTTGCAGCAGCCATGGCGGTAGGAACTTTTTTAGATGCCGGACAAGAAACATCACCTACACCATTTACCCGAAATTTAATTTATAATGCGTGGTGGTTTGAAGCAATTATGGTGTTTTTCATCATTAATTTTATTGGAAATGTATTCCGTTATAGACTTTATAAGAAGGAAAAATGGGCAACTTTTATACTACATTTGTCTTTTATTTTCATCTTGTTAGGTGCTTTTATTACCCGCTATGCGAGTTTTGAGGGGATGATGGCCATTCGTGAAGGTGCTACAGAAAACACGTTTCTTTCTGCAAAAACATATGTTACAGCTTATATTGATGGGGATTATGAAGTTGATGGTGTACCGCAACGTTTAGCAACCGAGCGTGAAGTCGATTTTTCAGGTCGCATGGAAAATCATTTTGAAATTGATACCAAATACAATCAACAGCCCGTAAAAATTGAATTAGAAAAATTTATAGTTGGAGCTGAAGAGGATATTATTCCGAGTGAAAACGGTGAATCCTACCTTAAAATTGTTGAAGCTGGAAGTAACGGTCCGCACAATCATTTCTTAAAAGTAGGTGAAGTGCAGAGTGTTCACGGCATTCTTTTAGCCTTGAATAAACCAACAGATGGAGCTATCAATATTACTTATAAAAATGACCAATTAACTATCAATTCGCCTTTTGAAGGTGAGTACATGACTATGGCCACCATGGCACAAGGTAAATTGGTTAAAGATAGTTTGCAGCCTTTAATTTTACGATCAAGATACGTTATTGGAAATATGCAAATGGTGTTTCCAAAACCGGTTGTAAAAGGGGAGTTTGATCTGGTTGAAGGTTCCTCGCTCTTGAAAAAAAGTTCTACCGATGGTGTGAAACTACGCATAACTTCCAACGGAGAATCTAAAACTGTAGGTGTTTTAGGAAACAAAGGCACTAGCGGAACGTTTAAACAAATTAATGTTGGCGGTTTAGATATCGCTTTAAAATATGGTTCTAAAGTATTAGAATTACCGTTTTCTATTAAATTGAATGATTTTGAAGCGGAGCGTTACCCAGGTACCGAGCGTGGTTACTCAGCATATTCAAGTGAGGTCACTGTTATAGATGAAACCCAAGACGATTACGATTATAAGATTTATATGAATAACATTTTAGATCATGGTGGTTATCGCTTTTTTCAATCGAGCTTCGATCCTGATGAAAAAGGAACTATTCTTTCTGTAAACCATGATTATTGGGGAACTTTAATCACTTACATTGGTTATTTCATGCTTTATTTTGGCTTGTTGGCGATTTTATTCAGCAAGCATTCTCGTTTTGGTGATTTAAGACGCCAATTAGAAAAGGTTAAAGCTAAGAAAGCGAAGTTGCTTGCAGTTTTAGTGCTGTGTTTTGGTTTAACTGCTGTTGCTCAAGATCATGGTCATGGCGAGCATTCTGCTAATGATGGTCACAATCATTCTAAACCAACAAAAGCACAAATAGATTCTATACTATATAAAAACATCACACCTAAAGAACACGCTAGTAAGTTTGGAAATTTAGTGATTCAGGATTTAAGCGGAAGGATGATGCCAGTGAATACTTATGCTTCAGAAATGCTGCGTAAGTTAAGTAAAAGTGATACTTATGAAGATTTTGATGCCAACCAAGTCTTTCTTTCTATTCAAGAGAGTCCGATGTTGTGGTATAATGTGCCTATCATTTATCTGAAACCTAAAAAAGGAGATTCTATCAGGCATTTAATTGGAGCTCCAAAAGAAGCCAAATATGTGGCTTTAGCAGATTTCTTTTCTGAAAGAGGCGAATACAGGTTAGCACCATTTTTAGATGAAGCTTATAAAGCGCAAGTCCCTAACGGATTTCAAAAGGAATTTAAAGAAACCGATCAACGTGTAAGTTTACTTTACAATGCTATTGAAGGGATGTCTTTAAAAATATTCCCGATTCCAGAGGATGCCAATAATAAGTGGATCTCTAATTATGATTACACACAAGACATTACCGTTATTAATGATGAGCTTTACAATAATTTTGTAAAAAACGGTTTTAGAACTTATTTAATGACCTTAAATCAAGCTAAAAAAACTGGCGATTACAAGGAAGCTGAAAAACTTTTAACAGCCTTCAAAAAAACGCAGCACCGTTATGGAGGCGAAGTGATGCTTAGTGATGATAAAATTAAAACCGAGGTACTTTACAATAAATACGACATCTTTAAAAAGTTGTTTAGCTGGTATTTGTACGCAGGAACGTTCATGTTTATTTTGCTTATTGTTCAAATATTCAACGACAAGCGTAAATGGGTAAATACAGGAGTAAATGTTTTTAAATATATCATTCTTGCACTGTTTATTTTACACACGGCAGGTTTAATTGTTAGGTGGTATATTTCGGGTCACGCGCCCTGGAGTGATGCCTACGAGTCTATGATTTATGTGGCTTGGGCTACCATGTTATTTGGAATTATTTTTGGTAGAAAAAGTGATTTAACTATTGCTTCAACAGCATTTGTAACATCAATGATTTTAATGATTGCACATTGGAATTGGATGGACCCAGCTATTGCGAACTTACAACCTGTTTTAAACAGTTATTGGTTAATGATTCACGTGGCGGTAATTGTAGCGAGTTACGGACCGTTTACCTTAGGTATGATTTTAGGAATCGTATCCTTATTTCTTATGATTTTCACGAACAAGTCCAATAAAGTAAAAATGGACTTAAACATAAAAGAGTTGACGGTTATCACAGAAATGGCTTTAACCGTTGGTTTAGTGATGTTAACTATTGGAAACTTCCTAGGAGGTATGTGGGCCAACGAAAGTTGGGGACGCTACTGGGGTTGGGATCCTAAAGAAACTTGGGCACTTATTAGTATCATGATTTATGCCTTTGTGGTACACATGCGCTTAGTTCCTGGACTTCGCGGGCGATGGATCTTCAACTTACTTTCCATTGTGGCGTTTGCAAGTATTATTATGACCTATTTTGGAGTGAATTTCTATTTAGCAGGGCTACATAGTTATGCGAGTGGCGATCAAATTGTAAGTGTGAAGTTTATTGCTATTGCTTGTGTTTTAGTTGCTATTCTTGGCTTTTTCTCTTACCGTGGTTATGCTAAGTATTATAAAAAATAACTTTTGTGAAATTTTAGTGTAAAGTTTGAGGTTTTTTCCGACCTATAAAAGAGTCTAACTATATACTAAATTTTATGAAAACCTATTTTTTACTTTTTTTAAGCGTCATCTGTTTCACAGCCTGCTCATCTGATAATGATGATAGTCCTATGGATACGGATGAAATGGAAAGTTCTTATAGTGGGAATTTCGTTTCTGTGGCGCATCCAACTTCTGGGAAGGCTGTCATTAACGAGGAAGAAGCCACTTTGATGCTCACTAATTTTAAATCGGATGACGGTCCTTCTTTGGAGTTGTACCTGGCAACCGATGCTTCTGCTAGCAAATATGTTAGTTTAGGAGCGCTAAAAGGATTAGACGGGAATTATACTTATGACTTGTCGGCTAATACAAATTTAGATTTTTCGGAGTATAACCATGTTATTGTATGGTGTGTTCCTTTTGGCGTGAACTTTGGGAATGCTATTTTGGAAATGGATTAGAACTTATCCATCAAATACTCATAACCCAAAGCAAATAAAATAGCAAGGCCGAAGCTTAACAGCGTACCTATTAAAACGTATTCTGTTAATTTTCGGTCTTTTGCTTTTGATAAATCTCCGAAACGAAATACCGATTTTGCGGCAATTAAAAAGCCAACACCTTCCCAATGGTTCGTGATAATGAACATAAATACAAATAAGCGTTCTAGGATACCTATGTAAGCGCCAGCGTCTTTTAGTGACGATTCATTGTCAAAATCACGTAAATCCCACTTCGATATGATGGTTTTCATAATTACTGAAGCCACTTGAGTTAAGCAAATGAAACTGGTTATAAATAAGAGTGTTTTTGTTTCAAATAAAAAGTTTAAACTTAGGTCGTATGGTTCATAAATACATATAACAAGTGCTATAATTACAAAGTGAGCCAATTGATCTAACCCAAACAAAAGACGGCTATTAACCTGTTTTTTAAGGTTTAGTTTTAACAGATCAATGCTATAATGTGAAGCAACAATAATTAAAATGCCTAACCAGTAGTTAAAGTTAAATTGCAGAACAATAATTAGTGCTAAAAAATGCACTAAAATATGCCAATACAGAAATTTCGATTTGTATTTATGTTTTTGTTTATGTTTTACCCATTTGGTTGGTTGAAAAATAAAATCACCAATAAGGTGCGCTAAAATCAATTTGAGGGCTAGAATTAGCATAAGGTTTGTATTTGATTTTTATAGTAGTTTAGTAATTTATAAAGTTCGTCCAGACCAGCACGTTTTAAACCCTGACTGATGTTTCCTTGGGTTTTCCCAAGTGTTTCAGCCAGTTCATTCTGTGTGAATTCGGGGTGTTCTAAAGTTGTTTTTATTAATAGAGCCGAGGTGATAGACCAGTGGTTTATGGTAAGCTGTGCTAATTCTAGCATGATATTTATCTGAGTGTCAAAATCTGTAAAAGGTGATTTTATCGCTAAAGTGGTTTTCTTTAAATCTTCAAAACATTCACCTGAATTCACAAAAGCTTCACCGTTAGATTCTGTGATTTTTTCTGATACAAAAGATTTTTTACCAAGGCCAATCGCGAGTCTAACATCAATATTTTTAAATTGTTTTATCGTGGCTTTTATAAGCATACAGGCTTGTAGGGCGTCTTGTGGCGCAACTTCCAACTGGAAACTGTCACCTCGGTAAATTTCCCAAACCGCAGGTGTGGTACCAAATTGATTTAGGATGGATTTAAGTAATTCTAACCAATGGCTTGGTGAGCTTTCTTTAGAGTTAATAATGTCGCCTGTAATGATGCTTGTCATATTTTTGAAACCTAATAGGTTATCAAATGTATTCTTTTTTATTTAAAACAACAAATTATTAGTTAATTGGCTAATAAAATTAATTATTAGTTTTTAAGCTAATATTGTAAAATATCATCTTTTAGGCTAATAAATTGTTTTTTTGAATTTCTAGTACTGTTTGTATTTAGTACCTAATATCTTTACCTTTCAAATAAAAATGTTATTAATTAGAAAAAACGGAGCGTATGAAGTTACTCAAAGAATTTAAAGAGTTTGCTGTAAAAGGCAATATGATGGATATGGCCATCGGGATTATTATTGGTGCATCATTTAATAAAGTAATAGATGTTCTAGTAAAAAAAGTATTTTTGCCACCGCTTTCTTTATTGACAGATGGCGTGAATTTGGAAGACAAAAAAATCATCCTTAAAGATGCCGTTTTAAATACTTCGGGAGAAGTTTTGAAAACAGAAGTAGCCCTAGGTTATGGGGCATTAGGTGAAGCTGTAGTCGATTTTTTGGTTGTGGGATTTACCGTGTTTCTTGTTGTTAAATTTATGAATAGACTTAGAAATAAAGCGCAAGACACTAAAGATAAAACTGTGGCTACACCTAAAGATATCGAGTTGTTATCTAAGTTAACAACACTTATGGAAGAGCAAAATAGCTTATTAAAAACTAAAGAATAATACCGGTTTAAGAACCCATTCTACAAAAATTATGGCAAAAACAGGACGTGAAAAAAACACAAAAAATAAAGCGAAACACTCCAGATTAATGGAGAAAAAGCAGAATAAGAAAAAGGAAGAAGAAGCAAACAGAAAAGCGCGCCTAAAAGCGATTATTCAAAAAGCCAATGCTGAAAAAGAAAATGGTCAAGCTTAAAAGTGCTCGACCATTTTTTTATAGGTAATATCTTTAAAATCTGAAACCACCAAATCGGCTAGAGTATAATCTTGGTTTTTTGAATGAAAACTATCGTAGCCCACACAAAAAAGATTGGCGCCTTTGGCAGCTTTTACCCCATTGGTAGAATCTTCAATAACGAAACATTCTTCATTTTTAAAGCCTGTAGCTTCTGCCGATTTAATGAAAATTTCAGGATGTGGTTTCGACTCTTTTAAATCACCACCACTAAATTTAGCAGAGAAATATTGATGCAAATCAAAGCGATCAAAAATTTGATTGATACTTGTCATGGCTGCCGATGAGCCTAAAACAAGTGTTAAACCATTGCTGTGGTAATCTTTTATTAAATCTAACACACCATCAATAAGTCCTAAAGATGAGTTGTGCTCGAAAAAATATTTAAAATGTTTACGCTTAAGCTGTACTAAAGTTTCTGGAGCTTCTTCCAGGTTAAAATGGTCGCAAAGTTTTTTACAAATGTTTATGGTAGATTGTCCTGTAAAAGACTGATAAAGCTCGGGAGATACCTCAATACCAACTTCATCAAACATATCGTGATAGGCTTGATTGTGCATAGGTTCACTATCAATTATTACCCCGTCCATATCAAAAATAACTGCTTTTAACATCGTATTTTTTTTTGTAAATATACTAAGATTTCATAGGGTAATTAAGGACTTTATTCGATAATTCGAAGGCTCATTTCCGCGAAAGCGTTGGTTTTATATTTTCATGAATAAGTATATAAATAAAACACAAAACTTAAAATATGACGATTTAGAATCAAAATTATCTAGACCTTTGTAACTTACAGGAATTATACGAGTTAATTCTATCATTTAAATTGAAGCATCATCAAAACAAATTCAAATTTTCATAATAAGAATAAGCATAAATCAGGTTATAATTTAGACGCCTTAAGAGCCGTTTTTCCGGAGTTGGAGGCCTATGTTTTCGAAAATAAATACGGTACACAAACTATAGATTTTGCAAATCCGAAAGCGGTAAAAGCCTTAAATAAGGCATTATTATTTCAGCATTACAATATTAAATATTGGGAGTTTCCGGATACGAATTTATGTCCGCCCATTCCTGGTCGTGCAGATTATATCCATCATATCGCGAGTTTACTAGCCAAATCTGACACAAAAGAACCAATTAAGGTTTTAGATATAGGTACAGGAGCCAGTTGTATTTATCCTATTTTGGGGCACGCCGAATACGGTTGGCATTTCGTAGGTACCGATATCGATAAAAAATCGTTAGAATATGCTCAAAAAATTGTTGATAAAAATGATTTAGGAGAGGCTATTGAGTTGCGGAAACAAGACGCTGCTTCTTTAATTTTTAAAGGGGTGATTAATGAAAACGATCAATTTTCAGCTTCTATATGTAATCCACCATTTTTTAAGTCGGAAGAAGAAGCCTTGGAAGCTACAGAAAGAAAATTAAAAGGGTTGAACAAAGCAGGAGGTAAGCCCGTTAGAAATTTCTCTGGTACACAAAATGAATTGTGGTACAAAGGCGGTGAGAAAGCCTTTCTTCATAATTATCTTTATGAAAGTTCGCTGTTTAAAGACCAATGCAAGTGGTTTACAACCTTAGTTTCTAAAAAAGATTTGGTAAAGGGCATGCGTGTTTCGTTGAAAAAGTTAGGTGCTACAGATGTTAAAATCATTCCTATGGGACAAGGGAATAAGGTTTCTAGAATTTTAGCGTGGACGTTTGAGTAGCTTTTTACTTTGATTTATTTGAAAGGAATACTTTAATTTTAAGACTGTTTCTTTAGCAAGATCATTGAAATTAAAGATTATTAATTTGTGATTATAAATACAAATACATGAAATTAGATATTCTAGCCATTGGCGCGCATCCAGATGATGTTGAATTAGGCTGTGGGGCAACCATTGCCAAAGAAGTTGCTCATGGTAAAAAAGTTGGTATTGTTGATTTAACAAGAGGCGAGCTAGGTACTAGAGGTACAGCTGAAACTAGAAAAGTTGAAGCTGCAGACGCTGCAGATATATTAGGTGTTGCGGTTAGAGAAAATTTAGGATTTGCTGATGCTTTTTTTGTAAACGATAAAGATCATCAATTGGAAATCATTAAAATGATTAGAAAATACAGGCCAGATATGGTGTTGTGTAATGCCATCGATGATCGCCACATCGATCACGGTAAAGCAAGTAAATTAGTTAGTGATGCTTGTTTTTTAAGCGGATTAACTAAAATAGAAACCACCAACGATGGGTTTTTACAAGAGCAATGGCGTCCAAAATTTGTATACCACTACATACAATGGAAAAATATTGTACCAGACGTTGTCGTTGATGTTTCTGGGTTTATTGATAAAAAGATGGAGGCGGTATTAGCTTATAAAACCCAATTCTTTAATCCGAGTATCAAAGGACCTGAAACCCCAATTTCTAGCGCGAACTTTACTGATAGCGTCATTTATAGAGCTAGAGACCTTGGTAGGTTAGTAGGCGTAGAGCATGCCGAAGGTTTTACCGTCGAGCGTTATGCTGCAATTGATAGTTTGTTCGATTTAAAGTAGTTAGCTTTTTGGATAAAATTTTTTTTAAATTTTGTGTAAAATTTTTAAAAAAGTCTTTGCTGATAACGCTTAAAACGTTTACATTTGCACACGCATTACAAAATGCAGTTACACGGTGGTTGTAGCTCAGTTGGTTAGAGCATTGGTTTGTGGTACCAAGGGTCGCCGGTTCGAATCCGGTCTTCCACCCAAAAGTAAAAGCCTTTCAAGAAATTGAAAGGCTTTTTTTGTGTCTAGATTTTACTTAAAAAAGCACCTATTTTTAAAAGATTTAAAAAAAGATTTATCCCAAAAAGGTATAAATCTATTTTAAATCTTAACTTTGTTTATTAAAAATGAAATATAGTTGAACAATATTAAAAAAGATTTTACGATAAAAGATCTTGAGAATCTCTCAGGAATAAAAGCACATACCATTCGTATTTGGGAGAAAAGGTATAACCTATTATCACCCCAAAGAACAGACACCAACATTAGGCATTATTCTTCAGGAAGCTTACAGAAATTATTAAATGTTGCTTTACTTAATAAGAACAATTATAAGATCTCTAAAATAGCTGAGATGTCTGATGAAACCATAAAGGTGAAGTCTAGGGAGCTTGCTATTAAGACAGCTACCAGCGATGAAGCTATAAACGCTTTTAAGTTATCTATGTTTGAGTTTGATAAAGTCTTGTTTAACAGTACTTATAATAAATTACTTCATAAGAAAACCTTCCGTGAAATCTTCAAAGATGTGTTTGTGCCTTTTCTGGATCATATTGGTTTATTATGGCAAACTGAAACGCTAATCCCTGCACACGAGCATTTTATATCTAATTTGATCTCTCAAAAAATTCAGATTAATATAGATGTTTTAGAATCTACGGTATTAAATTCTAAGGCGATTTACGTGTTGTTTTTACCCGATAATGAAATCCATGAACTGGGATTGATGTTCTTAAATTACGAATTAACTTTAAGAGGGCATCGTACCATTTATCTCGGACAAAGTTTACCATTAAATAATTTAGATTACTTTTTTGAATGTGAAGACGCCATTAGTTTCGTGACTTCTTTAACTGTTCAGCCTTATGACGATAAGGTTGTAGATTATTTTAGAGCATTAGAATCGGCATTAAAAGATACTAAGCATAACTTAATAGCCTTTGGAAAAAAAACTAGCCTTGTAAATGATCTACAATTTGAAGGCAATATCACTATATATCCATCACTTCTTGAGCTGTTAAAAGCACTATAATATATTTTGTAAAATAATTTTGTTTAACATTATTTTGTTTTGTTTAAACAAAATATATATCTTTGACTATGTTTTGATGATCAGAACATATTTTTTTATCTAATCTAAAATTGTTTAATCTTTTTTAGTTTTTATTAAACAAAAGTCTAGGTTACCCAAAATGGACTATAAAAAATAGAGTAGGTCTTAATTAAAAAATAAAAACCATGTTAATTAAAAACCAGATTCCCGCAATTGCAATGTGCTTATTATTAAGCTTTAGCTTTTTAACATCATGTAGTAGTGATGACGATGGCAATGAAGAACCTATGCCTAAAACCATAGTGGATATCGCTGTAGCAACACCAGATTTAAGTATTTTAGTTGCAGCCTTAGAGCGTGCAGATTTAGTTGATGCATTAAATGGCGACGGACCTTTTACCGTGTTTGCGCCTAATAATACCGCCTTTATTGAATTATTAGATTCTAATCCAGATTGGGATGGCCTAGAAGATATTCCTGTAGCTACCTTAAAATCTGTGTTACTATTTCATGTATTGAATGCTAAAGTTATGGCTTCCGATTTATCGAACACTTATGTGAATACCATGGCTATGGGACCGAATGACGAAGCTTTATCATTACAAGTAGAAACATCTGGAGCAGTTGAGTTTAATGGAGATGCTAAACCTTTAACAACTGATATTATGGCGTCTAACGGCGTGATACATACCATTGATAAAGTGATGCTTCCACCTAATATTGTATCTTTAGCATTAAACAATGCTGTATTTTCAACATTAGTGGCTGCATTAACCGACAGTAGACATACTACAGATTTTGTGTCTGTACTGTCTGGAAACGGGCCATTTACAGTTTTTGCACCAACAAATGATGCTTTTCAGGCCTTATTAGATTCAAACCCTGCATGGAGTGGATTAGGAGATATTCCTATAGCAACTTTAGACGCTGTTTTAAAATATCATGTAGTGAATGGGGCTAATGTTCAATCAGATCAATTGTCTAACGGAGATATCACAATGCTAAGTGGAGGTATGATTACTATTGATTTATCTAGTGGTGCTCAAATCATGACATCAAGTAGTCAAACAGTTGATATTATTGTTGGTGAGGCTACTAGCGATGTGCAAGGAACAAATGGTGTTATTCATGCGGTAAATATGGTGCTTTTACCATAATAATTAAGAGAGCGTTTATTTAAGTAGAACATTTAATTAAAGAAAAAAATATTGAAAAAAAGCATCTACATCATTGGTTCGGGTTTTTCAGCCTTATCAGCCTCATGTTATCTTGCACAAGCTGGGTATCAAGTGATTGTTTTGGAAAAAAATAAAACAATAGGAGGTCGAGCGAGGCAATTGTTAAAAAACGGATTTACTTTCGATATTGGCCCAACTTGGTATTGGATGCCAGATGTTTTTGAGAAATTCTTTGCAGATTTTGGTAAAAAGCCTTCAGATTTTTATGAGTTAGAAAAATTAACACCTGCCTATCAAGTCTATTTTGATAAAGCCGATTCTATTACGATTCCAGGAAATCTAGAAGCTATTTATAAGGTTTTTGAAGAAGAAGAAAAAGGCAGTTCAAAACATCTGAAGGCTTTTCTTAAATCTGCCGCTTATAATTACGATGTGTCTATAAATGATTTGGTTTATAAACCGGGTGCTTCGCCTTTAGAATTGGTGACTCCAGTAACGATAGGTAAAATTACTCAGTTTTTTTCAACCATAAGAAAGCAAGTTAGAAAACATATTAAGAGTAAAAAACTCATTCAAATCTTGGAATTCCCTGTGTTATTTCTAGGAGCTAAGCCAAGTAACACCCCTGCTTTTTACAATTTTATGAATTATGCAGATTTCGGATTAGGAACTTGGCATCCTAAAGGCGGTATGTATAAAGTTATTGAGGCCATGGTTGACTTAGCAACATCGCTAGGTGTTGAATTTAGAACAGAAGCCAATGTTCAGGAAATTAAAGTAAATACTGAAGGCCAGGTAAATGGACTTGTGGTAAATGATGAGTTAATCGAAACGAAAATGGTTTTAAGTGGTGCCGATTACCATCATACAGAAACCTTGTTACCCGAATCATTTAGGCAATACACAGAAAAATACTGGGATAATAAAGTCTTTGCGCCATCCTCGCTATTGTTTTATGTGGGCTTTGATAAAAAACTGGATCAGGTAAGTCATCATACACTTTTTTTCGATACCGATTTTGATGCGCATGCTAAAACAATTTATGATAATCCAAGCTGGCCAGAAAAGCCATTATTTTATGCTAGTTTTCCCTCTATTACAGATGCTAGTTTTGCTCCAGAAAATCAGGAAGCTGCAACTTTTCTAATTCCGTTGGCTCCTGGTATAAAGGACACGCCTAAAATACGTGAGCATTATTTTAAACTCATTATAGATAGGTTAGAGAAACTTACCAATCAAAAGGTTGAAGCGCATATTCTGTTTAAAGAAAGTTTCTGTGTAAACGATTTTATAAAAGACTATAATTCATATAAAGGTAATGCCTACGGATTGGCAAATATTCTAACACAAACAGCTTTTTTAAGACCAAAAATTAAAAGTAAAAAAGTGACAGGCTTATTTTTTACAGGTCAACTAACGGTTCCTGGACCCGGGGTTCCTCCATCATTAATTTCGGGTAAAATAGCCTCAGATTCAATTTTAAAAACTTACAAGAATGAAACAATTATTTGATGATGTTTCTTACTCGTGCAGTAAGTTAGTCACCCAGAAATACAGTACATCGTTTACTTTAGCCACTAGAATGTTGGCGCCTAAAATACGTGCAGACATCTATAATATTTATGGTTTCGTTCGCTTTGCAGATGAAATAGTAGACTCCTTTCACGATTACAACAAAGAGCAATTATTTTTAGAGTTTGAGAACGAATATTATGAGTCAAAATCTAGAGGCATCAGTCTTAACCCGATTATAAATTCATTTATTCATACGGTTAATAAATATGATATTCCAGATGATTTGGTAAGGGCTTTTTTAAAGAGCATGAAAGCAGATTTGTATAAAACCAGATATGTTTCTGATGATGAGTACAAGGCTTATATTTACGGTTCTGCAGACGTTGTAGGACTTATGTGTTTAAAGGTTTTTGTGAATGGTGACCAAGAAAAATACGATGCGCTTAAATTTGCTGCCATGCGCTTGGGGTCTGCCTTTCAAAAAGTGAATTTTTTACGTGATTTAAAAGATGACTATGAAGTTTTAAATCGCTCATATTTTCCGAACATAAATTTTTCATCCTTAGACGATAGCTCTAAAGAGTCAATTATTAAAGAAATTGAGGAAGATTTTGATTTTGCTTTCCAAAACGGGGTTTTAAAACTTCCTGTTGAAGCTAAATTTGGAGTTTATATGGCTTATCGTTATTATTTGAGATTACTAAAAAAATTAAAAAACGTATCTTTTTCTGAGATTATGGAAACTCGAATTAGGGTTTCTAATACGATGAAAATAAATTTGTTAGCAAGAAGTTACGTGAAGTATAAATTAAATATCATTTAATGACTTTGTTTCTTTTCCATATATTTATGATGCTTGTACCAAATATGAATGAGCCAGATTTTATTGAAGAATATCATTCGGCTTTAACTAAAGTAAAAGAGCAGCAATTTATTGCTAAGTATGAAAGTAGCAGCAATATTGATATTCAAGCATATGTGATTTCATTTAAAATGAAGCAAGCAAAATATGAGTTGATGCCTTGGAATAAAATGAAAGTTTTTAGTACGTATAAAAATCAATTAGAAAAGCTCATTTCTGAACATTCGGAAAATGTACATTTAAGATATGTTCGATTAGTAATTCAAGAAAATGTACCGGTAATTTTAAATTATAGTTCCGACATTGAAAATGATAAAGCCTATTTAATTAAAATGATGAAACTTCAAGATAATACCGATTATCTTGATCCTTACATCACAAAAAACACGTCAATATGAACGGATTTGTTTTTTTAGGAATTACATTATTAACCTTCGTTGTTATGGAAGGTGTGACTTGGTGTACGCATAAATATGTCATGCATGGTTTTGGTTGGTTTTTGCATGAAGATCATCATCAACCAGGTTATCCGCATGCTTTCGAGAAAAATGATGCCTTTTTTGTTGTTTTTGCGATTCCAAGTATACTATTGTTTTACTTCGGAATTAGACCAGAATTAAACGTCCTTTTCTTTATCGGATTAGGGATTTTCTGTTACGGAGTCGCTTATTTTTTAATTCATGATGTCTTGATTCATAAGCGGTTTAATTGGTTTAAAAACACAAAAAATCAATACCTAAAAGGTTTAAGAAAAGCACATAGAATACACCATAAACATTTGGATAAACCCGATGGTGAATGTTTTGGTATGTTGTTCGTGCCTTTTAAATATTTTAAGAAATCACAGTGAATATATACTTGTATTTAATTCTAAATTTAGGAAGCTTAAGCATCCCTCTGCTTTATAGTATTTTTGAGAAAAAATTTCATTTCATTCAGTATTTTAAAGCAGCATGTTTTAGTATACTGATTGTAGCTGTTCCTTTTTTAATTTGGGATGCCTTATTTACAAAAATGGGGATTTGGGGTTTTAATCCAGATTACCACTTGTCTTATTTGATTTTTAACATGCCCTTTGAAGAATGCTTGTTTTTCTTTTGTATTCCTTATGCTTGTTTGTTTACTTATGAAGTGATTCGGTATTATTTTCCCACCTTTAAATTATCAAAAGCGGCAACGATACTAGTTGGTTTGCAGTTATTAATTCTAACTGGGACTTTGCTGATTTTCAATTTCGGAAAATGGTACACTACCGTTAACTTCATGTTTTTTATCATTTTAACTTTATACGGACTAAAATATCACCTAGAAACCTTAAGGTCCTATTTGCCAGTGTTTGCAATAATTTTAGTGCCATTTTTTTTAGTGAACGGGGTGCTTACAGGTAGTTTTATTGAATCACCTGTTGTTTGGTATGATGATTCTGAAAATCTAGGATTTCGTTTGTTTACGATTCCTTTTGAAGATGTTTTTTACGCTTTTAATATGTTGTTTTCTGTGCAATTAATTTTTAATTTTTTTATAAGAAAATACTATGATAAATAACAAATACATACGATTTATAATCTTTATAGCTGCTAATTTTTTAGCCTTAGGTGTTGGCGTTATTTTGATGGATAATGGTCCGCAATCCGAGTGGTACACTTCGCTTAATCAAGCACCATGGACGCCTCCTAATTGGGCTTTTGGTGCTGCATGGTTTACGATTATGTTTCTCTTTTCGTTTTATATGACAAGGTTGAGCTTTCAATTTCAGCTATTAAATAAATATCTAGTATCAATATATAGTTTGCAATGGGTATTAAATGTGAGTTGGAATTATATATTCTTCAATAAACAGGAGGTTTTCATTGGATTGATGGTTATTACTTTGCTCTGGTTACTAATTGGATATTTTACCTTCAAATTCATTAAAAAACTAAATTGGTATACACTATTAATTCTACCTTATTTAATTTGGATGAGCATCGCTACCAGTTTGAATGCCTATATATTGTTTAATAATTAAATCATTCACATGAAAATTCTCGTTACAGGAACTACTGGGTATATAGCAAAGCGGTTAATACCGATTTTGCTAGAAAATAACCATACGTTAGTTTGTTGTGTGCGAGATTTAAATAGAACACCTTCAGAATTTAATAAACATCCTTCAGTTGAATTTTTAAAAATTGATTTCTTAAAGCCTTCAGAAGTCAAATTTCCTGAAGACTTAGATGCCGCATATTATCTCATTCATTCTATGGCAACAAGCGGTTCTGATTTTGAAGATCTAGAAAAAACCTGCGCTGAAAACTTTAAAAGTCTTATTGAACGCACCTCATGTAAGCAGGTACTTTATTTAAGTGGGATCGTAAATGGCGATGTTTTATCTAAGCATTTAAAATCAAGGCTTCAGGTTGAAGAAACACTGCGTTCGAAGCATTATAACCTAACAACCTTTAGAGCAGGAATCATTGTAGGAAGTGGGAGTGCCTCTTTTGAAATTATTAGAGACCTGGTTGAAAAACTACCAGTAATGGTTACACCTAAATGGTTAAATACAAAAACACAACCCATTGCCATTCGTGATGTTTTAAGTTTTTTAGAAAAGGCATTAGGCCATGAAAAAACGTATGGTAAATCATTTGATATTTGTGGTCCTGAAATTCTAACCTACAAGGAGATGTTACTTCAATTTGCTGAAGTTAGAGGTTTTAAACGTTACATCATGACCTTACCGGTGCTAACTCCAAAACTGTCTTCCTATTGGCTGTATTTTGTGACATCAACGTCATTTAAGCTAGCACAAGCCTTAGTTGATAGTATGAAGGTTGAAGTGATTGCTAAACCCAATAATATCAATGCCATTATAGGTGTAAATCCTATAGATTATAAAACTTCCGTTGCATTGGCGTTTCAAATTATAGAGCAAAATACAGTGGTGTCTAGTTGGAAAGACGCCATTAGTAGTGGCGTTATTCATAATCAGTTGAGTGAGCATGTTCAAATACCGCAATTTGGTTGTTTTAAAGATGTACGTTCTAGAAAGATTAAAAATGAAGAAAAGACTATGCTTAAAATATGGTCCATTGGCGGTAAAAATGGATGGTATAAACTCAACGGCTTATGGAAGCTTAGAGGATTTATAGATCAAATATTTGGAGGTGTTGGTTTGCGAAGAGGTAGGAGGGATGATTCAGACTTAAGAGCTGGGGATGCTTTAGATTTTTGGCGGGTTTTATTGGCAGATAAAGAACAGAAAAGACTATTGCTTTTTGCTGAAATGAAACTACCTGGAGAAGCTTGGTTAGAGTTTGAAATTATTGAAGGAATCTTGCATCAGCGGGCCGTTTTCAGACCAAAAGGGCTTTTAGGAAGAATGTATTGGTACGCCGTACTACCTTTTCATGCTTTTGTGTTTAAAGGAATGATTGATGAATTAGTGGCCACTAGAAAAACAGGATAATGAGTAAAAATAAGGATATCGAAATTTTTAATTTTAACATACATGTAAACCCAAACAAATGGTATCAAATCAGTGATACTGTTATGGGTGGTGTTTCTAATTCTAGCATGTTAGTTGATGAAAATGGTCATGGTGTATTTTCCGGTAATGTATCGCTGGAAAATAATGGTGGGTTTACAATGACACGTTTGCCTGTAAAAATAAACATCACAGCGCATCATAAAAAAATAGAGTTACATCTAATTGGTGATGGTAAAACCTACCAGTTTAGAATAAAATCTACAAGTTCTCAGTTTTATTGGTATATACAGTCTTTTGAAGCTAAAAAAGGCGAACAGAAAGTAGAACTTCTTCTAAAAGATTTTTATCCATCCTATCGCGGTAATACATTGAAATTGGATAATTTTTCGGCAGATTCCATAAAGGAAATAGCTTTTTTTATTGGGAACAAAAAAGATGAATCGTTCAATTTAGTTATCGATAAAATTTTATTGAAATAATTATATCAGTTATAAAACTCAAGTGAAGTTAATATGATGCTATTCAAAAAACATTCAGGAATATACACGCTTTATACAGAACAAACTTTAAATATTTCGTTAGAAGAAGCTTGGGCATTTTTTAGTGATCCGAAAAATTTGGCCAAAATTACGCCTCCAAAAATGGGTTTTGAAATCACTTCAGAAGTAGATAAAACAGCTTATCCCGGACAAATAATAACCTATAATATAGGTGTTTTTCCTGGGGTTCTACAAAGTTGGGTTACTGAAATAACCGAAGTGAAAAGGCATGAATTTTTTATAGATGAACAACGCTTTGGTCCTTACAAAATGTGGCATCATGAACATTTTTTTGAAAAAGTTTCTTACGGGAAAACGCTCATGCGAGATAAGGTGTCTTATAAATTACCTTTTGGTTTTTTAGGGCGCTTAGCGCATCGTGTGTATGTGAAAAATGAATTAAAAACTATTTTCAATTATAGATATAGCATCTTAGAAGCACGATTCAATGGAAAATAAAATAGCTGTTTTTTGGTTTCGCCGTGATTTACGTTTGGAAGATAACGTAGGGCTTCATCATGCTTTAAATTCTGGGTATAAAGTATTACCAATTTTTATTTTTGATGAAGAAATCATAAGTACTTTACCTAAACAAGACGCTCGAATTACATTTATACATGATAGTTTAAAAGACATAGATGATCGGCTTAAAGCTATTGGTCGTTCGCTTCAAGTTCTAAAAGGGAAGCCTTTGGAGGTTTGGGGGGAACTGATTTCAGATTATAATATTGCGGAAGTCTTTTTTAATAAAGACTATGAACCTTATGCCTTAAAAAGAGATGAGGGTGTGAAGTCTTTGCTTAAGTCCCACGACATAGAAATGCATGCTTATAAAGATCAAGTAATTTTTGAAGGGGATGAAGTATTAAAAGCAGACCAAACACCTTATACGGTTTATACACCTTATAAAAATCTGTGGTTAAAACAATTTGATGCTAAAAAGCATACTAAAACATATGATTGTAAAACTTCGGAGTACAATTTTTTAAAACTAGATATAAATTTCCCAGCACTTGAAAGTTTTGGTTTTTCTGAAAGTTCTATTAAAGTAAAAGCATATAATCTTGATGATTTAAATGAATATGATACCGTTAGAGATTATCCAGCCTTAGATAAAACTTCTAATTTATCGCCTTACTTGCGGTTTGGGTTAGTGAGTATTCGAGCTATTGTAACCCATGCTTTAAATACCAATGCCGTTTTTTTAAGCGAACTTATTTGGCGGGAATTTTTTATGCAAATATTATTTCATTTTCCTAAAGTTGTTACCCAAAATTTTAAACAAAAATATGATGCTGTTGTTTGGAGAAATCATGAGGTAGATTTTAAAAAATGGTGTAATGGGCAAACAGGTTACCCATTAGTTGATGCTGGTATGCGCGAATTGAATGAAACCGGATACATGCACAATAGGGTACGTATGATTACAGCAGGATTTCTCTGTAAACATTTATTAATTGATTGGCGGTGGGGTGAAGCCTACTTTGCAGAAAAATTATTAGATTTTGAGTTAGCTTCCAATAATGGGAACTGGCAATGGGCTGCAGGAACTGGATGTGATGCTGCTCCATATTTCAGAATATTTAACCCGACCACTCAAATTCAAAAATTTGATAAAAACCTAGAATACATAAAAAAATGGGTTCCAGAATTTCAAGAGTTAACTTATCCCTTACCAATAATAGATCACAAGGAAGCACGAGAAAGGTGTTTAAAGGTGTATCGTGACGCTCTTAATAGTTAGTTTTATTCCATAAAAAAGCTGTTTAAAAAGTAATACTTTCTAAACAGCTTTTTAAGTTTTATAATTGAATAGATATTAGTCTAATTTCACGGGATTCTCTCGATTAGCAAGTTCCCAAGCTGTATAAAACACTAAACGCGTACGGGTTTCTAAAAACTCATAATTAATTTTATCTGGCGTATCACTTGGTTTGTGGTAATCATCATGTGTTCCGTTAAAATAGAAAATCACAGGAATGTTATGTTTCGCAAAGTTGTAGTGATCTGAACGGTAGTAAAAACGGTTTGGGTCGTTTTCATCATTATAGGTGTAATCTAAATCTAAATTCACGTATTTTTTATTTACAGCTTCAGAAACATCATGTAATTCTTGACTCAGCTTGTCCGATCCAATAAGGTATAAGTAGTTATCACCACCTTCATGTTTATCATCAACACGACCAATCATATCAATGTTTAAATCGGTTACGGTATTTTCTAAAGGAAAAATAGGTTCGACATCGGTATAATATTTAGACCCTTGTAAACCAATTTCTTCAGCAGTTACGTGTAAAAATAATATAGAACGTTTTGGACCTTTGCCGTCTAATTCAGCTGCTTTAAAAGCTTTGGCTATTTCTAAAATGGCAACAGTTCCAGAGCCATCATCATCAGCACCGTTATTAATATCGCCGTTTGAAGAGACTCCAATATGATCTAAGTGTGCCGAAATGACCAAAATTTCATCTGGCTTTTCAGATCCTTTGATATAGGCCAACACATTTTCAGAATCTTTAGTTCCAGAAGGAAGAAAGGAAGCTGGAACTTTTTGAAAATAATTACCTTCAGCAATAGGGGAAGGGATGTTGTTAGCTACGTAAAAATCTTTTAAAAATTCTACGGCTTTCTTTTGTCCAGGTTCTCCAGTTCCGCGTCCTTCAAATTCATCAGAAGCATAAATATAAAGGTTCTTTTTAAGGTTTTTCGCTGTAATTTTTTCAGCATAAGTTTCGGCCGAATTACTTGTGGTTTCTGTTTTGTTCTGAGATTTTCCGTTACACGACGTGAATAAAAGTGAGATGCAAATAAGTGTCAATAAATTTTTCAAAGGGTATCGAATTTAAAATTGTGAAGCTATATTACAAAAATGAATTTATTGAAATTCTATTTCAACTTATTTTAACAGTTCTAATGAATAATATTCTGCACTGTTCTTTAAATTATTATCATTTTGAGAAAAAAAGATAGAGTGACAAATATCAGTATCCATAACTTTTTTATAAATTACATTTGTAACTTGAATAAAAATTATAATTAATGGAGTTTTTAAACGCGACGTATCTAGCCTTATTTTTAATTATCTGTATCGGATTTATTATAGGAAACATTAAAATTAAAGGCATATCGTTAGATGTTTCTGCTATAATTTTCGTGGCGTTGCTTTTTGGTCATTTTGGTGTTGAGCTTCCTGATATTTTACAAAAAATCGGATTAATTTTATTCATATATACAATAGGATTACAAGCAGGGCCTGGGTTTTTCGATTCTTTTAAGGAAAATGGTAAAAACTTAGTTACTATTGCTGCTTTGGTTGTTGTTTCTGCTGCCGTAATTACTTTTCTAGCTATAGAGTTTATGGGTATCGATAAATCTATTGCTATAGGCTTAATGGCCGGTGCTTTAACGAGTACACCTGGTTTAGCAACTGCTATTGATGTCACCCAATCACCATTAGCCTCTATTGGTTATGGTATTGCTTATCCTTTTGGAGTAATAGGTGTTATTTTGTTTGTGAAATTGTATCCTAAAATATTCAGAATAAATCTTGTTAAAGAAGAAGAGGATTATGAAGAAAAAGCCCATGGTCATTTTGAAGTAATTACACGATGTAATTTTTTAGTTGAACATGAAAGCGTTATTGGTAGAACGATTGAAGACCTACAAATTGGTACGATGACCAAAGGTGTTGTTTCGAGAGTGAAACATAAAAATTCGGCTTTCGTGCCTCAAAAAGATACCATTCTACATAAGGGTGATTATATCAGAGTCGTAGGCACGGAAGAAGCTCTAAAACGAGTAGAGTTATTAATTGGCCCTAAATCTGATGTTGAAATTTCGTTTGGGGAAGAATATATTGTGCAATCATATTTAGTTACCAAAACAGAGTTAGTTAATAAGACCCTAGGGGAATTAAACCTTAAGGATAATTTTAATGCTACCATTACAAGAGTAAGAAGGAGTGGTATTGATTTATCGCCTCGACTTTCATTAAAGCTTCAAATTGGTGATAAACTGATGATATCTAGTCAGAAAAGTAGCTCTAAACATATTTCGAAATTAATAGGTGATAATAAAAGTAAATTATCGGATACCGATTTTTTCCCTTTGGCCTTAGGTATAGTAATAGGTATTCTAGTAGGAGGTGTTTCTTTGTCTTTTGGCGATGCATTTACCTTTAATTTAGGATTAACAGGTGGGGTGCTTATTGTGGCCATGATTTTAGGTAGAATAGGAAAAACCGGAAGTATGCTATGGGTTATGAGTGGAAACTCGAACCATTTATTACGTCAATTTGGTTTGATGTTGTTTTTAGCTGTGGTTGGAACAAAAGCAGGAGCTACCTTAGTAGAAACATATTTGCAATATGGTATTAAATTGTTTTTAATAGGTGGTTTAATCACTTTCATACCTATGGTATTGGCAGCCGTTGTCGCTCGTATGTTTTTTAAAATTAACATCTTAACACTTTTAGGAACTTTAACGGGGTCTATGACAAGTACTCCGGGATTAGCTGCTGTAGATACGATGACAAAAACCGATGCGCCTTCTGTTGCTTATGCTACAGTTTACCCTATTGCCATGGTGCTTTTAATTATTTGTGCGCAAATTTTAGGATTGATATTTTAATTAAAACGTCATCCAAATATCTAGGAAATCTATAATGTAAGGCGCTAAAATGGCGGTTAGAATGCCGTTAACAATAAGTCCGATACTGGATAGGGCACCAAAATTCCCGCTGATTTGCATGGATTTAGAAGCGCCAAGTACGTGTGCGGCTGTTCCCATGGAAATTCCTTGAGAAATGGAGCTTTTAATGCGTGTTAACTTCATGATTTCATAACCGAAAATAGAACCTACTATTCCAAATAAAATAACGACCGATGCAGTTAAGGGAGGTATACCTCCTAAAGTTTTAGAAACTTCCATAGCTATGGGTGTTGTTACCGATTTTGGGGCTAATGAAAATATGATTTCTTTCGGAGCTCCTAAAGCCTTTGCAATTAATACTACAGAAACAATCCCTGCAATACAACCAACCAACTGTGAAATAATAATTGGAATCGCCTGCTTTTTTATTTTTCCTAACTGCTGATATAAAGGAACACCCAGGGCAACAATAGCAGGTTTTAATAAAAATTCTATCATGCGACTTCCTTCATGGTAAGCTGTGAAATCTATATCAAAAAGAAGTAGAAATCCAATAATAAGAATGATGGCAACTAAAACAGGATTGAGAAAAATAGTTTTTGTTTTTCTTTGAATACTCTGAGCGACAAAATAGGCTAAGAAAGTTAGGGTGAGTATAAAAATTTCAGAATTCAAAATAGCATCCATACACATTGATTAAGAATTTTTGTTCCTTTTAAAAGTGTTTTTATGTCTCATGAATAATTGATGCGTCCATCCTGTACAAGCAAAAACGATTATGGTTCCTAAGGTTGAAGCTATAATTATAGGCCAAAAAGAGGCTTGGATTAAATCCAAATACAACATAATCGCAACACCTGGTGGCACAAAAAAGAAGGCCATATATTTGGTTAAAAAGCTACTTAATCCGTTAACCCATTTTAATTTAACCCACCCCATTTCTAAGGAAACTGTAAGTAGTAACATGCCGATAATACTGGAGGGCATCTTTATTCCTGTTAGATGAACAACAACTTCTCCAAAAAGTAAACAGCCGAGTATGATTACCACTTGTCTCATAGCATAGAAATGAATATTATAAATTGTTTAGTTTTTTAATGATGGGTCTAATCTTTAAGGTCTAACGCTTCATTATCCTGATTTTCTAAAGTCTCATGCGATGCATCTTTGGGTTTAGTTTCGGTGGTATTTAGTGTTTCTGTATTAGACATTTTGGTTTCTGTAAAAAAAGACTTGTAAGTACTTAGCCCCAAGGCTAACAATGAAAGTAAAATAGAAAATTGAATAATTTTTTTGACTTCACCCGTCTTTTTAGATAAATAAAAAGCGATAAATCCAAAAATAAGTGCTGCTAGAGTGGGGTAAATAGCAAAGTTTGAGCTTGGTAAAACCGCTAATACACTAGCTAAAACAGCCATGATAAATGCAAGAATAGTGCATATTTTTTTCATTTGAATTGTTTTTAGTTTTAATTATTGAAACAAACTCACTTCACTATAATTGGTTTCAAAACGATTTATTTTGTGTGCTATCAAGCTCTATATTGGCATCAAAAATACAATGTCTTGTTTTATCTCACTAATTTTTAAACCATCTAAATACGAAGTATGACACATAAATTTACGCATAAAAAAAACAGCATTAAAAAAGTAATGCTGTTTTTAGGGTTCTGAAAGTTTTCAGAATATTGTAAATGCGTGAATTAACTGTTTAGCATTACAGGCATGACAAGCATGGTTACTTGCTCACCTTCATCTAAACCATCAACAGGTGTTAAAATACCCGCGCGGTTAGGCATGCTCATTTCTAATTGTACATCGTCTGCATTTAAGTTGTTAAGCATTTCGGTTAAAAAACGTGAGTTAAAACCAATTTGCATATCATCACCTTGATAATCACAAGTTAAACGCTCCTCTGCTTTGTTGCTGTAATCAATGTCTTCCGCAGAAATATTAAGTTCGGCACCAGCAATTTTTAAACGAATTTGATGCGTTGTTTTGTTAGAGAAAATGCTAACACGACGTACCGAGTTTAAAAATTGATTTCTGCTAATCACTAATTTGTTCGGGTTTTCTTTAGGAATTACCGCTTCATAATTAGGATATTTACCATCAATTAAACGACAAATTAATTCTGAGTTTTCAAAAGTGAACTTCGCGTTAGATTCGTTGTATTCAATAGAAACTTCATCTTCACTAGCTGCTAAAATACCTTTTAAAAGATTTAAAGGTTTCTTAGGCATAATGAATTCAGCCACTTGATTTGCTTTAATATCTTCTCTTGTATATTTAACTAATTTATGCGCATCGGTAGCTACAAATGTTAGTCCTTCAGTAGAAAACTGAAAAAACACGCCACTCATTACCGGACGTAAATCATCGTTTCCAGCCGCAAAAATAGTTTTACTAATCGCTGTGGCAAGTACATCGCCAGTAACCACTGTTTTACTAGGGTCTTCTAAGGCAACAGCTTTTGGGAATTCTTTACCATCAGCGTATGCTAAGGCGTATTTACCATGGTTTGAGCTAATTTCAATGGTGTTATTATCTTCAACAACAAAAGTTAAAGGTTGCTCAGGAAAGGTTTTTAAAGTATCTAATAATAAACGAGCAGGTATCGCAATGCTACCTTCGCTATCACTTTCAACATCTAATTTAGAAGCCATAGTCGTTTCTAAATCACTAGCAGAAACTGTAAGTGCGTTATGGTCTAATTCAAATAAAAAATTATCTAAAATAGGTAAGGTGTTTGAACTGTTAATTACACCACCTAAAACCTGTAATTGTTTTAATAAATAAGTACTTGATACTATAAATTTCATGTGAGGATATTATATTTTCTAAACGGATTGTTAATGTGTTTTTAGAGATTTACAGTTTTGTAAATCAACTAATAACTTTGTGAGCATTAAACAAATGGCTTAGTTTTTATTGTCATTATGCTTCATACAAATATATTCTAAACGGCTTATATTTGGAAACAAACTTATTAACATTTAAGCGGCGTATTTTTTCTTCCTAATGTAGTTAAAGGCAAAACCAAAAATAGCTAATAAAACCAATGGTAATAGGATATTAATGAGCTGCCACTTGGTTTTTTCTTCAGTTATTTTTTGCTGATTTAGGAAGGTTACTGCGATATCCTTCGATCGAATGTTTATAAGTCCGTTATCATCTAAGAGATAATTAACGGCATTAAGCAAAAATTCTTTGTTACCATAGGTTTGCCCAGTCCATCGGTCGAAACCTAATTCCTGTGGCGTATTCCTAATCACATCATTTTTTATAATGTCACCATCTGCAATAATAATCATCTTGGTAGGAATACTTTTATCTTTGGTTTTGGAGCCCTTAAACGGTTTTATACGATTACTGTAAACCGATTGAAATTCGCCTTCTAATAGTACGGCTAAATTTTGGTTTCCGTCGTTAAAAACTTGGGGGTTTTGTTCTTTAGTAACCAGTTCTAAACTTACTTTTCGAGGTGTGCCTTCTAGCTTAGTTAAAGGGGCCGACTGTAAAAGTATCGTTTTGCTGATATTATTTTTAAGCGTGTCAATTTGGTTCGAAAAATCAAACTTAACTAAGTTAATATTATTCACAATGGGATGGTCGCTATTGCTGCCTGCTAATGGGGAATAAGGCCATTGTAAATGTTGAAATTGAGATTGACTACCTTCACCCATAGCTAACGTAATTGGTGCCGAATAAAGCGTACTCACTATTTCTGGATTGATACGAGCCCCGTATTTAAAAAAGAAATCGGTTAAGTTTAAATCTCTTGGAATAGCAACATTGCTGCCATTAGCGTTATACAAACTATCTTTTTCCATGATAACTGCATCGATAAGCCATAAACTTTTACCGCCATTCATGGTGAATTGATCTAATACCAGTTTTTCAGCTTCCGAAAAGGCTTCTGTTGGTTTTGCTGAAATAATTAAATCGTAAGTCCCAAGATCCGAAAGCGTTTTTTGAGGATTCTTAGCAACGCTATCTAATGTGAAAGGCGCAATGAAATAATATTCACCAATTTTCTTAACAAAATCGGCTATGTATTTATCTTCAAGTTGTTTGTTACCTTTTAGGATGGCGATTTTTTGTTTTTTCGGACGTGTAAGTTTACTAAAACCATCCGCGAAAGCGTATTCTAAATGCTGTACAGAGTTTGAAACCAATTCTTGTTGTGTCGCACCAATTTTATTTTTTACTAGCGGAATGGTAACTGTTTGGTCCTTGTAACTGGCTAAAGCCCAGGGAAAAATGATAGCTTTAGATGATTTTCCACTTTCGGTAACACTCAATTGCATTGGTGTTAATCCGCGTTGTGTTAATTGTTGAATATTACGCTCGCGAGTAGCGTCATCTTCAATCGGGTTTATAAAGTTGAAAATGATGTTGTTGTTTTCGGCCGAAAACTCCTCAAGAATTTGTTGTGTTTCTTTCTTTAAGCGCCTAAATTCAGAAGGGAAATCATCGCCTTCTAAAAACACATCAACGATAATTGGAGCTTCGATATCTTCAATGAGATTTATGGCAGAAGGACTTAAAGTATAGCGTTTGTCTGATGTTAGGTCAAAACGTTCAAAAACTTTGCTGCTTAAAAAGTTAATCGCAATTAAAGCGATAACAAGAATTAATATGTGTTTTATATTACTATTCAAAGGTCTTTTCTAATTGATAGGTTCTTAGCGCGGTAACTTTATCGTCTTCAAAATTTAGTTCAATACACTCCTGACTGTTATTAAAAGCTCCAGGTTCGAAGCCTAAATTATAATTCCATTTTTCAGGAGAATTTGCTTTTAGGTTATCATCCCAGCCAAACCATTCACTTGCACCAAGAAGATTTTTTACTTCTTTTTTTTGCTTTCCGATAAGGAGGCTATCTTGAATGATATTATCTAACATTTCAAAACGTAATTCCGGATTTTTTTCCCAGGCTTTGGCATTAAAATATTTCTCATGATGGTAGTTACTAAATATATTAACAATTGGATAGAATATATAAAAATAGGCTAGTGGAGCCAAAACCAAGCTCACCAAAAAAGTAAGCCATTTACGCTTATCTATGGTGTTTACAAACAACCAAACTAGCACAAATACGACTAGCATTGAAATGATAAAAATGGGTGTTAAAATCATGCGTTGGCTTTATTCAAATTTAGTTTGGTTAACATTAAAAAGAAAATGGTTACACTAACAAAATAGATGATATCACGGGTGTCTAGAACGCCTCGACTCATGCTTTTAAAGTGAGCACTCATACCTAATTGATTTATAAAATCAGTAGAAGCGAAATCGGCAATCCCTTCAAAACCAATATAAAACAAAAAACAAATAAAAACGGCTGTTATAAAAGCCACAATTTGATTATCTGATAATGTAGATGAAAACACACCAATGGCGGTATAAGCAGCCACTAAAAATAGGAGTCCGAAATAAGACCCTAAAGTACTGCCCATATCTAAGTTGCCAACAGGGTTTCCTAGTTGGTAAACCGTGTAAACATAAAGTAACGTTGGTAAAAGTGCTATTAAAATAAGTAAAAAGGCTCCGAAATATTTCCCTAAAACAATGTTGAATAAAGAAATGGGTTTGGTAAGTAATAACTCTAGAGTACCTTGTTTCTTTTCATCTGAAAAACTACGCATGGTAACCGCTGGAATTAAGAAAATTAAAATCCATGGCGCTAATAAAAAAAACGAGGATAACTCTGCAAAACCATAATCCATAATATTGAATTCTCCTTTAAACAACCATAGGAAAAGTCCGTTTAGTGTTAAAAAAATAGCAATCACCAAGTAGCCAATAGGTGAGGCAAAAAATGAATTTATTTCTTTTCTTAAAATTGCTAACATTTATTTAGTTAATAGTTAATAGTTATTGGTTGTTAGTTGTTGGTTTTTTGATATTTTTAGTCAATAGTCAATAGTCAATAGTCAATAGTCTTCCGTCTTCCTCACAAACATAAGGTTTTAATTATTATTCGAAATCCGAAAGTTTATGAATATTTTGAGGGTATTCCACATCGTCTAACTTAATCGGATTTGGAATAAATTTAATACTTACCGAGTCCATAATTCCAAGTCCTAAAAGAGTAGAGGCGCTGCCCACTGTTTCAGTATTACTTTTATAAACGGCAATTTCTAAAAAATTCCCTGAATTAAAAACGACCAAGCGTCTACCTTCGTCGTGCCTTTTATTTTCTGGGATTTCAAAATTAACAATGTCACTGTATTTTTGATATATTTTTTTAAACGTATAATGGCGTGCAGTAATTTCAAAAGCTCGACCTTTTTGTATACTCTCAAAAAAGTTACGTTTAATATTAGTGACTACGTTACCATAATTATCAATATAAATAACGCTACCAATTATTTGAGTTTTGTCCTCTTTAACAAAAGGCTTTATGTTTTTTATAGGTTTAATTTCTGCAATTTTTTTACCAATAACATCAAGCGTTCCGCCGCGAGCAATATGGCAAGCGACTTGTACAAAAACATCTAAAACCGTAAAACTACTTCTTATTTTATCATGAATGTTAATTTCAACAATTTCTTCAGGTGCAATTTCAGAGCAAATCATGCTCATAATACCATTATTTGCACATACAAAATAATGCCCATTCAGTTTAAGGGCAATATGTTTGTTTTCAGCATTTAATTCTGAATCAATTCCTATAATATGTATGGTACCTTTAGGGAAATTATGATAGGCATTTTGAATAATGTATGCCGCTTCAGGAATGTTAAAAGGGGATACAGCATGAGAGATATCAACAATGTTTACATCAGAAAGTTCACTATAGATAGCACCTCGTGTAGCGCCAGCAAAGTAATCTTTCTCCCCAAAATCAGTTGTTAGTGTAATTATTGCCATTGGCAAATTGTTGATATGTTTTTAATGTTTGGTCGCTCAATTTTACTTAAATTTGAGAGAGACATGAATGTGATACAAACCTACAAATTTTCATTTTCGTTTTAATAAATTAAATGAAAAATGTGTGTTCTTAAAACCATATTTACTAAATTACATAGATATCATATATTGAAATAACTATACTTTTAATTTTAACCTAAAACCACGCCTTTGAACGAAATTATCATCGAACTTGAAGAGATTTCTCCAAAAGAGTTTTTTGGAGCACAAAACACGAATATTGAACTTCTAAAAAAGTATTTTCCAAAATTAAAAATTGTAGCACGAGGCACTAAAATTAAAGCGTTTGGCGATGAAGAGTTGCTAGAGGAATTTGATAGGCGTCTTACCATGCTTTTAAAACATTTCGCAAAGTATAATAAACTAGACGAAAATGTTATAGAGCGCGTTTTAACGAGCCAGAGTAGTGACGATTACAAAACCTCCGAAAAAAGTGGCGAAGTTATAGTCCACGGTGTAGGAGGTAAGTTAATTAAAGCACAAACACCAAACCAGCGTAAAATGGTGGAGCTTATGCGTAAAAACGATATGGTTTTTGCTATTGGTCCCGCAGGTACTGGAAAAACTTATACAGGTGTTGCTTTGGCCGTACAAGCATTAAAAAACAAGGAAGTTAAGCGTATCATTTTAACACGCCCGGCTGTTGAGGCTGGCGAAAATTTAGGTTTCCTTCCTGGTGATTTAAAGGAAAAATTAGATCCGTACATGCAACCATTATACGATGCTTTACGCGATATGATTGCTCCAGAAAAATTGGCACATTACATCGAAAACGGTACCATTCAAATTGCACCATTAGCCTTTATGCGTGGTCGAACTTTAGATAATGCCTTTGTTATTTTAGATGAAGGACAGAATACCACGCATGCACAAATGAAAATGTTTTTAACCCGTATGGGGAAAAACGCAAAATTTTTATTAACTGGCGATCCAGGGCAAATTGATTTACCACGCCGTACCATTTCTGGACTAAAAGAGGCTTTACTTATCCTGAAAAACGTAGAAGGTGTAGGCATGATCTTTTTAGACGATAAAGATGTAATTCGCCATAAACTCGTTAAAAAAGTGATCGAAGCTTATAAAAGTATAGAAAATGCCGATTAATTTTTTTAGAAGCATAAACCTGCTTTCCGCTATATCTTTTTCACTCTTTATACCATTACATTGGTATAAAGGGTAAAAAAGGATGCCGCTGCAATCAGGGCTAGGGCTGCATAACTTATTTTAAGATTTATCAACCAAAATGAATAACTTTGCACTTCATTTATAAAGAAAAATAAATTCTGCAACAAAAGTACCATAATGAATAATACAATAACAGATACTAATTTCAATTTTCCAGGTCAAAAAAGTATTTACAAAGGAAAAGTAAGAGCCGTTTACAACATCAATGATGAAGAATTGGTTATGGTGGCTACCGACAGGCTTTCTGCATTCGATGTGGTGATGCCAAAAGGCATTCCTTATAAAGGACAAATACTTAATCAAATTGCCACAAAAATGATGGCAGCAACCGAAGATTTAGTACCAAACTGGTTAACAGCAACACCAGATCCTAACGTGGCTGTAGGGCATTTATGCGAGCCTTTCAAAGTAGAAATGGTAATTCGTGGTTATATGTCTGGGCATGCAGCGCGCGAATACAAAGCTGGAAAACGGATGCTTTGTGGTGTGCCAATGCCTGAAGGGATGAAGGAAAATGATGCTTTTCCAGAGCCTATAATTACACCTGCGACAAAAGCTGAAATGGGCGATCATGACGAAGATATTTCTAGAGAGGATATTTTGAAAAAAGGTATTGTTTCAGAAGTAGATTATATCGTGCTTGAGGATTATACCCGTAAGTTATTCCAACGTGGTTCTGAAATTGCCGCTTCAAGAGGTTTAATTTTAGTAGATACTAAATATGAATTCGGAAAAACTAAAGACGGTAAAATAGTATTAATTGATGAAATACACACGCCAGATTCGTCTCGTTATTTCTATGCTGAAGGTTATCAAGAGCGCCAAGATAACGGCGAGTCGCAAAAGCAGTTAAGTAAAGAGTTTGTTCGCCAATGGTTAATTTCGAATAACTTTCAAGGTTTAGAAGGGCAAACGGTTCCGGTTATGAGCGATGAATATATTCAAACTGTTAGCGATCGTTATATAGAGCTTTACGAAAACATTACAGGTGAAACTTTTGTAAAAGCTGATGTTAGTAATATTGAGGAACGAATTGAAGCTAATGTTTTAGCGTATTTGAAGTAGTATAAGTTTACTTTATATATTATAAATAAAAATCTCCGTAGGTTATTCCTGCGGAGATTTTTTTTGTTTTCTGTTCAAAGTTTCAGGTTACCATTGCTTAGAAAGGAAGAGGTTTTTTCCATTCGAGTTTTTAG
This sequence comes from Pseudotamlana agarivorans, assembly GCF_018860245.1. Lineage (GTDB taxonomy): Bacteria > Bacteroidota > Bacteroidia > Flavobacteriales > Flavobacteriaceae > Pseudotamlana > Pseudotamlana agarivorans_A. The sequence goes on from NZ_JAHKPD010000020.1 coordinate 41,982, forward strand.
TTTCAATAACGTTTACACAATTCAACGCATAAACGATTAAACAAATAAACAAGCCTTCATTTTATCAATAAAAATTAATTAATATTCAATTTTTCAGTCTCCCGTACTCGGTCATCTGTTTTCCGTCAATTTCAATAACCTTCAAGTAGCTTCTCATTCCCCATTTTAACGTCGGTTACACAGTTAAACGTATAAACAGTTAAACATTACTTAAAAGCTAAAAGTGATACTGAACAATACGGTCGTTCAAGGGTTGTTCATTTCTATAATTGTTAATAGGCATATTCTCTTTAAGTTTTAAAACTTCCTCAACAGATAATATTACCGGTTCTTTAAAAACCACCCAATTGATACTTTCTGTGCAAGGCGGTGTGGTAAATGAGCCCCCGTAAGAGTAATATTCTTTGTCTTTAAGTGGAAAGCTAGACAAATCAACACTTTCATGAATTTCCTTTTTAGCCCCTGATTCTAAAGGTAAAAAGCTTTCGAAAAACTCAAACAACTGACTTTCTTCGCCTTCTTTACCTAAAATTGCTAAAACAGTCACTTTTCCAGATTTACTGGTATGCACTAAATGAATTTCAATAGGGTAAATAATGCCATCTATTTTATGCTCTGAAGGTTCATGAAAATGAATTTGCTTCAAACAATAGCGCTCATTTTTATAATCTATATAGTCTCCAGCTTCAAAGTCAAACTGAATGGAATGTCCGTTGTTTTCAACATCATTAACTATAGTATTCGGCTTGTATTCAAACTTTAGTTCATTTTCAACATGAATCGAATCGGCCTTTATATGAATGATGTTTATTGGCGATTGTTGATGTCCGTTGCAATCTGAGTTTTTTTCAATTTCGGCCCAATGCTCAGGAGATGTTTCACCATTATAACTCCAATGTTTATTCGTGTCGTGATGTTGTGCTAAAATCGGTTCCTTATGTTTTTCAAGTTGGTTACAAGAAAATGAAAATAAAGTAATAAGCACAATTAGGATGTTGTACGGTTTAGTTTGCATAACTGATTTGTTAAAATTAATTATAGTGGTAAAATTAAGCGCTATTGATCAAGTTAAAACTGACATTTGTTAGGTTTGGCTATGAAATTCTTTAAAAGTTATTAACTACAACGTTTTATTAACGGATATTACAGAATCATGTTAAGTGCCAAAAAACGGATTTTTTATTTTCTGAATGCTGTCCACTTGTGACTCAATTCTTTGTCTATTGTTTATAATATCGTTGGTTGTAATGTGTGAATACCGGTACTTAGCAGAGTCGATAATGTTGCTGGTACTACTAAGACATTCGCGCATTTGAAGGGTATTTGTAATGTCTATTTCTTTTTCCTTTTAGGCTTACTGGCTTTGGCTAGTGGGTTGAATTTTAAACATAAAGATATCCAGTAGTTTAATTCGGTTTCCGAATCAATACCAGCTTCGGTTATAAAAATATAACCACGCATTGGGCGTCCCGTAAAATCCATAGGGAGACACTCTTTTTTGTTCAATTCCGTGAGGTAGGCTTCTTCTCCTATTCGCGCCATTAATAAGCTGCTCTCACTGGTTTTGTCGATGTGAATACCACATAACATTTTATTATCTACCTTAAAACATAAGCCGCCCATCATTTTAAGTTCATCAAAAATAACATGCATATCTTTTAATTGGCGTCTTATTCTATCTGCTAAAAATTCATCGTATGCCATAGTGGTTTATTTTTTTATTTTATCGGTTGCTTTCCGTACTAATTTATAAACAAAAGCATTGGGTTTAGCATAATGAAAGGAAATAAAACAAACCACTATCATAAACATTAAAGCGCCTATAACAGCTTCAGTAGGATCTAGCGATTTGTTTAAATAACGTTTTAAGCCGTAACCAGTAAAACTTCCGTAAAGTAAAATAAAATGAATGACGTAGATAGATAAAGTCTTTTCTCCAATTTTAGATATGATAGATTGTTTTAAAAAACGCTCTAAACTATAAAAAATACTGAAAATGATTAATACATCGCCCAATCTCGAAAATAAATAATTAAAGTTGGCACTTCGTTCTAAAAGGGTAATTCCTGTAATATCAGATAAATAAAACATAAAGGAAGACGATCCATAAATAAGAAACACGCCTACTGTAAAAAATGAAGCAATAGTCAATTGTTTAAAAAGGTTTTTGTGGACATGCCTAAAAAATATTGTCGATAAGAAAGCGCCAAAAGCCGAATAACCAAACCATGGTAAAATAGTAAAAACAGAACCATTGCTTTTCGTCATATAATTCGCGAAAAATCGTGGTACATTTTCTAAAGTAAGTGTTCTATAAAGGGGCTCGGTAATAAAAATTAAACACCCAATTACAAACAGAACAATAGAGAAGATATAGCTGTGTTTTTTTAAAATTACATGGAGTCCTACAAGTAGAATTAATGATAAACCAATGCACTGCAAAACGTCTATCACCAAAAAGTAAGGATTAAAATAACCTTTAAACCAGCTAAACAGATTTGCTCTTAAACTATAACCAATTAATATGAGGAGTAAACCACGAAATATCCCTTTCTTTATTCGAGGCTTGTCGTTGCCTTTAGCATACGCTCGCAACAATAAATAAGTAAAGACCAGACCAGAAATCGTGAAAAACATTGGGGCTGTAACCCCTCTAAAGTAAGTCCAAATATTAAAAAACAAATTATTCGAATCTCTATAAATGGGGTCTAATAAAGTATCAATAAAATGCCCTTGAAGCATCATTAAAATAGCAAAAGCTCTAACGGCATCAATAAAGTACAGACGATTAGTTTGCAATAGATTTTTGTTTGGTTGCATGCAAAGATACCTTAAAAATTAAATCTCATAACGCACTTAAGATAATATATAGTAAGTAACATATGCTACTAAACTTTATCGTGTTTAAAATTATTTGATTTATAGGAATTAACATTGTAAATACTATATTAGCATTTCTTATTATTTAAATTGATATAATTGTTTAAATAATGGTGCTTTTATAATGAATTTACCAATCGTTAGAGAATAAGCATAAACCATTAAGCATGATCAGGTTTTAATAGATAAGTACTAACTAAACTCAACTAAATAATGGCAAAAAATAATGCGAAAGCCTATTGGAAAGAAAACATTAGGTACGTACTCATACTTTTGAGTATATGGTTTGTAGTCTCTTATGGTCTAGGGATTATTTTAAAAGATACACTTAACACTATTAAAATCGGCGGATTTAAACTTGGTTTTTGGTTTGCCCAACAAGGTGCTATTTATGTCTTTGTAGTTCTCATATTTGTTTATGTACGTTTAATGAATAAACTAGATAAAAAATATGGTTATGATAAATAGTTTGGCATTATTCGCGGCTATGGATGTCCAAACTTGGACCTATATTTTAGTCGGCATTACCTTTGCTCTTTATATTGGTATTGCCATCTGGTCGAGAGCAGGATCTACAAAAGAATTTTATGTTGCAGGTGGAGGGGTTTCTCCATTAGCAAACGGTATGGCTACAGCTGCCGATTGGATGAGCGCCGCGTCCTTTATTTCCATGGCTGGTATTATTTCCTTCGCTGGTTACGATGGCGCAGTTTATTTGATGGGCTGGACCGGAGGTTATGTACTTTTAGCGCTATTATTAGCACCATATTTAAGAAAGTTTGGAAAATTTACGGTTCCCGATTTTATTGGAGATCGTTATTATTCCAATACGGCACGTTTGGTAGGCGTAATTTGTGCCCTTTTAGTGTCTTTCACCTATGTGGCAGGACAAATGCGTGGGGTTGGCTTAGTGTTTTCAAGGTTTTTAGAAGTTGATATCAATACTGGTGTTATTATTGGGATGATAATCGTGCTTTTTTATGCAGTTTTAGGAGGGATGAAAGGCATCACATATACCCAAGTAGCACAATATTGTGTTTTGATATTTGCTTTTATGGTACCCGCTATTTTTATATCTATACAAATGACAGGGAATCCTATTCCGCAATTAGGTTTTGGTGGAAAGTTAAATGATGGTTCTGGCATGTATCTTTTGGATAAACTCGATGGTTTAAGTACCGATTTAGGCTTTGCGGAATACACCGAAGGTTCTAAATCGTTAGTTGATGTATTTGCCATAACCTTGGCTTTAATGGTAGGAACTGCAGGATTACCACATGTTATTGTACGTTTCTTTACCGTAAAGCGCGTTAAAGATGCCCGTAAATCAGCTGGGCTTGCGTTATTGCTAATTGCCATTTTATATACCACAGCTCCTGCTGTTTCTGTATTTGCAAGAACAAATTTAATTGAAACGGTTTCTAATAAACCGTATTTATCTATGCCAGAATGGTTTAAAAAGTGGGAAACAACAGGTTTAATAACTTTTGAGGATAAAAACAAGGATGGCACGATTCAATATTTTGCCGATAAATCTAAAAATGAATTGGTGGTCGATAATGATATTATGGTTTTAGCAAATCCTGAAATAGCACAACTACCAAACTGGGTGATCGCCTTAGTGGCGGCGGGTTCTTTAGCTGCGGCCTTATCGACAGCAGCGGGATTATTATTGGTAATTTCATCTTCGGTTTCTCACGATTTAATTAAAAAAATGATTAATCCTGATATTTCTGAAAAAGGTGAATTAATTGCTGCACGTTTATCGGCTGTAATCGCAGTTTGCGTTGCTGGTTATTTCGGAATTAATCCTCCAGGTTTTGTCGCTGCAACGGTGGCCTTGGCCTTTGGATTGGCTGCCGCATCCTTTTTTCCTGCGATTATTCTGGGGATTTTTTATAAGCGAATGAATAAAGAAGGTGCTATCGCTGGTATGGTGGTAGGTATTGCATCGATGCTATTTTACATGATGAAATACAGGTTGGGCTGGTTTGATGATACTTTACCAGATAAAAGTAACTGGTGGTTTGGTATTTCGCCGGAAGGATTTGGAACTGTAGCCATGATTTTAAATTTTGTGGTTTCTATCGTCATTATGAAATTTACACCCGCACCTCCAGAGGATGTTCAAGACATTGTAGAAAACATTAGAATACCAAGTGGAGCAGGAGAGGCCACGCATTAATAGTTGAATTGGTTAGATTTGTCTACACTTGAGTGTAATCCGTAGAAAAAAATTAGAGAAACGATATTAAATTTATAATTTGGGGAACGCTTAAATTCTGATAAAATTTGAGTTAAAAACTAAAACTAATTAGATACATGAGTAATTATCACATAAAACATTTAGAAGAATATTATCAAGTTTATAGAAAATCGATTAGAGAGCCAGAAAATTTTTGGGAAGAAGTTGCCGAAGAGCACTTCATGTGGCGGAAAAAATGGGATACCGTTTTAAGTTGGGACTTTAGTAAACCCGAAATTAAATGGTTTGAAGGGGCCGAACTTAATATTACCGAGAACTGTATTGATAGACACCTATCAACACGAGGGGATAAAACAGCGATTTTATTTGAACCCAATAACCCCAATGACCCTGCCGAACATATTTCATATAAGCAACTCCATACTAGGGTTAATAAATTTGCTAATGTTTTAAAATCTAAAGGCATTATAAAGGGCGATCGTGTTTGTATTTATTTACCAATGATTCCTGAATTGGCCATTTCTGTATTGGCTTGTGCCCGAATAGGTGCGATTCATTCGGTGGTTTTTGCAGGATTTTCATCTACAGCACTTTCTACTAGAATTAATGATAGTGATTGTAAAATGGTAATTACGAGTGATGGCTCTTATAGAGGCGCAAAAACTATCGATTTGAAGGGTATTGTTGATGATGCTTTAGAAGATTGTCCGGGAATTGAATCTGTTTTAGTAGCCAAACGTATTCATTCTGATATCGCGATGAAAGCTGGTCGTGATGAATGGTTACAACCACTTTTAGATAATGCTTCAGGCGATTGCAAAGCTGAAATCATGAACTCAGAAGACCCTTTGTTTATTTTATATACTTCGGGATCTACAGGGAAACCAAAGGGTATGGTGCATACTACAGGTGGTTATATGGTTTATACGGCATACACGTTTAAAAATGTGTTCCAGTATAGAGAAAATGATGTGTATTGGTGTACCGCCGATATTGGTTGGATTACGGGACACAGCTACATTGTTTACGGACCACTAGCAAACGGAGCAACTTCTGTGATGTTTGAAGGGGTTCCTAGTTACCCTGATTTCGGTCGTTTTTGGGAAATCGTTGAAAAACATAAAGTCACCCAGTTTTATACGGCACCAACGGCCATTCGTGCTTTAGCTAAGGAAGGTGTCGATTTAGTAGAAAAACGTGATTTGTCTTCTTTAAAAGTATTAGGGTCTGTTGGAGAGCCTATTAATGAAGAAGCTTGGCACTGGTACAACGATAATGTTGGAAAAAAGAATAGCCCAATTGTAGATACTTGGTGGCAAACTGAAACAGGAGGTATAATGATTTCTCCAATTCCTTTTGTAACACCTACAAAACCAACCTATGCGACTTTACCATTTATTGGTATCCAACCCGCACTAATGGATGAAACTGGGCAGGAGCTTAAAGGAAATCAAGTGGAAGGTCGTTTATGTATTAAATTCCCGTGGCCAAGTATGGCTAGAACCATTTGGAATAATCACGAACGTTATAAGGAAACTTATTTTTCAGCTTATGAAAATAAATACTTTACTGGCGATGGTGCTTTGCGTGACGAAGTAGGCTACTACCGTATTACAGGTCGTGTAGATGATGTTATTATTGTTTCTGGACATAACTTAGGGACAGCTCCAATTGAAGATGCTATTAATGAACACCCAGCGGTGTCAGAATCTGCAGTTGTAGGTTTCCCACATGATATTAAAGGAAATGCACTTTATGGTTACGTAATTTTAAAGGATACTGGTGAAAGTAGAGACCAGAATAATGTTCGAAAGGAAATTAATCAAATGATTACAGAGCATATTGGTCCGATTGCGAAATTAGATAAAATCCAATTTACTGTAGGTTTACCAAAAACACGTTCTGGAAAAATTATGCGTCGTATTTTACGTAAAATAGCGTGTCAAGATATTAGTAATTTAGGTGATACTAGTACGTTGTTAAACCCAGAGGTTGTTCAGGAAATTATAGATAATGCACTATAAAGAAAGTGATATTTAAATGGTTGTTTTTAGGTTGTGTTAAAGTACTCAATCCCGTCATTCTGAACTTGTTTCAGAATCTCATGACAGTAAGTTAAGTGGAATTGTCGCATAACGAAAATATTATGAAAAAACATATAGAAGCAAATCCCGAATCTGGAAAGAAATTCTATCAAGACTTTCACGATAAAGGAAAAATTGTAATGCTCAACTTATTAAAATTCAGAGAAAAAGCGGACTATACAAACTTGGCGCAAATAAAACCGGATGGAGAAGTAAGCGGTAAAGATGCCTATCAATTGTACATGAAAAATACTTTAACTGAATTAAGAAAAGCAGGTAGCCGAATAATCTATTATGGAGAAAGTAATGATTTTCTAATCGGACCTGAATCTGAAAAATGGGATGCCATTTTGATTGTTGAACACGAATCTGTATTAAAGTTTATAGAGTTTGCTCAAAACAAAGATTATTTAATAAATGCTGGCCACAGAACTGCGGGGTTGGAAGATTCTCGACTTTTACCATCAACAGAAATAGAAATGTAGATCTACATATCGTCTAAAATGCAGTGATTATTTGAGCCAGAACAAAGCTCTTAGCTTAATAGCTTTACGGTCTATGCGAAACTGTTGCTCGAATGATGAGATTCTGAATCAAGTTCAGAATGACGAGGTTTTGATATAGCTTTTTTATTTAGGAAGCAAATAACCCCAGTTAAGATGTTTTCTTTTGTCTAAACGAGAAAGGGTTTTTAAAAAAATTAAGGCAGTAATAAGCGCATCGCCAGTGGCGGTGTGCCTGTCTACTAAAGGCACATTCAGTTCTTTGGCGAGCTCATCCAAAGTAAATGGTTGGTCTTCATCCTTATAAAGCAGATGCACCGATTTTTTAAAAAGATGGCCGGTATCAATGAATTTATTTTTCAGTTTGCCTAAACCATGTCTTTCCAACATTTTATTAATCATGTTTCGATCAAAATTGGCATGATGCGCTATCAAAACATCACTTTTAATATAATTTAAAAACGATTTAATAGCGTCTAATTCGGTTTGCTTCTCAACGTTACTGTTTTTTAAAATCCCATGTATTTTTACAGATTCAGCCTTAAAGACGTCTTGTTTGATGTAAAGCTCAAGAGATTTACTGACTTCAATTTTCTTATTTATAAAGGACACCGCTCCAATAGATAATACACGGTCTTCATTGAAATCAAAACCTGTTGTTTCTGTATCAAAAGCAACGAATCTTGTTGTTTTGATGTCTTTATTCATTTGAGTTTTAAAACCTTCAAGATATTCTAACCAAAAGTCTGGGTAGTTACTTTTTTTTTCAGAAAACCAATTAAATACGCCCATGTTACATAAAGTTTTTTAAATCGAAACGTATTTTGAGTACTTCCTGGATTTCATGAACGGGTTTTAAACAACGTCTTAATTTTAGTTGCTCTTCTTTCGTGAGACTATCAATGTCTATGAATTTCCCAGAATCATTATGCAGAATGCCTTGCTTCGTTTTAAATTTAGAAAGCGCCTTAAAGGCGTAAGAGCACGAGTGGTAAAGGGCTTTACTATTCGGGTCTAAAATTGCTAATTGCTCAAAACGATCTGAAGTATTGTTTATGCCCTTGATATGGTTTTGTAGCGTGAGTAAACGTGCCGCATCTACCAACGGCATTATCGTTCTGTTTTTTATATTGAATAGGTCTTTTTGTTCTCTGCTTTTTTCAACAGCAAATTGTTTAAAGAACCCTAATGGAGATGGGTTTTTAATGGCGTCACGACCTAAAAACTTAAAAAATATCGAGGTTTGCTCTAAGGCTTTGTAAATGGCATCCGAAAGTTCTTCAGCGAGCGCATCTTCACCATAAATAGGGCTGAAATCAAAAAATATGGAAGAAAGCAGAATGGCTTTTTCATCGGGGTGTAAAATCCAATCTTCAAACTGGCTTTTCCATTGTGAAATTGAAATACACCATTTAGGGTTACTCGCCATCATATCGGCTTCACAATATTCAAAACCTACTTTATTAAGCGATTTTGTAACAAGCTTAGCCAGTTCAAGAAAGTAAGTTTGAGTTTCTTCGTATTTATCGCTTGAAACATCCTCAAAAATAATAGCATTGTCTTGATCTGTAAAAAGCATTTGCTCTTTTCTGCCTTGACTCCCTAAGGCAATCCATGAAAATTTTACTGGCGGATTAGTTGGCATTTTTTTCAATGCAATTTCTATAGCACGAACCGTAACAGCATCGTTTACTTGAGCAATAATCTTTACAATGTGGTTAACCGGAATGTTTTGTTCCAAGTAGTTTTTAAGTAAACTATTGGCTTTTAATCTCGCTGAACGTAATTTTTTTGTGCGATTTGCTCTTTTGATTTCCTTTAAAATAACCGTAGGGTTATTACCTAAAGTAGCTAAAACATCATGGTGATTTAAAACTCCCACGAGTTTCGTGTTCACTGTCCCATCTTTAGTTATACATAAATGTCCAATATGATGTTTAATCATTTGAAGCTGTCCATCGGCTACCGTTAAATCCTTTTTTGAGGTAATAACAGGGGATGTCATAATATTACTCACGGCGGTTTCAATAGGAAATAAGCCAGTTGCTATTTTGTTTTTTATATCACTATTGGTAATGATACCAACAGGTTTATCATGATCGTCAATGACTATAATACATCCAATTTTGTGATCCCTCATTTTGATAGCGGCATCTTTTAAAGTGGAGTTTAAATGACAAGTAATGGGTTTTTTTGTGTAATTGGCAGTTTGAAAGTTCACAATATCTTGCGAACTGTTAGGTAAATAATCTACAAATATTTTACCGTTTTCTTCAGCAGTATACGGGTCGTAAGCATTTGTAGCAAAAGCTGTAATTAAAAATTTATTAATGCGCGCGTTGTTTTTGGTAACAGATGTAAATTTATTAATTGGTATAGCATAAACTATAGATTCTTCATTGGCCGTAGCCGATAACTTATAGTTTTCTTTTGCAATTAATGGTCGGATACCAAAAACATCGCCGGCATCACTTATATTGATGATTTCTTGGGTGTTATCTAAGGTAGTATGTGATAATTTTACACCACCATTTCTAACCATATAAAAATCTGATTTTGCAGCATCGCCTTTACCAAATAATGTATCGCCTTTTTCCAAGTAAATTATAGAAACTTCCTTTGAAATTTCGAACAAATCCTGGGTGCTTAATAGGTTAAATGGAGGATATTTAATTAAAAAATCAAGTACGCGTTCTGCAATAGAGTTTTTCATGGGGTATGGTTAACACCTGGTTTTATTATATAAGTTTAAAGTCTAATAATAATTCTCCTTCAACAGAAGCTTGTAAATGATCTCCTTTTACATTTTGGCCAGCACCAGTTGCAGGTGTTCCTGTAAATATTAAGTCGCCAGGCTCTAAAGTCATAAATTTTGATACGTAAGCGATAATTTCAACAAAATTGTAAATCATATCACTTGTATTTCCAACTTGTTTTTCTTCACCGTTAATTAGTAAGTTGAAATTGATGTCGTTTAAATCTGAAAAATTAGAAACCGGTTTAAAACCAGCCACGGGAGATGCACCATCAAACCCTTTTGCTAAAGCCCAAGGTCCTTTATTTTCTCTACTAGCTCCAAGAACATCTTTGGCTGTGTAATCAATACCAATACCAATTTCACTTATGTAAGAGGCTGCATGAGCTTCAGAGATATCTTTACCTTGTTTACCAATTTTTGCGACTAATTCTACTTCGAAAATTAATTGTTCTGTAATTGCTGGAAAAACAATGTCTGCGTTGTTTTCAACTAATGTGCTTTCCGCCTTTAAAAAGATGGTTTGTGCGCCAGTTTTAAGGGCTGTAACTTCACTTTTGTCATTTACGTAGTTTTTACCAATGCCTATAATTTTCATGATTTTTTATAATTTAAATTGTTAATTTTCTGGACATAAAAGTAATGAATTAAGCTATTTCTCGTCTTACATTTTGTATTAATTTTTAAAACGCAAGGGTTAAAGAATCATTGTTTTTTTACTAATAAACACAGATTTTAAATTGACTTTTTTAATGATAGATTAACTTCTCAGTAAAAAAACATAACTTGCAGCACTCAATATATTACTATGAAACACCTTCAAGATAGCACTACAAATACGAACAAAAAAAAGTCTAAAGTCACCATGACTCAAGCTTTTAAAACCATTATTTGGCCAAGGCGTAATCTTGTGTTTATTGGGTTGATTTTAATAGTAATTAGAAGTTTAGCGGGATTGGTATTACCATGGCAGAGTAAGGTGCTTTTGGATGAGGTGGTGCCAAATAATGATCCATCCCAGTTATATACATTAATAGCCATTGTATTAGTAGCAATTTTAGTGCAAGCCATAACTTCCTTCGCATTAACACAAATTTTAAGTGTTCAGGCTCAATATTTAATAAGTGAATTAAGGGCTCAAGTTCAGAAAAAAGTATTGTCATTGCCTATTAGTTTTTTCGATAATAACAAAACGGGTGGTATGGTTTCTAGAATAATGAGTGATGTAGAGGGTGTTAGAAATTTAATAGGAACAGGATTAGTTCAACTTGTGGGCGGTACGTTTACGGCCATTGTTTCTTTAGTGATTTTGATAAAGTTAAATGCTTGGATGACCCTTTTTGTATTTGTACCTCTGTCCATTTTTGGATATATCGCCTTACGTGCTTTCAAATATATTCGACCTGTTTTTAGGGTACGAGGTAAGATTAATGCGGAAGTAAAAGGGCGATTAACTGAAACTTTAGCAGGGGTTCGAGTAATTAAAGCTTTTAATGCTGAAGCACAAGAAAATCTTGTTTTTGAAAAAGGTGTTGAACGTTTATTTAAAAATGTAAAAAAGAGTTTAACAGCTACGGCTATTATGACGAGCTCTTCAACTTTTTTGATAGGTGTTGCTACTACAGGAATTATGGGTATAGGTGGCTATTATATGATGCAAGGTGAAATGACCACAGGTGATTTTCTTTTCTTTACCTTGGTGCTTGGTTTTATGATTGCCCCAATCGTTCAAATGAGCAATATTGGGAGTCAGTTAACAGAAGCCCTGGCAGGTTTAGACCGTACGGAAGAGCTCATGAATATGACAGCCGAAGAAGATAACGCATCACGAACCGTTCGGCTCAATAAACTAATAGGAGACGTTGAATTTAATAACGTGTCTTTTGCTTATGAAGCTGGTAAACCCGTACTTCATAATGTTAGTTTTAAAGCGCCAGCAGGTACGGTTACTGCTTTGGTGGGGAGTTCTGGCTCTGGGAAGTCTACTATTGCAGGTTTGTCTGCTACGTTTTTAAATCCGAATACAGGAGAAGTTTTAATAGATAATCAAGATTTATCTAAGGTAAAACTGAGCAGTTTTAGAAAACATTTAGGTGTCGTTTTACAAGATGAATTTTTATTTGAAGGCACTATTAGAGAAAATATTCTTTTTCCACGACCTAATGCTACCGAAGCAGAATTACAAAATGCTATAAAAGCCGCATATGTTAACGAATTTACAGATCGTTTTGATGATGGGTTAGAAACTTTAATAGGAGAACGCGGTGTGAAACTATCAGGGGGGCAGCGTCAGCGATTAGCTATTGCAAGAGCAATTTTGGCAGATCCTAAACTTATTATTTTAGATGAAGCGACCTCTAATTTAGATACTGAAAGTGAGGCTTTAATTCAGAAGAGTTTAAATGAATTGGTGAAAGATAGAACGACAATCGTGATTGCTCACCGTTTAAGTACCATTAGAAAGGCCGATCAAATTTTAGTTATTGAAGCAGGACACATCGTGGAACGTGGTACGCATGACGAGTTGATTGCCAATAATGGAAGATATTATGATTTATACACCTATCAAGCTAAAATATAATGACCATGAAAGTAACAGATTTAGAGACTTCCGAGTATAATATTTATTACAAAACCTATATCGATAAAGTGCCCAAAAGCTCAAAATTAATTGATGGATTTGAGTGTGGACGTGAAGCAGTCGTAAGCTGTTTTAGAAGCGTCCCTGATGATAAACTCTATTACAGTTATGCTCCCGGTAAATGGACGGTAAAAGAGGTTTTTCAGCACATTATTGATACGGAACGGGTTTTTAGCTACCGTTGCTTTTGTTTAGCCAGACAGGAAAAAACGCCACTTCCAGGATACGAGCAAGATGATTATGTGCCGCCTTCAAAAGCAAATGCAAAATCTATGGATGATTTGATAGAAGAATATGAAGCTGTTCGTAGAAACACCATCGTACTTTTAAAAAGTTTATCAGAAGCAGATTTAAAATGTGTTGGAACCGCTAGTGGTGGTAATATGTCGGCAAGAGCGGCAGCCTTTATTATTTTGGGTCATGAAATACACCATTTAGGTGTTATGAAACAGCATTATATTTAAGATTCAACGGTTTGGTTTTTACGTTTCATAATTGTAAAAACTAGTAGTGATAATATACCAAAAATAGAGAACCCTATAAAAATAGGAAGTACAGAATGTTTTACGAAACCACCTATATAATTAGCAATAGGTACAGCCATAACAGTAGATAAAAAGCCATTTATCGCGGCACCTATGCCTGCAATGTGACCAATTGGTTGCATGGCAATGGCTCTTAAATTTCCGAAAAGGAAACCAACCGCGAAAAACTGTAAAGCAAAAAAGCTTAATAATATAAAAATATTAGGGTTGTTTCCAGACCAAAAAAGAATGACATAAAGCACAGAAACTACGGCATAACCAATGGTAGCTACATGAGCTATACGCCACATCCCGTATTTTTCAACTAAGCGGCTGTTCATAAAAGTAGCCAGTCCTATTGAAATCGCTAAACTCGCAAATATGTACGGGAACATTTCTGCCAAGTTGTATTGTTCTTGGAAAATTTGCTGGGCGGTACTTAAATAAACCATAAAAGAACCTGTTATAAATCCAGAAACCAGTGTAAAGGCAACGGCTTCTTTTTCTCTAAAAAAAGCTTTTGTACCATTAATAAAAAGTCCGGGTGTAAATTTTATTCGTTTTTCTATTGGGAGTGTTTCTGGTTGTCTTAGCCAAAACCAAAACATTACGATTACTCCAAAAATAAGATTGAAATAAAAAATGGATTTCCAACTAAAATAGACCATTAATAAATGTCCGATCGTTGGAGCTATAACCGGAACGAGTATAAAGAACATGACTACGATAGACACTATTTTAGCCATAAAATCGCCTTCAAAAGAATCACGAATCATGGATAGTGATAAACTTCTAGGGGAAGACAAGCCTATTCCTTGTAAAATGCGACCAACAATCATCACCTCAAAACTTTCCGTAGTGACGCAAATAATACTGGCTATTATAAATACTGAAAAGCCAATGAATACAATAGGTTTTCTTCCGAAGCTATCTGATAATGGTCCAAAAATAAGTTGTCCGAAACCAATGCCAAGAAAAATCATGGTAATTAGTAGTTGGTTATCACTAGCGTCTATCACATTTAAATGCCTACCAATTTCAGGAAGAGCAGGGAGTAAAGCGTCGATAGATAAAGCGACGATAGACATTAACGAAGCCATTAATGCGACAAACTCAATTTTAAAATGTTGTGATTTTTGCATGACGCAAAAGTAAATTAATTGAGCACCATAATTGTTAACTTAACGATATATTAAGACAATGCTAGTATTGTTTAATATGATATTTTGGACAAAATTAAGTTATAAATGGTAGGACTATTCATGCTATGAAGCCTCCAAAATAACCCATTTAGAATAGGCCCTAGAATACTTTTAGAACTTTCGAGTTAGATAAAGAGTAACAAAGTAAAATACTTTACTAAACGCCTAGTTTCAATTATTCCGTTTTAGTGATGGTTATCCGCTTTTTTATTTTAAATTCTCCATCGGTAATGACGGCCATAAATAAATAAGTTCCTTTCTCAGTGAGTGTTACAACGGGAGTTTTGGTATTTGGATTGTTGTTTTCGAAGTATACTTTAGGTCCTTTTTTTAGAAGCCATGTAATTTCTGGATATACATCATCCCCATCGGTATCGCTAATCTCAGCAATAAAATTCACGGTGTTTTTGGAATCATAATCCGTTTGGATAGTTACCTTAGGAGGTAAGTTTATTTCTGTGTTTTTTGATAAACTTTTTTGAGGTATTTTTGAGTTATCCTCAATCCCTGCTGCCCATAATACAATTCTCTGAGCAAATTCTTTATTATCGGAATGTGTTATTTGACTACCATCACCAGCATTCCACATCATGTTTCTATCAAATAAACCTAAAACCCTTCCTTTGTTAATTTCTGCTATTGCCAGTGTAACATCAGTATTTGGGTTAAAAATACCATCTATTTTGTTTACCTTTAATTCTCCTCCTAATCCAGCATCTTGTGCTTTTGCCAAAACCTTAGCCGGAGAACTAATCCTTACAAAGCTAACCCCTTCGCCTCTAAAACGAATGCCACCATTTTTATTATAATTATTAATAAAATGATCTTTCTCGTATGTTGTAATAAGGTAATTACCACCTCCGTTATCTGTTAGAAAATGCATTCCGAACGCTTCGGTAATTTGGTTGTCAGAATCTCTTCCTAAAGTATTGTCTATACCAACATGCTTGTAATGTCCGCCAAAAGCGCTATCAGACCAAACTATGAGTCCGCCACCTTGTTTAACCCAATTATGAACAGCTTTAATTTCTGTTTTCGAGAATACTTTTTGATTAGAACCTAAAATAAGAACATCTACATTTTTTAAAAAATCCGTATCAAAAGTAGTTGAAGCATCATATACTTCTGTAATATTGACACCTGTTTCTTCAAGGGCTTCCTTAAATTGACTCATGCCATATCGTCCTTCATCTATTAATCTCATTTGATGAAAAGGATGTTCCTTCCCTGATGGAATGATACCCGTTTCAGATACATCTCCGTATACATAAACAATATTTTGTGCTATTAAAACTTGAGTCAGTAAAAAGAGTAACGTTGTTGAAAGTGTTTTGATCATAATTTAATTTGTTGTTGGGTCAGGTAACATATCATTTAAATGGCTACGTTTAATTTCCTCCATCGCTGAAATAATTAGTTGCTAATTGCGATTTAAGGTATTGTCAAATTTATCAATTTTAAAGATCGTTTTTACCACAATTTTAGGTATTTCACTTAGAATTTTAAAAAAGGGCGCTTTTAGAGGTGTTTTTAAGAGATTATCATTTAAAGGGGGGGCTCTTTCTTAGCAGGAAATAACTAAGTTTATATAATTCGATAGGAGTGTTTTGTTATGGGCCTATAAAAATGAACAGGTGCCTTATTGATATAACGTTAAAAGTCTCATAAAGAGCGTTAAAAACAGTATTAAATCTGCTAAGTCTTCTTTTAATTATGAATTAGGTTGTAATTTTATATAAAATGGTTTTTTAAACTCAAACATGTTATGGCAAAAAAGAAAACACTTACCGGAGAACAGCTTGTTAATTTATATATGGATTATGTTTTAGAACACAATAAGGTGCCCAAAACAGTATATGCTTTTGCAAAACATAATAATTTTGAAGAGCAGATATTCTATACTTTTTATGGATCGTTTGAAGCGCTTGAATCGCATATATTTAAAATGTTCTTTGAGAACACATTAAAACTACTTCATGAAAGTGAAAATTATCAATCTTTTGATGCAAGAGGCAAACTATTAAGCTTTTATTTTACATTTTTTGAAAACCTAACAGCCAATAGAAGCTTTGTTTTATTTGCTTTAAATAAGCATGAAAACAAGCTGAAAAATCTAAAATGCTTATCTAAATTAAGACAAGAATTTAAAGATTATATAGGAAGTTTAGAGATTGAAACCATTGAAACAAAGCAAGAAAAAATAGATAAGTTTCAGCAGCAAGGTTTAATGGAAAGTGCTTGGGTGCAACTTCTAGTAACCCTTAAATTTTGGATGGAAGATAGCTCACCTTCCTTTGAAAAGACAGATGTTTTTATTGAAAAATCTGTAAATACAAGTTTTGATTTCTTGGATGTAGCACCACTTAAAAGTTTGATGGATTTGGGGAAATTTTTGTTTAAGGAAAAAGTGCAAATGCAATAAAAACAATTATGAAAGCAATTAATAAAATTCCTGTTTCTAAAATAGAACGCGCTTCAAAATTAGTGTCTACTGGAGCCAAAATAGGCGTGAACTACATAAAGTATTATGGTGATAAAATCACGAAATCTGAGTTTGAAGCCAAGGAAAAGTTAAATGAAAATAATGCGTCTGATATTTACGACGGACTAAAACAGCTTAAAGGAAGTGCTTTAAAAGTAGCTCAAATGTTAAGCATGGAAAAAAGTATCATGCCGCAAGCTTACGTTGAGAAATTCTCGTTAGCTCAATTTTCTGTACCGCCACTTTCTCCGCCATTAGTTTTAAAAACGTTTAAAAAATACTTTGATAAATTACCAGAAGACTTATTCGATGCGTTTGATTTGAATTCTGTTAATGCCGCGAGTATAGGGCAAGTGCACATTGCTGAAAAAGAAGGCAAAAAGCTAGCTGTTAAAATTCAATATCCGGGTGTTGCAGATAGTATTGCTTCAGATTTGGCAATGGTTAAACCTATTGCAATGAGTATGTTTAATATAAAAGGTGAAGGTTCAGATAAATATTTTAAGGAAATTGAAGGCAAACTCCTAGAAGAAACAGATTATATCTTAGAGGTTAAACAAAGTAAAGAAATCTCTGAAGCTTGTAAACACATTCCGCATTTAATATTCCCAAAATATTACAAGCAATGGTCGTCTGAACGCATTATTACAATGGATTATATGGAAGGCGAACACTTATCTGAATTCACAGCATATAATACCGATCAAAAATTGGCCAATCAATTGGGACAAGCACTGTGGAATTTTTATATGTTTCAAATTCACAAATTGAAGAAAGTACATGCAGATCCGCATCCAGGGAATTTTTTAGTATCTAAATCAGGCGATTTAATTGCTTTGGATTTTGGTTGTATGAAACAGATTCCAGAAGATTTTTATGTGCCTTATTTTGAATTGGCAGATAAAAAAAACATGGGTAATCCAGAGCATTTTAAAGCGAAGCTATACGAACTTGAAATTTTAAGAACTGACGACACAGCCGAAGAAGTTAGTTTCTTTACAGCGATGTTTCATGAAATGTTAACCTTGTTTACCGAGCCATTACATCAAGAGTACTTTGACTTCTCAAACGCCGAGTTTTTTGGAAAGATTGCTAATTTGGGTGAGAAATATTCTAAAAACACCCAATTGAGGAAGTTAAATGCAAATAGAGGCTCCAAACATTTCATTTATATGAATCGTACATTTTTTGGACTCTATAATTTAATGTTTGATTTAAAAGCACGAAATATAAAAATAAACACTCCAGTTTGAAGTCACGATTTCGGATAGAAAATAGGCAAAAGGCCCTCTAAGGTGGTAATAATATTATTGTTAAATTTGAAGCTTAGTAAACTTTATTGATGAACATACAACCTCTTTTAAATTACATTAAAAACCATGTTACCTTAACAGAAACGGAAGAAGCGATTTTAACTTCAAAAGTAAGTTACCGTAAATATTTAAAAGGACAGTTTATAGTTCAGCAAGGCGATGTTTGTAAATATGAATGTTTCGTCATTTCTGGTTGCACGAAAACTTTTTATGTTGACGATGAAGGGCAGGAGCATATCGTAATGTTTTCTGTTGAAGATTGGTGGACCTCAGACATCGGGAGTTTTATTACCCAAACTCCAGCCGATTTCAATGTGCAATGCCTTGAAAACACAGAGCTTATCATGTTTTCTAGTGATGTTATTGAAGAATTATATGCTGAAATTCCAAAATTAGAGCGTTTTTTCAGGCGCATAATTGAACGCGCGTTAGTGGCTTCTCAAAAACGAATTATAAGAAGTTTTAGCCTTTCTGCAAAAGAAAGATTTCTGTATTTTAGAAATCAGTATCCACAAATAGAACAACGCATTCCGCAGTATATGATCGCCTCATACCTTGGTATCACTAAGGAATTTCTTAGCAAAATCAAGAG
The DNA here is from genome assembly GCF_018860245.1 of Pseudotamlana agarivorans. Lineage (GTDB taxonomy): Bacteria > Bacteroidota > Bacteroidia > Flavobacteriales > Flavobacteriaceae > Pseudotamlana > Pseudotamlana agarivorans_A. The sequence continues at coordinate 61,164 of NZ_JAHKPD010000020.1, forward strand.
TCAAATTATCTTAGAACAATAAAAGTTAATCTAGATTAACTTTATTTAATAACCTACTTCATTTTATAGCTTCTGCTTGTTTCAGAAATTTGTGTCATAATTATTTCAAGAGGTATTATGAATAAATTAATTGAAAACATCAGCAATCTCAACGACATGATTCTTCAAGGAAAAACCTTGGAAGCATTCGATTTGTATTATGATGACGATGTGATTATTCAAGAAAATAATAACCCTGCCTGTGTGGGGAAAATAGAAAATAGAAAGCGTGAAAAATGTTTTTTTGACTCTATTACCGAATTTCGATGCGCAAAACCATTGCACGTGACTATTGGGGAACGTATTACCATGGTTGAGTGGCATTTCGATTTTACACATAAAGATTTAGGGGTGAAAAATTATAATAAAGTCGTTGTGCAAGAGTGGCGCGACACAAAAATTATAAAAGAACGCATTTATTACGGATCATAAATTAATAACTAACAAGAAAAAAAATTGAACATGAAAAACACAATTAAAAAATTAGCAGTAGTAGCATTAGTAACTGTATTCGCTTCATCTTTTACAGCAGTAGGTGGTGAAAAAAAGACGGTTAAAACAGAAGAGAGTACTATAGTTTGGAAAGGCTATAAAGTAACAGGATCTCATGAAGGTACTATTGCTATTAAATCTGGAACCTTAGAGTTTAATAAAGATAAATTAGTAGGTGGTGAATTTGTTATAGATATGACCACTATATCAAGTACCGATTTAGAAGGTGAGTATAAAGGTAAGTTAGACGGACACTTAAAATCTGATGATTTCTTTGGTGTTGAAAAATTCCCAACTTCAAAATTAGTATTTAAAAAGGTTAAAGCTTCAGGGAAAAACGCTTACAACGTTACAGGAGATTTAACAGTTAAAGGAAAAACACATGCTATTGATTTTACCATTTCTATTTACGGAAGTAAAGCAACAGCCTCATTAAAAATTGATAGAACCAAGTATGATATCCGTTACGGTTCAGCAAGTTTTTTTGACGATTTAAAAGATAAAGCGATTTATGACGAATTTGATATCGTTGCAGATCTAGAGTTTTAATTAAATATATTCCTATTGAAAAAGAGGATTATTAGCGTTTTAGGGCACCCCATTAGGGTGCCTTATTACGTTATAAGTTTTTGTTAGCGGTTTATAATCTTATCTTTGTTTTTTCAAAAAATATTTAGCATGTCATTTAAAAAATTCATTGAACCTTTAAGAGATTCTTTAGAAAGTAAAGGATTTAATGAGCCATTGCCTTTTCAAAAGCAAATATTATCTAAAATAAAAGGCGGAGCAAGCATGTTTTGTATCGCGCCAAAAGGTTCAGGAAAGACAACGAGTATTGTACTTAGTGTGATTCAGAAATTAAAAGGAGAAGCCTTTGAAGACGCTCCTAGGGCTTTAATTTTTGTGGAAAACAAACAAGCTGCATTAGATTTAGAATTGGAGTTTAATGCATATCTGCGTGGCACCGATTTACGCGTGTATTGTGCCTATGATGAAAAAAATATAGATCATCAACGTGATGAAATTTATGATGGGATAGATGTTGTTATTGCTACACCAAAACGTTTAAATAAGATTTTTTACCTTAACGGAATAAACCTAAACGAACTTCAAATGTTTGTTGTTGAAGATGCCGAATTTTTATTTAGAAATCACAATTTTGCAGAGGTTACACGTACACCAGAAAGTATAGACCGTTGTCAGTATTTAGTTTTTGCAGAAAAATTTGATAGCCGATTTGAACGTTGGCAAGAGAGTTTCATGTTTAATGCACAACTGGTAAAACTTAAAAAGTAGTAACAATTATGAAGGAAGAATAAGCTAATATAGGTATACAGTTTATTTGTCTTTCATTTTTTAGTAAATTTATAAATAGTTTTAATCAGGATGAATTTAAAAAAAAATAAGGTTATGAAAAAAAATGTTTTATCTATAGTAACAATAATTGCACTTCTTGTTTTTTCTTGTGAAGGACCGCAAGGCCCTCCAGGATATGATGGTGAACCGGGCTACAATATTGTTGGTCAAACTTATGAAATCGCAAACATTAATTTTTCTTCAAATAAGCTGGATGAACGCTTTACTTTCCCAGAAAGTAATGTTGATGGAGATGCGGTGTTGGTTTACCGATTAGAAGAAGAAAACAACGGATTAGATGTTTGGGAACCCTTACCTACAGCGACTATTTTCTTTAATGGAGGTGGTTATTTTCAGTATCGTTTCAATTATACATTGGGCGATGTTGATATTATTGCAGAAAGTGATGATATTGACGCTGTCGGTGCTGAGTTTACTAAAAATCAAGTGTTCAGAATTGTGGTTATGCCATCAGATCTAGCCTCTACAGTGGATACCAATAACTTAAATGCAGTTATGAGTCAGTTGAATATTACGGAAGATGATATTCAAAATATTCAGTAACATCTAACATCTATTTTAATGCAGTTTCTTGGAAATTGTATAAATTTAAAATCTCAGATTAATTGTTTAATCTGGGATTTATTATTAGTTGTTTAAACAACATTTTTTATGTTTTTTTCCGCTACCACATGGACAAGGGTCATTACGTCCAACTTTGAAGTCTGCTTTAATAGGTATTGCAGTTGAGTTTAAAAAATGATCATGATAAAGTTGTGAATAATCTTCTTGGTCTTCTTTATATCCGGCCCAAGTAGTAACTACTTGTTCATAGCGTTCTGCTATTGAAAGGATGTCTCTTTTTTTATCGAAATTTCTTGGTTTCTTGAAATCTTTCTTTACTTCTTGCCAATCTCCACAAATATCAATGGATACGACTTTTTTATCGAATAGTTTTTCTATTATAGGTAGCAGTTCAATACCTTTGATATCAATAATATCACATATTATAAGTGCTGTTAATTCGCTATCAATGATATTGTCTTCTATGTCACTATTTAAGTAAAATTGAATGACATCCGCATACCAATCTAATGCTTCATCACGCCTTTCGGGGTGGTGTAAAGCAAGCTGTGATATCATGTCTGAAATATTAGTTCGCGCGAAAGCGTCAACACCAGGTTTAAACATAAACTGTTTGCATGCTTCTAGAACTTCTACGTTTGTAATAGCAATTTTATATAGGGGTTCCCAAATCATTGCGGTAATAAAATCACCTATATAAAGTTCTAAATATTCATTTGATTGACTCAATGCATAAAGCATGGTATCCACGCTTTTCGAAGCTTTAAGTTCACCCAAAAGATAAATGGCATGAACAACGAAATTCATCTTTTCTTCATTCCATTGTCCTTCTTCTACTAATTTATTAAAATGGTTAAATCGGTTAATACTATCATGTAACACTAATTCAAGATCTTGAATAAGACTATCCTCCGGAAGCGATAGAATTTTATTTAGTTTTTCTTCTTCAATATATAGTCCATTGGAATAAAGCCATTCAATTTCTTGGTTAATGAAATTCGGAGATTTAGTTATTGTATTAATTTCCTGTTGTTTTGTTTTTACCGTTATATTACTTTTTTGCTCTTCTTCAAAACGTTTTTGACTAGCTTTCATTCTTGCAGCAAATAATTGATTCAAAGCCATTTTCGTATCGGTGGAATCGGGAGCTAATTCCTGCATTATTTCGTAGCGTATTTCGGCTTGTTCAATATCATCTATAGCTGTATAATATAATACAGCACATTTTAAAAATGAAACAACTTCGTTAACGTGAAATGTATCACGTTCGGGGTACATGGCTTTAATATCCATGGCTTCACCTAAAACTTCGGGCATTTTTTCAAAGTCTTGATTTAGATAATGCGCGTTCGCTAAATTTAATTTCCCGAACAAGTAATCAGGATGTTCAGAAATGATCCACTTATTAGTATCACTCATTTTTTTTGTATCACCAATTTGAGCGTATAATACGGATAAGTAATTTTTTAATTGTGGATTTTTTGGATATTTTTCTATGGCATCTAATAATTTTCGCACCCCCGATTTTTTACCCTCCAACGCCAGTTTATGAAACTGCACAAGCTTGCGTGCGAGCTCAGGGGTAATGGCGTTTTGTTTGTCTAAAAAGTTGGGGTCGTTTGTTATGTTATATCCAATTTCAATATGTTTCATCCTTCTTACTTATTCTATTTATTTTTACTTTTTGTGTCCTAACTATTTCAATTCTTATGAATGATAGAAACCAAAATTAAACTTTTGGCAGTTCTAATGGCGTCGAGAATTTTGAATATTTATTATGAATTTATCAACATGTAAGAATAGGGTAAGTCAGCATGAAAATGTTTCGGTTTCCTAGAGAACGAATTTCTACAAAGGAATATTACCATGTTTACGATCTGGCCGGTCTACTTGTTTGTTTTCCAACATAGAGAATCCTTTAAGTAACTTTCTTCGAGTCTCTTTAGGAAAAATAACCTCATCAATAAATCCGCGTTTGGCAGCTTCATACGGATTTGCAAATTTTTCGGCGTATTCTGCTTCTTTCTCGGCTAGCTTTTCAGCTGAATTTTCCGCGGAAGCGATTTCTTTTTTAAAGATAATTTCACTAGCTCCTTTAGCGCCCATAACAGCTATTTCGGCACCTGGCCAAGCAAAGTTTAAATCGGCACCAATATGTTTTGAATTCATGACATCATAAGCGCCACCATAGGCTTTTCGTGTAATAACTGTAATTCTTGGAACCGTAGCCTCGCTTAATGCATAAAGTAATTTGGCTCCATTAACAATAATACCGTTCCATTCTTGATAGGTACCAGGTAAAAAACCGGGAACATCTACCAAAACAAGTAGCGGAATATTAAAACAATCACAGAATCGTATAAACCGCGCTGCTTTTCTGGAGCTTCTAACCCCCAAGACCCCTGCGAACGACATGGGTTGATTAGCAACAATACCAATACTTCGTCCGCCCAATCTTGCAAAACCAACAATGATGCTTTCGGCGTATTCTTTATGAATTTCATAAAAGGAATCGTTGTCAATGATACCATCAATAACGGTATGCATATCGTATGGCTTGTTCGGGTTGTCGGGAACACAATCGGTTAAAACATCACGAACTTCATCCGTCAATTGGTACTCTAGTTTTTTAGGGGTTTCTTTATTATTCTGCGGAAAATAACTAAACAATTGTTTAATATCATCTAAACACTGAACATCGTTAGCCGATTTTTTATGTGCAACGCCAGATTTTGAAGCGTGTGTATGTGCTCCACCAAGTTCTTCGCTTGTCACTTCTTCATTGGTTACCGTTTTTACTACGCTAGGTCCAGTAACAAACATATAACTGGAATTTTCAACCATAATGGTAAAATCGGTGATGGCAGGGGAGTACACGGCACCACCAGCACAAGGCCCCATAATGGCAGATATTTGAGGGATAACGCCAGATGCTTGTACATTTCTATAAAAAATATCAGCATAACCCCCTAAAGAACGGACCCCTTCTTGAATTCGCGCACCACCAGAATCATTTAAGCCAATTATGGGCGCGCCAACCTTTAGGGCTAACTCTAATATTTTACAAATTTTCTCAGCGTGTGTCTCCGATAAAGAACCACCAAATACCGTAAAATCTTGAGCGTAAACATACACCAATCGACCTGCAATAGTGCCGTATCCTGTAATAACACCGTCCCCGTAATATATGTGGTCTGCCATACCGAAATCGGTAGTTCTGTGAGTTACTAAAGCACCAATTTCTTCAAAAGAAGCAGCGTCTAATAGATATTCAATACGTTCTCTTGCAGTTAATTTATTGTTGTTATGTTGTTTGTCAATACGTTGCTGTCCGCCTCCCAATTTTGCAAGGGCGTATAATTGTTGTAGTTTTTCGGCCTTAGAACTCATAGTTTTTAGTTTAATTAATTATGAATTAGGAAGTCTTAATAATTTCTGATCCTCTAAAAATTGTTTTACAGCAATGAGTGCGGCAACTTTTGCCTCTTCTTCTGAATATTTATTTAGAGCTTCGTTTTTATAGTAGTTTTTAACAAAATGTGTGTCGAAATCTCCAGATTTAAACGCCTCATGTTCACAAACAAACTTTCCGAAAGGTAAAGTGGTTTTAATCCCTTTTACCTGAAAATCATCAATGGCTTTACGCATAATTTGTATGGCTTCTTCTCGGTTTTTTCCGTAGGTGATTAATTTAGCAAGCATGGGATCGTAGTAAATAGGAATTTCCATGCCTTCTTCATAACCATTATCTACGCGAATGCCTTCACCATGAGGTAATTTATAGCGTTCTAAAAGCCCCACACTAGGTAAGAAATCATTCATCGGATCTTCGGCATAGACACGTAATTCTAAGGCGTGGCCATTAATTTTTAAATCCGTTTGCTTGAATTGAAGTGCTTCACCACGAGCAATTCTAATTTGAAGCTCTACCAAATCATAACCAGTAATTAATTCGGTAACAGGGTGTTCGACTTGAAGCCTGGTGTTCATTTCTAGGAAATAAAAGTTGTGCTGTTCATCCAAGAGAAATTCAACTGTACCAGCACCGATGTAATCACAGGCTTTGGCTACTTTTATAGCAGCTTCTCCCATTTTAGTTCTTAAAGTTTCAGTTAAAACTGAAGAAGGTGCTTCTTCAATAACTTTTTGATGTCTTCTTTGTATGCTGCATTCCCGTTCAAAAAAATGAAATATTTGTCCGTGAGAATCGGCAATAATTTGAATTTCTATATGTCTCGGAGACTTTATATACTTTTCAATAAAAACCGAACCATCTCCAAAAGCAGACGTCGCCTCACTAATCGCGCGTTGCATTTGAGATTCTAGTTCACTTTCTTTTTCAACTACGCGCATGCCTTTTCCGCCGCCGCCAGCTGAGGCTTTAATAAGTATAGGAAACCCAATGTTGTTAGCAAAGGTTTTTGCTTTTGAAACATCGGTTATGGCTTCATCAATACCGGGAACCATAGGAATATTATAGGTTTTAACTGCTTTTTTAGCTTCTAATTTGCTCCCCATAATTTTTATGGACATCGGTTTCGGACCAACAAAAATGATGTTATTTTTCTGGCACAATTCCGCGAAAGCGTCATTTTCACTTAAAAAACCATAGCCTGGGTGAATGGCATCAACGTTAAGTTTTTTAGAAACTTCAATAATTTTATCTGCTCTTAGGTAAGATTCTTTTGAAGCTGATTTTCCAATACATACGGCTTCATCGGCCTGTTTGACGTGCGGTGCATTTCGGTCGATTTCTGAAAAAACAGCAACCGTTTTAATGCCCATTTTTTTAGCGGTTCTCATAACCCTAACAGCAATTTCTCCACGATTGGCAACTAGTAGTTTTTTCATAAAATAATTTTTGGTGTTTTAAAAGCTTTTAAACAGTGAAATTGAGATAGATTTATTCAAATTCAATTATTAAGTGGCCTTTTTCTACGGCTTCTCCTTTTTTAACGGATATAGATTTGATGACACCAGTTCTTGGAGATACAATGCTGTTCTCCATTTTCATGGCTTCTAGAATGAGTAGGGGGGTGTTTTCTTGAACTTCTTGACCAACTTTTACTTGAACGTCTAAAATTAAACCTGGCATGGGAGCAATAACTGTGTTTACTTGCTGTGAAACGTGGTTGCTTAGTCCCATGGTTTCTATCAGGCGGTCTAAATCATTGGAAATTTGAATATCGTAATTTGTGCCATTAACATTAATTTGATAGCATTTACTATTAAGGTCTCCGGCTAATACTTCTATTTTAAAGGATTTGTTTTGTTGCAAAACATGGTAGTGGCCTTCCGAATTTTTAACCATGTCAAGTTGATTAATTTCACTGGGATTGATATTGAAATCCTCTTGATTATTAACTTTTACGGTGTAATGTTTATCCATAGTTAAAATGATTGGCTTTATAAATATATGAATTTTATTCAGGCCTAGAATGGATTCATAGTACAAATCTTAAACTGGATTTTAATTTTTTCTGTTTTTTTAAGTCAACTTGCTTAGTGCTGATATTTAGTGAATTACCGGTAAAACCTTTATTTTGTTGATTTTTTTTAAAAATAATATGATATAAATCATATTATGGCAACACCTATGGGTTGACCTTTGTATCAAATTATAAAACTAAAACAGCATGAAATTATTCAATAAATTATCAATGGGCATTTTTATAATGTTGGCATTTGTTTCGGTTAACTTAACTCGTGCACAAGAGTTAGCCCTTATAAACAATGCATCTTCTTTAAAGGTTTTAGGAACCTCCAATATTCATGATTGGGAAGTAAATGCCGAAAGTCAGTCAGGAAAAATTAAGTTCAGTGATATAGAAAATGGAAAGATAGAAGATTTAACTATTACTATTAAAGTTGAAGGTTTAAAAAGCGGTAAAAGTGGGATGGATAAGAATACCTATAAAGCGCTTAAATCGAAAAACAGTAAAGACATTTTATTTCAATTAACAAAAGTAGAAAGCCTTGATGCTAAAGGAAATGGTGTCTTTGATATCAAATCCAAAGGTGATTTAACTATTGCTGGAACTAAAAAGAGTATTGCGCTTAATTTTAAGCTGAGCATAATGGATTCTACAGCAACCTTAATAGGAGAAAAGCAAATTAAAATGACCGATTTTAAAGTAGACCCACCAACAGCTTTATTAGGAACGATTACCACAGGGGAGGATGTGACTATCAAATTCAAAACAAAGTTTAAATAACAATTTAATAACAACTATAAATTAGTATAATTATGAAATCAATAATTAAAAATTTAATTTTAGGAGCCATAGTCTTAGGGGGACTAAATATGTATGCTCAAAATAGCAAAAGACATATTGATAACTTTAGACAGCCGGATCAAACCGGAATTAATACATTTGAAGCGCCAAAAGAAACCGAATCAACTTTTGATGGTTTAAAAGTAAGAGTTGGTGGGGCGTCAACCCTTCAATTTCAAGCATTAGATCATGAGAATTCTGGAGCAACACCTTTAGCAGAACTTGGGTCCAATTTTAATTTACCAACTGCAAACTTAGATTTGGATGTTGTTTTAGCAGAAGGTGTTAGAATGCACTTAAGAACATATCTATCATCACGTCATCATCCAGAACCATATGTAAAAGGTGGATATTTTCAAATTGATAAGTTAGATTTTATAAGTGAAGGTTTTTTATCGGATATTATGCAATATGCAACTATTAAAGTTGGTCATATGGAGAATAACTATGGTGATGCCCACTTTAGAAGAAGTGATAATGCACAAACCATATTTAACCCATTCATAGGAAACTTAATCATGGATTCATTTACCACAGAAGTTGGAGCTGAACTTTACTACCAAAGAAATGGTTTTTTAGGAATGGTTGGTTTTTCTAATGGAAAATTAAACCAATCGGTTGTCGCTGGTGCAAATGGAAGAACAGGAGGGGCAGCTTTCCTCGCTAAAATAGGATATGATAAGCAATTAAATGATGATTTAAGATTAAGACTAACAGGTTCATTGTATAATACGGGTTATACACCAAATTTATATTTATTTAATGCGGATAGAGCAGGATCTAGATATTACCATGTCATGGAAGCGGAAGGAGCTTCTTCTGATAATTTCAGATCAGGACGTTTTGCACCTAATTTTAAAAATAGTGTGACAGCCATAATGATTAATCCGTTTGTAAGATATAAAGGGTTTGAATTTTTTGGAACTTTAGAAAGAGCTAGTGGAAGCACAAATGCAAATCCAGCTACTTTAGATCCAGAAATGGATGGTGTTACAAACCAATTTGCAAGTGAATTGTTATACCGTTTTGGAAAAAATGATAACTTTTATGTAGGAGGTCGATATAACGTCGTAAACTCAGAGTATGATGATAAAGCTCAAGATATTACTATTAAAAGAACCCAGTTAGGAGCAGGTTGGTTTATGACTAAAAACATCTTAATGAAAGCAGAATATGTTCACCAGAATTATGATGGGTTTTCTGGAGCTTTAGAAGATGGTAAATTTGATGGATTCATGTTAGAAGCGGCTATAAGTTTCTAATAAAAATTAGTAAACAAACAAAAAGTCTCTCTGTATAGGAATTGATATAATTCTTAGACTTAGAGGCTTTTATTTTTAATGGACATTAACAATTAATGAGAAAGGGTATGAAAAAGATATTGTTTTTAGTAGCTTTAATCGCAGTCTTAGGTTTTACGAACAAAGATACATTTATTGAAAATACAGCCTTTAAAATTATTGACGATAGCACCTTATCTGTTATAGGAACTAGCAACGTAAAAGGGTTTGAGTGCAAATATGATATGACGGATTTTAAATCTGTGATTCCTATAAATTACATTTTAAAAGATGGTAAAATTTTATTGTCAGAATCAACTTTGGTATTAGACAATATAAATTTTGACTGTGGTGGTAGAGCTATAAATCGTGACTTTATAGAGATATTAAAAACAAAAAAACATCCACGTATTAAGCTAGAATTAAGAGAAATTAATATGATCCATAATAAAAATGAGGTCAATGTGCTTGTTGATGTTTCAATGGCAGGAATAAGTAATACTTATTCAATCCCAGTTAATTTAAAAAAAAATGATAAGTTGGAAGTTGTTGGAAATTTAGACCTGTATTTGGACACCTTCAATATTGAGGCGCCAAATAAACTATTTGGCTTAATTCAAATTGGGAATCACGTTGAAATTGAATTTAAGCTGTTTTTAAAGGAAATTATATCTAAGGATTAACCCTTTTTATTCGTTTCTTTATTTCTTTAGATATAAATTCATAATAAGATGAGTTAGAAGGCACAAAATGAAGATTATTAGCGTTGATGTTCACAATAAGTTCATCAAATTTAGATAAAGATATAAGTTTTAAAGCTTCAACTTCTTCCTCTTGGGGTTTTAATAATGAAATAGGAACATTTAACTCCGCTAAAAAGGTATTATGAAATTCGTTGTCTACCATACCGTTTTCATAAGATTGAAAACATTCAAAAACACCAATTTTATACAGTTTATCTTCTGAAATAGACAATCCAATTTCTTCTAAAATTTCTCTAACTGCAGCTTGTTTAATGGTTTCACCGGCATCTACATGCCCGGCAACCGAAACATCCCATAAAAGTGGACAAATAGCTTTTTTGGCCGAACGTTGCGATAATAATACTTCACCTTTTTTAGTGTAAAACCAAATATGCGCTGTATGATGAAACAATCCTTTTTGGTGAATCACAGATTTCAGTTTTGAAACGCCTAAAAGATTCCCGTTTTTATCAGTGATGTCTATTAATTCGTCCATATGGTTATAATTAAAAAAGCCATTACAAGTTGATAAATTTTATTCCTTGTAATGGCATTTTAAAGTTATATTTTATTTAAAATAGCTAAAAGTTTCGCCATCTTCAATATTAAGAAGTGTTTCGTAAATTAATTTAATCACGTTTTCAACATCGTCCCTATGTACCATTTCTACCGTAGTATGCATGTAACGTAATGGTAAAGAAATTAGGGCAGAAGCCACGCCGCCGTTACTATAAGCAAAGGCATCGGTATCTGTTCCGGTTGCTCTAGAAAGTGCAGAACGCTGGAAAGGAATCTTTTTACCTTCAGCAGTTTCAGTAATTAAATCACGTAATTTTTGTTGCACCGCAGGCGCATAGGCTACTACAGGTCCTTTACCAATTTCTAAATCACCTTGCTTGGTTTTTTCAATCATTGGCGTTGTGGTATCGTGCGTGACATCAGTAACAATTGCCACGTTTGGTTTTATGGTTTGAGTAATCATTTCAGCACCACGTAAACCAATTTCTTCTTGCACAGAATTTGTAATGTACAGTCCAAATGGTAAAGTTTTCTTGTTTTCTTTTAATAAACGTGCTACTTCAGCAATCATAAAACCACCCATACGATTATCTAAGGCGCGGCAAACAAACTTATTTTTGTTCAATACATGAAATTCATCTGGATAAGTGATAACACATCCTACGTGAATGCCTAAATTTTCAACTTCTTCCTTATCTTTTGCACCAACATCGATAGTAATATTATCTGGTTTTGGGGCTTGTTCGTTCGATTTGTCTCTAGTGTGAATCGCTGGCCATCCAAAAACACCTTTTACAATACCGTTTTTGGCATGAATATTTACAATCTTACTCGGCGCTATTTGATGATCGCTACCGCCGTTTCTAATCACGTAAATTAAACCGTTATCTGAAATATAGTTAACATACCATGAAATTTCATCGGCATGACCTTCAATAACTACTTTATATTTTGCATCAGGATTAATAACGCCAACCGCGGTCCCGTAAGTGTCGGTGATAAAAGTATCTACGTATGGTTTTAAATAGTCCATCCATATTTTTTGCCCAGTCCACTCATAACCAGTTGGGGCTGCATTGTTCAAATATTTTTCTAAAAAGTCCATTGACTTTTCATTAAGAATGCTGTTGTTTGCCATGTATAAAATTTTTGCACTAAAATAATAATATTAATAGACACATTGATGGTTTAAATGATTATTGTCTATCATATTTTGTTATATTGACCCTGTAAATGTGAGATACTGAAAGTGTATTGTTAGAGCGGCGTATAATTTCTTTATTTTTACATATTAAATGCTCCACTTTTATTGATGAATTTTTTAAAATATATATTGGTATTATGCCCGTTTTTGGTCTTTTCTCAGATTAACGAGATTGAAAGTGATACTACCACTATTGAATATTTAATTATAGAAGGCGACTCTGTGCCTAGGCAGTCTATTAATTTAGACGAGGTTATTCTGTTGCATAGACTTAAGTTTGGAGATAAAAAAGAACGCATTCGTTATTTAATATTAAGGCGAAAAACATTGAAAGTCTATCCTTATGCTAAAATGGCGGCCGAGCGCTTAGATTCTATGAATACGCGGCTATCATCCCTTAAACGGGATAGCCAAAAGCGACGTTATACAAAAAAAATACAAAAATATATAGAAGGCGAATTTTCTGAAGAATTGAAAAAGTTAACGCGTACTGAAGGTCAGATTTTAGTGAAGTTAATTCATAGACAAACGGGAACAACTGCTTTCGACTTAGTTAAAGAGCTTCGTAATGGATGGCGTGCATTTTGGTATAATACAACTGCTAGTATGTTCGATATTTCATTAAAACGCGCGTATGACCCCATAAATGTTAAAGAAGATTATTTAATTGAAGACATTTTACAGCGGGCTTTTCAAAACGGATTGTTAGAACCACAGCCACCAGCAATAAAATTTAATTTTTACGATTTAACCGATAAATGGATTTATCAAAAAACGCCTGAATAAATGCGTATTCAAACACCATTGGAAGAAAAACTTAATGCCTTTTCTCATGGTTTAGGGGCGGTTCTTGGTGTGGTTGCCTTAATACTTCTGGTTCAATTTAATTCTGAAAAAAGTGATTGGAGTCTGTTTAGTGTAGTTGTTTATTCCGTTTCAATAATTATACTGTTTAGTGCTTCAACATGTTATCACGCTACTAAAAACGAAAAACGCAAGCATTATTTTAGAATTGTAGATCACGTAAGTATTTACCTTTTAATAGCAGGAACTTATACGCCTGTTTGTTTAATAGCACTTCAAGATAGTTTAGGGTGGCCCCTTTTTTATACCGTTTGGGGGATTGCGCTTTTAGGGGCTGTTTTAAAATTGTTTTTTACTGGACGTTTTGAAGTGGTTTCAACCTTATTATATTTAGTCATGGGGTGGCTTATTGTTTTCGATATTTCAAATTTGTCTGAACAAATAGGAAGCGATGGCATGTGGTTTATGGCCGCAGGAGGATCAGCATATAGTATTGGTATTATTTTTTATGCCATTCAAAAAATACGTTATAATCATGTGATTTGGCATCTTTTTGTTCTAACTGGGGCTATCTGTCATTTTTTAATGATTTTTCTTTATGTGATTTAATTTGTGATACATGAATATGACAACATACATTTTAGCAGAAAACCCCTCACATTACCTTGAAATTGAAACCTTAGCCAATATTATTTGGCGGGAGCATTACATTCCTATAGTAGGTAAAGCTCAAGTAGATTACATGCTTGATAAATTTCAGTCTGCTGAAGCTATACAGAATCAAGTTAACAACGATTATTTGTATTATATGGTTTCTTATAACAATACGGCAGTGGGATATTTTGCTATACTCAAGGAAACTAAGTCCTTATTTTTAAGTAAGTTTTATATTCTAAGTGATTTCCGAAATAAAGGTATAGGGAAAAAAACAATGGAATTTATAGAAGCTAAAGCACTAGCATTTCAATTGAATAAGATACGGCTCACAGTAAACATCAATAATACAAATGCTATTATCGCTTATGAAAAATTTGGGTTTAAAAAGATTGGGCCTTTAGTTGCCGATATTGGAAGCGGCTTTGTTATGGATGATTATGAGATGGTTCTTGGAGTTAAAAATTAAAAATTAAAAGTGAAAAATTGGACGATATTGAAAGTTAGATATTAAATATTAAAAGTTTATGTACGATCAAACGAATTAATAATGCTGTGATTTTCAGATTGTCTTTCAGACGTTAGGATGAATCTTTCATCAATTTCAACGTTGGTTAAACGAATAAACGATTAAACAAATAAACAATTTTGCCATCTTCCGTCACCTGTCATCAGTCAATAGTCAATAGTCAATAAAAAATAATCAATTCTGCCTATTAGCTATCAATAACATCTCGATACTCTTCAAAAAAGGCCTCAAACAAGCTCATTTTTTCATTAAAAAACACCATAACTTCTTGCCATGAGTTTTTGTTATGAATGGAAACTTTCTGTTCTAAGGGGACAAAAATTCTAGAGATCTCTTTTTCGTTATCTAAAATATATTCTTCATTATAGATGGCTTCTGGTAAAAAATCATCTAATAAAATGGACTTTAAAGCTAGGAGTTTTTCCCAATACTTTATACGGTGTTCTAAATCGTCTTCAACATCTAGCGCCACTAAAGCGGTTTTATTATCAAAGTGAAATTTAAAACTAAAGCCTTTTAATTTGGTATGGTATAAAGTCCATTTTCTAGGGAATGACTTTCCAAAACTGGTCCAAAATTCTTGTTTTAATTTTCTAGATTCTTCCTTTGAAAACATGAGTCCTAATTTTTTTATTTTTTTAAATCGATGTTTATTGCTTAATTAATTTTCAATTGAATATATATTTATTCAAAAGATATCTTAAAAAAGATATTATAAATTAAATCATATAAGCTATACCAACACCAAGGATTATAGCGATAAACTTTGAAAAGTTGAACTTATGTCCGTCGCCGCTTTCAAACAAAATAGTCGTTGAAATATGGAAGAAGATCCCTATAACGATGGCATTCATAGCATCGGCGTATTGGCCTATAACGGATGATTCATGTGAAATATAGGTGCCTAAAGGGGTCATAAATGCAAAAACCAATAAAAACCCAGCTATTTGAGATTTTGTGTAACTAGATTGCAATAAAAATAACGTGATAACCGTAGCAATAGGCACTTTATGTACTAAAACACCATAAACCATGTCGTTATGATCATGAATAGAAAAGCCTTCTAAGAAACTATGTATGCATAAACTAACAAAAAGTGTCCATGGAAAACTTGCGTTATCCTTATGAATATGAACATGCCCATGTTCTGCACCTTTAGAGAATAGCTCTAAGGTGATTTGCAGCAAAATACCGCACATAATTAGTAAACCAGCCAGTTTAGTATCTAAATGATGGTAAACTTCTGGAAGCAATTCAAAAAGAGTAAGCGCTAATAAAAATGCACCACTAAAAGAGAGTAGGAGCTTCGTGTTCCAAGATTTTTGTTTTTTAGAAAGTAAGGCAATTCCAAAACCTAAAAAAACAGCCAGAAAGGGAAGTAAAAATTTATTCATTTAGTAAAAGGACTCAAATTATGAGTTTTATTGTATGTGGTACATCCGCTATTTAAAAATCATGACTAATCGTTCAGATGATTTCGGATTAAACTTATTTAATTTATAATCGCCAAAAACATCTAGCAAATACACGTTGGCTTGTTCAAAAAGTTTTTCAAAATCGGCAAGCGTAAATGCTCGAACCCGTTCTTGATAGTTGTAAACTTTTTCGTCGACCGTAAAAGTAATATCTTTTATAATATATCCATCCTCAACAAACCGCTTTAAGTGAAAATCGATACCATCAACAGTTTTTGTTTCTTCAGGAACTAGGTTATCAATAACATGCTCACTATTCATAAAATCGATAATACCAAAACCAAATTCATTTAAATTGCTTTTTATAGCTTCAATGGTTTTTAAATTATCGTGGTCATCTTCAAAATATCCAAAACTAGTAAACAGGTTAAAAACGGCATCGAATTGTTTATTGTACGGTTTGCACATATCGTGCACTTCGAATTGTAAACGGTGATTTTCAAATTGTTTAGCGAATTTTATACTATTTTCACTTAAGTCAACACCTGTAACATCGTAACCAATTTTATTAAGGTAACGTGAGTGTCGGCCTTTACCACAGGCTAAATCTAGCACAGTACCATTTTCTGGAAGGTTTAAATAATCGGTAAGAGTATCCATAAAAGCATGAGCTTCGCGGTCGTCTCTATCTTTATATAATATGTGGTAAAATGGCGTGTCAAACCAAGAAGTGAACCAAGTTGCTGTATTATTTGTCATAAATATTTTCTGTGAAAACAGAAATTGTTTTGTTTTTGGGGCTAGCCTAGAGCATTTTATTATGCTAAAAATTTATGGTTTTTAAAATTCTATATTTAAAATTAGCGGACGTCAATCCTTAAAAACCCCGAATTATCAATAAACTTTACGTTTGCCACAAAATTACATTATTTTTGCAATCTATTCAGCCTAAAAAGTGAACAGACGTAAAAAATGGGAGAAAATTTTAATATGGTTGCCAAAACCTTATTTGGCTTTGAAGATTTACTAGAAAAGGAATTAACGCAGCTAGGTGCACAATATGTGAAAAAAGGGGTGCGTAATGTTTCTTTTTCGGGAGATAAAGGTTTTATGTATAAGGCTAATTTAGCGTTGCGTACGGCCGTTAAAATTTTAAAACCCATTCATGCTTTTAATGTTAAGAACGAGCAAGATTTATACAATAAAATCTATGCGATGGATTGGTCGAAATACCTAAAATCTACAGGTACTTTAGCTATTGATGCTACGATCCATTCAGAACTTTTTACGCACTCGTTATACATCGCTCAAAAAACTAAAGATGCCATAGTAGATAAGTTTAGAGATACCGATGGACAGCGTCCTAATGTAGATTTAAAATTTCCTGACTTAAAAGTGAATGTCCATATTGATAGAAACCGTGTCACGATTTCATTAGATTCTTCTGGAGATTCATTACACAAACGTGGTTATAAAACGGCGACGAATATTGCGCCTATAAATGAAGTATTAGCAGCAGGTTTAATCATGCTATCGGGTTGGGACGGGCAAACAGATTTTATGGACCCGATGTGTGGTTCTGGTACCATGTTGATTGAAGCGGCTATGATTGCTTGTAATATCCCTCCAAACTTGATGCGTAAAGAGTTTGCTTTTGAACGTTGGGAAGATTGGGATGTTGAGTTGTTTGAGAAAATTGAAGAGTCTTTGTTAGGTAAAACACGCGATTTTCATCATAAAATTATTGGTTATGATAAAGCACCAAGTGCCGTAGCTAAGGCCAAGGAAAACGTGAAAAATGCCCAATTGGAAGATTTTATTGAAGTGAAACACGAAGATTTCTTTAAAACGCAAAAAGGAGGCGATGAGAAACTACAGATGGTATTCAATCCACCTTATGGTGAGCGTTTAAACATCGATATGGAAGAGTTTTATAAAAATATAGGCGATACACTGAAACAAAATTACCCAGGAACCGATGCATGGTTTATTACTTCAAACCTAGATGCGCTTAAGTTTGTAGGATTACGTCCGTCGCGAAAAATACAGTTATTCAATGCGAAACTGGAATCACGCTTGGTTAAATACGTGATGTATGAGGGGAGTAAGAAGGGGAAGTATATGAATAATTAAGGGCGGTAAATTATTATTGTGCTTACTATAAAAAAGAAAAGGCACTTTAATAGTCATTAATTTATAATTATCTTTACTTGAAATAGATTAATAATGAATTCAGCTGAAATAAAAATAGATTTGTTTAGAAAGTTAGATTCCTTAAAAGGAAATCGATTAGAAGAGGCTTACGGCATCTTGTTGAATTATATTAATGGAAGTAATGACCTCAACGATTGGCAAAATCTTACGCAAGAACAAAAGAAAGCCATTGAAATAGGAATTGAACAGTTAGACAATCAAGAAGGGAGAGAGCACCACAAGGTAATATCTGATATTAGAAAGCGATATACAAATGCTTAGAGAAGTGATTTGGTCTCCTTCTGCAGAGAAAGACTTTGAAGCAGTATTAGATTACTTACAATTAAATTGGGATGAAAGCGTTACTAATAAATTTATCAACCGAGTGGATGATAGTATTAGTCTAATTATTAATGACCCTAAAATATTTCCGATGATTAATGAAGCCTTGGAGGTAAGGAAAAGTGTGATTTCAAAACATAACACGCTTTATTACAGAGAAAACGGTCTAAACATAGAAATAATTAGACTTTTTGATGCAAGACAAGACCCTAATAAATTGAAATTTTAGGGAAGCCTAAGCAAAAGATGGTTTAGGTGCAGATATTCAAATCTAGAAATTAACGTAAACACTTGAGTAAATCCAGTCGATTTTCAGCTACAGAACCTCATGCCATTCAACCACACATTCAAAACACAAGTCAATTGGGCACTTTCAGAAGGAGAAACTACGACAAACCCAAGAAGTTTCAGTAGAAATCATACGGTTCATATAGCAGGTAAAAAGCAAGATTTAGAAGTTTCGGCAGCTAAACCTTTTCGAGGGGATGCAAGTTTACACAACCCCGAAGATTTATTGCTTTCCGCATTAGCGTCATGCCATATGATGTCTTATTTATATGTTTGTTCGCAAAATAACATTGAAGTTTTAGAGTATTCAGATCATGCCGAGTGCAAATTAGAAGTCCTATCTACAGGAAGTGGCAGTTTTACAAAAGTTATTTTAAGTCCTGTGGTTACGATAAAAAACAGTGCTCAAAAAGAATTGGCAATGAAATTACATGAAAAAGCAAATGCGTTATGTTTTATTGCAAATTCCTGTAATTTTCCAATTACACATCAGGCAAGAATAGTGGTGATCTAAATTTATTATACTATTTATACTTACTAAAAAGCGGAATTCTATATGCTATGGTATAACCAAAACCTGCTCCAATACCACTGCTGTCATAAGTTTTACCAAAACCGGGAATGTAGACATTTTCAAAATTACCGGGGTCAGTTTCTGTAATAAGGAAACGCAGCTGTACATTTAACCCCATGTAAAGGTTTTTAAGGACTTCTGCTTTTATTCCTAATTGTAATTCAGCCCAAAAAGCTGTTAAATCATTGAATTCTACTTTATCGGTAAGTGTTAGTTGTGGTGCCCAGTATTGGTTTGTAGTGTATATAGTGGCGGTATTTAAATCATGACTAAAAGCACTTCCTCCAACTCTAAAACCAACATAGATCATATTGTCCATGTCTAGCCAGTTTTCATACATATTGTAATCAACACCAGCTTTTAAATAGGCTCCAGCGGTGGTAATATCCATATAATCTGTAATGGTATTTTTCTCTTCAGTTCCAATTTCCGCGGCAGCGTAAAAATGCTTTGTTAATCTATAATCTCCATTAATCTCTAAACCTTGATAGTCATCGTCTAAAGCAGATTTTAATAATTTACTCGCATCGGTACCTAAACGTAATCCGTATTTTAATTTAATCTTGGTACTGTCGTTTTCGGTTTTGGCTTGCTTTTTTGGTGTTTTTACCTTTTTTGTTTTACTGGAATCCACCGTTTTTACAGTGCCATTGATTTTAGAAATACCATCATTTTGCCCTTGTACAGCTATTGAAACCAACAATAAGAAAACGATAAGACTAGTGCGATACAATAAAATGGGCTTCATTTTCATTTTCTACAGATTGATTGTCGGTTATAGGCTGCCTAGAAAGCATCCAATTATCACCATCATCTTCAATTGTTAAAGTGACGTTTTTATAAATAGTTTTATAGCCGCAAGCACGAGAAACATAAATTTCTTCACGGCTATAGCTTATACTAATAATATCTTGGTTTCCTTCTATGAAATCATCAGACTCATCGTCAGGCGTACCATTGTCATTTACAGAGGCGTTGGCTATTAGCGCATATTGCGTAGTGTTATCATCCGTTTTTAAAGGCAAAAGCACTTCATCGGTATCAACAAAAGAATAACCAGTTAACACACTATTGTTACCAACCCCAATAACGACTAAATCAGATACATTTTTTCGGGAGTCGGGATAACTAACATCGTAGAGTTCGATGATAAGCCGAGGTGTTGTTGCTGTACCTTCAGGACAAATGTCGTCAGGTTCGCAGGCGATAGCTATGAAAACACCTAAAACTAGCAGAACAGGGGCAATAAGTATTTTGAAATATTTCATTCTTAATTTTTAATAATCGCTTTTAAAATTCCTAAAAATAGGGTTTTGTAAATGATTTTTAAACTTAACGACGCTCTAAAAGTACAACATTTTCCACATGAAAGGTTTGTGGAAACATATCAACAGCTTGCGTTTTAATTACTTTGTACTGCGCATCCATAAGTTCCAAATCTCTAGCTTGTGTTGCGCTATTACAACTTACATAAACTACTTTTTTAGGAGCAATGTTTAATATTTGTTGCACAACATCTTTATGCATACCGTCACGTGGTGGATCGGTAATAATCACATCAGGTTCACCGTGAGTTTCAATAAAGGAAGCGTTAAACACATTTTTCATGTCACCCACAAAGAATTCAACGTTATCGATGCTATTTAATTGTGCATTTTCTTTAGCGGCAGTAATCGCATCGGGTACAGCTTCGACACCAACCACTTTACGTGCTTTTTTGGCAACGAATTGTGCGATGGTTCCTGTACCTGTGTATAAATCGTAAACCAGTTCATTGCCTGATAAACCAGCAAAGTCTCTTGTGATTTTATAAAGCTCGTAGGCTTGATCGGAATTTGTTTGATAAAAAGATTTGGCGTTTATTTTAAACCTCAAACCCTCCATTTCTTCAAAAATATGATCGTTGCCTTTGTAGCAAATCACTTCTTGATCGTAAATGGTATCATTGGCTTTTCCATTAATTACATATTGTAAAGAGGTGACCTCAGGAAATTTTTCAGCAATAAAATCTAATAGTAATTCGCGTTTTTCTTTATCTTCTTTAAAAAACTGAACCATCACCATGATATCACCCGTAGTGGATGTACGAATCATCATTGTACGTAGTAAACCTGTTTGGTTTCTGGTGTTGAAAAACTCAAGGTTATTTTCAATACCAAAGGCTTTAACGGCGTTTCTAATTGCGTTTGAAGGATCGGCTTGTAAATGACATTTGTTTAAATCTAGAATCTTATCCCACATACCAGGAATATGAAAACCAAGCGCGTTTCTATCTCCTAAATCCTCATCAGATTGTACTTCTTCAATGGTTAACCAACGGCTATCACTAAAAGAAAACTCCATTTTATTTCTGTAGAAATATTGGTTTGCAGCACCTAAAATTGGTGTTACTTCGGGAAGTTCAATATGGCCAATACGGGTTAAGTTATTGGTTACTTCTTTTTGTTTGTAAAACAATTGGTGCTCGTAGGCCATATCTTGCCACTTGCAACCACCACAAGTTCCAAAATGCTCGCATTGCGGGGCGGTACGTTTATCAGAGAGTTTATGAAAAACCGTTGCTTTTCCTTCATAATAAGCTTTACGCTTTTTAAACGTTTGTACATCTACAATATCGCCAGGAACAGCATTTGGAAGGAAAATAACCTTACCATCTGGTGCTTTTGCAATGGTTTTACCTTTTGCTCCTGCATCTATTACCTCAACGTTTTCAAAAACTTGTTTTCTTGATTTTCTTCTTGCCATGCTGCAAAAATAATGAACTCCTTTATACTTTATTGATTGAAGTTGAAAATAGTTATTTTCTTTTTGAAGTTTTCACTTCTAAAGTTATAAGATTATGATAAATATGCTTTAAAATACCCAATAATTAGTAATTTGCAGGTTCTAGGGATGATTTCTCTCCCACGCTGAATTTTCGAGACTTATCGGAAGGATAAAGGTAGAGAAGGAATGGTTATTTTAAGTATCTATTTAGGTAGATGCAAACTTTTAAATTTTTTAAAATGGCTGTTTTAGACCAATTAACTTCGCAGCAAGCGATTACATTAGAAAACAAGTATGGTGCACACAATTACCATCCACTACCTGTTGTATTAAACAGGGGAGAAGGTGTGTTTGTATGGGATGTAGAAGGTGAGAAATATTATGATTTTTTATCGGCTTATTCTGCTGTTAATCAAGGGCATTGTCACCCAAAAATTGTTAACGCTATGGTGCAACAAGCCCAAACGTTAACCTTAACTTCAAGAGCTTTTTATAATGATGCCTTAGGAAAGTTTGAAAAATTTGCTTGCGAATATTTTAACTTCGACAAGCTTTTACCAATGAATACTGGAGCTGAAGCTGTAGAAACCGCATTAAAGCTTTGTAGAAAATGGGCATACGAAGTAAAAGGCATTGACGAAAATGAAGCTGAAATTATTGTTTGTGAAAATAATTTCCACGGAAGAACAACAACCATCATTTCTTTTTCAAACGATCCTGTAGCCCGTAAAAATTTTGGACCTTATACAAAAGGTTTTATTAAAATTGATTACAATAACATTGAAGCTTTAGAGGCGACTTTAAAGAAGAACCCTAATGTTTCTGGATTTTTAGTGGAACCCATTCAAGGTGAAGCTGGGGTTTATGTTCCAGATGCGGGCTATTTAACCAAAGCAAAAGCGCTGTGTGAAAAGTATAATGTACTTTTTATTGCAGATGAAGTGCAAACGGGAATCGCACGTACAGGAAAATTACTGGCTGTAGATCATGAAAATGTAAAACCAGATGTGTTAATTCTTGGTAAAGCGATTAGTGGCGGTGTTTATCCTGTTTCGGCTGTTTTAGCAAATGATAATATTATGAATGTTATTAAGCCTGGAAACCACGGAAGCACTTTTGGAGGAAATCCAGTAGCGGCGGCAGTTGCAACAGCAGCTTTGGAAGTTATTCGAGATGAAAATTTAGCACAAAATGCTTCAGAATTAGGTGATTTATTTCGCTTAGAATTAAATAAATATATTGAAACCAGTAGTATCGTTAGTTTAGTGAGAGGGAAAGGCCTGCTAAATGCGATCGTTATTAATGATGATGAAGAAAGTGATACCGCTTGGAATATTTGCATGGCACTGAAGGAAAACGGCTTGTTAGCTAAACCAACACATGGTAACATTATCAGGTTTGCACCACCATTAGTGATGACAAAAGAGCAATTATTAGATTGTGTGAATATTATAACAACAACATTAAAACAGTTTGAGGTTTAGTTTTTAATACAACTTTAAATTAGTAGGAACTAAAAAATCCAGTGAATAGCGATCACTGGATTTTTTTATGTTTTTTTTGATTTGAATCACGTTATAGCATCTTACTGAACTTGTTTCAGTAACTCATAATCGTAAATCACCTAATTATCTTCTAAACTAGCGGTAATGCTATTAACAATTTTAAGTGTTTTTTCTAGCTCATCTTTGTTAACAAAAACCTCCTGAAAACCAGGGAAGGTACCACCGCCAAATCCTGCAAGCCGTGCCGATTCTGTTTGATCTTTTACAATCGGACTAATATTTTCATTTTCCAACTCGGAAACAATACGTTTTACAATAATAAAATCGCCAGTATATACTTTTGTGAAATTTGAATCAGACATCATTTTATGTATTAAGTTCTTAACTAAAGATACGAAATATTATTCATTTTCATTGATATAGTACTGGTATTAAAAAGTAAAAAAGCCATATCAAAACGAATGATATGGCTCCTTTTTTATAAATAGTTTTAATAGCAATCTATCTCAATTCGGCTCCTAATTGTGTTTCAAAAGTAGTTTGAAGCTTCTTCATAATTTTATCAATTTGCTTGTCGTTAAGCGTTTTGTTTTCATCTAAAAGTGTGAAACTCACTGCATAACTCTTTTTCCCATCTGGTAAATTTTTTCCTTGATAAACATCAAACAAATTCACGTCTTTTAAAATTTGCTTTTCGCTTTGTTTTGCAAGCTTGTATATCGCTTCAAATGTAACGGTTTCATCTAATAATAAGGCAAAATCACGACGAACTGCTTGGAATTTAGGAATGGCTTTAAACTTAATGTTGTTGTGTTTAACAAGCTCTAAGATAGCATCCCAATTAAAGTCAGCATAAATAACTTCTTGCGAAATATCGAAATGTTTCAGAATAGGTTTCTTTACAATTCCAAAATCAACCAACTTATTTTTTCCTAAGCTAATTGTTAAGCCTTCAGAAAATAAATCGTTAGAAATAGGTGTTTCTTTAATTCTTGAAATACCTAAACGCTCTAAAACGGCAATGGTAAGTCCTTTCATTAAGAAGAAATCACTCTTTTTATTTTGATCATGCCATTTTTCAGCACTTTGATTACCCGTTACAAAAAGAGATAAATGTTTAAACTCTTCTCGTTTGTCTCCGTAACCATGGTAAGTTTTACCAAATTCAAAGAATTTTAAATCACCACGTTTTCTATTGATATTAAACGAAATTGACTCTAATCCAGAAAACAACAAAGATTGACGTAAAACAGATAAATCACCACTTAGAGGATTTAACATCGTAATGTTATGTTCGTCTTTTAATTGTTCGCTAAGTTTAACGTAATTAGGTGTCGTTAGCGAATTTGAAAGGATTTCGTAAAACCCTTGAGACGCTAATTGGTTCCCAATAATATTTTGAACTTTATAATCTTCAAAACGAGAGGTTGTCGCTATGGAAGCATTTAATTTCTTAGTGGTTTTTACGTTGTTATAACCATAAACTCTAAGAATTTCTTCAATAATATCAGCTTCACGTTGCACGTCATTTCTGTACGCAGGAACCGTTAAACCTAAACCCGTTTCGGTAACGTTATTTACTTTTATTTCTAATGAAGATAAAATACGTTTAATGATTTCCTTCGGAATTTCTTCACCAATTAATTTTTTGGCATTTTCAAAGCTTAAACGGACTTCAAAGTCATTTATTTTCTTCGGATAAAAGTCTATAATATCGCTTGTTATTTCGCCGCCTGCAATCTCCTGAATTAGCAAAGCTGCACGTTTTAAAGCGTACTCTGTAATGTTTGGATCGATACCACGTTCAAACCTAAAAGAAGCATCAGTATTTAAAGCGTGACGCTTCGCTGTTTTACGAACACTCACAGGATTAAAGTAGGCACTTTCTAAAAAGATACTTGTAGTACTTTCGGTAACTCCTGAATGTGCACCTCCAAAAACCCCGGCAATACACATTGGTTTTTCAGCATCACAAATCATTAAATCATCGGCGTGTAATTCACGTTCAACGCCATCAAGGGTTGTGAATTTTGTTCCCGCTTCTAAAGTTTTAACTTCTATTTTGTGGCCTTCAATTTTATTGGCATCAAAAGCGTGAAGCGGTTGCCCCAAATCATGCAACACATAATTGGTAGCATCAACGATATTGTTAATCGGACTTAAGCCTATGGCTTTAAGTCGGTTTTGAAGCCATGCTGGCGATTCTTTTACTTTTAATCCGGAAATTGTGAGTCCGCAATAACGTGGTGCTAACTCTTTGTCTTTGACATCAACATCAATTTTTAGGATACGGCTTCCAACATTGAATGCACTTACTGATGGTGTAATTAATTCTATGTTTATTTCTTTCTGAGCTAAACCTGCTTTTAAATCTCTCGCAGTACCATAATGACTCATGGCATCGGCGCGGTTTGGTGTTAAACCAATTTCAAAAACCTGGTCATTTTCAACATCATATAAATCGGCAACAGGCATTCCCACAGCAATAGCATCATCTAAAACTAGAATACCGTCATGTGATTTACCTAAGCCTAATTCGTCTTCGGCGCAGATCATTCCAAAACTAACTTCACCTCTAATTTTTCCTTTTTTGATGGTCCAAGCTTCACCTTCTTCAGTGTAAAGTGTTGTACCAATTGTAGCTACAGGTACTTTTTGTCCAGCAGCAACATTAGGAGCGCCACAAACAATTTGTAGCGGCGAATCTTCACCAATATTTACAGTTGTGATTTTAAGCTTGTCGGCATTGGGGTGTTTTTCACAAGCGAGTACCTCGCCAACAACAACACCTTCTAGGCCGCCTTTTACCGATTGAAAAGCATCTAAACCTTCAACTTCAAGTCCTAAATCTGTAAGTAATTCGCTAGTTTGTTCTGGTGTCCAATCTGTTTTTATAAATTGTTTTAACCAGTTATATGAAATTTTCATAAATATCTATCCTAATTTAAGGCTGCAAAGATAAAATATTGAAGCAAGCATTCAAACAAAGCACTGCGATTTGTGCATATTAATTTTATTGAACCCAACGGAAGTTTTAAGTGATGATTAACCTGTTGGATTTTGGTGTTTAAATATTCTAAATTTAGCTTATTAAACCTTAATAAATATCTTTTTTTGATACATCAAATACCCTAAATAGCCGTAAACGAACACAACAACAAGTGCATAAACTAAGGAAGCTAATTTTGGCCCCATATTTTCTGGAAAAAATAAGCTGTTGTAAAGCCATGAATGTATGTTATGGTTTTCATTCACTTTAATGGTATACATGCATTTTGAAATAAAACTCGATAAGAAATATACAGTTATGGCATTAGTACCTATATATTTGAAAATAGAACCAAATTGATACTGTTTCACATCTCTTAAATAATAAATAACAGCTAAAATAAGAGTGCCCCAACCACTGGTAACGAGTACGAAGCTACTGCTCCAAATGGCTTTGTTTATAGGGAATATTAAACTAAAGGCATAGCCAGAGATTAGTAAACCAAAAGCAGTAAAAACTAAGGTTTTTAAAGGAGAAAAACGATCTAAAATCTTACCAATCAACACGCCAATAAGACTGGAAGCGATGCTTGGGATGGTGCTTAAAAGACCTTCAGGGTCGTAATCGTGCTGCCACATGTGCTTGCCTAGAATCTTTAAATCTAAATAGTTCGCCCAATTGTTTGGTGCGCGATCAAAAGTAGGTGTGCCGAGCTCTTTTGGTAGAGGCACAAATCCTAAAAAGACATAATAACCTATTAAAATAGTAGCTATGATGGCTCCGAGTTGTTTCCAATTGCAGTTTAAATAAAGTAGTGATACTATAAAAAACACAATACCAATGCGCTGCAGTACTCCTGGAATACGCCAGGTTTCAAGATCAACAATAAAGGGGAAAAGTGGCGTAAACACGTTTAGAAATAAACCTAAACCGATAAGTTTTAAACTTCTAATCCCAACTTTTTTATAAGTGCTAAGTGTGTTCGGTTTACTCTTGTAAGCGTAATAAATAGAGATACCTACAATGTATAAAAAGAAAGGAAATATCAAGTCTGTTGGGGTTAACCCATGCCATTCAGCATGCAGGAGTGGGGCGTAAACATGGCCCCAATCTCCTGGTGTATTTACCAAAATCATGGCAATAATAGTGATACCCCGTAGAATATCCACAGATTCAATGCGCTTACTTGTAGTCATATAACTTTTTGTTTAAGCTTTTTTTAGTCCGAGTGTATGACCGAAAAAAGCATAATAAAGGATGAATGCATAACATGGCAATAAAATCCAATACCCGTAAGAAGCAGCTTCGGCAGTCGCGGCAACGGTATCACTTCCTAAAGCAATTAAATCTTCTTTTTTGCTATCTACCAACGCCCCATAAAGCGGCGGAATGATAGCACCACCTGAAATAGCCATTATTAGTAGGGCAGAAGCTGTTTTTGTGAATTTCCCTAAGCCTGTTAGTGCTAAAGGCCAAATAGCAGGCCACACTAAGGCGTTTGCTATACCTAAAGCTGCAACAAATAACACGGAAGTAAATCCAGTTGTGAATACGATACAAAACGATAAAAGCACCCCTAAAATAGCACTTGATTTTAAAGCCGTTGCCTGACTCATGTATTTTGGAATTAAAAACACACCCACAGCATAGGTAGCTACCATCGCCATTAGAGTAAATAGGGTGAAAAATTTGGCGTCTTCTACAGGGATATCTAATGAAATACCATAAGAAATAATAGTATCTCCAGCAATAACCTCTACACCTACGTAAAGAAATAGGGCTAACACGCCCAACCATAAATGTGGAAATTGAAAGATGCTAGACTTAGCTTTTTCACCAGTTTTGGAAACTTCAATTGGTGCAGCTTCAACATTTGGTAGCGGTGCTTTTAATATTAATAACCCTAAAACTACTAAAACTACAGCCATAATGATATATGGTGTTACCACGCTATCTGCCATAGTATTTAATAATGTTGCTTTTTCAGAAGCATCCACAGTAATTAGCTTTTCTTTTATCTCATCGATTCCAGATAATAAAATGGCTCCGAAAATCACTGAACCTAAAGCGCCTGCTACTTTATTCGCAATGCCCATAATGGCAATACGTTTTGCTGCACTTTCAATAGGACCTAAAATAGTAATGTAAGGGTTGGAAGCTGTTTGGAGTAAGGTCATTCCAGCGCCTTGTATAAAAATAGCTGTTAAAAACATCCAATAGGTTCTGGCCTCTGCCGCTGGAATAAATAATAGCGCCCCGACGGCCATGATAATTAGGCCTAAGGACATGCCTTTTTTATAGCCTATTTTGTTAAGAATATACGACGCAGGCAAGGCCATCACAACAAA
Organism: Pseudotamlana agarivorans; assembly: GCF_018860245.1. GTDB lineage: Bacteria > Bacteroidota > Bacteroidia > Flavobacteriales > Flavobacteriaceae > Pseudotamlana > Pseudotamlana agarivorans_A. Next base: position 90,064 of record NZ_JAHKPD010000020.1, read on the forward strand.
GGAAATATAAGAGGCTGAAGCCACTAAATATGACTGGGCATCGGTAAGTTCATTAATGGTTTTCATGAATGGAATTAAGGCCCCATTGATCCAGGTTACAAATCCGAATATGAAAAATAGTCCCGCTATAATCATTATAGGAACTAAAGTGTTTTTTTCTGAAGTAGAAGTGGGTGTTTGGTTATTAGACATGGTTGTTTTTTAAAATTCTTAATATTTGAGTTAGTTATCTTTATCGTCGTTTATATTGAAAATACGTTCTTTAGCCTGTTTGGTGTAGTTTCGGCCTATAGGGATTTTTCTGCTTGAAATTTCTACAGTGTTGCCTTCTAAAGCACTAATTTTATTGATGGAAACCGTATAAGATCTATGAATACGCATGAAGTTAGAGTGTGGCAATTCTTCAGTAATCGCAGAGAGCGATTTGTGTACCACATGATCCCCTAGTTTAGTGATGACTTTAATATAATCTTTTAGGCTTTCTATGTATAATATGTCGTTTAAATTGATTTTTATAAGTTTCTTATTGACTTTCAGGAAAATATGAGGTTCTTGTTGTAAGCTAGCATCAACCGCCATATTACTTACAAAAACTTGTTGGTATATTTTATTTACTGTTTTTAAGAAGCGATTAAAAGGTATAGGCTTAACCAAATAATCTAAAATATTGAGTTCGTAACTTTTAATAGCATATTCGCGATAGGCTGTGGTAATAACGATAAGTGGTTTATAGCTTAGGTTATCTATAAATGCAAATCCCGACATTTCTGGCATGTTAATGTCTAGAAAAATAACATCAATCTTTTCCTGTTCCAAAACACGATATGCTTTTAGTGGATTGTTAAAAGTTTCAACTATCTCAATATGATCGAAGTTTTTTAAATGACTCTCAATTACCGTAATAGCAAGAGGTTCGTCATCAATAATAATGCATTTAATTTTCATTGGGTAGGTATTTTTAAATACAGTTTATATAAATTATCTTCTACTGTGGAGTACAAAATATAATTATTTGCAAACAATAGATTAAGTCGTCGTTTAGCGTTTTGATTTCCTATGCCGCCGTTTTCTACTTTTAAAACATTAGGGTTAAAGTTATTTATAATATTAATTTCAATAAAACCAGAGTTCAAAACTTCAAAACTCATATTAATTTTTAGTTTATCATTCTGTTTCATACCATGTTTAAAACAGTTTTCAACAAAGGAAAGCAAGAGTAGTGGCGGTACGCATACATCTTCAATATCTCCTGTAATGTCCATTTCAGCCTCAACACTATCATTAAAACGAATGCGTTCAATATCTATAAAGTTGTTGATATGATTTATTTCTTGAAGCAAACTGGCTTTTGAGCTTTTAACTTCATATAAAATATATTGCATCATATCCGATAGCTTTAAAACCAGCTGTGGCGCTCTATCCGATTTACTTAAGGTTAAAGCATATAAATTGTTTAATGTATTGAAGAAGAAGTGCGGCTGTATTTGAGTGCGTAAATATTTAAGTTCGGTACTCATTTGTAGTTTCGCCAAATCTTCATTAAGTCGTTTTTCAATAGACCAATCAATGACAATTTTAATGGCTGTTGTGAAACCAATTACATAAAGTTCACCTAAAACTACAGCAATAATATGATTCAGCTCCATAAAATTACCAGGTGTTTCTGCTTCTGGCCAAATTTCTTCAGTAACTAAAACATAGTTCAAGCCTGTTCTAACTAAGTAAACCATAAATAACATACTGGCTAGTGATAAAATGTAAATCAGGTATTTTTTCCGAAGAATATATCTTGGTATTAAATAATATATGTTTATGTATACTATAATGATATGAATAGGGAATTCTACTAAGTTTGATTTTAGTGAATACCAATAATCATTAAAATAACTTCCCCATCTTACAAAATTGAATAGGAAGTAACTCAACCAGAATACGATATGATATTTGATTGGAATACTGACTGCCGATTTGTTGTTGTGTGTTGAAATAATTTTAGCTTTAGGTTGATTTTGTTATTAATATCTTACTAAGATTCAACAATTTTAGTGATATATTTATTAATTAGCAATAAAAAGACGAATACTTTGAAACCCAATATTCACTAATCGTTTACAATATGTTGTCTGTGTGTTAAATCGTGTCGTTTATATAAATTTTTTTAAAAGAAATTTAATATTGGATAGTTTGGCTCAACTTAAAAAAACAAAACAATCAAATTATGAAACAAAACTTACAACAACTTTTCTTGTTTTCTTTTCTATTATTTGCTGTTCAATTTTCGTTTGGACAAGAGAAGGAGATTAAGGGAACAGTAACTTCTAAAGCGGATGGGATTCCGTTACCAGGAGTTAATGTAACAGTACAAGGTACCACAAATGGTACACAAACAGATTTTGATGGACACTACACACTTAATGTGAATTTAGGTGAAGTTTTAGCCTTTTCTTATTTAGGTATGACGACTAAACTAATTACGGTAGGTCAAGCAGACGTAATTAATGCACAACTAGAAGAAGATGCTGAAGAGCTTAAAGCTGTTGTAGTAACTGCTTTAGGTATTAAGAAGGAGCGTAAGGCACTTACTTATTCGGCACAAGAAGTTGGGGGAGACGAGTTAACGCGAGTTAAACAAACCAACCCAATTAACAGTTTATCTGGTAAGTCTGCCGGACTTACAATCTCTAGGAGTTCTTCTGGTTTAGGAGGGGCTACAAAAGTAGTATTAAGGGGTAATACGTCGACTACAAACAACGATCCGTTGTACGTAATAGATGGTATTCCTATGTTAAACAGTGGAAATGGTTCTAACGGAAATGAGCCAGGTACCGATATTTTTGGTAGCCAAACGGGTAACCGAGATGGTGGTGATGCGATGTCGTTAATTAACCCAGACGATATTGAAAGTATGACCGTTTTAAAAGGGGCTTCAGCCTCGGCACTTTATGGAAGTCAAGGTGCTAATGGTGTGATTTTAATTACCACTAAAAAAGGTAAAGAAGGGGCATTGGCTGTAAACTTTAATTCTAGCTTTACTGTAGATAATGTAATGTCTTTACCAGAATTACAATCGGAATACCAAAGTGCTTCAGTAGGTCAACCTATTGCAGAAAACGGTCGTGTTGCCGATGCGAAATCTTGGGGAGCTAAAGGGAATAATTTAAGTAATGATCCAAAGGAGTTTTTTAACATGGGGTACACTGCCATTAATGCCTTATCATTAACTGCAGGAAACCAGAAAGCTCAAACGTACTTTTCTTATGCTAATACTTTAGGTGAAGGGGTGATTCCTGGAAATGAATTAAAACGTAATAATTTAACTTTACGTGAAACTGCTAAATTTTTAAAGGACAAAATTGATGTTTCTGCGAGTGTAAATTTATCAGACCAACGTATTAGTAACAGACCAACAAATGGTTTGTACTCGAATCCATTAACGGCAGTATATTTACAACCTGTTGGAATTGATAGAGATATCTACAAAAATACATTTGAGTACTTTAATACCAATTTGAACCAAATGGATCAATATGCTTCATCTTTTGATGAAAACATTCAACAAAATCCATATTGGTTAATTAACCGTAATCCTAGTGAGGATATTGTACAGCGTGTTTTAGCTAATGTATCGGTTAAATATCAAATTACAGATGCCTTCTCTTTACAATCTAGAGGAAGTTTTGATAAAACATTTTTCACTTTCGATAAAAGACAATATGCAGGAACAGATCCTGTGAACTCCGGAGATAACGGCCGTTATGTATTAGAGAAAACAGAAAACACGCAACAATACATAGATTTTATTGCGACCTATAATAAAGATTTTTCCGAAGACCTTACATTCACTGGACTTTTAGGAACCAGTTTAACTAAATATCAAATTGGTGATCAAACATATTTAGATTCTGGTCGTGATGGGGTTGGTTTAAATTTCCCGAATGTTTTTAATATTGCCAACTTTGCAAATACAAATAACATAAGACAATCTATTGGGAATAGAGAAGTACAGTCTGTTTTTGGATCGGCAAACTTCGGATTTAAAGACATGCTTTTCTTAGATGTTACAGGTCGTACAGACTGGTCTTCAACATTAGTTAACACAGATTCTAATTCATTTTTCTACCCATCAGTTGGTTTAACCGGTGTACTAACGGAAATGTTTGAAATGGGAGATGGTATTTCATTTGCAAAAGTTAGAGGATCTTACGCCGAAGTAGGTAAAGATATTCCGGTGTATGCAACCATTCCTTTAAATGGAATTAATAATACAAACACTGGAATTGGTACTGCTCCTTTTGCTCCTATAGAAGGTGAAACACTTCAACCGGAACGTCAAAAAGGATTTGAAATTGGTACAGAATGGCGCTTTTTTGGTAACCGTTTAGGTCTTGATTTTACATACTATAACACAAAAACTGAAAATCAGATTTTCTTTATTCAAGCAGCACCAAACCCTAATGGGTATTCTCAAAACATTGTAAATGCAGGTGAGATTTCTAGTGATGGTATTGAATTGGTTTTAAACGGTAGGCCTATCGATAACGATAATTTTGAGTGGAACACTTTTGTGAACTTCGCACAAAATAATAACAAAGTGGTATCTGTACACCCTTCATTACAGGATGGTGAAGCCATTATTACGGCTCGTGGGGTTAATGGTTACGAATATGCACTTATAGAAGGTGAAGATTTTGGTAGTATTAAAGCACGTTCATTAATTAGAGATGAAAATGGTACACCAGTTATTAATACTACAGGAACTTTAATGTCTACAGATTTTGAAACCGTGGCACATGCGCAACCAGATTTCACTTTGGGATGGAACAACAGTTTCGAAATTGGAGCTTTTAATGTTAACTTTTTAATTGACGGTAAATTTGGAGGTGATGTAATGAGTGTTACTGAAGCTGTAAATGATAAATATGGTGTCTCTCAAGCTACAGCAAATACTAGAAACACTAACGGTGGTATGGTGAATGTTGTAGATGAAAATGGTGCAGCTTCACAAATGAGTGCCCAAGAATACTACAATGCCATTGGAGGTAGAGATGGTATGTTAGGCGAATATGTTTACGATGCTACAAATGTGAGTTTAAGAGAACTATCTGTAGGATATAGATTAGTATTAGGTGAAAGTGATTTTATCGATAATATTAACTTTTCGGTAATCGGAAACAACCTTTTCTTTTTATATAAAGACGCACCATTCGATCCAAACATTGCTGCTAGTACAGGAATGGGTTTACAAGGAGTAGACATTTATAATCAACCTTCTACTAGAAGTGTAGGTTTAAACATTAACGTAAATTTCTAAAGAAATATGAAAAATATACTTAAATATACAATGGCTTCAGTTGTGGCCATGAGTCTAACCAACTGTACTGGAGATTTCGAAAATATTAATACAAATCCTTATGGGATTTCTCAAGAAAGCTTAACGCAGCAAAATAACCATATTGGATCTAGGTTTTCGCCTATGTTTTCTAATGTTATCCGAGTAGAACCATCTTGGAACTACCAATTACAGCAGAACTTAAATGCAGATGTGTTTTCAGGATATATGACAGCACCAACGCCTTTTGCTGGGAATATAAATAACCAAACCTATGCGCTAGTTAATGGTTGGAATGGATTTATTTGGGGAGATGCATACGATGCCAATGATGGTAATGGAATCATGCCATATGCTAGAGAAATTAAAGAGCAGGTAGAGTTATCTGGAGATCCTAACGGGAAGAAATTTGTTTATGTATCTAATATTATAAAGGTATTAGGAATGCAACGTGTCTCCGATGTTTTTGGGCCAATTCGTTATTCAAAATTTGACGACTATGATACGACGGGGCAGTATGATTCTCAAGAAGAAGCTTATAAAGCATTTTTTGCAGATTTAGATGAAGCCATTACCGGATTAGAAGACTTCCTTGGCGATGCACAGCTTGTACCTTTTGATCAATCTACTTTTGCAGGAGATATTTCTAAATGGAGAACTTTTGCCAACTCTTTACGTTTGCGTTTAGCAATACGAGTATCTAAAGTAGATCCTACATTAGCAAAATTAGAAGGTGAAAAAGCATTATCAAGTACTGTTGGCTTAATGACTACAGAAGATATGCAAGTTGATATGAATGGTTTTGTACACCCAATACTTACTATTAGTACGGTTTGGGGCGACGTTTTAATGAGTGCCGAAATGGAATCTATTTTAAAAGGCTTCAATGATGACAGAATTACAAAATTTTTCAATGCACCTTCAGACCCTGCTTTAGGTGATTATAAAGGCATTCGAATGGGAATTGAAATCGATTTAAAATCGGAATACGGTAGTCACTCTTCCATTGGCGATGTTGTAGAAGGTTCTCATAAAACTTGGATGACCGCCGCAGAAGTTCATTTCTTAAAAGCAGAAGCAGCCTTAAGAGGTTGGGCTGGTGCTGGAAATGCAAAGTCTAATTATGAAGCTGGTGTTCGTGCTTCTTTTGAACAACTAGGAGCAAGTGGTGTCGATGCATACCTAGCAGATGCTACAAGCACGCCAAACGACTTCGTTGATGCGAATAACCCAGTAAATGATTACGCATATCCAAGTCATGTAACTATCTCATATAACGATGCAGGAACTAATGAAGAGCAATTAGAGCAAATTATTACTCAAAAATGGATTGCCATGTTCCCTGATGGCATGGAAGCTTGGAGTGAGTTTAGACGTACTGGATACCCAAGAGTTTTCCCAGTAGTAATAAACAACAGTGGTGGTGCTATCGATACAGATATTCAAATTCGAAGAATCAATTTTGTAGATGTTGAGAAAAACACCAATGGAGACAATGTAGATGCTGCGATTAGTACATTAAAAGGTCCTGATAACGGAGGGACAAGACTTTGGTGGGATACCGGAGCACCAAATTTTTAAGTTTAGGTTGATTAAACGTTTAGTTTAGTTTGTTGATGGTAAGCAAGCGGAGAATTTCGGTTTTCCGTTTGCTTTAATAAAAAGTATTTAAAAGAAAAACAGTATATCGTGAAAATCGCAAATCATAAAAATATAGCATACACCAAAGCAGGTATGTTTGAAGAAACTCGATTTGAAAAAATACATAATGTTATTTTCAATGATTCTACAGCCGCTTCTGTGCTTGTAGCTCATGAAATAGCAGCATTAATTCGAGAAAAAGAGAAACAAAATAAGCCTTGTGTTTTAGGTTTAGCAACAGGTTCTTCGCCAATTAAAGTATATGAAGAGCTTGTAAGAATGCATAAGGAGGAAGGTTTAAGTTTTGCAAACGTGGTTACCTTTAACTTAGATGAATATTTTCCTATGGATAAAGGTAACATTCAGAGTTACTTTTACTTTATGCATGAGCATTTATTCAATCATATTGATATTTTAGATGAAAACATAAACATTCCAAATGGACTTGTTAGTTCTGAAGATTTATACCAGTATTGTATTGATTATGAGATGAAAATAAAATCTTATGGTGGTTTAGATTTTCAGCTTTTAGGCATTGGTAGAACAGGTCATATTGGTTTTAACGAGCCTGGTTCACATTACAATTCTGGAACAAGAAGTATTACCCTTGATCATATCACACGTGTTGATGCTGCTCCAGCATTTTTAGGTATTGAAAATGTACCGAGAAAAGCGATAACCATGGGAATTGGCACTGTTTTAGGAGCTAAACGTATTGTTTTACTAGGATGGGGTGCAAATAAAGCCGCTATTCTTAAAGAAACAATTGAAGGTGAAATTACAGCAGAAGTACCAGCAACCTATTTACAAAATCACGAGAACACAACGTTTATCATTGATGAGGCAGCTGCTTCAGAATTAACCCGTGTTAAAACACCTTGGTTGGTAACCACTTGTGTATGGGATGATGCTTTAAAATTGAAGGCTGTAGTGTGGCTAAGTGAATTAACCGAAAAGCCCTTTTTAAAGTTAACAGATAAAGATTATAATAATAACGGCATGTCTAGTTTGCTTACCGAAGAAGGTACAGCTTACGATTTAAACATTAAAATGTTTAATAAGTTACAACATACCATTACAGGTTGGCCTGGTGGAAAACCCAATGCCGATGATACTAATAGACCAGAGCGCGCGACCATTCCCAAAAAACGAGTAATTATTTTTAGTCCGCATCCAGATGATGATGTGATTTCAATGGGAGGTACTTTTGATAGGCTAGTGGAGCAAGGTCACGAGGTTCATATAGCTTATCAAACTTCTGGTAATATTGCAGTATCAGATGAGGAAGCCTTAAAATTTGCTGAAATTACACAATCAATATGTCCGGGCTGTAAGGAAACTGAAGACGTTATCAATTTCCTTAAAAACAAAACGGCGAATGATATTGATTCTGTCGAGGTTCGAAAATTAAAAGGATTAATTAGACGTAGTGAATCGTTAGGAGCGACACGTTATTTTGGTTTAAATGATGATCACGTTCATTTTCTAGATCTACCTTTTTATGAAACAGGAACCATAAAGAAGAATAATATTTCACAGGATGATATTGATATCATGTGCAACTTAATTTCTGAAATAAAACCACATCAAATATATGCTGCTGGCGATTTAGCCGATCCGCATGGCACACACAAAGTATGTTTAGATGCGTTGTTTGAAGCTTTAAAAGTGCTGAAAACGGAACCTTATATGGATGATTGCTGGGTTTGGTTATACCGTGGTGCTTGGCACGAGTGGGAATCTTACCAAATAGAAATGGCTGTTCCTATGAGTCCAGATCAGGTTTTAAGAAAAAGACATGCTATTTTTTATCACCAATCGCAAAAAGACGGTGTGATGTTTCAAGGAGGCGATTCTAGAGAATTTTGGGTTCGTGCTGAAGACAGAAACCGTTTAACAGCTAAAAAATATAACGATTTAGGATTGTCGGAATACGCGGCGATTGAGGCCTTCAAACGATATCACTTTTAGACTGGAATGAAAAAATCTATCTTGATAATTTCGGCATTAGCCAGTTTTAATTGTAATAACAGAACAACTGCTAATTGTATAAATGGAACATGGAAAATGGTCTATGCTGAAATTGTTGAGAATGATACAACAAAAATTAAAGATTTAAGAAATGTTGAATTCATTAAAATTATTAATGATTCTCATTTTGCTTTTTTCAATCAGAGTATCAATAATGATGCGCATTATTATAGCGGGGCTGGAACTTACACAAAAGAAGGAGAAACGTACGAAGAGGTGCTAAGTTACACGTCGGCTAAAGCAATTAAAAACCACAAGTTTTCTTTTCAAATTAAATTGAAAGGGGATACACTAATCCAAACAGGGCAAGAGCTCATTAAAGAAGCGGGGATTAGTAGAATTATTACAGAAAAGTACATCAAGATGAAGTAAGTCTTAAAAACTAACCAAATGAAAAAACTTATACTTTTAATCATCATAAACTTAACAGCCGTTTTTGGGTTTGCTCAAGAAAGTTTGTCTGCTAAATATAATTTAATGCCTTGGCCAAAGAAGGTTCAAGCCCATAATGGCAAGTTTGTTATCGATAGTAGCCTTACTATTTCTATAAATTCAAAAAAATCGGAGCGTGTATATCATGCGTCCACACATTTTTTGAGACGTTTAACAGACAGAACTGGCGTATTTTTAAATGAAGGTTTTCCAATAGAAAATAAAAAAGGAGGCATTCACATTCAATTTGATGAGGTCTCTAAACTTGATATAAAAAATAACGAATCATATACCTTAACGGTTAATGATTCTACAATAAAAATTTCAGCTAAAACAGATATTGGAGCGACTAGAGCTTTGGCTACTTTATTGCAATTAGTAGATCATAATACAAAAGAATACTTCATTCCTGGGGTTACTATTTCAGACGAACCACGATTTGTTTGGAGAGGTTTAATGATTGATGTGTCTAGGCATTTTCAGCCCATAGCTGTTTTGAAACGAAACCTAGACGCTATGGCTTCTATGAAAATGAATGTATTTCACTGGCATTTAACCGATGATCAAGGCATAAGAATTGAGTCGAAAACGTATCCGAAGTTAACAGCATTAGCTTCCGACGGTCTTTTTTACACGCATGAACAAATTAAGGATGTGGTCGCTTACGCGGATAGGTTGGGTATTCGCGTTATACCAGAAATTGATGTTCCTGGCCATGCTTCAGCGTTTTTAACAGCTTACCCTGAGTTAGGGAGCAAAGATGATTACGATTATGCTATCGAACGTTTTTCGGGGGTTTTCGATCCCACATTAAATCCAACCCTTGATATCACGTATACTTTTCTTGAAAATTTATTTGCTGAAATAACACCTTTATTTCCCGATGAATATTTTCATATTGGTGGCGATGAGAATGAAGGAAAACATTGGGATGAAAATAAAAGTATTCAGAAGTTTAAGAAAAAACATGGTCTAAAAACGAATCATGATTTACAAACTTATTTTAATGTGAAACTTGAAAAAATACTGAATAAACAAGGTAAAAAATTAATGGGTTGGGATGAAATTATGACGCCCGATATGCCTACAACGGCTGTAATCCATTCTTGGCGTGGTGAAAATGAAGGTTTAGCCAAAGGAGGGACTTTAATTGAAGCCGCTAAACAAGGCTATCAAACAGTTTTATCAAACGGATTTTATATCGACAGAATGCAGTCTGTGGTCGATCATTACACTGTTGAACCAATTGGTGATGTCAAGTTAACAAAAGCCGAGCGTGAAAGAATTCTGGGGGGCGAAGCCACAATGTGGTGTGAGTTAGTAACACCTTTAACTATAGATTCTAGAATATGGCCCAGAACAGCTGCTATTGCAGAACGTTTTTGGTCTCCTAAGGAAATTAATAATATTGAAAACATGAGAAAACGTTTAAAAGTTGTGTCTTTTCAATTAGAAGAGTTGGGGCTGACACATATTAAAAATAGAGCGGTTATTTTAAGAAGTATGTCTAACAATCAAGATATTGCTTCGTTATTAAACCTGTCTAACCTTTGTGAACCTTTAAAAATTTACGCTAGAAATGTTGACGGCATAGAATATAAAACCTATTCATCTTTCAATTTGTTCGCAGATGCATGTGTGACTGATGCTTCAGATGCATTGAAATTCAATGAGGCTGTTTCTGAAATTGTAAAAGGAGGAGACAATCTAGGTGTAATAGGATTTTTAACTACTTGGTCAAATGATTATAAAACTTTTAGTCAGCTTGAAAAGAATCCGAAAATCAGACCATTACAGCCGTTATTTAAGAATTTAGCTTTGGTTTCAGAATTGTTATCGAAAGCCCTTCAAACGAAAAAAATCTCAAAAGAAAGTCTTCAAACCATTCAGAATACTATGATTTTATTAAGAGAACCAGTTGCCGATGTAGAATTGGTGATTGTAGATGCTTTAAATGACTTATCATCGTATTGTGAATCAAATTATTCAATTAAATAGATTATGGTTTTAATAGCAGATAGCGGTTCTACAAAGTGCGATTGGATTTTATGTACAGCAGATAATAAAGAACCTATTAGAATAAAAACTAAGGGTTTAAATCCTGCCATTTTATCTAAAAAACAATTTGATAAAATTATTTCGAGTAGCACCGGTTTAAGTAAAATTAAAGATACGGTTACCGATGTGAAATTTTTTGGAGCGGGTTGTGGAACTAAGAGAAATCAGAAAAAAGTAAATGCGGTTTTAGGTGATTATTTTACTAATGCCTTAGTGTATTCTAGCGAAGATACAATGGCTGCCGTTATGGCTACAACAAAAGAGCCAGCTGTGGTTTGTATTTTGGGAACGGGATCTAACTGTTGTTATTTTGATGGTAAAAATATTCAAATGAAAGCACCATCTATGGGGTATTTACTTATGGATGAGGGGAGTGGTAATTACTTTGGTAAAGCGCTTCTAAAAGCCTATTATTATGATACCATGCCAACAGAATTAAAAGCAGCATTTTCTAAGGCTTTTAATTTAAAGGAAAAATCGGTGATTAAAGGTTTGTATAAATCGGCGAGACCAAATAAGTATTTGGCGTCTTTTGCACCATTTTTGTTTAAACATGAGGAACACCCTTTCGCTAAAAACTTAATAGAAAAGGGAATGAATGTTTTTGTAGAAAATCATGTGTTACGTCATAGGGAAACATTAAAAAATGTACCTATTCATTTTGTAGGTTCTATTGCTTTTTTCGCACAAGATTATATTAAAAAGGCACTTAAGGCAAGAGGTATTGAAGCTGGTATTTTTGTTAAAAGTCCGATAGATAATATTATTAAAAATCATATGGAAAGGAATTAATATGTCGGCAATTATGATGAGATCCAAGAAGGAAATTAGAGAAGTTAAAAAGGATTTAGAAGCATCAAAAATTGGTGTACTACCAAGCATGGATATGTACAACAAGTTCCTAAACTGGGTGAGTGGCGAATTTGAATTGTTTTTACAGGACGACTCTCATGGTTTAAAAGTATATTTTCCTTCAGGATATTTAGAAGTTCGTTTATTACAATCAAATAGAAGGGATATCTATTTTGAAATTTTCGTAAATAGTAAAAATAGCACTACAGGAAAACGTATTCATAATCAAGCAATTGAAGTTTTAAATCAGGTTTATAAATTAGAATAAATATTTAACCAATGGTTTAAACCGAAAATAGATTGATTTTAGTATATATGATAGAGAAAAACCAATCTATTTTAAAACGTAAAAAAATGTTTGTTTGGATTATTAGATAGTTCTAAAATAGGGAAGCTTACAGTATGAATCGAGAGGTTCACATACGGTTCTGTGAGAGGTTTAGGGGTGAGATCCCCATTTACCTACTCGACTTGTTAAATTGAAAACTAACATTATTGAATTTAAAGTTCGTTCAATTATTTTTTCAAAATTTTACCAGAATATGTTTTATCCTCTACTTGAATTTGCAATATATAAGTTCCACTAGTAAAGTTAGAAATATCTATAGTTTTTTCGCTTTTGGCATCTATTAACAAAACGCCATTAATTGAATATAACCTAGCCTGAAACTGTTCCTCTAAATTGATATGAAGGTAGTCATTAACTGGATTGGGATAATATGATAACTTACCATTTAATAAGTCTAAATCATCAATCCCTAGCCCAGTATCTGGTGTGGCACTTGCAGTACCGGTAGGACCAACTTTTTCCGAGGCTTTTGCTGATATTTTAAAATCATAGGTGGTACCATTGGTAAGTCCGGTTACCGTATAAGTGGTCTCATTAATATCATAAATAGTATGCACATCTACAAAATCTCCTCCCTGTTCAAACCATAAAATGTTTAATAGTTGAAAAGTACGACCACCTAAATCTGGTGCATTCCAGGAAAGGGTTACCTCCGTATTACCCGGTGTAGCGGTTACTGCAGGAGCGGTCATGGTACCATATGGTGTAGCCGACACAGTATTACTCTGTGGTCCAAGATTCCCTGGGGTTATAGCACCATAATTTGCCTGTACCGAAAATTCATATTCAACTCCATTGGTCAGGCCAGTAATTGTTGTAGTCAAATCAGTTGAAGGAACATCTACAAAATCACCGAAACCTCCTACTTCACTATATGTTATCCGATAATTAAGAATAGCAATCCCAGCATGATGAAGAGGTTCAGTCCAACTTAACCCTACAGATCCATCTGTAATTGTTCCAAGACTTAACGCTGGAGCTAGACCTAACTGAAAAGCACCAATATCGCGCAAACCGTTGGCATCATTTCTAGCATTACCAAATACATCCAAAGTAATAGGAGTACTATTTATAGGATTTGTTAAAACAGATGTCGCAGGGATTATATCTATCAACTCACCTGGAAAGGCCGGTGTCACCATTTCTGCATCAAAATAAAGAGTAGAAGGAACAACAGGGCTATTGAAAGCAGTTCCATTTGAACGCAGAACAGGTTGAAATGTAATGGCTCTTAGTGCAGCCACATCTTGATTAGTAGTTGGTTGTATCCAGGTTTCTGTATCGGCAGTAAATCCAGCACCAGTACCTGTATTACCTAGTGTATTCAGAAGCGTAGCTAAGCCACTTGTATTATTTAAACCGATAGCCGACTCCTTAAAATTTATTTTACCAGCTCCTCTACGCTCAATGAGCGATTCTGAAAGTTGAGACTGGCATTCACCATCACAGAAATTATTATTCCACATCAATGAGGATGCCGTAATATTCATGTCTCCACTCGCGCTATTGATAATTCGGTCACCAGACTTTGGATTTGAATCATCTTCATTTACCCATATTGAGTTCACAAAATTACTAACACTTACGCTTCCTGATATAAACATACCACCGGATAGCATAAATCTAGAACTTACAATATTTACTTTTGAGTTTGGTTGACCATCCCAACTGATGGCAAATTGGTTTCCTCCATTATTATTATAAAACAGTGTGTTTTCTATCGTTAAATCACCTGCATTAGAACTACTAATTTCAGAAGTAGTAGCTGGAACTCCCCAGTTTACGGTATTAATAAATTGTGAGTTTTTAATAGAAATTGAGGCACCAGCATCTGCACTTAACAGACCTCTAGAATTACAATTAAGAGTTGACCATATTTTATCGGCATTAAAATTTTCAAATTCTAAAACGGCATTTTCTCTTACCTTAGCGATAGAATTAAATTGTTCTATAGATAAATTTTTAACGGTTACAGTAATAGCCGTGTTATCGACATTAATAGTCCCAACCTGCATAAAATTGGGCATCGACGCAAGAATACTTTCTCCAGTAGCACGACTAGGACAATTGTTTAGAGAATTCCATTCACCACTAGGATTTATCCATCTTTGCGAACCAATTAAGGCACCCCCTTTCCCGTCTATTGTAACGGATTCCGTAATGTTTAACATATAATCGGCTAGCCCCCCCGGTATATAGAAAAGATGAGTTGCGTCTATTTGTAATCCAGGTGTAAATTCAATGATGTCGGCACCTGCATTACTGTTAGCGAGATCGATAGCTTCATTAATTGAACCAGGCCCATCTTTTGAAGTAGAGGTAACCGTATAGGTTGTTTGAGAATATCCTATTTGGATACAAAATAAAGTTACTAATATGAGTAATTGTTTTTTCATAATATGGTTTTATGTTTAATAAATAATCTATGTAGTTAAATAAAAATACAAATAAATTTTTACTCAACTTTATTCTCCTCCAAAAGTGTCTGAATAATGACTCTTTCATTGAGGGTTAATCGCTTATATTTTTTTGTGTCCATACAACAAATCTAAAGTTTTGATTTGTTGCGTTAAGTTATTGAATTCTGGTTCGTTCGTTTTAATTGTGCCCAACGTGATTGTATAAGATTAGTGGCGTGTTTAAGCTCCTAATTTAGCAAATAAAAACCAGATAGAAAATCCGAAAGGATTTTCGTAAGTAGGCTAGAACTAGCCATTAATTTTATACGGTGTTGGCGTGTCGTTATTTTTTTCAGTTTCAAATTCGCAAATAATTGGTAAATGGTCACTTACTTTTAACCAATCACTAATTTTTCCAAATTCCATTTTTTTTAGTCCGTTTATAAATTCTTTACTTCCAAAAACATAATCGATATGATATGGCTTTTCTAATTTTCTATGCAGGAAAAAAGTCGGTTGAGTTTCAGTTCCTTGTTCTTCTTTCCAATATTTATGATATAAACTTTCAATTCCAATTTCGTTCAGTTCAGCCACAACGTCAGAGTGATTCCACCATCTGTCCCATTTGTCCCAAATCTTGTTACTATTAAAATCTCCAATTATTAAACTCTTATTTAAATTCTGTTTGTTGACTTGAAGATATTTCCATAATTGTCCAATATATCCAAAAGTCGGTGATTTGTTGCTGTGATTCCAAACTGCTAATAAGTCAAAATCTCCATTTACAGAACAAGGTAAAAAGTGTTTTACTTTATGGTCTTTATAATTGTCCGACCAATTCAGTCTTTTTAGTTCTATATTTTTCTTTGCAAAAATTCCAATTCCTTTATTTTTGGTGTCTCCAATCCATAAATAATTTTCCGCCCATTCATTATATTCATTGTGTTTGGTTTCCGCTGGATTTTCACACTCTTGAATTATATGTAAGTCAGCATTAAAGTCCGTTAAATTCTCAAACTTTTTTCTTAATGCTCCATTACAATTCCAAGTTATAATTTTCAATTTGAGTTCAGTTTTTTAATGCACGCCAACGGTTTAGGCTATACGCAGTGCCCAGAAGGGCATTGCGTATAGGTGTTGTTGTAGCCAGTTATTCTATATCAAATACCACCTTATGTAATTGTCCTTCGGTAAACATGAATTTGCCTTTGTCCTTATATTCCGCATTTACAGGCATTCCTTCATCCCTGCCAATATCAAAAGTCTCGTGGGCACTATACGCCCCATAAACGGTTGCTGTTAAGTCTAATTCTCCCACTTTTTTATCATTAATAAACAGCTCAACTTGTGAAGGGCCATTCAATACTGCCTCCTTCATGGTATGTTTCAAGGTAATCTTCACATCGCCTTGTGGAATTTTTACATTTCCATCAAAATCATGCCAGTACAAACCTAATGTAGAGTAACTATACCGTAGCATACCATCTTTAATGAATAAGACTTGACCACCCATGTGTTCGCCTAAGGCATAAATCACACCTTCTGTAGTTTCATCAGCTGTTATGTAGGCATTTATTTCATAATTATTCGATTTAATTTCAGGGCCCGCCATCTCAGGTACACGATATATATTAGTAGTTAATTCCCAGTGTTTTTTAGCATCTTTTTGTGGATTTGATTCTGGTTGCAAGGCTCGACCCATGGCTCCACCAACAGGATAGACGTTGTACTTTTCTGCTTCTTTCCAAAACAGCTCTTCTAACTCTTTTACCTTTTCCGGATGTTGGTCAGCAATATTTTTTGATTGGATTGGATCTTCATCAATGTTGTACAACTCCCATTCCGTATTCAAAGGATCGAAATTGGCCATAGCAGTTGGGTCCAAAGACCAAGGCACACGGTAGGGTTTTCCACATAGGCTCCAACCTTCATGATACAAGCCTACAAAGCCAGTCATCTCAAAGTACTGAGTAGGGTGGTTCGTTTTAGCATCAGCATTGTTCCAGGCATATGTCATTGATTTTCCTGGATATTCTTTTCTAGCCTGACCATTTACATAATCTGGAGCTGGAACACCTGTGACTTCCAAAATAGTTGGTACTATATCCGTAGCGTTTTGGAACTGTGTACGCCATTCTCCTCTCGCTTCTATCATTTTAGGATAACGTATAGCCGTAGCGGACATGGTACCTCCAAAATGTGAAGCCATTTGTTTGGTCCATTGAAAAGGGGTAGAAGAGGCATATGACCAAGCAACTGAAAAATGATTGATCATATCTGGTCCACCCCAAGCTTCTAAACCACCATATTCTTCTAATTTTTCTAATTGTTGCTCCATTGTTAATGGAGGGAATCCATTTTGCATAAGCAATTCAGAGAATGTACCTGTCGGCGTTCCTTCGGCTGTTGCACCGTTATCTGCTGTTAAATAAATAATCAGTGTATTATCCAGTTCTCCTAACGCTTCTATATGGTCGACCACACGTCCGGTATGATAATCAACATGCTCCAAAAAAGCTGCATTCACTTCCATTTGGCGGGCTAAATATTCCTTTCCTTTTTCATCGAAAGAATCCCATTCTGGAATATTTTCCGGCCAATCCACCATTTCTGCATCTTTAGGTACTAAGCCCATTTTCTTTTGACGTGCAAGTTGTTGTTGTCTGTATACGTGCCATCCATCATCAAACTGACCTTTGTATTTATCACGCCATTCTTCTGGTACCTGTATAGGTCCGTGTACAGCACCCGGCGTGTAATACATAAAAAACGGATCATCATCACGCAAACCTTTCCAATTATCTAACCATTTAATAGCCTGATCAGCCATTCCGTGTGACAAGTGAAATGTAGAACCATCAGCATTAGTCTCAGGTGTTTCTATGGCTGTTGTTCCTTCATAAAGCAAGGGATGAAACTGACTCGTTTCTCCTCCAAGAAAACCCCAGAAATATTCAAAACCCCATAACCCAGTTGGCCAGCTTTCAAACGGTCCCGCAGGCGACGCCTCTTCCATGGGTGTATTGTGCCATTTACCAAATGCTGCAGTGGCATACCCATTATCTGTTAATATTTTGGCAATGGATGGGGTTGAGTAGTCCATTTGCGAATTATAGCCAGGATAGCCTGATGCAAACTCTGATATGATACCTGTGCCAATCTCATGAATGTTATACCCAGTAAGTATGGAGCCACGAGTAGGAGAACAAACGGCAGCTACAGACATATGAGTGTAGCGTATGCCCTCATCTCCAATTTTGTCAAATGTTGGGGTTTTCATTACACCACCAAATGAAGTTGCACTGCTGTATCCAGCATCATCCAGCATAATAATAACAACATTGGGAGCATCTTTATCAGCCTTTCTCTGCCCTATAAAATCGGGTTTAGAATCCGCTAAAGTTTTTCCCTGCACTCCTTTCCACTCTTCCAATGGATAAGGAATTGCATTCTCATTATCCTTGTGTTCATTTGAGTTATTTTGATTGGTTTGACAAGAAGTCAAAATCAGAATAAACAGTCCTATTAAATAAGTTATTTTTTTCATGTCTTTATATTTCTTTATATAAGGTGGATTCAAGGTGCTAACGCAACAAGTGTTAATATTTTGGTTTGGTACAATTTAGTTTTTTCTTTCCAAAAAACCTTTTTTTTTTGAAGGCTTTTTAGAAAGAAAAAACTAGGCAGAGTTCTGAGTTAAAATTTCCATGGGTGTTTTAGAG
>NZ_JAHKPD010000014.1 GCF_018860245.1 Pseudotamlana agarivorans
AAGTAGCTGTAACCGTTCCACAGTTATCTGTATATGCTGCTTCAATAGCTAAGATATCTGATACCGTTGTCACTATAGCGTCAATATCGGCTTCAATTGGACAAGCATCAATATTTGTAGTTCCACTAGGAGCAATTCCTGTTGCTGCTTGTTGATCGCTACCCGTATGTGTTATTGTGATATCAAAATCGTTAGCAGAACAACCATCCGAAACAGAATAAGTACGCTCTAAACTCCAAGCACATTGATCGCCTGAAAGTGTTTGACTTACAAAAGATGCAGTTACAATTCCACAGTTATCTGTATATGCTGCTTCAATAGCAGTGATATCTGATGCGGTTGTCACTATAGCGTCAATATCAACCTCAATCGGACAAGCATCAATATTTGTAGTTCCACTAGGAGCAATTCCTGTTGCTGCTTGTTGATCGCTACCCGTATGTGTTATTGTGATATCAAAATCGTTAGCCATGCAACCATCTGAAACCGTATAAGTACGCTCCAAACTCCAAGCACAATGATCACCTGATAGTGTTTGACTTAAAAAAGATGCAGTTACAATTCCACAATTATCACTATATGCTGCTTCAATAGCCGTGATATCTGATGCAGTTGTTACTATAGCGTCAATATCAACCTCAATTGGACAAGCATCAATATTGGTAGTTCCACTAGGAGCAATTCCTGTTGCAGCTTGTTGATCACTACCTGAATGTGTTATTGTGATATCAAAATCGTTGGAAGCAATACCATCTGAAACAGTATAAGTACGTTCCAAACTCCAAGCACATTGGTCACCTGTAAGTGTTTGATCTACAAAAGAAGCTGTAACCGTTCCACAATTATCTGTATATGCCGCTTCAATAGCTGTGATATCTGATACCGTTGTTACTATAGCGTCAATATCGACTTCAACCGGACAAGCATTAATATTGGTAGTGCCGTTAGGAGTCGTTCCAGTGGGAGACACCGAATCTGAAGCGGTGTTTATAGTGAAACTTTTATCTGTACTACAACCTTTATCATCCGTTACTGTGACGGTGTAGTTTCCTGCTTCTAAACTTGTCAAGTCTTTAGTGGTTGCTGTGAAAGAGTTCGGGCCAGTCCAACTATATGTGTAATTAGGAAGTCCTCCTGTAACAGTTAAATCTATTTTTCCTGAAGGTGTCGGGCTACAGGCATCTTCTGAGGAGCTTCCGTTAACTTTTAAATCAAACAGATCTAAAGTTGCTGTAGATGTTCCTAAGTCACAATTAGTGAAGGTGCTTCGAACGTTGATGGTATAATTTCCTTCTGGTAATTTATCAAAAGTAGTTGTTGTTTGATAAGTTGTACCTCCATCGATGGAATATTCAAATTCGTCCGGATCTGTTCCAATCGGACTTGTAATTTCAACAGTAAATTCATTAGCTGTGTTACAGGTAATATCATAAGTCGGAGCAGGAGGTCGCGCAACATAACTTAACTTTACAGAACCATACTCCACTACATGTTCATTAGGATCAACTAATTGCAGTTTGTATTGAAATTCCACGTCACCCATAAAATTAGTACTAGGTGGTGTGTAAGTGTATGTTCCGTCTGTGTTTAAAACTAAATTCCCAGTAATTGGTCCAGATTCTAAAGTGTATTTAGTTTTAGCAGGGGCGTTATTAAGAACAGTTAAGTCTCCATTATAAGTATTACCTAAACACTCTATAAGTTGTTGGTCGACGGCATATTTTTGAAGTAGTAAAAATTTACCATCACCATGATCACTTGTAGATCCACGAAATTGAATTTTTGTAATATTCGCCCCTAAAGGAACAATATCACTTAAGTAAAATAATGCGATACCAATCGTACCGTTATTATCATTTACTCTATCAGATAACCAATAATCTGAATTTGTACTAGGATCTGGTGCAGTCCCCCCTTGTGGTCCAGTAATAGCCGTGTTATTTGCATTTATAAAAGTTTGTCCTAGTAATTCCTCTGGACCACCACCTGCGGGTGTTCCATAAATCGCTATATGAAAGCAGTTGTTTGCATTACGTTCTGTAACAAGTAATACACCGTCCTCATTGGCAGGAATCGCAGGGTCATAAAAAATAGTTTGTACTTGTGGCGGTGCATCAAAACCATAACCAATAGGTGGTGCGTCTCCAACTTCAACAATTAACGAAAAATCATTACATATGTTTTCACCATTATGATTGGATGTAAAATAATGGTTTAAATTATGATCTCTAAAAGCAAGTAGAGCATTAGAGTCCCATGTAGAACTCGCGCTCGTTGATTCGATTACATTGTCATCTTTATAAATTTTATTATAAGAATCACCCTCAAAACCAAGTCTAGATAATTCATAACTGGTTGGAACTACAAAAGTATTATATTCCGTCCCGTCTATAGTGATATAATCTAATATTGCAGAATCTTCAGGGTTTGGTTGAGAACTCATCCAAGTAAAAGTGGCTCCTGTCTTAATTGAATTGGCATTTGATTGACCAAACATTAAGCTAGGTAACATTGAAAAAAGCAATATAGATAATGCTTTTTTTATTTTGACTACCGAAATACAATTGTAATTATTTCTCATATTGCATTAATAAAGTGGTTATATATAGTTGTATGGTTCGTTTTAAAGGCCTGTTTCTATTTTTGAAGTGATAGATAGAAGCAATTAAAATGAATTCGTGTTATTATTTTAGAGTTGAAAAAAGAGGGAAGACAAACTATAGCGCGATAGTTTAACAATATTTTGGTTCGGTTTGGGTACATAAGATTGCATTTTGTAGGTGTAACAAATGAAGCTATATGAATAATGAAGTTCAAAAAAAAATGTTAAATCACTTAAATATTCGTTTAAGAGTTTATTAAAAGTTGTTAAACGGAAATATTAGTAATTTGTCGCCGAGAGTTTATTTAGATAAAAAATTCTCTTGTTTAAGTGTGTTTTGTTGTTCTTTTGTGAGTATTTACAGATAAATGATGTAAAATTGTTAAACAATTAAGCGTTACAAAACGTGTGAATTCTAATGTATTATGAAAAATATAATCTTAATAAGACATGCAAAATCCTCCTGGGAATTTGATGTTATCGATCATGAGCGTCCACTGAACAATCGTGGTGTTGCTGATGCTAATTTAGTCTCTAAACAGCTTCATAAAGACGGTGTAAGCATTGATCAATTAGTTTCTAGTGATGCTATACGTGCCAAGGACACCGCTGGTATATTTATATCCAATTTAAAAATTGATAATAACATAGTAAGTTACCACTATGATTTATATGATTTTGCAGGTTATAATCTTATAGAGTTTATAAAATCTTGTAGTGATGCTATTCACAATTTGATGATTTTTGGACATAACCATGCTATCACAGATTTTGTAAATACATACGGTAATCGATCAATTGATAATGTGCCAACTTCAGGATTAGTTAAAATACAATTTGATGTTTTACACTGGAATGAAATAGAACAAGGTGAAACTGTTAAAACATTATTTCCACGTGATTTAAAGTAAATACTACATTAGTATAATAAAGTTCTAATCTTAAATTATCATTAATTCTCGTCTATTTTTACCAATTACCAAGTGGTATTGTTAACAATATTACATCAAAATACGATATATTTGTTTTGGATAAATAAAACCTTGCTGAATGACAAAAACAGAAGCCTCTGTAAATAATAGTTACATTAATAGAGAAATAAGTTGGTTACAATTTAACGCTAGAGTACTACAAGAAGCTGAAGATGAATCGGTTCCTTTAATCGAAAGGTTGCGTTTTTTAGGAATTTTTTCTAATAATTTGGATGAATTCTTTAAAGTACGTTATGCAACAGTTAAACGTATTGTTGAGGCAGGTAAAGGTGCTAAAAATGAACTTGGAGGTATTAGAGCAAAGGAGTTGCTTGAAATTATCACACAAATTGTAATTAGTCAGCAAAGTGAAAGTCTAGATATTTTACATGAAATTGGCAATAAGCTAAGAGAAGAAAACATCTACCTTATTAATGAAACTCAAATTGATGACTCCCAGCATGAGTTTATTAAAGAATATTTTCTAAAACAGGTAAGCCCAGCCCTTGTAACTATCATTCTTAACGATGAAGTTGTACTTCCTAACTTAAAAGATAGTGGTGCGTATTTAGCTGTTAGAATGTTAATGCCAGGAGATAAAAAGCAATTTGCTTTAATCGAAATACCGAAGTCGGTTAATCGATTTGTTGTGTTACCAAAACAAGATGATAAATTTTTTATTATTGCCGTAGATGATTTATTACGTCATTGTTTAAGTGATATCTTTAATATTTTCGACTATAAAAGCATTTCTGCGCATATGATAAAAATCACTCGCGATGGTGAGTTAGATTTTGAAAGTGATTTAAGTAAAAGTTTTATTGATAAATTATCCGATAGTGTTAAACATCGAGAAGTAGGTGAGCCCGTTAGATTTGTTTACGATAAAACCATTCATAAAGATACCTTACAATTCTTAATGTCGAAAATGGGCATTGATGCTACCGATAGTATCATTCCTGGAGGACGTTATCACAACAGAAGAGATTATATGGGATTCCCAAGCTTAGGAAGAACAGATCTTTTGTATGATAAAATTGAAGCGCTTCCTATTAAGGGATTGAGTTTACAAAGCAGTATTTTTAAAGCAATAGTGAAGAAGGATTATTTGTTACACGCTCCTTATCAAACATTTTCTTATGTTGTAAAATTTTTAAGGGAAGCCGCTTTAGATCCTAAAGTTAAAACTATTAAAATTACGATTTATCGTTTAGCCGAAATATCTCATATCGCAAGTTCCTTAATAAATGCGGCTATAAATGGAAAAACAGTTACTGTTTCAATAGAACTTCGTGCTCGATTTGATGAGCAAGCCAATATTAATTATGCTAAACAAATGGAGGAAGTTGGTGTTAACCTCATATTTGGCGTAGCTGGACTGAAGGTACACAGTAAAATGTGTGTTATTGAGCGTGAAGAAGGCAAGAAAATACGCCGTTATGGCTTTGTAAGTACCGGTAATTTTAATGAATCTACCGCTAAAATTTATACGGATTACACGCTTTTTACTGCTAATCAAAAGATTTTAAAAGATGTTGATAAAATTTTCAGCTTCTTTAAAACGAATTATCGAATTAATAAATACAAACACCTCATTGTTTCACCTCATTATACGAAAAGAGAAGTTTTCAAACTTATTGATCACGAAATTGAGAGTGTACGTCAGGGGAAAGAAGGGCTTATTAGATTAAAAATGAATAGTATTTCTAGTTATAATATGGTTGATAAACTTTATGAGGCTAGTCGTGCAGGTGTTAAAATTCAGATGATTGTTAGAGGTTTATGTTGTTTAATTCCTGGGGTTCCTGGAATGAGTGAGAATATTGAAGTTATAAGTGTTGTTGATAAATTTTTAGAACATTCTAGGGTATATATCTTCGGCAATGAAGGTAAGCCTAAAGTATATATCTCTTCTGCCGATTGGATGACAAGAAATATTGAAAATAGAGTTGAGGTTAGTTGCCCAATCTATGATGACGATATCAAACAAGAAATTATTGAAACCTTTAATATTTGCTGGAATGATAACGTGAAGGCCAGAATATTAAACGATTCGCAAGAAAATGAATACCGCGTAAATAATGAAGAGAGACTTCGCTCTCAGTATGCACTTTACGATTATTATCTAAAAAAATTAGAAAATTAAATATGCTTTCCTTAAAAAAATATGCTGCCATAGATATTGGATCAAATGCAGTGCGTCTCCTTATTTCTAATATAATTGAACAAAAAGGGCGTCCTGTACAATTTAAGAAAAACTCTTTAGTTCGAGTTCCAATTCGTTTAGGTGCAGATGTTTTTGTAAAAGGAAAAATTTCTAAGGAAAACACACAACGTATTCTAGATACGATGCTTGCTTTTAAACTGCTTATGAAATCTCATAAAGTAGTGAAATATAAGGCTTGTGCGACATCTGCTATGCGTGAATCAACAAATGGTAAACAAATTGTTGATTTGGTTTTAGACCATGCTGGAATTAGTATAGATGTTATCGAAGGTGAAGAAGAAGCGGCTATAATAGCAGCAACCGATTTAAATAAATACATCGACCCTAATAAAACTTATTTGTATGTTGATGTTGGTGGTGGTAGTACCGAATTTACAGTAATAGATCATGGTAAGTCTATTGTTTCTAAATCTTTTAAAATAGGAACGGTTAGACTTCTAAATGATATGGTTAAGAATGAAGCTTGGCAAGAACTTCGCGAATGGATCGCCACCCATGCTTTAGGTTATGATAAACTTTCAGTTATTGGGTCTGGAGGAAATATTAATAAAATATTTAAAATTTCAGGAAAATCGATGGGAAAACCACTTTCATATTTCTATATGAGTTCCTATTATAACACCCTTCAAAGTTACTCTTACGACGAACGCATCACAGAGTTAGATCTTAACCAAGATCGTGCAGATGTGATTATTCCAGCAATGCGTATATATTTATCTGCCATGAAGTGGAGCGGTGCTAAAAACATTTATGTTCCGAAAATTGGACTAGCAGATGGGGTGATAAAAAGTATTTACTACGATACCGTTTCAAGCAATACACAGTAAAATTCTGCACTTCACCTTTTATTGTTGTAGGTGTTTACAATTATAATATATATTCGTCTTTAATAATATTATTCGATAATGCAACTATCGCTTAAACACTATTAAAACATGAAGTTTTTGCCTATATCCGCGGTTAAGAATCAACCAAATATATAATTGTATAGATGTTTTTGAGAAATGACTAATTGCCGAAATCGCGTGAAATTCTATTGAGATTAATGTAGCAATTCATATTTCCAAAATGAATAAAATATTTGATAGCTACATCAATCGAAAATTTTTAAACAACCCAAATAGCCTATTTATTATGAAATATATCTACCTATTAACTACTATAGTAATGTGCTCCTGGACTGGACAGTCTCAAAATGTAAAATATGGGGTACGTGGAGGAATGAACACTTCCAGTTTAGATTTTTACAGTGAAATTCCGGTTGAAAATAAACACAGAAACAGTGTGTATTTTGGCGTTTTAGCTGATATAGGATTAACTAAAGGCATATCACTTATTCCTGAGCTTCAATTTTCATATGAAGGCTCAAAAACTGATGAATTACAATTTAATTATATACAAATGCCAGTTTTAATTAGCATTAAATTATTTAAAAAAATACATGTTAATTTCGGTCCGCAAGTTGGTTTAAAAATACATGAAGTTGATGATAGGGCAGCCGATTTCGGTTTCTCGTCAATTTTAGGTTTAGAATATAGAATTAATTATGCTTTATATGTAGATGTACGTCACTCAAACGGACTTAGAAATGTATTTGATGACGACTCCGGTCTTGGTGCAAAAAACAAGAATTTTCAAATAGGGGTTGGTTATAAATTTTAACCGTGAATAGATTCAGAAGTTCCCAGATTACTCATAATTTCAGCTTCATAATCAAGAAGTTCTTGCCATTTGACATCAACTTCTTTTTTATCACCATATTTTCTTGCAAAGCCTAAAAACATCGTGTAATGGTTGGCTTCACTCACCATTAAATTCCTATAAAATGTAGCCAATTCTTGGTCTTCCAATTCCTCAGACAATAATCTAAAGCGTTCACAACTTCTAGCTTCAATTAATGCGGCATACAACAATCTGTGTGTTAATTGGGTGGTTCTACTTCCTCCTTTAGGGAAAAATTTCAACAATTGTATAACATAATCATCACGTCGATCACGACCTAAAACCCAACCACGTTCAATAATTTTATCGTGAACCATTTTAAAATGACTTATTTCTTCCTTTACCAAGGCAGTCATTTCTTGAACTAGCTCTGTATATTCTGGAAAACTTACAATTAAAGAAATAGCTGTGCTGGTTGCTTTTTGCTCACAAAACGCATGATCGGTTAAAATCTCTTTAATGTTTTTTTCTACAATATTAACCCATCGAGGGTCTGTTGGTAATTTTAATCCGAGCATAATTTTATGTTTTAACAATTAAATGAAAAAGTTAAAGTCCTAAATCGAAAGTTTTTCGCAAAAGATCGATACTTGGATTTTTCTCTTTCAATTTTTCAAATTTCTCCTCTGTAGTATATGCATATTGCTTTTCCATAACTTCATTAATCGTAATTTCTAAAGAGATATCATAATTACTTAGGGATTGCCTAATATGTAGGAGGAGCTCGTACGACTGGCGTTCAACTTCTATTTTATTAGTAGCATTAGGAAATACTAAATGTGCTGTGGTACCTTTTAGTTTTGGTGTGTCAATGGCTAAAATAGAGGCCAAGTTATGTTTACCTTCTTTACGCAATATACCAATAAACTCATGCCATACTTTTAAAAACTCCTCCTCAGTAAATGCTTCTGTTGGTAAATTTTCTTCATCAACAACCACCTCCATTTGTTTGATTTGATGTGCTTTCTTAGCTCTAATACTACTAAGTGAAAGTCCGGAAGTACGCTTTGTTTCTTGCTTTAAAACAACTTTAGGTGGCTCTTTTACTTGAAATGAAGCCGTTGGGTTTTTAGCGCTATCCGCTGCAGGAGCTGCTGTTGTGACAGGTTTTGGCGTTTCTATTTCCTTTTTAACAGGAATAGGCGTAATGCCTTTCTTCTTAAAATAAGAAGCTGGTATTATGTAATGTTTACCATTTTTTTTTTTCTCCATCGAAAGTGATAGAGGCAAGCTGCATAAGGCATAGTTCGACGAGAAGTCGCTGATTTTTACTGGTTTTGTATTTGAGGTCGCAATCATTTGCTAGGTTAATACCCTGCATTAAAAACTCCTGAGAAGCCTTTTTAGATTGTTCTAAATACTTTGTTTTGGTTTGATCTCCAACTTCCAGTAATTCTATAGTTTCTTGATTTTTGCTAACTAAAAGATCTCTAAAGTGTGATGCTAAACCAGCAATGTAGTGATGCCCATCAAAACCTTTAGAAAGGGTATTATTAAATTGTATTAGTAATTCTGGAATCTTATTTTCTAAAATTAAATCGGTACTTGTAAAATACGTTTCGTAATCAAGCACGTTTAAATTTTCGGTAACTGCTTGTCGAGTTAGGTTTTTTCCAGAGAAACTTACCACTCTATCAAAAATAGAAAGGGCGTCACGCATCGCACCGTCAGCCTTCTGTGCGATAATATGCAAGGCATCGTCTTCGGCAGTAATACCTTGTTCTTCAGCAATGTATTTCAAATAATCCTTAGCATCTTTAACAGTAATACGCTTGAAATCAAATATTTGACATCGAGATAAAATGGTTGGAATTATTTTATGCTTTTCGGTAGTTGCTAAAATAAAAATACAATGCTTAGGTGGTTCTTCTAATGTTTTAAGAAACGCATTAAAAGCTGCTTGCGAGAGCATGTGCACCTCATCAATGATATACACTTTGTATTTACCTACCTGTGGCGGAATACGAACTTGATCTGTTAAACTTCTAATATCATCAACCGAATTGTTTGAAGCGGCATCGAGTTCAAAAATATTAAAAGCAAAATCTTCTTCATTGGTTTCTTTTCCGTCACTATTAATCATTTTAGCTAAAATACGGGCGCAAGTTGTTTTACCTACACCACGAGGACCTGTAAACAATAAGGCTTGTGCTAAATGATTATTTTCAATGGCATTGAGTAAAGTATTTGTAATAGCTTGCTGACCAACAACGTCTTTAAACGTTTGTGGTCTGTATTTTCTAGCCGATACAACAAAATGTTCCATTGAAAAATCTTAGATAGACAAAGTTAAAAATTCAATTTAGAATTTAGAATTTTGAACCTATAATTTAAGAGGAGTTATTAACAAAAAGAAACGGAGTAGCGTGATGTGTGTTTTCTTGATTTAGCAGATCAAAGCACAAATTATAGCTTTGCTTGAAAGGGATGGAACCATGTAGATTTAAGTTATATAAGTAGGTATATAATGGTCTTGGCAGACACCTGCGCTAGGGATTGTAGTGGTATCCTTTTTTTGTTGCCGCCTATGGCAAAAAAAGATATAACGGAAAGCCCGGCCTTTTTTGGAGCGCCCAAAATTTAATCATTTCAATTAGGAAATTGGATATAGAGAGTTGTACTTTTGCTCCCAAGTAAATCGCCTTATCGCTGTTCATGTAAATGAATAGAGGAAAGTCCGAACACCATAGTGCAACATAGTGGTTAATGGCCACCAGTCGTGAGATTAGGAAAAGTGCAACAGAAAGGATGTACAGGTAATGCTGTAGTGAAACCAGGTAAACTCTATGTGGTGCAATGTCATGTATACTAGCGCGCCGATAGTTATCGGGAGAAGGCAGCACGTTTGATGCTAGAGGGTAGACAGCTTAAGTGTATGGGTAATCATACATTCAGATAAATGATAAGGGTGTTTAGTTTTTATTAGAGAACTCTAATCGAAATACTAAACATACAGGATTCGGCTTATAGATTTACTTACTCATAAATAAACCCTTCTTTGATTTAAAGAAGGGTTTATCATTTAAAAACTAGTGACTAACTAATAATTATAATCTTTAAAAAGTCACATTAATATGCTTAATGATTTTTAAGTTTTGTTTCTATCACCTTAAGACAAATACCTATCATAGCACTTGAAAATAATAAGTATTTATTGTATTGTTTAGGTGTGCTTATTCGTTTTTTCTGGATTAGTTCTAAAGTACTGAAAAAAAAGCGAATTATAATAATTTATTGTGCAGTAATTTCAAAAAAACTAAACATATTTCCACCATAACTTTTAGAATAGGAGAAATGCTTTACATTTGATAGGTCTGTATGTTTAGAATGCTCTACAATGAGCACACCATCCTCAAGTAGTAAATTGTTTCCAAAAACTAAATCGGGGATTCTAGAAAATTGTTCTTCTGAAAAATTATAAGGTGGATCTGCGAAAATGACATCTGCTTGGATTTTAGTTTTTTCAAGAAATTTAAAAACATCACTTTTAATCGTTTGAAGAGGCATATCAAAAGCTTCGGCGGTTTGGTTTATAAACTTTATACAACCAAAGTCTTGATCTACACAGGTAATGTTTTCGGTGCCTCTTGAAGCAAATTCATAGCTAATATTACCAGTACCTGCAAATAAATCTAATACAGTTATAGCATCAAAATAATACAAGTTATTTATGATATTGAATAAAGATTCCTTAGCCATATCCGTTGTTGGGCGCACAGGTAAGTTTTTTGGAGCAATAATCTTTCTACTTTTATATAATCCTGATATAATTCGCATTAAAAATTGTTTATTAAAGTGAAGTTTGAGTAGCTTGTTTGAGGTTGTTTTTCAAATTTAAAAGTGTCATTTCTATTTCCAAAACTAATGTTTCGAATGTATTTATAGGCTATTTCATAAAGTTTATCACCTTTTTCTATTTGACCTAAGAAAACCAATTTAAGCGTTTCTGGGTTAAGATTTAATTGTTCGGCAGTAAATAAAATGTAATAAATGAAATCTTCATAAGAACCATATGTAAAAGTATTACAGAGTTTTAATTTGGAATGTTCAATGATTACGATTTCGAAATGATCGAAACTTACGTTAATATATACTCGCGTATTTAATTTGTTTTTTTCAACTTGAAGCAGGTTTTCAACTAAAACTGTGGAAATATGCTTGAAGGTAAACGCTCCAAATTTGTCGTAGATAAAGTTATTTATATTTATGTATGGCACATAAACATTCACACTATCATTTTCCTTTATGGTATCGTAAGTTATATAATCCGATTTAAGGATTTTTGAGTTGAATTTTAAATAATGGGCTAAACAATCTTCATTGAATAAGGGTTGTGGAACTATTGCGAATAAGTCATTCTCATGTATAACCGAAACTTTAGAAAAGTTATAAGATAAGGTTTCTTGATTATGAAATAACTCTTTAAGTCGATCTAATAGCTCTAAAGGGTTCAGTTTTTTTTCGAACTGAATTTCCCTCAAATTTATAACCGTATTTAAATTACGATTCAGTATACAAAAAGAAAGTCCACTCAAACTTAGTTGAATGGACAATTCTATATTTGTTAGCTCGTTAGAACTCTTATTCGTTATCGCCATATGTTTTAGGCCAGTTTCCAGTAGTTTTAACCTCGTCCATAGATCCTACTTTTAAAGCATCACCATTAACACCATCAACAGAAACCACTTGATTCTCTTGAATTATAAGGTCATTGTTTTGATCATATAAAAGAACACGTTTTTTTACTCCTGCTTCAAATACTGGGATATTAATTTTGTTTTGCTCGATAAATCCAGATTTCATTTCAAATTTAGCACCTTCTTTTCCAACAGGAACATTCATCATTGTTTTGTATCTGTTAGAAGCTTTAAATAAAGAATCTTTTACAGGAACAAAACCAAGCGTATCAATCACTACAATCTCTTTGTAAGAATCAACACCATATAACTTCGTTTTTTCTTCATCAATAATAGTAGAGTCTCTACGTTGTGTAATTGTATACTCTGCAGTGTCAATAAATTTTATTAAATGATCAAAATCTTTTGCGAATTTACCAGTAACTTGTCTATGCGCAAGTTGAGAATCTCTAATATCCTTTAAACTTTCAATAACTTGAACGTAACGTTTGTTTTTTACTTTGTTAAACTTAATTGGCTCATAGACAGACATGTATGTTAAATAACCTAAGTAACCAATTAAAACCCAAAGGGCAATAGTTAAGACAGGTTTAAGTTTTTGAGGTATCACTTTGTCAATCAACTTAACCAAGCCAATTGTAACTAGTATTACAGCAACTGCAATAAGAATAAATGTTAACATAGTATGTTCTTTAATTAAAAATTATTTTTAAGGTATTTAGCAAATCTACAATTTTTTTTTAACCGTAAAAACAAAGAGAGTAAAAATCATTTCTATCTTTGAATAAAAAATTCCCCCAGATTCCTTAAGATGAATGCTTCTCAATTTTATCTGCTTATAAAACAGCAGTTTCCGTTTAATCCCACGATAAAACAAAATATTGTTCTTCAACAATTATCTGAATTTATTTTTAATAATTCTCCAAATGCACTTTATTTATTAAAAGGATATGCTGGAACTGGAAAAACAACTATAGTTGGTGCCATTGTTTCCAATTTATGGAAGGCAAAAAAGAGTGCTGTACTACTAGCACCAACTGGTAGAGCCGCTAAGGTAATAGCTAATTACTCAGGTAAAGAAGCCTTTACAATTCACAAAAAAATCTATTTCCCAAAGAAAGATAAAGGAGGTGGTGTAAAATTCGTTTTACAACCAAACAAACATAAAAACACCATTTTTATCGTAGATGAAGCTTCTATGATTCCAGATACCCCTGGTGAATCTAAATTTGTGGAAAATGGATCTCTATTAGATGATTTGATGCAATATGTTTACTCTGGACACCATTGTAAACTTTTATTAATAGGAGATACCGCACAATTACCCCCTGTGAAATTAGACTTAAGTCCTGCTCTTGACGAAAATACGTTGAGTTTAAATTACGATAAGGAAGTCACAAGAATGGAATTGGATGAAGTGGTGAGGCAAGAACAGGACTCAGGGATTTTGATGAATGCTACGGCTCTAAGAGAAACCTTGGCGAGTTCCTTTTTTGATGCTTTTAAGTTTGATATTACACCATTTAAAGATATTGTTAGACTTGTAGATGGGTATGAGATCATGGATGCCATAAATGATTCATATAGTGAATTAGGTAACGAGGAAACGGCTATTATAGTAAGGAGCAATAAACGAGCCAATTTATACAATCAGCAAATTAGAAGTCGTATTCTTTTTAATGAAAATGAATTATCTGCAGGTGATTACTTAATGGTAGTTAAAAATAATTATTTTTGGATAAAACCAACAACAGAGGCTGGTTTTATAGCGAATGGTGATATTATTGAAGTTTTAGAAATCTTTAGTATTCAAGCGCTTTATGGATTTCGTTTTGCAGAAGTTAAAGTTAGAATGGTAGATTACCCAAATATGAATCCTATTGAAACTGTTCTACTTTTGGATACCATAGAAGGTGAGAGCCCGTCATTAACTTACGAAGATTCTAACCGACTATATCAAGAGGTTTTAAAAGATTTTGAAAACGAAGGTAGTAACTATAAAAAGTTTCTAAAAGTTAAAGCGAGTAAACATTTTAACGCTTTACAGGTAAAATTCTCCTATGCCATTACATGCCATAAATCACAAGGAGGGCAGTGGGATACCGTTTTTGTAGAACAGCCTTATTTACCAAATGGTATTGATAAAGATTATTTACGTTGGCTTTATACCGCAGTTACCCGAGCCAAAGAAAAATTATACTTAATTGGTTTTAAAGATGATTTTTTTGAAGAATAGTTTTTAAATTAAGTACTTTTGAACTGAAATTGAATGATCTTAAATCCATATAAAATTTAAACTTGTGAAAATAATTTCAATGATTCCGGCAAGATATGCGGCTTCACGCTTTCCTGGAAAACTCATGCAAGACCTTGGTGGTAAAACAGTTATTTTAAGAACTTATGAAGCTACTGTAGCGACACAACTGTTTGACGACGTTTTTGTTGTTACAGATAGTGATATTATATATCAAGAAATTATTAGTCATGGTGGTAAGGCCATGATGAGTAAAAAGGAGCATGATTGTGGAAGTGATAGAATTGCTGAAGCTGTGGAATTCTTGGATGTTGATATCGTTATTAATGTTCAGGGAGATGAGCCTTTTACAGATAAAGAATCGCTTCGTAAACTTATTGAAGTGTTTAAAGAAGATCAAGATAAAAGTATAGATTTGGCTTCTTTAATGGTGCATATCACCAATGAAGACGAAATAAAAAACCCAAACACTGTTAAGGTTATAGTCGATAAATTCAACTTTGCATTATACTTTTCGCGAAGTCCAATACCTTACTTAAGAGATAAAGATTCTGGAGCCAAATACTTCAAACACAAGGGGGTTTATGCCTTTAGGAAAGAAGCCGTATTAGATTTCTATAAATTACCTATGTTGCCTTTAGAAGCTTCAGAAAAAATAGAATGTATTCGATATTTAGAGTATGGCAAACGTATAAAAATGGTAGAAACTGATGTGGAGGGTGTTGAAATTGATACACCAGAAGATCTAGAACGTGCCAAAAAAATATGGTAGACTATAAAAACATCAAAGTTATTGGTTTTGATGCTGATGATACGTTATGGGTGAATGAAACGTATTTTAGAAATGCTGAAGCAGAATTCGGAAAGCTTTTATCAAAATTTGAAACGCCAAATAAAATTGACCAAGAGCTTTTTAAAATGGAAATTGGAAACCTGCCATTATATGGTTATGGTGTGAAAGCTTTTACATTATCTATGGTAGAATGTGCCTTAGAACTTTCCAACAAAACTGTTTCACCTAAAACTATTGAAGCTATTCTTAATATCGGAAAGACTATGTTGAATATGCCAGTTGAAGTACTTGATGGCGTTGAGGAAGTTTTAGAAGTTTTATCAAAAAAATACAGATTAATACTTGCAACAAAAGGTGATTTACTTGATCAAGAGCAGAAATTAAAGAAATCAGGACTAACAAAATATTTTCATCACATAGAAGTCTTAAGTGATAAAAAAGAAATCAATTACTCTAAGCTATTAAAACATCTGAATATTGACCCGAAAGAATTTTTAATGGTTGGAAACTCTTTGAAATCAGACGTTTTGCCTCTGGTTAATATCAATGCCCATGCTGTGCATGTGCCATTTCATACCACATGGGCGCATGAAGAAGTTAAAGAAGAAGAAACAAACGGTAAAACATATAAAACTATAGATTCTATAAGTGAAATTCTTAATTTTCTAAAATAAAACGAGTCAAAAGTGATGTGTTTAAAACGATGATTTTAGATATAAACTGCGGTAAAATTTAGGTAAGAATTGCACTTATAAAAGTTAAATTAATAGTATTTTTGAAAATTCTAAAAGCAAACGTGTTAAATGAGTTATAAGAACTTTCCAATGGTACCAAGAGTTATTTTTGGTAGAGGTAGTTTTAATCAGTTAAATGAGATTTTAGCGCCTAAGCGCCTGAGTATTAGCGCACCTTTTATATATCTGATTGATGATGTTTTTAAAAATAATACAGAATTAACATCTAGAATATCGCTTTATTATGATGATGAAATTGTTTTTATTTCTACAAATGAGGAACCTAAAACAACACAGGTTGATGAACTTGTTGAAAAAATTATTTTAAACACGAAAGCGCGTCCTTCAGGGATTATTGGAATTGGTGGTGGTT
Source organism: Pseudotamlana agarivorans (assembly GCF_018860245.1). GTDB lineage: Bacteria > Bacteroidota > Bacteroidia > Flavobacteriales > Flavobacteriaceae > Pseudotamlana > Pseudotamlana agarivorans_A. The sequence goes on from NZ_JAHKPD010000014.1 coordinate 16,314, forward strand.
CTATTTTAGACTTAGCAAAAGCTGTTTCTATTATGCTTACCAATGAAGGTGAAGCTAAGGATTATCAAGGTTGGGATTTAGTAAAAAACCCTGCTATTTATCATGTTGGCATCCCTACGATATCTGGTACAGGAGCAGAAGTGTCTAGAACGACAGTTTTAACAGGACCAGAAAAAAAATTGGGTATCAATTCAGATTTTACACCTTTTGATCAAGTTATACTAGATTCAGAATTAACAAAGGATGTTCCTAAAGACCAATGGTTTTATACAGGAATGGATTGTTATATTCACTGTATAGAATCATTAAATGGCTCATATTTGAATTCATTTAGCCAAAGTTACGGCGAAAAGTCTTTAGAGCTTTGTAAAGAAATTTTCTTAGATAATTCTGCTAACATATCAGATGTAGAAGCCCAGGAAAAATTAATGATGGCCTCTTGGCATGGCGGAATGAGTATCGCTTACTCACAGGTGGGTGTAGCACATGCAATGAGCTATGGTTTATCATATTTATTAGGAACAAAACACGGTATTGGAAATTGTATTGTTTTTGACCATTTAGAGGAATTTTATCCAGAAGGTGTCGCTTTATTCAAAGAAATGAAAATGAAGCATAACATTATCTTACCTCAAAATGTTTGTGCTCAATTGAGTAATGAAGAATTCGATATTATGATTGATGTTGCCTTAAGTCTTGAACCACTATGGGAAAATGCCATTGGTAAAAATTGGAAAAAAACCATTACAAGAGAAAAATTAAAAGCACTTTATCAAAAAATGTAATACCATGCAGAAACTGGCTAAGTTAATTTATTTTAAATGGTTAGGTTGGCGTATTATTGGTAATACAAACTTTTCAAAAGACACCGTAAAAAAAGCCATTCTTATTGCTGCTCCGCATACCAGTTGGCACGATTTCTATATTGGCGTGTTAATGCGCGCTGTTGTTCAGCTTAAAAGTAATTTTATTGCTAAAAAAGAACTATTTGTATTTCCTTTAGGTTGGTTTTTAAAAGCAGTTGGTGGTAGCCCAATAAATCGACAAGAAAACGAAAATAAAGTTGATGCCATTGCGAAATTATTTAATGAAAATGAAGAGTTTAGAATCGCACTAGCTCCTGAAGGAACACGTCAAAAAGTTGAAAAATTTAGAACGGGTTTTTACTACATTGCGAAAAAGGCGCAGGTACCTATTATTATGTTTACACTTGATTATAAAAACAAACAAAACCTCGTGTCAGAACCTTTCTATCCAACAGATGATATAGAAGAAGACTTCAAATATATCTACAGTTTTTTCGAGAATGTTAAAGGTAAAATTTCAGAAAACTCTTAATTAATAAGTTTAATAAAGTATAGTTAATAGAGTTGTTTTTTAGTTAGTTAACTGGAAAAATAATAAATCGTAAACTTGTATTATTTAGAAAGCGGTAAATATAGTCGTACTATTAGAGTTAAACTTATTTTTTGACTGAACATTAAACTAGAAGTTACCATTGATATAGCAATTTATTCGAACTTAATCTAAGATACCTAATTATAAATTTAATTTTATAAGTTGAAATTATAACACATAAAGAGTAGTAAGGTTTCAAATTAACCTATATTTAAAGCTTATGATAAAAGATACAAAAATTGCAGTTTTAATTGATGGTGATAATATTCCAGCAAAGTACATTTCTGAAATGATGGAAGAAATCACTAAATACGGCACACCAACAATAAAAAGAATTTATGGCGATTGGACCAAGCCATATTTAGCCAAATGGAAAACCATTCTACTGGAAAATGCTATTACTCCCATTCAACAATATGGCTATACAACCGGTAAAAATGCTACAGATTCGGCAATGATAATTGACGCTATGGATATTTTGTATTCAGAAAAAGTCAACGGTTTTTGCTTGGTATCCTCAGATAGTGACTTTACTAAATTAGCCACCCGATTGCGTGAAGCTGGTTTAGTGGTTTACGGGATGGGTGAGAAGAAAACCCCTAATCCATTCATTGTGGCTTGTGATAAGTTTATTTATTTAGAAATTTTAAAGAAAGATTCTGAAAAACCATCAGATGGCGCTCCAAAAACAAAGGAAAACCTTTATAATATCACTCCAAAAGTTATTCAGTTCTTAAAACATACTGTTGAAGATACCGCAGACGATGATGGTTGGGCGTTTTTAGGAGATGTAGGGTCATTAATCATAAAAAAACAACCCAATTTTGATTCACGTAATTTTGGTTTTGAAAAATTGACGCCCTTATTTAAGTCCTTAGACCAATTTGACTTAGAGCAACGTGATCAAACGAATGGTCGCTTCAAATTGATTTATGTAAAGAATAAAAAGTAAATCTTAATAGCCTAAAATTGATAAAAAGTTTCATACTTCTTAGCATCATTGTTTTAAGAAGTATGAAACTTAATTGTTTTAATACCTATATCTTATTTAAAATTTTATCCATCACCCAACTGGTATGAAGTGCCGTTTCCCCAGTTGACGGATGTACTTTAGTAGGGTCTTCAAAACAATACATCATGTTTTCTACATGAGGAAACTGAATGTGTTTTGGATTTTCAATGAAGACTTCCTTTTTTATTGATTCACATTTTAAGGTAATTGGGTTTTCATGAAACACAGAAAATTTAATTGTGCCTTTAGACCCATATATAATGACTTTATCAATATGCTCATTACAACCAAAATTCCAAGTTCCAGATCCCGTAACTCCAGATTCATGTAGCCAATTTGCAGACACAGCATCTTTAGCAGAATACAATGCTTGTTGATTAACACTAATGCCATGAGCATCCCTAATATTTCCAAAATAAAAGGTAAACAAATCCAATTCATGACTTGCTAAATCATCAAAATACCCAGCAGGAGCAATTTCAGCATCCGTACGCCAGTTATAAGATTTAGATAAATCGGTTTCACTTGGTGGTTTGCTTAAATGTGTCGAAATATGTCTTACATCTCCTATATAACCAGCGTCAATATAGGATTTAATTTTAAGAAACCTAGGAAGCGATCGTCTATAATAAGCAACAAACATCGGGATGTCTTTAGATTTAAAAGCATTATAAATTTCTAAACTATCAGCATAACTAGGCGCCAAAGGTTTCTCTACACAACATGGTTTACCAGCCGCTGCAACTTTTAATGCGTAATATTTATGAGTATCTGGAGGTGTTGCAATATAAACAGCATCAACATTACTATCATTTATTAGTTGATCTGCATCTGTATAGTAAGTTTTTATATTATGACGTTTAGCATAATCTTTTACTTTCTCAGCATCTCGTCGCATTACGGCAGCAATGGAAAAACCATTAGTAATCTTGTAGGCTGGACCGCTTTTAACTTCTGTAACATTACCGCACCCGATAATGCCCCATTTTACGTTTTTGGATAATCCTTTCATGGTAGCTTTTGTTGTTCATTTAAATAGTGGTAGTACGCTCTTGTCATTAAATATTTTACAAATTAATGAATTGGTATTGGCGTACTGTAGTTTAGTTGTTGTCTGAACTAAAATACTAATAAAAAAGCATTACTGAAATAAATAATCAAATCATTTAAGATGTTTTATCCTACAAAACACATCCGATGTATTTTTATATTTATTTTACGAGGAAACTGTGAAAATCTTAAATGTTTATTTTTTTGAAATTGGACAGTATTACCTGAGCCAAATTCATAGAAAGAAAAAAAAGAACATAAAAAAATTATTCAGCCAGCTTAAAAACAAGTGATTTCACACAGGTAGCCGCCCTAAATCCTTTCGCTTTTAATATTGAAGCATTTGCATCAATACATAAGACGTCATATTTAGAGCTATTCAAGCTTTAGTCATAAAGATTGAATTCCATTTTGTTTTTTTTACGAGCCTAAATAAAACTTGAAATTCATCTGTTCGTTATTTGTTCGGAATGGTAATTAAAATAAATATATAGGACGGTAGATAAATACTATAATTTAAACTCAAGATAAATTTGAAAATAAGAATGTTGCATGTTTTACTATTGTCCGTTCTAGCGAAGTCGATAACTTTTTGGTGTTAAACATCGGATCTCGACTGCGCTCCTGATTTTTGGTTAAAGCTTATCTTAAAAGTATGTGACTCGCTACTTACCTACAAATAAATAATTACAAAAAATAAAACCCCGCCAACAATGGCGGGGTTTCTATTGAATACCTTGTGTTTAAATGCGTTTACTCTTCCATGGTATGGTATACGTTTTGAACATCATCATCTTCTTCAAGTTTTTCAAGCAGCTTATCTACATCGGCCACTTGTTCTGGGGTTAAAGGCTTAGTGACCTGTGGGATACGTTCAAAACCAGAAGATAGTATTTCTATTTCTCGACTTTCTAATTCCGCTTGAATGGCTCCAAAACTTTCAAAAGGTGCATAAATTAAAATGCCATCATCATCGGCAAAAACTTCTTCAGCACCAAAATCGATAAATTCTAATTCTAATTCTTCAGGATCTAAACCTTCAGCATTAATTCTAAAATTACAAGTGTGGTCGAACATAAATACTACAGATCCAGAAGTCCCTAAACTCCCGTCACATTTGTTAAAATAACTTCTAACGTTAGCTACGGTACGTGTATTATTATCGGTTGCTGTTTCAACTAAAACAGCAACTCCATGCGGTGCATAGCCTTCAAAAATAACTTCTTTGTAATCACCCTGACTTTTATCACTGGCTTTTTTAATAGCGCGTTCAACATTGTCTTTAGGCATATTTACAGCCTTTGCATTTTGTATAACAGCACGCAAACGTGAATTACTAGCGGGGTCTGGACCGCCTTCTTTTACGGCCATTACAATGTCTTTTCCAATACGTGTAAAAGCCTTACTCATTGCAGACCAACGTTTCATCTTTCTTGCTTTTCGAAATTCAAAAGCTCTTCCCATAATAATATATTGTTACCCTACCGAGATAGGAATTATGTTAAATTAAACTGATTGTGTATTATTTTGACAAATTTAAAAACCTTCAAATCAAAAACAAATAATTAACCTTATTCTTCTTCAGGTTCTACTATGTGTTCAATGGCATTAGCTAAATCAAAATCTTTAGCGGTAACTCCGTTTTCACTATGAGTAGATAATGAAATGGTAAGGACATTATATACGTTTGTCCAATTAGGATGGTGGTTTAATGCTTCGCATTCGAAAGCAATTCTACTCATGGCACTAAAGCAATCTTTGAAATTTTCGAATTCGAACTCCCCATGAATAGCATCATCATAATATTCCCAATCTGGTAATCGAAGTAATCTTTTTTCAATGTCTTGTTCTGAAAGTTTGCTCATAATTTGTCTGTATTTTAGTGTTTTACAATTTACGTAATTGCAGGTTTCTAATCAACTATAATTTCAATTCAGTCAAAATATCGTCGCTTTTAAGTCGAAGATGTTTAGGTAGTTTATTGAATTTTGGTAGGACTGCCAAATAACGCTCGTCGTTAGTCGTATAAACTTGTTTAAAAATGGCTTGATGTTGTAAATTGAAAGATGTTATAATCTCTTTTACAAAATCATCGTGATGTACCAAGTCTTCACTTCCTAAATGAAAAATTCCCGATTTATTCCGATTAATGATATAATGAATTTGTTGCGTCACTTTAGAATCATTCGTAACATTCATAACTAGGTTCGGAAACACTTCAATGGGTTCTTTTGCTTTAAAAAAATGCAGCATTTCTTGAATTCTTGGTGCTTGCGTACCAAAAACCATGGGAAGCCTAATTATTGCAACCTTTTCTTTTGGTAGGCGCAACAACATGTTTTCAATTTTTATTTTGAAATGGCCAAATATGCTATTGCTATAGGTTTTATCTAACTCATAACTAGGGAATTTACTATAAGCATCAAATACGTTTGCTGATGATAAAAAGAGTAATTTCACGCTATTATGCAACACATATTCAGCAAGATGCTGATGGAGCAAAACTTGTTTTGAAAAATCGCCACGAAGTGCAGAAACAATTACAGTAGGCTTAACAATATCCAAGATTTCGTAAATATCATCTTCTTCAAAATTAAACTGAAAAAAGTGCTTGTTCTTTTCAAGAGTGCGATTACTTACATTGTAAGTGCCAAAAGTTCTAAAATAGGGGCAGAGTTCTTTATAAATAGCACCACCAAGAAAACCACTCCCGCCTAAAATTAAAATTCTATGTTTATTTTCGCGCTTTAACATAAATAAGCCTTCATTACAGACTTCTAAAAAATAGAAAGTTTGGTTTTGGTAGTAAATTGTTCTAATGCAAGCATGCCCAATCTAGAATTGCCTTTTTTATTCAGGCCTGGAGACCAAACGGTTATCACGAATTTTTCTGGTAAAAGGGCTACAATTCCACCACCAACACCACTTTTGCCAGGCAAACCAACTTCAAAAGCAAATTCGCCAGCTTCATCATAAAAACCACAAGTTAGCATTAACGCATTAATACGTTTTACTTGCTGATTGGTAATATGGACTTTGTTTTGCAAGCATTTTCCTTGATTTACAAATAAATAGAAAGCCTTTGAGAGCTGACTGCAAGTCATTTCTAGAGCACATTGATGAAAGTAGAAATCTAAAACGACATCAACAGAGTTGTTTAAATTGCTGAACGATTTTAAAAGATTGGCCGTAGCATAATTTTTAAAACCCGTAATTTTTTCAGAGTTGGCTACATCTTTATTATAGATAATACTATCATCTCCAGTTAAAGCTTGAATATATTTTAAAAAATCTTCTTTTGGGTTTTGTAAATTTGAAACCAATATATCGGCTATAACTATAGCTCCAGCGTTAATGAATGGATTTCTAGGAATACCGTTTTCAACTTCAATTAAAGATAAATAATTAAAGGGATTTCCACTAGGCTCCACATCTATGCGTTTCCAAATATCCTCTCCAATGAGCGACATGGCTTTAGATAAAGCCAAAACTTTTGATATACTTTGAATTGAAAAAGGTTTTTCAAAATCACCTACACCAAAAGTTTCGCCTTTAGAAGTCCTTAAATGAATACCAAAATTATCACTGTTTATATGAGCCAATTCTGGAATGTAAGATGCCACTATCCCTTTATCTTTTGCTTTAATTGCATCTTGATAAATAGCGTTTATAATGCTCTGATAGTCTAGCATATATTTATTTGTAAAAAGGTAATTTAACAACTGTGGCCGGTATAGCTTTCTTTCTAATTTGTATGTTAATTTTACTATTTACATCTGTAAAAACTGTAGGAACATAACCTAAACCAATTCCTTTTCCAAGGCTAGGGGACATGGTTCCAGAGGATACAACGCCAATTTTATTTCCGTTATCATCAACTATGTCGTATCCTTGACGAGGAATACCTCGTTCATCCATTTCGAAAGCAATTAACTTGCGTTCTGGGCCGTGTTCTTTCTGTGCCTTTAAGGCTTCAGAATTTGTAAAATCTTTAGTGAATTTTGTGATCCAACCTAAACCAGCTTCAATAGGAGATGTAGTATCATCAATATCATTTCCATATAGGCAGTAACCCATTTCTAAGCGTAACGTGTCGCGTGCAGCTAAACCAATTGGCTTAATACCATATTCAGCGCCCGCTTCAAAAACTTTATCCCAAATTTGCTGCGCTTCACTGTTTTTACAATATATTTCAAAACCTCCACTACCAGTGTAACCAGTTGCCGAGATTATCACATTTTCGATTCCAGCAAAATCGCCAACTACAAAATTATAGAATTTGATACCAGCTAAGTCATGACTCGTAATACTTTGCATAGCTTCGATGGCTTTAGGACCTTGAATGGCTAAAAGCGAATAGTCATCACTTAAATTTCTCATGGTCGCTCCAACATCATTTTTAGACTGAATCCATGCCCAATCTTTCTCAATATTACTGGCATTCACCACTAATAAAAAAGTTTCTTCTTTAATTTTATAAATGATTAAATCATCTACAATACCACCATCATCATTTGGCAAACAACTATATTGTGCCTTTCCAATGGTCAATTTTGAAGCATCATTACTTGATACTTTTTGAATTAAAGCTAAAGCATGCTCGCCTTCAACTAAAAATTCACCCATATGAGAAACATCAAAAACACCAACTGCTTTTCTTACGGTTTCGTGTTCTATATTAACGCCTTCATATTGTACTGGCATATGGTATCCTGCAAAAGGAACCATTTTAGCACCAAGGGCTTTGTGAGTTTCTGTTAAGGCTATATTTTTCATCTTATATCTTTTGATTGTTGCACAAAAGTATTGAAATTAATCTGGTTTAAAGTGAGGTCAATTTGTTAAATAGCGTTAAAAAGCACTGGCTGTTTTTATGAAATTAAATTTTAACTAATCGGCTGTTTTTAAGAAGAATGACATGGGTTTTTTAGATTAATAATGAAACACCCTGTTTTTTAGACTAATTAAAAATAAAACAGACAAATTTTTACGGATAACTAAGTAGTTAAAGTTTGCATTTAACATATTGTTATACTTACTTTTGAATATTGCTATCTCTCAATGCTACAAAGACTTCATACACTTAGTTTTAACAATTTAAAACGCAAAACTTTTTTTAAGTTGACGGTATATGTCTATTTGACTGCTATCCTGTTTAATATTTACTATGTATACATAAGTTATCAAAATGGACTAACTGCTTCATTTGTTTTAATTCTGCTACCTCTTATAAGTTTTACTATAAGTGTATATGCTTCTGGTTTTAAGCGTAATTATATTATAGGTCCTTATAGTGTTTTTCTGTCTTTAGGCATTGCAGCTTTGGGGTTAACCTATTTAGAAGGGATCATGTCTGGCTATTATTGGTTTCTATTCGGGTTGCTTTTTTCACTACCATATGTCATTCGAAGAGAGGTTTATTTTAAAAGACACACCAATACGCTTTATTCGATAATGCTTGGGCTGTTAATAGTTACTTTTTTAATTTCTCCAATGTATTCTGAATATTACGAAGACTTAACTAGGGAGCAGGTTCATAATCGCTTCATGTTGAATTCTGTAGTTAATTTCGGGGTTATGATGTTGTTCTCACTTCAAGCATTGAAATATAATAATTCAATTATAAAGAAAATTTCGTTTGATAAGGAGAACGCTGAAAGTGAAAAAGACCGACGCACCCAAGTATTATCTAATTTAGGTCACGAATTGCGAACTCAAATTAATAGTATCAATGGAGTAACTCAGTTAATTTTGGGTGATAATTCTCTTGAAACTAAAAACAAAAGATATTTTGAGATATTAGACCATTGCAACAGTAATATGTTATTGTTAGTTAATGATATGTTAGATGTTCATAAAATGGAATCGGGCCTTTTTGAACTCTCCGACTCACCTAAGTTATTATATGATTTTTTAATAAAAATCACTGTCCCTTTCATAAACAAAGCGGAAGAAAAAAAACTAGAATTACAATCCTTTATAGATCCTAGATTAAAAGGGATTGTTGTAAATATCGATGAAAAACGTATCGCACAGGTAATTTATAATCTGATTTCGAACGCCATAAAATTTACCGAACAGGGTCATATTACTTTTTCAGCTGAAATTATAGATATAAACGACCAGCAAGTTGCTATTCAATTTATGGTGGATGATACGGGAATAGGGATTGCTCCAAAAAACTTATCAAGGGTGTTTGAAAGCTTTCATCAAATAAAAAATGAAAAGGATCCCGTATTTGGAGGTACAGGTTTAGGATTATCTATTTCTCAGTCGATTATAAAAGCAATGAATTCTGAAATAACTATTGAAAGTGTCATAAACAAAGGGACCCGTTTTCAATTTCCATTAACTTTAAATCTAAGCACCTTAACGCTTGATAAACATTCGAAAAGCGAATTTATTACAGATGATTTTAAATTAGATTTAAACATATTGTTAGTTGAAGACAATTTGGTTAGCATGATGTATGCTAAGAAGCTTTTAGAAAAACATGTTTCTAATATAGAAGAAGCCACAAATGGTATTGAAGCCATAGAAAAAGTAAAGGAAAATAAAGCCATTAATATAGTGCTTTTAGACTTAGAGATGCCAAAAATGAATGGTTTTAAAGCGATTGAATACATTAAAAGTATAAGGTCAAATATTTCTGTTATTGCATTTACAGCGAACATTCCAAGTACCGAATTTGTTTCTAAACTGGAAAAGCTTGGTTTTGACGATGTCCTCGCAAAACCTTTTAATAAAGAAACACTTTTTACTGTTTTAAAGAATCAAACAAAAGATGTTGTTAATTTAAACTAGATTGAATTTGATCCTATATATGTTGTAACGGCTATTTTTCGTATTGCTTTTTGGGATATAATTTACCTAATAACTCCCTGATAATCTGTAAGATTATTATTAACATGGCTGTTGAGATTAAAATGATTTCCTCGTATATTTGTTAGAAACCAACCAAACTAATGCGTACAAACATTCCCTCCATAGAAAAAAACGAAAAGTTTTTAAGGAGCCTTACTCTATTATTTTTTCTAACAATTCTAAGCTTTAATGGTTATTCCCAAATTAATTATGAATATGCTAAGAATAAAAAATTCTATCTAGGATCTTATGGCAGAGTCGGTGTCGATTGGTCTTTTGAAAACGGAGGCTCTATAGGCAGACGTCTAAATTTGAACAATATGGGGAGTATTGGTGGTCGACTAGAAGAACAAGATTATTTGGAACTGGTGCCTAATTTAGTCTTTAAACCCCAAAAAGGAGACAGTACAGAAATTCATGTGCAAATTCGTTTAGCAGCATACTCTACAAGTTTAACATCAATAGGGAATACGTCGACTTCTAGTGTTGGAGGATTATCCTTAGCATTACCAGAAATATATGCAGAAGCTCGTAATATACGAGGTTCAGGACTAAATGTTTGGATTGGTTCACGCATGTATCGAGGAGCCGATGTACATATTGCCGACCATTTTTATTTTAATGATCATTCTGGTCAAGGCGCTGGGGTAGAATATAAAAACAGTAGATTATCTGCAATTTTTGTAGCTTCAGTAGATACCACTTCTACTTTACCACCTTATTTTTATCTGAATATAAAAACAGGAACACCAAGTGCAGCATTAAGGCAACGCGCTGTTTTTATTGGTGAACATGATTTTAATATTGATGACGCTAATCGTTTTACCGCACTGGCTGAATACCATCATATGGAAAAAGGTGAAGATAATGCCTTACCCGAAGACGCTGACGACGATTTAGAAGATGCTGTCAATTTTCCTTCAGATTATGGTTATGTGCTTGGTGCTCGATATCACAGGCAATTTAAAAAGCTTAAACCAGGTTCCTTTAATGATTTTACACTCCGTTATGGTGCTGGTATCGCAAATGGGGGAGATGGAGGCCTGTCAAAAACATGGCTTACTTTTGGTGCTCCAGATGAAAACAGTTTACGGTTTAAAAACGCCTATTCTTTGGCATTAGTTAACCATACGGTTTTGAACGTCTCCGATAATTATACCTTTAACGGATATGTTATTTACACTAAAAGTAAGGGAGGATCAGATTTAGATAACTTAGCACCCACATATTTCGAAAAAGAAGTTTATAACCGGAAAACTGATTTCACAATCGGTTCTAGGAATGAATTTTTTCTAACCGATTATTTTCACTTGTTAGCAGAACTGCATTATTCGCAAAGAAAAGATGGTACGAATCCCTATGCTTCTATGGTGAAACTAAGTGTTGCCCCTGTTTTAGTGCCCACTGGTTTACGAGACATTTGGGCACGTCCGCATTTGAGATTCGTGGCCTCGGTAGCACGTTACAATGATTATGCTATGGAAAGTTTGTATTCACCTTATTTGCAATTTTCTGGCGAAAATAGATGGGGGTATTACTTAGGGTTTAAAGCCGAATGGTGGCTTTGGAAATAAAAAACTCGTTTAAAAAATAAATTTCAAACGAGTTATATATTCTGTTAAAGTAACTTCTATTTATTTAAAAGATATGCTTTTAAGTCACTATAATTAGAAACTAAGGTGGCTTCTTTTACTTTCCCCATAACCGATTGAATTTGCTCTGGTAATGGTTGTTTTTCTTTAATTACTACTTCAACAACATCTAAGAATTTTGTTGGATGCGCCGTTTCTAAAAACACACAATGTGCTTTTGGATTTTTTTCTAAATGTGATTTACAACCTAAATATCCAACAGCACCATGAGGATCTGCTACATAATTGTATTTATCATATATTTCTAACATCGCTTCTTTCGTTTCGTCATCCGAAAAACTATAGGAAGACACATTTTCCTTTAAATCTTTAAAGTTGTTTTTATAAATTTCTTGAATTCTAATGAAGTTACTTGGTGCACCAACATCCATGGCATTACTAATAGTTTGCACCGATGGTTTAGGTTCGTATAATTCACTTTGTAAATAACGTGTTACCACATTATTTTCATTGTTAGAAGCCACAAAATGTTTAATAGGCAAACCTAATTTTTGCGCCATCATACCTGCACAAACATTACCAAAGTTTCCACTAGGTACAGAAAACACAATATCATCATGATCGTTATGTAATTGCTTATAAGCAAACATGAAATAAAATAACTGTGGTAACCAACGTGCTACATTAATAGAATTAGCCGATGTTAATTGCATTTTACTAGTCAAGCTTTCGTCTAAAAAGGCTTCTTTAACCATAGCTTGACAATCATCAAAAGTTCCGTTAACTTCTAAGGCTTTAATATTTTGCCCTAGTGTTGTTAATTGTTTTTCTTGAATGTCACTAACTTTTCCGCTAGGGTAGAGTATCACAACATTCACGCCTTTAACACCCAAAAACCCATTTGCTACGGCTCCACCAGTATCTCCAGAGGTTGCTACTAAAACAGTCACTTCATTAGTGTTTTCTTTATTGAAATAACCTAAGCAACGCGCCATAAAACGGGCTCCCACATCTTTAAATGCCATGGTTGGCCCATGAAACAACTCTAAAGTTGAAATGTATTCATTGAGTTTTACAACAGGAAAATCGAACGATAATGTTTCTTCAACAATGGTTTTTAAAACACTTTCAGGAATTTCAGGAGAAACAAATTGTTTAATCGCTTCAAACGCAATTTCAGAATGCGATAAATTATCAATGTTATCGAAAAAAGACTTAGGCAGCGGCGTAATACTTTCAGGAAAGTAAAGGCCTTTATCTGGTGCTAATCCTTTAACAACAGCATTTTCAAAAGTCGTGTTGGGTGCTTTATGATTAAGTGAGTAATAGTTCATTGTTTTGAAATTGACCGAAGACCGTTTAAGGAAGACGGGGGATTGTTGATATTTAATTATTGACCGAAGACCGATGACGGGGCATTGTTTTCGTTTAGCTATTGACCGAAGACCGATGACGGAAGACGGAATATTGTTTACGTTTCAGTTGAAAAGTATATTCTTTATGTTTTATAAAACTAATTATCATATTAATAAATGTAAACGTTTCTGTTGTTAATTTATATTTTTTCTAAAGGCACTCATCATATTCATAAGATGATAAGATTCATCGTATAAATAGGTAAATTGTTTTTCTGTAATATAATTTTTTCTTTTTGCTTTGAATAAACAAGTTACAACTTCTGCTAAAGAACGTATAGAATAGCCTATAAATTTCTTCTGCTCAAGATTTGATTGTCCTATAGAACCTTCAGATATATTTAAGGCTATTGAATCTGATGCTCTACAAATTTGAGAAGACAAGTTAAACTTTTCTCTATCAGGGAATTCTAAGGAAAGTTTATCAATAACTTCCCCGAAATCCATGGCCTTTTGCCAAATTATAAGTTTTTCAAATTTGAATTTGTCCATTTTTAATTTTTTGACCGGTGACCCAATGACCGAAGACGGAAGATTGTTTCCGTATCGAGCCGTATGTTTTTCATAAATATTCAACTTTCACCCGTCACACGTCTTTTGTCATTACCTTTTCCCATAAGAGTAAGCGCTCCTGTCAGCCGTCACCCGTCTTCCGTCATACTATTTTAACGCCACTCGTATTAATCTTCGACACGTGAATATCAAAAGTAATACCTGTTTTCGAATAAATACGTTCCATGGCTTCTTTGACTTTGTTAGCGGTTTCTAATCCTTTATTTACTGAAAAAATTGAAGGTCCAGACCCTGAAATACCACAACCTAAAGCTCCAGCGTTTAAAACAGCTTCTTTAACTTCATTAAAATATGGAATTAACTTACTTCTATGCGGTTCTACAATGACATCATGTAAGGAATCTTTAATTAGATCGTAATCTGAAGTATGTAATGCATGCACCAAACTACCCACATTAGCCCATTGTGTAATGGCATCAGCTAAAGCCACTTCTTTAGGTAAAATTGCTCTAGATTCTGAGGTTTTAATTTCTATTTGCGGATGAATAATTGTTGCGTAAATATCATCTGGTGACGGAATTTCTAAAATTTGTAATGGTTTTATGCTTTTCACTAAAGTAAAACCACCAAAAAGAGCAGGAGCAAGGTTATCGGCATGTTCACATTTACTCGCTAAGGCCTCACCCTTTATAGCAAATTCAGTAAGTTGTGTTTTATTAAACGGACGCCCAATAAGCTCATTCATTCCAAAAACGCTACCAACTGCACTAGCCGCGCTACTTCCAATTCCACTACCTGGTTTTATGTTTTTATAAATTTCAATTTCGAATCCGAAATCCACATCAATAGCATCATACATGGCTAAAGCAGAAACTCCTGCCACGTTCAATTCCGCTTCATGCGGTAAATCAAAGCCTTCAATTCGAGTTATATGAATGCCTTTTTTCTCAACCTTTCTTATCACCATGTCGTCTCCAACGCTATCCAGGCAAAAACCTAAAACATCGAATCCACAAGCCACATTAGCCACGGTTGCAGGAGAAAATACTTTTATTTCATTCATGCTATCTATTAAATAATTTTCGGCTGCACTTGAACAGAAACTAGAATTTTTTTCGTGTAACATATTCTTAATTTTTATAGCCTTTAATACTATTCATTCCCAATTCTAATAATATCAGCAAATAATCCTGAAGCAGTCACATCGGCTCCAGCACCAGCACCTTTAATAATCATAGGTTGTTTTGGGTAGCGTTGCGTGTAGAACATCACAATATTATCGCTTCCTTCTAGGTTATAAAAAGGATGGCCTTCAGGAATTTCCTGTAAACTTACGCTAGCTTTCCCATTGTCAAATGAAGCTACATATTTTAACTGGCAATTGTTCGCTTTCGCGGAAGCATATAAAGCTTGATAATGGGCTTCATCTTTTACTAAAGTCTCGTAGAAATCCTCAACAGAATCACTTTTTAAACCTGATTCAGATAAAAAAGATTTGTTATCGATGTCTTCTAAATTCATCTCCACACCACTTTCTCTACCAAGAATTAAAATCTTACGTGCCACATCAACACCACTTAAATCAATTCTTGGATCAGGCTCTGTATACCCTTCAGCACCAGCTTGTTTTACAACATCATAAAACTTAGTAGTATCGTTGAAATTATTAAAAACAAAGTTTAAACTTCCAGATAATACCGCTTGGATAGAATTGATTTTATCACCTGAAGCTACCAAGTTATTGAGCGTATCTATAATAGGTAAGCCAGCACCAACATTTGTTTCAAATAATAACGGTGCATTATATTTTAATGATAAACGTTTTAGTAATTTATAGTTTTCAAAATCACTAGAACAAGCAATTTTATTACAAGCTACCACACCAATACTTTCTCTTAAATACTGAGCGTATAAATCGGCTACATTTTTATTAGCAGTCACATCTACAAAGATGCTATTACGTAGGTTTAAATCTTTGGTTTTTTCAAAAAAGCCTTGTAACGTAGCATCTTCACCATCGTTTAATTGGGCTTTCCAATTATTTAAATTGATGCCATCTTCTTTAAAAAGCATTTTTCTTGAATTTGACAATCCAACAACACGCATTTTAATTTTTAAGTTGTCTTTTAAGAATTTCTTTTGTTGGTGAATTTGCTCTACCAATCGTTCGCCAACATTTCCAACACCAGTAATAAATACGTTAAGTTGTTTTGTGTTCGTTTCAAAAAACTGCTCATGTAAGGTGTTTAAAGCCTTCTTAACATCATTTTCGGCAATAACCGCGGTAATATTCTTTTCTGAAGCGCCCTGAGCAATGGCTCTAACGTTCACATTGTTTTTTCCTAAGCTACTAAACATTTTACCGCTTATCCCTTGGTGGTTTTTCATGTTATCACCAACCAGAGCGATGATAGATAAACCAGTTTCAACACTAATAGGTTCAATTTTATTCAGTGCAATTTCATTTTCAAAAACAGCATCAATAGCAATTTTAGCATTTTGTGCATCTTTTTCTTCAACACCTAAACAGATGGAATGCTCAGAAGATGCTTGGGTAATCATGATGATATTAATTTTCTCTTGCGATAAAGTTTCAAACAAACGTTTTGAAAACCCAGGTATACCCACCATACCACTACCTTCTAAGGTCAATAAAGCAATATCACTAATATTACTAATTCCTTTAACAGGCGCAACAGAATTGGTTTCATCATTAGAAATAATTGTTCCAACAGCTTCTGGTTCTAAAGTGTTTTTAATATGGATAGGAATTCCTAAACTTAACACAGGTTGTACCGTTGGTGGATACAAGACTTTTGCACCAAAATGCGATAACTCCATAGCTTCTTGATATGAAATTTTATCGATAGGGTAGGCTTGTTTTACCAATTTAGGGTTTGTAGTGTACATACCACTAACGTCTGTCCATATTTCAAGTTGTTCCACTTTCAATGCCGCTGCAATAATAGCGGCTGTAAAATCTGAACCACCACGACCTAAAGTCGTTTGTTCTCCAGCTTTAGATTTTGAAATAAACCCAGGAAGAATGGTTATTTTTTGAGGAGCCGATTTAAAATAATCTTGAAAGTTCTTATCTGTTATTTTATAATCAACTTCAGCTTTTGTGAAGTTTGAATTGGTAACGATAAGCTCTTGAGAATTTTTTCTTTCCGAAGAACCACCTCTGTTTTTTATTGTTTCAGCAATAATAAATGAAGATAATAATTCACCAAAACTCACTAATTTATCTGAGGTTTTTGGAGACAATTCGTTTATTAAATAAATTCCTTCCAGTAAACTCTTTAAGCTTTCTAACCGCTCTACAACGTAATTTAAAATGCACTCGTTATTATCAGGGTTTAACTCCTTTACAATTTCGAAGTGTCTTTCTTGGATGCCTTTAAAAGTTTCTAAGAATGCTTGATCCTTGTTTTGCGCTTGTTTTCCGGCTAAAAGCAATTGATCTGTAATCCCACCAACTGCTGAAACTACACAAATTACAGTATCATTTTGACTGTAATTTTCTAATATACTGATAACGCTATTTATGTTTTTTGAAGAACCTACAGAAGTCCCTCCAAATTTTAAAACCTTCATTTTTTAATGAATTGATAATTAAAAATAATAATTGAATTGTTGCGATTGAAAAAATCACAAATATTGTCCGAAGAATATGTAATTAGCAACCCCAAAGGGTTGTAATATTTGTAGTTGTACCAAATGTAGAAACGATTCCTTTTGTTGAAAAGGAATTAATGGCGTTAATATTTTGGCTGAAATGATTCATTATAATTACATAGTACACTTCAAAAGTATTATTTTTAATGTTATAAAAAAACTTTAATAATCTTTTTGCAGTATTCTTATATTGAATCCAGTTTGATTAAAAATAAGTGACAAACCTCAATAAGTACTGAAAAATCCACAATAAAATTTTAAGATGAAAATATTTTCAAAAGCACAAATCTATGCAGGTGATACATTAACTTCCGAAAGGCAAAAAATAAGCTCTATTGAATTAATGGAGCGAGCGGGTGTTCAAATTTTTAATTGGATGCATTTACGTATGCAAGGTGCTCAAGTTCCTATACATATCTTCTGTGGCATTGGTAATAATGGCGGTGACGGATTAGTTATAGCAAGGCATTTGATTATTCATGGCTATAATGTGAAAACCTATATTGTAGATTATAACAACAAGCGTAGTGCCGATTTTTTAGCACATTACGAAAGGTTAAAAGGTGTAACAAAAGCTTGGCCAGAACCTATTCACGATCCTAGTGATTTTCCTGAAATTGCCCCTGAAGACATTATTGTTGATGCTATTTTTGGAATTGGTCTAAACCGCCCTATTAGTAAATGGGTGAAAGATTTGTTCATGCACTTTAGAAAAAGTCAAGCCTTCACATTAGCAGTAGATGTGCCTTCTGGATTGTTTACGGACAAAGCTATTGAAAACGAAAATGATGCCGTTTGGGCTGGATTCACTTTAAGTTTTGCATCACCAAAACTGATATTCTTTTTACCCGAAACAGCAAAATATACCGCACAATGGGAGATCTTAGATATTGGGTTAGATCCTGAATTTCTATTAACCACCGAAACAGATGCCGAACTCATTGGCAAGGCTGAAGTTTTACCAAATTATATACCAAGAGAGCGCTTTTCGCATAAAGGCGATTTCGGACATGCATTAATCATAGGAGGTAGTTACGGCAAGATTGGGGCGGTAACCTTAACTGCTAGGGCTACCTTATCGGTTGGTGCCGGATTGGTAACTACATATATTCCAAAATGTGGCTACACCGCCATGCAAGCTTCTTTTCCAGAAGCTATGGTGATTACCGATAGTCATGAAGAAAAAATAACCAAAATTAATTACAACATTAAACCAACAGTTATAGCGTTTGGAATAGGTGCGGGAACAGAAGGCGAAACCCTTGAAGCTTTAGAGCATTTTTTAAAAGAAAATAAAACGCCTTTAGTTATCGATGCCGATGGCTTAAATATGTTGTCTACAAAAAAGAGCTTATTAAAATATCTTCCAGAAAACACCATTTTAACGCCACACCCGAAAGAATTAGAACGCCTAATTGGAGCTTGGAAAGATGATTTCGAAAAACTTGATAAAGTCAAAGCGTTTACTAAAAAGTATAAAGTAATTTTAATTATTAAAGGCGCTTACAGTATTACTGTTTTTAACGACAAACTGTTTGTGAATTCCACTGGGAATCCTGGGTTAGCAACAGCGGGAAGTGGAGATGTGCTAACAGGTATAATAACGGGTTTACTAGCGCAGGGTTATCACCCTAGTGTAGCGGCGATATTTGGCACATATTTACACGGGAAATCAGCAGATCTTGGCGCTTTAAATTTAGGTTTTCAAAGTTTGATTGCAAGTCATGTTATTGAATACTTAGGTGATGCCTTTTTAGATTTGTTTCTTGAACCAGAACCACCTGCAGTTGAAAAATCACCGGAGCATGAAGAAAAACAAAAAGAAGCTTAACCGATTTAAAAAACGCGAACGAAGCAACAATTTCTTTTGGAGAGATCTATTCTAATGAACAACACTTCTTATAAATCTCATAAAAAAAGCTGTTTTAAAAGTGATATTTCACTTCTAAAACAGCTTTTTGTTAAGTTTGGATGCGACCTTGAACCAAGTTCAGGGTGACCTTATATATTCAATTCAGTAAATAATTCAACTAATTTAGGGTCCGACGGTCTAGGCGCATTAGGATCTACGATATTACCTGCATCATCTATAAGAATAAACCTTGGAATGCCTTGAATTTGGTAATCGGTAACGAATTTTGACTTCCAATCATTATCCGCTAAAACCTGTACACCTTGCAAATTTTCTGTTTCAATCATTTTCTTCCATTTCTCACGATCTGAAACTTTATCAATAGAAAGGCTTACAAACTCAATGTTTTTATCATGGTACTTCTTTTCCAAATCTTTTAGGAAAGGAATTTCACGTTTACATGGTCCGCACCAAGTAGCCCATACATCGATGTATACGAATTTACCTTTTAAATCGTCTAAAGATGTTTTACCGCCTTTGTAGTTTTCATAATCAACAAATTTAGGAGATGGCTTTCCTTTGACTACTGCTGTTAATTGGTTGTATTTTTCTGTGATTACAGAATTATTTTCTTCGTTTGTAGAAATCTCCATAAACGTCTTGTAAAAGGCTTCTACATCTTTAGCGCGAACTATCGTTTGGTTTGCTACATCAAATAAAAAGGTGTTTCTAATAGATTCAGATTCAATACCACGAGCCGTTTTAAAAAAGGCTTCTTCTTGTGTTAAGGAATCCTTCTCAATATAATCCTTAATTTTTACAGCATAATGATCGGCTACAATTTTCTTATAACTAGGCGAAGCGTTATAATCGGCTTCATTCGAGTAATCGAATCCATCGAATTCATTTAAAAAATCGTCAGATACTTTAAAATCTGTGTTTTTCGTGAAATATCCATGCGCTCTTTCATAAACATTTAAACTTCCTAAGTAGTTATAATGCAATTCATTTTCTTCTTGGGCTTTAAAACTTTTAGAAACACCTTTAGCAGCATTTAAAATAGTTGTTAAAGTGTCTTTTATAGCTAATTGCTTTTCTTTATAATCCTTCTCAGACAAAGCATAAAGACTGGCATTCATCCCTAATAACTCACGGGTTTTCTTTAGTTTTTCTGCTAAATAATTGTTTTCAGGAGCACCTTCACCAGTGATTATTAATGAATTTTGAAAATCCTTAGCGTCGTAATTAATATTAAGGTTATAACCAGATTCTAAATGTAAAAAGATTGGGTTTTTACCATCATATAATACATAAGAGCCGTTTTCTACAGTAAGTGTATCCTTGAATGTACCATCGGCCGCAACATTAATGGCCTCAGTAAAGGAACGGTCTTGCGTATTTATAGAAAGTTCAGAAGGTAATTTATTAGTAATTTTCCCAGAAATCAAAATGTAATCTGGTTTTGTTTCTGTTTTACAACTAAAGACAGAAATAGCTAGTGCTAAAATTAGTAGTTTTTTCATTGTTTATTTTGGATTTTGCCAAATGTAATAATTTGATAGAGGCTCATAATTATTTTAAAGTTTTATTAACATTTGATTTCCTGTTTTTTAGAGGGAATTGTAAGTCATAAAAAAAGGCAGATAATAATCAATTATCTGCCTTTTAAAATATAATAGTGTTTCTTTTTATTTTATAATCACGCGCTTATTTATCGATCCGTTTTCACCTGAAAACTTAAAAATATATAATCCAGGAGTTAAGCTTGAAACATCAATTGAGTTTCCTTGAATAGCTTGTTTTACAATCGTTTTCCCCATGATATTAAAAATAGTAACAGTTTCAAACCCATTAGAGTTATTGAAATTAACAATTGTGCTTGCTGGGTTAGGATATAATGAAAATACTTCTAGGTTAGAAATTTCATGCTCCGTGCTTAAAGTTAAACAATCAGCATTATCACCATAGATTCTAATTTCAGCAATACTAGTCCAACCAGAACCAGCACTGTTTCCATTACCTGTAATTTTCACATAACGCGCGTTGTTTCCTGTTAAATCAAAAAGTTGCTCATCATCCACTGTAACTCCAGATGCCGCACTATCTTGATTTAAAATGACATCAGTAAATGAATTACCGTCTTGAGATACAGCAACATCAAAATTTGTTGTTCTAGCATCTGCTTTTAAGAAATACAAACCGATTTCTGTTAAATCACGACTACACTCTAAATCTAATGTAATAGAAACCTCTGGTTCAACACTTGCATTTCCAGTCCAGTAATATCCAGTATCAACGACACCATCATAAGCATAGTGTGGGCTAACATAATCTTTATCTACACCAACCTCAGTACCAACAGCAGTAGCATGAACAATTGTAATTTCGTCGGCCCTAGGCGTTGTGGTTCCTGTAGCAGGAGGATCGACACCACCTACACCATTACCATCTTGTTCTCCATTATGAGTAACACTAAAATCGTATACTACTACTTCTCCATAATTCAAGGCATTAGCATCAAAACTCGCACCCGCTTTTGAAGCATATTCTTGTTCCTTAGATAAGTTAGATTGTGTATAGTTACCAACTTTAAAGTAAGATTGATCGTAATCAATATCCATAACATAATCTCTAGTAGCGATAGCATTACCATCGTCATCTTCATTTGTTGTCACCAGGTATTGAGTCGCATTTCCGTTTTCATAAGCTGTTAATAATCCGCCTGCCTCAGAGTAGTAGCAGTAGTGCTTTCCGTCAATTACTTCAAAAATTACTTCATGCTTAGTACCAAGCGTATAACCTGTTTTTACAGTCACATCTTCTCTTAATTTCCCTCCATTAAATGATAAGAATAAATGATCTCCTTCTAATCTTAACACCATAGCATCATCAATTCCAGCATCTTTATCACCATGAATTTGAGTAGCTACTAAATGGTCTTTGTATGTAGGTAAATGCGTAATAGCCTGTTCTACATAAATAACATGCGTTCCTGCTGTTGTCCAATAAACATCTAAACTGCCATCAGGTAATCTTTCACGTAGTTCCGAACGAATGTAGTTCGAGTTTGCTGTTGAGCCATTGCTGTTATCAATAACAACTTTAAATACGATGCCGTCATCTGTATTATTCACATAATAATAATCTTGATTATCGAAATTACAAAGTGGTTTTTGCTCGGATCCATCGGGTTTAGTGATTTTCCATTGGCTACAATTTCTCATTAAATCCCCTGGAATTGCCTGAGCAAATACATTAGGAGCTGCCATAGAAAGCATCATACTTAGCATAAAAATACGTATGCTTCTTTTTAGTAGGTTTTGTTTCATTTTGTTAGTTTTTGGGTCTTTAGTTTCTGTGTTAAATTGGTTTACCTAACTGGTTTACCAATTATTTGTTTGCGAATTTATATAAAACAACTTAAAAACCCAAAAGTATATGTGTAATTAATCCGGTAAAAAACTTTATTTGAAAGAATTTACCTAAGAACCAAATAGGTAGGCAAATTTTTAATTAATGAATATTTGGTAAGACAGATAATTTAAATAGACACCTAAACAACCGTGGTTAATTTGTTGTGATCTACGATTTCTGGGATAATATCTAATGAAAATAATTGCTTTTGAACTTCCATGACGGCCACTTCATCAATTAAGCCTTGAGACCATTCGGTAAGATTTAACCATTCTTGAACATCTTCAATTTTTTGATTGTAACGATTAGCAATGGTATAATCAATATTAGGAATAGCTTTAAAATCAGCAGTAGTACGGTTAATAATATGGAGAATGGTTTTTAATTCATCTTTATTAGTTTCTATAAAATCTTCACGGGCTGCAATAACAAAGCAAGGCCAGGGGGAAGGACAGTCATCAATTCGCCTAAAGATCTTTTGATCAACCAATGGTTTAGTCATGAATTTCTCCCAAAGAAAGTAATCGGCTTTTCCCTGTGTTAATCCTTTTACGGCACCATTTAAATCATTAATAATTTCAAAATCTAAATCAGTTTTTAAGTCCCATTGGTGGTTTTCAGCATTAACATAAGCCATTAAATGAGAGCCCGAACCATAACGGCTAATCGCCGCTTTCTTACCTTTTAAAGCTTCAATAGTCTTGTAGTTTGATTGTTCTGCCACATGAACTCCCCAAATTAAAGGTGTTTGCACAAAAGTCTGCACAATTTTACTTGGGTTGCCTGCAATGATGTCTTTTATAATACCTTCGGTTAAAATGACTGCAATATCAATATCACCAGACCTGAGTGCTTTACACATGGCTCCTGTACCATCTGGATAATCTTGCCAGCTTAAATTAATACCCTCTTTTTTATACTCACCTTCCTTTAATGTTAAATACCATGCTAAATTAAAGTGTTCTGGAACACCACCAATGCTTACTCTTTTCATAGTCTTTTCTGAAAGGTTATTTACTTGATCGGGTTAAATCTTAAACGAGATGCTTTAAAATCTATAATTAATATCTATTGCCTTTTTTTCCATTCTTCATTCAGGATACTATAAACATAAGTACCTTCGCTTTTGCCGTAAGATTGCATATTATAATTTCTTAGTAAACCTTCTTTTACGGCACCTAATTTTTCTATGGCCTTTTGAGACCTTAAATTGCGAATATCTATTTTAAACTCTACTCTTCTAAAGTTTAAAGTATCAAAACAGTGGTCAAGTAGAAGTTTTTTACACATGGCGTTAATACCTGTACCTTGAAATTTTTCAGCAATCCAAGTCCATCCAATTTCAAGTCTTTTATTGGTGAAACTCATATTTCCCAACATAGTTAAACCAATAGGTTGTTGATCTTCTTTGTTTATTATAATTAAAGGGTAAATTTCTTTTTCCTTCTTAGAATTTAAGCAAAAATCGAAATAACCTTCTAAATCATGCCTATTATTAACCCGGGCACCAAATTCACCTAATGCTTTGTTATAACTTATAGTTTCAATAATATTAATATCATCTCTGGTGAGCGGACGAAGTAAAACGGTTTGATTCTCAAGAATCAATTCTGAGGCAAAAAAAATATCTAAATTCATGTTTTTAATTTGAAACCACCAGTTTATCTAAAGTATATATAATAAGCTTTTCAATGGCGGCCAAAGGATTTTTACTAAAGGTTCCGTTTGCTCTATTAGCTATAATGGCGTTTAAGGACATAGCATTGTGCCCGAGTAATTTAGCTAATCCGTAAATAGCTGAAGTTTCCATTTCGAAATTTGAAATGCAAATACCTTCATAACTAAATTGATCCATTTTATCATTTAAATCAGGGTCTTGAACAGCTAAACGTAAAACCCTCCCTTGCGGACCATAAAAACCACCGGCAGTAGCTGTTAACCCTTTGTAAGTTAATTTACTTTCTAATTTTCTCTCAAGCAACTCACTTCCTTTTATTACGATTGGTTTGGCCTTATTTAGGCTCCAATTAGTATGATGGATAAATGCTTTTTCAATTTCTGGATTAGCAATAGAGTCAATTTGATAGGCGTGAAGCATACCATTAACATCCAAACCATGTG
The DNA here is from genome assembly GCF_018860245.1 of Pseudotamlana agarivorans. Classification (GTDB taxonomy): domain Bacteria; phylum Bacteroidota; class Bacteroidia; order Flavobacteriales; family Flavobacteriaceae; genus Pseudotamlana; species Pseudotamlana agarivorans_A. The sequence goes on from NZ_JAHKPD010000014.1 coordinate 41,223, forward strand.
TACTCAAAACAAAGGCGTCGACTGGAATGTTTTTTTGAAGTGAACCCGAAGTACCAATTCTAATTATGTCTAGAGATTTTAAGCCTTCTTTAGGTTGTCTTGTCTCAAAATCAATATTAACTAAGGCATCCAGTTCGTTTAATACAATGTCTATATTATCTGGACCTATACCAGTTGAAACGACAGAAATACGTTTGCCTTTGTAAATTCCAGTATGTGTTTTAAATTCACGTTTTTGAGTTTCAAATTCCACTGCATCAAAATGCTTAGATATTTTTTCTACACGATTTTGATCACCAACTAAAATTATAGTGTCTGCAATATGCTCAGGTTTTAAATTTAAATGGTAAATACTACCATCAGGATTTAAAATAAGCTCAGAATCTTTAATCGTCATAATGCACTGATTTAACAAGTTTATTTGCAGATTTACTGAAATAGAATGCCGCTTTTTTAACCCCACCATAGGTTATACCATTGTCAATGTCTTCTGCAAAATTATGTTGATCTTGAAGGGCTAGTAGGCCATTTCTATTTAATACTACGCCATCATCATTAACCGAATAGAAAATACTGAGTTCATCAATAATACGTTTCAATTGCAGATCACCATAGCCAAAATACCCCTGATAATTAAGAATGTAGCCTAACAAATGATTTTTTGACGTAATTTTATGCTTATTTAAAATTTCGAGAATGTTTCTTTCCAAATCATTTAACCCGGTTATAGCATCTGGAAACCGTTCTAAATGTGCTTTTAAACAATTGCTTAAATAATCGAAGGAAGAACTTTTTACAATCAGTGGTTTTAGTAAATTATGGTCAAGACCGCAGTAAATACGCCAAACACTTCTAGCCATATCTAAATCTTCTTCATTTAGCAAGATTTTACTATCATAGTGCTGCATTAGTTGATCTGGACTTAATTCACCTAAACCTTTTAAGTTTTTACTCCCTTTTTCTCGTCCGCTACAAACTAAATAAATAGGAAGATCAATTTTCTTTTGTTTAATTAAACTAATAACCGCGACCATATTAATATGGCAAAACAAATCGTATTCAAACCATAAAATAATTTCAGAATATAACTCAGGGTGATTTAACTTTTCTAATTCACTATGGATAAGTTCATTGTCGACTTCCACATTGTAGTAGGCCTTAAAATAAGCTTTTCTCATCTCTAAAAATCGATTAGAAAAAACCATTTCGGTGGTTGGGCCCTCACAAAGCATGGCTTGCCAACTTAGAAAATCACCTTCAATTTTTAACTCATTCAGTATGCCTGTTAGAACAGATCCATTTGTAATGTGAAGTGGTTTGTTGCTCATAAATTAACCTCCTACACGTTTTACATTAAACCCTTTTTCTTTTAGCATTTCCATGATCTTATCACGATAGTCACCTTGGATAATGATTTTATCATCTTTAAAACTACCACCAACACTAAGTTTGGTTTTTATTTCTTTAGCTAATATTTTAAAATCCTCGGTGGCACCCGTGTAGCCATCTAAAATAGTAATTGGCTTGCCTTTACGTTTTTCATACTTACATAAAATAGGATCGTCCTGCATCCAGATACCTGAAGTATCCTTAGTGTTTGCTTGGTTTTCCTCAATTTCATGATCGGGAAATAAGTTCTTTAGTTGGTCTTGTAAATCCATTTGGTTAGTTTGGTTTTTATTTTATAAGTCCGAGTTCAATTAAACGTTCAGTTAAAAATTCGCCAGCCGTTATATCATCAAATGCTTTTGGATTTGCATCATCAATACATGCCTCTAAAACATCTAACTTCATCGCACTAATTGGGTGCATAAAAAATGGAATCGAATAACGCGAAGTGCCCCAAAGTTCTTTTGGCGGATTGATTACCCGATGTATAGTAGATTTCAGTTTGTTGTTGGTGTGTCTGGAAAGCATGTCTCCAACATTTATCATGAGTTCGTCTGGTTCTGCAATCGCATCAATCCATTCCCCTTTATGATTTTGAACCTGTAGCCCACGTCCTTGAGCTCCCATTAAAAGTGTAATTAAATTAATATCACCATGAGCTGCAGCGCGTTCGGCTGCTTTAGGTTCTTCCGAAATGGGCGGGTAGTGGATAGGCCTTAAAATAGAGTTTCCATTTAGGATATATTTATCGAAATAAGTTTCATCTAAATTGAGGTGTATTGCCAAAGCACGAAGTACATACTTTGCCGTTTTTTCAAGCATTTTATAAGCTTCTTTTCCTGTTTTATTAAAATTAGGCAATTCTTCTACAAAAACATTGTCTGGGTATTCCGCTTTTAGCGCTTCGTCATTTTCGACATATTGTCCGAAATGCCAAAACTCCTTTAAATCACCTTCCTTTTTACCTTTTGCGCTTTCCTTACCAAAAGAAACATACCCTCGTTGTCCTGCAATTTCAGGGATTTCATATTTCTGTTTAGTTTCAATAGGAAGATCAAAGAAGTTTTTAATCTCTTTATAAAGGTTTTCAACAAGCTTTTCATCTAAAAAATGACCTTTTAAAGCCACAAAACCAATGTCTTCGTATGCTTTACCAATAGCGCTAACAAAGTTTTGTTTTTTATTAGCATCTTCAGAAATAAAATCTTTTAAATCGACACTAGGTATCTTGTTCATGAGGTGTTTTTTGATAAGAACTTATCTGGCGGTGCCTTTATTTCTTTTTGATTTACAGATAAAAGGCCCAGTTTAGTTCAGGTGTGTTACACAAATGTACGAAAAACATTGATTGATTTTGCAAAGCATCATTTCCTTCGGAAGCCTTATAAAGTCAGTTTTTATCCTATCTTTGGTATGCTTTAGTAATTAAATTTTTATTAAAAAAAAGCAAGAACAAGGGATGATTTACAATACCAAACATCTAGATGATAGCTGTTTAATGGCACTTTACAAAAAGATGTTATTACCACGATTAATTGAAGAAAAAATGCTTATTTTACTACGACAAGGTAAAATTAGTAAATGGTTTTCAGGCATTGGTCAGGAGGCGGTATCAGTAGGGGTTACTATGGCTTTAAATAATGATGAATACATCTTACCAATGCATCGTAATTTAGGGGTGTTTACCACTAGAAATATGCCTTTATATCGATTGTTTTCACAATGGAAAGGCAAAGCATCTGGATATACAAAGGGTCGGGATCGCTCTTTTCATTTTGGTTCACAAGCACACAAAATAGTGGGGATGATTTCACATTTAGGACCACAAATGGGTGTGGCCGATGGTATAGCACTGGCTAGTAAGCTGAAAAACAAAAAACAAATTACAGCCGTTTTTACCGGCGATGGTGGAACCAGTGAAGGTGATTTTCATGAAGCTTTAAATGTAGCCTCAGTATGGCAGTTGCCGGTTTTATTTTGTATTGAAAATAATGGATACGGCTTATCAACACCTACAAATGAGCAATTTTACTGTGAAAATTTAGCCCTTAGAGGATTAGGTTATGGCATGGAATCTCATGTTATAGACGGTAATAATATTATTGAGGTGTATTCTAAAGTTCAAGAACTTGCTGTAAGTATGCGCAATTCCCCTAGGCCAGTTTTAATCGAATTTAAAACCTTTAGAATGCGTGGCCATGAAGAATCTAGCGGAACCGATTATGTGCCAAAAGCTCTTTTTGACCTATGGAAAACGAAAGATCCTATTGATAATTTCGAGCAATTTTTGAAATCTGAACATATACTTACAGGTGCACTTATCAAGGAGATAAAAGCGAATTTTACTCAAAGCATCCAGGATAATTTGGAGTATTCTTTTAGTGAACCTGATATTACCTCAAATGAAACTAAAGAGTTAGATGACTTATTTCAAGCAGATGATATTGAGATTGTTAATAATACCACAATTTCAATAGAGATGCGTTTTGTTGATGCTATTTCTAATGCTTTAAAACAAAGTATGACACGTCATACAGATTTGGTTATCATGGGGCAGGACATCGCTGAATACGGCGGTGTATTTAAAATCACTGAAAGCTTTTTCGAACAATTTGGAAAAGAACGCATACGTAATACGCCCATCTGTGAATCGGCTATTATTGAAACGGCAATGGGTTTATCTATAGCCGGAATTAAAAGTATTGTGGAAATGCAATTTGCAGATTTTATATCGTCTGGATTTAACCCTGTAGTGAATTTATTAGCTAAGTCATATTATAGATGGGGACAAAATGCCGATGTGGTGATCAGGATGCCCTGTGGTGGCGGTGTTGGTGCTGGTCCCTTTCATTCGCAAACCAATGAAGCTTGGTTTACAAAAACCCCAGGCTTAAAAGTGGTTTATCCAGCATTTCCGTATGACGCTAAAGGTTTATTAAACACCGCTATTAACGACCCCAATCCTGTCTTGTATTTTGAACATAAAGGACTGTATAGAACTATTAGTCAGAAAGTGCCAACAGACTATTATACTTTACCTTTTGGCGAAGCTTCAATTATCAAAAAGGGAGAACAGATCACAATTATCAGCTATGGTATGGGCGTACATTGGGCTTTAGAAACTTTAGAAAAGCATCCTAACATTTCAGCCGATCTTATTGATTTACGAACACTTCAGCCTTTAGATACTGAAACGATTTATAATTCAGTTAAAAAAACAGGAAAAGCCATTATTTTACAAGAAGATTCGTTATTTGGCGGTATTTCAAGTGATATTTCTGCTCTTATCATGGAATATTGTTTTGAATATTTGGATGCGCCAGTTAAACGTGTGGGTAGTTTAGAAACTCCTATTCCTTTTGCAAAACCTTTAGAAGATCAATATTTACCAAAAACACGTTTTGAAATAGCGCTAAGCAGCTTAATTGCTTATTAATTTCTTATCTTATTAGAATAAAATCAGATTTTGAGACTACTTCTATTCATTATTTTTTTGACAGTTATGGGGTGCAAACAAGAACAGCCCGTTAAAATTCTCTATACCTGGCACCCAAAAACAGTTTCGGCTTCAGCTTATAACTCTTTGGTAGCACAAACAAGTTCTAATCCTAATATCACAGCATTTGGTGATAGCATACACCCAGGACAAAAATATATTGCCGTTTCACGCGATTTATTAAAAAAAGAATTGCCATATAATACACTAGTAAAAATTGAAGGCCTTGAAGGTATTTATATAGTAAAAGACAAAATGAATAAGCGTTATAAAAATCATATTGATGTTTATATGGGTTTAGATGTTGAAGCTGCGAAGCAATGGGGTAGAAGAGTGGTAAATATTGAATACGGTGTAGAAATTAAAGACCATAAATAATATTGATGCCATAATGAATTACTTTCGTGTGCATAAAAACATAAAGCTTAAGAACTTATGATGTTGTTTTTATACCTTATTTGTTAAACATCTACTAAATATAGAAATGAAGCTTTTGAGTTTCGTAGAAAAAAATATCTTTGTCGGCGTAGAAACCTCAATTAATACCATAACTAAAAGATTAATGAAATCTTATATCGTCTATCTTTTTATGATTTTATTTTCACTATCTGCTTATGCTCAGATTGATAGTCGAAATAAGTCTTTTAGTATTCCTGCAGTTGAAGCTCCAAAAGAAACGAATGACTCCAGTTCGGAAAATACAGAAATAAAGGCTGAACCCGATTTAAATATTCCTAAACCTATACCGAACTTACCTTTTCCAAAAAAGGAATTCTCCATGTTTTCAGATGAAGAATTTGGAGATCCTGGTGAATTGTATGTCGATAAAATCAACAAAACTCTAGATCATTTAAAGTTGAGCAAAGAAGAGATGGAGATGCGAAATGGAAGTACTGTCGATCAATTTTTGGGTGATTTTACAAGTAGTGCTTTGTTTGTAAATGTAGTCTATCGGGACCACGGCTATGTAGACGGCGATGTCATCCAAGTTCGTGTTAATGATGATGTGGTACAAGCGCGTATTTTTCTTTCCAACGGATTTCAAGGTTTTAAATTGGATTTACACCCAGGAGAGAACCGCATTGATTTCGTTGCACTAAATCAAGGAGAATCTGGACCAAATACAGCCGAATTTAGAGTTGTTGACGATACGGGCAAAGTTGTAACACACAACCAATGGAATCTCGCTACTGGCGTGAAAGCTACAGTAATCGTTTTTAAGGAATAGCACTTTTGCTAACAACCCCAATTTAGATATTAGGAAATTATTTTTTCTATAAGATTCAATTCATCATTAGAAAATTTCAAATTATCCAAAGCCTTGACGTTTTCCTTTAATTGGTTAGAAGAACTTGCACCGACTAAAACAGAAGCCACCTGAGGTTGTCTTAAAATCCAAGCAATAGCCATTTCCGAAAGTTTCTGTCCTCTGTTTTGAGCAACAGCATTAAGTTTTTGTATTTTATCAAGATTATTAGACACCGTATCTTCATCTAAATAAGTTAATTTTTTTGATGCTCTCGAACCTTCAGGAATTCCATTGATATATTTATCTGTAAGTAAACCCTGTGCTAAGGGTGAAAACGCAATGCATCCCACACCGTTATCATTTAATGTATTCAATAAACCATCTTCAACCCAGCGATCAAACATGGAATAACGGGCTTGGTGTAAAATAAAAGGTACTTTTAACTCTTTTAGAAGAGCCGCCGCTTTTTGAGTTTCTTCAGGTTGGTAATTTGAAATACCAACGTATAATGCTTTTCCTTGACGCACGATATCGGCTAATGCGCCCATGGTTTCTTCTAAAGGGGTGTCCGGATCTAGTCTGTGGTGATAGAATACATCCACATAATCTAACCCCATACGTTTTAAACTTTGGTCTAAACTGGAAATTAAATACTTTCGAGAACCCCAATTACCATAAGGTCCTGACCACATATCATAACCCGCTTTGGTAGCAATAAACAATTCATCTCTGTAAGGTTTAAAATCATTTTTAAAAATGGTTCCAAAATTTTCTTCAGCAGAGCCGTAAGGCGGTCCATAATTATTAGCAAGATCAAAGTGTGTAATCCCTAAATCGAAGGCTGTCCTAAGAATCTCTCTTCCTTTTTGAAGGTTATCTACAAACCCAAAATTATGCCATAATCCGACAGATAATGCCGGTAATAGTACGCCACTTTTCCCAGAACGCCTATAGCTCATGCCATCGTATCTTTTTGATTCTGCTTGGTAGCTCTTATTTCCTGATTTATCGTTTATTTGCATCATAGTAGTCTTTTAAAATGTTAAAATAAGCAATCGTTTCCACAGTGCACTATTATAAAACCCTTTGAAGTTAAGGCAGTAAATTGTAGTCACCTGCCTAGGGAGGAATAATGAATCACGCTCAACAAGGCAAACCTTAAAATAAAACTACTTGGAATTAAAACTTGAATTACTAGGCAGTTCAAAGATTTCTAATCCAAAATAGGGTAGTGCAGCAATCAAATGGTCAAAGATATCAGACATAATATACTCGTAATTTGCCCAACGTTTGTCGCTACTAAACGCATAGATTTCTAAAGGAATTCCCTGGGTAGTTGGCGCTAATTGTCTGGCCATAATCATCATGTCCTTATTAACAGCCGAATGATTATTCAGATACGAATCGATATATTTTCTAAAAACACCTAGGTTGGTTAAATTTCTCCCGTTAAGCAACAAGCTTTTATCAACTTCATTGGAGCTGTTGTAAGTATCAATATCAGCCTGTCTATGCTCTAAATAACTGGTTATAAGTTGAATTTTTTTAAGCTCTTCAACGTCTTCATTTGATAGATATTTAACACCATCTTGCTTAATCAGTAAAGCTCTTTTAATACGACGTCCGTCGGAAGTTGTCATGCCACGCCAATTCTTGAATGAATCTGAAATTAATGCATAAGGCGGAATAGTCGTTATGGTTTTATCAAAGTTTTGAACTTTTACTGTAGCCAGATTGATTTCAATCACATCACCATCGGCGCCATATTTTTCAAAAGTAATCCAATCACCAATACGCACCATATCATTAATTGCCACCTGAATACTAGCTACAAAACCAAGAATCGTATCCTTAAAAACCAGAAGTATCACAGCAGAAATAGCTCCCATTCCTGTAATAAAATTGATAAATGGGATACCTGTCATTATTGCAATAGCAGAAAATACACCAACGGTCCATGCGAAAATCATAAAGACTTGAATATAACTATCGATGGGCTTGTCCTTTAATCGTGGTAAGGTTTTTAGATAATCTTTTAGTGTATTTAGCAAGCTTCTCACCACCCAAAGGATTAATATAATAGCAAAAACTTGCAACCCTTTTTCGATCATAATTTCAAAATCGGGGAAGTCTACAAAAATATCTGGGATAAACTCTAAGGCAATAATAAAAGGAATGATATGAGCAATATTCCTTGGTACTTTATTTGTAATCAATAAATCATCAAAATTCGTTTTAGTACGAGTAGACAACTGAGTAAATGCTTGAAGAATTATTTTTTTAATGATAAAATCAATCAGAAAAATAATAATAAGTAATCCTAAAAGTAAAACAAAAGCGTTAATGTATTTAGCAAGGTTTTCATCTAAACCCAAAGAAATTAGGTAATCGAAAAAACGACGTTTTAAATTATTCATTTAGCGCTTAATTTTTTCAGGTATACTTTGTCAATATAAAAAGTTCCGAAAGGAATAACTGAAGCTATTAAAACCGTGAAGAATTGTTTGGTGTTCCAAGCAAATTCTTTTTTAAACATAAAAGCCATAGCAACATAGGCCACAAACAATAAACCATGAGGCATACCTAACATTTTTACATATTGCGGATCGTTTGCCAAATACTTAATTGGTGTGGCAATGAATAATAATAAAATATACGAAACACCTTCTAAAAGGGCTATGAGTCTAAAAATATTGATTGATGAAAACATAATTTTCTGTTTTATTAAATTAATTTACCCCCTAAAAACCAATAACTTAAAAAATTAAAGGGCATGAAAAATAACCAATCCGTAAATTACAAATCGTAACAAGCGCAAAGATCCATAGAGAATCACTGCCTTAAAAGGAAATTTTATAATCCCTGCTGCAATACAAGAAATTGAAAAGGGTAGTGGTAATAAAGCACCCACAACGATTAAAAAACCACCCCATTTTTTGGAGTTTTTAAGTTGCTTTTCCATTTTCACTTCTAAATAATGATGTACCGATGGAATCTTGGTAATGGTTCTGCCCATCCAATAAGCTAGAAGTCCTCCTGCATAAGACAATACGGCTAATAAACTCAAATAAAACCACGGACTATGCATTTTACCAGACCAAGCAATAAAAATTTCAGGTGGTATAAGACCTAAAAGTGTTTCTGATACAAAAAAGAAACTTAACACTCCCCAAGCTGGCAATATTTCGGTGAGTTCGGTAAGCGCGGCATTGATGTCAAAAAAATGATTTATAACATAAATCAAAATCACAATACCTATAATATAAGGCAAAGCTTTTTTAACTGCCTGCCATACAAAACTATAAAACCCTGTATAGCTATAATACTGATGTAATAGCTTAATACGTGATTTCTCACTTTTAGATTTTGAGCTGTTTTTCATTCTTTATTTTGAAAGTGCAAATATACAGTTAACTCTAATATTTACATAAATTAAACTACAGATTTATGAGCGATTTATGTTAAATTGTTATTGTGTTTTTTAAAAGATTCGCAACGAAAATTGTAACAATATCTATAAATTTATGCAAACAAAAAATTAAAATGCAAACTCGATTTTTAAAATTACCGAGCCACTTGACTATAAAAGCATTGTTAACTTTTATGTTAATCTGGGCTAATGCCATGAGCCAAGATATCAAGCAAGATTCGATACCCAGTAAAAAAATTGCAATTGAATACACAAGTAAAGGGTTGCAATTTAAAACTTCTGATAATAAGCATCTTCTTCAAATTGAATCTCGATTACAATTTAGATTTGCAACACCGGGCGATCAAAACCCGCTAACGTATGACGATTTTTATGCTACGAAAAAAACGGTTTTTAAAATAAACCGTGCACGACTAAAGGTAGGTGGTCACGCTTTTAATCCAGATTTAAAGTATTATTTTGAATATGAATTATCGCAGTCTAATTTACTGGATTTCAGAGTTATGTTTGAAAAATGGAAAGGGTTTAAAATAAAAGTAGGCCAGTGGAAAACCTATTATAATCGTGAACGTATAATTTCCTCTGGGAAACAGCAAATGGTAGATCGTTCAATCATTACAAGACCCTTTACCATCGACAGACAACAAGGGGTTTCGTTTTTCGGACGCCTATTTGAAGCTTCGCCTGCAGACTTAACTTATCATCTGTCTTTGCTAACAGGAACAGGACGAGGTTCTACGGAAAATGATGATAACAAACTCATGTATGTGGGGCGTTTACAATGGAATATACTTGGACGCGAAGTATCTATGTCTGGATCAGATCTAGATTTTGTAGAAAAACCAGAAGCTTTGTTAGCAATCGCCACCGCATCAAATACAAGTCCTTATACGCGATTTTCGCAATCTGGTGGCGGGCAATTAGAAGGTTTTGACCAAGGAATCGCTGGACAATACAAAGTAGACCAGTTTATGATTGAAACAGCTTTTAAATATAAAGGGTTCTCATGGCAAAGTGAATTACACCGCAAAGCATATTAGATCATGTAAATGATACCGAAACCCATTTAAGGGGTATGTATTTACAAGCAGGTTACTTTTTTTCAAATATTTTGGATTTCGTACCAAAACCGCTAGAAATCGCAGGACGTTTTGCAAACTATAATCCGAATACCAAAATTGCCAAAGATCTAGAACAAGAATTCGGATTGGCTTTTAATTGGTTTTTTAATGGTCATAGAAACAAATTAACAACTGAATTCACATATTTTCAAATAGAAGCAAATTCACTTGTGGAACCTGCAGATGGTTTACGTTTTAGAGTACAGTGGGATATTTCATTGTAATAGACAAATTATTCTAGTTAGAGTAGATACTGAGAATTTCTATTTTACATAATATAAATTATAGTGCATTTTACAACAATTAGGGTAATAGCGCTTTTGGGCGATATTTGACATAATTACAGATATAACGTCCCAGACTTATATTGATAGTAATTATGTACAAGCAAATTGTGGCTTCGTAGTTGTATTTATTAGTGTGTAGCTATAATTCTCTATTATGTAAAATATCCCAGAAAGTTTTTAGAATTAAAAGAAAACTCAAACTTGGGTCATTAAACTTTATCGTTTTGCTTTTCGTATAATTTTAAAATTCTGTACAATCCTTAATCATTTTTTAAATATGCGATTCTCAAGAAGCATCATAATTCTATTTCTGTACTATAATTTGCCGTTATGTAAAATTGCCGCTGCCAATCACTCGATTGCTTTTTAAAAATTTAAATGTTTCAATAACATTTATTTTTAAACACAATTTACCGCCGCTTGCCAACGCCAAAAAAAAAGCTAGTTTTTAGATGTTATTGAAAATTGCGTATTCGAGGAAATCTTCGTTGTAATTTTTTTCAGAAGATTCTCGTTAACTTGCCACAAGAGTATAAAATTTAAGAAAAATAAATTTCTATACACTTGTTATATTTTGAGTTCCTATTAATGTTTTATTTTCGTTCCTATTAGAAATTCTATTTTACATAATAATTTTGATCTTTAGAATTTCAATCAATTCTTTAGAACCATATTTATAGATGTCATTAATATTAAGTACAGTTATTTTATTAAAATACTTGTTACCAAAAACCTCTTTAATTACTTTTAAATGCTTGTTTTCCATTACAAAGACTTTATCAGCTATATTTAATTGTTCTTCACTTATATAGTTTGTTCCAAGCTTATTACAAGTGTTTTTATTCGTCCCAGCAGAATCAAAATATAAATCGGGAAAATGTTTGCTAAAATAATCTTCGGCAGTCTTTGAACGGTCTTTGTTTGCTGAACAAACAAATAATATATTTCTCATTACTAAAGCTTTGTATTATTTAAAGCATACTTGCTCAATTCTGGAATTGCATTTGTAAACACACTAATTTCCCAATTTGATAAATGCGCTAACATTACGTCATTGCTTTTAAATATAGCATTTGGAGTTAAAAATACGGTTGATGGAATTAAATATAAAACTTTCGCTTCGCTCTCAATTAAAAGAACTAAACCAATTAATAGATTTTCTTTTAATTCGCCTAAATCGTATTTTGGTATTTTAATACTTTTTTCTGTAACAGCATCAATACATTTAAAGAATAATTGATAAGCATTACCATTTTTAGTATTAATAATAAAGTCTACTCCTTCTCTCCCACTTTCATTTGGCTGGGCTTCTGTAAAGGCACTTTTCTTGTTAAAAACAATAGTTGGCCGTTCCGTAAGGAGTTGACCTGATTATTTGGAATTACAAAAAAAGAGGTGTTTTAATAGCTTACACTTTAAAAACACCTCTTGGTTAATTATGTTTCAGGCTTGCTCTGCCTTAGTTAGGACAATGACATCGACTTCATGGTAATTTGTTTTTACATTAAAACACCTTTTTTAGCTTCAATAGCTGGAGGCAAATCTGTTTCCTCTAACATTTCTCTTAAATCTATTTCTATGGTTCTGCACAAGGACAACATAGGGATATCTGTCGCGAGGCCTTGAAATGGATTTGCAGAGTAGTCGGCAACAAGCTCCATACACACATAAACCCAGCCTACTAAAGCCGTTACAGGTATAGATAACCATTTAACCCATCCACCTTCAGTTTGAAACATTTCAGGTATTAAAGAAAAAGGCAATAAAACTATAAATATCCCAACAAAATATCTACTCAAATTTGCGTATTGACGTGGCAATGGGAATTTTTTAATGCGTTCATTTTTTCCTTGCAACGTATAAAGACTGCGTAGTACTTTTTGCATTTCAACATGTCTTAGATCATTTATTAAACCTTTCTCTCTCAATTCATGTAAATGCCTAGATTGTTCGTTAATTATTTGTGTTGCTGTATTTTTACATTTAACCAAACGGTCATGTTCTTCTTCCGATAAAAACAATTTCAATTCTGTTTCGGTTAAATCATTAATTAAACCAACCCCGTAGTTTTTTTGCAAATATTTTGTTCTTCTTCCTGTGTGCCCCCCTTGACTGGCATGTTCCCAAGTGGTGGTTACCAATAATTGACTACGATGGGTATACACCCAAGCTAAATGCCTATAAACCAAGCTTCTTTTTATAGTTTTTAATTCTTCTTCAGAAACTTTTTCATTGGTAAAATAATTAGAAACAAAGCCATCAACCATCATTCCCCAAGTACGACTTTCATTGATTATACCTCCCCAAATTTTTCTCGCTTCCCATAAGCGTTCATACGACTGATTGTTTTTAAAACCAACGTAAAAAGCAACTGCAGTACCAATAACTGAAACGGGTACCCAATGCACCTTAAAATTAACAATTTCAAAATGACAAGTAAGCGCTATCGCAGTCATAAACACCATTTACCAAGCCAAATGGATTCCAGACCATTTTAACATGGAAATTAGTCGTATACCTTTAGTGACAATCATATAAATAAGTAGGTTTAATAATATAAAAATAGTCTCCTTTTTTGAGGAAAAAACTTTAAAACATAGAAATGTAAATTAACTTTTTTCAAAAATAAATATTGAAAAGCTGCTAATTTAGACGAAATCTCCAAAAAGAAAAACTTATTCAATTTCAATTTATAAATGGTGTTAAAAAAGGGCATCTCTTTTGAGATAGACACCCTTTATAAAATTTGTAATAAAGCAGAATATGGTGTTTATTCGCTTTTAAATTTTAAGAAATTTAGCTGTATGTGCTTCACTATTTATTGAAACATTTATAAGATACATACCACTTGGCAAATTGTTAACTGAAACACTAAATTGGCCTGAAATACAATTAATTTTATTTGTTTTAACCATTTGACCTAAAGTATTCATGATGACCACTGTCCCATACCCTTCAAATTTGTTGTTCAGTTTAATATTTAAAAGATCTTTAACCGGGTTTGGAAATACTTTGATTTCTGAAACTTCAGCAATAGCATCGGTAGTAAGCGTGCGCTCTCCTTTAATACGCCAAATTTTACCATTTTGCTTTGAAAGGGCATACAATTCACCTTGCGCATCCATACCAAAACGAAGGTCGGCGCGTGAATAATTTGCTAAATTCAAAAAACTGGTTTGATTTAAGTTTTCATCATAAATAATGAACTCATTTATTTTTGCAAAAGACTGACCTGAAATCATGTCGCTTTCTTCGGTATAAAAAATACGGCCTTTAACAACATCTCCAAAAATATATTTACCTTGAAGATCTGGATAGGTATTCCCACGGTAAACGAAACCGCCTAGCAATGCATAGCCTTCATCATGATCGTACTGGGCAACAGGATAGGTATAACCAAAGTTGTCATTTACAGGGAGTGGATACACATTATTAGGGTCTGTTGTTTTAAATAAAAAAGACCCTTCGCGCGCATTCCAACCATAATTTGCACCAGGTTCACCAAGATAAACAGCATCTACATTTTTTTCACCTATATTACCTATAAACATTTTATTTGTGCCTTCGGAATCCCAACTAAAACGATGAGGGTTACGAAAACCATAAGCCCATATTTCTCCTAAAGCCCCAGCAGTATTCACAAAAGGATTTCCTGAAGGAATGCCGTACGCGCCGTTAGGAGCATTGTTACCTAGTGGGTCTATGCGTAATATTTTACCATGAGGCACACTAATATCTTGAGGCGCACCAGAAAACACGGGGTTCTCTTCCCCATCACCTAGGGCTAGATAAAGTAATCCATAATCGGCACTCCCGCTAATGGCGTTAGGGTTGAATCCTATTTGCTGAAAGCCGTGCAGGTACGTATCAAATCCTATTCTTAAAACTTCACGTTTTGTTCCTGAAAATACGTTGGAAGCAGGGTTTGTAGCTGTCCATTCTGTAATTATACCATGCATATCATCGGTTCCTGCAGAAATATAATCTGGGGTATACGTGTTTAAAGCTTCAAACCTTTCGGTGTGCACCGTATAAAATTTACCATTAGTAGCAAATTCAGGATGAAAAGCGAAAAAGCCAAAACCAGACCCCAAACGTGGTTCTTCAGCGAAATAAGGAAATGCAGCACTCACATCTAAATAGGTGGAAACAATTCCGTTTATAATAACATGTAATTTATCATTAAGGTCGTTAACAAATAGTCGGTCGCTACCATCATTAGCATGTCCTAAAAAATTTATTCTTGTGTTAGGAGCCCCACTATTACTTGCCGGTATCGTTACAAACTCTTCTAATATAAGGCCTAAACCATCAGTTGTGATGCGTTCTGCAATAGGATCATCAAGGGGCTGATTTGGGTCAGGAATTGGTTCTTCATGAACACATGTCTTTGTATGCGGATGACTTAAATTAATTTCATTATGATGCAAATAAATATCGTCGATACTAAAAGTTCCCGAAATGCCACTGCGGTCGCTTTGCTTCATAAGAAATGTGGTTAATGGATTGGTAGCGGTACCATTGCGGTAATTTATATTCGAACCAACCAATCTTGGTGTCGTTTCATCGGTCCCTTGAATATAAATTTTATAGCTATCTGAAGTGTTATCTGAAACCATCCAGACACAATACCATAAATCATTATCGAGGTCTTGTAAACTTGTCCATGATGCGCTATTTCGGGCTCTTAGCTCATCCTGAGTGATGTTAATCTGACTTTCAAAATCGGTGTATTCTGAAGGTGAAACGGCGTCAGAAAGTCCTACATTTTCATTAAGATTACCATCACGTTTTATTCGGAAAAATAACGTACCTACTTCACAATCTCTTACGTTAGGAATTTCATGATAAACTGTGCCATCTCCAGCTGAAAAAATCATGATTTTATTTGTATTATGATCAGGGTCTGTTTCAACCGTTGCGTTACTGGTATCTGATATCCACTGATTCTGACCGTTAATTTCTCCGATATTAAGCGCTTCAAAAGTTTCAATGGCCACAAATTTCGAAAGATCCGATACTGTTACAGGCATGGCTATATTTTCTTTGTTATTATCCAAGTAAAAATGATCGACATAAACGACTCCTGTTCCAACTTGATCTGGATCATTTAACAAATAAATTGATTTTAATGATTCTATGCTGCCATTACGAAACGCAAAATTTGTTTGTCCGCCTGTGATGGAAGCAGGTGTTGGAAAGCTATAAGCACCGCCTTGAACAAAAACTTGAAAACGATCATTTTGATTATCAACTACTACCCAAACGTTGTACACAATATCGTTTTCTGGTTTAATATTCGTAAAATAACTGTTGTTAGCGCCATGACGAACCCCAAACTGACCGTTATTTAAGATAATTTGTACTTCAAAATCTGAAGAAAGATCTAAATTCCCTGTACCCCCATCGGTTAAACGAGGATTGTTTAAATCACTAAGTCCGAATGACGAATTTGTATTCAAAACATCTTCAGCCGAAACCTGAAAAAACAGTGTTCCCATATCACCTTCCGCAATAGCGTTAATATTCAAAGGTTTATAGGCATTTCCACGAAACACAACACCATTTGGGTCTAACATCAAGGCTTTCCCTGTGAAACCTTCAGTAGGCTCAGAATCTACAATTGCCCCATCTAAAGCACCTGCAGGATTAGCCTTCCAACCATCTTGATCTCTAATACTCCCATTCAGTTTGCTATCAAAATCTTCGATTAGACAAAAATCGTTACACACAGGGTTTGATGAAGTATCTTGATACACCTCAACTTCAGCTAAAGATAATACGTTGGTTTCTGCCAATTGTATACGTACATAACGTCCAGATAATGCTGTGGGAATATTTAATTCATCCAACACCGTATCAGCAACATATATATAATCTACCGAACAATCTGATAAGATATTAGCAAAATTCATACCCGACAAATCCTGATCTGAAACGAAAACATAGAAGTTTGATAGACTTACCGAACCCTTAAATATTTTAATTAAGTTAATGTTAGTATTACTCTGTAAATCAACCTGCCACCAAGCATTTAATTCATTATTTGTTTGAGAAATTGTAGCGGTATTATTGTCAACTACTAAATTAGAAGTTCCAGTTGAATTAGTGCTACTCTGTTGAGTTGATTTGCCTTGTGCTTGGTTCATGGATTGCGCCGTTACAAATAAGGTAGCACAATAAAAAACGCATACAAATGCCAGTATGTTTTTGAACATGGTTAATGAAATAGTTTGGTTGGTTATTAGTTTAAAGCCATCAAATTATATAAAATATATTAGAATGCAAAAAATTGGTTAACCAAAATATTTTTTTATGAACCACTAACAATTAACCAGTTAAATATCTTGTATAATACCTTCTTCTAAATACGCTTTAGTAAAATAATTGCTCAAGAATTCCTGGACATTATCTGAGAAGATTTTATCACAAATTTCTTCTGAAGTTTGACCACACATTAAATCTTGTAATTCTTTTTCCGTGAAAACGGAATAAGAATCTTCTTGAATAGAAAGAATTTTAAAGTTTCTCCAAACCGGGTCAAAATTAAGATCTATCCCTTTTATAACCCTGTTTTTAAAATCACTTAAGTGACTCGATTTATTGAAATGATCAAAAGGATCGACAATACCATCATTATCAGAACCTAAACATATGGTTTTCCAGGCATCAATTTCGAGAATAGGATTAGCTTCATTACATGTATTATAGGCTCTAATGTGGTTTAAATTCACTTTAACAATATGAAAAATATTGGTTAAAAACATTTGAGTATGAAGTCTTTTAAGCGATTCTGGGTTAGAAAGACGTCTTTTATAGGATTTCATTAAAGCTTTAAACTTCCCTCCCGGCATTCTACCATCATGCATACAAACACCAATAATTCCATTAGAATCAAAGACTTCGGTAATATCTTGATCGGTAATATTAATATCCCAACGACTTATATATGAGTTCTTATCCAATTGATTGGTGTCTGGTTGTTTTGCAGCTCTTGCCCGTGTTGGAATACCATTTATAGCGGTATGACTAACTACAATGGGTACCTGATCACCCTCGGCTCTTAATGATTTTACGATGTCGAAATAATCATTTCTAGCCTCTAAAGACATGTGTTTGGTATCAATTAAAATACGTTGCCCATTGGTTCTTGACAACAAATGTTTCTTAATTAAAACCTTGCCAAAACTGCTAATTCCAAAATCCAATCCGCTTTTTTGGTTAAAAACGTTTGAGAAACCCGGGATGGCTTTGTTTTTTGCTTCTCCGAAACTTTTAGCATGCCCCGTAAGTAAATTATTGAAATGATGTGCGAATGTTATAAAAAATGGCGTGTACTTAAACTCCGCTTTATTTTTAAGTCTAGAAACATTAAGGATAAAATTAGTTTTTAGTTCGGTTTGATTTGATTCTGATAGGCCATCAATCAGTTTATCACCAAATAAATCATCAGACCGATATTTTCCTAAAGCATGCATGCCTTCTATGGTTACAATGCCAGCAATTATATTTTGATTGGCCAATGCGACATATTCCTCATAATTAGAGACTAATTTAAAGGAAGGCTGGTTTGCACCCTCAATATTTGGGGATTGGGTGTTATGGCTGTCGTTAAGGTATTGATATTCGCAGGCCAAATCGGTATCAAAATAATCAATACAACGTGATTCATGAGCACTTTCTAAATAATTGGTCACCTTAGCTTCAGAAAACCCTGTAAGCACTTGAAATATCTTAGAATCTAAGTGTTTTTTCAACCCAATGCCAAAAACTTTTCCAAGAATAATTCGCTGGGTGAATGAAGCCGATTGAAACGGCCTGTCTGGCTTAATAAACTGCCTTTCAATCGGGTAAATAGATAAAAACAAGAGCCTATTTTCTCCTTCGTGACAGCTGTCTAAATTCGATTGTGTGTACGTAGCTAAATCTTTAACAAATAGATTAACAAGTATGCGTCTTACAGATACACCCAAAACCCCTTTAAACATCAATTTAGTACAAGGGTTTCTTTTGTAACTCCATATATCGTTAATTTCGTGATTATTGGCAGGTTTAAATGAAGGATGGCAGTGTAGGTCGGCTATTGGTTTAGTCATTGGTTTGGTTTAAAAAATAAAATATAAATTTATAGGTAGAATTAGGGTTTTATCTGATCTACCAACCATAGTGGTGACTTATTAAAAGCTACCCAATCGGTTTCTAAGGATTTGTAAAGTGTTTCTATTTCTGGCAACTTTGTAAATAGATCGTCGTCATTATTTTTAAGATCTAAAATATAATCCATGAGCTCATAACACAAGGTGAATTGTCCGCAGGCTATTAAAGTTTCCATACGGTTTTTAGCCAGATCTACTTTATCCCACCATAAAGTTGTAGGGGTTTCGGAAGCTGTTAAACAAACGTTTTTCAATATTTTACTTGGTGTTGGTTGAATTTCACCATTAAAAGTTGTTCCGCTATTATAAGGTGTTTTTTGACCATTTAATTTATAAATTGTCGCTGTAATACGCTTGTTTTTTAAGGCATCCTTAGAATAAAATAAGTCATAATTTAAACGGCGCATTTGTTTTAAAAATACATCGTTTATCATGCTCATCGCCGAAGTTAAACGCTCTGACAACATGCGCTGAACCAAACTGATATCTAATTTCTGAAAGGTCAAAACATCATCCAACAACGGTTCTGGCACCGTCTTTTTAAATATTAATTTTAATCTTGATAAAGTTGAAGCTTTTATAACCGATGCCACCAAGCCAAATACTGTTAGAAGCACTCCCATGCCCGCAATAACACCACCTAGTATATAAAGACTACTATAAGCTTCTTGCCCAAAAACAAGCATGTTATTTAAGACAAGAATGAGTATACCAATCAGTAAAATGATCCAATAAATTGGTTTAAGGGTAAAATATTCTAAAATTTTATTGATCGCCTGTTTAAGGGTCGATTTCTTTTCAATTTCAGTGTCGCTAGGTTTCCAAGGGGGCATTTTAAAACTCCCCACGTCATTCACGATAATTAAATCTAAATCATTTTTCATTCGATCATTTATTAGCATCATGCTGCCAATACCTTGATTATCGGCAATACCACCATCCATAATGCCTACACCATCAATAAAATGATCTAAAGCCTTTAAGTTTTTATAATCAACATCGTTATGATTTTTAAAATAATCGTCAGGGAAAACTAAAGGTTCAAACCCCACAGGAAAGCAAGATGATGAGGCTATAACGTCTCCCAATTCAACTTTATAACGCAAGGCATTCACTTCCTTTTGGTTGTTTTTATACAACGGATTATTACCAAAGTATCCGTGATTTTGAAAGCGATAAGTGAGTCCGAATGAAAAATCGGTAGCATTAAAACAAACTTGATCCAGTTGTTTGATCTCATCTTTTCTAAAATTTTCAAATGAACCTTGAAACAAAGGCATTTCAGAATAGGTTAAAGCAAAAGCATTAATGAGTGATCTTTTTTTGTACGGATTGTTTTTCCAAACTTGGTCATTTTCTAATTTTGAAATAGCGCTCTCTAAGAGTTTGTCGTTTTCAGGGGTAAACGTAGTATAGAAGTTTTTAAAAAACACGTTAAAATCATAATCTGGTTCCTGAACAGCTTTCGCATAAGCAACACCCGCTAAGGTGCCGCCACTTACTGTACTAATCGCTTTGACGTTTTTCAACAAAGTCCGATTTTTATATGAAACTTGCTCTAAGTAAGATAAAATACCTAGGGCATAAAACGTTGCACGATAACCGCCTCCACTAAAACAGAGTCCTATTTTTTCGAAAGGTTTAAATTTTTCAGACATGATTTATTCATTTTTAATTCCTAATTCCAAGACATGATTGTGCATGATTACAGAAAACACTAAAATTTAGAGTTTATAAATATAGCTGTTTTGTAGGTTTTTTCAATTAAAACACAAGAGAACACTTATATATCTTTTCCACTTAGTTCACCATTATCAATTTACAACCAAGAAACAAATAGCTGCTCCAACAACAGCTCCTACTCCAAATTTTTTGATGTTTTTCCAAAATTGCTTTTTTCGATAGGTTTTTAATTCTTCGGTAGCTATTTCTAATGTCGCATTTGCTTGAATCAAGGATTTTTGTGTCAAATCAATTGTCGTTTCTAGACTTTTCAAGCTCAATTCAAAATCCTTTATTGTGCTTTCATAAAGTTTTTGCTGCCTTCCACATGTATTCAATAAAGCTTCATAAAAACCTTGATTATCAGTAATACTTTGATCATAATTGGCGATAATCTGGGAAAGTTCCGCCTTGTTTTGATCCTTCAATAACTGTCGTAATTCTTGAAAATATAGATAGCTTTGCCTATTAAAAACATAAAGTTCTGTATTCGAATCGTTTCTTAAATATTGAGAACTTTCAATAACAATAGGCTTTTGTAGTTGGTCTGTGTATACGGCATGCACAACAATAGTGTCTAGAGCTTTTTCATTAGCATGCTGTCCATACAGTTGAATATGAGCTGATATAATAAATACATTAATTAAAAATAACTTCTTCATAGTATTTGGGGGTTAATCGAATATGCTATCCTTAGCTTTCAAAATAATGAGACGTTCATTTTTCACTTTTAGTAAAGAATCAATGATTTTACGTCTTTTAAGTGTCGCCACCTTTGAGCGCTCATACTCCAAATCAATGATGTCTATTTCGTTTTGAAATTTCTCGTTTTTCAAGCGGTATTGCTCTATAATTTGATTTAAATTTTCAACTTCTTTCTTTGCTTTATGATTTGAAGTGATAGCTGAATCCAAGCTTCTTTTGGTAAGTTTCAATTGCGTTTCTATATTTTTTAAAGCATTATCTTCAAAAAGAGTTTTAAGCAAATTACTGGCTGAAATTATTAAAATCACCACAAGAATGACTTTATAAAATTGTGACATAGTAGAAGCGCATAACTTATTAGTATTAATGATAATATTCTTAAAAAAAAACGAATGTATTAAAAATTAACAAGAATCAAACTACAGTAGTATCCTTGTAATTATTAAAATAAAGTCGAGTTTATATGTATATCGGCCACAACAGAATAACGAGATTAGTCTAAAACTAGTAAGTAATTTACTTATTAATGTTTTATCGCTTCCGCGGAATTATGAGCCCATTCAGGGAAAACACTCGGGTCGATATCGAAGATGATGGTACCCCAAACAAGCGTCATGATTACAATGATGATGGTTGCAAAAATATCGATGATTAAACCGGTTTTAATCATATGAACCATTTTGAGTTTTCCTGTTCCAAAAACAATCGCGTTTGGAGGTGTAGCAATGGGTAGCATGAAAGCCATGGAAGCAGCTAGAGTCACCGGTATCATAATTAACAACGGATTTACGTGAATTTCTGATGCTAAACCAGAAACGATAGGCAGTAACATTTCGGTGGTTGCAGTATTGGAGGTGAATTCGGTAAGTGTAGACATTAAAGCTGTTAAAGATCCTACTAACATCATAGGCGACAAGTCTTTGGTTCCACTTAAAAGTCCGCCAACATAAGTCGATAAACCTGAATCTATAAACCCTTTGGCTAGCGCAAATCCGCCACCAAAGAGGAAAACAATATGCCAAGGGAGTTTCATCATGATTTTCCAATCCACCAAAGCTTCTCGTTTTTTTGTAGATGGTACAATAAATAATAGCATCGCAATAAAAATAGCAACAGTACCATCGTTTAAAAATTTCGGATTTTTAAAAAAAGTACTCCAACCAGGTATATTAATAAAGCCTAAGTTTAAATTAGATCGAAAAACCCATAATAACGCCAATGATACGAATAAGATAAACACTCTTTTTTGTTCGGCGCTTACCCTACCAAGCGCTAGGTATTTATCTTTAAAAAACGATTTATCAAGTGCTTCTATTTGCCCTTTAGGACGATAAGTAAAATAAAGTAAACCCAATGAAAACAAAAAAATCATGACCGTTATGGGAAATGCAAAGGTAATCCATTGTCCGAATGAAATTTCAGGAGCATTAGGATAGATAATTTCAAATATTCTTAAAAATGATAGGTTTGGAGGCGTTCCAACTAAAGTTGCAATACCTCCAATAGAACAAGCATGTGCAATAGACAATAGTAAACCCGCAGCAAACGAACTAATTTTTCCTTCACCATAAACTTCTTCTAAAGCCGTAGTGACTGAAAAGGCAATGGGAAGCATCATCATCGCCGTTGCGGTATTAGACATCCACATGGATAAGAAAGAAGAAGCAAGCATAAAACCCAGCATGATTCTAAAGGGACTCCCTCCTACTAGCGACAGTATTTTTAAGGCGATTCGTTTATGGAGGTTCCATTTTTCCATCGCCAAGGCCATTACAAAACCGCCAATAAATAAAAAGATAACATAATTGATATAAGCATCAGAAATCGATTTACCGTCTAAAACACCTAGCGTAGGAAACAAAACAATAGGAAGAAACGATGTAATCCCAATGGGCAAGGCTTCGGTTACCCACCAAAAAGCCATTAAAAAAGCAATGGCAGCGGTATAAGTGACTTCAGGTTTCCCCGGTTGAAGATCAACAAAGAAAATGATACTAAAAAACACGAGTAAACCTGCGATTATTAATTTCATATTAATTTCGGCACTCGACTCTAAAGTTGACATAAAACTGGTGGATTTGGTTAGGTTTTTTTTAGAAATTAAAACATAATACTGTTTTTATCTCGTTTTAAAAATACATCAAAATTTGGTTTTTAAAATCAACATTTAAATTAAAAACGAAATTTATTCCTCAAAAAACAGCTTTAACATATCTTCGCGGCCATGTGGATGTATTTAGGGCTTTTAGCCGCGTTATTTTTAGGCTTACATAACTTATGTAAAAAGCATGCTGTTCGAGGGAACGAAGTTTTCCCCGTACTTTTAGGCACGATAGGTTCTGGTTTTTTATTACTTATTCCTTTGTATTTAACCTCCGTTTATGCCCCAGAATACGCTCAAAAAAATGGTTTATTCATAGAAACCATATCCTGGAAGTTACATGGCTTTATTTTCATAAAATCGGCTATTATGGCAGCATCATGGATTTTAGCTTACCAAGCCTTAAAGCACTTACCTATTACTATTGTAACCCCCATTCGTTCGGCAGGGCCATTTTTTACCTTTATTGGGGCGATACTTATTTATCATGAAAATCCGAATTTCTTGCAATGGATTGGTTTTTTTCTTATAATTTCTTCAGTCCTACTCTATTCAAAAATTGGAAAAAAAGAAGGCATCGTTTTTAAAAAGAATAAATGGATATTGGCCATAATCGCAGCCACATTTTTAGGAGCTTCAAGCGGATTATATGATAAATTTTTAATTCAATATTTAAACTTAACGCCATTCACCTTAATTTTTTGGTTTAGTTTTTATGTAGTTCTAATCTTGCTGGTTATTTTAAGTATTACCTGGTTCCCTTATGCTGAAAAACGAAAGGCGTTCATTTGGCGTTGGTCTATTCCTGCTGTTGGCGTATTATTATTGTCTGCCGATTATTTTTATTACAAAGCATTACAGGACCCAGAGGCCTTAATCATGTTGCTTTCGGCTATAAAAAGGAGTCAGATTTTAATTTCTGTACTTGTTGGCGGACTCATCTTCAAAGAACAAAATAAACGTAAAAAACTAGTGCCACTTGTGGGGATTATGCTTGGTGTCTTTTTGATTTTGTATTCGTAGGTATTGGTTGTGCTATTCTTGTTTGTAGGTTTTTAACAGATCTCGACTCCGCTCGATCACCGTTTTATTGGTGTCTAATAAGTTCTTAGCGCAGCTGATGTGCAATAATCTAGCAAGAGTAAGTGTCCAGAAACTAATAACTAACAACCAAAAACTAAAAAAAATATTTCTCGCAAAGCCGTGAAGTCGCAAAGTATATCACGCAATAATCTGTGAAAATCAGTGAAATCTGTGTCTAAAAAATTCTCTGTGTCCCTCTGTGAAATCTCAGCGTAGCTCTGCGTTATAATCTTCATAACAGTAAGCACCAAAAACTAACAACTAGAAACCAACAACTAACAACCAAAACTAAACTTTTGTTAAAAAATGAATGAACGTTCATTTTTCTGATACCTTTGTAATCAAATTTGAAAAACATGGCACAACTTCAACAAAGTACAGACAAGCGAAATGCCTTAATTAAAGCCACTATTAAGTTGGTTAACAACAGCGGTTTCCATGCCACACCCATGAG
This sequence comes from Pseudotamlana agarivorans, assembly GCF_018860245.1. Classification (GTDB taxonomy): domain Bacteria; phylum Bacteroidota; class Bacteroidia; order Flavobacteriales; family Flavobacteriaceae; genus Pseudotamlana; species Pseudotamlana agarivorans_A. The sequence continues at coordinate 66,416 of NZ_JAHKPD010000014.1, forward strand.
TAAAATAGCTAAAATGGCTAATGTTTCGCCGGGAACGATTTACCTATACTTTGAAAACAAGCAAGATTTGGTAAATCAAACCTACATTGAAGTAAAAGCTGAATACACCAAATATGCATTCGCTAATTATAATGAAGACGCATGTGTTGAAAAAAGTTTTGAAGTGATTTGGAAGCGTATAGCAGATTTTAAACTGAAAGAAATTGAATATGCCTTTTTCCTTGCCCAATGTGACAATACCCCAATTATAGATGAAACATGTAGACAAGAAGGTATCAAACACCTACAGCCTCTACTCGATCTATGGGCACGCGGTAAACAAGAGGGCATCATTAAACCCATTCACGATTATTTATTATATGCCTATTCGATTAATCCATTATCATTTTTAATGATTGCTCAAAAAAGAGGATCTTTTCTCTTAGATAGTGTACAAATTGAAGAAGCGTATCAGGCCGCTTGGGATAGTATAAAACTTAACAAATAATATGAATAAAACAGCCATTATATTAGGAGCAACCGGTTTAACAGGCGGTATTTTACTTCAAAAGTTAATAAAAGACGATAGATACAGCCAAATCAAACTGTTCTCTCGATCTAAAATTGAAAATCTTCCTAATAAAGTCACTCAATTTATAGGTGACCTGTTAAAGTTAGAACAATTTAAAACAGATTTCACTGCAGACGAAGTGTACTGCTGTATTGGCACTACATCTAGTAAAACACCCGATAAAATACTTTATAAACAAGTAGATTACGGGATTCCGCTAACCGCAGCAAAACTTTCAAAAGATAATAACATTTCAACATTTTTGGTTGTTTCCGCAATGGGAGCCAATGTTAAAAGTTCTGTGTTCTACAACAAGACTAAAGGTGAAATGGAACGTGATGTGTTTCAGCAAAACATTAAAAACACCTTTGTTTTAAGACCTTCATTAATTGGGGGCAAACGTGAAGAACAACGAACGCTAGAAAAGATTGGATTGGCTGTATTTAAAGTCATTCAACCCTTGTTCGTCGGACCATTAAAAACCTATAAAATCATTGAACCTGAAACGATTTCTCAAGGGATGATAAACCTCGCTAATTCAAGTTCTCAAACAGAATCGATTATCACATCACACAACATAAAAACGCTTTCAAAATAGAATTAAATAAATAGATACAATTATGGAATTATTAGATAAATTAAATTGGAGATATGCGGCAAAAGCCATGAATGGTGAAACTGTAGCTGAAGATAAAATAGAACGTATACTGGAAGCTGCACGTCTTGCGCCAACATCAAGTGGTTTACAGCCTTTTGAAATCATTGTAATTGAAAATCAAGATATAAAAGAAAAAATTAAACCTGTGGCTTGGAACCAATCTGTGATTACCGATTGTTCTCATCTACTCGTTTTTGCGGCTTGGGATACCTATACCGAGGACCGGATCAATTACATGTTTGATTTAACAAATGAAATTCGTGGTTTCAAAAACGAAGGATGGGAAAACTACCGTCAGATGTTATTAGGTTCATACCCGCAGAAACCTGCCGAAGAAAACTTCCATCATGCTGCAAAACAAGCTTACATTGCCTTTTCACAAGCATTGATTGCTGCTGCCTTTGAAGGTGTTGATGCTACACCATTAGAAGGATTTGACCCCACGGCTGTTGACGACATTTTAGGTTTAAAACCTAAAGGATTACGAAGCGCCGTTATGCTGCCTTTAGGCTACAGAAAGGAAGAAAGCGATTGGTTGGTTAACTTGGCTAAAGTGAGAAAACCAATGGAGCATTTAGTAACCGTTATAAAATAAAAGCGATGAAGACAAAAAGTATTTTACTTAAAAACAGACCCAAAGGAAAACCTTCAGTTTCAGATTTTGAATTTATAACTGAAGATGAAAACCTAGAACCTAATTCAGGAGAAGTTCTTTTAGAAACGAGATATGTATCGGTTGACCCCTATCTTAGAGGAAGAATGAGCGATGCAAAATCGTATGTTCCTCCTTTAGAACTCAATAAACCTGTTCAATCTGGCGTAGTAGCAAAAGTGATTGCTTCTAAAAATGATAATTTTAATGAGGGTGATCATGTTTCTGGAATGTTGCATTGGAAAACGAAACAACTTTCTTCTGGTGAAGCTCTTTTAAAGGTTGATGGATCTAAAATACCATTGAGTGCTTATTTAGGTGTTTTAGGTATGACTGGTTTAACTGCTTATTGTGGTTTAACAGAAATAGGAAAACCTGTAAAAGGCGAAACTTTAGTCGTTTCTGGGGCAGCTGGGGCTGTTGGTAGTGTTGTGGGACAGATTGGAAAAATTCTCGGACTTCAAGTAATAGGTATCGCAGGAACTGATGAAAAAGTTGAGATGCTTAAAAGTAAATTCGGATTTGATGCGGGTATAAACTACACCACCACAAAGGATATGAATGCTGAAATTTCAAAATTAGCGCCTAACGGTGTTGATATTTATTTTGATAATGTAGGCGGACCAATTTCTGATGCTGTATTGTTTAATATTAACCGATTTGCTAGGATCATTATTTGTGGTGCTATTTCTGTTTATAACAATACCAAAATTCCTAAAAGCCTTAGCGTACAACCCTTTTTAGTAAAAAATAGCGCTTTAATGCAAGGCTTTATTGTATCTAATTATGCTGAAATTTTCCCTAATGCCATAAAAGAATTATCCACTTGGCTAACTGAAGGTAAACTGACTTACACCGAAACAATTGTAAGTGGTTTCGATAATATCCCAGATGCTTTCATCGGTTTATTTGAAGGTAAAAACAAAGGGAAAATGATTGTTGAAATTTAAACAAAACGAAAATTATGAACACTTTTGAATTTAAAAATCCTACCAAAATTATTTTTGGTAAGAACACTATAGAAAAATTAAAAAATGAAATTCCAAAAGACGCTAAAATACTCCTACTTTATGGTGGCGGAAGCATAAAAAAGAATGGCATATACGATCAAGTTAAACAGGCACTCACTGAGTTTAACGTTCTAGAATTTGGTGGTATTCCAGCAAATCCAGAATATGCTATTTTAATGAAGGCTTTAAAAGTAATTAAATCTGAAAATATCACCTATTTATTAGCTGTTGGTGGTGGTTCTGTTATTGATGGGACTAAATTCTTATCGTCTGCTGCCTTATTTGAAGGCGACACCCCTTGGGATATTTTGAGCAAAAAAATTAGAACTGAAAAAAGCATGCCTTTCGGGACGGTTTTAACCCTACCAGCTACAGGTTCTGAAATGAACTCTGGTGCCGTAATAACAAATACTGCAACTAAAGAAAAACTAGGTATGGGTGGTCCTGGTCTATTTCCAGAGTTTTCAATTCTAGATCCTCAAGTAATACAGTCTATTCCACAACGCCAATTGGCCAATGGGCTTACTGATGCTTTTACTCATGTTTTAGAACAATATATGACCTACCCTACTGGTGCCTTGCTTCAAGATCGTTTTGCTGAAAGTATCATGCAAACACTTATTGAAGTGGCTCCACAAGTGATTGCAGACCCTACAAATTATGAAGCGGCTTCAAATTTTATGTGGAGTTGCACCATGGCTTTAAACGGTTTAATTCAAAAAGGTGTTCCTACAGATTGGGCAGTACATGCCATGGGGCATGAACTTACTGCTTTATTTGGAATCGACCACGCTAGAACCTTAGCTGTAATTGCACCTAGTCATTATAAATTTAATTTTGAAGCTAAAAAAGAGAAATTAGCGCAATATGCGGAACGTATTTGGAACATCACTGAAGGTTCTATCGAAGATAAAGCACATACAGCCATTGAAAAAACAGTAGCCTTTTTCCATGAATTAGGAATCGATACGAAATTATCAGATTACACTGAAGATTATATAGGTACCGCTGAAGAAATCTCAAAACGATTCAACGATCGTGGTTGGGTTGCCTTAGGAGAACGCCAAAATTTATCACCAGATAAAGTTGAAGAAATAGTAAAAATGGCGTACTAATTACATGTAATTCATACGTCTCCCTGAACTCGATTCAGGGTTTCATCAAATTAATATACTGCTAATTTCATGCAATAATACTGATATAGGTTGTCTCTCATAGGCAACCTTTTTAGATTAAATTGGAGTTAGATTTCACAATATAATCCTAACTGTATATTAGTTATAAAAAATTCACTTTAAATTAGCCTTTCGAATTAGTGATTACGCTAACCATGATATCTTTTAGATTAAGCATTTTATTTTTCCTTGTGTTTTCAGCAGTAAGTGCTCAAACACGCTATATCGATCCTGTTTTCGACGAAGTTAATGTGCGTACTTATAAATACGCCATTAAAGCTAATGACACACTTAAACTTGACCTTTATCAACCAATTGGAGATAGTCTTATAAAAAAGCCTTTAATGGTTTTAGTACATGGTGGAGGTTTTTACACCGGAAAAAGAAACGAATCATATATGATATCTATGGCTAAAAACATAGCCAGAAAAGGCTATAATGTAGCTAGTATAGATTATCGATTAACTACAGGCCGTCATAGTGTAAGTTGCGGGGTATCTCAAAATAAAATCTTTCAGGTTTATAAAAGAGGTGCTCAGGATGTTATGGATGCCTTGTTATTTTTAATCGATTATAAAACAGAATTTAATATTGATGATTCCAAAATTGTTTTAACAGGAAGCAGCGCCGGTGCAGAAAACATTTTAAATATTGCATATAATAGGCCATTAATGAGTAAATCGCCCCGTCACCATGCTATTAAAATTGCGGCGGTATTATCTATTTCAGGAGCTATTTTCGACATTAATGCCATTAAAAAGGGCAATGGTGTTCCTGGTGTTTTCTATCATGGTGAAAAAGACCCAGTTGTCCCCTACGGTAAAGGAGCGCACCATTCATGTACTGTCTTTCAAAAAGGTTTTTTTATTTTACAAGGTTCAGAAAAAATCACAGAAAAATTAACTAAATTAAACTCGAGTTTTTTATTGTACAGCTATAAAGATCGTGGTCATGATATTTTCAATCTTCCAAATAAAGATTTCCATCAAGCCTTTATTTTTTTAAATGATATTCTTTTCAAGAATCAATTTTATCAAGCCAAGATTAGAAAAAACTTATAAGAATTATTAGCATAAAAACTTAGAATACAATGAGTAAATTTTCAGAAATAATAAATCAAGATAAGCCCGTTTTAGTAGATTTTTTTGCAACCTGGTGCGGACCATGTAAAACATTGGGACCAATTTTAAAAGAAGTGAAAGATACCTTAGGCGATAACGTATCTATTGTTAAAATAGACGTGGATAAAAATCAAGAACTTGCTACAAAATATCAAGTACGTGGTGTGCCAACCATGTTGTTATTTAAGAACGGAAAACAAGTATGGAGACAGTCTGGTGTCCTTCAGAAAAATGAAATCCTTAATGTGATTTCTAATAATAGTTAAATTATATTAGGGACTGTAAACTATTTTGTGTTTTTTGATAAAAGTTGGTTGAAAATGATTTGGCAATTCATAAGCAAAAAATCCTAACTATTAATTTTCAGCTCATTCTAATACTTTATTCATGGCTATAGTTTTTGGGATACGCAATCTATAATCTGCTTTTTTATTAGCGTTTAACGTCATGAAGAGTTCTGAATGCTTCGTTTTAGTAAAATCATTGAAAAAAGAAGGGTTATTATACCAATTTTCTAAAACAACATTGTCTTCCTTTAGGTTTGAATAAATATTACCATTACACTTGTTAAAACGTATGTTTTTTAGCTGAATTTTAGACAGATTAGCCTCATTAATTTTGATGTTTTCGTTAAGAATTACGGCTTTACTAAAACCAGAAACAACACTACTTTCCAGACTAAAATTTGCCCCCTCACCAATGCATATAGATTCCTTTATTAAACCCACTTTAATATCATAATCTAAGTCTTCAGAATCTGTTAGAAGTGTCATGTTTTTTGCCACGACCACTGTTCCTTTATTAATATTATCAATTTCGGCAGTAATAGTATTAGACAAAACGTTCATACACCTTGATCCACTTGATGATATATATGGTGAACGAACAGCCAAAGCGTTGTCTATATAACAAACTGCTCCAAACCTAAAATCATAATCATTCCCTTTAGCTTTATTCGAAATCAATTGGTTCATATGAACCTCTCCTCCAATAACACTAAAGGAGTTACCCCCCGAATAACTAACCATTACATTATTAATTGTTGTTTTACCCCCAACACCAGCTAACAACAACCCATTAGTAGTATGAGAGCCACTAGACGCTCCTCCGGCATATTCTATCCTTACATATGAGATAAATCCAGAATTATTTTTTACATTTTCTCCACCAAAATTTGTGTATTCAATCATTGAAGAATCCATACTTGAATACAAAGAAGCTACGTAACTTTTACAAAATGTATTGGTATACCCATCTCCAAGTATTATAATGCCGCCCCAGTCTCCTGCCTTTTTTCTTGGATTATTAGATGTAAATACAATAGGATCTGTTGGAGTTCCTTCTGCTATTATAGCAGCACCTGGAGCTATGGTAAGTGTTGCCTTAGATTTAAAATCTCCCAAAATAACGGTTCCTGGTTCTATACTAAGAATGGCATTATTTGTAACAAAAACGTTTCCTAACAACAAATAAATGTGTTTTTTATATAGTATGGTATCTTCGCTTATGTGACCTGTTAATATTTGAAAATTTTCTCCATGATTAACTCGACTTGGAATAAATTCTGTCCACGTACTTAGCCAATTATTAGTGCTTGTTATACCTCTTTCAGGTTGAGCGTTAAGGCTCCCTGAAACTACAATTAGCAATGTTATTATGCATGTGAAATTTTTCATAATAAAATGTTTTTTCATTTAAACTCATGTTAATACACATCATAGTGTTTTTTAACTTTTTACAGAAAAGTTATCTAAAAAACTATGATCAACTAAATACATACTTTTAGTTCTCTTATTTTGTATTAACATTTTCTCTTTAAAGGGGAGCAACTTTTTTCGCGATATACCCAACTTATAGACATTTTTTTTAGATACTAATTGATTTTTAATAAATCCATTAGTTGGTGTCTTCAAAACAAAATAACTATTTACAACACTAAAATCGCCTGCTATATCTTCAGGAGGAATTATACTATTCTGCAAAATGTATCCTCTTGTGTTTTTAAGGTCATTTTCATTTTTTATTTTATTAGTATTGGATATTTGCTTTCTTAAACTAACAGTAGAAGGGTATATCGGTTCTTCTATAATTTTAATTTTATTATCCAACCTCATTAAAACCCTGTTTAAATGGGCTTTCAATTGATTCGTATTCAACTTTAGGAGTATAAATCCAGCCTTCATTTCCTTATTGATCTCATTATCTGAATACAAAAGTTCTTTGATGTTATGCTTCGAGGCAAGAATTTGCGCTTCCTTTAAAAGAATAACCTTATTACCAAACAATTCTGTTGAGCTAATAAATGCTGAAACTTTATTTTTGATAGTAGAAATATCATTAAATCTAATAAGCGCCTTGTTGTAATTCGCTTTAATAGAAATACTATCTGCTAAGACATGATCCAATTCACTAATCAATTTTGTGTATTCAGGATTTATTGATTTCTCTAATTTAGCATAAGAAACAGCATAGATACTTGAAGCAGATTGCCCCTTTAATGTTTGTTTTCTGGTGTTAAGTCTGTTGAATTTATAATCTTTTTCTTGTGAATGTAAATTACAGGCTAATAGAAATGCAAGAACTGACAATAAAAATGAAGTCTTCATAATTAATAAATTAAGTTCGCTAGATGAGGGGATAATCAAATGTAAAGACGAACCTATTATAATTTCAAAAAAAATCGTTTAAGTACTTATTTTACTGGTTTTAATAATCGACAACACAATACCTACCTCAGTCTCACCAGATTAAAACGGAATTATCTTACATAAAAAGCCATATATAATATATCAAATACATGAATAGGCGTATATATTTTAAGCCAAAAACAAGGCTAATTTTACGGTTATTACAATGGGATTATTAAGAAGTATCCAGATTTATTTAATAAATTCCTTTCTTTTAAAATTCCCTGCATTTTGTATTTTTTTTGGGGGCAGCATTCTTAGTTCATTTTAATATTGATTTTTAGGACTTTAAAAATCTCATTTTATAGAAAAAACAACAAAAAAAAGACCGTCTATATAGCAAACGTTACGCCCTTTTTAACTTGTTTGAGATTCTCATTAGATAGCTATCCAAGCGTAATGAGAACCTTATAATCAAGTAGACAAAAACTTTACTAAATAAACAGTCTTTTGATAATTTATTAAAACCTTACTCCAAGATGAATTGCGTTACAAAAGCATCTTCAATATTTTTGTAGCTATTTGTACAGTATATGCGATCAATAGTTTCTTTTAGTTCTTCAAAACCATAATTAAACTGAGCATGCGTAACATACAAATAAACCTTAGAAGCTCCTTGATGCTTCAAAGCTTCCGCTAAAAACTTAAAAGTTCGTCCGCCATCTGCTAAGTCATCAACAATTAAACATGGTTTCCCTTTAACATCTCCTTGAATACTAATCTCAGGCACTCCATTAACCCTAACTTTGTTAGAGGGTACTAAATCTGCATTTAATCGCTCGGCTATTTCGTGTGTATTTTTATAGGCACCTGCATCAGGACTCACTAAAATAGGATTGCCAATTTTATTAAAAGCCCTTTTTACAAAATCGAAATGCGATATTTGTTCAGAATTATTTATTAACGCTAATGAAATTGGACTATGTGGGTGTAAAATATAAACTTTATTAAACTTCATAGCGTTTATAAAATTACAAATTACCTTCAGATCAAATGATTCCTCTTTGTTAAATCGCCTATCTGAGCGCTGCCCAATCAGACAATGAATAGTTAATTTTGCTACTGCATTTTTATTCAAAGCATTTTCGGCGTCCCAAGCTTCTTTTATTGTGGCCATAGCAAATAAGTCCTCGTAACTATTGCCTCTAATTTTAATATGAATATGGTCATTTTCAATATTTTTTGCAGTTACCTGTCCATCTTTAAATTTCTTTATTTCGTATTTCATCAGTCAATTTTTTTAAATTATCATAAGCCTCTTTTAATCCAGCTCGATCATCTAATAATATATTATAATATGGCTTTCTTGTAGGCATCAAAGGGTTTTCATTTATTAAATCAAATGGGATATCCCTCGTTTGTAAATCCTCCTTTATATGATCTAGTTTCTCTCCTTCATTTCCTGTGAAAAGTATTAGCGTAAAGCCTAAAGACCTACAAACTCTTAACAGTTCAATGATTTTATCGTAATTAATATTCTGATTATGATAATCGAAAACGGTGTTATCATAATCATATGCTACAAAAAGACTATTATGCTCTAAATAATCTTTTCGTAATCTCTGGTAGTAATCAAATTTAAATACATCCATTGATACGTGTTCTTATTTCGTCTAAACTAATTTTATTGATAAATTTCCCATCTTCATAAATAACTTTTAAAGCACCTTCATGCTCTTCCTCGGGTGTAACTTCATCTATTAAAACATATTCATTATTTACGAGATCCATTTTAATTAGTCCCTTTGCAGACTTTTTCATACCATCGTCTGTAATAGGGTCTTTAAAAATTTCTCGACGCTGTCCTTTTACTACAACAGAAGTAGCCTTCATAGCGAAACCAAAAGTATCTCTAGTATTAAATTGGTAAGTAAAAGAACCTATTCCCAAAACCACATTGGTTGAAGCAAAACCTTTTTCACTTAAACGCATACAAATATTCTCTGCGCGTTCTGTAGTGATACTATCACCATAAATAGCACCTATATGTGTATCTAAAACTTTAAAACCTTGAGCGTTAATAGTACCGCCAAAAATATCCCAAAGTAATTCAACAACACCTTTATCTTTAGGTGTTTCTCCCCCAAGTGCTCTATTTTCTCCGCAAATAATATCTACAGGATCTCCACTATCAGGACGTATTACCAATTTCCCATCCCTTGACAACACTTCTTCTTTTAGTTCTGGCAAGTATACGGTAAGTACTTTCCATAAATCCCAAGTATCACTTACTACAGATAATATACCTTTGGGATAGGTGTTCATTAAAGTTCTAAAAGTACCCAATTCATCATCCTTTGTGCCTGCACACATTACTGAGTGTTCAGTTGCGTTCACAGAACCTACCACAAAGCCTTGGGCATCATAATATTTTCTAAAACTACTAATTACAGGTAAGGAATCAGAACCAAAGAAAACAGCCCCATGTCCCATTCCTGAAGCTACTGAACTTTGTAACCCCCCCCATACCTCGCATTGAAAAATCATGGCCTTGAAAATCAATAAATGCCAAATTCTCCGCATCTGTTAATAAAGCCCAGTTTTTGAAAATCCTTTTATAACGTAGCGCTATAGAAGCCGAAGTCATGGGTTGCCATAGCATAGTAGATAAAATAGTTTCCAAAAAATTAGTAATCCAATAAAACTCCTTATCAGTATTTACAATAGTAACCATCGGTATTCTAATTGGAACTTCTACCCCTTCTGGTAAAGATTTCACTTTAATTGGTAAATATTGTAGATCGTGTAATTTTTCATAATGAGATACATCATAATCAGTACCTAAGTACATAGATAATTCTTCCTTAATTTCATTACAAACCTCAGCTTTAGGTTTAGAAAAGAAATTATCTTTAAAGAACTCATGTAACCACATGAATACATATTGTTGTCCGAAAGACACCACTTTTTCACAGCCTTTAGGAGCGTATTTATTACTTCTTGGGGTCCAGTTTGAATATACTTCTTCTGTTCCTTCTGGATATTGTTGGTGATGTCCTGTTTTGTAACCGTCAGTTAATAGTAAACCGTTCATAATTTATATATTTGTGTAATTATAACGCAAATATATAACATCATTTTTGTTGTACAAAATATTATTTGTGTTTTTTTTACACAAAGTAAAATTAATGACTCTTATATATCGAATACGATACCATCTTTCTTCAATTGAAAATAGCGTTTTTCATTGAACTTAAACAGGTTAGCTGGTCGTCCTGAACCTTTTGATACTTTTTCAGAAAGTTCATCTAATACATTTAATTTTAATATTTTTTTTCTAAAATTACGTCTATCGATAGCACGTCCCAAAAGTGTAGTATATAATTTTTCTAAATCTGAAAAAGGAAATTTTTCATCTAGCAACTCAAACCCTAAAGGTTCATAAGTAATTTTGCTCTGTAATCGAGAAATTGCTAAATCAAGGATTTCCTTATGGTCAAAAGAAAGTTCTGGAAGTTCATTTATTTTAAACCAATGCACCTCCTCTGCGTCTGTTGAAGCATAAATTTTAAACGCATTAGGATGAACTAGTCCAAAATAGGCCACAGAAATAATTCTTCCTCGAGGATCTCTTTTTGGGTTTCCAAAAGTATAAAGTTGCTCTAAGTAATTGATTTGAACACCTGTTTCCTCCCTTAATTCTCTTTCTACTGCTTCCTCTAAAGATTCATCATTCAAAACAAAACCACCAGGAATCGCCCATTTTCCTTTAAAAGGATTATATTTTCTCTTAATGAGCAACACCGAAATCGTTCCTGATTCATAACCAAACACTACTGCATCTACCGATAGTTTTATAGATTGTTCCATATTATGCGTAATTTTTACGCTAAAATATAAAATATTACTTAAACACTATTACAGATTGATATTGATTAGTTTAATGATGAAAACTTTAAAATAAAAAAAGCACGATATTAATAACATCGCGCTTTTTTGTTTTTGAGGTTTTAAATAGCCTTTATAAGCTTAAAATTTTTATAGCTCACGCTTTGACATGCGGTATTTATAGTTCGGATAAATTGCACGTTTGGCAAACCGATTTAATTTACCGCTATTTATCATTTTAATGTATACTTGTTTAGTTACTCCAAAATACTCGTAAGTAGAACCATCCATAAAAGTAATTTCTAATAATTGTCCTTTATGTTGGTAATCGGCAATTCCAGAATTTGTAATAGTTTCTGTATAAGCTGGTAAATTGGCTTCTAAAGTTTCTGGCGCCATACTCACCAAGAAATGATAACCATCAATAATCCTACGGCTATTAATTTCGGCTTCTTCCTTTAAAGCGTCTCCATCTTGAAATTTGTCAGGATGCCATTCTTTAACCAAATTGCGGTAACTCTTTTTTAAGGTCCCTAATTCGATCTCGTTTTCAACCCCAAAGAGTTTTTTATATTCGTTAATACGCTTCATTTTGAATTTTATTTTTGAAGCGGCAAAAGTACATGTAAAAAACTGATGCACCATCTTAAATTTCAACTAAATATTAGATGTTTACAAAATGGTAATACGCACCTTTTTTTTCTTTAATCGTGAATTGTTTAGTTTTTCAACCAGCTCATTTGCAATCGCTAACGGTACTGCAACAAAGGCGCAGTCTTGTTTTAGCTCAATAATACCTAACTGATCTTTGTTAATGTTCCCATTTTTAAAAAATAAGCCTGCAATATCACCTTTTGAAATTTTATCTTTTCTACCTCCAGAAATGAATAAAGTTTCCCAAAATTGAGGAATAAATTCAGCTTTTTTAGAAATATTAATACCTTTTACATCTTTAATAAACTCAGGTAATAATTGATCCTGCCATTTTAAGATATAGGCTGTGCCTTTTGCATTTACTCGGGCGGTTCTTCCATTTCTATGAATGAATTCCTCTTCATGTCGAGGCAATTCATAATGAATAATATAATTAAGTTCTGGAATATCGATACCTCTAGCAGCCAAATCGGTAGCTAATAGTACTTGCGAACTTCCATTTCTAAACTTTATTAAAGCACGCTCTCTGTCTTTTTGCTCCATGCCCCCAGAAAAAGTAGCATGACTTATTTTATTGCGTTTTAAAAAACGACTAACCTCACCGATACTATCTCTTAAATTGCAGAATATAATCCCTTGCTTATTCCCTATGTGATGCATTAATTGCAATAAGGTTTTTAATTTATTTTTATCCGGAGAAACTACTGTTTTAATAGCTAATTGTGAGGTCCTTTTTTGTTTCAGAAAATCAACAACTTCGGGTTTATCTAATCTTACGAAACCTGGAATTTTCACACCTTGAGTGGCTGAAGTTAAAATACGCTTATTGATACTAGGTAACTGACCAATAATCGCTTTCATTTCTTCTTCAAAACCATCCTCTAAAGACTTGTCGAATTCATCTAAAACAAGTGTTTTTATACTAGTTTTTGAAAAGCGATCACTATCAAAATGATCTAATATTCGTCCTGGTGTACCTACTAAAATAGCGGGATTGTGCTTAATTTCAATTTTATCTTTAGACATAGGTCTGCCGCCATAAACCGCATTCACCTTATAGCCAGAACCCATAGAACGCACGACTTGCTCAATTTGAATGGCTAATTCTCGAGAAGGCACAATAATTAAAGCTTGAATGTCTTCCGATTCAGGGTTTAGAACCTTCAATAATGGCAATAAAAAAGCCAATGTTTTTCCTGTTCCTGTTGGAGACAATAGCACAGTGTTCGTTGAAACTTCCATAACCGCAAGCGCTTCTTCTTGCATAGGGTTTAAAGCTTCAATATTCAGTTTAGCTAAAATATCTTGCTGATTTTTAATCTCGTTTGCCATGGAATTATTAGTGCTTTTTTCGCTTTTTAGAAACGGTTTCTTTGGGTAATACCGTTGTGTTTTCAGTTAAATAATGTGCCAATATTTTATCGACCAATTCCTCTTTAGTTAAATGATGAAAAATGGTTTTTATTTGAGATTTTAAATCTTCTGAAACCTCACGATTCGGTTTGGTTTTAAATATTTTTTTAGCCCATAATAAAGTGTTGTTTTCTTCAATACTTTGGGCATCTGCCTTTTTAAAGATTTTAAATGTAATGCCTAATTCATTTTCAAAGTCAGCGATATCAATGACTTCTTCCTCCTGAAGAATGGTTAAGGATAGTCCCTTTGCTCCCGCTCTAGCTGTTCTTCCGCTTCGGTGTACGTAGGCTTCATAAGTGTCTGGTAAATGATAATTAACCACATAAGATAACTCTTTAACGTCTATACCACGAGCAGCCAAATCGGTTGCTACTAAAATATCAATATGTCCTTCTCTAAATTGCCCCATAATACGATCACGAATGCCTTGTGACAAGCTTCCATGTAAAGCTCCAGAAGAAAATTTATTTATGGCTAAATTTTTAGCTAATTTATTTACAGCCGCTTTTGTTTTACAGAAAATAATACCACGCTTCCCTGCTCTTGAATTTAAGAAATGAAGCAAAACGTCTAACTTTTCAATAGGCTCAACCACCACATATTGATGATCGATATCTTGATGACCAGTAGTTTCCATATTTGCTTCAATTTGAATAACATGTTTAGACATGTAATTCTGAATCAATTGCTTTATGGTACCGGGCATTGTTGCCGTAAACAAGAAAGTTCTTCTGTTTTTAGGAATGACTTTTATAATGTAATCGACCTCTACTTTTAATGCGGTTATCATTTCGTCGGCCTCATCTAATACAAAGTGCTTCAAATGATTAAGATTGATGACTTCACGTTTTAATAAATCGACTAAACGACCAGGTGTAGCCACAACAATTTGTGTAGGATCTTTTAACAGTTCTATTTGAGGTTTTATAGGGGTACCACCGCAAATAGAAGCTATTTTTATTTCAGGGTTTTCGGCAGCTAAAGCATGAAGATTCGTAAATATTTGTTGGCCTAATTCTCTTGTTGGTGCAAGTATAAGCGTTTGAATATTTACTTCATTTGTATCTGTTAGTTGTAATAATGGTAACCCGAAAGCAGCTGTTTTTCCAGTTCCTGTCTTTGCTAAAACAACCAAGTCTTCCTTTTTATTTAAAACTACAGGAATGGTTTTTTCTTGAACATCTGTAGGTTTCGATATGCTTAAATCGGATAAGCTTTGCTGAAAGGATTCATGAATACCTAAATCTGAAAATTGTTTTAACATGGGAAAATTTTTCCGCAAAGATAACTACAGTTTAGTTGTCACCGGTATTTATTACTTGCTTATTCTGTGCCTGTATAAAGTGAGAGCAAGTAAATTGAGTTCGTTTTTAAAATTTTAAGCTGAATTAAAAGATCAATTGCCTTTAATGCGTTGCCATAATTCAGATACTAATCCCTTAGCATCTTCACTATTCTTTGGCGTTTCAACAAAATTAATAGTACCATCTAAATCTTGTTGAATTTCATATTTGAATACAAATTGGTTGGGGTCAGGCTTTATTCCCATAGTTCCGAAGCGTAAATCATTAAAATATAGAGTATCATTAGTTTTAGTTATGGTGTACCAACCATTGGAGATTGCAATCATGCGTTGCACCTTATTATTTTCTGTTAAATCACCCAAGTATTCATGATGTTTCGGGTAACGATAAAATGTAATAGGTTTGGTATCGAAAAAAGAATAATACCCCACTAAATAGGCGTCTTTAGTGTCTACATTGGCAGTCCATAATACAGTGTTCAATGGCGACGGACGTGTATCAAGATCAAAATATTGAACTTGTTGAGTTTTTAATGCGGCTTCAAACTTAGTATAAGCTAATCCCTTTAAGATTAACGTAATTAACAAATAACTAGAACTTATTATGAGTCCTAAACGATTATAAAATCTCCTTTTTTCAGAAGTTCTTTTGTAGCACATGACTAATATTATGCAGACTAAAAAAGGCAAGGTATATAAGGGATCAACTACAAAAATGGTTTTATAGGCGACTCGTAAATCAAAAGGCCAAAATAATTGGGTACCCCAGGTGGTGTGGGCATCTAAAAGTGGATGTGTAATAAAGCCCCAGAAAAACAACAAAGACCATCCTTTGAAATCTTTACAGCGTTCATAACGGGAAACTAACCAACCAAAAATGGGGGCAAAAACAATGGAAAAAACTATGGAATGCGTAAAGCCTCTATGAATTTCTAGAGCGGAAACCGTATCAGTGAAATGACTAGCCAAAACATCTAAATCTGGAATTGTACCAGCAATAGCCCCGTATAAAAGTGCTTTATTACCAACTTTTCGCCCTAAAACAGCTTCGCCAACAGCCGCTCCTAAAACAATTTGCGTCAATGAATCCATAGGTTTACAAACTTATACCAATTTAACCATATAATATCGCATATAATTTGTTTCTTTTTTGCCCATATTTCAATATAAAATAAAACCGTAGCTAAGGCTATGCTTGGATTTTCTATTTTATCTGAACAAAAAATAATTCAAATTTAGAATACGACATTATACAGTAAAATTGGTATTAATGGAAATCTTGTCAAGAAAATATAAAATGTTGAGTAGGAAATCAAGATTTCGACTGCGCTCAATCTGACATTCGACCAAAACTCAACTTAAAATCATGAAACTAGCTACGGACCTCGAAAATCAATTTATAAACTATTCAAATGCTTTTATTCCAAATCGAACTTTTATTTAATAGGGATTTCTTCTCCTAGTATAATATCTCTCGTAGTGACGTACACGCCTTCTTTTCTATCAAGTTTCAAAATTCTTCTTGGGTTCGTTTGCTCTACCAACTCACGACATTTATCGGTTAAACGCGGATCGTCATCAAAGAGAAAAGGCTCTATTTTATATGGTGCTTTATTAGGTTCTTTTAAAATGGGGTGAATTTGTTTGGGGTCATTACCATACATGGAACTCCCAGGAATAAAAGTGTAAAGCGTATATTCTCCTTTATCATTGGTTCTAACCCATCCACGATGTTCTACATAACGTTTTTTATTATATCTACGTAATTGAAAATTTCCATGTTCATCACTTTGTTCTATAAAAAGTATCACATTCTTGGCAAGAGTAGCACCATCACTTTCGTAAATGGTTCCAGTGATTTTTAATTTGTTGCTTTGTGTTACGTACCCAGGAATGGTATCTATATGATTTAAATTCTTTTCTGAATAATCGAAAATCGGACTTCTTTTTTTATAATTTTCAGCTTTAGTCCCAGTAATATAAATTGTGTCTTGTGCATTAAGACTAAAGAAACTATTAACTAAAACGATAAAACTTAATAGATAAGTGACTTTTTTCATAAGTGCTATGTTTTTGTGAATACTTTAAATTAGAGTATTATTTTTTTCATCTGAAAAAAAATCGACAGAACCAGAAATTACACGATAAATGACGAACTATTTTCAAATACCTATTGTCGTATGATTGAATCTCAATCTATTATAAAAAAAAAGCTTGTTTAAATATTTAAACAAGCGCTTTTTTTATAAAATGGTTTATTATTACTCTGAAACCATATCATCTGCCATTTTCACAGCATTATAAGCATTTAAAATACGTCCGGATTTTGAAAATTCGCTAAAATTTTTCTTCTTTTTACCTGCTGTTTTAGGCACAAATACATCCATATCTACTTTCGTAACAGAGTTCATAATTATCTGCTTTACTTGTGCTGCTGATAACTGCGGGTAATACGCTCTAACCAAAGCTGCAACACCAGCAACCTGTGGTGAAGCCATTGAGGTTCCATTTTTATAGTCATACTCACTATTCGGGATTGTAGAATAAATTCCATCTCCAGGAGCAAAAATATCAACACTAATTTTTCCGTAATTTGAAAAGTCTCCTACTAATTTCTCGTTAAAGAAACGCGTATTAGCACCTACTGTTATGACGTTATTTGTAAATTCATTCACATTATCCATAGCGTCATTAGGGAACATCATAATCTCATCTATATTATTCCCTTCGTTACCTGCTGCTTTTACAAGTAATACATCCTTACTTGCGGCATATTTCATGGCATTATAAACCCACTCAGGGTTTGGAGAAGTCCCTTTACCAAAACTCATATTTATTACCTTAGCACCATTATCAACCATATAATGAATAGCTAAAGCAACATCTTTATCATGCTCGTCACCATTGGGAATCGCTCTAACAGTAATTAACTTTGCCTTATCTGTTACCCCTTGAATGCCTTTTTGGTTGTGTCTATTACCAAGAATTATTCCAGCTACATGTGTGCCGTGACTTTCTTCAGTAAGCGATCCTTTTACATAATTATTACCATAAACAACATCTGATATATCTTCAGGGTTATCACTTGTTTGACGTCCATTAAATTCTGGATTAAATTTTTGCTCTATTATAGTACTTAAAATTTTCAATGGGCCATCATATTGAGCTATGGCATCCTCCACAGTAAGCCCTTGCGACAATACCTGGATTATCATTTTTGTATTCTTCGTTTCTGGAAGCGCCTTCACTTCTTCTAGGGTATAATTATCTTTTTTCAACGCAGATTTCACCTCTAAATCTGCAGCTTTTGCCGCTTTTACAGAAGCTGTATAACTATCGTAAAGCGGTTTATATTGATTAACACCAACTTCATATTCAGCCTTTAGCTTTAAATATTTTGCGTACGCTGCTTTATCAACGTCTTCAACCGAAGCTTCGTTAACACCTTTAAAACGTTTTGAATATTTAGCATATTCACGAGTTAGTTCGTTACGTTCATATGCTGCTTCACCTTCTTTTCCTCCAAGAAAATTCCAACCATGAACATCATCGGTATATTTATTTTTATCATCATCGGTATTGTTTACAGAATTATCAACCGGATTAGTCCAAAGTAAATCTTTTAAATCTTCATGGTCAATATCGATCCCAGAATCAATCACACCTACTGTTATTGGTTGCACTTCTTTCCCCTTCAAAAACTCATAAGCTTTTTGCAAACTTATACCAGGAACGGAATCGGTAAGTAAATCGGTATGCGGCCATTTTTGCTTCTCGACCTCTGAGAAGGCTGAGGATTTTGCTGTTGTAGTAAGTGCAGATGCATCACCAGTTGGCACCGTTTTATCCCAAATAGAATTCGATGTGTTCTCTTTTGTTGAGTGACAACCAAAAAGTAATAGGGATGCCATAGTACACGTTAATACAGTTGAGTTTTCATATGGCTATAGATTATAAATTTTTAATACAGCATATATCAAATGCTAATTTTTCTTTGAAACAGGTATTAGTTTGCCAGAATAACGAATAACAGAACGGGTGTTACCTGATAAGGTCATATCTGACTTTAAGTTTGGAAATACATTAATTCTAACCTGAAAATTTTCAGAATTGCTTTTTGCTTGAAAAGAAATTTCATAATTGGAATTATTCTTTTGCTCTAATTTATAATTTTTCATTAAACCTTTAAATTTAATGCTACTGTCGGTCCCTCCGTAGGTTCCTCCTCCACTCCGTTCACCATAATACGGTAAATCGGAAGTTATACTATCTCCCGAAATTTTTAAAAAGTTACTATTGCCTGCTAAATTAATTGAACTTGGGTTGTTTCCTGGCCCTAACAATCGTGAAGCTTTTTGCATTGCCATACTTGCTGTAGGATACGCCCAATCAGATTCAATTCTGAAATTCTTTTTCTTTATTAGCGCTTCCAAATTAT
Source organism: Pseudotamlana agarivorans (assembly GCF_018860245.1). Taxonomy (GTDB): domain Bacteria; phylum Bacteroidota; class Bacteroidia; order Flavobacteriales; family Flavobacteriaceae; genus Pseudotamlana; species Pseudotamlana agarivorans_A. The sequence continues at coordinate 85,908 of NZ_JAHKPD010000014.1, forward strand.
CTGCCTCTGCTTGTGATACCGGCGTTTTTGAAGATCCACAAGCCATTACTGTTAAAATAAAAAAGCAACTTAGTGCTTTAAAAATCGTCTTTTTCATAGTTACAAAATTTACAATTTATACTTTTAGCATTATTTAGTAATTTTAAAATAAAAATACAGCATGTTAAATTACGTATAATATGTTGATTTTTGAGGGTTATTTATTGAATTTTGATTAAATATGAGTTATAATTTAAATGAACTACAAAGGCAGTTTCATGGCTTTTTGAAAACCCCAACACTATGGAAAGACCATAGTGTGCTGAGTTTAAATCAATTATATCTCCCAAAAAGACCGATTAGTCAATTTGATGAAAAAGAAAAATTAAATACACGTTTAGGTAAGCGTGTTGAGCAATTTGTGTTTTCAGAATTAGACCAACATCATAACATTAGTATCCTATTAAAAAACACACAAATCCAAAAAAAAAAACAAACTATTGGAGAAATCGATTGCATTCTAGTACAGGATAATAATCCTATACATTTGGAGATTGTTTACAAATTCTATTTATATGACCAAACGCAAGGAAGTACAGAAATAGAACACTGGATCGGTCCAAATAGAAATGACTCCTTAATAAAAAAACTTACTAAATTACGTGATAAACAGTTACCATTAATTCACAATCCTTCAACAACAAAAATTTTGAGCAATTTAAATGTGGATTACAAAAAGATTATACAACATGTATATTTTAAAGCACAATTATTTGTTCCATATAATAAAAAACTGCCTGATTTCAATCTACTTAATGCGGATTGCCTGAGTGGTTATTACATTCACTATTCAAGAATTAATCAATTTAAAAATTGTACGTTTTTCATACCTAATAAGATCGATTGGTTAATAGCGCCAGTAAATGATGTCGATTGGCTGGATTACATAAGTTTTTATGAAAAAACAGTAAACCTTATAAATAAAAAAATGGCTCCACTATGCTGGATTAAATCAACTAAAGGCATAGTGAGAAAATTCTTTGTTGTATGGTGGTAGCATATAAATGCATAGTCAAATTTTTCTCCATCGATTAACTTAAATATTAAGCCATCTGCTGCTTTAATTAGTAAAGAAATAGTCAATTAAAAAAATTTGAACCAAGCCTTTGTTCAAATTGTATCCTAAGAACGCGACGATTTGGATGAAAATAATCATTAAAATATCTTTTTACAGAATAATCATATTATCGTATTCATAATTATCCTTGCAAAAAACTATTATTTTAAAGATAATAAGTCTTTTTTTACAAGCATTCTTATGTGGAATTCAAGCTTTTATTATTAATTTTAAATTAAACTCATGACACCATGAGTGTGGTTATAAATATTTGTAGTACTTTAACCTTTAGCATCTTTTGTTAGAAAATTAGATCTAAAAAAGAAGCAACACCTATCAAGTTGAACCTAAGTAGTTTAATCTATAAAATTATAGTGTAATACATGGCATTAAAAATCGTAATCTCGCACAAAACTAAGTACAAATATGATAGAAAAGTATCGTTGTCACCTCATATTTTTAGACTAAGACCAGCCCCACATTCACGGACACCAATAGAATCTTACTCTATTAAGATAAAACCTGAAAACCAGTTTTTTAATTGGCAACAAGATCCTTTTGGTAATTATGTGGCACGTTTAGTTTTTCCTGATAAAACAGACGAGTTATCTATCGATGTTGAAATTATAGCCGATTTAAAAACGATAAACCCATTTGATTTCTTTATTGAAGAATCGGCTGAAGAGTTTCCTTTTAAGTATTCAGATACTATTAAGAAGGAACTTCAACCTTATTTAGAAATTACCGACGATGGTGACCTCATTAAAGATTTCATTAAAACCATAGACTACTCGCCTAGAAAAACCATTTACTTCTTAATAGATATTAATAGAAAAATCTATGAATATTTAAGTTATAATATAAGGATGGAACCTGGGGTTCAATCTTGTGAAGAAACTCTAGAAAGAAAAAATGGTTCTTGTAGAGATTTTGCTTGGTTGTTTGTTCAAACACTACGCCACCTAGGTTTTGGTGCACGTTTTGTTTCTGGTTATTTAGTACAATTAAAATCTGACGAAAAATCTTTAGATGGTCCTTCTGGTCCAGAAGAAGATTTTACCGATTTACACGCTTGGGCGGAAGTTTACCTTCCTGGTGCGGGTTGGATTGGATTTGATGCCACTTCTGGCCTACTCGCTGGCGAAGGGCACATTCCTTTGGCTTGTACACCATCTTTTGAAAGTGCTGCACCAGTTTCAGGAGCGACCGACGTTTGTGAAACCGAATTCTTTTTTGAGAATTCAGTCACTCGTATTTTTGAATCGCCTCGTGTTACAAAACCTTATACAGAAGAACAATGGAAGGACATTTATAAATTAGGAAATAAAGTTGAAAAACAACTTCAAAAAGGAGATGTTCGCCTAACGATGGGCGGTGAACCAACTTTTGTTTCTATTGACGATTTAGAATCTCCCGAATGGAATACCACGGCCGATGGTCCTTTAAAACGTAAATTAGCCAAAGATTTATCTAAAAAATTACATGATGCCTTCGGCAAAGGTGGTGTATTACATCATGCACAAGGAAAATGGTATCCTGGCGAACCTTTACCTAGATGGCAAATTGAAATATGCTGGAGAAAGGATGGTAGGCCAATTTGGTACAATAAAAACCTATTAGCCACCTATGTTGATGATTATTTTATTCCTCAAAACACGGATAAATTATTTTTAGAAACACTTACAAAATACTTACGGGTTACTAACGAACATATAAAACCAACTTACGAAGATCCTTTTTACTATTTATATGAACAGGGTAATTTACCCACAGATTATGATCCAGCAGAAGACAAGGATGGTGAGTTGGCTAAGAAAAAAATAAATCAAATTTTTGAAAACGGAACGTCTACCCCTGTTGGGTATTTACTTCCGTTAAATAAAACTGAAAATAAATGGTTTACAAGTGCTTGGACTTTTAGAAGAAATCATCTTTTTTTAACACCTGGTGACTCCCCTATTGGTTTACGTTTACCGCTCGCTTCGTTAGAAGCTAAACCTGAACATGAAATTTTCCCTATTTATGAACCAGAAATGTTTGGCATAAAAGGAAGGCTTCCTAGTTTTAAAAATATAGTAAAAGAGCGCTATAATGATTATTGCACAAAGGGTATAGACCCAAATACACCTAATTATTTTGTTCGTACTGCCCTATGTGCAGAAATTAGAGAAGGTAAATTGTATTTGTTTTTACCACCTCTTGAATCTGCCGAAATATTTTTAGATTTAATTGCTTCTATTGAAATGACAGCCAAAGCACTTAATGTTCCTGTTATTTTAGAAGGATACGAACCGCCTAAAGACAATCGATTAGAATCTTTAAAAATCACACCTGATCCTGCAGTTATAGAAGTTAACGTACATCCTGTTAAAAACTGGGAAGAATTATGTCATAACACCTTTACCATATACGATCTCGCAAAACAATCTCGTTTAGGTACCGAAAAATTTATGCTTGATGGCAAGCATACCGGAACAGGTGGTGGGAATCACGTAACTCTAGGTGGTGTGTCTCCAAAAGACAGTCCGCTATTGAGAAAACCTAGTTTACTGCGCAGTCTACTTACCTTTTGGCAACATCACCCTGGGTTAACTTATTTGTTTTCTGGGGCATTCGTTGGGCCCACAAGTCAAGCACCAAGAATTGACGAGGCCAGAATGGAAAATTTATATGAGTTAGAAATTGCTTTTGAGCAAATTCCAAAAGATGGTGAAGTACCATACTGGTTAACCGATCGATTATTCAGGCATCTTTTAACAGATCTTACTGGTAACACACACCGTGCAGAATTCTGTATTGATAAACTTTATTCACCTGATTCTTCTTCAGGACGTTTAGGGATTTTAGAATTACGTGGATTTGATATGCCTCCACACCCACAAATGAGTTTAACACAAATGTTATTAGTGAGAACTTTAGTGGCATGGTTCTGGAAAAAACCGTATGAGCATAATTTAGTACGTTGGGGAACCGAATTGCATGACAAGTTTTTAATAGAACATTATGTTCGTGAAGACATCAAAGATGTTGTTGAACAGCTCAATCGTGCCGGATATGCTTTCAAAGAGGAATGGTTTAATCCATTTTTTGAATTTAGATTTCCACTACATGGTATGGTTGAAATCAATAAAATTCACATGGAACTACGTGCAGGTATTGAGCCTTGGAATGTGTTAGGTGAAGAGATGACTGGTGGCGGAACAGCACGTTATGTAGATTCTTCGCTAGAAAGGCTTCAAGTTAAAGTTTCTAATTTCATAGATGAAAGATTTGTGTTAACTTGCAACGGTGTAAAAGTTCAATTAAAAAGCACTGGTGTACAAGGTGAATATGTAGCCGGAGTCAAGTATAAAGCTTGGGATCCGTACTCTGCATTGCATCCTACAATTCCAGTGGATACGCCTTTAGTATTTGATATAGTTGATACATGGAACAGACGTTCCATTGGAGGATGTACCTACTTTGTAGCGCATCCTGGAGGAAGATCATACGAGTCGTATCCAGTAAATAGCTTTGAGGCGGAATCTAGAAGAATTAACCGTTTCTGGGAGTTTGGTCATACACAAGGTGAAATAGACCCTGTGGAAGAAATAAACCCAGATACCGATAATCCTAATAGAAGTGTTGAAGAAAAAGGAAGCTCTAAACGTTTTAAATACAAAGAATTACCTATTAATTTTGAATTCCCTTACACACTGGATTTAAGAAAAAAATAAGAGTTAAGGATTCCAATTAATGGAGACAAAAGAAAATATCATATTCGAAAATTATTTTAAAGATTTTAGTAAATATGACGAGTTACTAACTTCTGAATTAACTATAAAGGCTGATTGGAAAAGCCTTTTGGATAATTTATTGAAAATTGGTAACAAAGAACTCGCTTCTAAACAGTCTGAAATAGACTGGCTTTTAGCAGAAAATGGCGTTACATACAACGTATACAACGATCCTAATGGATTAAATCGCCCGTGGAACTTAAATATCATCCCATTTATTATTCAACAAAAAGAATGGGAATTGGTAGAAAAAGGTATTCAGCAGCGTTCTGAAATTTTAAACCTCGTTCTAAAAGATATTTATGGTGAACGTAAATTGCTTAAAAATGGTATTATACCTCCTGAAGTTATTTATGCACACCGTGGTTTTTTAAGATCTTGTGATCAAATTCAATATAAAACGGCCAAACAATTATCTATTCATGCCGTAGATTTGGCAAGAGGACCAGACGGACGCATGTGGGTGGTAAACGATCGCACCCAAGCACCATCTGGAATGGGATATGCCTTGGAAAATAGATTTTCAAAAAGCAGAGTGATTCCTGAAATATTTGATAACATTAATGTTATACAGCCATCAAATTTCTTCAAAGATTTTAATCAGTTATTATTAACTGCGGCTCCAGATCACAAAGATAATCCTACTGTTGTCGTTTTGACACCAGGACCTCATAATGAAACTTATTTTGAACATTCTTACTTATCCAATTTTCTTGGCTATCCACTAGTTAAAGGCAATGACTTAGTGGTTCGTAATGGTAAAGTTTGGATGAAATCTTTAAAAGGACTTAAGCAAATTGATGTTATTTTACGTCGTGTTGATGATGCTTTTATGGATCCGTTAGAACTACGTGAAGATTCCTATTTAGGTGTGGCTGGTTTATTAGAAGTTGTAAGACTTCAAAATGTAGCCATAGTTAACCCTATTGGTAGCGGTGTGTTAGAAAACCCGGGGTTGATTCCTTTTATGGAGAATATTTGTAAATATTTCCTAGACGAGAAATTGATTTTGCCACAAATTGCTTCATGGTGGTGCGGACAAGAAAAGGAACGTAATCATGTTTTTGAAAATCTTACTTCTTTTGTTGTTAAAAAAATTGACAGATCGCAACGTGAAAACATCATTTTCTGCGAATTTTTAAGCAAAAAGGAATTAAAACAACTCAAGAAAAACATACTTTCTAATCCGAATCAATATGTAGCTCAAGAAAAAATCTATTTTTCAACCGCACCTAATTTTGTAAATGAAAAGCTAGAACCTCGCAAGGTTTTATGCCGTACATTTTCTATCGCCAAAGGTGACAATTATAGCGTTATGCCTGGTGGATTAGTACGAGTAGCTGCAGAACGTGAGAAGCTTTTTGTTTCTAACCAACGTGGTGGAACCAGTAAAGATTTTTGGGTGATTGGTGAAGAAAACCAGGACCAGTTACAACTTTATTCTTGGAATAAAACATCTCCCAACAACATCATTAGCATCAATGATGTTCCTAGTAATACCGCAGAAAACCTATTTTGGTCTGGTAGATATGTAGCTAGAACATTATTAACGGCAAGATATGTTCGCATGGTATTAAATCAAATGACCAATGTGCAATACACAAATAGATACCAATCCGACTCTGAAGGGTTAAATATTTTATACCAGTCAATAACAACCATAACATCAACATTTCCAGGATTTTTCGATGAAGATAAGTCTGAAGAAATGCTTAAGACCCCGTTAAAAGAAATTATTTCTGTAATTATTGATGAAAAACGAATTGGAAGTTTCGCCCAAAGTTTACAAAGTTTTAATGGTTCCTATTATACATTAAGAAATTTATGGTCGAAAGACATGTGGCGTGTTTTTGATAGTATTGATAAAATTTGGAAAAAATTTAAACAGGAAAAAAATTATAGCATTTATGCACTCACTAAGTTTTTTGACCAAATTATCACAAGACTAATTGCATTTATGGCGCTTACGGAAGAAAGTATCATGGTAAAACAAGGGCTACTACTCTATTTTATTGGTTTACAATTAGAAGAAGCCTCTATGACTATAGAAAAATTCCGAGCCCTTATTGTAGTCACTCACGATGAAGATTTAGAATATGAAATTTTAGAATCGCTATTATCTAGTCATGAAAGTTTAAATATTTATAGGTATAGTTACAAATCGTATTTAAGTATTGAAAACGTATTAAAATTATTGCTTTTAGATAATGAATATTCAAGGTCTTTAACTTATCAAATTAGTAGACTACAAAAGGATATCAGTAAATTACCCAACAACAACGTTAATAACGAAGACACGAATTGCCAAAAGAATATTGAAAAAGCCTTGAGTTTAATTCAAAATATTACTTTAGAAGATGTTCTGTATACAGATGATAAATCTAAAATACGCATGAAATTAGATGCTTTATTAGCTGAATTAAGTGATTTGTTCCATGTAACTTCTATGGCAATTTCAGACACCTATTTCAATCATTCTCAACAACAAAAGCAATTGGTTAACCGAAACATTACGAATTAATATGGTAGTTTTTGATCTCTGGCATAAAACCAAATACAAATATGAACATGGCGCTTCATTTTGTCATAATTTAGCAACCTTAAAACCTAAAAATTTTAAAGGACAAGAACTATTGGACTACAGTTTAGAAATTAGTCCTTTGCCAACCGAAATATCAGAACATGTAGATTTTTTCGGAAACACGGTGGCTACTTTTTCTATTCAAGAACACCATGAAGAGTTAATCGTTATTTCACGCAGTAAAATTGCTAGAGATTTTAATGCTCAAGTTTCACAAGAAGACGTTAATACTAGAGATAATGTTACGGTTGGGGATGCGTTAAAACTACTTAAAGGTGTAGCTCATGATATTATCGATGCAAGGCAATTTGTATTATTTTCGCCTCTTATTTCAAAAACAACACCTGAAATAAAAAAATATGCAGAGGTTTCATTTAAACCTAAACGCTCTTTATATGAAGCAGCTCATGAACTCATGCAGCGCATTTTTATAGATTTTGACTTCGTTTCTGGATTTACAAATATTGCCACCCCCTTAGACGAAGTGATGAAAGCGAAAAAAGGAGTTTGCCAAGATTTTGCTCAAGTGGCAATTGCTTGTGTACGATCTATAGGGCTTCCAGCTCGATATGTAAGTGGATATATTGAAACACTTCCGCCGGAAGGCAAAGAAAAACTAATAGGCACCGATGCTTCTCACGCATGGTTTTCTGTTTTTATTCCGTCTCATGGCTGGGTAGATTTTGATCCTACTAATAATCAAATCCCAAAAGATCAACATATTGTGGTTGCTCATGGCCGTGATTATTATGATGTCCCACCTTTGAAAGGAGTTATTTATTCAACTGGAAAGAATGACATGGAAATCTCAGTAGATTTAAGACCAGCAAAAGAATCAGGGCTTCAGCAACAAACTCAAAAACAATAAAATAGTATTAATTATTACTCTGGTAATAATTAAATTAAGCCTTTACTTTTTTAGTGTCCAATGTATGTGAAATGTCGAAATAATCTTCCTCTAGTTTCACAGCAATTTCAGCCAATTTTTCAATTAGCTGTGCCATAAAATCTTCTAAATTATTATCAATTTCTTCAATCAATTTATATTCAAATTGAGAAGTCATTTTTCCTATTAGAAAAGCAGCTGAATTCACCGGTTTTTCGTGCTGCTTAGAAATCATACAAATATAATTGTTCATTTGATTTAGGCAGTTTTTAATCGAACGTGGGCACTTGGAGTTAAGTATTAAAAATTCTAAAGTGTTGGTTCTTTCCGGTGTTTTCTTATAACTTCTGCGCATCATGTCGTAAGCCAAAACACATTTTAGCAAAGTTGCCCATTGGTAATTACCATCTACTAAATCACCATAAATCTTTTTAACAGTGCTTGCATCACTTACTTTAGAATTAATAATTCTAGCTACTTGCAATCCGCGTTCAATATTAATACCTAACATGATTATAGCATAAACTTCATCATGTAAAAGCGTACTTTGAATTTTACTTTTAATTTCAGAAGTGGCATCTACAACATTTATTGTAAAATCATACAGTTGACTTTTTACCAATTTCTCTACAGGATAAGCTTTAATATTATGTTTTATACGGTTAATGGTTTCAAACAGCTCGTTAGATATTAAATCTCTAGCGCTTCTAGCATTTTCATGAGCATTAATAAAACCATTAACTATGGAATAAGGCGTTTCTTGATTCAAACCAACGTTAAATAAAACTTTTTCTTCACCTAAAACGATATCTGAATCTATAATTTCATTTGCAGCCATGTACATAATAGAACGCAATACAAATTGTCTGGATTGAGACAATTCATCTGGTGCATCCAAGGAAGAAAAATAATTTACCCTTAAAAATCGTGCTATATGTTCAGATCGTTCGATATATCTCCCCATCCAAAACAAATTATTTGCTACTCTTGCTAACATATATGTTCTATTTTTTTAATACCCAAGTATCTTTTGACCCTCCACCTTGAGATGAATTTACCACTAAATTTCCTTTTTTAAGTGCCACTCTGGTTAGCCCACCTTTTAACACGAAATCAACATCTTTCCCCAATAAAGTAAATGTTCTTAAATCTACATGTCTAGATTCAAAAGATTGCGTATCATCGATATAAGTCGGGTGTGTTGACAACGACATAATAGGCTGAGCAATATATTTACGAGGTTCTTTTTTAATGGTTTCTTTTACTTTTTCTATTTCAGCCTTCGTGAGTTTGTTTCCAATAGAGATTCCATAACCTCCAGATTCATCTACAGGCTTAATTACTAATTTATCAATATTTTCAAGTACATAACTCAATTCATCTTTACGACTGCAATGGTAAGTGTATACATTATTTAATATAGGTTCTTCGTCAAGATAATATTTAATAATTTCTGGCATGTAAGTGTAAACCGCTTTATCATCTGCTACCCCTGTTCCTGGTGCATTCACTAATGCCACATTACCTTTTAAATAAACAGAGAATAAACCTGGAACGCCTAATACAGAATCTTTATTAAACACTAATGGATCAATAAATAAATCATCTACACGCCTATAAATAACATCCACTTTTTCAATACCATAAATGGTTTTCATATAAACGAAGTCATTTTCAACAAACAAATCACGTCCTTCAACCAGTAGAATTCCCATTTGTTTGGCTAAAAAACAATGCTCATAATAAGCCGAATTATAAACCCCTGGAGTTAAAATTACACAAACGGGGTTGTCTACTCCATTTGGTTTAACAGATTGCATCGTATCTAATAATTTAGACCCATAATTAACAACAGTATGTGTATTGTATTGGTTAAAAACACCAAACAAGGCATGCTTAACGGCGCCTCTATTACCAATTACGTAGCTTACTCCTGAAGGGCATCGTATATTGTCTTCTAAAACATAATACTTACCATCGGAATGTTTAATTAAATCGGTTCCAGAAATATGGTTATATACACCTTCGGGTGGGTCAAAACCAACCATTTCAGGTAAAAAATTCACTGAAGACTCTATAAGTTCCTTAGGAACAATGCCTTGTTTAATAATTTTTTGATCATGATAAACATCCCAAAGAAAATGGTTTAACGCTTTACTTCTTTGTAACACGCCCGATTCAATCGTTTCCCATTCTTTATGATCAATAATTCTTGGAAAGAGGTCAAACGGAAATATTTTTTCATTGACTTCATTTTCTCCATAAACCTGAAATGTGATTCCTGAATTAAAAAAAGAATCCTTCGCTTGAATATTAAGCCTATTAAATTCAGGTACTGAATACGTCCCAAAAAGTTCAAATAACGTTTTATAAATACTTCTTACATCTTCTCTTTTTGCAAACAATTCATCGTAAAACCTAGAATCGAATTCGTATGATGAAAATAATGGCAAATTAATAGCTTCTTTCAAATCTTATATTTTAGTAAATACTCTCCGACAATTCATTAAATTTAATAAATATTTTAGGACAAACTACTAAATGATTTAAGTAATTTTTTTAAAAAAATTATAACGATACATATTTAATAATAAAATGACATATTATTAACAATACGGGATTTTTGACGGCATAATTACTGTACTAAACCGTAATATTTCAAATAAAATTACATATTTCATAAAATTTAAAATAAGTAATTAACCTAAAAAAGTAAATCAGACAACTTGTATGTTTTTTGAAATGAAATAGTTACACGAAATTTGATGTTACTCAATACTTATTTTGTAAATATTTAGTAGCTTTATTGAAAAAATATTCTAATAAATAAGTGCTAGGTATTACAACAGGTATCCCCCTTATCATAGGTATTAAATAAAATGAATAAATCACTTTTCATTAAACTCTATAAAAGATTGATTACACATGACTATATACCCAAAGGACGAGCGATATATGTATGTGTTTTTTAATTGAATTGTATAGAAATCTACAACATATAGCAAGATTATTTCTTGCCTTTATACAGTGCATTTAGGACCAAGGCTGTAATAATCATAGCAATACCTAACAAACTCCACAGAGTATAAACTTCACCGAATATAAAAGCCCCAAATAATACAGTAAAAATTACTTCTAAATATTTTAAAGGCGCCACTTGATTAGTTGCTGCGATTTGAAAAGCCTTTGTCATATATACTTGTCCAAAATAACCAAAAACACCTAAAGCTAATAGCATTAACCATTCCACACCTATTGGAGTTGTCCAATTAAAAATAGCGACTAGCCCTCCCGTAATAGTTGATATCACCATAAAATAATTAACGACCACTACAGGGTGATCTGCTTTTCCAATTTTACTTATCACAACATAAACTAGCCCACTAAAAATAGCAGAAATTAAAATTAATATAAGTCCGTAACTATCTAAAGACGTATCAAAACCTTTTAAAATAATAACACCTATAAACGCAGCAACAAAAAATAACCATTGTATAGGTTTAACCGTTTCTTTAAGTATTAAAACCGCAAAAACAGCAGCGAAAATCGGAGCCATATATCGTAGTGAAACCGCCGTGCCGATAGGTAAATATTTGGTAGACATAAAAAATAAAGCCATTGAAGTGACACCAACTAAACCTCTTAATACTAGTAGTTTTCTTTTATTTCCTAAAATTGGAATTTTATTTTTGATAAGAAATCCGAATGTAAAAAACAAGGAACTTATAGATCGAAAAAAAACAATTTGAAAAGCATCAAAATGGGCTAAATATTTTACGATACCATTCATACAGGTGAAAGCTAATGTACTAATTAGCATAAATTGTAATGCTTTTTTAACGTCCAATTGATCTAAATTTAAATTTACGGTTAGAGTTTATAAAATATACACCAGTTAAAAGAATAACTGCTGCACATATTGATTGCATTGAAATATGTTCATCTAAAATCCACCAACCTAATATCAGGGCTATTATAGGATTCACATAAGTAGACGTAGCCACTTTTTCTGGAGACACTGTTTTTAGGAGGTAATTAAATGCGGTAAAGGCGATAAGGCTTCCAAACAAAATTAAGCCTAACATGGCCCATTGTACTTCTTTTGGCCAGATTGTCGGGACCGACCAGGGCTCGTTCAAAACAAGACTTATTACCCCTAGAAAGACTCCCCCTAGCAACATTTGATACCCTGTATTCACAAAATGGTTGCTTGGTAAATCTGCCTTACCCACAAAAATACTAGCATAAGACCAACTAATCATGCAACACAAAATAGTGATCATACCAATAATTTGCCCGTCCTGATTTAATAGTTCTTTTTGACCAACTAATAAAAAAATGCCTAAAAATCCTAAAATAACGCCAACATAGGACATTAACGAAATGCGTTTACCTTGAAGGATACGAAGCAGAATAAGAACAACTAGTGGTTGTGCTGATATTTCCAGTGCAGCAAAACCGCTATCTACATATTTTAGTGCCCAAACAACGACACCGTTTCCAAAGGTTAAGAACAAAAAACCAGCTATAGCCGCATTTTTTAATTGCGGCCAACTAATTTTTAAGTTAAATTTTGAAATTTTGGCTATAATAAAAATTAAAATACTAGCCGTAACGAAACGAATTGATGCCAAAAAGAAAGGCGGCAAATTTGTTACAGCTATTTTATTAAGCAAATAAGTAGAACCCCATATAACATAAATGGCAAAAAATGCTAAAATGATAAGAATCGTTTTACGCGATGCACTCATACAATGTTATTGGATCTTGTAGTTTGAAACTACGCTATAAGAAAAAAGTTAAATCTTTTTAACTCGAACAGCGTTCATTCCTTTTTGACCACGTTCTAATTCGTAAGTCACTTTATCATTTTCCTCAATAGGTTCTAATGTACCACTAACGTGAACAAAATACTTCTCTTGATTAATACTATCAATGATAAAACCAAAACCTTTAGAATGATCAAAGAAAGACACTTTTCCTTCTTTTGCTGCTGGTTCTTCTTCAATTCTGTCTTCTTTCTTAGGAATCCCTAATTCAATAGATTCAGCTTCAACCTTTTCGCGCATTGCAGGATCTGGTGGGGTGTCAGTTAAATTTCCGTTGAAATCAACGTAAGCAAATTGAATCCCTTGTGGGTTTTCTTTAGCTTCAGCTCTTCTGGCCTCTTTCTTTTTTTGCTTTTCTTCACGTTTCTTTAAACGTTTCTTTTCTTTTTCAATTTTGTTAAAGGTAACTTGCGATTTTGCCATAGTTTATCTAATCGTACAGATTTAATGAGTTAATAATACTGCAAAGATAAACCTTATTTTAAGTAAGCTACAATTATTATGTGTTATAATTTGTAGTTATACCCTAATCTTCGGGTGGAAAACCGTGAATTTCCTCAAAAACTTCATCAAAATTAGAACGCAAATAAGAATTGAGTTTTTTTCTATAATCCCCTTTTAACCAATCTACGAAGTTGTAAGTACTTTTACTAATGCATTTTGTATAACGCTGAATTCTAAAATCTATATCGTCACCTAGCATTTTTGCCAAGGCTAAAGCATCGTAAACATCTTCACTATTTTCAATACATATTTTTGCATGTTGCTCAATTGAACGTTCTAAAACAACTTTTGAAGATTCTCCGTTTCGAATTGAATCAACATATGTTTTTTGAATGTCAAAATATACATCTTTAGATTTTCCAAATTCAGCTCGTAATTCATCTGGCATTTCATACCTGAAATTACTCTCTAAATCTTCATCACTTAAAATAGAATCTAAATAATACGTTGGTGATTTAAAAATACGTTGCCAATCTAAATCCTCTCCCCATGGTCCAAATCTGTGGAAGTTATTCCCTAAATCTATAACCGAGAAGGTTTTTTTATTCTTCAAAATACGAGAACCACGACCAATCATTTGGTAATAAAGCGTTAACGATTTTGTTGCTCTATTTAAAATGATACTATCAACAGTAGGCTCATCAAACCCTGTAGTTAATATACTTACAGATGTTAAAATAGCATCTGGCGTATTTTTAAACCATTTTAATATCATGGCGCGCTCTTTTTTGCTATTTGTATTATCTAGATGCGCAACGGGATAACCCGCTCTTTTAAAAGTATCGTAAACATGCAATGATGTGTTAATACCGTTATTAAATATTAAGGTCTTCTTCCCTTTTGCACGTTCTTCATAAGCCTGTAAAAGCTTAGATAACATATCGTTATCGGTGTATAGGTCTTCAGATGATTTTACAGTATAATCACCATTAGCACCTACAACTAAAGACGTTAAACCTACATTATAAGTAAACATTTCAGCTCGCGCTAAGAAACCATTATCTATTAAAGATTCAATGCTTTCACCTACAATAAGTTCATCATAATTATCGGTCATTGGCAACTCAATGCTCGAACTTAAAGGTGTTGCCGTTACTCCTAAAATAAAAGATTGACTAAAAAATTTAAAAAGTTTTGTAAATGAATTGTAATGCGCCTCATCAATAATAACTAAACCTATATCAGAAATATCAAGTTTATCATCATTTAAACGGTTGTTTAAGGTTTCAACCATGGCAACAAAACAGCTGAAATCTGCCTGATCACTTAAATCCGCTTTACTATCAACGACCTTATTATGAACACCAAATTCGGTTAAAACTTTAGAGGTTTGTCGGCATAACTCAATACGGTGTGTCATCACTAAAACCTTTTTTTTGTGATGCTTTAAATACTGTCTAACAATTTCAGAAAAAATAACCGTTTTACCTCCACCAGTTGGTAATTGATATAACAAATGATAATCATCTGGAGACTCCTCAAAGGCGTTAAATATTTTATCTATTGCCCCTTTCTGGTAGCTGTATAAATCTTTCCCTTCCTTTCTTTCTTCTAATTCCGCTTTTGTTGCCGACATGCTAAAAATTTTATGACGTGCAAAAATAACATCTTTAGAGCGTTTATCATGCATGATTGCTCTTAAAATTATTCTAGGATTTTTTAGAATCTACTAAGCAAAAGAGTATTAAGGAATTAATTGCGTGTTTACATGAAAAAATAATATCTAAAAAAGCGATATATTTATAGTAAATAATAAAAAAAACGCTTTTTAGTGAAAATTATTTAACAAAAAGTCACTTTTTGCTTCTAATCATTCCAAATTAATTAATTCACTCTATTATAGAATCTTTAAATTTACACCTTTAAATGAAAACAACAATTTTTAAATTAAGCAGTGCTTTATTCTTATTTCTAAGTATGATTACACAAACAGATGCACAAGACATTTCCGGAGCATGGAAAGGAAACATCAAACTTCAAAAAACAGAAGTTCCTATAATATTCAATATCAAAAAAGAAGACTCAGGTCTAACGTGTACCATGGATAGCCCTACTCAGGGTGCAACAGATATCCCAATGGACGAAATTACTTTTTCAGAAAACATATTAACGATTAAACTTAAACAAGTTGGTTTAAAATATATTGGCACATATAAAAGCAAATCTTTTGAGGGGACATTATACCAAACAGGAACTGAGGATCACTCCTTAACTTTAACAAAAACGGTAAAAACACTTCCAGGGAATACTACCCTACCTTCTTCGGATGCCGAACTAGACAAATTAGAGCATTTTAGTGACGGCAATTATAAATATTCAGTTAAAGATTACTTTGCAAAACCAAAAGCGAGTTCTTTTTCTTTTTCGCCAAACGGAGCCTACCTCGCATATAAAGAGAAAGATGACGCTGCGAAAAATCATGTTTATGTAAAAAACCTTGAAAACGATAAGGTTACTTTAGTTATTAAAGAAGAAGATGAATTAATTCGCGGTTTTGGATGGGCTAATGATAATAGATTGGTTTATATCATGGACAAAGGTGGAAATGAGAACTACCATTTATTTGCAGTAAACTTGGATGGCAGCAATCAGGTTGAATTAACACCTTTTGATGGTGTAAAAGTGAATATTCTAAATGGTTTAAAAGAAGATAAAGAACACATGATTATCTCAATGAACCAGAATAACCCTCAAATATTTGAACCTTATAAAATTAATATTGTAACAGGTGATTTGGTTCAGTTATATGAAAATGATGATGCAGAAAACCCTATTGATGGTTATGAGTTTGATAAAGATGGGAAATTAAGAGGTTTTTCAAGACTTCGTGATGGCGTAAACATCGATTTGTATTACACAACCGATGGAAAGAATTATGAAATAAAAAAGAAATTAAATTGGAAAGACAGCTTTAGTATTGCTTCATTTAATTACGCAAGTGAAAACCCAGATGATGCCTATGTAGTTTCAAATTTGGAGAGTGATAAAACAGAAATATATTTATATGATCTAAAAGAAGATAAGGTTATTAAAAAACTATTTTCAAATGAAGATTTTGATGTTTCTGGATTAAGATTATCAAGAAAAAGAGGATATGAATTAGATTATTTTGCTTTTGAAGGTGAAAAACAAGAAATAATTCCGGTTAGTCAATATTATAAAAATCTACACAAAAAAATTACTTCAAAATTCCCTTACTATGATTATTCAATTGCAGGGGTAACAGATGATGAAGACAAATACTTAATATTCCTTCAAAGTGATAAATTGTATGGGACTTATTATTCATACGATGCCATTAAAGATGAATTCAAATTACTTTATAATTTAATGCCAAATCTTAAGGAAGAAGATATGGCGGTTATGCGTCCTATTTCATTTAAAAGTCGAGATGGTAAGCATATTCATGGATACATTACCTTACCTAAAGCAGCTATAGAGGGTAAAAAAGTGCCTGTAATTGTAAATCCGCATGGCGGACCACAAGGTATTAGAGATTCTTGGGGATTTAATCCAGAAGCGCAATTATTTGCAAGTCGTGGATATGCAACGTTACAAGTGAATTTTAGAATCTCTGGAGGCTATGGAAAGGCATTTTTAGAATCTGGTTTTAAACAAATTGGCAGAAAAGCCATGGATGATGTTGAAGATGGATTACAATTCGTAATCGATAAAGGTTGGGTAGATAAAAATAATGTAGCTATTTATGGTGGAAGTCATGGCGGTTACGCAGTTTTAAGAGGCTTAACTAAAACGCCAGACTTATATACCTGCGGTGTTGATTATGTTGGTGTTTCAAACTTATTTACATTCATGAAAACGATTCCCCCATATTGGAAACCTTATTTAAAAATCATGAAAGAAATTTGGTATGATGAAGATGTGGCTTCAGAAAAAGTTATTATGAAAGAAGTATCGCCTGCGTATCAAATTGATAAAATAAAAAAGCCTCTATTTGTTGTACAAGGCGCGAATGACCCTAGAGTTAACATTGATGAATCTGATCAAATAGTTGAGGCTTTAAGAGCTAAAGGGAACGATGTCCCTTATATGGTTAAATACGATGAAGGACATGGTTTTCACAAAGAAGAAAACAGGTTAGACCTTTACAAGGCAATGCTTGGTTTTTATGCTAAGCACTTAAACAATTAAATTAAAAACTCTATTTACAAATCAATGGCCTTATACTTCTTTAGTGTAAGGCTTTTTTTTTATTTCAAAATTTTTATTGTTTTGAATTAATTAAAGATATAAATGTCGATTATAACTAAAAAAAACAGTGTAAAGGTTAAAAATCAGTTAATTAAAGAATTTTATTTAACCTTTATTTAATAAAAAAGAGACTCCTGAACCTTCAAATAATTACGTTAATGCTTACCTTTGCTGCAGATTATAATAAATTTAAATAAATAATATGAAAAAACCGACAATTGGGTTTATCGGACTCGGCCTAATGGGCGCAAATATGGTTGAAAACCTTCAAAAGAGAGGTTTCGAAGTAATAGTTATGGACCTTAATAAGGACGCTGTTGAAACTGTTATTGCTCGCGGTAATGCTTCTGAAGCGGCTTCACCTAAAGAATTGGCTCAAAAGAGTGATATCATCATGTTCTGTTTAACAACTTCTGCTGTAGTTGAAAAAATCGTTTATGGTGAAAATGGTATTCTTGAAGGCATTAAAGAAGGGGCTGTTTTAATAGACTTCGGAACATCAATTCCTGCATCTACTCGTAAGATTGGTAAAGATCTTGCTGAGAAAGGAGCTGGCATGATAGACGCTCCACTTGGTCGTACTCCTGCACACGCTAAAGATGGTTTATTAAACATTATGGCTGCTGGTGATGTTGAAACGTTTGAAAAGGTAAAACCAGTTCTTGAAGAACAAGGTGAAAACGTATTCTATTTAGGTGCTCTTGGTGCTGGACATACTACAAAATTAATAAACAATTTCATGGGAATGACTACTGTAGTAGCTATGTCTCAAGCTTTCGCTGCCGCTAAATTATCTGGTGTAGATGGACAACAATTGTTTGATATCATGTCTGCTGGCCCTTCGAACTCACCATTCATGAAATTCTGTAAGCACTATGCTGTTGACAATGTAAGTGACTTAGGATTCTCTATTGCAAATGCTAATAAAGATTTAGGTTACTTTGTGCAAATGATGGATGATTTAGGATCTGTTTCTGATATTGCAAAAGCGACTTCTGGTAACCTTACTGCAGCTGTGAATGCTGAAATGGGTAACGGAAATGTTCCTGAAATTTTCGATTATTTCGTGAAACTTCAAAAATAAGAAGCTATTTCAAAAGAAAATATTCGTCTATCTGAACTTGATTCAAATGTTCATCAGGTCTGATTATCAGATATATGATGTACTGAAAATAAACTCAGCAAGACGTCATTAAAGTACTTTTGATAGCATTTAAAAATTAAAAAGCCAGAATAACTTAGTTATTCTGGCTTTTAATTTTATATAGAGTACTATAACTTTATACTAGATATTAGAAGCTAAATAATCACCTACTTCTTTTGTTCCGTAAGATTTACCACCATCGGCTAAATCTTCAGTAACAAACCCTTCAGCTAACGCTTTATTTACAGCATCTCTAATCGCTTTTCCTTCTTCTGGTAAGTTAAACGCTGTTTCAAACATCATAGCAGCAGATAATACTGTTGCCATTGGGTTAGCAATATTTAACCCTGTTGCTTGTGGATAAGACCCGTGAATTGGCTCAAATAAAGCAATATCAGACCCCATAGATGCCGATGGCATTAACCCCATAGATCCTGAAATCACAGAAGCTTCATCAGTTAAAATATCACCAAATAAATTTTCAGTAATTAACACATCGTAGCTATTTGGCCATTGTACCAAACGCATCGCTACAGCATCAACAAACTCATAACTAACTTCAACTTCTGGATAATCCTTTTCCATAGCTTGAACGGTTTCTCTCCATAAACGAGATGTTTCTAATACGTTAGCTTTATCAACACAACATAGTTTTTTAGAACGGGTCATGGCCAATTCAAAACCTTTTTTAGCTAAACGTTGTACTTCAGCTCTTGTGTAAACACAATTATCATAAGCTGTTTCTCCTCCATCTCTTCTACCCTTTTCACCAAAATAAATACCTCCGGTTAGCTCTCTTAAGAAAACTAAATCTGTACCTTCAATTCGCTCTTGTTTTAAAGGTGATTTATCTAATAAAGATGGGAAAGTAAAAGTAGGACGAACGTTAGCAAATAAACCTAATTTTTTACGCATTTTAAGTAAACCTTGTTCTGGTCTTACCGGTGCAGAAGGATCGTTATCGTATTTTGGGTGCCCAATAGCTCCAAATAAAACGGCATCTGAAGCAGCACAAATATCATGCGTTGCATCTGGATAAGGCTCACCAACTGCATCAATTGCAGCAGCACCTGTTAAAGCAGGTTGCCATGTAATTTCATGTCCGAATTTCTTTGCTACAGCATCACTTACTTTTACTGCTTGATCAATAACTTCTGGTCCTATTCCGTCTCCGGCTAAAAGCGCTATATTAAATTTCATTTTTTATTAATTTTAATCTTTGTTTTATTATATATGAATACCATTTACTTCAGTTAGAAACTTAAGTATTTGGTTATTTTTTAATTAATTATAATATTCAGCATTTTTTCAGTAGCTATTATGGCTGACACTGTTTGATCTGAATCTAACCCACGTGTTTTGAATTCTTTTTTGGTACTTTTCCAAGTAATAATCGTTTCACATAAAGCATCCGAACGACTTCCCGGAGGAATCCTTACCGCGTAATCGATTAAATCTGGTAAAACAATCAATTTTTCTCTCTTAAAAATACTCTTAATAGCATTCATAAAAGCATCAAATTGTCCATCACCTTGAGCGTTAATTTCAAAAGTTTCACCTTCAATAGTTATAGAAACTGAAGTTGTAGGTTTTAACCCTTTAGAATGCGTTAAAACATAAGTATTTACCTTTACTTTTTCTTCATAAGTTCTATCTAAAACATCAGAAATAATATAAGGTAAATCCTCTTTCGTAACAACTTGCTTTTTATCACCAAGTTCGATAATACGTTGTGTTACTTTCTTTAAGTCTTCGTCATTAAGTTGAAGTCCTAATTCTTGTAAATTCTTTTGAATATTAGCTTTCCCTGAGGATTTCCCTAAAGCGTATTGGCGTGTTCTACCAAAACGTTCTGGCATTAAATCACTAAAATATAGATTGTTTTTATTATCTCCATCAGCATGAATGCCGGCAGTTTGCGTAAAAACATTTGCTCCCACAATGGGTTTATTAGAAGGAATTACCAATCCTGAAAAGTTTTCAACCAATTTACTTACTGTATACAGCATTTTTTCATTCACTCCAATTTCAACATGAGGCATGAAATCGTTAATCACAGCAATCGTGCTAGACATTGGTGCATTCCCTGCACGTTCGCCCATACCATTTACCGTTAAATGCAAACCATCTGCTCCAGCATTTAAACCTGCCATAACATTAGCCACACCTAAATCGTAATCATTATGCGCATGAAAATCAAAATGTAAATTTGGGTACTTCTCTTTTATTTCTTTAATAAAATTAAAAGATTCTTCAGGTGTTAATACCCCTAAGGTGTCCGGAAGCATAATACGCTTCACAGGTTGTGTTGAAAGAAATTCTAGAAACTCAAAAACATAAGCCTTAGAATTGCGCATGCCATTACTCCAATCTTCTAAATAAACATTGGTTATAATATTGTGTTTTTCAGCTAAAGAAATATTTTCTTTTATTTCTTCAAAATGCTGATTAGGCGTCTTTTTAAGTTGATGTGTTAAATGATTTAACGAACCTTTGGTAAGCAGGTTTTGCACTTTGGCTCCTGACTCAAGCATCCAATCTATGGAGATGCCTTTGTCAACAAAAGTCAATACTTCAACAGCTTCTAATTGGTTGTTTTCAGCAGCCCATTTTGTGACATCCTTAACGGCTTGAAGTTCACCTTCAGACACTCTTGCTGACGCAATTTCAATGCGATCAACCTTTAATTCATCTAATAAAAGCTTAGCAATTGTTAATTTCTCAGAAGCAGAAAACGACACACTCGAGGTTTGTTCACCGTCGCGTAATGTCGTATCCATTATTTCTATTTTTCTCAAACTCATGCTCTAAAAAGGGCGTGATTCTGTGAAAGTTTCAATTTCACCTTTCATACTTTGTAAGTAATCAATATCATCAAAACCATTTAACATGTTACCTTTTTTGTAACCGTTAATATCAAATGATTCTTGAGTACCAGATGATGGTAATGTAATCGTTTGAGCATCTAAGTCGATTACTAATTCTGTTTTAGGATCTTCGTAAACCGCTTCAAAAATTTCATTTAAAAATTCAGGAGAAATTTGCACTGGTAAAACGCCAATGTTCAAACAGTTGTTTTTGAAAATATCTGCAAAGAAACTAGATACCACACAACGGAAACCATAATCGTAAACCGCCCATGCAGCATGCTCTCTAGAAGAACCAGAACCAAAGTTCTTACCTCCTAAAAGAATTTTACCACTATAGATAGGGTTGTTTAATACGAAATCTGTTTTTGGTGTATCGTCACCGTTATATCTCCAATCCCTAAATAAGTTATCCCCAAAACCATCACGAGTTGTTGCTTTAAGAAAACGTGCTGGTATAATTTGATCTGTATCTACATTCTCGATTGGTAATGGAACTGCAGTACTTGTTAGTGTTGTAAATTTATCGTAAGCCATTTTTGTTGTTTTTTTGATTAATCGTTGATTTGTTTAAATGAAACATTCAAAATTCAATGATTATAATAAATCTCTAGGATCTGTTACTACTCCTGTAACTGCTGCAGCTGCTGCAACTAAAGGACTTGCAAGTAATGTTCTAGACCCTGGTCCTTGACGACCTTCAAAGTTTCTATTTGATGTACTTACTGCATATTTTCCAGCAGGTACTTTATCATCGTTCATTGCTAGACAGGCAGAACAACCTGGCTCTCTTAAAACAAAACCAGCTTCTTCAAAAATAGCTAATAACCCTTCTTCTTTTATTTTAGCTTCAACAATATGTGATCCTGGAACTAACCAAGCCGTTACATTGTCTGCTTTTTGTCTTCCTTTTACAATAGATGCAAATGCACGGAAATCTTCAATACGACCATTAGTACAAGAACCAATAAATACGTAATCAATTTTCTTTCCAATCATTTGATCGTTTTCAGCGTAACCCATGTAAGCTAAAGACTTATCATATGTTGCTTTTCCTCCTTCAACAGATTCTGCAGTAGGAATGTTTTTAGAAATACTCATTCCCATACCAGGATTTGTACCATATGTAATCATAGGTTCAATATCACTAGCATCAAAATTAAATTCTTTATCAAACGTTACACCTTCATCCGTTTTTAAGGTTTCCCAGTATGTCATGGCTTTATCCCAATCCGCTCCCTTTGGAGTCATTGGACGTCCTTTGATATACTCGAAAGTTTTTTCATCTGGAGCAATCATTCCACCACGTGCACCCATCTCTATAGATAAGTTACAAACCGTCATACGACCTTCCATACTCATGTTTTCAAAAACATCACCAGCATATTCAACAAAATAACCTGTTGCTCCAGAAGTCGTTAATTGAGAAATTATATATAAACCAACATCTTTAGCCGTAACAGCCTTACTTAATGTCCCGTTTACGTTAATGCGCATTTTCTTTGGTTTTGGCTGCATAATACATTGCGTTGTCAAAACCATTTCAACTTCAGATGTACCAATACCAAAAGCAATCGCTCCAAAAGCACCGTGAGTTGATGTATGTGAATCTCCACAAACTATAGTAGCTCCCGGAAGTGTAATACCATTTTCTGGTCCTACAACGTGAACAATACCATTGTTTTGGTGCCCTAAGCCCCAGTGACTAATTCCGTATTCGTTCGCGTTATTTTCTAATGTTTTTAATTGATTAGCAGATAATGGATCTTCAACAGGTAAATGCTGATTAATTGTAGGTGTATTGTGATCGGCAACAGCGAATGTACGCTCTGGATATAATACGCTTAAACCTCTACTTTTTAAACCAACAAATGCTACAGGACTTGTTACTTCATGAATTAAATGACGATCGATATAAAACACATCTGGACCATCTTCAATTTTTCTTACAACATGTGAATCCCACACTTTGTCAAACAATGATTTACTCATAAATATTATATTTTGTATTAAAGTTGCTTCAAGCTTAGGCATATTAATACCTAAGAGCCTATAAAGGCTTACAAATTTATGTTTTATTACATGTATTTAAAACTTAAAGCCCCTTTGTTATTTAATTTTTATAAAATTACTAGTGGATAGATTATAAATTGAATTTTATTCAACAAATTCTTAAAATTGATTGTTTTTTTCAAACAGCCCTATTGCAGTCTATCTTTAACATATTCTACTTCTGTTTTTCCATGAGGAACGGCTTTTCCGTCAGGACCAAGATTTACCATAACAATGTTAGAAATGGTAATGATAGTTTCTCTTGTCATTTTGTTTCTAACCTCACAACTTAAGGTTAATGAGGCCCTTCCAAATTTAACAGGCGTGATACCAATCTCGATAATATCACCTTGTCTTGCTGAGGCCTTAAAATCAATTTCACTAATGTATTTGGTTACTACTTTTTGGTTTTCTAGTTGAATAATTGTGTAAAGCGCTGCTTCTTCATCTATCCAGTCTAATAATCGTCCTCCGAATAAAGTTCCATTTGCATTTAAATCTTCAGGTTTAATCCATTTTCTTGTATGAAAATTCATCTTTTAGTTTTAAGTATTAAGTTTTGCTTTAAAAATTTAGTTATAAATCAAAACGATTTATAGATGTACAAAAACACGTGTTTTAGCCTTAAATACCAGTCAAAAACTACGTTATTTTTTAGAATGAATAAAGGTATGAAATTCTTCTATGTTAATAAACTCGTTAATAAATATAAAGTTAAATTAACATGAACAGCTCTATTAATTTCTATTTTTAAGTAAAATCTCCATAAAAATGAACACTAGACAATCAAATCTGACTAACATTCGACCTGAGATTTTAGGCGAGACGATTAAAGAAAACATGAGTAGTGATGAACGTTTTCAAAACTTAGTTTTAAGACCAATCATCAAACTTCAAAATGATTTACTTGTAGAAGTTTTTAAAAATTACATTAGAAAGCACAAATCTATTTTCCATGATTTTACTTTAGAAAAACGCATGTCTTACGTTGAAAATGCCATTCAAAGAGATATGAAACTTAGAAATTCTATGAAAGGCATGATTATAGGGCAGTTTACTGTTGAAGAATACCAAATTTACATAGAAAATTCTTCAGCGCTTAACAAACGAATGATGAATCTTGTGAAAGACCGTTTATTAAGTCAAATACAATTATTTGATAAACCAGAATTGTTAACAGCGGTTTAATCTATAGTTGAAACCCCATTTAAATCTGTAGTTAAAACAGCGCTCATATAATCAAAATATGGGCGAATTGTTTTAAACGCATCACTTATTTCATCTAAAAATTTAGCATTTAAAACTTCCACATCACTATATTTTTTAACGAAAATATGCTGCTTTTTTCTTATCAAATCAATAGCTTCATGCGCTTTATTAAAGCCTTTTGGAGCTGTTTTCACTTGATCACCAACGAGTTCTCCCCAAACAGATTTAAATTTTTTATTTTCAATAATTTCACGGATTTCAGAGTCGTCCATTTCGAATTCTTTTCGAATTCTTAAAAGGTCTTCTTTAGCTGGTTCCCAAAAACCGGTTGCGATAAAACTTTCATTATTTGGTTGTAGATGTAAATAATACCCTCCTCTTAAACGTGGTTTTGCTCTATGAAACGATCCTCCAAAATGCGTTTTATAAGGTAATTTATTTTTTGAAAATCGCACATCGCGATAAATTCTAAAAATTTTCAGTTTATCAATTTCATCGTGAATGTTTAAATTTTCATAAACTGCATTATAAAAAGCTTTCACTTCCTTCTCTAAAGCTTTAAATTCGGGCTTATTTTCATTAAACCAATCACGATTATTATTTTTTTCCAATCTACTAAAGAATGTAAAAACGGATTTTGGAACTGAATTGCTCATTAATTTATTTTTTATAATATTCCAAAATACAAAAAGCCCCCAATAAATCGGGACTTTTCTTAATATTTATACAACGAAACAACTTGCATTTCGATTGAAATTAAAGTGAAAATTAATCCACTTCGTCTACCACATCATCTACAACATCTCCAACATCATCAGCTGTATCTTCAATAGCGTCTCCTGTGTCTTCAACCGCTTCTTCAATTTTATCTCCTGTACTTTTTTCATCTCTACAGCCTGTAAAAATCGTCGAAACTGTAAATAATAAGACTAATGCTAATAAGATTTTTCTCATAATATTAATTTTAAAATTTATTTTTAAACTATGCTATTTGTACGCCCGCACTTTTAGTAGACTTCAAATGACACTTGCCTATTTTTTAAGAACACCTCTTAACAAGGAGATAATAAATAGTATAATAAATATGTAGAAACATATTTTAGCAATTCCGGCTGATGCCCCTGCAACTCCACCAAAGCCTAACACCCCAGCGATTAAAGCGATAATAACAAATGTGATTGTCCAACGTAACATAATTTTTGATTTTAAGTGTTATTGAATAATTTACTATTAAATTATTCTGTGGTTATTTACTTTTATAAAGTTAGTAAAATATTACTTACACTCTAAAAAATTTATTAACTCATAAAATCAATTGTTAACTCCATTCAATTTTAACAATTTTCAGGATTACAATACTATAAAAAACAACCACTTATAATCTAACCCTATTCTGAAACACGCCGAATCAATTAAATCGGAAATTTACTTGTAAGAATTTTTACAAAACCTCGAACTGTTTAATTATTTACACTAATAGTTGCTAGCAAGCATTTAGAGTTTTTCCAATCATATCAGAATTACTCTTGACTCAAGCTACTTATTTAAATTTTAAAAACAGTTGGGAGTTACTCTATTTTACACATAACATGTGTATAAATAAAGGTAGGGTTATTATATCTTTTAGGAAAAATGAAATAATTAAATGAAGTCTATTTTGTTCAAAATTAAACCTGAAGCAGGTGCGATGTAGTTCATCTTAACCGTGCTTTCTGGAAGCAAACTGATTCTTATATCTTCCAAAGTAAGTTTCCTTTTACCTAAATCTATTAAAGTCCCCATCATTAAGCGAATTTGGTTTCTCATAAATCCTTTACCTTTAACCCGTAGTAAATAGGTTTTCTTCGGAAAGTAATTAGCAGTATAAATCGTATTTTCAACAATTTCACAAGTTAAAATCTCCCTGTTGTAGATTCCGTGATCTGTAGGCTTATAACAATAAGTTTTAACATAATGTTCTCCCTGAAAAAGTTTAGCACCCGCTTTCATCAGTTCAATATCTAGGTCATCTAAAATCGTCGTCATGATTGGAGCACAAAAAGGGTGGCACTTTTCACCAAATGCAAATAAATACAAGTATTCCTTGATTTTAGAGTTATTGATGATGTTGAATTTTTCATCAACTTCACGCATACTTAAAGCACGGATGTCTTGAGGTAGGTTGTAATTAAATAATTCTAAAAACGCTTCTTGATCTTCAATTGGCTCGTGAACAAAAAGTTCAAAAGCAGCCGATTCGGCCGAAACCATAGCATCTGTACGGCCAGAACTTAAACTCTTAAATTTTTTACCTTCTAGGATAAAATTAAGTGTTCTATCCACCATAAGATGCAAAGTTTTCACGTCGGGCTGTTTTTGCCATCCATGAAAACGATACCCTAAATATTGAATATTAAAAACGTAGAAATATTTTTTCAAAGCGTTAGAAATTGAGAATTTTAAAAGCGATGAAAATACTCCATTTAATTAAAATAGCAATAAGCATTTTGAGTATTTAAAATACAAATCCTGTTTTTCAATAAATTAAAATAAAAAAAAGAGAGGGTTTAAAAGTGAACTTTCGTCAAATTAAACCAATTTCAAATATTCGTGGTTGTGGGTTGTTAGTAAAATTAAATTCTAAAACGTATTGGCATGGAGATTAGCTTAAACACTTCTCCTCCCTCTCTTTTTTTTAATGATATGATATTAGTTTTGGTTATAAAATATGAGTTCTATACTTTTTGTTTTACCATTTTCTCATAAATACCAGTAATCTTATTAAAACTAGTTGTGAGATGGTTGGTAGTATTAAAAACACTTTCCAAGCCAAATTCTCCTTTTAAAAAGTCCTTTTTGTTAACTTGAAAGCTCTCCCATTCGCCCATGATATAACCAAATTCTTCTTCGGTTTCCGTTGTATTGTAGCTGTTAATTAGCAAGTATCCTATTTTATCATTAAACTCAGAGTATGTTGCTTCTAACACTTTTTCGTATTCATCTTTTTCTTTTGGAAATAATGAACATGCTGTAAAGTATAAACACAATCGTTGTGAAAGCATACGTTGTTTTCCTGAAACATTTATGATTTCAACCAATTCCTGGTTGTTATCACTAAAAAAGTTATTACTATAACTTGATAAAGACTCAATGGAAAGTACCAAATCATTACACGATTTAAGCAATTTCGTGTTCATATTCATGATTTTTTTAGAGGTTTTAAGATCTGGATTTGATGTAATGAGTGGTTTGAAATCTTCCCACAGTCCCTCAATATTTTTAATTCGTAATTTAATTAAATCTGTTTCAGCATTATCCTTTAAAATCATGAGTTGGCGTTCAAAAATGAACTTACTCGAACTTAGTTCTTTTTTTATTTTATCATTATAAATACCGTTAGCTAATAATAAGTAGGCTTTAGACATTTTTTGAGACAACATACGTTGTTTACCAGAAATATTGATAGCCTTATTATAGCTTATAGAACCATATTTTTGGGATTGAGAGAATGAAATATTAACGGTTAATAATAGTAGAATTATATTCAATACTATAAAATGAGATTTGGTTTTCATGAAATAAATAATTTGGTTTGATTAATATGTTTTTTAACATAAAGTAAAATTACTTGTTTTAATTAATCAGTCAAAATAGGCTATTTATAAGCCTTGAATTTACACTTGAAAATGGCGTATTTACTGCGTTTTCGCAGGTTTTGTTTTTCCAAAAAAGGAATGTATTTTTAGTATCTAAGTTATAATTTGAGAAATCATTAATTCATGATTATAATTTCAATTTTTTAATAAAAATGAAGGAAAATATCTATTTTTTTTCTTTGACAGTTTTTAAAATGATTAGAAAAGATGAATCAAAATAAACAAACAGTATACAATTGACTGAGTATGAGTATTTAGAAAGATTATTTATAAAAAATCCCTTTTTATTAGAAAAACTGTAAATTATTGGTGTTTTTGCTTAAGAAAGTCCGTTTTAAGGAGATTTCAAGTTTGTTGAAGCAATAAATATTATAAAATTGGGGTAGAAATTGAACCTCTTGATTATTCGTTAATGGTATTTTTTTATCCATTAAATCCGACTCATATAGTCGATATCAACGTCAAAAATTAAATTCGAGTTGAATTAAGTTTTCAGAAAATAAATCTTCCCATTAAGACTATATATTTCCCAAACATCTTTTAAATCTTTGATATCTTCTGGAAGCCAATGTCTTAATGACACAAACTGTAATTGTCCCAAAGCATCATTATCAAGATATCCAAAATCGTCCTTAGCACCGTAATAAACCCTGCCATCTTCGTCCATTGCAAATGAACGGATTAAAGATTTCGCTTCAGTCTCATATTTTCGCCATTTTACACCATCATATGTAAGTAGCCCTGCGGTATTTCCAACATAAATGACACCGCGCTTATCCTGAATAATACTCCAATTCTGGCGATGCATATTATTGTAGTCAGCAGGCAAAAAATGGCGCATTAATGGTACGCCTAAGGGTTGAGATATAGGTAGGTCTTGCTGTGCAAAAAGCATGCTATTAAAGAAAACCACTAAACAATTAAAAAGAAAAAAATACTTAATCAAGTAATTAATAATATAGTGGTAATTTTTAATTCGAACAATCAAAAGGAGCTATTTGGGTTATCACTGAAAAGAGATAGCAAGGTAATAAAAATAAAATATTTAAGCTGGCAAACCTAATACATATTAAATAAAACTTGATACGGATACAGTATGTATCTTACTCCTATTCATAGGCATTTCAAAAAAAATGGTACAGATACGGCACATTTATATCAACCTATTTACCGATACAGAAAGTAACACCACTTATTTAATAAGGCTTCAAATAAAAAAAGTACAAATCTGGCGTATCAAATATTCAAAATAATCAAACTAAATCATATAATTATTTAAATATGATTCAAAAAACTTCTAAAAGTTTATTCTTAATGAAGCATTAGGTGTAAAGCCTAAAGATAGTTGCTCTATACGATTCACCTCATCTAGATTATTAACTTGATTATTGTCAATTCTGTAAAAAACAGATAGTGGTATTTGACGTGTATAAATGTTTTGAAATGACAGCCCTAAAACACCTTTTGTTTTACTGTTTTTAGAAAACTTAAAATTTTGGATAAACTCAACATGTATTATTTATTCATAATACAGGTACAGTGTTTACAGGCTTAACATCGTATTTGTGATATTATAGTTTAACTCAATTTTAGAAGAATACTAAAAAACAGCTATCAAGACAAGCTTACTTATGTCTCCCTTTCAATTCAGCTTCAATATCTTTTAGAGTGAATCCTTTTGCTTGAAGCAACATTAAGTAGTGAAACAATAAATCTGCAGACTCATAAAGGAACAACTCATCGTTATTATCCATGGCTTCAATAACAGTTTCCACGGCCTCCTCGCCTACTTTTTGAGCGACTTTATTGATGCCTTTTGAAAACAAACTGGCTACGTAAGATTTTTTTGTATCCTTATTAGCTACGCGCTCAGCAATAACATCTTCTAAAGCTGAAAAGAAACCGTAAGACGACTTGTTTTCTTCCGCCCAACAGGTATCTGTTCCAGTGTGACAAGTTGGTCCAGCAGGCTTTACTTGAATTAAAAGCGAATCGTTATCGCAGTCATTTTTAATACTAACAACATTTAAAAAATTCCCGCTTTCTTCACCTTTTGTCCATAGACGTTGTTTACTTCTACTGAAAAAAGTAACCTGATTCGTTTCTACAGTTTTCTCATAAGATTCTGCATTCATGTAACCCAACATTAAAACTTTACTTGTTGTAGCATCTTGAATGATGGCTGGAACTAACCCTTGTGCGTCGTATTTAATAGTCATGATCATTTCTTTTAATATTACTGAATCTATTCAGTAAACTTGAGCCGTCTTAAAGACGCACTTCTATATTATTTTGTTTTAATTCTTTTTTTAATTCAGGAATTGGAATTTCTCCAAAATGAAAAACACTAGCCGCTAGAGCTGCATCCGATTTTCCTTCCACAAAAGTATCAATAAAATGCTGTACATTCCCTGCTCCACCAGAAGCAATGATAGGAATATTTAGTGTTTCAGATAACTTTGACAAAGCTTCATTAGCAAAACCGTTTTTGGTACCATCATGATTCATCGAAGTAAATAAAATTTCTCCTGCACCACGCTGCTCTACTTCCTTTGCCCATTCAAACAAATCAATTTCCGTTGGAATACTTCCTCCTGCTAAATGCACTTTCCATTGTCCATCCACTTGTTTCGCATCAATGGCTACTACCACACACTGGCTTCCAAATTTATTAGACAACTCGTTAACCAATTCCGGTCTTTTCACTGCTGAAGAATTTATAGACACCTTATCAGCTCCGCATTGCAACAAAGCATCAACATGCTCAACAGAAGAAATACCACCACCAACAGTAAACGGAATATTCACTTGTTCTGCAACGCGTAAAACCATCTCTAAGGTCGTACCTCTCCCTTCAAGAGTGGCTGAAATATCTAAAAACACCAATTCGTCGGCGCCTTGTTCTGCATATTGTTTAGCCAATTCTACAGGGTCGCCAGCATCGCGTAAATCTACAAAATTCACACCTTTTACAGTTCGTCCGTTTTTAATATCCAAACACGGTACAATTCGTTTTGTTAACATTTATTATTTTTTTGTATTTCCATCTAGTTGGAAACTTTTATCTACTTTAATTAGATTTCCGCCTTCGCGGAAATAGAAAAAACATTTTTTTTAAACGTATTTTTCTAATTGATGTAAACTAATTCTATTTTCATAAATCGCTTTGCCTATAATAACCCCTTCACAACCTAAATCTCTCAGTTTTGGTATTTCTCCAATTTCTGAAATTCCTCCAGAAGCTATGAGCTTTATGGATTGCCCTCTACTACTATTAGAACATTCAGTGATAATTTGTTTGTATAGATCAAAAGAAGGCCCTTCTAACATACCGTCTTTCGAAATATCTGTACAAATCACGTATTTAATGCTTTTCTTTTGATATCCTTTGATAAACGGAAGCAACTCCTCTTCACTATCTTCTTGCCATCCACTAATAGCTACCTTCCCATCATTACTATCGGCACCTAAAATGATTTTTTCACTCCCATATTTAGAAATCCAACCCTCAAAGGTTTCACGATCTTTTACTGCAATACTTCCGCCAGTAATTTGTTTAGCGCCAGAATTAAAAGCGATATGTAAATCTTCATCAGACTTTAAACCGCCTCCAAAATCAATTTTCAATTTTGTTTTTGAAGCAATTTGTTCCAATACTTTATAATTTACAATATGTTTCGCTTTAGCCCCGTCCAAATCTACAAGATGCAAATTCTCAATTCCAGAAGCTTCAAACATTTTAGCGACTTCTAAAGGATTCTCATTATACACTTTTTTGGTGTTATAATCACCTTTGGTTAAACGAACACATTTTCCGTCTATAATATCTATGGCTGGGATTATTCTCATTTGATGGTTTTTTGTCAACCCTGAATTAATTTCAGGGTCTTTTTATTATATTATTAATGTTTTTAAATTGGGATTAGAATGCTTTATTAAATTCCATTTCCATTCTTTATGCCAATTTTTTAGTTGTTGTTCTCTTTTTCTTGCTAAATCAATATTTGTGAAATCTTCAAAATAAACTAGGTCTGTAACATTATATTTTTTTGTAAACAACGCTCCAGTTCCTTTTTTATGAGCTTCAATTCTCTTGACTAAATTGTTCGTATAACCAATATATAAAGTTGTTCTATTTTTATTTGTTAATATATAGCAATAAAATTTCAATTTAATAATAATTTAAAAAACAGATTCTGAAACAAGTTCAGAATGGAATTAAAGTTTTAAAAAATTTTCTAAAATTTTTTGACCTTGAATTCCACTTTTTTCTGGGTGAAATTGTACGCCGTAAAAATTATTGTGCTGTAAAGCGGAGGCGTAATTAAGACCATAATCTGTTTTGGCTATGGTTTCGTTACAATGCTCGGCATAATAACTGTGTACAAGATACATGTATTCGTTTTCTTTGATGCCTTTAAATAAATCGGATTTTAAATCTTTAATAACGTTCCAACCCATTTGTGGTACTTTCACGTCATTTGAAAAACGTTTTACTTCGGTTTGAAAAACGCCAAGACCTTTTGTGTTACCTTCTTCACTAGACAGACAAAGCAGTTGCATTCCTAAACAAATGCCTAAAACAGGCTGTTTTAATCGCGGAATTAAAGTATCCAATCCTGTTTCTTTCAACATTTTCATTGCCGAACTTGCTTCACCTACTCCAGGGAAAATCACTTTATCGGCTGCCTTAATGACTTCTGGGTTGTTAGACAAAACGGCATCCACACCTAAACGTTTAAAAGCAAACTGTATGCTTTTAATGTTTCCTGCGCCATAATTTATGATAACTACGGAAGAAGCCCCATCTAGCTTCCCCGAAGCGGAAGAACTCTCACTCATGTCTTTAAACTCGCTCATTGTTTATTAACTTATCTTATAAATTTTATTCTTTTTTCAGGAACTCTTTAATTCCCCCTCCTGGGGGTTAGGGGGCTTACAACATCCCCTTTGTTGATGGTAAAAACATTTTGTTTGAATCCCGTTTTACCGCCATTTTCATAGCTTTAGCAAAGGCTTTAAAAATACCTTCAATTTTATGGTGTTCGTTTACACCTTCAGCTTTTACGTTTAGGTTACATTTTGCGCCATCTGTGAATGATTTAAACAAGTGGTAAAACATTTCAGTAGGCATATCTCCTATTTTCTCTCTTTTGAATTCAGCATCCCATTCTAGCCAATTTCTACCACCAAAATCAACCGCAACTTGTGCTAAACAATCATCCATTGGCAAACAGAATCCGTAACGCTCGATTCCTAATTTATTACCAAGTGCTTTATTGAATAATTCACCGAGGGCAATCATAGTATCTTCTATGGTATGGTGCTCGTCTACTGCCAAATCACCATTC
Organism: Pseudotamlana agarivorans; assembly: GCF_018860245.1. Taxonomy (GTDB): domain Bacteria; phylum Bacteroidota; class Bacteroidia; order Flavobacteriales; family Flavobacteriaceae; genus Pseudotamlana; species Pseudotamlana agarivorans_A. Next base: position 120,050 of record NZ_JAHKPD010000014.1, read on the forward strand.
ACTTTAATAGTTAAATCCATGGCACCATGACGACCAATTTGATCTAACATGTGGTCGAAAAATGATAAACCAGTATCGATATCATTTTTCCCAGAACCGTCTAAATTGATTTTTATATAAATCTGCGTTTCGTTGGTATTTCTTGTGATTTCGGCAACGCGATCTTTTAACTTTAAAAACTCGTAGATTTCCTTCCAATCGGTGCTCGTTAAAGCGATACAATCGTTGATTTCTTGCTGTGAGGCTTCAGTTTCATCGGCACCTAATTCCGGGTTTTCAGAAAGATAGATTCCTTTCGCTCCCAGGTTTTTTGCTAATTCCATATCTGTAATACGATCACCTAAAACAAACGAGTTTTCTAAATCATAGTCTTCAGAAAAATACTTTGTTAACAACCCTGTTTTAGGTTTACGAGTTTCAGCATTTTCATGCGGAAAGGTCTTATCTATATGAATATCGGTAAATGAAATCCCTTCTTTTTCAAAAGCAGAAATTACTTTGTTTTGTGCAGGCCAAAAGGTATCTTCAGGAAAAGAATCTGTTCCTAAACCGTCTTGGTTAGTTACCATTACTAATTCGTAATCCAATTCGCTGGCAATTTTAGCCATGTATTGAAATACTTTGGGGTAAAATTCAAGTTTTTCTAAACTATCCAATTGGTAATCTACTGGCGGCTCCAACACTAAAGTGCCATCGCGATCTATAAACAGTACTTTTTTCATTATATAGATTTTAAAGTCTCTATTAATATTTTATTTTCATCTGGTCTTCCAACCGTGAATCGTAAAGTGTTTTTACAACCTGGTTGCGTAGTTCTATTTCTAATTACAATGCCTTTTTCAATAAGCTGATTGTAACGTTTTGTAGCATCATCCACTTTTGCTAAAATGAAATTAGCATCGGTAGGATATATTTCAGAAACAAAATCTACCGCCTTTAAAGCTTCCATTAAAAGTGTTCGTTCTTCTAAAATACTTTTAATTTGTTGTGCTGTTAAATCCTTATTCTGAAGTTGGGCAATCGCCTTTTGTTGTGTTAATTCGTTCACATTGTACGGCGGTTTCAATCGGTTTAAAACTGAAATAATGGCCTCGGAAGCATAACAAATCCCTAAACGAATACCTGCCATACCATAGGCCTTGGAAAGTGTTTGCGTAACAATTAAATTTGGAAATTCTACTAATCTACTTACCCAACTTTCCTCTTTAGAAAAATCAATGTAAGCTTCATCAATAACGACAATACCTTTAAACGTTTTGATTAACTTTGAAATCGCTTCTGCCTCAAAACTGTTCCCAGTAGGATTGTTTGGCGAACATAAAAACAACAATTTACTTTTTTCGTTTGCTGTTGCTAAAATAGCATCAACTTTGGGTTGAAAATTAGCATCTAATTGAACTTCTTGGATTGCAATGGCATTGATATTGGCTAAAACACTGTACATCCCATATGTTGGTGGCAAGGTGATGACATTATCTTGATTGGGCTCGCAAAAAGCTCTGAAAATTAAATCCAAAACTTCATCGCTACCATTTCCTAAAAGGATATTTTTAGTAGAAACACCTTTTATTTCAGACAATAAGCCTTTTACGGTACGTTGTTGCGGATCAGGATAACGATTAACGCCGTTTTCATACGGGTTTTCGTTAGCATCCAAAAACACCATGTCGTCACTATTTCCTTGAAACTCATCTCTTGCAGAGGAATAAGGTTTTAATGCTTTTATGGTTGGACGCGTTATAGCGTCTAGGTTAAATTCTGTATTCATTATTATGAGATTCCTGCCTACGCAGGAATAAGTTTATTTTAAATCTTTTAATCGAATGCTTACCGCATTTTTATGAGCCTGTAAACCTTCTGCTGCAGCCATGAGTTCAATCGTTTCCCCAATATTTAAAATCCCTTCTTTGGATATTTTTTGGAAGGTCATACTCTTCATGAAACTATCTAAATTCACACCCGAATACGCTTTTGAAAAGCCATTTGTAGGCAAGGTATGATTGGTTCCCGAAGCATAATCTCCAGCACTTTCTGGAGTATAATCTCCAATAAATACAGAGCCCGCATTACTGATTCCGTTGATGTATAAATCTTCGTTTTTTGAACAAATGATAAAATGTTCTGGACCATATTCATCAATTAATTCTAAACCTAAATCATCATTTTCTATGTAGATCAGCTTGGAATTAGCAATAGATTTTTCTGCTATCGCTTTACGCGGAAGAACGGCTAACTGAGATTCAACTTCTTTTGAAACCTCTTCGATTAAATCTTTTGAAGTAGATACCAAAATAACTTGACTATCGGTACCATGTTCAGCCTGACTTAATAAATCGGAAGCAATATAGGAAGCATTTGCCGTATCATCTGCAACCACCAATAATTCACTTGGTCCAGCAGGCATGTCTATAGCTACACCATGCTTAGTAGCCAGTTGTTTAGCTACGGTTACAAACTGATTTCCTGGTCCGAAAATTTTATATACTTGCGGAATAGATTCTGTTCCAAAAGTCATTCCTGCAATAGCTTGTATCCCTCCTACTTTAATAATTTTTGTGACACCACAAAGATTTGCAGCGAACAAAATTTCAGGAGCTAATTTGCCTTCTTTGTTTGGAGGAGAGCATAACACAATCTCTTTACAACCCGCAATTTGCGCAGGAACAGCAAGCATTAAAACTGTTGAAAATAATGGTGCAGTTCCACCAGGGATATACAACCCAACTTTTTGAATAGGACGTTTTTCTTGCCAGCATTGTACACCATTTGCCGTTTCAATATCTATTCTAGAAGTTTTCTGCGCGGCATGAAAACATTCGATATTCGTTTTTGCTAATTTTATGGCCTTCTGAAGTTTTTCAGGAACTAATGCGATAGCTTCTTGAATTTCTTCGGAAGAAACCACATTAGAACCCAATGAAACACCATCAAACTTTAAAGTGTATTTTTTTATAGCAATTTCTTTATCAAGAGAAACTTCATTAAAAATTTCATTGACAGTGCTTTCAATATCATTTACCGTTTGCGTTGGTCGTTTTAAAATCTCCGACCAAGTCTCGCGCTTGGGATTATTTATGATTTGCATGATTAAACTTTTTTTATTTCCGCGAAAGCGAAAATCTCTTAAAACTAACTTAGTTCATGAATAGTAAAACTTCTCATAAGATCCCCACTTGCGTGGAAATTAAAAATACGTACAGTAGTTTACAGCACCATTTTTTCAATAGGACATACTAAAATTCCTTGAGCTCCCTTAGCTTTCAAGTCATCAATAACATTCCAAAATTCGTTTTTACTTATCACCGAGTGAATGGAACTCCACCCTTCTTCTGCTAAAGGTAAAACCGTCGGACTTTTCATACCTGGTAATACATTTATAATATCTTGAACCTTATCATTAGGTGCATTTAATAACACATATTTAGAATCTCTACCTTTTAAAACAGATTTAATTCTAAATTGAATAGTATCTAAAATAGCCTGTTTTTCATCTGTTAAAATTGGAGATACTGCCAAAACAGCTTCCGAAGTTAAAATAGTTTCAACTTCCTTAAGATTATTTTTAAACAGCGTGCTTCCACTAGAAACGATATCGCAAATAGCATCTGCTAAGCCTATATTTGGCGCGATTTCTACAGAGCCGTTAATAATGTGAAGATTTGCATTTACACCGTTTTCCTTTAAATACATTTCTACTGTATTTGGATAAGATGTTGCTATACGTTTACCTTCTAAATCTTTAATAGAGCTATATTCTGTTGTTTTTGGCACAGCAATACAAACGCGACATGTAGAAAAACCTAGCTTTTCAACCACATTAATACCGTTTCCTTTTTCAATTAAAACATTTTCACCAATAATAGCAGCATCAACAACACCATCTTTTAAATATTGTGGAATGTCTCCATTTCTAAGGTAAAAAACTTCTACAGGAAAATTTCTAGCCGAGGCCTTTAATTGATCGATACCATTATCGATTGAAATTCCTATGTCTTTTAAAATCCGCATCGAATCTTCGTTTAAACGACCCGACTTTTGTACTGCAATTCTTAATTTACTCATTATATTGGTTTTATGAGTTTGAAACAATCTTTTTGGCTGTAAAAAAAATAAAAACCCGCTTGATTGTCTCAAACGGGTTTAAAATATATTTAAATTTACTCAATACATTCTCACTTCGCTTGATTGCAAATTAGGAAATGATGATGTATATGAATAAAGGTCATAATCTTTTTTTTTCTGATACAAATATCAGTATTTTATATGGATAAATCCAAATTTAAAAGGCAATTCTTAATAAATTATATTATCTATATTTTTCATTCTATAAAAATCAATAATTTCTAATAGAAATTCAAAAATACTGGTTTTTTTAATTGATTACCCTTAGTTCCCTAAGATAATAGGCATACCACTATCTCCAGACCCAATCACAACCACCTTGCTATTTGGTGATTCAGATAATTTAATAGTTGCTTCAATACCTTTATCTTGAAGAATTTTATCTGTTAAAGAGGCACTTAAAATTCTATTAGCATCTGCCTTACCTTGTGCTTCGATAATTACTTTCTCAGCTTCTTTGGCAGCAGTTACTAATCTAAATTCATACTCTAAAGACTCTTGCTCCTGACCTAACTTACGCTCAATTGCGTCTTTAATGGCCGTTGGCAAGGTTACATCACGTACTAAAACTTCAACTAAATTGATGAATTGATCGTCTACGATTTTTTTAGTTTCATCAAAAATTTCAGCTTGAATTGCATCCCTTTTAGAAGAGTAAATTTGTTCTGGCGTATATCTACCAACCACACTTCTAGTAGCCGAACGTATTGCAGGTTTTAAAACACGGTCTAAATAGTTTGCACCCTTTTCTTGGTGTAATTTCCCTAATTCCTGAAACTCTGGCATATACCAAGCGGTTGCTTCTAATTGAATATCCAATCCGTTTGAAGAAAGCACTTTCATACGCTCTGTTAATTCCATTTGACGCACTTCATAAATATACACTTTGTTCCAAGGTGCCACAATGTGAAAACCTTCTCCCATAGGCGCTTCATCGGTAACTACACCACCTCCAAAGGTTTTATATAATACGCCTGCTTGTCCGGAATCAATAGTTACTGCAGATTTTGTAATGATTACAACCAAAATGACGATTGCGATAATAAAAGGTAATGCTACTTTAGGTAATTTGTCCATTCTATAAATTATTTATTTAAATTAATCCGTTATATTTTCTTAAAAACCACTCAACTCCAAGGCTTAAAGCGATGATAGCCAATAGGTATTTCCAATCGATCAAAGGTATGGTATTTCTACTACTTTTCTGTATGGAGACATAACGCTCATCTCCCAATATTTCGTTAAATATTCCCGAAGAATTCGCTATAAAATAAGGAGTTCCCAAACTATTATCTGCTAACTGTTCTAACTTAGAAACATTAGCGTTTAAAAATTGTTGCTCAACATTATACTCCAATATTTCAAAACTTCCTGATTTGGAAATATTTCCGTTTTTAGATTTTACAGTGAAATTATACTTAGCGGGCTCTAAACCACTTAAATTAACTTCAAAATGATGGTTTTTTAAGATTAAAGGCCGTGTTATCTGAGATTTCGAATCCTTTTCGGTAATTATTATGTTAAGCCGCTCTCTGGCATCGAATACATAATTTTTATCAAAATATTCTGCTTTAATTACCACATGATTGTTTCCATCGTAAAATGATTGAAAATCCACACGCAATCTACTTTTTTGTTCGTTAGATGCCAAATACTGCACTAATTTCCCAACAAAATCATCAAACTCATGAAACGATTGGTTTTGTAAATAACTATGAGCGCGCCATTGCCAAATATTTTCTCCTAATAACAATGCTTCTCGTCTGCCACTGTTTTCAAAGGTAAGAAGCAGCGGTTCGTTAGTTAAAACACCGTGAACCGTTTTATTTAAAATAACATCAATTGGATGATCAAAATGCAGACTTCCGTAATTAGAATGTAACGGAGGAAAGGATTCAAATCCTATATCTTCTATTATAAATGGGTTGTATTTCGTGTTTAATTCAGCTTGATAATCTTCTTTCTGATTTGAAATTTCATGCCGATAATTTTCAAAACTATTATTAACGAAATTCAAGTTAGTTTTCACCCCAATAATCGTAAAATAATTTTTATTTAAAGCTTTAAACTTATCAAAAACTAGTTTAAACCTATTACTTGGCTGATATAATATAAATAATTGAAAATCATTTATTTGACCTACAACTTCATTGGGTTTTAAAATAGACACGAAACGTTGCTCGTTACTTTCAATACTTTTTTTAAGTGCCCCTATATCTGGATGCGAAAAATCACTAACAATAGCTATATTCGTCTTTTGATTAACGACTTCAACCGCAAAGTTTTTAGTATTATTTATGGTGTTTTTTTCATTACTTAAAGGTGTGATTTCAGCTTTATATTTACTAACACCAACTTTACTTGCAGGCATAGTAAAATGAACGACTTTGGAATTGTCTTCCTTTGAGAACTTAAGATCTTTTGAATAAACAACACGGTCATTACTTGAAACCACGAATTTAGAATTCACATTCTCATACCCGTTATATACAACAATCGTCTCTACAGGGAATTCATTTTTTAAATAAGCGTAACGATTAACATTTAATTGCTGAATTTTTAAATCTGTATACTGTGCTGTATCTCCTAATATAACAGGGTAAATAGGGTGTTTATAAAAGCTATTTACAAATTGATAATCGTTACCATATGTCTGGTTGCCATCTGAAATCAAAATCGTTGGAGACATCGACTGCTTATAAACTTGAGATAATTGCTTAAAAGCGTTATGAATATTGGTTTGTTTTTCAGAAAAACTTACTGAATCAAGCACCTTTAACTGGTCTCCAAACGTATAAAAATCAACATTAAATTTCTCATTTAATGCGACGTTGTTTCTAATACCCTCTATAAAGTTTAAAGTTTGAGTGTTTTGTTTTAAATGTTCTATAGAAGTAGAATTATCAATAGCAACCACAAGATTTGGCTTCTCTACTGATAATTGAATTTGCTCAAAACTAGGGTTGATAACGAGCAATAAAACGCAAAAAACAGAAATAAACCTTAAAAAAGAAAAAAACATGTTCAATTTAGACATGTTTTTCCCTTTTCTAAAATACTGAAATAGCGCTAAGAGTAGCGCTATTATTCCAGCAAATATTATGTATAATAATGTTTCTGAACTCATTAAAAGTACAAGAAATTGTATTGTTAAGTTAACATACCTCCATCAACGTTTAGTGTTTGCCCAGTAATATATGCACTCATATCACTTCCTAAAAACACACAAACATTCGCGATATCTTCAGGAGTACCACCACGTTTTAAGGGAATACCAGCTCTCCAACCTTCTACAACTGCTTCATCTAACTTAGCAGTCATTTCAGTTTCAATAAAACCTGGAGCAACAACGTTGCTTCGTATATTTCTTGAACCAAGTTCCAAGGCAACTGATTTTGAAAAACCAATAATCCCTGCTTTAGAAGCTGCATAGTTTGTTTGACCTGCATTTCCTTTAACACCAACTACAGAACTCATGTTAATGATAGAACCTTTTCGTTGTTTCAACATGGTACGTTGAACAGCTTTAGTCATGTTGAATACAGACTTTAAATTCACCTCAATAACGGTATCGAAATCTTCTTCAGAAATACGCATTAATAAGTTGTCTTTAGTAATTCCAGCATTGTTCACTAAAATATCTATAGATCCAAATTCTTTAACCACATCTGCCGCTAAAGTTTGAGCTTCATCAAAACTTGCTGCGTTGCTTTTATATCCTTTTGCTTTTACACCTAAAGCAATTAATTCTTTTTCTAATGCATTTGCTGCATCAACCGACGAGCTGTATGTAAACGCAACATTTGCTCCTTGAGCTGCAAAAACTTGAGCTATTCCTTTACCAATTCCACGACTAGCACCAGTTACAATGGCTGTTTTACCTTCTAATAGTTTCATTATTTATAATTTTAAAATTCCTGTAATCTACTGAAACACTATTTATTATATAAAAATAACAGTTTTTAGATTACAGCAAATTATCTTTTTAATAATTTCTGTGTTAACTTCAAATATAGGAAATACAAATGGCTTCAAATAAAAAAACCTCACAAAGATTTGCAAGGTTTCATTGTATTTGATTTATGTATTACCCTAAAACTTCAGCAATTTTCTTACCAATTTCAGCTGGAGAATCTACAACGTGTATTCCACATGCTCTCATAATTGCTTTTTTAGCTTGTGCCGTATCATCACTACCACCTACAATAGCACCTGCGTGCCCCATTGTACGTCCAGCAGGAGCTGTTTCACCAGCAATAAATCCTACTACAGGTTTTTTACTTCCACTAGCTTTGTACCAGTTAGCAGCATCAGCTTCTAATTGTCCTCCAATTTCACCAATCATAACTACAGCTTCAGTTTCTGGATCGTTAATTAATAACTCAACAGCTTCTTTAGTTGTTGTACCAATAATTGGATCTCCACCAATACCAATAGCCGTTGTGATTCCTAAACCTTGTTTTACAACCTGGTCTGCTGCTTCATAAGTTAAAGTTCCTGATTTAGAAACAATACCTACTTTACCTTGTTTGAAAACAAAACCTGGCATAATACCAACTTTAGCTTCTCCAGGAGTAATAACACCAGGACAGTTAGGGCCGATTAAACGACAGTCTTTTCCTTTAATATAACTTGAAGCAGTAATCATATCTGCTACAGGAATACCTTCCGTAATAGTAATTATCACTTTAATTCCAGCATCAGCAGCTTCCATAATAGCATCAGCAGCAAAAGCTGGTGGTACAAAAATGATAGTAGTATCTGCTCCTACTTGTTCAACAGCTTCTAATACTGTATTGAAAACAGGTTTGTCTAAATGTTTTTGTCCCCCTTTACCCGGAGTAACACCACCAACAACGTTGGTTCCGTATTCAATCATTTGGCTAGCGTGGAAAGTACCTTCACTACCCGTGAATCCTTGAACAATAATTTTTGAATCTTTATTTACTAAAACACTCATAAGTGATAATTAATTGTTAATATTTTTAAAAAACAAATGTAATTTTTTGAATTAACTTTTTATAGAAAATTACAGTTTTTTTGATTTTAGAATCTCTAATAATTTTGGAATCTGACGTATTGCAGCCAATTCCTTGAGTTTAACACGAACTTCTTCGGCTGGGTACCCAAAATAAACCTTTCCTCCAGGTAAAGATTTACTAATTCCTGATTGCGCCTGAACTACAGCTTTTTCACCAATTGTAATGCCACTTGTACAACCTACTTGCCCCCAAATAGTAACTTCATCTTCAATAACTACACAACCTGCAATGCCAACTTGAGAAGCGATTAAACACTTTTTACCTATAGCTGTATCATGACCAATTTGAATTTGATTATCCAATTTTGATCCTTCACCAATGATAGTATCTCCAGTAACCCCGCGGTCAATGGTACATGCAGCACCAATATCAACATGATTTTGAATTACTACCCTACCGCCTGATTTAAGCTGATCATAGCCTTCTGGACGGTTTTTATAATAAAAAGCATTGGCTCCTAAAACAGTTCCTGAATGAATCGTTACATGATCACCAATTACCGCGTCATCATAAATACTTACATTGGAATGAATAATACAATGATTACCTATAACTACATTGTTACCAATAAAACAGTTGGGCTGAATAATTGTATTATCACCAATTTTGGATGTATCTGAAATTGCAGTATTTGAAGCTCTAAATGGCTTAAAATGTTGCGTTAACTTATTGAAATCTCTAAAGGGATCGTCACTAACCAATAAAGCTTTACCTTCAGGGCAATCAACTTTTTTGTTAATTAAAACTATAGTAGCTGCCGATTCAAGTGCTTTGTTATAATATTTTGGATGGTCCACAAATACGATATCGCCCGCTTCAACAACATGAATCTCATTCATGCCTAGAACAGGAAAATCAGGATTACCAATAAATTCACATTGAATTAAATCTGCAATTTGATTTAAAGTGTGTGGGTTTGGAAACTTCAACGTGTTTATTCTTTTACGCGTTCTTTGTAAGTTCCTTTATCAGTCTCTACCTTAATTTTATCACCTTCATTTATAAAAAGTGGAACATTAACAATAGCGCCTGTTTCGACAGTAGCCGGTTTTGTAGCATTTGTTGCTGTATTACCCTTCACACCAGGCTCTGTAGCAGTAATTTCTAAAATAACACTAGCAGGCATTTCAACTGAAAGCGGCGCATTATCTTCAGAGTTTATAATTACTGTAACCACTTCACCTTCTTTCATTAAACCTGGATTATCTAATACAGCCTCAACCAATTGAATCTGAGTATAATCTTCAGTATTCATAAAATGATAGTACTCACCATCATTATATAAAAATTGAAATTTGTGAGTTTCAACACGAACGTCCTCTAATTTATGTCCGGCAGAAAAGGTGTTATCTATAACTTTTCCGTTGGTAACACTTTTAAGTTTTGTTCTAACAAAAGCAGGACCTTTTCCTGGTTTTACGTGTAAAAATTCAATGATTTTATAAATATCGTGATTATACCTTATACATAATCCGTTTCTAATATCCGATGTTGTTGCCATTTATTTAATTTGATTTAAAATATCCTTTCATAATTCCTCGATGCGAATTCTTAATAAATTGAAGAATCTCATCACGTTCTGGAGTTGCTTCCATTTCTGCTTCTATAATTCCTGCAGCCTGCGTATTATTATAATTTTTCTGATAGAGAATTCTATAAATATCTTGAACTTCTCTAATTTTATCTGATGTAAACCCTCTACGACGTAGGCCTACTGAATTAATTCCTACATAAGATAATGGCTCACGGGCTGCTTTAACAAATGGGGGAACATCTTTTCTAACCAAAGAACCTCCAGTTACAAAAGCATGATTACCGATGGATACAAATTGATGCACTGCTGTCATACCTGCTAAAACAACATAATCACCAACAGTAATATGCCCTGCCAATGTGCTATTATTTGAAAAAATACAGTTATTTCCAACCACACAATCGTGTGCGACATGGCAATAGGCCATAATTAAACAATTGTCGCCAACAACCGTTTTCATTCTATCGGTTGTGCCTCTATTGATAGTTACACATTCCCTAATAGTAACATTATTTCCAATTTCAACGGTTGTATCTTCATCATTATACTTTAAATCTTGAGGTACAGCCGAAATTACAGAACCTGGAAATATATTACAATTCTTACCAATACGAGCACCTTCCATAATGGTAACATTGCTACCTATCCATGTGCCTTCACCTATAATCACATTATTGTGAATGGTTGCGAATGGTTCTATAACAACATTTTTTGCAATTTTTGCACCTGGATGCACATATGCTAGAGGTTGATTCATAATTTATTTTACTTTAGAAATTTGTGCCATTAATTCTGCTTCTGCACAAAGCTTACCGTTTGCGTAAGCATAACCTTGCATATGACAAATTCCACGGCGAATTGGTGTAATTAACGAACATTTGAAGATTAAAGTGTCACCAGGAACTACCTTTTGCTTAAATTTAACATTATCCATTTTCATAAAAAAGGTTAAATAATTCTCTGGATCTGGTACTGTATTTAAAACTAATACCCCTCCCGTTTGTGCCATAGCTTCACATATTAATACACCTGGCATTACTGGAGCTCCTGGAAAATGTCCTTTAAAGAACTCTTCGTTCATGGTAACATTCTTCATAGCGGTGACGTAACTATCAGTTAGTTCAAACACCTTATCTATCAACAAAAATGGTTGCCTATGTGGTAACATAGCCATAATTTGATTTACGTCCATTAAAGGTGTGGCATGTAAATCGATATTAGGCACGTTATTTCTACGTTCGTTTTTTATAATTTTGGCTAATTTTTTAGCAAACTGAGTATTTACAAAATGCCCAGGTTTATTCGCTATAATCTTACCTTTAATACGTGTTCCAACAAGTGCTAAATCACCAAGAACATCTAATAACTTATGTCTTGCAGCCTCATTTGGGTGGTGCAATGTTAAATTATCTAAAATACCATTAGGCTTTATGCTAATACTATCTTTTTTAAAGGCTACTTTAAGTTTTTCTAAAGTTTCCGGTGATAATGCTTTATCTACATAAACTATGGCATTATTTAAATCACCACCTTTAATTAAACCATTTTCTAGAAGCATTTCAATTTCATGTAAGAAACTGAAAGTACGAGAATTAGAAATATTATCTTTAAAATCTGAAATTCTATTAAGAGTTGCGTTTTGAGTACCTAACACTTTAGTACCAAAATCTACCATAGTAGTGATTTGGTATTCGGAAGCAGGCATTATTAGAATTTCACTACCACTATCTTCATCCACATAAGACACTATATCTGTAATTTCAAATTCTTCTCTAAACGAATCGAGTTCAACAATGGTAGCCTTCTCAATAGCTTCAACAAAAAACTTAGATGAACCATCCATAATTGGAGGCTCAGAAGCATCTAATTCAATAATAACGTTATCAATATCCAAACCAACTAATGCAGCCAAAACGTGTTCTGATGTTTGAATTATAACCCCGTTCTTTTCTAAACAAGTACCACGTTGTGTGTTCGTAACATAGTTCGCATCCGCTTGAATTACAGGCTCTCCTTCTAAATCCACACGCTTAAACACAAATCCTGTATTTGCTTCTGCAGGTTTAAAAGTTAAGGTTACGTTTTTACCTGTATGTAACCCAACACCATTTAAAGAAATGCTGTCTTTAATAGTTTTTTGTTTGATTTCAGTATTAACTATTCCCATTTGTTTTTTCTAAATCGTTTATGTTTTTAACTATAAGTGGCAAGTTTTTAAAATGAACATAAGCCTTATTATAGTCGCTTAATTTTATTGCAGGAGAGCCTTGTAGCATCTCGTTATCTTTTACATTTCTTCCAATTCCAGATTGCGCTTGTATTCTTACATTATCACCTATTGTAATATGTCCAGCAATACCAACTTGCCCTCCAATTTGGCAATGTTTACCTATTTTGGCAGAACCAGCAATACCTGTTTGAGCAGCTATAACGGTGTTTTCTCCAACTTCAACATTATGTGCTATTTGAATTTGATTATCAAGCTTTACGCCTTTCCTAATAATAGTAGATCCTAAGGTAGCTCTATCAATAGTTGTAGCTGCACCAATATCAACAAAATCTTCAATGATAACATTTCCTATTTGAGGTACTTTACTATACCCACCTTCTTCATTTGGCGCAAAACCAAAACCGTCTGCACCAATAATAGCACCTGAATTGATTACACAATTCTTTCCTATAATCGTTTCAGAATAAATTTTAGCACCAGCAAATACAATGGTATTATCTCCTAACACGACATTATCGCCAATATATGAGTTTGGAAAAATCTTCACATTACTCCCTAATTCAACATTATCTCCAATATAACTAAAGGCGCCAATGTAAAGCTGATCCCCGTGTGAGGCAGATTCTGAAATATACGAAGGACTCTCTATTCCGGTTTTATTAAGCTTAACAGAATTATAGTATTCTAAAATTTTAGAAAAAGCTAAATACGCATCGTCAACTTTAATTAAAGTCGTTTCAACCTCATGATCTGGAATAAAACTCTTATTTACAATCGTAATAGAAGCCTTTGTGCTGTATATATGTTGCTTATATTTTGGATTTGCTAAAAACGTTAAGGCGCCTTCAAATCCTTCTTCAATCTTAGAAAGCTTTGACACTTCAACATTTGGGTTCCCGTCAACATCTCCTTCAAGTATTCCCGCTATTTGTTGTGCTGTAAATTTCACTATTAAAGTTTGATGTTATTTTTATAATTGTGCAAAAATAGGAAAAAATGTGTTAAAATTTATCCTTAGGATAGCAGATATAATATTTAGTTACTGGTTTAGATAAAGCTTTTAAGTTTAATTGATCTGAAGCCTTAACAATATCTTGGGTTTTTCCTGACTTATGCAAAATATTAATACGCTTATCTTTTAGATGATACGCTTGATTTGAAATTTGCCCCGTAAACACAAAATATCGCGCCTCTTCTTTAGTTATTTTATAAGCTTCCATAAGTGTTTCAATGCGTTTTTCTAAACTGTGATTTTTAATACTTTTGTTCCTTACTTTAATTTTAAGTAAATGCCTATTGATTATCATTTTACATAATTCGCTAAGCACAAAATCATCATGTGATTGCCATTCTTTCATAGCAGAAATAATATCATAATCATCAAGTTGAGAGAAAACATCAAGGGTCTCTTCATTAAAATTATCGGTTGAGATTTTATTATCTAAAAAATACACTAATGCTTTACTTGCTCTTAGCTCTTGTCCTAAATCATGTAATTCTTTAGCACGTTTTAAAACTCTAATCAACAACTGTTCTGCAACTAATCCTGTTTTATGAAGATAAACCTGCCAATACATTAAACGTCTGGCAATTATAAATTTCTCAACGCTATAAATACCCTTTTCTTCAACTACCAGTTCATCATTTACAACATTCAACATTGTAATTAAACGCTCACTATTAATATTACCCTCAGCTACTCCTGTGTAAAAACTATCGCGTTTTAAATAATCGGCACGGTCCATGTCTAATTGACTCGAAATAAGCTGAAATAGAAATTTTCTAGGATATTCACCCTTGAAAATTTGAATGGCTACCGTTAAACTTCCGTTAAATTCAACATTCAAACGCTCCATAAAAAGCAATGAAATCTCCTCATGAGATACATTATTTACGATACTATGCTCCATGGCATGTGAGAATGGCCCATGACCAATATCGTGCAATAATATGGCCACATACAAGCCTGTCTCTTCCTCTTCCGATAGGCTAACCCCCTTAAAACGAAGTACATTAACCGCTTGTTGCATTAAATGCACACAACCAATGGCATGATGAAACCTAGTATGATGTGCGCCAGGATAAACCAAATACGACATTCCCATTTGGGTGATTCTACGTAATCTTTGGAAATATTTATGCTGAATTAAATCGAAAATTAGCGAATTCGGAATCGTAATAAATCCGTAAATTGGGTCGTTTAATATTTTAAGTTTATTCAAACTTTAAATTTTATAATTAAATATTTACAAATATAGCTATATGAACACAATAAAAATACTTTGGGTAGATGATGAAATTGATTTATTAAAACCTCATATTTTATTCCTAGAAAAGAAAAACTACAAAGTAACCAAATGCAAAAGTGGTACAGAAGCTATTGATATTTTAGATGAAGAAAATTTCGATATTGTTTTTTTAGATGAAAATATGCCTGGCTTAACTGGGCTAGAAACTTTAAATGAAATTAAAGCAAAAAGGGACAATCTTCCTGTGGTTATGATCACCAAAAGTGAAGAAGAATATATTATGGAAGAAGCTATTGGTAACAAAATAGCAGATTACTTAATTAAACCTGTAAACCCTAATCAAATTCTACTTTCGTTAAAAAAGAACCTAGATCATTCTAGACTTATTTCAGAGAAAACAACCTCAAATTACCAACAAGAGTTTAGAAAAATAGCTATGGATTTGGCTATGGTTAATAATTATGAAGAGTGGTATACCTTGTACCAAAAACTAATTTATTGGGAAATACAACTTGAGGAGATTGAAGATATTGGTATGTTTGAAATTCTAGAGTCTCAAAAAAACGAAGCCAACTCTCAATTTGGTAAATTCATAGAAAAAAAATATGAAGATTGGTTCAAGCCAAATACAGACGCTCCAATCATGTCGCACACTTTATTTAAGGAAAAAATTGTTCCTGAAATTAGTAAAGAACAGCCTACCCTACTAGTGGTTATTGACAATTTGCGTTATGATCAATGGAAAGTTTTCGAACCTATTATTAACAACTATTATAAAAAAGATAAAGAAGAAGCATTTTTTAGCATTTTACCTACAGCAACACAATATGCGAGAAATGCAATTTTTTCAGGACTAATGCCTTCTGATATGGAAAAATTATTTCCCCAGTACTGGAAAAATGATACAGATGAAGGTGGTAAGAATTTACATGAAGCTGATTTTTTAGAATCACAACTAAAAAGATTAGGATTATCTCACTTAAAACATGAATACCATAAAATTACAAGTTTAAAATCTGGAAAAAAATTAGCCGATAATTTTAAATCACTAAAGGATAATGATTTATCTGTAATTGTTTACAACTTTGTGGACATGCTTTCACATTCTAAAACAGAAATGGAAGTGATAAAAGAGCTTGCCTCTAATGATAAGGCCTACAGATCCTTAACTTTGAGTTGGTTTAAAAATTCACCATTATTAGAAATGATTCAACAAGCTCAACAATTAGGTTTTAAACTAATTTTAACTACCGATCACGGTACTATTAATGTGAAAAACCCATCAAAAGTAGTTGGTGACAGGGACACAAGTTTAAATTTGCGTTATAAAACCGGCAGAAGCTTGACTTATGATAAAAAAGAAGTATTAGTTGCGAAAAACCCGAAAGATTTACACCTACCAACGATTAACATGAGTAGCTCTTTTATTTTCGCAAAAGGAGATTCCTTTTTTGCGTACCCCAATAATTACAATCATTATGTAAGTTATTTTAGAAATACCTACCAACACGGAGGTGTTTCTCTTCAAGAAATGATTATTCCTTTTGCTGTTTTTAATCCGAAATAAAGAAATTGCTAGAGATTTCTTTTTAGGTTTTACATAAACTAATTATTAATTTTACCTTCTTAAATTATTAGAAATTGGAAATAACCTATAATCTCACTGAAATTGAATGCGTAGCTGATAAAATAATCAACAACTCAAAAACTAAAACCTTACTTTTTTATGGGGAAATGGGTGTTGGAAAAACTACACTAATAAAGAAAATAGTTGAAAACTTAGGCAGTCTAGATGAAGTAAGCAGCCCTACCTTCTCTATTGTAAATGAATACAGCTCAAAAGAAAGTAAAATCTATCATTTTGATTTATACCGATTAAAAAGCACTGAAGAAGCTTACGATTTTGGTATTGAAGACTACCTAGACTCTAATCATTGGAAACTTATTGAATGGCCAGAAAAAGTAGATTCTAACTTGTTTGATGAATTTGATAAGGTGCATATTAGTATAGATGATTCCAATAACCGTATTTTAAAATTAAATTAAAAAGGAAACTTAACTAAATCATATCCCGTTCTTAAAAATTAGACTTGCTGTTACTTTCTGCTTTAAATTAATTTCTAATCTTTAAATTAACAAATTTATCACTTTAGAAGGCTCTGTAACATATTTATTTGTAATTTGAATTTTTATTAAGCGCATCAATAATGTCTAAGCAATTATCACCGTTTACTAAGCAACAGCTTATTCCACAAGAAGAAACTCTAGAGATTTTCAAAAAAAAAGGAGAATTATTCATAGGAATACCTAAGGAAACTGCTTTTCAAGAAAAAAGAATTTGTTTAACGCCAGACGCTGTATATGCTTTAGTTAGCAATGGACATCGTGTTTTAATGGAGTCTGGTGCAGGAAGTGGGGCTAATTTTACCGACAAAGACTACAGTGAAGCTGGCGCAGAAATAACAAAAGACACGGCAAAGGTTTTTTCTTGCCCAATGATTCTAAAAGTGGAACCCCCTACTCTAGAACAGATTAAAATGATTAACCCACAAACCATTTTAATTTCAGCTTTACAATTAAAAACACAATCTAAAAAATATTTTGAAACATTAGCTACAAAACGCATAACCGCTTTAGCTTTTGAGTTTATACGAGATACAGATGGTAGCTACCCTGCCGTAAAATCCTTAAGTGAAATCGCAGGAACCGCCTCCGTTTTAATAGCTTCTGAATTATTATCTGAAACAAAAAATGGTAACGGACTCATGTTTGGTAATATTAGCGGAGTACCTCCTTTAGAAGTTGTCATTCTAGGCGCAGGAACCGTTGGTGAATATGCTGCTAGAAGTGCACTTGGTTTAGGTGCAGGTGTAAAAGTTTTTGATAATTCCATAACAAAACTGAGACGTATTCAAACGCATCTTGGACGTCCGTTGTTTACTTCAACGATTCAACCAAAAAATTTAACTAAAGCTTTAAAACGCTGTGATGTCGTTATTGGAGCCGTTAGAGGAACTAATAGAGCTCCTATTGTGGTTACCGAAACCATGGTAGAATCTATGAAAAAGGGTGCGATTATTATTGATGTTAGTATTGATATGGGTGGTTGTTTTGACACTAGTGAGGTCACTTCACACAAACAACCTACATTTATAAAACATAATGTGGTGCATTATTGTGTACCGAACATACCTGCTAGATACCCCCGTACAGCTTCAGTATCAATTAGTAATATTTTTACACCTTATCTTTTAAAAATTGCTGAAGATGGTGGTATTGAAAATTCTTTAAGATTAGATAGAGGTTTAAAAAATGGGTTGTATTTTTACCACGGAATTTTAACAAGCAAACCTGTTGGTGAATGGTTCGATTTAAAATATTGTGATATCAATTTACTTATATTTTAATAGATCACCTATTTTATTGCTCTCAACTCTTTTAAATGAAACTTATTCAACGCATTGGCTACTATCTTGGTGGTTTTTCAATAGGCCTAGTATTATTAGCATTCTTTTTAAGCGGAAAAAAAACATCTTGTAGTTATGGCCCAGATGCTAGAGTTCTTAAAAACATTAACACTAAAAAACTACATTATAGTACCGAAGCAAATCGTACTATTAATCAAAAATTAATAGATTCCACAGAGGTTCTTTGGGTTTTAAAAAAAGGAGATATAAATTTTTCCGAAAGTGCTCCTAGACAAAAGCCTTGTGGATATTACGCTGTTGAAGGCGAAGTTAATGATAAAGACATAAGTGTTATTGTTGAAAATTGTGACAGTATTGCAACAATAAAAAGCATTAAACTAATCAAGTAACATGATAAAACGTTGTTTTGATTTTACTTTTGCATTAATTGGTTTAATACTTCTATTTCCTTTATTCATAATAATAATTATTCTTATTAAATTCGATTCTCCTGGCCCCGTATTTTTTGTTCAAGGTCGTGTTGGAAAAAACAATAAGGATTTTAATATTTATAAGTTTAGAACCATGCGTGTGCAATCCGATTCTAAGGGATTGTTAACTATTGGTAATCATGATTCGAGAATAACTCAATCTGGTTACATTTTAAGACGTTACAAAATTGATGAATTCCCACAATTAATCAATATTTTGAAAGGCGATATGAGTTTTGTAGGACCAAGACCCGAATTACGATATTACGTCAATTTTTATAGTGAAGATGATTTGCGAATTTTTCAAGTTAGACCAGGCATAACTGGCCTTGCTTCATTAAAATACAGAAATGAAGTTGAGCTTCTGGAAAAGGCAGACGATCCTGAAAAATTATTTATAGAAACCATAATTCCAGATAAACTAAAATACAACAAGGAGTATATTAAAAAGAGAGATTTCTTTTTTGACCTGAAACTAATTGCGCTTACTATAGTTAAAGTAATTGCTAAGTGATTTTTATTAATAATGCTTCCATGAATCTTCCTACCTCTAATATTATTGACGAGTTACTTTCAGAATCTGGACTATTTCCATTTATAAAAACGACTCCAAAAGAAATTTCAATTTTTAATTTTTCCGAAGAAACCATTTTAATAACAGGAGCAGCTGGAACTATTGGAACCGAACTCACGAAACAATTAGTAAAAAGTACTTTCAAGAAACTTATATTAATTGATTTTGCTGAATCTCCTCTTTATAATTTAATGAAAGACTTAGAGTTTGAAAATACTTCTAATGTCGTTTTTAAGCTATTAGATATTACTGATGAAATTGCTTTAAAAAACATCTTTACTACATTTAATCCTTCAATCGTTTTCCATACTGCTGCATATAAGCACGTCCCTCTTTTAGAGCAAAACCCATATAAAGCTGTAGACAACAATATTTTAGGAACTAAAACATTAGCAGACCTGTCCTTAGAACATCGTGTTAATAAATTTATTTTTATCTCTACAGACAAAGCGGTAAACCCGATTAATGTCATGGGCATGTCTAAACGTATTAGTGAAAATTATTTATGTTACTTGAATTCAATTTCTAATACTTCATTTATCAATACCCGATTTGGAAACATCATTGGATCCAATGGTTCAGTCGTTCCATTATTAAAAAAGCAAATAGAATCAGGACAACCCATAACCCTAACTAGCACGAGCGTATCTAGGTATTTTATAAGTAAACATAAAGCGTGTCAGTTAATTTTAAAGATTGCTCAATCAAAAAACACACAAGAACATACATTTACTTTTAACATGGGAGCCCCAATAAAAATTTGTGAGTTAGTTAAGCGCTTACTCTATAATTATTCTATAGACCCTAAATCTGCTTTAATTAAAACGACAAAATTACGCCCAGGCGAAAAACTTCATGAAGATATTGTATCAGAACAGGAATACTTAGAACCATCAAATATAGAAGAAGTTTTAATTGTAAAATCTTCTATAAATGAAAAAATAAGAGCATTCGATTTCAGCACTTTAAAATCAATAACAGCAAACGATAATCCTGAAGTTATAAAATCAATTTTATTAGATTACTTAAAACCATAATGATGAATTTGTGAAATTTCTTGAGAATTTAGAATTCAACGCCTAAATTTGAGAGAAATATAATTATAGCTTAATTATCATTTTATATAAAATCTCCTTAATTTCACACCCTTAAATTATAATTAATATTTATGGACTCTATTACTGCAAATGATAGTTTAATTCATTTTAATAACACTTGTTATTCTTCATTAAACACATATTTACTGAATAATAACTTTTCAAAAATTTTCATATTAGTTGATGAAAATACACATCAATATTGTTTACCTCTTTTTTTAGAAAAATTACAAACAGAGGTTACTCTTGAAATTATTGAAATTGAATCTGGAGAAATAAACAAAAACATTGATACATGTGTTGGTGTTTGGAATACCCTTTCGGAATTAAATGCAGATAGAAAAAGTTTAATGATAAATATTGGAGGTGGTGTCATAACAGATTTAGGTGGTTTTGTTGCTTGTACATTTAAACGTGGAATTTCTTATGTAAATGTGCCAACAACATTACTTTCTATGGTTGATGCTTCTGTTGGAGGAAAAACAGGTGTAGATCTAGGACACTTAAAAAATCAAATTGGAGTAATAAGTAGTGCTGATTTAGTTTTGATAGACACAAAGTATTTAGATACTTTACCTAAAAACGAAATGCGATCTGGCTTAGCTGAAATGCTGAAACACGGGCTTATAACTGGAAACACCTATTGGAGTAAATTTGAAGATTTATCTAAATTATCCTTAGATGATTTAGATGGGCTAATACATGAGTCTGTTGAAATTAAAAAAAATGTTGTTGAAATTGATCCTTTTGAAAACGGACTTAGAAAAACATTAAATTTTGGACACACCCTTGGTCATGCGATTGAATCTTATTTTTTAAGCAGCCCGAACAAAACAACTTTACTTCATGGTGAAGCTGTTGTTGTAGGAATGATTTTAGCATGTTACATTTCTAGTGAACTTGTTGGTTTCCCAATGGAAAAAACGGAAGCCATTAAATCGTTATTAACTAGTTATTACGGCAAAGTTGATATTGATAGAAGCGAACACGCTACCATTATTGAATTACTTAAATATGATAAGAAAAACAATCATGGAAACATCAACTTCGTTCTACTAGAAGATATCGGTAAGCATAAAATTGATTGCCTAGTTGATGATAAAATAATAATAGATGCTTTTGATTATTACGCAAAATAATTATTGGCTGCCCCTATTGTTAATAAATAAAAAAGAGGATTAAACCAAAGTTTAATCCTCTTTTTTTACATTCTAAATGAACTTCAGAAAAACATTAAACCTTCTTTTTACGTTTAAAAAAACTTTTCTTTTCCGGAGTACCATAGTAACCATATTTTGCACCATATCCAAAATTTGATTCTTTTACATCATTGACCACTAGCATCATGTGGTTCAACTTATTGTCTTCTTTTAATTCCTTCGCGAAATTTAAGATTCTTTTTTCCGTATAACCTGCACGGGTTACATAAAGGGTATGTGCAGCATATTTATGCATTAATAAAGTATCTGTAACAAGCATTGATGGCGCAGTATCTACAACAACGTAATCATAAGATTCTGAAACTGTATCAAACAATTCTTCTAACCTTTGATCCATTAATAATTCAGCCGGATTTGGTGGGATTTGACCTGATAACAATATGTCAATGTTAATTTCATTTATTTCTCTTGAATTAATAGTATCACTTAAATCTATACTATAATTTGATAAATATTCAGATAACCCTACTTCTGACCTTTCATCTTTATCGCTTGTTTTTATTGCAGAAAAAATCTGTGGATTTCTTAAATCAGATCCAATTAATAAAACTTTTTTACCCGTGTTAGCTAATGTTAACGCTGTATTTATACTAACAAAAGATTTCCCTTCCCCGTTAATTGTAGATGTTACAAAAATAACATTGCGATATTTTTCAGCTTTTAAATCTCGGTTAAGAAATTCAAAATTTGTCCTAATTATTCTAAAAGATTCAGACAATATAGACCTATCATTAAATGTAATTAATCTATTAGCAGAACTTTTTATATTTGGAATTTCACCCAATACAGTCATAGTTTTTATCTGATTCTCTAAATCTTCTTTATTATGAATTTTAGTGTCCATTAAATTCATAATATATATAACACCAAAAGGTATTAATAAGCCCAGTAATATAGAGCCAAAAAACAAAGGCGTGTTACTGTTTTTTAGCCTACCCAAACTATAAGCTGAATCAATTATTTTAGCACTAGGCAAGGTAGTTGTTTGAGAGATTTCTGCTTCTTCTCTTTTTTGTAATAAATATAAATACAATGATTCTTTAATACTTTGCCTTCTTTGAATAGATATTAATTTACTCTCTTGGGCAGGAACATAGGCGATTTTTGAATTTATGCTACTTAGTTGGTTCTGTATACTGTTAGCCTGAATATTAAGCGTTTTAATATTGTTATTCACGCTACTAATTAAGTTTTTCTTTATAGAATTTAAAGATTGATCTAATTCTAAAACCACAGAATTGTTTTCTCCTGCACTTTTTAACAAACCTCTTCTTCTTTCCAAAAGCTCATTATATCGTGCGGCCAAACCACTAATGGAAAGATCACCTACTCCTAAATTTTCAGGTATGATTTCATAGGTATTGTTTTTCAGTAGTCCTAACATGTACTCTAACATATTACGCTTAGTATTCAACCCCTGTAATTCCTGTTCACTGGTCATACTATTAGTAGATAACATACCACTTTTCGAAGATATGTTTGTAATCTGATTACGGACCTTAAATTTAACAATACTATCGTCTACACTAACCAAATCTGAAGTTAAAGACTTCACCCTATCATCTATAAAGTTTGATGTAAATTCAGCCCTAATTCTATTTTTTTCAATTGTCGCTAAATTGTATTCATCAACTAAGGTATTTATAATATCTATAGACTTATTTACATTGGGGGCGTCCAAATAAATATCAACAATTTTAGACCCTTCTTCCGATCTAAATAAATTAATCGTAGCAGTTAATCTGCTTATAATATTATCAATAGACGTAATTGTAACTTTTATATTGGAGTCTATAGCCCCTTTAATGTTGTCTTTAGGAGTTACAATTATGTCTCCATAGTTTGTTGCTACAGATTCACCAAAAGTGTATTTTTTAACAATATCGTCTTCAAATAGTTTGAATTCAAAAGTTGACTCTGAAATAATATGTATATAAAATTGGTTATTGGTTTTTTGAATAATCGAATCTGAAGCTAAAAAATTAATTTCAATTGGAGTGTTTTTATATAATTCATATTCATTTACTCTGCCTAAAACATGATATGATATATTTAAGTCTAACTTCTTTGCTACATTCCCTAATAATGTACGAGATTTTATTACTTGTATCTCGTCATTAACCATAGAATTCTCTTCATTAGACATAATAGACAGATCCTGAAGTACAACATTCCCTTGTCCAGATTCACTGTCTAAAACCATTATTTTTGCTGTCGCAGAATATAATGGCACTCTATTTTTCGCTATATAATAAGCCGCTCCTAATGCCAACAACACACTTAAAACAAACCATTTCCAATACTTTAAGTAGGTTAATAATGTTTTCTTAAAATCAAATTTATTACTATCTTCTTTTGAAGCGAAATTCCCTGTCTGTAAACCCATATTTAGTTCTGTATTAAAAGACCAATCGTTATTGCTAATCCTAATAATGAAGCTACTAGGCCTATCCTAGCATCTCCCGAACCTGCACTTATACCTTTTGTATTCGGCTGCACATATACGACATCATTTTGAGTTAGAAAATATACAGGTGAATTAAACAGTTCTTTGTTCGTTATATCAATTCTAGTATATGTTTTTGTGCCATTAAAATCTCTTATTACCAAAATATTATCTCTTCTACCTGTAATAGTTAAATCTCCAGCACTGGAAATCGCTTCTAAAATAGTTACACGCTCACCCGAAATTGGATACACTCCAGGGTTTCTAACTTGACCCAATACCGAAATTTTATAATTTTTTATCCTTATAATTACAACAGGGTTTTTAAGCAATTTCCCTTCTTCAAATTTCTTTTTGAATACTTCTTTAGCTTCTTCAATTGTTAAGCCTACTAACTTAACTTTACCTAATACTGGGTAATCAATGTTTCCGTCGGGATCGATTAAGTAATCTAAAGCGGCGCCTTCATTTTGAGAACCGCTACTATACTCAACAAGATTATAAGGTTTTGCAACAGTTAAATCCAGTGTAGAAATAAATATATTGAGTATATCCCCTGTTTTTAACCTCGCATTAAAAGTATTGGTATCCACTAAACTCTCAAAACTCTTTGCATTTTGAAAGTATACAATATCCTTTTTTGTTGTACATGAAGTAATGATTCCAAAAACCAATATAAGTACAAATAATTTTTTTACCGAAATCGATATATTCATAGTGTTAATAATTTGGGGGATTTATAATGTTTTAAATATTCTTATATGTTTTATCCGCACTATCCACGTTAAAATTCTTAGTTTTTTTATAATTTTGAACTTGCTTATCAAATCTTTCATAATAAGAATTGTTAGATTTATACTCTGGAATTAATCGTTTCATTTTTAGAACTATATTGTTATTTTGAAAACGATTTATCATGCATAATTCTTCAATGTCAGATTTAACTTTAGCATACTGCAACGCTCTCGTCCTACTAATCATAATTTTCTTATGATAAGTTGATAGGGTGTTTTCTCCATTAGCTAACAATTCCTCATATAATTTTTCCCCAGGTCTTAACCCTGTAATCTTAATATCAATATCTTCTGGATACCTTAAACCTGATAATTTAATCATGTTTTTAGCTAAATCAAATATTTTCACAGACTCACCCATATCGAAAATAAATATTTCTCCACCCTTCCCCATCGTACCAGCTTCAAGCACCAATTGCGATGCTTCAGGAATAGTCATAAAATATCTCGTAATTTCTTGATGTGTTAAAGTCAATGGACCTCCTTTTTCTATCTGTTTTTTAAATAAAGGTATTACAGAACCATTAGACCCCAAAACATTACCAAAACGTGTGGTAATAAATTTTGTTTTACTCTGTTTTTGTAAACAACTAATATACATTTCTGCCATACGCTTGGTTGCGCCCATTACACTAGTTGGATTTACTGCTTTATCAGTAGAAATAAAAACGAATTTTTTAACATTGTATCGTGATGCGGTATCTGCTAAAAGTTTAGTTCCGTTTACATTTATTTTAATAGCCTCATATGGTGTCTGTTCCATCAATGGAACATGTTTATAAGCAGCTGCGTGAAAGACCATAGTTGGTTTGTGTTTTTGAAAAATAGCATCAAGTCTTAAACTATCTCTAATATCTGCAACTATTGCAACAAAATTGTACTTCCCATCTCTTTTTAATTCTTGTTGAACCTCATATAATGGTGATTCTGCCTGATCTATTAAAATTAATTCCTTAATATTGAAATTTGCTAATTGCTTAACTAACTCACTTCCAATCGACCCAGCAGCTCCAGTTACTATTACAGTTTCACCATTAAATTCATTTTCTAGCTTCGGATTATTAATTTCAATTGGAGCACGACCTAATAAATCCTCAATTTGAACTTGCTTAATTTGTTTAGTACTTAATTCACCGTTAATCCATTGTTCTATAGGAGGAACTTTAGTAATCTTCACATTAGAATCAATTAATTTATCTACCAAAAACATGAGTTTATCAGTACTAAGTGATTGAGAAGCCACGACTATCTCGTCAATACTATTGTTTTCAATATAATCGTTAGTAATTAATGATCCTTTTATAATTGGGATTCCGTTAATTTTGTTTCCACTTTTTTTATGGTTATCATCAATAAAAGCAGCAATTTGAAACGTAGTATTTGGATTACTAACCAATGCGTTATAAGTTATAATCCCTGAATCTGCTGCTCCATAAATTAAAACTCGTTTTGTGGCAGATAAATTACTACTCAAATATTTAAATACGATTTTAAAAACCAACCTACTCGCCGCTAATAAAACAAAACTTAACAAGGCATGCATTACTATAATAGAAAGCGGAATCGTAAAACTTGGCATAATACCAGTTGTTCTATTAAGAAAAACAAGCATCACACAAAAGCTAGCCATTATGGTGATTGATTTAAATAAGTTTATGACATCCGTAAAACCAGTATGTCTAATTACACTTTTAAATGAACCAACCATTAAAAAACTAAAGGAAGTTACCACTAAAAGGAATGGTAACTGTATCAATAAGTGCTCAATATCAAAATTTAATGTAAAATTAAACCTAATAAAATATGCTGCCAAAAAGGTTAACAATACAGTTGCTAAATCGATGCCAAAAACAAGCCATTTCGAGGCGTATTTATGAGAAAGGAGAGATGCGTAATTCTTAATCATAATTTTGGGGTTTTTAAAATAATATCTATAATTCTATCTAAATCTTCTTGACTTAAATTTGAGCCACTGGGCAAGCAAAGCCCTTTATCAAACAAATCTTCAGACACACCATTTGTAAAATGCAAATAATTTTTGAAAACTGGCTGTAAATGCATTGGTTTCCATAATGGTCTAGATTCAACATCATCTTCAAGTAAAGCAAGTCTAATTTGCTCTCTTTTAGAAAATGAATCTGTTTTTATACATGTAATCCATCTATTTGAAAAAACAGTCTCGCTTTCTTCCTGAAAATTAATCGTATCGAACTTCTCTAAATTCCTTTTGTAGAATTCAAAATTATTTCGTCTAGCTTTAACACGCTCATCCAGAACTTCCATTTGTCCTCGACCTATTCCTGCTAACACATTACTCATTCTATAATTAAACCCAACAGTTGAATGTTGGTAATGAGGTGCATTGTCTCTTGCCTGAGTTGAAAGAAAAATTGCTTTTTCCTTTTGCTCTTGATTTTTAACAACCATAGCACCGCCACCTGAAGTAGTAATAATTTTATTCCCGTTAAATGATAAAATTCCAATATCAGAAAGTGTCCCACATGCACTATTATAATAAGTACTTCCTAATGCTTCAGCACTATCTTCAATTACTGGAATATCATACTTTTCTGCTACAGCATTAATTTCTTTGGCTTTATATGGCATACCATATAAATGAACTGCTATTATTGCTTTTGGTTTTTTATATTTTTGAATCCTATCCTGAATAGCAATTTCTAATAGTTCTGGACACATATTCCATGTATCGACTTCACTATCAATAAAAACGGGTGTTGCGCCTTGATAAATGATAGGATTGGCAGAAGCAGAAAAAGTAAAACTTTGACATAAAACTTCATCCCCTTTAGAAACATTCAATAATTCTAATGCTAAATGAATAGAGGCTGTACCTGAACTCAAAACAGCCACTTCATGCTTGTTTCCTAAATATGATTTCAAATCACTTTCAAAACCATTAACATTAGGGCCTAATGGAGCGATCCAGTTTGTGTCAAAGGCCTCATTCACAAACTTTTGTTCTGCACCTCCCATATGTGGAGAGGATAAGTATATTTTTGTTTTTGTTAACATTAATGTTAAATATTCAAATTAATTTTCATTCAATTATTTCCATAAATTACCCGTCACAGTAATCTAATAACTATGAAATTTGATTTAATAAAAAACGTGATTGAATCCCTTTTCCTAAATAAAATCAAATTATAAACTCATTACTAACACAAATTATAATCCTTCAATTAAAAACCATTATTCCATTTTAATATGACTATGAATCACCTGAGAGTTTAAAATATCTGTTTTTAAAATCATTACTACAATTAAACTAATGCGCTATTAATCAATCTAATTTTGAATTTTACATTGTAAATTTAGTAATTGTTTTAACGTATTA
This sequence comes from Pseudotamlana agarivorans, assembly GCF_018860245.1. Classification (GTDB taxonomy): domain Bacteria; phylum Bacteroidota; class Bacteroidia; order Flavobacteriales; family Flavobacteriaceae; genus Pseudotamlana; species Pseudotamlana agarivorans_A. The sequence continues at coordinate 148,611 of NZ_JAHKPD010000014.1, forward strand.
ACGGTTCAATATGCTTAATTCGCTAAAAGCATTGTTATAATCGGTTAACTACATTTTTAGATTTTTTACAACTGAAAAAAAAGTTTTTTAACGAAAAAATAAAAATGTGCTACATCAATTTATTCAATAGAATACCTTTCACACAAATGATTTTTATAAAAAGTTCTCAAGTTCTAAAAACACAATCCACCTATCAATCACATCATTGTAATACACAAACTCAAATCTGTAACATTATATAATCAAATACACATCTATCCTTAATTTCCACAAACTCGCTAATTAAGGCACTTTTGGTTTATTTTATTAGAGTTTTTTTTTAAAATCAAAATTTCGATTTCATTAAATCTTTTAGAACCATATTAAACCTAAATCTTAAAAGTTACATTGTTTATTTAATAAATGATAAATTAGTTTATCCGATATTTGGAGGACATACTATTAAAATGTCTCATTTATTAAAAAATTTTAAAATGCCGACTTTCTGATGGTTAATTAAGCTGGTTTTAATCACCGTTTTTACCGTTTAAAGGTTATTCTGAATTTATAAAGTCACTTTATCGTTAAAAACGCCTACTTAGTATAATAATATCTTGTAGTACAATATTTTTTTTAATATTTGTTCGAGTTATAAAAAAACCCAAATTAATGTTTGAAAATCTACGGAATAAAACTGTTCTAGTTACAGGTGGTGCAGGATTTATAGGATCTAATCTTTGTGAAACACTTCTTTCCAACAACATAAAAACAATTTGTTTAGATAACTTTTCTACTGGAAAAAAAGAAAATATCACACCTTTTTTAGATAATAAACTTTTTACATTAATAGAAGGCGATATTCGAAATCTTGATGATTGTCACAGGGCTTGCGAAAAGGTAGATTATGTTTTGCATGAAGCTGCATTAGGCTCGGTACCTCGATCTATAAATGATCCAATTACCACAAACGATGTTAACGTATCTGGATTTTTAAATATGCTTGTAGCTTCGCGCGATGCTAAAGTGAAACGCTTTGTGTATGCTGCTAGCTCCTCAACTTATGGTGACCATGAAGCCTTACCTAAAGTAGAAGATGTCATCGGTAAACCGCTTTCTCCTTATGCCATTACTAAATATGTAAATGAATTGTACGCCGATATTTTTCAAAAAACATATGGCTTAGACACTATTGGTTTGCGTTATTTTAATGTTTTCGGAAGAAGACAAGACCCAAATGGTGCTTACGCTGCAGTGATTCCTTTATTTGTGAAACAATTCATTAATAACGACTCCCCTATTATAAATGGAGACGGAAGTTATTCTAGAGATTTCACCTATATAGACAATGTGGTTCAAATGAATATTCTGGCCTTAACTACATCTAATCAAGAAGCTTTAAACACGGTGTATAATGTAGCTTACGGTGACAGAACCACTCTTTTGGAATTAACGACATTATTGAAAAAGCATTTGTCAAATTTTGACGAATCTATCTGTGATATAGAAATAAAACATCGAGAAAACAGAGTTGGAGATATCCCTCATTCTCTTGCCTCGGTTGAAAAGGCAAAAAAACTTTTAAAATACGACCCCAAATTCAATATCGAAGAAGGCATAAAAGAAGCCGTAAAATGGTATTGGAAAAACCTATAAAAACATGAAAATTAACAAAATTTGTTGCATTGGTGCTGGTTATGTTGGAGGACCCACAATGGCCGTTATCGCAAAAAAAAATCCTAACTTAAAAGTAACCATTGTAGATATTAATGAAGAACGTATCGCAGCTTGGAATGATAGCGATGTATCAAAACTACCAATATATGAGCCAGGATTAGCAGAAATAGTTGCCGAAACTAGAGGTAAAAACCTGTTTTTTTCAACTGAAATTGATAAAGCTATCGATGAATCAGAAATGATATTCATATCTGTAAATACCCCTACTAAAACCTACGGTAAGGGAAAAGGTATGGCGGCCGATTTGAAATATGTTGAATTATGTGCTAGAAACATAGCGAAAGTTGCAACCACAGATAAAATTGTTGTCGAAAAATCTACGCTTCCGGTAAGAACTGCTCAAGCTATAAAAAGTATTTTAAGCAATACTGGAAGTGGTGTTAATTTTGACATTCTATCAAATCCAGAATTTTTAGCTGAAGGTACCGCAGTCCAAGACCTGTTAAACCCTGATCGTGTCCTTATTGGGGGAGATTCAGAGGAGGCTATTGATAGGTTAGCGAACATTTACGGAAGCTGGGTCCCTCAAGACAAAATTTTAAGAACCAATGTATGGTCTTCTGAATTATCTAAATTAACAGCAAATGCCTTTTTAGCCCAGAGAGTATCTTCTATTAATGCTATTTCTGAATTATGCGAACATACTGAAGCTGATGTTAATGAAGTTGCTAAAGCCATTGGAATGGATTCTAGAATTGGTTCTAAGTTTTTGCAAGCTTCAATTGGTTTTGGAGGTTCTTGTTTTCAAAAAGATATTTTAAATCTGGTGTACATCGCTAGAAGCTACGGACTTCATGAAGTTGCAGATTATTGGGAGCAGGTTATTATACTGAATGATCATCAAAAAAGACGTTTCTCAGATCATTTAATAAAAACACTTTATAATACGGTGTCTGGTAAAAAAATTGCCATGCTTGGATGGGCCTTTAAAAAGGATACCAATGACACAAGAGAATCAGCTGCTATTTTTGTTGCCGATCATTTATTAAATGAACAAGCAGAAATTGCTGTTTACGACCCGAAAGTTTCAAAAGATAAGATTCAATCTGATTTAAATTATTTAAACACCCGTTCGCCAGAGGAAAACCAACAACTTCTACAATCTAAAAATTCACCATATGAAGCTTTAGATGATGCGCATGCAGTTGCTATAATGACGGAATGGGATGAATTTAAAACCTATGATTGGGAAAAAATATACAAACAAATGAAAAAACCTGCCTTTATTTTTGACGGTAGAAACATTTTAGATAAAGCTGAAATGAATAAAATAGGTTTCGAATATTATTCAATAGGAAAATAACAAATGAGTAAAGATAAAATTGCAGTTATAGGATTAGGCTATGTCGGACTACCATTAGCCCGTTTATTTGCTACTAAATATGATGTAGTTGGTTTTGATATTAACCAAAAACGAATTGAAGAATTATCTCAAGGTAATGATTTCACCTTAGAGGTCGATTCTGAAACTTTAAAAGAAGTCTTAAAAACTGAATTCAATGAAGATAATGGTCTCTTTTTTTCAGCGAACTTAAACGATCTAAAAACTTGTAATTATTATATCATTACTGTTCCAACTCCTATTGATAAAAACAATAGACCTGATTTAACACCTTTGTATAAATCTAGTGAAACAGTTGCTCAAGTATTAAAAAAAGGAGATATTGTTATTTATGAATCAACGGTTTACCCAGGAGTAACAGAAGATGAATGTGTCCCTGTACTTGAAAAAATTAGTGGTTTAAAATTTAATGAAGATTTTTATGCAGGTTACTCTCCAGAACGAATTAACCCAGGAGATAAACTGCATACTGTAGATAAAATTTTAAAAGTTACTGCAGGTTCAACACCAGAAATTGGTAAAAAAGTAGATGCCCTTTATGCGAGTGTTATTACAGCTGGAACCCACCTCGCTCCTACTATTAAGGTTGCCGAAGCGGCTAAAGTTATTGAAAATTCACAACGTGATATTAACATTGCTTTCGTAAACGAATTGGCTAAAATTTTCAACCTTATGAATATTGATACCCATTCGGTATTAGAAGCAGCTGGAACAAAATGGAACTTCTTACCGTTTAAGCCTGGTTTAGTGGGCGGACATTGTATTGGTGTAGATCCTTATTATTTGGCTCAAAAAGCACAAGAAGTAGGCTATCATCCTGAAATTATACTTGCAGGGCGTCGGTTAAACGATAGTATGGGGCAATATGTTGCTTCAGAAGTTGTGAAACTTATGGTACAGAAAGATATTCGAATTAAAAAATCTAAAATTTTAATTTTAGGCATCACTTTTAAAGAAAACTGTCCAGATGTACGAAACACACGTGTTGTTGATGTTATAAGGCAATTAGCGAGCTACGGAACTGAAATTACAATATACGATCCATGGGCAAACCCTGATGAAGTTGAACATGAATACAACCTTAAAACCACACAAACTTTACCAGAAACTAAATTTGACGCCGTTGTTTTAACAGTAGCTCATAACGAGTTTATTCAAAGAGATTTAACAACTTTAATGAATCCTAGTGCTGTATTGTATGATGTGAAAGGTATTCTAAAGAATAAAGTAAGCGGACGATTATAATGGGCTCACTTAAAATAATAACTTTTTAATCTAGAATATTTTGAGTCAAGTAAAAAAAGGTGCGGTTTTAAATTATATTATAATTTTCCTAACCAATATTGTTGGTCTTTTCTTAACACCTTTTATTCTATCACATTTAGGGAAATCGGAATATGGTATCTATACAACAATAGGTGCTTTAGTTGCGACGATTTCTATTTTAGATCTAGGTTTAAATAACACCATTGTTAGATTTGTAGCAAAATATAAAGCAGAAAAAAACAAAAAACAGGAAGAGAATTTTTTAGCCATAACCATGGTTATTTATGCCTGTATTTCTTTGGTAATCATAATAGCAGGTGTCTCGTTTTATGGTCATATCGACACATATTTCACAAAAATGACATCCAATGAAATTGAAACTGCGAAGACTATTTTTGGTTTATTGATTTTTAATTTAGCAATAAGTTTACCAGGTGGTAGTTTTACAGGTATTTGTTATGGTTACGAAGCATTTGTGTTCCCTAAAACGGTTCAAATTATACGATATATTCTAAGAAGCGTTGTTGTTGTTGCCATACTTTTATTTGGAGGAAAAGCCATTGCCCTTGTAATTATAGATACAACTTTCAATATTTTAATCGTATGTGTAAATGCATACTATGTTTTTGTGAAACTAAAAGTTAGGTTTAAACTTCATGAGTTTTCATTAAAATATTTAAAAGAAATTTTCGGATATTCTTTATGGATTTTTGTTTTCTCTTTTGTAGGAATCATTCAGTGGAAAGTTGGACATTGGATATTGGGACGTATTTCAATCCCCGAGGTATTAACCATTTATGGTCTGGGTATTGTTTTAGGTACTTATTACGGTGCTTTTTCTTCTGCAATAACTAGTGTATTTCTTCCACGTGCAACAAAAATGACAGTTGGAAATGCAACTACAGAAGAATTAACCAGTATGATGATTAAAATTGGCCGAATTTCATTCATCATTCTTATGTATATATTGGGTGCTTTTTCCTTATATGGCTATCAGTTTGTCTCCTTATGGGTTGGAGGCGAATTAGGAGCAGATGGTAGCTATGAAGTATGGCTAATTGCATTATTAATCATGTTAGCGTATACACTACCACTCATACAAGGATTCGGAAACTCTATTTTGGAAGCTAAAAGTAAGCTCGCATTTAAAGCTACAATATATTTAACATTCTTACTGATAGGTGCCGCATTAGGTGCATATTTGGCAAAATCATATGGCGCATTGGGTATGATTATGGGATCTTTAAGTGGTTGGGTTATTGTTCAAAACATCATGAATTTCTATTACAACAATGTTATTGGATTAAATATTCTACGATTTTTTAAAGAGCTTTTTAATAAAACATTATTAGCCTTAATTTTTATTTTTATAATTGGCTATTTAATAAGGTTTATACCAGGAGATGGTTGGGCTAACTTCATGTTAAAATCAGTTTGCTATTCTGTAGCTTACTTCTTTATAATTTATAATTTAGGCATCATAGCTTTTGAAAAACAGCTATTTAAGGATTCATTAAATCCTATTTTGATAAAAATTCGCAGATAATGTTAAAACTAAACAACATATCGTTTCAGGACAATCACACCAAAATTGGTTATGAATATGAGGTTAGCAAATCTATTTCAAGCTATTTTAATGAAGATAAACCGTTTTACGTTCATTATGATAAAAACATAAAAAACACTCCTAAAAGCATAGCTGTTATTCCTTTTCTAGCAAACATCATGCCTATATCATGGTTTGTAGGTTTCGATGTTTACATTGATGAGATTGATGAAACATTCTACAACTCACTTCAAACATTAAAAAAACAATTTCAAAAATATCATCCCAATAAAGAAATCAAAGGCACTTTGCATTACACTAAATTGATTTCTAATGAAATTAAAGGCGATGGCACTTCCCTCCTATTTAGTGGTGGGTTAGACTCTTTTGATTCTTTAACCAGACATTATCATAAAGACCCATATTTGTTTTCAATTCATGGTGCCGATGTTGAAATTAAAGACACCAAACGCTGGGAGGAATTTAAACAGTTTAACCGAGCAGAAAAGATATTGAACCAAGATAGACTCTTTTATATTGAATCTAATTTAAGAGAGTTTTACACTTATAAAGTTGATTTATTAGTCGACCATTTAGGCTGGTGGGGCGCTGTTCAACATGGCATGGCACTAATAGGTGTTCTTGCACCAATGTCTTACAAGTTTGGTATTACTAATGTAAATATTGCAGCTTCAGCAACAAACGAAATCACATACAGCTGGGGATCTTCCCCGTATATTGATGAAAATATGAAGTGGGCAAATACCACGGTAACTCACGAGGGCTATCAGTTTAAAAGAACCGATAAAACCGATCATGTTGTAAAGTTTATAAATGACACCGGTTATAGGTTAACGCTTCGTGTTTGTTATGCCGACGAGCGTACTGGAGCCAATTGTAACACATGCCATAAATGTCAGCGTACTGCTCTTAGCATCATACTTTCTGGCGCCAATCCAAATGATTATGGTTTTAATTTACCTGATAATTTTTACGATTTAATTTTCAGAAATTTTGGAGAGGATTGTATCATGACAACTGGGATTAAGTACCAATGGGCTTGCATTCAAGATAAAGCTAGAAGTGTCGATTCTTTCTTCATTTTAAAAGATGAAGAAAAAGAAAAAGCAGCCATTCAAAAATTTATCGATTTAAACTTAGATGATATCGTTAACAAAAACGAATCTCAGGTTAAAGAAAATAAAAAACGGAAATTTATTCTAAAAAATAAGTTCCCATTCCTCTATAAAGTTTACCAAAAAATCAAATCATTATAATGAAATACGGATTACTTACATACCAAGAAGGCAAAGAAAAATACAATGTGGGCGACTATGTTCAAAGTCTAGCTGCCAGACAGTTTCTTCCTAAAACTGATACTTTTATGAACAGGGAAAAGCTTGAAGAATACAACGGCGACCCTATACAATTAATAATGAATGGATGGTTTACGCACAATATTCACCATTGGATTCCTGCAAAACAAATAGACCCTTTATTTGTGTCTTTTCACATGAATTCAACAGCAGCTCCATTTATGCTAACCGATAAAGGTATTAATTACCTAAAATCTCATGCTCCCATAGGATGTCGTGATAAATACACCGTAAAAATCCTAAAAGAAAAAGGCATTGAAGCTTATTTTACAGGCTGTTTAACTTTAACACTTGATAATTATAAAGTTGATGACTCTGAACGTGGAGACGATATATACATTGTAGACCCGTTTTACAACTACCCTACAACAGATAAACTTTTAAAATCGACAAAAGCGCTTGTAAAAGGAGTGCTAAAAGGTGATGCTTTTAAACTTAATAAAATTCAGAAACAACTTAAAGAGGTTGTCGATGCTGATTTACTTGAAAGCGCCAATTATGTGACTCAAATTTTGCCGATAGGGAAACAGACCGATGAAGAGAAATTCGCTTACGCGGAAGATTGTCTGAAAAAATATGCTAAAGCTAAATTGGTGATTACATCACGTATTCACTGCGCTCTACCTTGTTTAGCTATGGGAACGCCTGTTATCTTTTTAAATGCCTTTAATACGTTTGTAGACACCTGTCGTTTTGATGGTATTTCGGAATTATTCAACAGAATTGATGTAGCAGATGATGGTTCGTTTACAAATAATTTCGGACTAAAAGGTAAAATTACGAAAGACACTGCTGTTACCAATTTAGGGTTGCACCATAAATTAGCAGAACCTTTAAAAGAAAGCTGTAAGAGCTTTATAACCAAATAAATAAATTATTTTGAAACTTCTTTACATAACTAATCAAATTTGTGGTTCCGCTGGACTTGAGCGAGTGCTATCAATAAAAACAAGTTATTTAATCGAGGAGCTAGACTACGACATTCATATTTTAACCATTAATCAATTTGATAAGCCAATATTTTACGAATTCAACAAAAAAATTACGTATCATGATATCGCTTTAAACGGGCATACTATAAAGCATATTTACAATTATATTACAAAAATAAGAAACACAGTTAATACGGTTAATCCTGATATTATTTCAGTTTGTGATGATGGAATAAAAGCTTTCACCTTACCCTTTATTTTAAGAAAACAAAGGCCTATTGTTTATGAGCGTCATGTTTCAAAAAGTATTAATGTAAGCGACGGAAAAGGTATGTCTTTTTCAAAAAAAGTAAAAACCAATATTTTAAATAAATTAATGCATTTTGGAGGTAAACGATTTGACAAGTTTGTTGTTCTCACTAATGATAATTTAAATGAGTGGCGATTAAAAAATGTTGCCGTTATTAATAATCCTTTATCATTCTATCCTGAAAACACCTCTAGCCTATCCAATAAAAAGGTACTTGCCGTTGGAAGACAATGCATTCAAAAAGGTTACGATAGGCTTTTACAGAGTTGGAAAATAGTATCAGAAAAACATCCTGACTGGGAGCTAGAAATCTACGGCAGGTTTAAACATGGAAAACCATTTCATAAAATGGCGAAGGACTTAAATATTGAAAAAACCACAACTTTTTTTGAACCAGTTAAAGACATTGGCAAAGTTTATAAAGAAGCTTCTATTTACGTAATGTCGTCACGTTTTGAAGGCTTCGGAATGGTTTTAATTGAAGCAATGGCTTATGGCGTACCTTGTATATCCTTCAATTGTCCTTGTGGCCCTGAAGAAATTATCACTAATAATGAGAATGGATTTTTAGTTAAAAATGGAGATATTGAAGCCTTCGCTAATCAAATAGAAATGCTAATACTTGATAAAACCACAAGACAGCGCTTAGGAGAACGTGCTAGGTTAAAAGCTAGCGAGTATTTTCCAGATAAAATAATGCCTAAATGGGATAACCTTTTTAGGGAACTTGTAAAAAAAGCATGATGAAAAACATATTACTTATAATGCCTTATGGCAGTGTTGGTGGCATGGAGCGTTTAGCTTTAACGTTTTACAATTATTACAAATCTGAAGGCTACAACGTAAAAGCTTTAAAATTCATTAAGTTAAATAATGACATCATCAATTTTGGTGACGATGAATTATTTATTAAACCTTATGATTTTGCTGATATGAGCAAACAAGAACGCTTGTCGTTTTATCTTAAAGCTCCTACATATATAAGAAAAACAATAAAGAAGCACAAAATAACACACTCTATCGCTTTTGGCGATATGGCAAATTTATTTAGTGCTTTAACATTTACTAACGAATATAAAATTGGAAGTATTCATGCTTTAAAAAGTGTCGAACTCACTAATAAAACGTTTTTCAATTCCCTAACCCGAATTGGGTATACCAAATTTTATGGCAGATTAAATAAATTGGTTTGTATTAGTAAAGCGATAAAAGAAGATTTAATATCAAAATGTGATTATAAGTTTTCAAATTTAGAAGTCATTTATAATCCGCATAATACTCAAGATATTGTAGACCTCAGTAAGGTGAAAATTGAGGATGTGGAAGAACAAAAAATATTCTCAAAAAAGACCGTTCTTTTTCTCGGCCGATTATCGGTTCAAAAATCACCTTGGCATTTAATAAAAGCTTTTAAATTGGTTCAGGCTGAATTAAAAGATGTTAACTTGGTTCTTATAGGTGACGGCGACAAATCTGTTATTCAATACATTAAGACACAAATTAAAGAATTTAATTTAACTGAAAACGTGTGTTTTCTTGGCCGAAAAAACAACCCTTATAAATATATTAATGCATCAAATGTATTAGTATTATCATCACATTACGAGGGTACTCCAAATGTGATTGTAGAGTCTATTGCTATAGGTACTCCAATTGTAAGTTCATTTTGTACAAAAGGCATTATTGAATTAATGAGCACCAAAGAATACAAAGAGACCCAGGAAAATATCATCCTTGAATCTGGTATTGTTACACCCAACCTATTTAAAGGGGTTTTAGGATTACCTAAAGATACGACTTTAACCAACGAGGAGGTTTTGCTTTCTAAAGCATTAATTCAAGTATTGGAAAACGATTCTTTTAAACTAAATTTAAATGAACACAAAATAGAATTACTTACAAAATTCGATTTAAATTTTGTAGCAAATCAATATTTAAAACATTTAGATTGATAATTAAATAAGCGAAAAATGATTGATTTTATCCCATTAGAGTTTTACCAATATTACTATATCAATACAGCTTTGGTTATAGTGATATTTACTATGTTACACTCTTGGGTATTAGAATTAGATGATTATAAAAACATTCTATACATAAAAACTATTGGGTATCTTTTGCTTATTTTAATCCTATTATATATTGGTTTAAGGCCTGTAAGTGGTAGGTATTTTGCCGATATGCGAACTTACTCTAACACTTTTGAATATTATGCCAATGGTGGCGATTTAAAAACAGATAAAGACGTGTTTTTTCAATTAATTACCAAATTTTGTGCAGAAATTATGACGGTAAACGCCTATTTTTTAATGTGTGCCGTTCTCTATATTGTTCCTATGTATAGAGTTTCGAAAGCCTTTTTTAAAGAATATTGGTTTTACTCTTTTTTAATGTTTTTAGTTTCTTTTTCTTTTTGGTCTTATGGTGTTAATGGTATTAGAAATGGATTAGCAACCTCTATGTTTCTTTGGGCGATTTCCTTTTACGAGAAAAAACCATTAATGATTGCGTTTATGATTTTGTCGATGCTATTTCATAAAACTTTATTATTACCAATTCTAGCTTTTAGCCTTACATTTTTACATAATAAGTCTAAAACATATTTAATTTTTTGGATAGCTGCAATTCCGCTTTCTATTGCGCTTGGAAGCTTTTGGGAATCACTATTTGCATCCTTAGGGTTTGCCGATGATAGACTCAGTGGTTATTTAACTAACGAAAGTGCTGGAAGATCTGGCTTTCGTTATGACTTTTTATTTTATAGCTCGTTTCCTGTTATTGCCGGTTGGTTTTATATATTTAAAAAGGATTTTCAAGATAAATTATACCATCATATTTTTAACACCTACCTCATTACCAATGCTTTTTGGATTTTAGTTATACGAGCTAATTTTTCGAACAGGTTCGCTTATTTATCATGGTTTTTAATGGGACTAATTATTATTTACCCATTACTTAAAGAGCAGTTTCATAAACATCAACACATTGTTATTGGTCAAATTTTAGTCGCTTATTTTTCATTCACTTATTTAATGTTTACAATATATTATGCAAGATAACTCAAATACCAACATTAGCATTATAATCCCTATGTATAACGTTGAGAAATATTTGAATAAATGTGTGGCTTCAGTTTACGAGCAAAACTTTAAACCAGGCACTTTTGAAATAATAATGGTTAACGACGAGTCGCCCGATAACAGTCTTGAAGTCGCCAATAAACTGGCCCTAAAACATGATGCTATTAAGATTATTTCGCAAAAAAATAAAGGACTTGGCGGAGCCAGAAATACTGGTATTGAAAATGCCATAGGACGTTTTCTTGTTTTTTTAGACGCAGACGATTGGTTAATACCAAATACTGTAAATGACATTATTGAGATCGCAACAAAAAACAATTTAGATGTTCTGGAATTTGGGGCACACAGAGTTTCCGAAGACCATGCCATTATCAGCTCTTCATCAAAAAGTAGCCATGGAAAAATATATAATGGTGTTGATTATTACAACAAAATAAAATATGCAGGTTCCGCTTGTAACAAACTGTATTCTAATCAGTTTTTAAAAGTCAATAATTTGCGTTTCCTCGAGAAAATATATGGTGAAGATTTCGAATTTAACACCCGTATTTTTTATTGCGCAAAAAAGGTTATGGCTGTAAAAAATATATGTGCTGCTTTTCTAAATTCTTCAAATTCTATTACTAGAAATAAGGATAGAAGTATGAAGGACAAATACTTAAATGATTTCATAACAATATTATCTAGTATTAAATCCTTTCAGACAAAAAATCAGCAACTCCCTCCTATAAAATCTAGTGATTTATTTTTCAAAGAAAGATTTGCAATGGTAAACATAAATGCATTCTACTTAATGTTTAAAAATAATTACTCATATAGAGACATGCGTAAATATCGCACTAAATTAATAGATAAAGGCCTGTTTCAAGTGAGTTATTCCGTTTCCAATAAAAAGAAAGATTTATTCAGAAAGGTACTATTAAAAAATTTCTACCTATTAAAAGTTGTTCTACCAATTAAAAATATCACAAAATAGAAATGGAAAAAGAAAATATTATATTTTTTGATGGGGTTTGCAATTTATGCAATGGTTTTATTGATTATGTCATCAAAAGAGATAAAAAGAAAAGTATATTTTATGCCGCTTTACAATCTGAAACAGCTAAAAGCAAGCTTAAAAAACACATAGAATTAAAAGAAAACACAGATTATACAACCATTTATTATTTCACAAATAATAAGCTGTACAGTAAATCATCGGCCATACTAAATATATTTCTAGAACTATCAACAACACATGCTTTTTTAGCAAGGGTTTTGTTTGTTATACCAAAATTCATAAGAGACGCTATTTATACTTTTATCGCAAAAAACCGATACCTGTTTTTTGGTAAAAAGAGCACATGCCGCTTGCCTAGCCTAGAAGAGAGAAACCAATTTTTATAATGTAATCCATAGAAAGATGAAAACAAACATGAAATTTATTAAATATCTCGTTCCTGGTATTATGCTTTTCTTTTTTGCAAGAAACATTGTGCTTGTTGAAACTTCTCATTTAGATAGTTGGATGGGGGGAGGCATGAGAATGTTTGGAAAAATTGACAAAATGTTATACCGTGTTTCTGGTGTAAATGTTAAGCATAATAATAAAACTTATTTTGTAAACCTAAGAAATATTAAAGCCTTAGAAGATGTTTACATAGGAAGTAAAATACTACCTAGTGATGAACGATTAAATGAATTATTATTTGATATTAAATCCCATGACTGGTATTACAATCCTGAATTAGATGAAGTTATTCTGAAACAAGAATATCAAGGCGACCCAGAAATATTAAAACCAATTGCAAAGGAGAATATTATAAACATAGCTGTTTATAAAGTAAATTATAATAAAGAAGACAAAAAAGTATCGATAGAATTAATTAATAACTCAGAAAAAATATAATCCTATGAAAAAAATTAAAGAGTTATTTCTGAAATGCAAAACAGGTGTTTTTTATAATGAACAAGATATTTTATTATTGGTATTACGAATGATACTGATTATTTTATTGGTTTTAATGAACGACAACGCTGTTTTATCTATTCTTATTCCCGTTATTGTGGTACCTGGCTTATTATTTAAAAATGTCGTATTAAATAAGTACTTCTGGTTAATTCTCACCATATTCGGCACTGTTCCATATTTAATTTTTGATTTACATGGATATGTTCCTAACCACAAACATATTTTTGCTTATGTAATATTAGCTGTGTTTTTAATGTTATTTTTCTCTGAAAAAGAAAACTCTTTAAATAATTTACGCTTTCAGGCAAAGTACATTATTGGGCTTTGTTTCTTATTTGCTGTAATCGGGAAATTTTTAGCACCAGAATTTTTAAATGGCTCCTTTTTTGAATTCACAAACACTATCGACCCTAGGTTTTATGGACTCACTTCCGTAATGGGTGAGATTGACATGCAGCTATTAAAAGAAAATGCCACTAACATGGAAAGTCTACTAAACACCTCTAATGTAAATTATTCATTCGACCTTATTGGTGCCGATAAAATTGAAGATGTTGGCTTAATAACATCCTATTGGACTATATTTATCGAAGGCATGATCGCCATCTCATTTTGTTTGCCCTCTAAATTTTTATTATCAAAATACAGAAATATTTTTCTAATCGCTTTTATATTAACGACATACCCTATTGCAACTGTATATGGATTTGCAATTGTATTAGCCACAATGGGATTTATACAATCTACCAAACGTAGTTTATTAACAGGGTATTCTTTATTTTACCTATTAGTTTTTATTGGTTTACCATTAATTAAGATACCTTTTTTAAGGGTTTTTAATATCATTTTTTAAATGCACGCATTGCTTGATTGGTTAATTTCATTCGTATTTGTATCAGAATCGATCACGACACAATCACGCCCTTCAGCTACGTCAATTTTGTTACCTTTTAATGTAATATCATAATTAGTTTCCCTAAAACGAATGCCATTATGAGAATTGGTTATAACACTATTGCCTTCAAAAACAAGATTTTTAGAGTCATAAACTTGTATACCTTGGTTAAATGAATTATTCAAGAATTCAACACCTTGAACGCCATCAATTTTAGTATAACTTGGTGATTTAAAATTGTTTCCTGTAATTAAAAAATTATAATTAACCGCATCCCCACTGTTATTACAATCATCTAGTTTAATTGAATTGGCTTCTGCTGTAATATCGTTATTTCTTATAATAACGTTATCCATATTACTTCTAAAAACAAAGATTCCTTTACTTTTATCTTGAGTACTAATCATAGTATTATTATAAATCTCGGAATCAATTAAATTAATTGGGTAGATGCCAACTTCAAAATCTTTAATAATATTATCATAAACTTTAACATCACGATTACTAATATTAATACCTGTGTCAAACCCAGTTATCGTGTTACCTGCAATAATATTATCATAAATAGAATTTGACTCAGAGTTTTTCCCTCCACCAATACCTGCACCTTCAGCTCTACCTTGAACAGCCGTTACTGTATTGTTAATTATTTTGGTACCATAGGCATAAGTATAACTTAATCCTCTTTCAGAAAAATTTCCATCAATAGTGACATTATATCCAATATGCACAGTCATACCACCATTTGCACTCCCTTTTTCTGTATTATTTGTAATATAAATATCTTCGGCTTTTTGATAGTAGATATAACCACCATTACCGTCAGATTTTCTAACAGCCTCAACATCAAGACCAAATCTTGGATTAGCACCTTTAGAATTTGGTGTATCGATACCCGCATTTAATATTTGGTTACTATCAATATAAATGTTGAAACCATCAACTATAGAAATGTTATTTCTTCTGTTACTATCTAAAGTACAATTCTTTACAGTTAAATTATTAGATGGGTTATAATCAGCTTCGAATGCATGTTTTAAACTATGAATTCGTAACCCATCACCCGATCCATTCATCATTTTCACATTATCAATAGTGCTATTTCTGGCTGCATGTAATTCAACAACATCCCCCCACTCGTGTGATCCTCCTGATGAATAATCATGTTCATCCCTATCTCCATATAAGTTACCTCCCGTTACAGTAACATTACTAACATCTCGTAATGCTAACAAGCAATACTTAGGTGCACTATTAGGCTGAACACGTAGATGCGTATTATCTGTCATGATTAAATTAAAATCAGATGGCACATTAATCGCTTCTATACTCGCGTAAAAATTTTGATTGGAAGTTTCACTAGTAACTATCCCTACTTCAAAATAGGCATCAAGCTTATCAATTTTAAAAGTCGTAAATCCTTGAGACTTGGCCTTTATCATAATTGACTCTAAAATATTTCTATTGTTTAAGGCAGTTTGCGAATCAACTACACCTTGAACTATTCCCCAATGCTCTGGAATAAAAGTGAATTCTTTATCGTTCAATTCAATGCCATCAGGCTCGTCTTTTATTATTTCTTCCGGATCTTCTAAGCTTGTATCAACAAAAAGTTCTTCATTGTTACATGATGTCGTGACTAATAAAAGTAATACAGTAAGCATCATAACGTTATAAGTTGTTTTCATAAAAATAATGATTTGTGGCAATGCAATTAATAATGTTTAGGTTTGAATATAAAATTTAAAGAAAATATCGTTGAACGCATGTTTATTATCGGCAAAATACATAATAATAATTAAAAAATCGATAAAATGCTTTTTTTATTGGACAAAAAACATGTTTTATTAATATTCCTCACTCTTAGAGGTACGACCTAATCTTTAATTTGGATCATATTATTTAAAAAAAACACACTTAGATCTCTTATTACCTGATTTAAGGATCATTACAAAACTCAATATTTTACACTAACACAATCAACCTCCCCAAATCACCACTATCAACTTATAAGACAAAACACTCATAATCAACAATTAAAACAACAATAACACAACATCGATAAAATGCAAGATTCTAAATTTCAATAAAATATAACTCCTCAAATTAATTCCGTAAAATAAAGCCGTGGATAATAATTAAAAATTTTACCTATAAATTTTAGGATGAAAAACATAAAAAAAATTACGAAATGTCTTATTGTGCAATTTTTTAAGTATCAAAAACTTGTAAATGCAGTTATTATCAATGGTAAGATCTAATTTTTATAGTTTTTAGATATTAAAAGTGCAAATAAGCATCCGCTTGGATACATCGGATCGTTTTGTGCCACTGATTTCGGTTTGTTAATGCCAGGCATTTCGGTTCAAATTGTGCCACTTTAAGTTCTTAACAGAGCTTATATCGGTTTTTTTTTGTGCCAGTCCTTTCGGTTCGTTTTGTGCCACAAGACAGATTGAACTGATTTGAAAGATTAAGTTAATAATACCTTGTCGCTTAAAAACTAGCGATATGGCCAATACACTTGATCCAATGGACTTAAAACAAATTATCACTCTTCATCTTGATGGGTTTAGCAACCGCAAAATAGGATCCACTCTAGGAATTTCTCGCAATACTGTAAATACTTATATGCGTTTATTTAAGGCTAGCGGTTCTACTTTTAAAGAGCTATTAGGCTTAGACAATGCTACCC
>NZ_JAHKPD010000019.1 GCF_018860245.1 Pseudotamlana agarivorans
AGTGGGTATTAAAACACTTGATAAAAAATAATTAAAAAAAGCCCATAAAAAGTTTGTTGGATAGATATAAACAGTTGTATATTTGCACCCCGCTAACAAAGGCATAGCCGTTGTAGCGGTAGTTCATTAACAGTTTTTAGGTATTAAATTAGGGTTAAAAAACTTTAAAAAAATAATCAAAAAAAGCATTGTGATATTAAATAAAGGTTGTATGTTTGCAGCCGCTAAAAACAACACAGTTGTTAAGGCGAAATTAAGTTCATAAAGCGTTTTGAGATTGAGATTAAGGTTTGAAAAAAACTTTTAAAAAATATCAAAAAAACATTGTGAGTTAACAAAAAGGGTTTTACATTTGCACCCGCTTAGCAAGGAAACGAGCTAAAGAAAAAGAAATAAAGTTCATACACATATTGAATTGACAGCGTAAAAATTAAATTGGAAACGATTTAATTTAACAAAGAGAATAGACCATTTTGAGTACTAGAAATTCTTATTAGTTGTTAAAAGTTGTTGCCTTAATTTATTAGGAGTAACACACAAAAATTAACGATGAAGAGTTTGATCCTGGCTCAGGATGAACGCTAGCGGCAGGCCTAACACATGCAAGTCGAGGGGTAACATTGGTTGCTTGCAACCAGATGACGACCGGCGCACGGGTGCGTAACGCGTATAGAATCTACCTTTTGCTACGGAATAGCCCAGAGAAATTTGGATTAATGCCGTATAGTATCATATATCTGCATGGATTTTATGATTAAAGGTTACGGCAGAAGATGACTATGCGTCCTATTAGCTAGTTGGTATGGTAACGGCATACCAAGGCAACGATAGGTAGGGGCCCTGAGAGGGGGATCCCCCACACTGGTACTGAGACACGGACCAGACTCCTACGGGAGGCAGCAGTGAGGAATATTGGACAATGGAGGCAACTCTGATCCAGCCATGCCGCGTGCAGGATGACTGCCCTATGGGTTGTAAACTGCTTTTATACAGGAAGAAACCGCTCTACGTGTAGAGCTCTGACGGTACTGTAAGAATAAGGATCGGCTAACTCCGTGCCAGCAGCCGCGGTAATACGGAGGATCCAAGCGTTATCCGGAATCATTGGGTTTAAAGGGTCCGTAGGTGGATGATTAAGTCAGGGGTGAAAGTTTGCAGCTCAACTGTAAAATTGCCCTTGATACTGGTTATCTTGAATCATTATGAAGTGGTTAGAATATGTAGTGTAGCGGTGAAATGCATAGATATTACATAGAATACCAATTGCGAAGGCAGATCACTAATAATGTATTGACACTGATGGACGAAAGCGTAGGTAGCGAACGGGATTAGATACCCCGGTAGTCTACGCCGTAAACGATGGATACTAGCTGTTCGGATTTATCTGAGTGGCTAAGCGAAAGTGATAAGTATCCCACCTGGGGAGTACGTTCGCAAGAATGAAACTCAAAGGAATTGACGGGGGCCCGCACAAGCGGTGGAGCATGTGGTTTAATTCGATGATACGCGAGGAACCTTACCAGGGCTTAAATGTAAGTTGCATTAGTTAGAGATAGCTATTTCTTCGGACTACTTACAAGGTGCTGCATGGTTGTCGTCAGCTCGTGCCGTGAGGTGTCAGGTTAAGTCCTATAACGAGCGCAACCCCTGTTGTTAGTTGCCAGCGAGTGATGTCGGGAACTCTAACAAGACTGCCAGTGCAAACTGTGAGGAAGGTGGGGATGACGTCAAATCATCACGGCCCTTACGTCCTGGGCTACACACGTGCTACAATGGTAGGGACAGAGAGCAGCCACTGGGCGACCAGGAGCGAATCTTCAAACCCTATCACAGTTCGGATCGGAGTCTGCAACTCGACTCCGTGAAGCTGGAATCGCTAGTAATCGCATATCAGCCATGATGCGGTGAATACGTTCCCGGGCCTTGTACACACCGCCCGTCAAGCCATGGAAGCTGGGAGTGCCTGAAGTCCGTCACCGTAAGGAGCGGCCTAGGGTAAAATCGGTAACTAGGGCTAAGTCGTAACAAGGTAGCCGTACCGGAAGGTGCGGCTGGAACACCTCCTTTCTAGAGAAAGACGACTAATAAAGTATTATAACTATTATGAAAAGATAGTTTATTCTCATTGCTGTTAATTTAAAACACTAGTTATTAGTTACTAGTTGTTAGTTATTAGTTGCCTTTTAGAGGTAATTATTCAAGTAACGAATAACCATTAACCAATAACCAATTTAGTAGAGTCTCATAGCTCAGCTGGTTAGAGCGCTACACTGATAATGTAGAGGTCGGCAGTTCGAGTCTGCCTGAGACTACTAACTACTAAATAAAGGAAATTCTAGAACTGAGAATTCTAAATTCACATGAAGAATTCTAATAGATAGGATTTAAAATGGGGGATTAGCTCAGCTGGCTAGAGCGCCTGCCTTGCACGCAGGAGGTCATCGGTTCGACTCCGATATTCTCCACAAAAGCTTTAAGCATTATGCTAAAAGCAGTAAGCCAAAGCTTAGGGCATAAAGCCAAAAGCATATAGCTTATAAACGTTCATTGACATATTGAAACAAGATACATGAAAATAAACTAGGTAAAACTAGATTTTATTTAAGTAATAATAATTTGGATTAATTAGAATCACCACGAGCGATATCTAATTAATCATAGGTTTAGTTTTAGGTATTGGAATGCGATTTTTAGTATTTATTTACTAATAACCAAAAACCAATAACCAGCAACTAAATTATAACTCATTAAAAAAGCAAAAAGTACAATAAGCTAAATAAGGGCGTATGGGGAATGCCTAGGCTCTCAGAGGCGATGAAGGACGTGATAAGCTGCGAAAAGCTGCGGGGATCAGCACACATGAATTGATCCGCAGATATCCGAATGGGGCAACCCACTATATTGAAGATATAGTATGCCGTAAGGCAAGCAAACCCGGAGAACTGAAACATCTAAGTACCCGGAGGAGAAGAAAACAAAAGTGATTCCGTTAGTAGTGGCGAGCGAACGCGGATTAGCCCAAACCAGTATTGTTACGGCAATGCTGGGGTTGTAGGACCACGACATTAGAAGCATGATGAATTAGAACTGTTTGGAAAGACAGGCCATAGACGGTGATAGCCCGGTATAAGTAAAGATTGTGGATATAGTGGTATCCTGAGTAGTGCGGGACACGAGTAATCCTGTATGAAACAGTCGGGACCATCCGATAAGGCTAAATACTCCTGAGAGACCGATAGTGAACTAGTACCGTGAGGGAAAGGTGAAAAGAACCCTGAATAAGGGAGTGAAATAGAACCTGAAACCATACGCTTACAAGCGGTCGGAGCAGACTTGATCTGTGACGGCGTGCCTTTTGCATAATGAGCCTACGAGTTACCGTTGCTAGCAAGGTTAAGGTATTCAGTACCGGATCCGTAGCGAAAGCGAGTCTGAATAGGGCGTTTTAGTTAGTAGTGGTAGACGCGAAACCGTGTGATCTACCCATGGGCAGGTTGAAGCTGTAGTAACATACAGTGGAGGACCGAACCGGTTGACGTTGAAAAGTCTTCGGATGACCTGTGGGTAGGGGTGAAAGGCCAATCAAACTCGGAAATAGCTCGTACTCCCCGAAATGCATTTAGGTGCAGCGTTGATATTAGTTTTATAGAGGTAGAGCTACTGATTGGATGCGGGGGCTTCACCGCCTACCAATTCCTGACAAACTCCGAATGCTATAAAATATGATCAGCAGTGAGGGCATGGGTGCTAAGGTCCATGTCCGAGAGGGAAAGAACCCAGACCATCAGCTAAGGTCCCCAAATGTATGTTAAGTTGAAATAACGCGGTTGAACTGCTTTGACAGCTAGGATGTTGGCTTGGAAGCAGCCATTCATTTAAAGAGTGCGTAACAGCTCACTAGTCGAGCGGTTCGGCATGGATAATAATCGGGCATAAACATACTACCGAAGCTATGGACTTGTAAAAGTGGTAGGGGAGCATTGTAGTGTCGTCGAAGGTGTGCTGTGAGGCATGCTGGAGAAGCTACAAAAGAAAATGTAGGCATAAGTAACGATAATGCGGGCGAGAAACCCGCACACCGAAAGACTAAGGTTTCCTCAGCTATGCTAATCAGCTGAGGGTTAGTCGGGACCTAACGCGAACCCGAAAGGGGTAGTGGATGGACAACTGGTTAATATTCCAGTACCTGCTCACACTAAAAGTGACGGAGGCGTATATTTGGTGCGAACTGACGGAATAGTTCGTTGAAGCGAGTAGTAATACCGCGATAGTACACTGAGACTTCGGTCAAGGTGATAATCCAGAGAAGCGACTTCCAAGAAAAGCGAGTGAAGCAGCCCGTACCCTAAACCGACACAGGTAGTTGGGATGAGAATTCTAAGGTGCTCGAGAGATTCATGGCTAAGGAATTAGGCAAAATAGACTCGTAACTTCGGGAGAAGAGTCGCCACCCTTCGGGGTGGCCGCAGTGAAAAGGTCCAGGCGACTGTTTATCAAAAACACAGGGCTATGCTAAATTGAAAGATGACGTATATGGCCTGACACCTGCCCGGTGCTGGAAGGTTAAGTGGAGGGTTTAGCTTCGGCGAAGATCTCAAATGAAGCCCCAGTAAACGGCGGCCGTAACTATAACGGTCCTAAGGTAGCGAAATTCCTTGTCGGGTAAGTTCCGACCTGCACGAATGGTGCAACGATCTGGACACTGTCTCAGCCATGAGCTCGGTGAAATTGTAGTATCGGTGAAGATGCCGATTACCCGCTGTGGGACGAAAAGACCCCGTGCACCTTTACTATAGCTTAGTATTGGTTTTGGATAAGTAATGTGTAGGATAGGTGGGAGACTTTGAAGTGGCGTCGCTAGGCGTTGTGGAGTCATTGTTGAAATACCACCCTTTGCTTATCTAGAGTCTAACCTTCATTAGAAGGGACAGTGCTTGGTGGGTAGTTTGACTGGGGTGGTCGCCTCCAAAAGAGTAACGGAGGCTTCTAAAGGTTCCCTCAATACGGTTGGTAATCGTGTGTAGAGTGCAATGGCATAAGGGAGCTTGACTGAGAGACCTACAAGTCGATCAGGTACGAAAGTAGAGCATAGTGATCCGGTGGTTCCGCATGGAAGGGCCATCGCTCAAAGGATAAAAGGTACGCCGGGGATAACAGGCTGATCTCCCCCAAGAGCTCATATCGACGGGGGGGTTTGGCACCTCGATGTCGGCTCGTCACATCCTGGGGCTGGAGAAGGTCCCAAGGGTTGGGCTGTTCGCCCATTAAAGTGGCACGCGAGCTGGGTTCAGAACGTCGTGAGACAGTTCGGTCTCTATCTACAGTGGGCGTTAGAAATTTGAGTGGATCTGACTCTAGTACGAGAGGACCGAGTTGGACTAACCTCTGGTGTATCAGTTGTTCCGCCAGGAGCATTGCTGAGTAGCTACGTTGGGAAGGGATAAGCGCTGAAAGCATATAAGCGCGAAACCCACCACAAGATGAGATTTCTTTAAAGGGTCGTGGGAGATTACCACGTTGATAGGCTATAGGTGTAAAGGCAGTAATGTCATAGCCGAGTAGTACTAATAACCCATAGGCTTATTGTACGCCTGTTTTTTTATAAAGTTCAATAGGTTATTATTATGTCAATATCTTATTTCAATATGTTAAAATATTAGCGCAAAAAGCGCGGTTGATAGTTTTTAGTTGATAGTTATTAGTTGGATTACCAACAACTACAAACCAAAAACAAACAACCAACAACTTAAGGTGGTTATAGCGATGGGGCTCACCTCTTACCTTTCCGAACAGAGAAGTTAAGCCCATTAGCGCCGATGGTACTACATTAGTGGGAGAGTAGGTCGTTGCCTTTTTTGAATCCTCAACATGAAAATTGTTGAGGATTTTTTATTTTGTGTTTTTGGTAGTAGGCTTTAGGCTGTAAGCCTTAGGCATTAAGCTATAAGTTGAGAGTTACTAATAATTAAGAACAAACAACTAATAAC
>NZ_JAHKPD010000005.1 GCF_018860245.1 Pseudotamlana agarivorans
CACCATCACTCCGAAATAGCCATTTTACAACTTTACCATGCATCTCAACTTCAGAAGCTTTGTATTTTGATCCTGGGGATAAACTCACAGAATTTGATGCATCCTTTCGACTCACGATAATATGAATGTGACTCTGATTACCATCTTTTTTCATGCCTTGAACAATCCGTTTTCCATTTTGTTGGTGTGGTGCTTCAGCTTCAAGTTTTGCTATTTGGGATTTCATTTTATCGATATTTCCATCTAATTGATGATTCTCTGTTTTCCTTATATCCGTTTTTAACTGAAGTATTTTTGTTGCAAAAGGTTGGTTTTCTTTCACCTGTTTATCTGTACCTTTAAATGTTCGTTGATGTTCAATTTTTGCATAATATTTTATGTCATCTACGCTGATCGGTTTACCATTAATTTCACGATTGAAGGACGTTGCATAATCATTCATTATCGCTCTGGTATATTTCTTTAAATCTTCAGAATTGCTTTGTAATTTTCGTAATTCAGATTGGCTTGGACTAACTGTAATGGAATAAAACTTTGGTTCTTTCTTTTTCAATTTTGCAGTATTAGCATCAATTTCTTTTACCACTTCCTTAGCTTCAATTTCGCCGCCATATTGATTAAAAAAGTGTTCAATATCTTCTTGCTCCAAACCTTGATTTTCCTTCTCCAGATAATCAGCAAAATCTGCTGAACTTTGTGAATAATCTCCTCCTAATTTTTGAGCTGTAATTGTGATATACATAATTTATAATTGATTATTTGAATCTTGTTTTTCTACAAATCGGACTTTCTTTTCCTTGACTTCCTTTTCTAAAATGAGTTTTTTTTCTTTAGGTTCAAACTCCATAAACAAAGATTGTAACATCGCGGTTGTTGGTTTATCGTGGTGCTTTTCGATATCCTTAATGATGGCGATTACTGCATTAATTCGCTTCTTAATTTCACGCTCTAATGTTTGCATATTTGGACCTAAAGTTTCATTTGGAGAAATTCCATTATCTTCAAAAAAGTCTAGCATTAGAAGTAATGTCGTAGATTGTGATTTAGACATTTTTTTACAAAATTCCCTAAATCGTTGTGCTACTGAAGTTTTAATTCCAAGTTTCTCAAAGCTTTCTTTTTCAAATCCTTTATCCATTTTTTCTGAAAAAATTTGTTGTTTCTATTGGGGTGCGAGGTTTTTTTCTGAAAAAACATTGCATAAAACTCATAAACGAAAATGATAAATCACTGTTAGATATTGATTTTGCTAGTGTTTTGTAAAAACTGAAAATTGTAACATCGGCTTGCCGTGTTACCCTCTTGCTATACAATCCCTTCATTTTATTTCGGGTTTGCAGTACTTTATATCTAAAGCTAAAAAGCCTTTCGATTTAATTACCAAAAATCATCTTTTTAAGAAACATCCATCTTACTTTTTATAATATTCTTATGAAATAGCATCAAACATTGATGTTTTTTTAATCTGACTAAAGCATATTACGTCAAAACCTAAGCCAATAATAGATGATGTTAATTGGTTTAAATTAGTTGCCATAATGACATTTATCCACATACTTATTATATCTTCAGCGTTTTCCTTTTCATTTGGTATGGAATTCTATGTATCCTGACAAATACATCATTTATTTGTAACAAAATGATACAGAACGTGATTCAATTCAATTTTATTCACTTACTTCCCATAGCGCCACCGCCGTTACCTTTTCGGTAACTGACACTAAAATTTTGATTGAGTAAGGACTTATAAAAGTGAGTGAGCGAACGGTTATGCAGTTCGTCTCGGGCAGAATTTTAAACTTTGTGTAGAAATAGGTTGTGGTAATCTTTTTGCTAGGCGAACGCTGTCGCTTTTTCTGCGACTGTGTTCAAGATGTTGAAGTGAACCGCTTTTCTCGGAATGAAGTTTTTCGCGAAATGTAGAGGAATGTGCTAAATGACTTTTAAAAAAAATATTAAAAAGCCTAATCATCTAAGTGATAATTAGTGGTTATACTTATTTACTTAACTGACTTTTTGAGCTTTTAAACCGAATTATAGCTGCTTAAATCTCTCAGCTAAAAGCCCACTTTTTGTTACAAGTCCAAATGAAATTATACATTTAACTGTATTCCCTTATCAGGGACAGTATATTATAATAGCACTTTGCGTTTTGCACTAGTTTTTACGAGAATAAAAAAATTAGAGAACATATGATAAAACTAAACTCACTTCAAAACCTATTCGCAATACTCATAATTACAAGAATTAACAAAAACAGTTTAAGCAACCACTATTTTGAGCCGTTACCCATACGTAAAAATCAATTGAAATATTTTATTTTACACTTATAGAATTCAAAATTAATTTAGATTTAGAATTACCGTTCGAGAATGTACTGGTTAATTTAATGTCATAGATTCCCTTTTTGATTAATTTAAAACTCGGGTGCTTCTCACTAGAAGTAAAAGATTCAGGTCCAGATACAATCCATTCATAGCTAACTGGGTCACTTTTATAGACTGAATAATCTACCAAATTTAATGTGTCTTTTGTTTTGAGAAACTTCGTATTATAAGTAATTTTCAAATCGTCATTTGAGTTATTAACTAATTTGGTCATCCAGATTCCTCGCCCGAAAGTAGCTGCAACTAATTTATTATTTTTGTAGTCAATTTTAAGTTTTATCACATCACAAACTGGAAGTGTTTTATGGTACGGTTTCCAAGAATTATCATTTCCGTTCCTGTGATAAACACCTCTATAGGTACCTAGATATAAGCTGCCGTTGCTCCCTCTTTGATACACAATTGTATTAGCACGACCTGCTCCTTTTGGAATTCCTTGGCTAAAATCTGACCAAGATTTCCCACCATCTTTAGAAATTAAAACGGGACTTTCTAGTAACCCTCTGGTTGTAACATATATCGTGTCATCATTTTTTGGATCAACTATTAAATCTAGAATTCTAGACTTATGCACTCTACTTTTAAGTTGTTCTTCAGTAAGAGTAGTATTAAAATTATAAATAATTTTCCAATTAACTCCGTTATCAACACTTTCATAAATCCGACTTCCATTTTTATAGTATAAACGTTCTGGATTGTTCCAACAAGCAATTACTTTTGATTTGGCTGCATATTGTCTGGAATTATAGCCCCGACCATCATCACTATGTAAAGAGTCATTCAAGACTTCTGTCCAAGTTTGCCCAAAGTCTGTACTTCTATGAAGCGTACTACCGTTATTATCTGTAGTGCCATTATGCTTAGTAAGTCCCTGAAATAGTATCTGATGGTTTAATCTATGTGTAGAAATTTCTCCATTGGGTTCTTTTTTAGATAAGGTTCTAATGTTTTTTCCTTCAAGTGATGAGTCTACCCAAGAATATTGATTATATTGATAGCCAGCACCATGAATAAGGTGTTTGTCATTCACAATACCAAATCCACAATAGTTATCATCTGCACCTCCCATAGCTAACCATCCATTAAAATCGTTAGTATTTTGAAACATACTTCCAACATGCATTGATGATGCAGCAATTAAATTGGGATTGTGAAAGTTAATGTCAAACCCTAATATTTCTAAGGCATTTATTCCTTCAGTACGGTCACTAAAAGTTTCTGCTTTATTATTAGAATAACTTAATCCACCATCATGCCCAACCCAAATCGTATTGTTATAGGCAATTATATCGTGTATATCTGGATGCAAGTGTTTGTCTTTGTTTTCATTTGTCGGGTACCATTTACAATGGTTTTCCCAAGTTAAACCTCCATCTTTTGATGTCCACAAAGCTATGCCAGAAATATAAATTTCTAGAGGGTTACTTTGAGAGACGGAAAAGCCAAAGCAGTAATTTAATTGACCACCAGCTGCATCTCCATTTTCAGAATAACCTAAAACATTGGGCTTGTTAATAGAATATGGACCACCATCTGTCTGTGAGCCAATAATATCCCATGTTTTCCCTTCGTCTTTAGAAAGGTACAAAGCACCAAACCCATAGCTTTCCATATTATTTGTAACCAAATAAATATTAGAAGGCATGGCAGCACTTACGGCCATTCTAGTTCTACCTGCGTTTCTTTTCGTTATATCTGGTAAGCTACTACTAGTGAATGATTTGCCTCCATTTTTTGTAACCCAAATCTTTACTTCACCTTCTACAATTTCAGAAACATATAAAACTTTTGAGTTAAAAGGGTGCATTCTCATTGCATTAGCTTTAACGTCTAAAACTTTGCTCCAAGTAATACCAGCGTCTTTACTATATAATACACCTTTTTCGGTTGCAGCATATACTTTTTTGCTGTTCTTATGATTAAAGATGATGTCTATGACTTTAGAATTTGTTTCATGCACTCTAGTCCAGGTATTTCCTGTGTCATCTGTTCTGTAAATTGATAGTTTGTCTCCTAACAATATGAGGTTAGGTTTTTTTGGAGCATCTGTAACACACCAAACAGAAGTAACTGGTATTTTAGTATTAGTAAGATCTTTCCAGTTTTGACCGCCATCATTACTCATCCATAGCCCCGCATAATTTGTTGCTGCAAACACTACCTCATCATTGTTTTTTGAAATATGTATTCTATTTAGCGTAGCCAAACCCTTGTTTTTACTTCTTTTTTCAAGATTAGAAAGTGAGTTTTGTTCAAATGGTTTCCATTCTGGTGATAGTGTTAGGTTTTGTTTTTCTTTTTGAATCTCATCAAGATGTTTTAATTGCTCACTTTCAGGTATAATGAAACCGTTTGCATCTAATTGTTCTGAAATACCAGCCAAATATCTTTGTCTTGATTTTTCAACCCCTCGAATAGAAGATGAGCTAGAAAGTTCATTTTTTTTAGAACTTAATGACTTCGGATTTTTATCTGACGTGTTATTGTAATATAAAAATACAGTTAACATAATAGACAAAACAAGAATTATTTTGACTGAAATTTTATTTAATATTGAATGATTTTTCATTGTTAAATTATTTAAAGTAAGACAAATTAAAACACCTTTTTTTGTAAAAACAGAAGTATCAAAGAAAAAAACACACTCATTTTCAATGACTTGCAACCACTATTTTGAGCGGTTACCATATGAATCCTTTTACTCTCCTAAAAACGGATAACGATAATTTGTAGGGGTTACAAATGTTTCTTTAATCATTCTAGGTGATACCCAACGTAATAAGTTTTGAGCACTTCCTGCTTTATCATTCGTTCCAGAAGCTCTAGCGCCTCCAAAAGGTTGTTGTCCTACAACAGCACCTGTTGGCTTATCATTAATGTAAAAGTTTCCCGCACAGTTTTGTAAAGCTTCGGTAGCTTGAGTCACAGCGTATCTGTCTTTAGATATAATGGCACCCGTTAAGGCATATTCACTAGTCTCATCAACAAGTTTTAATGTTTCTGCGTAAGCGTCATCTTCATAAACATAAATGGTCATTACAGGACCAAATAACTCTGTACACATGGTTGTGTATTTTGGATCTGTTGTTACAATAACTGTCGGTTCAATAAAATAGCCTTTACTTTTGTTATAACCACCACCCACAATAATCTCAGCATTTGAATCTACTTTAGCTTGATCTATATATTTAGCTAGTTTATCAAAAGACCCCTCATGAATCACAGCCGTTATGAAATTATTCATATCTTCAGGAGACCCCATTTTAAAAGAATTAACATCTTTGATAACCTGTTTTTTAACTTCATCCCAAATGCTTTTTGGAACATAAGCTCTAGAGGCTGCACTACATTTTTGTCCTTGAAATTCAAAAGAACCACGAACAATAGCTGTTGCTACTTGTATAGGATTTGCAGACTTATGAGCCACTATAAAATCTTTCCCTCCAGTTTCTCCAACAATTTTAGGATAGGTTTTATAATTGTGAATATTGTTCCCAATTTGTTTCCAAAGTTCTTTAAAGATAAAAGTAGAGCCTGTAAAGTGTAATCCAGAAAAATCTGGACTCGCTAAAACGGTATTTGTAATCATCACTGGATCTCCAAAAACAACGTTGATGACTCCTGGAGGCACACCAGCTTCTTCAAATACATCCATGATCACTTTAGCAGAATACACCTGACTATCACTAGGTTTCCATACTACTACATTACCCATTAATGCCATGCATGCTGGTAAGTTTCCTGCAATAGCAGTAAAGTTAAATGGTGTTACAGCATATGTAAATCCTTCAAGCGGACGGTATTCAACTCTATTCCAAGCATCGCTTGTGCTTTCTGGTTGTTCCATGTAAATGTCAGTCATAAACTGTACGTTAAAACGCAAGAAGTCTATAAACTCACAAGCGGCATCAATTTCAGCTTGATGAATGTTTTTTGACTGCGCGATCATAGTCGCTGCGTTTATTTTAGCTCGGTAAGGCCCTGCAATAAGTTCAGCAGCTTTTAAAAAGATACCAGCGCGTTGTTCCCATGGTATTTGACTCCATGTTTTTCTAGCTTCTAAAGCCGTAGAAATAGCGTTATCTATGTGAGATTGCTCCGCTAAATGATACGTTCCAACCACATGTTGGTGATCATGAGGAGGAGACATGGTTCTGGTATTTCCAGTTTTTACATCTTTTCCATTTATATATAAAGGAACATCAATTTTACTATTAAACATGTCTTTATAAGTCTTTAGCACGGCATCACGTTCTGGTGATCCAGGAGCATAAGATTTTACGGGTTCGTTTATAGCAATTGGTACATTAAAAAAGCCTTTCATATCAATATTGTTTTTTTGTTATTAAATTTTCAGTAAATATTATTTATAATTATACACGTTAAAATCAGCAAAGGGGTATTAGTCTTGTCAAATAGTGTTAATAATTAATTCAGTTTATTTGCTTGCGAAGTTCAACTGGTAAACCTTTACGAATTCATTCGCATTCTTTTAAAACACTTTTGCTTCTTACGCATAGTTTTACAATCCATTCTGCATCCTTATATTTTAGAATTCAAAAGTGTTTTATTTATTTTTCACATGTTCTATATATCTATCAATTCTCTTCTCTAATATGGATAAGGTAACTGTACCTTGTTCTAAAATTATTTCATGAAACTCACGAATATCAAATTCAGAACCCAATTCTTTTTCTGCTTTTTTTCTAAGCTCTCTAATTTTTAATTCTCCTATTTTATAAGAAAGTGCTTGACCTGGCCATGAAATATATCGGTCCGTTTCTGTGTTCACTTCAAGTAAAGATAAAGCCGTATTTGAGGCCATATAATCTACCACTTGTGCTCTTGTCCATCCTTTTGAATGAATCCCAGTATCGACCACCAAACGGCAAGCTCGCCACATTTCGTAAGTTAACTTCCCAAATTGTTCGTAAGGTGTGGTATACATCCCCATTTCGTCTGCTAAAAATTCAGAATACAATCCCCAACCCTCTCCATAAGCTGATAGATACAAGTTTTTTCTAAACTTCGGAATACTATCTCCTAACTCTTTATTTAAACTGCCTTGTAAGTGATGTCCAGGGACAGCTTCGTGAACTGTTAATGCTGGTAGCGTGTATAATGTTCTACTGGGTAAGTCATAAGTATTTACCCAATAATAACCTGGTTCTGTACTGTTTTTAGAAGTACCAACATAACGTCCAGTTGTGTATTTTGGTGCAATGGCATCTGGTACCGGTGCAACGCCGTAGGGTTTTCTTGGTAATGTTTTAAAGTATCTTGGAAGTTGAGCATCTACTCGTTTTGCTATATCTCTCGCTGCTATTAATAATTCATTTGGTGTTTTTGCATAAAATTGGGCATCAGTTCTTAGAAATTTAAAAAAATTAGCAAAACTTCCTTCAAAATTTAAATCACTTATGATTTTTTGCATTTCAACTTTTATACGAGCAACTTCGTCTAATCCTATTTGATGAATATCATCAGCAGTATATTTTGTGCTTGTGGTGTAATAATTAATTCTATTTTGATAAAACAAGTCCCCATTAGGTAAGTTTGAGGCACCAATTGAGGTTCTTGTTTTTGGAAGATACTCGGTTTCAAAAAAAACTTTTATTCTATTAAATTGAGGGGTTACAACATCTTCAATAAGCGTTTTTGCTACTGTTAAAACGGAATCTTTTTGTGTTTCTGTTAAGTTTTTTGGTAAACTTTTAAATGGTGAATAGTAGAAACTATCCGTATAGTCCTTTACAATATGGTCGTTATATGTTGACTCATAACCATTAAAAATAACTCTAGATTGAGACACCCCTTTTTCTAATCCTTCTTGAAGGTTAACAAAATGCTGATCTACAAAATCAGGAATAGCATTTAATTCATTCAAATATTTTTTTACCTGTTCATAATTAGCCAATGGTTTTACCTTATATACTAAGGCCGTATGAAAGCCAGCATCAGAGAGTAACGGGTTTAAATACCTTCCAAACTCATAAAAATCAATTTTATCTTGAAGTACAAACTTTAAAAGTTCGAGTGAAATCTGCTCTGTATCATTTAAACCTATTATATCAATTTTAGATAATTCATTCAACTTAGTTTTTGCAAATTCAGATTCACTTTGGTAATATTCTTTCGTGAATAATCCTAAAGGAAACTCCTTTTTATCGTATCCTTTATGGTTTTGGTAGTCCTCAATAATATTCTGTAAATCTATTGATGGTGTATTTGTTTCATTATTTCCGCAACCGTACAATAGACATAAAGATATGCATGTAAAAAAAATTAAGCGATTCCTTTTGGTAAAAAGATTTAATATTCCAATCATCCTGTTGTGTGTATTTTTATATTTTTTAGTGCTTTCATAACATTCGCTCACAATTCATATATCTATGAACTATAAATAAAAAACCTATTATGCTAATAATACCATCGTACAAAAGCTTCCATTGCTGCATAATGTGATAAACCTAGTTCATCATATAAATCTGCTGTTTCTCTATTTCGATCTTCTGCTCTTTGCCAAAACTCTCTACTATCTGCACCTTGAAAAACGACGCCGTCTTTCTGTGATTGATGTTTAAAAATACCTTTACGTTTTTCCAAAACCTGATCTGGTCCCATTGGCACTGCCATATCTATTTCATCAATACTCCATTCTTGCCATGCACCTCGGTATAACCAAACCCAGCAATCATTCATGAATTTTTGAGATTTCAACTGTTTTACAGCAGCAAAAACAGCATCTAAACACACTTTATGTGTTCCGTGTGGATCTGCTAAATCTCCAGCTGCATAGATTTGATGTGGTTTTATTTTTTCAATTAAATCTGACGTTATTTTTACATCTGCCACACCAATTGGGTTCTTTTTTATAGCGCCTGTTTCGTAAAAAGGAAGTTCCATAAAATGAATTTGTTCATCTGGAATACCTATAAAATGACATGTAGCTCTTGCTTCTCCTTTTCTAATTAATCCTTTAATATATCTTACTTCTTCTGTATCAACTTCACTTGATTTTTTGTTTTTAAGAAAAGCTACTGCTTTTTTGTAAATAGCTTTAGCTTCAGTGTTTTCAAGTCCAAATTGTTCATTGTAATCACAAACAAAACTTGCAAAACGAAGTGCTTCATCATCTGCAACTGCTATGTTACCAGAGGTTTGATAGCCTATATGAACTTCATGGCCCTGCTCATGTAATCTTTTAAAAGTACCTCCCATACTAATGATATCATCGTCTGGATGAGGACTAAAAATAATAACACGTTTTTTTGCTGGTTCTGCACGTTCTGGACGTTTGCTATCATCTGCATTTGGTTTACCTCCTGGCCAACCTGTAATGGTGTTTTGAAGCTTATTGAATATTTTAATGTTTATGTCATACGCTGGTCCAGAATCTGCAAGCAGATCACTCATGCCGTTTTCTATATAATCATCATCTGTTAACATCAAAACTGGTTTCTTTAAATGAAGCGCTAAGCTTAATACCGCTTTTTTGATAAGTTTATCTGTCCAAGTGATTTTTTCAACTAACCATGGCGTATTAATCCTTGTTAGTTTTGATGCTGCCGCCACATCTAAAATAAAAGTAGCATTGTTATGTTCCTGCAAATAAGATGCTGGAATTCGGCTTGTCACTTCGCCTTCTGCTGATGCTTTAATAATGTTTGATTTACCTTCTCCCCAAGCCATAAGAATGACTCTTTTAGCTTCCATGATTTTCTTAACTCCTAAGGTAATAGCTGTTCTAGGTGTGTTATCTAAACCACCAAAGTCACCACTTGCGGCAACTCTGGTTATATGGTCTAGCGCTATTAATCTAGTTTTTGAATTTTGAAGTGATCCAGATTCATTAAAGCCAATATGGCCATTACCACCAATTCCCAATATTTGTAAATCAATACCACCTACTGCTTCTATCTTAGCTTCATAAGCATCACAGTAATTGGAAATGTTTTCTTTGGATAATTGTCCATCTGGAACATGATAATTCTCCGGTAATATGTCTACATGATTAAACAACTGCTCTTTCATAAAGCGAACATAACTGTTTACAGAATCTGGTTCCATGGGATAATATTCGTCCAAATTGAAGGCTACAACGTTTTTAAAGCTTAAACCTTCTTCTGTATGTAGTCTTACCAATTCTGCATACAAGCTTTTTGGTGAAGAACCAGTTGCCAATCCTAATATACAAGGTTGCTTTTGAGCTTGTTTAACATTAATCAAGTCGGCTATTTCTCGTGCAATTGCTCTTGATGCTACAGTTGAATTTTCGTAAACTACTGTGCCTATGTTTTCAAATCTTTTTTCAAAACCTGTTGCTTTGTCTATGGTGCTTTTTAACATGTTTTTATTTTTAAAATCTATTTTAATCCTATAGAATTATTCCTTTATTTTTTTCCTAGTTTATGACCCCAAATCGCAAAAAACAGGATAATGGAATAACATGGAATTAAAATCCAATAACTACTGGTTGAAGCGGTTGAAATTGCATTTACTTGTTCTATACCCGTAGCTACCAAGTCGTGTTTTGTGGCGTCTACCATTCTACCATATAATGGAGGTATAATAGCCCCTCCTGCAATTGCCATAATTAATAATGCCGAAGCCGTTTTTGTGAATTTCCCTAATCCAGCTAGAGTTAATGGCCATACTGCTGGCCAAACCAATGCGTTGGCGATACCTAGAGCTGCTACAAATAATACTGAGGTAAAACCTGTTGTATTTAAAATACAAATACTAAAAAATATACCTAAGGTTGCACTTATTTTTAAAGCCATATCTTGTTTAAGATATTTTGGAATTAAAAAAACACCCAAAGCATATGTAGCCACCATTGCCATTAACGTGAATGTGGTAAAAAATTTAGCGTCTTCCGCTGAAAAACCAAGTGATATTCCATAAGCTATAATAGTATCTCCTGCTATAACCTCTGCTCCAACATAAACAAATAAAGTGAGTACACCCAACCATAAATGAGGGAATTGAAAGATACTTGTTTTTGTTGTTTCTCCCGCTTTTGGTTCCTCCTCAACATCGGCTTCTACATTCGGAAGTGGTGCTTTTCTAATGAGTATTCCTAAAACAAACAACACTATTGCCATGATTATATAAGGTGTAAAAACACTATCGGCCATAGTGTCTAAAAGCACTCCTTTTTCTGCTGCACTAACGGTTAATAGCTTTTCTTTAACGTTATCTATACCTGAAAGTAACAATGCTCCGAATATTAACGATCCCAAGGCACCTGCTGTTTTGTTAGCAATACCCATAATAGCTATACGTTTTGCGCCACTTTCAATAGGTCCTAGTATAGTTATATAAGGATTTGCCGCGGTTTGCAATATGGTCATTCCTAAACCTTGAATAAATATGGCCAATAAAAACACCCAATACGTTCTTGCCTCTGCGGCGGGAATAAACACCAAAGCTCCAATTGCCATGATAATTAGGCCTAAAGACATGCCTTTGCGGTAACCTATTTTATTTAAAATATAAGATGCTGGTAACGCCATAACCACAAAAGATATGTAGGAAGCTGATGCTACAAGATAAGATTGAGCTTCTGTTAGCTCATTGATGGTCTTCATAAAAGGAATCAATGCCCCATTAATCCAAGTTACAAATCCGAATATAAAAAATAAGCCTGCTATAATCGCTATGGCTATGGTATTACTACTTTTAGATGCTTGTGTCATAAGAATAGTTTAAATTATTGATGGACCTTCAGATTGAAAACCTTGATTTTTTTTTAAAATCACACTGCCATTTGAGCCATCATACTATCAATAAGTTTAAATTGATTTTTTGCTCTGTCTAAATTATGATCAGGGTATTTTGTTTTGTAATAAATATCATTATTCATATAATCGTTTAAAAACCTTATACCCATAATGAATATCATAGTTTTGGCGCCTAAAGGCAAATATTTTAATTCTAAAGGTGTTAAAGAGGCTTCTATTTTTTCTAAGAATCCTTTTTTGTAGGCATTATAATATTCAACATTAAATTCAACAAGATCTAAATTAGATTCATCTTCAGCTGTTGAATTACAAATGGTTCTTATAGCATCTCCAAAATCATAATGCACAATTCCGGGCATAATAGTATCTGTATCAATCACACAAAGGCCTTTATTATCTTTTGTAAATAAGGCATTTGATATTTTCGTATCGTTATGGGTAACTCTTAACTTGATAGCACCTGTTTCTTTAAGGTTCTGAAGAATGTGCATTTCTTCCTTTGATTCTACAACTCGATCTATTAAAGATTTCGCTTTAAAAAGACGTGCTTTTGAAACTGATTGTAATGCAGATTGAAATTGTGAATACCTAAAAGACATATCATGAAATTTAGGAATAACTTCTGATAAAACTGAGGCATCAAAATCGTTAGTAAGGTTTAAAAAGTCTCCAAATAATTTCCCTCCTTCATAAGCAACTTCTTTATCAGTAACAATGTCATGAGTTACACTATCCTTTATATAAATCATAACATTCCAATAATTACCATTCTCATCTTTATAATAGTAATTTCCGTTTTTGGCTTGAACAAAAGTTAATACGAATCGATTAAGTTGTGTCTCTGATAAATGAGCTAATTTTTTTTGAATATGCTTACTTACGCTTACTTTATTTGAAATTAAACCCGGTACATCTTTAAAAACGAAATGATTGATACGTTGAAGAATATAAAATGGTTCTTCATTCGTTTTCACTAAAAACGTATCGTTTATATGACCAGACACCAACTCTCTATGAGACGAATACTCGGATAAATGGTTGAATTGGTTAAAATTATGTATTAATTGTTCTTGTGTCATCTTACCAAAGGTTTTTTGGATATATATTTTGTGCCTTCAATTGCTCTATCGCATTTTGAACGTTTACTTTGTCTTCTTTATAAGTAACACCAAACCATTTTGCTTCAGATTTTAAAACTTCCACACGTGCTTTTCCAGACTTTAATATGTGATTGACTATAGATGGTAAGTAAAATTCTGCTTTTAAATTTTTAGTATTCGCTTTTAAAAATTCTTCAAATAATTGGTCTATAAACTCAAAACACTTTGGTGTAAATCCCCAAAAATTCATTGAAACGATTGTGTTTTCATCAATAGGAATAAATTTACCACTATCGTCTTTTCTCACTAAAGCACCATTTATTCCTTCAATATGTGTGCGTTCAGTAACATCTAATAAATAGCCATTTTCATTTACATGACATTCACCTCTTGACACATAACCATGGTCTGAAACGGTGTTTTTCAACAAATAAGCCATGGTGCTAAAATCATAGGAATGCTTATCTTTTTTTGTCAAGGATTTTGCCATGACTTCAAAAGCTTCTCTACCATAAAAATCATCGCCATTTATTATAGCAAAATTCTCTTCAATCACATCTTTAGTCATTAAAAGCGCATGACCCGTCCCCCAAGGTTTTGTTCTTTCAGGATTGATGTATTTTTGAGGAACATGTTCTAGCTCTTGGAATACATAGGCTACTTCTGCTTTTCCTTTTAGTTTTTTATCATAAATTTCTCGAAACTCATTCTCAAAACTTTTTCTTATGATAAAAACAAATTTCCCAAAACCAGCACGAAGCGCATCATAAATTGAAAAATCTATAATAGTATCGCCTTGTGGTGTAAACGCATCCATCTGTTTTAGTCCACCATAGCGACTGCCCATTCCGGCAGCTAATATGACAAGTGTCGGCTTACTCATTTATAATTTCATTAAACTTTTTAAACAAACAAAACATACTTTGGAATTACTATTTAATGTATTTCTTACTTAATCTTATAAAATCATCATTTTTCCCATTTTCGAAAGGAATTAAATAAAACCCATAATGATGCTTTTTGGCTCCATTTAGCATATATTTTTCCTGTGGTTTTGCATACCAACTATCATCTCCACCAACACCACGTTGCTCTAAATCTATGTTTAATTGCACTAAGTTCTGCTCTTTAATATCGGTGGTGTGCTTACTCGAATTAACTTCCGGAATGCCATCAATCTGATAAGCTTTTTCCACATTTCCACCACCATAATCTAAACTCGAACTGGTATCAAAATCTTCATTTGGCATGTGTAAGGCGCTAATGCCTAATCCTTTTTTAGTATCTGTTGTCACTACTAATAAGCCGTTGTTTTCTTGATTAGTTAACGCCACCCAACGCACATCTGTTTTATATCCATTTTCTTGTGGACGAATATATGGCACATATTGATCTGCTACTTTTGACGTGTATAGGTCCATAAACGCAGCTGCTTTTCGATCTTGATAATTTTCCCAAGGGCCACGACCAAAATAAGTCATAGTATCAAATTCTTTTGGCATTTGCATACGCATACCAATTCTTGGAATATCACTTGTATTTGTTGTCTCGTTCAATGTGTTTTCAATGTCAACAACACCATTGCCACTAATTGTATAAGTAGATAAAAAGGTAGTTTCTACACCTGGTAATTCATAGACTATCTGTAATTTAATTGCACCATTTTCTAATTTAGTATGTTCGGCTTTTGTTACTTTAGAGAACAAGGATGCTTTTTTCCAATCGATATTCTTTTTTTGCATACTGTTTCCAAAATCGTTGTCGGTAACAGCGCGCCAAAAATTGGGTTTTGGTCCTTTTCCAACTTTTAAATACTCGGTTTCGTTGTATTTATAAGATGTTAATCGTCCTTCATTTTTATCAAAAACTAAATGCAATTTATCGTTTGAAACTGTGATAGTTTGATTAGAATTCGAAACTTTCAATGTGTTATCTGTTTCTACTATTGATGTTTCTTTTGTGTACTTTGAATCTAATGTTATTTGCTCGTGAGCGACTTCAAATCCTTTAGGTAAAATACCCCATTGGTTTTTTGTTGTTGCCGAAATTTCAACGAAATATTCTGTGTTTTTCTGAAAGTCAATATCGTCCAAAGGAATTCTAATCAATTTTCCTGTATGTGTTTCTACATTTAAATCTTCAATAGCTATCTCTTTAAGAATTGTGCCATCTGCTTTTATAAACGCTGTGAAATTGAATGCATTTAAGTTTGTGAAATCATATAAATTCTCAACTAAAACTTTGAGTTCATTATATTTTTTACTAATTTCTCTTTCTTTGAAATTAATGAATTCATGAGCTTTTTTAACTTCATATAAAGCAGGTTGTGGCGAACGATCCGGAAAAACAATACCATTATTTAAAAATGAATTATCGGTTGGCATATTTTCGCCATAGTCGCCTCCATAAGCATAGTAACGTTCTCCTGCTTCATTGGTTTTCCAAATGGATTGGTCTACCCAATCCCAAATAAAACCGCCTTGCAAATTATCATACTTTTCAATGATATTCCAATAATCTTGAAAATTACCCGTACTGTTTCCCATGGCGTGGGCATATTCACTTGGGATAAACGGTCTGTTAGTTTTAGATTGCCCTACATATTCAAAATCTGCTGGAGATGGATATTGTGGCACAATAATATCTGTATTAGATTCCATATCTAATAAATTTCCCTCTCGATCTTTGTATGTACGCTCGTATTGTACAGGGCGTTTGGTTTTATCTGTTGCTTTTATAGCATCATAGCCTTTAAAGAAATTGACACCGTTGCCAGCTTCATTTCCCATAGACCAAATAATGACAGATGGATGGTTTTTATCGCGTTTTACCATACGTACCATGCGATCTACATGCGCCTTTTCCCATTTTTCGTTCTTGGCTAAAGAATATTTTCCGTAATACATACCATGAGATTCTATGTTGGCTTCATCTACCACGTAAATACCATGCTCATCGCATAATTCATAAAATTTTCGACCTCTAGGGTAATGGCTTAATCTAACTGCATTGATGTTATTTTCTTTCCATAAGGTAATATCCTTCAAAATCATGGCTTCGGACATCACGTGACCTGTTTCCGGGTCTGTTTCTTGAGTATTTACGCCTTTTAATGTTATGCGTTGGCCATTTAATAGAAGTAAGCCCTGTTTTATTTCAACCGTTCGAAATCCTATTTTAATTGAAGTCGCTTCTTGTATTTTTCCTTTTTTATCGCCTAGTTCTAAAACAAGTGTGTATAAATTTGGGTGTTCTGCACTCCATGGTTTTACTTGATTAACTATGCCATTAAAAGAAATTGTTAGAGCACTATCTTTTTGAATTGAAAATGCTTCGTTTCTAGATAATACTTCAACTCGGTTTTCATCTAAAAGCTTATATTTTAGTGTTCCTTTTACATCTTTTTGAACATTATTCTCTAAAACAGCTGAAAGCTCAAAAACGCCATTTTCATAAGCGCCATCTAGAGTGGAAACGACTTCAAAATCTTGAATACGAAGTTTAGGTTGTGCATAAATGAATACGCTGCGTTCTATTCCACTAATTCTCCAAAAATCTTGACATTCTAAATATGAACCGTCTGTCCATCTAAATATTTGAATAGCGATAGTGTTTTCGCCTTTCTTTGCTATTTCTGTAATATTAAATTCGGCTGGTAATTTACTGCCCTGGGAATAACCTACATATTCTCCATTTAACCAAACGAAGCCTCCCGATTTCATAGCGCCAATATGAAGAAATAGTTCTTTGCCATTCCAAGCATCATCAATTGTAAAATTACGACGGTAAGAACCTACAGGGTTATATTGGTCTGGTACATCTCCTGGGTTTTTAGGGTGCACCTTGTCTACCAACTCCATATCATCTGCAATCATGGCCTTATAATCAGCAAATTCATATTGATGATTGACATAAATAGGTATTCCATAACCTTCTACTTCCCAATTAGCAGGTACTTTAATAGTATCCCAATTAGAAACATCTTCACTCGGATTCATAAAAGTTGTTGGTCTATCCTTTGGATTTTTTACCCATTTAAATTTCCAAAGACCATCTAAAGATTGCTTTAAAGCATTTGTGTTATTAAGTGCATCTTCTTTTTCTAAAAAAGGAGAAAAAGAAGCGTGTGCATCTAATTTATTTTCACTGATAACTTGTTCGTTTTCAATAAAATATTTATAGTTACTAATAGGGTTTTTTTGTTGACTATAGGATACAAAGCCAATGGTAAGAAATACTATAATTATTTTTTTTGAAAACATTATGTAACAATTTTAAAAAAAACACTATTCTTTTGTTTTGAATAGTGTTTCTAATATTTATAACTTACAATAATTTAATGGCTATTTAAGTGAAAAATTAACAACTACTAATTAATCTTAAATGTTGCTAACACTCCTTTATGGTCTGATGGCCAAAATATTTGAGACAATAAAAATTCGTCTTGAGAGGTTTCTTGAACACCTTGCCCTCTAACAATACTTCCTTTAGGACCTACAACAATTACATCATCTAAAGTTAAACGCGTATCTTTATTATAATAAATAAAATCAATTCTATCTCTATCATCTGCAGTTGGAGTCCAAACTAATTTAGATAGTTCAACTCGTGTATTATGAGCCGCCCAAGTATGTCCTGGATGTGTCACAGGGTCTGGATATTTTACTCTGTAAGCATCTAAATAATTTTTATTTTTAAGTGTTAAACTATTATGCCAAGGTACTACTGTTCCATTATGATCAAATAGGTCTTTTGTAGCAATCGTCCAATCTAAATGAGAAGGCTCATTAAAATCTCCTCCTAATAAAACAAGATTTCCATTTTGTCTTTCTTTTTCAGCATCTTCAACAAAAACAGCAATCGCTTCATCTCTTTGTGATGCTTTGTTTTGCTCTAATATTTTTGATACATCTGTGATAGGACTTGGAAGTTTCTTCCATGTAATACCATCATAACCTCTTGGCAAATAGCAAGCATAATGGGTATAATCTAAATGTGCGCCATAGACAGCCACAGAAGTAGTTTCATTTAGTTTTACAATAGATTTAGACAAAGCTGGTGTATCTAAATTTGGACTAGAAGTCATTGGGAATTTAGAAAGTATAATTGCAGACTTACCAGAATTAAATGTATAAAACGTTTCATTTCTACTTTTTAATTCGTCCTTAATTTTATGGCTAAATGTTACATTGTTATAATTACGAATCTCGACAAGAACAACAACATCTGCTTTAGACTGAATAATAACTTCAACAATAGCATTAAACCCACCAGTTACAGACACGCCTTCATGCCAAGTATTAAGTGTTAACACCTTTAATGTTCCGTTAAAAGGAACATCTGGTATAGGCTCTGCTTCTACCTCTACTTCTCCTTCCATAGTCTGATCACTATTAGATTGACATCCATAAGTAACAGAACATATAATAAAAAACAAATTCAATATTAATTTTGTCATAATTACGTCTATATTTAATACGTATCTTTAATCCAATTATATGGTTTGCGTTTTACCCACATACCTCTGGTAAAGTCTGGAAAATCTTGAGGTGCTCCATTGTTTTCTATAGATAATTCTGAAAGCGGTGTAATGGCACTCCAAGCCGCAGCATCGTAAGCGTCTATTGGAGGTGCGATATTCTCTTTAGCCGATTCTACAAAGGCATTCAGCACGAAAAAATCCATACCACCATGACCAGCACCAGTGGCAGTCTCAGCATATTTTTTCCATAAAGGATGGTCATATTTCTTTAGCCATTCGTCAGCTTCATCCCATCGATGAGATTTTGATTTACCTTCAATATATATTCGATTACCATCAACTTCCCATAAGCCATTAGCGCCTTGCACTCTAAATCCTAAAGAATACGGTCTAGGCAAATTACAATCATGTGTTACGATAATAGTTTCTCCATTTGCTGTTTCTATAGTACTTGTGATAACATCCCCTTGCTTAAATTTAAGTTTAGCATTAGGATGATCTTCACCTCCGTTTTCAACAACATAATTATGTAAACCAATACCTTTACTAGCATTTGAGGTTATTGAAGTAAATCTATTACCTCTATTTATGTCAGACATGGCCGCTATAGGACCAATGCCATGCGTTGGGTACACATCTGCATTTCTTAATAAGGA
The DNA here is from genome assembly GCF_018860245.1 of Pseudotamlana agarivorans. GTDB lineage: Bacteria > Bacteroidota > Bacteroidia > Flavobacteriales > Flavobacteriaceae > Pseudotamlana > Pseudotamlana agarivorans_A. Next base: position 19,372 of record NZ_JAHKPD010000005.1, read on the forward strand.
ATGCTGTGTTCGCCATTTAGATTCAGAAATTCCTTTTTCTCCAAATTCAACACCTTTACCATAAGCTGTTTTTCCATCATTTAATTTAACAAAACGTAAATCATGTTGATAACCACATCTAAAATGCACGAGTTCCCCAAACATATTTTGTTTTACCATGTTAAGTATAGCCAGAACATCACGACGATAATTTACATTTTCTAACAACATTAAATGGGTTCCTGTAGCTTCATGTGTATTAACTAAATCCCAACATTCTTCTAAAGTGTTTGCAGCAGAAACTTCTAAACCAGTATATTTACCAGCCTTCATAGTATCTACAGCCATTTTTGTATGCCACAACCAAGGCGTAGAAATAATTACAGCATCAACTTCTTTTAACGCCAATAAATTTCTATAATCATAATCAGAGTTACCAAAAACTTTTGGTTTTGAAAACCCTGCCTTATTGATTTTATCCAAAGCTATATTTATCCTATTTGGATCTATATCACAAATCGCTGTAATTTCAATATCTTTTCGTAATAAGGCATTATCCAAATGATTTGTCCCTCTTAAGCCTACTCCAATAAAAGCAAGTTTAAGTTTTTGTGCTGAACCGTTTAAAACAGATCCATAAGATAGGTTTGGAATTATAGATAATCCTACTGCAGCTAAAGCTGTATTTTTTACAAATTGTCGTCTTGAATTCATTATTTCTGTCAACTATATTAACTTAGTTACTAAAATTAAATTTATATTGTTTATGTATCGTAATACATTTCTGTAGAAACTTTAGATTTATACAGAAATCTAAAACTACGCTAAAATCTACCCTCTATTTTCAGTAAAATCGTTTCAAAATAACAAGAACAATTAAACTAAAATATATAGTATTGTTCTATTTTAAGCCAAGGAAAATGTTTCTTCCTCAGCTCAAAACAAAATAAAACTAACTCAAATTAATTATTTCTTATGGTATAGTAATTACATTGCTAGACCCATACCAATATGACCAACTACCAGGAGACCCATAGTATACATAAAAACTGAATTCTATATAGCCTATACAAGCGTCATAAGTACCTTCTCCATTTGGCGCTAAATAATAATCATAACCATCACTATCTGTACCTACTTCCCCCGCATTTAAAACTACTATACCATCAGATGCACCAGGTGATGAAGGCGTTAACGTTATTCCTACGGTTGCGTCACTTAATGCACTATAGCCAATAAAATCTCCATTTATTGTTAACACATCACCACTAAGAGTAGCCGTAATACTTGTTTCTGAACCATAGGTTGCATTATTAATCAATGTTCCTTCAAAAACATCTGTTTGATTTGTACATTCATCATCTATAACAGTTACTACTAATGTATTATTATCATTATCGGGGCCTAATCCAAAAATAATATTTGGGTTAGAACTGCTTAGTGAAATAGATAACTCAGCATCACCATCTCCGTCATCATTGTTTAACGTTAATAACGTTATATAACCTCTATATGATTCATAGCCTTTTTCGAAGGTAATAACACCACCTGATTCGTCTGAAACCCTATCAGCACCATCTCCTTCAATGGTATATGTTATTTGAAGATTGTCTTGAAGATCCCCTTTAGTAAATACCTGTATTGGTATATTTGTTGCTTCAGTATCTCCTTCTACCATGTTTAAGGCACTATCAACAAAATAGACATTCACATCACTGTTATTGTCATCATCTGTATCACAAGAAAAAAGCATTACCATAGAAAGTCCCAATAGCGCGTACTTCCAAAAACTTAAATTTTTCATAATTGTTTTTTTTTAATTAATTATTGTAATAACCACATCAGACTATCTACATCGTCTACAGGGTATTGCCTGTTTATAGCTTCCGTGACATTTTCTGTGTTAACATTTAGTTCACTTTGTGGGTATTTCCAACGTACAGGAATTTTATTTAAATCACCTGTGCTTAAATTGGTGTTTGGATTAACTGGCAAATCAGGGAAACCTGTACGTCTTTGCTCATAATAAAAGTTAAAACCAGTATTAAGGTAAGAACCAATATATTTTTGTGTTAAAATTTGTTCTATACCATTACTAGGGTCATAAGCCACTTCTGGACCGTTTATATAATCATCAATATAAGTATCATCCAAAGTAACACCGTCATAACTCACAGCATTGTTACGATAGAAAAGCATATTTGCACGTATACCTTCGTTATAATGTTCTTCTGCACTATTAGGAATCCAGCCTAACTGTGCCGCTTCTGCAATATTAAACTCTTGCTCCCAATATCCTAAACTCACATAAGGTTCTGCATCAAATTGTTCATAATAGCGACTGTGAATTCTAGAAAGCTCATTATCTGCTTCGAGCTGAACTATATCATTAAAATCGGCAGTACCATCAGCACCGCTATAGGCGTCAAAATCATTAGGCTGCAACCCTGAGCTTACGGCATTCTGCGTAGGCTCAGCAAAATAGAATAAACGTTCATCTTCTCTTTCTTTTAAAATGTCCATTAAAAATGAATCCATGTGTGGATACTGCGAATGGTTATGTGTTAGACCATTAAACGGATAGCGCTCTCCTTCAATATCAAAAAATACGCGTTGCATATTATCATCATTTGATGTGAATATTGGATATGTACTAGGATCACCCACAATTTGAGCAAACTTTTCTGCAATATTTATTTTGCTATCCCCTTCCTTTTTACTTAAACTAATCAATACTCTTAAAGTGAAAGAGTTTACTGCTTTTCTCCATTTGGAAATATCACCATCATAAATAACATCACCGCCCAAGACATTATCTGTATTTGCTAATATCGTATTAGCTTGTTCTAGCTGATCCAAAATACCTACAAATACATCTTCTTGTGTATCATACTTAGGAGTAAAAAGCGCATCGGTTTCTCCTTCTAATGCTTCCTGGTAAGGTATATCACCAAAAGTTAAGGTTAAACTATGGAAATACCATGCTCTAAAAAAGTGTCCTAATCCTACATATACATCGTCACCAGTACGTCTTGCTTCTTCCTCCATCTTTATGACATTACGTAATGATGAATACGTACCAAAACCAGATCTATCGAAAAAATAATATTGAGAGTTTTCTATACCCGAAGTCCATACATTATGCCTAATAAGTAAAGGATGATTAAAAAATGTTTTACTGTAATATGGTGCAGTCACAGCCAACGCATTTGTGGTTAGTAACAATGATGGTGTAACTTCTTCTGGGTTGTTAGGGTTTTTCGCTATCTCGTCAAAATTCCCAGTACATGCCCCGAAAACTAGCACTAAGAGAGAAAAGTATATAAATTTATAATGTTTCATAGTTTTGATTTTTTATTTATTAAAACGATACCTGAATGTTAAATCCAATATTTCTTTGAGAAGGTGAAGCAATATCATCTTCACCTCTATCCGGATCTACAAAATCCAAATCTGTATTAAAGAGAAACAAATTTCGTCCAACTAGATTAATATTCATTGAGGATAAACCGATATCTTCACAAGTAGCTTTTGGAATGGAATATCCAATAGATAATTCTCTTAATTTGGCAAAAGTCTCTTTAAAAATATTTTGTTCGGTAGCACCATTAAAAACAGAAGGGTTATATCTTTTTTGATATGTTATATAACTAACCTGTTGAGTATTAGGAGCAAATTCTCGTGTATCGTTTATAACCTCCCCACGATCATTATATGTAAGCTCACCACTCACAACTACTACGCCTGGAGCAACATAATTGTTGATACCGTTTGTAGATGCTTCTCTATATTCATTAACCGCATCAGGATGCGCACCACCAAACCATAAGGATTGTTCTGTTCTTGAATGAACAAGACCTCCTACACGACCATCAAAAGAGAACGAAAGTGAAAAATCCTTATAATTTACATTATTGATAAACGCCCAAACATAATCTGGATTAGAGAAACCTCTAACACTTAAATTATCACTTTGAACAGGGAATCCATTACTATGAACTATATTACCTTCTGGATCTCTTTCCCAGTCATATATTAAAAACTGATCGGTACGTGCTCCTTCTTCAACCCAGTAGTTATTAGCCGAGAAGTCTGGATCTAATCTGTTTCTATACGTATTAAATGTTGACCAGTTAATTAACGTATTCCATTGGAAATCATCCGTTTTTATAGGTGTAGCATCAAGAGTTACCTCAAAACCTCTTGTTTCAAATCTTTCTTTAGTATTCGTAGATATACTAGTAAAACCTGAAGCATTTGATACCGGTGCGTCACTTATAATATTAGATGTTAAATTATTAAAATAAGCAAAATCAAGTTTTAAGCGACTTTTAAAAAACCGCAAATCCGCTCCAACTTCATAACTACGTGTTTCTTCTGGCAATAAACCTCCTCCCCTAATAGTCCCTGGGTAAGATGCTGTGCTTTGACCCTGCCATGAATTTGCACTTACAGCATAAACAGGATTTAAACGATAAATATCAAATACGTTTTCCAGATCTATATCCTCTTTTGAAAGTGTCCAAGACCCTCTCAATTTAACAAAAGATATAACCTCAGGTAATTCAACAAGTTCTGAAATTACCGTACTCAATGCTGCTGAAGGATAAAAGAACGATTGTGAATCGGCAGGTAACGTTGTTGACCAATCATTACGACCCGTTACATCAAGAAAAATAGCGTTTTTATACCCTAAACTCAATTTACCATAAGCACTGTTTACTTGTCTTTGTTTTTGATAATTTGTTGCACTCACTGGGTTAGTTGAGTTTGACAAAGCGAAAAAGCCGGGTGTGTTCAATCCATCGGTAGAAGCACCAAGACTACGATACTGATTATAATTAAGAGTTGCACCTGCAAGTACGTTCAAATTAAAATCATCCGTTATTTCTTTATCATATATCAATAAAAGGTCTGAATTTACAGTAAAGTCATACCTCGAAAATTCTGAATAGTTACCTAAACCTTGTCCTTGACTTATTGGAGTATTAGTAGTTGTCCTTACATTATTAGAATTGAAACCCGTTCTACTAGTCACGCTTAGACCTTCAATAATCTCCCAGCTCAAGTTCAAATAACCATAAGCTCCATCTTCGTAATAGCCGTTTAAATTTTCATTGGCAAGAAAATAAGGGTTATTATAAAATGGTGTGGTTTGATAGTAGCGTTGTTGTACATCTTCAATCTCCCAATAATCCTTAAAGTCGCGTACATCAAAATCAACCCCAGACCATACTAGCAAGTTATATATATAACTATTACTCGTGTAGCCAGTTGTAGGAGTATTTGGAGAAAATTGTTTATTATATGTTATAGAAGATTGCACATCAACAGCTCCAATTTTTGTACTACCGTTTACATTTATAGTCACATTATTAAGCTTGGTGTTAGGCACTTGCCCTTCTTGAAAAGTATGTGTTGCTGATACACGGTATGTGCCTTTTTCACTACTACTAGAAACATTAATATTGTTGGTAGTAATAAAGCCTGGTCTTAAAAAACTGTCCAAATTATCCTTTCCACGTGATACCCAAGGAGTCGGTATACGATCTCCTGTTACAGGATCAACAGGACTATCCCATTGCGAAATTTCTTTCCAACCACTTGCAGTTGATGAATCGCGAACATCTAAACGAGGTCCCCATATATAAGTACCAGCATCATTGGTTCCTCCACCAGCACCATCTACGTAGCTATATCTACCATTATCTCCACTACCATAAACAGTTTGACGTTCTGGAACTGCTATAAACCCAGCATTAAAAGTACTGCTACTGCTAATATTGACAACAGTCTTTCCTTTTGGACCTTTTTTAGTCGTTATCATAATTGCACCTCCTGCACCTCTAGAACCATACAATGCAGATGCAGTAGCACCTTTTAATACATCCATACTCTCTATATCACTAGCGCTAATATTATAAAAATTCGTATCTGTTGGCACACCATCAATTACCACTAATGGGGTTTCTCCACGAAGACTAATATCGGGTGTAGTATAAAATTCAGTACTATTATAAACGGTAAGACCAGCAACTTTACCAGTCAAGTTACTCAAAACATTTGCTTCTGGGGCAGTTGTAAGGGCACCTCCTTCTACGTTTTGAACAGCATACCCCAAAGCTTTTTCCTCTTTTTTAATTCCTAAGGCAGTAATTACAACCTCATTTAAGGCGTTAGAATCTTCTGCCAGGTTAATTATAAAATTGGTTTTTCCAGAGATCGCTAACTCTTGGGTGGCGTAACCAACGTAAGACACAACTATAGTTTTACTACCTGAGTTTGTGTTTAGCGTAAACTGCCCATCAAAATCAGTAGACGTACCATTTGATGTTCCTTTAATTAATACAGTTGCTCCTGCAAGTGGCTGTTGTGATACTGCATCAAAAACAGATCCTGTAACCGTTTTATCTTGAGCAAAAACATTTTGGTTAACAGCTAATAATATCAGTATTGCAATAAGATGCTTGAAACACTTATTTCTGTTTACAATACATACTCTTATTTTTTTCCTTAATAAAAGCAAAAAATTAAATTTTTCCATTCGGTTGTTTTTTTTAGGTTTTAATCAGTGTGTCAAATATATAAATTATTTTGATTGAACAGTCAGTCAATTAAAAAATTTTGTTAAATTTGTTAAATTAATACTAACAAGCAGCTAAAATTAAATTATGGGGAGAAAAAGTTTAAAAATAATACGTCAAAAAGAAATTATCGAACATTTTTATAATGTAGCAAAAACTCAAGGCTTAGAAAACACTTCAATAGCCAAGGTGGCAAAAGAAATGAATATTAATACGAGTTTGATTTTATATTACTTTAAATCTAAAGAAGAATTAATGTTTGGTCTAATAGAATATATACTGGAGAGATACAAGTCTATATATGTTACAAATGAAAATGACAGTAGTGAAATTAAGCTCAGAAAAATCATAAACAATTTATTCTCAAAAGATTGGAACAATTTAGTTGATGACGGCGTTTTTTATAGTTGTTACACACTTACCTTCAGAGATGAAAAGATAAAAGAAGCCTTCAAAGACCTACATAATTCTCTAAGATTATTTTTAGAAGAAATAATAATTGAAGCAAAAAAAGACCGAGTTATAAGTGTTAAAAACCCAAAAGAAACAGCAGAGCTTATATTTGTTTTTGTAGAGGGTGCCTACTATTACTTATCACTTTTTGATATTACTGATATTGAATACACTAACAAAACAGAACATTACAAAACAGCAGCTTTAGACATGCTAAAATTTAATAAGGCCCTCCAATAAACTTAAAAATATAGTTATTCCTTACTATTTTTTTTTCTAAAAATGGAAACTATCATTACCAAACCAATGCACATCCAAACAAAATTAGTGAATAAATTAGGGTTATCCTTTGTATCATAAGCACAAATAACTAGGCACAAACCACCAATTACATTCATAGATTGATAAATAATACTATTTGACTGAAGTCTATTAATACTCAATAAGAAATATGAGATTAAGTATGAGGCCGAACCAATCCAACCTACAATTTGAAACGTATTTAATGGCTCTAACATTTAAAATTAACTTTTAAAGCAAATATAGTTTTATGATATTAATTCCATAATAGAATTTGATAAAGTTCAATAATTATTAAATCAGAATAATTATATAGTAAATAAAATTGGAGCATCTGTTGAAAACAAAAAATAATGACTCCACAAATTCATTCTTGTCAAATTACATAATCAAATAAATATATGAGACACAAAAAATTGTTTTTTTTAATAGTCATTTTAACTTTCAATCTCTCTTTTTCGTCTGTAAAAGACCTCACAAACGAGTTTAAAAATAAACTTGGAATTGAAATTATTCTTGACACAACTGTAGTTAGTACATGGCCTCTAGTTCATTATAAAAAGCCTTCCGATTATTGTAGGCTAGAAACCTACTTAAAAATATTAAAGTTTGAGTTTGAAAAATACCCCAAGGAATATTTCAAAAATATTGATTTACAAAAAATTGTGATATGCAACGATTTGAAAGTTAAAGATGTAAAACGAGCCGCCGTTCCCGACCCCGAGAAACATACACTCTTTTTTGCCATTAACTCCAATTATAATAGAAGTTATTTAGTACATGTTATGCATCATGAACTCCACCATTTTACCGAAGATACGTTATGGGATACCATGTATTATAAATGGAAAAGATGGAACAGAAAAAATATTAGAAAATTTGAATATTCTGCTGGTGGACACATTGCATATTTTGATGAAAATAAAAAAGTGGATTGGTACACGCTTAACAACCCCATAAAAGGATTTTTAAATTTATACTCAACAACTGGGCAAGAGGAAGATAGGTGCGAAATTGTCGCTTTGATGATGCATGATTCGAAAAGACATTTGTTAATAGAACTTTGCCAAAAAGACGGAAAGTTAAAAAGAAAAACAAAACTAATGATGAGAACATTGGACAAGTTAAGTGATACTAAAAAAAATTATTGGAGATATAAAGTCATAATCTAGTTTGTAAAGATTCACAATTGAGATTTTTTTTTTATCAATCAAACTTGGCAACCATACTATTTAAATTATACATACAGTTGTAAATTAACAATCAAATAATGTCCAACAAAGAAATTTTTAACAATACTGAAATCGCTTTTTCGCTTAAAAGTGATTCTGAACTAGAACGCGCACATTTTTTATTTAAAATGATTTCCATAGTGCCTTTAGTAAGGATAGGAACTGCTGCAACCAATTTTGCTATTAAAGCACACTTACCTGTTGAAGGACTAATTCGCTCAACCGTATTCGATCATTTTTGTGGAGGCATAAGTGAAGAGGATTGTGTTTCTGTAATTGATAATCTTTATGAAAAAGGCATAAGTTCTGTTTTAGATTATTCAGTTGAGGGAAAAGAAAATGAAAATGAATTTGATGTTGCAAGAGACATGGTACTCAAATTAATCGATTTTTCAAAAGAACGAAAATCCATGCCTTTTGTTGTTTTTAAACCCACAGGATTTGGTAGGTTTTATCTCTATGAAAAATTGGGAAAAGGAGACCAATTAACAGAAAAAGAACAAGCAGAATGGGATAAAATTGTTGAAAGGTTTGACGTGGTTTGTAAAAAAGCGAAGACATATGATGTAGCCGTATTGATTGATGGCGAAGAAAGTTGGATGCAGGAGGCAGCTGATACATTGGTAACCAACATGATGCAAAAATATAATACAGAAAAGCCCATAGTTTATAACACGTTACAAATGTACAGGCACGACAGATTGGCCTTTTTAAAGAAAGAACTTGTTAAGGCTAAAACAGGGAACTATCATCTTGGTTTTAAGTTGGTTCGTGGAGCTTATATGGAAAAAGAAAACAAACGAGCGAATGAGAAAGGGTACACTTCCCCAATTTGCAAAAGCAAACAAGAAACCGACCTTAATTTTAATTCGACCTTAAATTATATCCTTGATAATTTGGAGGGTATCTCTTTAGTTGCAGGAACACATAACGAAGAAAGCTCTTATTTACTTATGGAACTCATGCAAGAAAAAGGATTAAAAAATAATGATAGTAGAGTTTGGTTTGCACAATTATACGGTATGAGCGACCATATTAGTTTCAATTTATCCAATAATGACTATAATGTTGCCAAATACATACCTTTTGGTCCTGTAAAAGATGTGATGCCCTATTTAATAAGACGTGCGGAAGAGAACACTTCTGTTGCAGGGCAAACAAGTAGAGAACTAAATCTATTGAATCAAGAGAAAAAACGCAGGAAATCAGATAGAACTTAAACTATATAGATATGAATAAAATACAAATTTATTTATCCGGTTCCATTTTTTTATTATTATTGATATCATGTAATCAAAAACCTCAAACCAAAAATATCCTTTTTATCCTTGCAGATGACTACGGATATAATGACATGAGTTTAAGAAATAGTAGTTTTTATGAAACGCCCAATATTGATAATCTCGCTAAAGAGGGCATGATATTTAATGATGGCTATGCGGCATGTCAGGTCTGTAGTCCATCTCGTGCAAGCATAATGAGTGGAAAATCGGCAGCCAGGCACGGAATTACAGATTGGATTGGAGCAGAAACTGGAGAAGAGTGGCGAAAAAGAAATAGACACAATAAACTTTTACCTCCTGATTATATTCATAATTTACCACATGAGTATACTACTTTGCCTGAAGCACTTAAGCAAGAGGGGTATAAGACATTTTTTGCAGGTAAATGGCATCTTGGTAAAGAAGGCTCATGGCCTGAAGATCATGGTTTTGATGTCAATATTGGCGGTTGGACTCCGGGAAGTCCCTGGGGAGGATATTTTTCCCCATTCCAAAATCCCAAACTTGAAAACAAAGAAGATGGTGAAAACCTTAGTATGCGATTAGCAAATGAAACAGTGAAATTTATAAGAGATAATAAAGAGGATAATTTTTTTGCATTTCTTTCATTTTACGCTGTTCATGGTCCAATTCAAACCACACAAGAAAAATGGGCAAAGTATCGTGAAAAAGCTGAACGTAATGGAATTAAGGATCGTGGATTTGAAATGGGACATTTTTTACCTATCAGGCAAACTCAGGATAATCCTATTTATGCTGGATTAGTAGAGAGTATGGATGATGCTGTAGGAACTGTTCTCGATGCACTAAAAGAAATGGGGTTAGATGAAAATACGATTGTAATTTTCACATCAGACAATGGTGGCGTTGCTGCTGGAGATAACTTTTCTACATCTAATCAGCCGCTCAGAGGAGGTAAAGGATATCAATTTGAAGGAGGAATACGAGAGCCTTATTTCATAAAAGTACCGTGGTTAAATGTTGCAAATAAACAGTCTAACACTCCAGTTTCGGGTACCGATTTTTACCCTACTATTTTAGATTTATTAGGAATGGAATTAAAACCTGAGGAGCATGCTGATGGCGTATCTCTTCTACCGCTGTTGATGGGTGAAGAAATAGAAAATAGGCCATTAATATGGCATTACCCCCATTATGGAAATCAAGGAGGGGAACCTTCTTCCATAATACGACTCGGTGATTGGAAACTCATTCATTATTATGAAGATAATAGAAATGAACTTTATAATTTAAGGAGTGATTTAGAAGAAACGCATGATGTGTCGAAATATCATTTAAACTTGGTAAAAGAATTAAAAACAAATCTTTTTGATTATCTAGAAGAAGTAGGAGCTAGATTTCCTGTAAAAGATCCATTATATAGTTCAGAATTAGAAGCGGAGTATCTTAAATATATTTCAACTGAGAGAATTCAAAAATTGGAAAAACAACGATTGGAATATCTATCTACAGATTTCGACCCTAAGAATAATTGGTGGGGAAGCGATTTGACAAAAGATTAAAGCACACTTACCTGTTGAAGGCTTAATTAGATCAACCGTATTCGATCATTTTTGTGGAGGCATAAGTGAAGAGGATTGTGTTTCTGTAGTTGATAAACTTTATGAAAAAGGGGTAAGTTCTGTTTTAGATTATTCAGTTGAAGGGAAAGAAAATGAAAATGAATTTGATGCCCTATTTAATAAGGCGTGCAGAAGAGAACACTTCTGTTGCTGGGCAAACAAGTAGAGAACTTAATCTATTGAATCAAGAAAAAAAACGCAGGAAATTAAAAAGAGTTTAAACCCTGAGTTTATCCAAAATTTTGTGTTTTTGAAAAATAATTTCAAAATCCATAGGTTAAAATAATGATTATTATAACCTGTCAGGAAAACAAATATACAATTGATTGTAAATCTGCCCCCATTTAAAGCGTGTTTTCTTCCATTTTTTTCTGATGCTTTGCGCTGCTAAATAAATGGATTTCAAGGCGGCATCATCGTGAGGAAACACCTTTTTGTTTCGTGTGTATTTACGCAGACTGGCATTAAAGCTCTCAATAATATTGGTGGTATAGATGAGTTTCCTGATTTCTTTAGGGTAGTTTAAGAAGGTGGACAAGTTCTGCCAATTGTTTTCCCAAGATTTTACGGCTGATAGATATTTGTCTTCCCAGTTTTGTTTGAACACTTCAAAAGCTTCTTTTGCAAATTCTTCGTTATCTGCTTGATAAATAGCCTTAATATCTACCATTATTGCCTTTCGGTCTTTGTAGCTCACATATTTCAAGGAGTTCCTAATCTGATGGACGATACATATTTGACGAATACTATCTGGAAAAATGGCTTCGACTGCCTTATCCAGCCCCGAGAGGTTGTCGGAACATAAAAAGAAGATGTCTTTTACCCCACGCAAGCGCAGATCATCTAAAATGGACATCCAAGCAGCCGCCTTTTCGGTTTCCACAATACTCATGCTTAAAATATCCTGTTGCCCTTCTGTGTTTACACCTAAAACAATCATACAAGCCTTGGAAATAACCTTGCCTTCCTGACGTATCTTATAGTGGATGGCATCTATCCAAATAATGGGGTATACATCTTCTAGAGGCCTGTTCTGCCAAAGTTTGATATCTTCAAGTAATTGGTTAGTGATGATGGATACTTGAGATGTTGAGTAGTGTACGCCATAGGTGCTCTCAATAAAGTCAATGATGTCGCTATTACTCATACCCTTGGCGTAAAGCAGTTGGATACAATCCTCTAGTTCTTGACTAATAGATTGGTGTTTAGGGACAACAACAGGCTCAAAGCTAGCTTCTCGATCTCTCGGTATTTTAATGCGCTGTTCCCCATCTTGAGTCTTTATAGTTTTCTCTGAAAAACCGTTACGCTGGTTGCTTGCAATTACTGAATCCCCTTTTCCAAAACCTAGATGGGCGGTCATCTCTGCTTTTAAAAGTGATTCAATGCCACGTTTGAGTAGTTGCTCTTTGACTTTTTCAAAGTCTTCTTTGTTCTTGATCTCACCGATTAAGGCTTCTAATTGTTTTTCTAATTCTGTGTTCATAAGATAAAAATTTAAAAGTAAATTTTTTGCCTATGAATTTCAAAATCATTTTTCAACTAAATTTTAGCAAAAACACAAAATAGTTTACAGTCCCTGTAAAAAATTAGGCATATAATTTAGTTAGTCTAAACAGGAAAAACGGGATATCTCTAACACCTCTAAACAT
>NZ_JAHKPD010000023.1 GCF_018860245.1 Pseudotamlana agarivorans
ATCCAAAATCTAATCTGTTTTTTTTGCAAAGATAAGATTCTCCCCAAGTTTTATGGTTGAGCCGTTTTTTCTCTGTGTATCTCTGCGAAATCCTCTGTGGTACTCTGTGTAATAACCTACTCATAGTGAAATCTGTGTCTTAAAATTGGTTGTTGGTTGTTAGTTTTTGGTTGTTGGACTCTTACTCTTACGCATATTTTTTTCTCTGTGTATCTCTTCGAAATTCTCGGTGGAACTTTGTGTAATAACCTCCCTCCTCATTGGGAAATCTGTGTTAATCTGTGAAATCTGTGTCTTAAAATTGGTTGTTAGTTTTTGGTTGTTGGACTCTTACTCTTACGCATATTTTTTTCTCTGTGCATCTCCGTGAAATCCTTGGTGGAACTCTGTGTAATAACCTCTCTCCTCATAGTGAAATCTGTGTCTTAAAATTGGTTGTTGGTTGTTAGTTTTTGGTTGTTGGACTCTTACTCTTACTTTTTCTCTGTGTATCTCTGCGAAATTATCGGTGGAACTTTGTGTAATAACCTCCCTCCTCATTGGGAAATCTGTGTTAATCTGTGAAATCTGTGTCTTAAAATTGGTTGTTAGTTTTGAGTTGTTGGACTCTTATGTATATTTTTTCTCTGTGTATCTAAAACACTTGGTGGAACTCTGTGTAATTAAGTTAGTGTAATAATCGAATATTGTATTTATTGATGTCTGCGTAACGAACTCGAACTCACCTCTAACTTCACGATGTATTATATTAAAAAATATCTGAGCTAAAAAACTAGATTTTTCGTGTTTTCTTAACTAAATCTTCAGAAAGGTTTAATAACCATTTTACCTGTTCTGAAACCAATTGTGTCTCGTGTAGTTGTCGCCTCATTTCTTTGGTAATAGGCAATCCTTCCTCAATTTCTTTATCCCTCACCGCCTCTAATTTGTTGAAATAACTTTCATATAGATGTGTAGCTTTAGCTATTTCGTCACTTTCTAAGGTATGACCTGATTCTACATTATTCAATATTGAAACAGATTTAAGTAAATAAAAATTAATATGTTTTACATAAACTTCAAAATGATTTGTGGCCTTACTGGTTTCATTGGTTCTTATAAACATAGCTAAAGATGAAAGTGAAGAAAGGAATGTATTCAGTATAGTCGTTATTGCATAAACTGTGGAGGCGTTTTCTTGCTTAGATTTTGGTTCTTGAGCAAACCTTTGGTAGGCTGCATTTAAATTTCCTATTTGCAAAAAGGCTTCCTTTCTGGCTAGACTTAAACTGGTAGGGGCTTGCCCTTTCTTATGGTATAGTTGATCTACTTCTTTTAAGTATTGAGATAATGCCTCAATGGTATGCGTAAACACCTCTTTAATGTTTTTAGCTTCCCAAGCAGGCCATAAAATGTGATTAGCAATATAGGCTAGGCCTGCACCGATTAAAGTATCTAAAACCCTAAACTTTATGACGTCTAAAATATTCGGATTGATTAAGGCATACATGAATATGACATATAGGGTAATAAAAGCTGCGCCATTTCTATAGTTTTGCTTAACTAAGGAGAATCCTATAATTAAAGATAAACCAGCTATAATAGCATAAATAATGGTGTTCTGTGTGATGAAAACGATGCACACACCAACAATCGCGCCAATTAAAGTACCAATAACCCTATGCTTAGTTCTTTCTTTGGTTAAACTATAACTGGGCCTCATGATTACCACTATGGTTAGTAAGATCCAATAGGGTTGCTGCATTTCAATCATATTTCCTATGATAAAACCTATGAGCATTGTAACTGTTAAACGTAAGGAATGTTTAAATATGGGGGACTTAAAACTAAAATTTGCTTTTAGTTTTTTCAAATCATAATCTTGAGGTGTTATGAATTTTTCTGCATCTTTAATACCTCTTAGCTTATCATTCTTTGCGTAGTTATTTAAAATTCTAGTAATATCATTCAAATTACTTATTTGCTTTTCTTGATATGATTTAAAATTCAATAAGAAAATGGTGCCTTCGCGAGATTCAGGTAGGCCGACTTTGGTTTTATAATCCTCAATCTTGTTTTCAATATTTTTAACTAAGCTTTTGAAATTATTAACAAAAGAGAGTTTCTCTTCCTTGAGGATTACTTTCGAGATATGATTTAACTTATCTGAAATCTCAAAGATTAAATTCTGAAATTCACCAATCTTTTCTGGATGCTTTTCAAATAAAACATCAAGTTTATCATAATCAATTGTATTGGAAATAGCCAATTCGTAAATTTCCATGATTTTAGAGAAAAATAATTGCCGGCGACGTGATCTATTACTAAAACCAGAACTTCTTCTTTTTACTAAAATAAGCTCCCTTATGGTTTCATGAATCTCATTAATCTCAGTTTGCAGTTTGAATATTTGTTCCAACAGCTTAACTCTATGCTTCTTTTCAACGAGAAGTTTCCCTCTTATTTTTATGAATTCTGAGGTTTTCTCTAAGAGTTGAATAAAAATATAATCAATTTCTACTCGAGGAAAAATAATTTGACTGAGAATGGTTAGTATTAAAAACCACGTACCGCCTAAAGCGATATATAAAGAATGTTCTATTGAAGATGTTTCAGTACTGTGATGAGCAAAAGCTAATACTAATGATAATAAGCCTGATAAGGAAACTAGAGATGCTCGAAATCCAAATACTGAAATATAGGACACAGAAAAAACTAAAATGAGTAATAGCGGGATAACTATGAATAGATAGCTACTAAAACAACCTACTAAAAACGTAATGGTAAAGGTTAGAATAATCGAAACTAAGATGCCATAAAACTTATGTTTTAAGCTTCCTGGAACATCTGAAGGTGCACATAAAATGGCCCCTAACGCGATACTGAATCCTACATCCAATCTATCAAAAAAGTATATTGAAATTAATACGGGAATGGATACAGCGAATGCTACTAAAAATGCTTTTGCAAAATGTATGCTTTTAAAGTATCGTAGTAAAGTATGAAACATAGTTAGAATTATGTATCAAATTTAAGAAGGAAAATGTAGATTTCACCTTTATAGCGTATAAAATTATAAGCGTTTAGGATATGGTTATGGGCTTATTACACTTGATAAATTAAAACTTTTTAAAATATAAGGTATATCCTAAAAGTAGTCCAAGAGAACCATAAGAGGCTTTTGTAATGGTTGTAGTTCCTTTAATTAAATCATTTTCGTTAGGGTTGTTTAAACTTCCCTTTTGCTCGTAGTCATCAGTGTTTCCAGTACTAAATAAAAGGCCAAGACTTAGGTTGCTTTGATTTTTTTTAATGGTAATACCCGATGAAATATGGTAGATATCCCAGCTGCTTATTGTGGTTTTTATGCCACGGTCATCATTTAGAGATTTATCAAAATAAGACATGTCGTTTCTTGCGCTTAAAAATAGAGAAAGGCTTTCTTTTAATAAATATTCATAACCTATGGCAACATTAAAAACTGATTTTGCAGCCGCACGAACGCGCATAAAATCATCTGTTCCTAATTCGGGAGCGGTGTTAGCGGGTCTTACAAAAGTGTTAGAAGCGATGTCCATGATGTCGTATTGATCAGTACTTCCATAATATTGGCAAGAAATACCGATGTGGGATTTATCACCAAAATAATTTAAACCAGCTGAAACCGATAGCGGTGATTTAAAAGTTGTTTTTAGTTCGCTTTGTCTACCAGTTGCAACTGCAGATATACGATTATCATCAATTAATTTGAAGTTGTTTGCTTGAATGTTAGCAGCAACACTACCAATGCCCATAATGTTTATAGCAGGTGTTGTAAATGTTAAACCAGCTTTCCAACGTTCTTTTTGGTATGAAACACCCAGCTTAGCACTATAACGAACATTGTAATAATCTACATTTTCGTTTAGGTTAGCTGCAACTAATGTACGTTCTGTATCATTCATAAAAACGTAAGTAGACAGGCTTCTGCTATAGGATTGTGAGCGTACTGTGAACAGGTTGGTAAGCCCAACCGACCAATTTTCGTTCAATCGTCTGGCGGCGCCAAATGCAATTAAAATCTCATTGAGTCTATCGCTAATTGCAGATTCTGCGACGGTTTCTTCAAGTCCTGTACTTTCACTTTCATCAATAATATCAAAAAAACCTTCTTTTCTAGCAACACCTTTAAAATTGAAGCTTGTTGGTGCCATGAACCCGTAGCCTACTTTCCAGTTATTATTCTTAACCCTTATCATACCACCAGCTAAAAGTGGAACAGAGCCTAACTGCCTACTGTTAAAACTTGCTTTCTGACCGATGGCATTAGAAATTGTGATATTTTCAGCTCGGTAAGCAGTGGCGTTAACAGATATTGAAGAATTATCTAAAAAACCAAGTGCTCCTGGGTTGTAATAAAGCATCGTGTTATCATCACTACCACCAACTACAGCGCCAGACATAAGAACCGAGTTTGAACCATATTGTTGTGTCCAGTAATTGGTGTCTTGAGCCTTGACATTCAGTACAAAACAGATTGACATTAGGATTATACCATTGAATGATTGATTAAATTTCATTTTTTTAGTTTTAAGTTTTCAACTAAAGTTAAATAAATTAGCTCAACAAATGTCTTTAAAACTAATTAAAGAACTGTAATTCATGGTGTTGTGTTTTTTTTAAAGTGGTAGTAATGATTTTAAAGGTATATTCACACTACCGAAGCCTTTATAAGTAACCAATTATTTTTTAATATTAGGCTGTTGTTTTAGACTTGTTATCACCTAAAACATTACGCGTAATATATCTAGTAAGTGCTTCACATGCTACCATAGTCATGATAACAACAATGAATGCGAAAATACCATGATGTGCGCCATGAAATTGTATTTTATCACTGAATAAATACTCCAACACCCAAAGGATAATGAATTTGGATACGAATAGTATTGCCCAAGCTGAAAGTATACGTAGCACTTTTCTCCCTTTCTTTTTAAGATGTGTACCTATGCCGTGTTCTACTTTAAATGTAAGTTGAAGCATTAACTGCAAAACGATTGCTGCCAGAAGTGAAATTGTAAAAGAATTCACTTCAACTTTTGCCCAATATTCATCAAAAAGGTTTAAAACCGTGAGGTCTATTAAAATGAATGAGAAATAGCGAATAAATAGTATTTGACGTTGTAATATAGATTCCATTTTTATTGAGTTGGTTAAATTTAAAATATGAAAACGGAGTTAACTTGCAATAATTATATCTTCTTTACTGGTTATCCAGGCCATATACAAGCGGTGTAAAACAGATAACAATACAGTTCCGATAAAAATTCCGATAATACCATGTAGAAGCATACCACCAAGAGCCCCCAGAATAATTAAAATCATTGGTGTTTCCAGACCTTTTGATAAGAGAATAGGTTTTAAAAAATTATCTAATAACGAAATGATGATGATATAAACTGTAAATAGCGTTGCGGCCAATTGACTGTCTGAAGTGGAATAAGCAATTAATATGGTTGGGATAACGACAAGGGTAACAGGTAATTGTACAATAGCAGCTAACATCACTATAAAAGCAAAAATGGCAGGTGCAGGAATACCCATGAGTTTAAATCCTATAAAGCATAGAAAAGCTTGGATTATTGCAACAAATAAAATACCCTTAACCACATTTCTAAGGGTATCTCTACCAATGAGTAACATTTCTGTACCTTTTATACCGCCAACTAGTTTATTGGTGAAATCTGAAGCCGATTGAAAAGCACCTTTAGCATTGGACATGAACATGACCGCAATGATGAAAGAAATTAAAAAGGACAATATCGTTCCTATAAATCCAGTAAATTTTTTTATTGTGGCGCCTCCTTTTTCCAAAATAAAATCCTTATGCTCGATGGCATATTTTTGTGAATTTTTTGAAAGTGCTTGCCAATTTTGATACACACGTTCACCTATAACCGGCCACTCTTTTACTTTTTCTGTTGGCGGGGTGATTTTTAATTCGTTGTTTTGGATTAGAGAAAGGTTGTTTTTTAAATTACTAAACAAAGAGCTGGTCATCATAATGGTAGGGGCCAAGACTAAAGCCAGAAAGATTAAAGTAAATACAAAAGTGGCTACCTTTTTATTATTTTCTCCAAAAATTTTCCGAAACTTGTTAAATAGAGGAAACAGTGCTACAGCAAGAATCACACCCCATGTAAATACACCAATAAAGGGCTTGATAAGAAAAAATCCCCATAGCATTAATAAGGAAATTACGATAAGTCTGATGAATTCTGTAATTGAAAATGATTTCATAGTATTATAGTTTGATTAGTTTATTTGATTCCAACCGCCTCCTAAAGCTAAGTATAATTTTACAACCGATTGTAATTGAGATTTGTAACTGTTAGAAGCTGTTAATTGTACATTAAAAAAAGTAGTTTGAACGTTTAGAAATTCTATAAATGAAGTAGCACCTTCATTATAACGCACCCAAGCCAGGTCGTAAGCTTCTTTAGCTAACTTTAATTGTTTCTTACGAATTTCAAATTCTTTTTTATAAGTTTCTATAGCTATAAGTGCATCTTCAATTTCTTGAAAAGCTAATAAATAGGCCTGCCTGTAATCCAACTCCGCTCTTTTGTATTGGGCTTCTTCAATAGCAATAGTATTGTTAATTCTATTGGCATTAAAAAGTGGTCCTAACATATTTCCAGTTAAGTTTCCGAAAATGGATGAAGGGTTTAGTAATTGTGCGCCTAAATTAAAATTTATTTGAAAATTAGGGTACTTAAAAGTTTCTGTAGCGCCGAGTTTAGCTAATTGTGATTTAAGAAGTAATTCAGACCTTAAAATTGATGGGCGTCGTCTTAAGAGATCTGCAGGAACCCCGGCAGGTAAATTTGAAGAAAATATTTGTTCTTCTAATTTATTGCCTCTAGGTATTGATTTGGGTAAACTGCCTAATAAGGTGCTAATAGCGTTTTCGACCTGTTTCCTAGCTCTGTACAAAGCCTGCATGGTTACTTGTACATCTTTTAAACTGATACTAATTTGATTAACATCTACTTTCGAAATAAAGCCGCCGTCATAACGCGCATCAATGATCGCTTTATATTTCTCCATAGACGTTTCCATTTGTTCAGAAACATAAATACGGTTATCGATATCACGAAGGGTGAAATAGAGTTCGGCTATCTGTGAAACCAAGGTAGCTTTTACTTCAAAAACAGCCATTTCTGTAGCTAAATATGCCTGTAGAGCGGCTTCATTTTGATTTGCAATGCGCCCCCAAACATCTAAGGTGTATGATACTTGGCCTACGGCATTAATGGTATTCTGAAAATCTGGAGAAAGTGAAGACTTAGACGTTTCGGCTGTTAAGCCATAATTGATTTCTGGGTATAATTGTGCTTTGGTAATGGCTAATTGTAATTGCGACTGTTTGATGCCAAAAATGATATTTTTAAGTGGTAAGTTGTTCTCTAAACTTTCACTAATTAAATCTGTGAGCACAGGGTCATTGAAAAAATTCCACCACTGGGTATCTGCAACACTCAAAGAATCTGTGTCTAGAGTTGAAAACGAATTAGTGGTTTCTATTTCTGGAGCGACATAGTCGTTCTGTACTTTACAGCCAAAGAACGCTATGGAAAGCGCGAAAAGGAATATGTAATGTATGCTATACCGTTTCATTTTCATAGGTTATTGGGTCATTAAAATAAGTCACAATTTTATAAGCTATGATCACATAGAGCACTGCTAATGCGATTCCAAACAAACGCAGAGTCACAGTGTCTCCAGCAGAATTACTCGAATTGGAAATAACGCCCATAACTAGAAAAAAAGTTCTAAATGCAATAGAGTATATGGGCACATTTTTAGTTGCAGAAAAAATATGATAACTAAAAAATAAACCGATAGCGCACATTAAAAATACATAAAAAAAGAATGTGGGGGTTATGGTAAGTAAAAAGTACGCTATAATACCTGCCACACCTCCAATTAAATTGGCTATTATAAGTCCGTAGCCTTTTTTAGACTTGTAAATAAAGGGGTCTAAGGCTAAAAACGAAATAAAAACAAAGGTTAGTACAAAGGCGTTAGTTCCGAAAAAGTAAAAATATAAAACAGCAGGCATGATAACGTATACGCCATTTAGGGCTATTTTATCTATGCTATATGTGGTTTCGTTATTCTTTTTTTTCTGTGGTGTTTTTTGCAGGTCTATTGATGTTTCAGGTAGTATCAAAAAAGCAAACTGAGTAATGGCCAGGGCAATTACTAGGTTTATAATCATATCTCCCAAAATAAGATCGGCTAAAGGTTCTGCTGTTAAACTTAAAAAAGGAAATAGTAGGGTGAGTACTAAAAATAAAAGTCGGATTGCTTCGGGAATTTTAATTAGTCTAAAAGACCAGTAAATGACTAGGCCTAAAATTAATAGGGTTTCGATGATGTAATTTTGAACAAAACCACCCAAAAATAACCCGAACCAACCTAAAGCATATAAAGCCATAATAGCAATTAGTGATTTCTTTATACCTAGAGCGTTTTTGCCTTTATCAAGTAGCATTAGAGTGAAAATTGCAGCAATTTGAGGCAACAGAATACCGTTAAGTGTTGAAATTAACAAAGCCGTTATGGCGCCTAATAAGTAGCGTAAAATCGCCTTTTTATGTTGAGATATTTTGATATGTAATCCAAGCTTATCTAACATAAGAGAATTTTGAAATGAACCAAATTTTAAGTCTAGCTAAAGTGTTTAAAATAAAACTATTTCCTGTAAACACTACTACATTTGCTTGGCTGCCTTGTCGCAATTTTTTATAAACCGCTTTATTTTCTAAAGCAATAATAACCGGGAAGCGTTGCTGTTCGCGTAACCAACCTTGTTGACTTCTAACCGTTGGTAAATCTCCGGCATTGGTGTTTTGGGTTTTTACCCCATAAGCGATACTGGAGACTTTAGCTTTGTAAACTTCGCCAGCATCAATATCAAAAGTAATGCTTGCAATGTCATTCGGTTTTAAATGGGTTAAATTGTTTTCAGTAAAATTAGCTTGAATCCAAATGGTATTGTTAGAAATAAGGGAAGCGATAGGGTGCCCTGCCGAAGCAAAAAAGCCTTTTTCAACATTAAAACTTTCTATGACACCGCTTGACGGGGCAATAATCACGGTTTGTTCCAAATCCCAGTTGGCTTTTTCTAATTGATTTAAAGCGGCCTTTATAACTGGATTATTGGAATCGCCTGGGCCTAAAGCTATCTTTTGTTTCTCTAAATTAGCTTCGGCCGTAGATACATTCTCAATCGCTGTTAAATAGGAGCTTTCAGATCGGTCTCTATCTGCTTCAGATAAGGCGCCTTTGTTTTGCGACATCACCCGTTGTGTACGATCCCAGTTTTTTTTAGCACGCTCGAACCTAACGCGGGCACTATTTAATTGTGCCGTAGCAGCTTTTAGGCCTGAAACCCCAGCGGTTAAATCTTGAGTTACATTTTCCAAATTAATTTCAGCTTGTTTAACGGCAAGTTCATACGGCTTTCTGTCGAGTATAAATAAGGTGTCTCCTTCTTTAACTTCAGAATGTAAACTCACATTAATGTCTGTAACATAACCACTAACCATTGGTGCTAAAGATAAATTTAAGCCCTGTACACGAACTTGATTCGTGGTAGGGGCAAACCGACTAGATAAAATATTAAACAGCATAATTACCAGTGCTAAGGCCACTACGATAATGCTAGTTTTTTTTGCTGAACCTTTTTTTGCTCCCATTAATTTGAATATAAATTCTTAAAAATTTGCTGTATTAATGAATACATCATGGCTGTAGACCAACCAATTAACATAATGCCATTAATGGCTTCTATACCAGAAATTAAATGCCAAGTAGGAGGTAGGGTTAAATCACCATATCCTAATGAAGTAAAAGTTATCATTGAAAAGTACCAGGCTTCTGTAAAACCTGCAAAAACATTATTTATTTCAGGAATAAGCATGTAGGTTAGTGCCCAAAGCAATGATTGTATAAAATGTAAAAAAGAAAAGAATAAAAAAGAAGAGACCAATAGGGTTAGAGCAAATTTCGAGGTGTAATGTTTATTTTTCTTTTTAATTTTTTTAAGCCAATAAACATTACCAATAGCTTGAACGACTACAGATATGATGATAATAATACTTCCTATTAAAAGTGAATAAATCATGAATGTAATTTTTTCTTCATTGTTTCATTTTTACAACAGGTAAATCTAGATGTGAATAGCTTAAAAATGAGCTTCATTTCTCTAGGAAACTAAAGGTGTTAGGGTTTTATGCATACAAGGTAAGAAATTTATTAAAATAGATGTTTTTTTTATATCATGTTCTCTTAACTTTTTTCTGTTGGGGTTTAGGTATTTGTAGTATATAGTTTAGATTAACTACAATTTTTGCATAAACACAACAATTGCGAATGATCCGTGATACCAAGGGCTGCAAGGTGGGAAATAAAAAACCCATCAACTATTTCTAGTGATGGGTCTTGCTTAGTAGCGGGAACTGGACTCGAACCAGTGACCTTCGGGTTATGAGCCCGACGAGCTACCTACTGCTCTATCCCGCGATATGTAATCTAAAACAACATAACTTAGCTTTTAACTTTCGGTTCATAATGCCGACCTTGTTGTTTCGGACTGCAAATATACAATCATTTTTAGGTTCTGCAAGCTTTATTTTTAAAAAAAATCACTGCTCAATGCTAAGTGCTTGGAAATCTAATAATTCGGTGTTTTTTATTTTTAAAGAAACTTGAAAAGGGTTACAGCAAACCTCACAATCTTCAATATAACGTTGGCTTTCAATTGAGGTGTCTATCAATACGGTAATGGTTTCCCAGCAATACGGACAAGTAAAGGAATGTTCTTTCATATTCTAAAA
This sequence comes from Pseudotamlana agarivorans, assembly GCF_018860245.1. Lineage (GTDB taxonomy): Bacteria > Bacteroidota > Bacteroidia > Flavobacteriales > Flavobacteriaceae > Pseudotamlana > Pseudotamlana agarivorans_A. Next base: position 10,866 of record NZ_JAHKPD010000023.1, read on the forward strand.
ATAAAAAAAGCCATTAAATGAATAATGGCTTTTACTAATTTAAATTAAGAAATAGACTACTGGTCATTTACAGGATTCATGCTCGCAGTAGAATTTTGTGACTGTAAATCCATTAATGCCTCTGGTTTTTTTCCAGAAATACTTATGTATTCTTGACTAAGTTTATTACCACTCACCATAATGGTGTTTAAGTTTTTTAAATTAATGAATTCTAGAGGTAAATTTCCCGTGAATTGGTTTGAAGAAAGCAATAATTCTTCTAAGGCTGTTAATTGCGCAAGTTCTACTGGGATTTCACCTACCATTTGGTTATTCATCAAACTTAATTTTTTCAGTTTCGTTAGTGCGCCTATTTCTACAGGAATCGTTCCAGAAAAGTTATTACTTCCTAGTAAAAGTTCTTTAAGGTTGGTTAGTTCCATTAACTCTACGGGAAGTTCTCCAGATAAATTATTACTATAAATCTTTAATGTTTCAAGTTGTTTTAAAGCGCCAATTTGAGTTGGAATCGGGCCTTCAAATTCATTCATGAATAACTCTAAAGATTTTAGTTCTGTTAATTTTTCAATAGTGGTTGGTATAGATTCACTGAGTTTATTAAAACCTAAATTTATTTTTTTTAGATGAATTAGATTTCCAATATCGTCGGGTAATCTGCCTTTTAAATTGTTAAATTCTAAATTAATCTCAACAACCTTATTATCTTCTATTTTTACGCCGTACCAGTTTTTAGCTGTATCGTTCATATTCCATGAGGCGTTCCAATTGTCTCCATTAGTGGCTTGGTAGATGGCTACTAATGCTTCTTTTTCTTCTGGTGTAATTTGAGAAAAAGCATAGGGAGTTATAAAAAAACAGAGTAATAGTAGTTTTAGGGAATTCATAAATTTCTTTTTGGATTAGTTTTAGTTTTAGTCCGTCCAAAATAGTATTTATTCGGATGAAAAACTATTTTAATCGCTAAAGCGGGTGTTTTTTTAACAATTGTAAGTTTTTACTGTTTTTTTTACTAAGATTTATGTTTAGTCAAATTTCCACCCTATGCCAGTTGTAACAACATAATCGGTGTCATTACCTTCAATCGCTGGTTGGTTATCGTAGTTAACAGTAAAACCTCCTTTTATGTAAAAATCGGAAGGTAAATCATATTTTATAGTTAGATTAATATCCGATCTAATTCTGCCTTTCTGAGATAAACTAGGAAGGAGTTTAGCCTCTGCACTTAAACTTAGGTCGTCGAAGTTAAACAGGTTTATATTACTCGAAACAAATACCTCAGAAGATGTTTTGTTTAACGTACTGTCAATATAGTTTTCTATATTGTACAATAAACCTAGGCCTATACCCCAATAGAGCTTGTTGTTGTTTTTTATGAATTTTCCTGCACCTAAACTCGGGCTTAAACGTCCTTTTAGTGCTTGCTCTGTATTGGAAAGAAAAGAGGTGCTAGCCACTATGAACCACTTACCATCAACTATAATTCTTAGTACGTCTATTTTGGCATCTGTTCTTTTTGTATCATCAATATCGTCCTGATAAGAATTTAAAATGTTAACCGAACCATCCATTACCCAAGATTTATCAATGTAATGTAATGCGCCACCTACTGTGAATTGCCTTAAATGATTGGCTTTCGATAAGTTAAAGCCTAAATCGATAGACCCTGTGAAACGTTCCAGAAATTTATCGTTTATTTCACTTAAAGCCACCATTTCATTCATGCTAAAAATTTCTACTTTTCCTTCATCTGTAGTGACTTGTAACTTACCTTCTTTATTAGTGGTTAAGTGCCCAAAACTGCGCCTGCCTTTTGATAAAATTATAAGCGTTTTTTTGATGATATGAATGTGTGCCACTTTATCGAATTCTACCTTAAAGTCGCTATCGCTGTAATCTGTTTCAATGGTTATTACGCCCTGAGAAAGGCGTTTTACTTCTCCCGTTAAAATCACTTTGTTTTTAAGTTTTAAGGTGTCTACCTGTGAAAAACATGAACAAGAGATGGCGACTAGAAAAAGCCAGTTTAAATTATTTTGCAGTAAAGATTTAATCATATCGAGGGTTTAAAATATGTCAATTTTTTAATGATTTGAGCCTTTAATTAATAACTTCTAAAACCATATTTTGTTTATTAGGTTTTGAAGTTGTCGCAATTTAATAATAATATAAAATATGTTTGATTTTTAACCGAAATTATTCAAAAACAGAATCGCATTTGGTTCGTTTTAATTAAGTTTGTTGTCAATTATACTAGCTTATGAGTCGTTTTAAATTTTTTGGGAGTTTCGTCATTTTATTAGTTGTTTTTTTCTCATGTAAGGAAGATAAGTATAAAGATAAAATTAATGAAAAACAATATGTGCATAGTAATGAAGCTTCATACATTGGATCTAAAACATGTGTTGAGTGTCATAATAATGCATATAAAAAATGGCAAGGTTCACATCATGATTTAGCTATGCAAGTTGCTAATGATTCATCTGTTTTAGGTGATTTTAATGATAAAAAAGTGAAAATTGACGGGGTTTCATATCATTTTTTTAAGGGAGAAAATAAATTTTTAGTCCATGTAACAGAAATTGACAAATCTGAAAAAGAATATGAAATAAGTTATGCTTTTGGTTTTACGCCTTTACAGCAATATTTAGTTGATTTTGATAATGGCAGAAAACAAGTGTTACGCGTTACATGGGATTCTGTTGAAAATAAATGGTATCATCAATATCCTGGAGACACTATTGTTTCGAACGATTGGTTGCACTGGACACAGGGCGCACAGAATTGGAACACGATGTGTGCGGAATGTCATTCAACAAATTTACAGAAGAATTACAACGCAGATACAGATGCATTTCATACCACTTATGATGAAATTAATGTCACTTGCGAAAGTTGTCACGGACCAGGAAGCAACCACGTGAAATGGGCGTCAGATAAAAGTGGTGATTATCCAGATCAGATTATAAAAGGTAAAACTCAAGAAGAGCAGTTAATGCTTTGTGCACCTTGCCATGCCAGGCGAGCTAAGTTAACACCCGATTTAGTACCTGGTATTCCTTTCGAAGATCAATATTTAATTCAAAAATTGTCTACTAATTTTTATCATGGTGATGGTCAAATAGATGATGAAGATTATGTGTACGCGTCTTTTCTTCAAAGTAAAATGTATATGAATGGTGTAAAATGTACAGATTGCCATGATCCTCATTCTATGGAATTGAAATTTGACGGAAACCAATTGTGTTTGCAGTGCCATGTTCCAGCCAAATACGATACAGAAAAACATCATTACCACAAGAAGGGTACGCAATCAGCTCAATGTATTAACTGCCACATGACAGGTAAGTTGTATATGGGAAATGATTTTAGAAGAGATCATAGTTTTCGAGTGCCACGTCCAGACCAATCGGTTGAACATGGTACACCTAATGCTTGTACAGGCTGTCATACCGAGCAAACTGATGCATGGGCAGCTAGCCAAATTGTAGAATGGTATGGAGAAGAGCGATTAGATCACTTCTCCGATGCGTTATTGTTGAGTACTGAAAATGGTATTACTGCCTCAGAAACTGCTAAACTAGAATCTTTTATTAATGACTTATCCTATCCTGAAATTGCAAGAGCTACTGTGATTGACAATCTGCCATTTATAGCACAATCGCAATACAACGCCTTTTATACAGCACTAGATGATGAGTTTCCGTTAGTACGTTATAGTGCGGTGCAAAAATTTAGACCATTATCACCGGAAATGCGAATTGAAATCGCTAGTAAAATGCTTCATGATCCCTCTAAATTAGTACGTATAGGAGTGGCTCAACTATTAAATGATATTGATGATCAAAGTTTAGCCCAAGTTGATCAAAAAGGATTAAACAAAGCAAAAGAAGAATACAAAATCATGTTATCTAGTAGTGCTGATTTTTCTAACGGTCGCATGCAGTTGGGTGATTATTATATGCAGAAGAATGATTATTCTAACGCCATTGAACATTATAACATGGCTTTGAAAAAAGATAGTTTATTCACGCCTGTATACTCAAATTTAGCGACAGCATATTCCTTAGTGAAAGATTATGATAAAGCCTTAAATACTTTAGAGACCTGGAGCAAAATAGAGCCGAAGACAAGCAGAGTACATTACTTAAAAGCGCTGTTGTTTTTTGAAATATCTAAAAATGAAGAAGCTATTTCTGAGTTAAAAACGGCGATTAAATTAGATCCTAAAGATGCTAGGTCTATGTACAATTTATCGACTTACTATTATCAAGATGATAAAGATTTAGCTTCTGCAAGGCAATACATTAATGCCGCGTTAAAAGTGGAGCCAGGAAATCCTAATTATGAATATTTACTGGCTTTAATTTATCAGAAAACGGGTGAGGCTGACAAAGCACAGCGTATCATGTCTAAACTGCAGGCTAATCAGCAGCAGTAGGGTTTAACCATTTTTTGTTTTTCGTAGCAGTGTTTACCTTTGTTTTTTGATACTTTAAAAAGGCTATTCTATCGGAAATTAAATGCTGTTTTAATTGGCTGTAATTTAAATGTGTGGCCTGATCATTAAAGGTTTTATTATTGATTTCACGAATGGTTTCCTTTGTTTTTTTAAAAGCTGGGTGTTGCGTTAAGTCTTGAAGCGATTCAAAATTGGAATCGAGTTTTTTAATCCAAACATGACTTGTTGAAATAAAGGCGTAATAGTTATTATGTCTCAATGCTTTTTTTACTTGGCTGAACGCATATGGTTCAGATTTTAAATAGACCGTATGTTTACGACGATAAACAGCTAAAGTGTATTTTGTTAATTTGAAAAGCACAAAGAGTAAAAGTAGCCCTGAGATCAGGTATTCAACAAACACCTTAGGGGTTAAGCCAAGAATTAAAAATGGTTTGTCTTCCGCTTCAGTTTCTTCAATAACTTCCTCCTGCAAAGATTTTTTTATACTTGCCAGCATGTTTAAATCGGCATTTGGTTTTACTGAAACCATAATTGAATCCAATTGCTTTCTATAAAATCGCTTGCTGCTTGGGTTCCAATACACATATTCTATGGATGGAATCGTAACATCACCCTCTTTTTCAAAAAGATAATTAACCGTTTCCGAGCGTGTAGCCGAAACTGCTGTTTTAGATTTATGTGTGTTTACCGATGGGCGTTTTGGATAAATACTAACCCCAGGAATACTGTCCCATGTCGTAGCTGGAATAAATTCAGAAACGGTACCACTTGCCGATCGGCTAATGGTGCGTTGTACCACATCACCAACTTTAATGTTTTTCACAGGGATGGACCATTTTTGGCTTACGCCTAGCGAATTTGACACCAACCAGTTGTTTAAACTGTAGCCCAGAGGCACATCATTAACATGTAATGTTTTTGGTTTAGTTTTTGCGATCCGCTTAATGCCTTTATAGCCTCCAGGCTTTGGCGATTCTACATGTATGGAGAAGCTAGGAATGGTAATTTCCCCCTGTTTGGTAGGGAAGACGTTGTAATAAAAATTAACCCCAGCATATTTTTTGCCGCTAAAAGACCTGGAGTTGCTTACCGATCTAAAATAAACGGTTAGCGCGCCATCAATTTGAATGTTACCTAAGTCAATTCCGGAGGTAAACCAAGTTTCACTATAAACAGAAACGGTTAAATGAATGGGTTCACCAATATAAGCTTCATTGGTGTTTGTAGTGACATAGCATATGATGTTCTGGCTAAAACAAGCTACAGATAATAAACAAAAAACGATATGTAAACCGACTTTCCTTACCATGAGTTGTTTGTTTTTTTAGTTTCTACCATGCCTTTTTTTATTTGATAACGGAACTTCTTACTTAAAAAGAGTGCTGGGTCATCATCAACTTTTCGCATCAAAATATTTTTAGGCAGTTCACCTTTGCCAGATTTGAAATTATCGGGAAGTTCATCCAACTCTTTACCTTTGCGTTTTCCTGTTTCGGCCGTTTCTTCAAGCCTTTTTTTCTGCATGTCTTTTTTGGTAGCCTTTTGCCCGCCACCACTTAAATCTTCAGGAGATTTATTTTGCTCGTTTTTGGCAATTGGCTTGTCGTTCACGTTAACGTCTTCAGGTTTTAACGCTTCCATTTCGGTTATGGCCTGCTTCACATGGGTTAGGTTAGACTTTGCGTTTGTATTCGACGGGTCTTTTTCAAGGACCTTTTCAAAAACAGCTTCAGACTCTGCTAAACGTCCTAGTTTTGCATAAGTTAAACCTAAATTATATAAGCTACTAACTGTGTTGTCTTGTTTAAAAGCAGTTTCTGCACTTAAATAATCGCCAGCTTTATAGTAAGCTACACCTTTATGCATGGGGGCTTTAAAAGCTACTGCAGCTTTGGTGTAATTTTTAGCATCGTATTCTTGTTGTGCCTGGTATTCTTTTGTATACCATAAATCCTTAAACTTAAAATCTTCTTTTTTAGGTTTATTTCCATCTGAGCATGAACTAAAACAAAGCAAGATAATGATGAGGTTTAAAGCCCAACCTTTACGGAAGCTAAAAAGGAAAATGAAAGCGAGCGGAAAAACGAGCCAGTAGCCTTGGTCTTCCCAGTTTTCATCTTGTTGATCTGTTTTGTCTTCAAATACAATGTGAGCGCTTATAGCTTTAGCTAAATCTTCAACATCACTGTTATCTAAGGTGATTTCTAAAACTTCCACTTGATCGAGTTCGTCAAGGCTATTAAGTTTAGATAAGTCGAGTGCAGATTTTTGTTTGTGAACAGGAATGGTTCCGCCACTTTGAGTAGCAAAAGGGTAGAGGTATAATTTCACATTGTTTTGTTGTAAAAAGGAACTCACCATTTCAATAGATAAGTTGTCTAAATCGTCGGTGATTAAAAGTATTTTGCCTTCAGCTTTATTATTGGTGAAAAGCGTGTCTAATTTTTTAAATAATAAGCTAAATTCTGTACCACTTTGCGGCATCATTCTAGGTTGTAAACCATCCAATTGATCTCCAATAATTTTATAATCGGTGGTAAATGGAATAGCCACGTGTGTAGAACCAGAAAATAAAACTAGGTTGGTTGCTGCCTTTGGGTTGGCGTCTAGTAAATCGTGAATTTTGAACTTCGCACGCTCTAGTCGGTTAGGAGAAACATCAGTAGTTAACATACTTTGAGACATATCTAAAGCAATCGCAAATTGTGATGTTACTTTTTTCGCAGGTGCTTTAAATTGGCTCCAAGTAGGGCCTAAAAATGCAACTAGACCTATGGCAAACATGATAAGGATTGAAAGGCGAATTAAAATCATTTTCCACGAGTTTCCTTTTTGAATCACATAAGGCCTAAGGTGTTTGGTAATTTGTTTTTTCCAAGCATAATTTTCCTTATAAAACAGAAAGCCGATGGCTAATATAAGGATAGCACCTACACCAAACCACAAATAGTCGGTTCGTAAAAAATGGAATTTTTCCCAATCGATATGTTTGAGTTTTTCTAACATCAGGATGCTGTAAGGCGTTTAAAAATGACAATTAAATTGTTAATAAAAACGAGGACAAAACCTAAAGCTAAAGCAGCCCCTAAAGGGTAATAGTACAATAGTGTTTTTGGTGTGAAGCTTTCTTCTTCGTATTCTACAGGTTCGAGTTTTTCTAATTCGGTGTATATTTTTTCAAGTTCTTTAGTGTCTTTCGCTCTAAAATACTTTCCATTGGTTAATTCTGAAATTTCTGTTAATGTACGCTCATCTAAATCTGACCCGCTATCGCCAGGATCTCCAATACCAATGGTGTAAATGATGGTAGAATCCTTTTTGGCCATGTTTGCTCCATCAAGCGGTAGGATGTCCATGCCACTATCAACACCATCGGTTAAAAGTAACATGACTTTATTTTGTATGGTATCGCGTTCAAACATATCCATACCTTTTACAATGGCTTTTCCTATGTTGGTCATTTGTCCAGCCATGCCAACATCTGCTTCGTCAAGCATCGTTTGTACGGTAGGTAAATCTGAGGTGAATGGTGCTTGAATATAGGCGTTACTTGCAAAAAAAATGAGCCCCATTTTATCGCTTTCACGCTTCACAATAAAGTCTTGCATTATGTTTTTAACAGCTTCCCAGCGGGTTACGGGCTTGTTGTTAATATGCCAATCTTTATTTGCCATACTGAAGGACAAATCGGCTAAAATTAAAAAATTACGTGAGGTTTTTATCTTTTTTTCAGGTTTACCCACCAATTCTGGTGAAGCCATTGCTATAATTAATAGAAGCCAAATAATGAACATAAAAAAAGAAGCAAACCAAGACCGTTTTTTTATGTGTGATGCTTTCTTAGGTTTTTGTTTGGATGCTTTCGAACTTGCTTTAAAATAAGGATAAATTAAAGCAGTGCTCCTGTTTTTTATGGCAGGCAAAAGCCAATACACCAAAAATGGTAGTACAACCAAGAAGGCCATGTATGGATATGCAAATTGAAAATTATCAGGCATGTTTTTTAATCCAAGTTATACTCGTTTCGGCAAATTCATTAAAATTGAATGAACCGGTATTATTAAATTCATTTTTATAAATGGCAGAAGCAATAACTTCTTGATGTTTTAAATAGTAGGGTTTATGTAATTTTTTATCTAAAAAGGCTAGCCAGTTTTCTCCTTGCAAAGCAGCGACTTCTTTTCTATTATAAGTTTGCAATGCGGTTTGTTTAATTAAAAACATGACTTGTGAGATTAGCGAACTTGTAGTTTCTTTATCTTGGGTTTTTAATACCATAATTTGAGAAACAGCGTCTCGACGGTAGGCGTTATGCTTATATTTTATATATAACTTATAGGCGATATATGAAATGAGGATAAATAGGAGGGAAAACACAATTTTCCAACCCAAGGTATCCATGGTAAATGGAATAGGAGCGGGCTCCATAATCGGACTTAGTTCTATGTTTTTGTCTTGCAGCATTTATCTATTATAATTACTAAACACGTCTATAAGTTGATCTTCAACCGGGTCTGTGGTGTTGACTTTAAAAATATTGATTTGGTATTTTTCCAATTCAGCTTTAAAATTTTTATAATCCGTTTTAAACGTATCCTTAAGTTCCTTATTCAGTTTTTTATTTTTTCCGTTAAGGTTAATTTGATGTGTTGTATTGGTTATGGTGAATTTTTCATCAGGAAATTGTTCTTCCATGTCATCATAGACCTTAATAAGCACCAAATCATTATGCAGCGCTAGCTGACTTAAATATTGTACAACAGAAGCACTATATCTTCGGAAATCACTAATAATGAAAACCACGTAATCATGGGTTACAATATTGTTGATTTTTGTAATGATTTCAGTTAAAGATTCTTCAAATTCGAAAGGTTCTGGTGTGTAAATCTTTTGATTGGCTTCAATTATTTTCTGTAGAAAATAAATAATATTTCTTGGATCTCTTTTAGGTGTAACCACCTCGTAAGTTTTTCCAGAATTTACCATGCCTCCAACACGATCGCCACCTTTTTTTATTTTATGGGCTAGAATAGAGGCGAGCTCTCCGGCAACAACCGATTTTGTTTTTTTCTGAGAACCAAATCCCATACTAGCAGTTTGATCTACATAAATAAAGGCTGGTTTTTCTTTTTCTTCGGTGAATATTTTAGTGTGTGTACCGCCTGTTTTTGCAGTAACCTTCCAGTCAATTTTTCTAATATCATCACCTAAAACATATGGGCGAGACTCTTCAAAATCTAACCCACGACCTCGTAGCTTGGAGGCGTAACGACCAGATAATACACTATTCGATTTTTGTTTTCCAGAGCCAAAATTAACGATAGAACTTATTAACTCGAACTTCAAAAGATGTTCAAGAGTAAGAAATATATTCGTGTTTTTAATAGGCTTGGGAGATTTCATAGGAAAAGGATTTAAGCCACTACAGCCACAACTTCAATAAGTTTATCTATAATTTGATCGGGTGTTGTACCTTCAGCTCTTCCTTTGTAGCTTATCGCGATACGGTGACGTAAAACATCTTTTATAACCCCATGAATATCTTCTGGAGTTACAAAATCACGACCTTGCATCCAAGCATGGACGCGGCTGCAACGATCTAAAGCGATGGTTCCTCTAGGACTTGCACCAAAATCTATAAGTTTATCGAGCTCGGCATCATATTTTTCAGGGTAACGACTGGCAGAAATTAGGCTCACCATATATTTTTCCATGTCTTCGGAAACTTTGATTTTCGAAATTTCTTTTCTAGCATCAAATATGGCTTGCTGCGGAATGGTTTTTAAAATTTCTTTAGCTGTATCTGGAGCTGCTTCTCTTTTATTTAGGCGCATGATTTCTAGTTCGGCGTCATCATCAGGATAACCTATAATAGTATGTACTAAAAAACGATCCATTTGAGCTTCGGGTAGCGGATAGGTCCCTTCTTGTTCAATAGGGTTTTGAGTCGCCATGACCATAAATAAGTATTCCATTTTATAGGTTTTACCGGAAACGGTAACTTGGCGTTCTTCCATGGCTTCCAGTAATGCTGATTGTACTTTCGCTGGCGCTCTATTTATTTCATCGGCTAGGATGAGGTTGCTGAAGATTGGTCCTTGTTGAAACATGAATTTCTCGGTTTCATTGGGTAAGTAAATTTCGGTCCCTGTAATATCCGAGGGTAATAAGTCTGGTGTAAATTGTATACGACTTAGGCCACAATCTAAGTTTTTAGATAAGGCATTTATCGCTCTTGTTTTTGCCAATCCTGGCAAGCCTTCAAGTAACATATTGCCATCAGCAAGTAAAACAAGCACGATAGTGTCTATCAGTTTTTCTTGTCCGATTATGGATTTCGACATTTGCGCTTTTAAAGCCGAAACGGATTCAAATGGTGTCATAATGTTTAGTTTTTAGCTTCGTTCAGTTGAAACGGGTAAATAACTTTCCAGTCTTTTTTCATATCTGTAATCGTCCAACCGTTTTCAATGGCGTAATCTAATCCTTTATTGAGTTGCCCTATGTGAGAATCCCTATCATAGGCCCATTCTCTTTCGGCGTCAGTATGATGTAAATAAAGTTGAAAAGACTTGTGTTTATTGGAGTCTCCATATTGCATCATTTGCAAATCGCCATCTGAATTACCAGATGTAAATACTGGTTTTTTTCCGATAAATTTATTGATTCCTATAGGCTTACCAGCTTTGTCGTCTATAAAATCAATCGCTGGTAACCTTTTTATTTGCGCTTGACCGTTCTCTAGGGAAAATTCAGTTTTTATACTACTTCCAACCACTTGGTCTTTTGGAATACCATAAGCTTCTTCAACCCAAGGGCGCATAAACTCTATACCACCTCCAGAAACAATATAAGTTTTAAAATCGTTAGCTCGTAAATAGTTTAAAAGCTCTAGCATAGGTTGATATATGAGCTCGTTATAAGGTTTGCCAAAACGCGGATGTTTTGCCTTGGCCAACCAATCTTTTACAATTTTTTCAAATGCTTCAACAGTCATTCCGGCATGTGTTGTCATTACAATTTCAATCAGACCTTTTTCACCAGAAGCCATTAATGATTTCATGTCATTTTCAAGAACTGCTTTATAAGGTTGTTTGTTTTTCCACTCTGGATGTTCAGGAGCTAAAGCCTTTATGCGAGAAATAGCGAAGAATAGTTGAAAATAAGCGGGTTGCTCACTCCATAAATTCCCGTCGTTATCAAAAGTAGCAATTCGGTCTGTAATTGGAATAAAATTTGGACTGCCTTCTGTAGTCACATCCACTACATAAGATTTTATGGATTCTTTAGTTTTACCTTCCTCCCATGAAGGAAGCGGGTCTTTAGCTTCTATTGGCGTTTCGGTTTGAATGTTATTAGAGTCTTCTTTTTTTGAATTACAACTAGAAAGAGTGACAATTAAAAGTGTAAGTAGCAGTAATTTAATTTTTTTTTTTGTTTTCATATCGAGGAATAAGTTTAAAGCTTAAATGTACATAAAATTTTAGTTTTTGTTAATGTTGCAAGTTGTGAAAAAAACGACTTTGTTATTGATTTTAGTTTGGGTAATCTCTGGAGGAGGTATAAAAAAAATCCTTTGAAGACTTATAAGTATTCAAAGGATTTTTTTTTAAATATATTAAAAGGAAAGCTTTTAGTTTTGCAAGCTATTCATGATTTTTGGAATTAACTTTTTAGCGGCGTCATGTGCGTCATTAGGATCACCTAAACTTGTTGTTACAACTGCAACAAGTTGTTTGTCTGCGGGCTCATCTAAATTATAAGCTACAGTTTCTAATACATAATCTGTGCTAACCGATGTAGAGGTAGACATTGGAATATAACCACCAAAGGAACCGTAGTATCCACCGTAAGCGTATGGCGCCCTGTAATAGTCATAAAAACCACCATAATAACCAGGATATCCGAATCCCATACCCATTCCCATGTATACACCATTTGAAGACTCTGTAATGGTTTGTTTTTTATCTTTTATTACTGTAATAACAATGGCATTATAGCCTTCGCTATCTAATAAGCTTTTAATGAAAGCAACGCGTTCTTCGCTCATTTCAACTTCAGTATGGATTTTAGGCGCTCTAGTATAGCTTTCGGTGGCTTTAATGCCATTCGCTCTTAGAGCTTCGGCTATTTCTACTTCAAAAGCAATACGCCCTTGGGTATTAGCTGTTCTAGCTATAACTAGTACATTTTTAGTTTTAAAAAGATCTACAATAGCATCTTCTGCTTTCCATGAATTTACAACTTTAGCTGTTTTACATGATTGTAATGCAAAAACGGTAACCAAGATTATTATTAGCGTATTGATTTTTTTCATTAGGATAAATAAGGGTTTTTATGGTTGTTTTGAATAAGATTCTAAGTTTTTTTCTGCCAATTCATCTGTTATAAAAGGCAAACTAAGGTGTAAAGATAAATAATTAGAACGGTTATCTGCATTACTAATTTGGTCTTTTAGAATATCTGTAAATCCATAATAGTATCTTAGGTGTATGTGAATGCCCTTACCTTTGTGAGCTTTACCTAAAACGTATGCGAAATCGACCATCATACCATAATCAACATCTCTAGTATAACCATCGAAATTCTGAATAAAATGGCCTTCTGGTCTTTGAAATTCTCCTCTGGATTTTTGAAGAAATGACACTTGTGGTGCTAAGCTAAAGCGGTATTTTTTGTTGTTGGTTTGATAAGATAAGAATACCGGCACATCTATATAATTTAATGAAATTTTAGTGGGGACATCTATGAAATTGGCATCCAGAATGGAGTTGCCACTATCAAGTGAAAAATTATTAAGAAATAAATTGCGTTTAGCTAGTAAATATATATTCGGACAAATAAACCAGTTTTCGTTTAGTTTAATATTACCTCCGATACCAAAATTAATACCCATTTTTGATCTTTTGGAATCTTCTAAATTGGTGTATCCCATAAATGTTCCACCAGCCTCTAAACTTATATTAAAATTTTCAGAAGCAACTTGATCTCCAAAAAGTAACGCGAATAAAGCGGCTTGCCCTTGACTGTTGGTTGTTATTATAAAAAATGTGAGACCTAATAATAATGTTTTTTTCATGGTAGGTAATTATGTGATATATTCTATGAGTTTTTCTCTTAAAAAAGTATTAGTAATGTGTTAAAATGAATAGGTTGCTGTTATACCATATCTAAAAGAAAATAATTTTAAATCTGATTTTCTTTTAATTTGACTAAACCTAAAATCACCATCTAATAAGTCGAAAAGGCTATACTCTTCTAGCGCCTCGTTAAGGTCATCGTAAAACTCATCTGGAAGATCTTTTTTGTTTTCTATCGTGAAGTTATAAAAACCAGATCCAGGTCCTGCGATCAAAAAGTCCAGAGCAAATCTTTTTGTAATTGGGAGTTTGTAACCAACCATAAAACCAATCGAGGTTACGTTTATTTTTGAGTCAAATTCTAAATCATAGGTGATTCCTGTATCATTTATGTACTGACCACTTAAGTCGGATTTGAAACCAGAGTATTTGACATAAGCTCCCATATAAAAACCATTCATGCCGGTTTGTTGAACGTTATTTAAATAGTAGCGTATATCAGGTGTTACTTTAATTCCAGAATAAGTAATGTTGCTGGTTTTTATTTTTTCAGTGTCTAATCCTGAAAGATTAACAATACCCTCTTCACCTTTGTATCCTATACCCAGGTTAACCGAAAAATGTTTGCTAACTAAGCGTTCATATCTAAATTGTATCGCGCCATCAATTAAATCTGTGACTACAAATCCTATTTCATTTTTATGATTTGACCTATTGTCTTGAGAATATATACCTAAAGTAATAAAACTAAATACTAAAAGTGCAATGGCATGTCTCATTGGTTTAAGGTTTAGTATGAAAAACTAAAGATACATTATTAAATTTTGAATATTTAATTTTATTATGCTATTTCATTGAAAGCGACTTTTTACGGTAGATTTTGAAATAAAAAAGGTGTTGGCAACATCCTATTTTTGGTTAGTACCTGCATTATAGTTTGTGTTTAGGTATTAATTAAGCATTGAGGTGTAAAATGAGTCAAGGTTTCAATATTTTCAAGGTTATTTAGCGTGTACTTGTTTTGTGTTTTAACGTATTTTTAACAGCATTAACGGGGGTTCATGACATTTATCATAGAATCAACCTTCCATTTAACGCAACTTTGCAGTATTAATGTAAAATGGTGGTTCGTTTTTCATATAAAATGTTTGGTTAGTTTAAACTGTTCAGTCCTTAGGGGGTGAACAGTTTTTTTTTGAGATCGTATTTCGAAGTGTTAAAGCTTAGAGTATCATACAGTAAAAAGTGATGACACGAATTTTACCTATTAAAACCGATTTAGGAGTTCAACCTTCAGTCGTAAAAATTCGTGTATTCTGGGTCTAAAATATAGAAAACTCCTTACTATAAAATTTTTATGTCCTTCTATGGTAGCATCTTAGAATCTCTATATCATAATAGATGTTAAGCTATGCGCTAGTCATGGCGGTTTTAATGATCATTTAACGCATTTTTAACAACATTAACAGGGGTTTATGACATTTGTCATATAATTAGCCTTCCATATAACGCAACTTTGCAGTGTTAATGTAAAATGGTGGTTCGTTTTTCATATAAAATGTTTGGTTAGTTTAAAACTGTTCAACTTCTTCATAAAAGTTGAACAGTTTTTTTTTTGTTTAAATTCTAACCTAAGTTAATAGGTGTTTAGGTTTTACAAGGTTTTAGCGCTTTAAAAGAACGAGCTATTAAGATTGCTCAAAAACTCTGTTCAAAAAATTTATACTATAATTAAGCGTCATATCAAACCAAGGGTCCATCAACCAAAACGCTGGTGGCGTATTTGGTATCGTGCGTGTTTCTGTGTATGTGTTAAATATTTTTAAAAGGCTAGTCATATCATTTTTTCCAGCATGGGATTCCGAATTCATACTATTAATAAATAACATTGGCGGACTATTTTCACCTACATATTGCAAGGGAGATGCATCTTTCCAAGCTTTTTCGTTTTTTTCTCGAGATCCGTTTAACCAAATGCTAGCCATGCTGTTTTTTTCAGGGGAGTCACGGTGCACTAAGGATACCATACCATCCAAATTAATAACGGCTTGAATTTCATCTGATACTTCTTCTTTGGTGCTAAAAATTTCTAGGTTAGAAGTTGTTCCTGCTAACGTTGCTAAAAGCCCGCCAGAATCGGCACCTAAGACAGCTATTTTCTCCGGATTTATTTTATATTTTTTCGCGTTTTTTCTAACCCATTTAATCGCATCTTTAATGTCGAAAACGGCAGCTGGGTATGGTGCTTCTAGGCTAAGTCTATAAGACACAGAAACACCTATATACCCCTTCATAGCGAGGTGTTGGGCCATAATACGTTGGTTTTCTTTTTGGCCCATAAGCCAGCCACCTCCATGAATTAGGATTACGGCAGGTTTTAGTTTTTTAGATTTCTTTGATGGTGAATAAACATCTAATTCTAATTTCCTCTGGTTTGTTTTCTTATATACAATATTCTCGTCGTACTTAATTTCTTCGGTGCTTAATGGTGTAATCATTGAGGCAACCTCATAGTTCTGTTTTGTGGCATTGTAAATATCTACAATATTATAGGGGTTTTCCGTTGTTTGGCTTTGTGACCAACTTAGGGTAAAGCATGATAAATAAAATAGTAGGCAACTAATTTTAGAAAATGTATTCATGGCGTCAAATTTAGCTGAAGGTCTTATTCATTTCAAGGCCTATAGCAGAAGGATCCTGAATTGTTTAAATACTTCGATTGATTGATTTGGGGTTTAACCTTGTAAGATAAATCGCAGCTTATCTTTTGAGAAAGGTTAAGAATTTTTTTTTGCCTGAAATATACATTATTTCACTAAAACTCCTAATGTTATGTTAAATTTTAACACCGTAAAATTCAGGCTTTCACACAAAATTTTACATAAAGCACCTGGAAGGGTTTTTATAGATAAAATCATTTTGTTTTTTGGAGGTGTATTTATGTCGGGAATTAATTTTTAGCATAATTATAATGGTATACCCAAAAACATATTAATTTTTTTAACTTGGTTTTAACAGTGTTTTCAAGGGGTTATGACATTTGTCATATAATACAGTACTCATTTTATACATCTTTGCAGTGTTAATGTAAAACAGTGGTTCGTTTTTCATATAAAATGTTTGGTTAGATATAAACTGTTCATCTTTTTCATAAAGATGAACAGTTTTTTTATGTCTAATTTGAAATATTTAAAAGCTATTTTCCTCCTTATTATTTTCTTTTTTTTAGTCTCCATAATTTTGTTACATTTGGCTTCAAATAACAAAAAAGTTTAAAATGAAAATAATGAAATTTTTAAGTCTAGTAACTTTAGTTTTACTAGTTGCATCTTGTAATCAAACAGCTGTTTCTAAAAAACCAGTAAAAACTGAATTAGATTCTGTAAGTTATGCCATAGGTATGGATGTTGCAAAAAATGTGAAAGCGAGTTTTGATGATTTTGATGATGAACTATTCATTCAAGGTTTTATGAATGTTTTAGATTCTACAGATATTTTGTTAGATGAAACAACTGCGCAAACAGTTGTTAGAACTTACTTCCAAAAGAAGCAACAAGAAGAAGCCGCAAAACGTGCTGAAGATGGAGAGAAAAATAAAGAAGAAGGTATTGCTTTCTTAGAAGAAAATAAGGGGAAAGATGGTGTGAAAACAACGGCAAGTGGTTTACAATATATTGTTTTAAAAGAAGGGACTGGTGCTAAACCAACGTCTTCATCTAAAGTGAAAGTTCATTACCACGGAACTTTAATTGATGGAACTGTATTTGATAGTTCTGTTGATAGAGGAGAACCTGCTGAATTTGGAGTAACACAAGTTATTAAAGGATGGACAGAAGGTTTACAATTAATGTCTGAAGGGGCTAAATATAAATTCTTTATTCCGCAAGAATTAGCATACGGTGCAAACCCAAGACCAGGAGGGCCAATTAAGCCTTATGCAACTTTAATTTTTGACGTAGAGTTATTAGAAGTAAAGTAATTTACCTTTACCTATTCAATATAAAAAAAACAGGAAGCCTCGCTTCCTGTTTTTTTATGGCTATTGTTTTATAAAGAATACATTATAATGGGGCTAATCTATTTTATAGGATCTAAATGGTTCTTTACATTTGCCCGTACATCTCAATAATAATATTATGAAATTTTTAAATACAGTATTTGTCCTTGTGGTTTTCACGATTTTTAACCCAAGGATGGTGGCACAAAATAAAGTTCAAACTGAAATTGATTCTGTGAGCTATGCGATTGGAATGGATATCGCCAAAAATGTAAAGACTAGTTTTGATGCATTTAACAACGATTTATTTATTCAAGGCTTTTTGAATGTTATGGATTCAACACATGTGAAATTCACAGATGAAGAAGGTGTCAATATTATTAAAAGCTATTTTCAAAGGAAGAAAAAAAATGAAACAGCAAAGCTTGATGAGGCCGCTAAAAAAAATAATGAGTTAGGGATTGCTTTTTTAGAAAAAAATAAGATAAAAAAAGGTGTTAAAACCACCGAAAGCGGTTTGCAATACCTTGTTTTAAAAGAAGGAACCGGGGTGAAACCTGTTAAGGAATCTAAGGTAAAAGTACATTATCACGGTACCTTAATTGATGGAACCGTATTTGATAGTTCGGTAGATAGAGGCGCGCCTATAGAGTTTGTGGTCTCTCAGGTAATTAAAGGGTGGACAGAAGGTTTGCAATTAATGCCAGAAGGAGCAAAATACAGGTTTTTTATTCCTCAAGATTTAGCGTATGGCGCAAACCCAAGACCAGGAGGACCAATTAAGCCATATGAAACATTAATATTCGACGTAGAATTGTTAGCAGTAAAATAACATAATTTTACATCATTGTAAATGAAAAAAACAGGAGGTTTCCCGTCCTGTTTTTTTTGTTTCCATATTTTACAAGGAATACGCCGTGCAAGTTGTAACTTTGCAGCACAAAAAAAAACAGAGTCTTATGAACCATAAAGCAGGTTTTGTAAATATTATCGGGAATCCGAATGTTGGTAAATCAACCTTAATGAATGCCTTTGTAGGGGAAAAATTATCTATTATTACCTCAAAAGCACAAACTACCAGGCACCGTATTTTAGGTATTGTAAATGGCGACGATTTTCAGATGGTTTTAAGTGATACACCAGGAATTATCAAACCAGCTTATGAGTTGCAAGAATCTATGATGGGCTTTGTTAAGTCTGCCTTTGAAGATGCCGATGTACTAATCTATATGGTTGAAATAGGAGAGCAAGCTTTAAAAGATGAAGCCTTTTTCAATAAAATTAAAGCCTCTAAAATTCCTGTTTTATTATTATTGAATAAGATTGACAAATCCGATCAATTACAATTGGAAACTCAAGTTCAAGAGTGGACTACTAAAGTCCCTAATGCCGAGATTTATCCTATTTCTGCTTTGGAAGGTTTCAATGTCAAGGAAGTTTTTAATCGTATTATTGACCTGCTTCCAGAGTCGCCACCTTTCTATCCGAAAGATCAATTAACAGATAAGCCTGAGCGTTTTTTTATAAATGAAACGATCAGAGAAAAAATATTGATGCATTACAAAAAGGAAATTCCTTATGCTGTTGAGGTTGATACCGAAGAGTTTTTTGAAGAAGAAAATATTATTCGCGTGCGATCGGTTATTATGGTAGAACGCGAAACTCAAAAAGGAATCATTATTGGGCATAAAGGAAGCGCTTTAAAACGCGTTGGTGTGGAAGCTAGAAAGGATTTAGAGACTTTTTTCGGTAAACAAATTCATATAGAATTATACGTTAAGGTTAATAAAAACTGGCGTAGTAATGCCAACCAATTAAAACGTTTTGGTTATAATAATTAGAAAATTAAATACTAACTTATTGTTTAGGTAACACTTAAGTAATGTTGTAGTGCCATATTTGCACTAGAGTTCTATTTGGTTAATAGAGTTTTGAGTTAGTTGGTTAAAAAGCTTTGGTTGTTCCTGCAATTAAGGCTTTTCTTTTTTTAGTACACTATACATAAAATCATTTAGCAAATGCATTTCTTTTATACTTGAGGCTTTTCCAATGCTTCCTGCAAAGTACAGCGCAATCCAAATAATTACCATTAAAAGCAGGACACTAAATTGAATAGCATAATCCTGCTCAAGGGACCAATTGGTATACGCCCAAATGCTAAACCCTAAAAAGAATCCAGCAACTAAAAAATGCAAAAACATAAATAGCGTCCATACCGTGGGGTTTGGGCCAAATAGGCCATAAATCAAACTGTTATTATCGTCAATCGCATTTATTTCTAGATGCAATTGAGGCGACCAATAGGTTTGTTTTTCCTTCGGAAATTTAATAAACACATGGTCATCTATCACTGAAACTTTAAAGTCCGATTGCATCGTTTTTGCGTTTTTAAAATCACTTAAAATAGCTTCGTTGTATTGAGGCAATTCAATTTTAAATCTCGGGCGCAAAACAATGTCATTGGATAATTCCATATATGCTGTGTTTAGGAAGGAGTAAAATACTATTTTTTTTGATACCGTATAAATTTTATTCTTTTCATAAAAAAGATGTGGCATAGAGTATATTTCCTATTTTTGCAAAAGTTTTCAGGGAACCATAACTAAAACGGTTTTAACCTGTTAACCTTAAATTGAGATTATGAGTAATATAGTAGCCATTGTAGGAAGACCAAATGTTGGAAAGTCAACGTTTTTTAATAGATTGATTCAAAGACGTGAAGCCATCGTAGATGCGGTAAGTGGGGTTACAAGAGACCGTCATTACGGGAAGAGTGATTGGAATGGAAAAGAGTTTTCTTTAATCGATACTGGAGGGTATGTTTTAGGAAGTGACGACGTTTTTGAAGCCGAAATCGATAAACAAGTGGAGTTAGCTATTGATGAAGCCGATGCCATTATTTTTATGGTTGATGTTGAATCTGGTGTTACAGGTATGGATGAAGACGTAGCTAAGTTACTTAGACGCGTAAATAAACCCGTTTTTCTTGTTGTAAACAAAGTAGATAATGGTAAGCGCGCTGAAGATGCAGTGGAGTTTTATTCATTAGGTCTAGGTGAATACTATACCATAGCTAGTATAAATGGTAGTGGCACTGGTGAATTATTAGATGATCTTATTAAAGCTTTACCGGAAAAAGAAGATGTTATTGAAGATGAATTACCACGTTTCGCTGTCGTTGGGCGTCCAAATGCAGGGAAGTCTTCTTTCATTAATGCTTTAATTGGAGAAGATCGTTATATCGTTACCGACATCGCAGGAACAACAAGAGATTCTATAGATACTAAATATAATCGTTTCGGATTTGAATTCAACTTAGTGGATACTGCCGGGATTAGAAGAAAATCTAAAGTAAAGGAAGATTTAGAATTCTATTCGGTAATGCGTAGTGTTCGTGCTATTGAACATGCCGATGTATGTATCCTTGTTTTAGATGCCAATCGCGGTTTTGACGGGCAAGTGCAAAATATTTTCTGGCTTGCAGAACGCAACAGAAAAGGTATTGTCGTTTTAGTTAATAAATGGGATTTAGTAGAAAAGGATCATAAATCAGTTAAAGAATACGAAAAAGCCATTCGATTACAGATGCAGCCTTTTACAGATGTGCCTATTGTATTCATTTCAGCCTTAACAAAGCAACGTATTTACAAAGCCATTGAAACGGCCGTTGAGGTATACCAAAACCGTACAAAAAAGATTAAAACAAGTCAACTTAACGAGGTGATGTTACCTATTATTGAGAATTACCCACCACCGGCATACAAAGCAAAATTCGTTAAGATAAAATACATCATGCAGCTACCTACACCGCAGCCTCAATTTGCGTTTTTCTGTAATTTACCACAGTATATTAAAGATCCGTATAAGCGTTTTTTAGAGAATAAACTGCGTGAGCATTTTGGATTTAATGGTGTGCCAATTAGTGTGTACATGCGAAAAAAATAACGCACTATCATTTTCATTATTTTTATGGAAATTTCGATTTTGTTTTGAAATATAAAATTGGTTGACCAATTGCTCAGAATATCATAATTTTTTCCAATAAAGCATTTTATATCATTCGTTATGGTTAAATTTATGCTGCAAAAATAATTTTATGAGTCAGATTATAACATTCGGTGAGGTTCTAATGCGTTTATCTCCTTTCGGAAATAAAAAATTTATTCAAGCCAACACATTAGAATTCTACTTTGGTGGTACCGAATTAAACGTAGGACTTTCAATTGCTAATTTTGGAGGAAATGTTAAGCATATTACCTGTATTTCAGATGATTTTATTGGAGATACAGCGATTTCATACTTGAATAAATTCGATTTAGATACTACGGCAATTGTACGTTCCGGAAGACCTTTAGGGGTTTACTTTCTTGAAGTTGGAGCCGTGATGCGCCCAAGTTCAATTTCATACAACAGATCACATTCGGCATTTTCAAGTATACAACCAGAAATGGTTGATTGGGAATCTGCTTTAGAGACAGGTAGTTGGTTTCACTGGACTGGAATTACGCCTGGTTTAACGCAAGGGAGTTTTGATACCTTGAAAGAAGGATTAAAACTAGCTAAGAAAAAGGGGATGCAAGTTTCTGCCGATCCAACTTACAGAAGTGGGTTATGGAAATATGGTGTTAACGCTAAAGATGCTTTAATCGAATTATTACATTGTTCTACCATTTTTATTGGCGGAATTAATGAAATGAATGAAGTCTTAGGTACCGAATACGGTTATTCTAACGAAGAGTTTATTGAAGCAAGTAAGTTGCTAATGGAAAATTTCCCTTCCATAGAGAAAGTGTTCGATAAAATACGAACGTCTATAAATGCTTCTTGGCATAAGATTAGAGCCAGAATGTGGAATGGTGAAGAGTTTAGAGAAACTCAAGATTTTGATATTACACATATTGTTGACCGTATTGGTACAGGAGATGCCTTTGCGGCTGGTTTAATTTATGGTTTACAGCATTACGATGACTATAAGTCTATGGACTACGCAAGTGCAGCATGTGCCTTAAAACACACTTACGAAGGTGATGTGAACTACGCCACAATAGATGAGGTTACTGGGATTTTAGAAGGTAACGTCTCAGGTAGATTTAATAGATAACTCCTGATTTTAGAATACGACATTATACAATTAAATTGGTATAACAAAAAAGCGACCTTTTTATAAGTGTCGCTTTTTTTTATGCTTATATTTTCTCAGTCTCAAATTCAGTTTCCAGTCTTAAGTCACTTGTCATTGGTCATCTGTCTTCCGTCCTAGTTTTAATAAATAAGGATAACTAAATTTGTTTCCAAAGCTTAGTTTTCCAACCTTTTTAACTTTTAACTTTTAACTTTTAACTTTTAACTTTTAACTTTTAACTTTTAACTTTCTACCAGCCTCCAGAAGCGCCACCGCCTCCAAAGCCGCCGCCGCCGAAGCCACCACCAAAACCGCCTCCGCCAAAGCCACCACCAGAACTGCCGCCCCAGCCACTAGAGCCACGATTGTAATTTCCACGTCCCATATTACTTAAGATAATAGCATCCCAGATATCAAATCCTCCAGCTCTGTTTCCGCCGTTACGACCACCGCCGCCACCGCGTTTATTTTTTATAAAAGACATGATGAAAACAAGCGCAATAAATCCGAATATCAAGAAGGGCATAAAAGAGTCATCGTTTTGTCTTGATGACTTGCGAGAACCGCTGTATTCGCCTTGCATGACTTCAAAAATAGCATCGGCACCACGGTTTAATCCACCCGGATAATCGCCTTGTCTAAAATAAGGAATGATATCACGTTCAATAATACGTTTCGACATGGCATCAGTTAAAAGATGCTCCACGCCATAACCGGTATTAATAGCTATTTTTTTATCGTCTCTGGCTAATAGTATTAAAATCCCATTGTCTTCTTTAGCTTGGCCAATGCCCCAAGCGTCTCCCCATTGAGCGCCTAGAAAGTTAATGTTCTCACCCTCTGTAGAGCCAATAATAGCCACTACAATTTGTGTGGAAGTGGTATCGGAATACTTAACAAGTTTTTGCTCTAAATTACTTTTTTGAGCATCAGAAAGTAAGTTGATATAGTCGTAAACACTAGTTTGAAATTTTGGCTTTTCAGGAATTTTAAACTGCCCGAAAGTAAGACTACAAGCAAAAAGTGTAAAGACTAAAAATAGACTAAGACTTTTAATATTGGAATAAAAGGAAGTTTGCATTTCTTTTTTATACATCATAAAGCTTAGCCTTTTGAAATTTCGTCTGAAAGTTCATTAATATCATCCGATTGATAAGGGAAATATTTTTTAAGGCGGTCACCAGACCTTAAAATGCCATCAATCAAACCTTGCTTAAAGTCTCCTTTTTTAAAGTGCGCTTGCATAATATCTTTGGTGCAATCCCAAAAATCATTTTCAACAGCTTTGTTTATGCCTTCATCACCATAAATGACAAAAGATTTATCTTCAACAGCAACATAAATAAGTACGGCATTTTGAAGCTTTGTGTTGTCCATCTTTAAATGATGAAAAACTTCCAAGGCACGATTTGTGGCATCACCCTTAGCGGTTTTTTCTAAATGAACACGTAGTTCTCCAGAAGTGTTTAATTCCGCTTCTTGAATCGCTTCAACAATTTCTTGTTCTTCCTGTGCTGTTAAAAAATCTTCAGTTTTAGACATATTAAAATTCTACTTTAGGTGCGTTTTCACTACCAGGTGCACTTTTGTAGCGTGCCATTTCTTCAAAACCAAATAAGCCAGCTAATAATTTTCCTGGAAATTTAGAAGTGAATTTATCGTAGATATTTACTTTTTCATTAAAACGATCTCTAGTTACGTTTATTCTATTTTCTGTACCTTCCAGTTGTGATTGTAGTTCTAAGAAACCTTTGTCAGCTTTCAATTCTGGATAGCGCTCTACGGTAACCAATAACTTGGATAAAGCACCACTTAAACCTTGCTGCGCTTGTTGGAATTGTGCCATTTTTTCAGGTGTTAAATCTCCTGCATCAATCGTTGTTTTAGTTGCTTCAGAACGCGCTTTAATGACCCCTTCTAAGGTCTCTTTTTCATGAGCAGCGTATCCCTTCACGGTCGATACTAAATTAGGAATTAAATCTGCACGACGTTGGTAAGCACTTTCCACATTAGACCAAGCTGTTTTTGCATCGGCTTCATATTCTACGGCAGTGTTGTTAAAGTTTTTGCCCCAAGAATATATTCCAAATACAACGAGGGCTACGATAATCCATGGTAAAAATTTCTTCATGATGGTTTAATTTTAAAGGTGTTGTTTTATTTTATTAAGTTGATTTTTAATGTCTTCAAGTTTACTAACAATTTCAAAAGTATTTAAAGCTTGTTTTTTTTCTTCTTTAAGGTGTGTTTTGGCGCCTTCTAAAGTGAATCCGCGTTCTTTCACCAAATGGTAGATAAACTTCAGGTTTTTGATGTCTTCGGGGGTGAATTTTCTATTGCCTTTAGCATTTTTTTTAGGCTTTAATACATCAAATTCTTTTTCCCAAAAACGAATCAATGAGGTGTTCACATTAAAAGCTTTGGCAACTTCACCAATGGCATAATAACGTTTTTCGGGCAGGTTTATATGCATTAATCTAAAGATTGATTTTCTAATGAAGCACGCTCCAATAGTTTATTAAATTCTTCAGCAGTTAAACTGCCGTAATAAAAATTAATAGGGTTAATACGCTCACCGTCCTTAAATATTTCATAATGTAGGTGGGGCCCTTGAGAACGTCCTGTACTACCTACAAAACCAATTAAATCACCACGTTTTATTTTTTGGTTTTTTCTAACATTATATTTATACAGGTGGGCATATAAGCTCACATAACCATAACCATGGTCTATACGAATGTGTTTTCCATAACCTGTAGATCTGGAATCGGCACGGGTAATCACACCATCACCAGAAGCATAAATAGGTGTGCCTCTTGGCGCCGAAAAGTCCATGCCGCGGTGCATTTTTCTAACTTTAGTAAACGGGTCGGTTCGCATGCCATAACCAGAGGCCATACGTGTTAAATCCTTGTTGTTTACTGGTTGAATAGCGGGGATAGCAGCGAGAAGCTTTTCTTTGTCTTCAGCTAATTTTGTAATTTCATCAAGCGATTTCGATTGTACAACTATTTGCTTTTGAAGAATGTCAATACGTTTATTACTTTCTATAATTAATTTAGAATTATCGAAACCTTCCAAATTCTTGTAGCGATTTACACCACCAAACCCGGCACGACGTTGTTCTTCAGGAATTGGATTGGCTTCAAAATATACACGGTAAATGTTATTGTCTCTATCGGCAACATTGGCTAAAACAGTTTCAGCATGCTCCATTTTTTTGTTCAGCAGTTCAAATTGTAATTGCGCATTGTGTAATTCGCGCTTTAAAGCACGCTCTTTAGGCGATTCTACATATTGGCTCCCTATAAAAACAAATATAAAAGAGAAAAAAGCGGTGCCAAGAACAAAGAAGAACGCATACTTAAAAGTGGTGCGTTTTTTACGCTGGATCTTCTTATAGGAAAGCGTTTCAGGATCGTAATAGTATTTTACCTTACTCATTTCTTAAATTATGCTATTTTTGCAGCGCATTGAAGGTGATTATAATCTTCAATTAAGCAGTAAACAAACAAACCTACAAAAAATATATTATAAAAATTTTTAATAATAATGGCTTTGAAGTTTAATGCTGAACCAAATTTAAAATAAATTTGTAGCATAAATATAAAAATTGTTTCCCATTAAATCTAATGGATTAGAAACAAGGTGTTTAAAAATATTACATGAAATCACAAGACATTCGCGCTAAGTTTTTAAGTTTTTTTGAAGAAAAACAACACAGTATCGTACCATCGGCTCCAATGGTTTTAAAAGATGACCCAACCTTAATGTTTGTAAATGCAGGAATGGCGCCTTTTAAAGAATATTTTTTAGGGAATGCAAAGCCTAAAAATAATAGGATCACAGATTCTCAAAAATGTTTACGTGTTTCTGGTAAGCACAACGACTTGGAAGAGGTTGGTTATGATACCTATCACCACACCTTGTTTGAAATGCTTGGAAACTGGAGTTTTGGTGATTACTTTAAAGAGGAAGCAATTGCTTGGGCTTGGGAATTATTAACCGAAGTTTTTAAAATCGATAAAGATATTTTATATGTATCGGTTTTTGAAGGGAGCGAAGAAGATGGTCTTGGTCTAGATACTGAAGCCTTAGAAATTTGGAAAAAATATATTTCTGAAGACCGTATCATCACAGGTGATAAGAAAGATAATTTCTGGGAAATGGGCGATCAAGGACCTTGCGGACCTTGTAGTGAAATTCATGTTGATATTCGTTCTGCCGAAGAAAAAGCAAAAATCCCTGGAAAGGATTTAGTAAATAAAGACCACCCTCAAGTTGTAGAAATCTGGAACCTGGTTTTCATGCAATACAATAGAAAAGCTAATGGTTCATTAGAGGCATTGCCAAATAAACATATCGATACCGGTATGGGCTTTGAGCGTTTATGTATGGTTTTACAAGGTGTTCAGTCTAATTATGATACCGATGTGTTTACACCTATAATTAAAGAGGTTGAAGCCATTACTAATAAAACTTACGGTAAAGATGAAAAGGTAGATGTCGCTATTCGTGTTATTTGCGATCATGTGCGTGCGGTTGCTTTTTCTATTGCTGACGGACAATTACCGAGTAACACCGGTGCCGGTTACGTGATTCGTAGAATTTTACGTCGTGCCGTGCGTTACGGATTTACTTTCCTCGATAAAAAAGAACCGTTTATTTATAGATTGGTTGAAGTTTTAGATAAAAAAATGGGGAAAGCTTTCCCTGAATTAAAAATTCAAAAACAACTTGTTGAAAATGTGATTAAAGAAGAAGAGCAGTCTTTTTTAAGAACTTTAGACCAAGGTTTGGTGTTATTAAATCGTGTTGTTGAAGAAACAAAAGAAGGTACCGTTTCTGGAACTAAAGCTTTCGAATTATATGACACTTACGGATTTCCAATCGATTTAACAGCCTTAATTCTTTCTGAAAAAGGGTTGAAGCTGGATGAAAAAGGTTTCGAGGAAGAACTTCAGAAACAAAAAAGGCGTTCGCGTGCCGCTAGTGAAATGTCCACTGATGATTGGACGGTTTTAATTGAAGATGATGTTGAAGAATTTATCGGTTATGATGCGCTTGAAGCTAAGGTGAAGCTTACACGCTACAGAAAAGTGACCTCTAAAAAAGATGGCGACATGTATCAATTGGTGTTTAATTTAACACCATTTTACCCAGAAGGAGGCGGACAAGTAGGTGATAAGGGGTATATTGAAGATGCTTATGGTGATGTGGTTTATATCCTGAATACTAAAAAGGAAAACAACGTTATCATTCACTTTACTGAAACTTTACCAAAACATTTAAACGAGTCTCTAAAAGTGGTGGTTGACGAAAAACAACGCCACAGAACAGAATGTAATCATACGGCAACACACCTGTTGCATCAAGCCCTTCGTTCCATTTTAGGAACCCACGTAGAGCAAAAAGGAAGTGCGGTACACTCTAAATATTTACGTTTTGATTTCTCTCATTTTTCTAAGCTTACGGAAGATGAATTACACGATATTGAAAGTTTTGTAAATGCGCGAATTAGCGGAAAAATACCATTAGTTGAAAAACGAAATGTCCCTAAGGAAGAAGCCATTGCCGATGGTGCCATGAGTTTATTTGGCGAAAAATACGGCGATACCGTACGTTCTATTCAATTCGGACAATCTATTGAGCTTTGTGGTGGGACACACGTTAAAAATACCGCTGATATTTGGCACTTTAAAATTGTATCTGAAGGCGCTGTTGCAGCAGGAATTAGACGTATTGAAGCCATTACCAATGATGGGGTTAAAGGGTATTATACAGAAAACAACCGCTCTTTTCAAGAGATGAAAGGCTTGCTTAATAATGCTAAAGAGCCTGTAAAGGCACTTCAGAATTTACAAGAAGAAAATGCGAATCTTAAAAAGCAAATTGAAAGCTTATTAAAAGACAAAGCAAAAAATGTAAAAGGTGAACTTAAAAGTGAATTAACCGAAATAAACGGCATTCAATTTTTAGCTAAGAAATTAGATTTAGATGCTGGCGGATTAAAAGATGTGGCTTTTGAACTAGGGAGTCAGTTTGATAACTTATTCTTATTATTTGCTACCGAAAAAGACGGTAAAGCTTTATTGTCATGCTATATTTCTAAGGAATTGGTGGCAAGTAAAGGCTTAAATGCTGGTCAGGTGGTGCGCGAACTAGGTAAATTCATCCAAGGTGGTGGTGGCGGACAACCATTCTTCGCGACTGCAGGTGGTAAAAATCCAGGTGGTATCGAACAAGCTTTAGCGGAAGCTAAAAATTATATCGTATAAGAAAGTTTCATAGAAGTAAAGTGATAAAGTTTTAATGGTTTCTAAAACCTAGCTTTATCACTTTATATCTATTTGACTTTACAATTTTAAACAAGTGGACCTTCAAACTAAAATAGCATTAAGGAAGCAGTCGGAGCATCTCATAGACTATAATTCCAATTTGTTGATGATAGGTTCCTGTTTTTCTGAAAACATAGGGGAGAGGCTAGCTTACTTTAAATTCCAAAGCACCCAAAATCCGTTTGGTATACTTTTTCACCCTTTGGCTATTGAAACGCTAATAACCAACGCCGTTGAAAAAAAGATCTATACCAATGACGATGTTTTTTTTCACAACGAACAATGGCATTCTTTCGATGCACATTCAAAGTTAAGCCATACTTCAAAAGAAACTTTAATTAGTAGGCTGAACCAAAATGTAGCCGCAACTCAAGAATCATTAAATAAAGCCTCGCATGTTATTATCACTTTCGGTACGGCCTGGGTTTATCGTTTTATTGAAACTCAAAAAGTAGTTGCCAACTGCCATAAAATTCCACAAAAGCAATTTTTAAAAACCTTATTGTCTGTTCAGGAAATATATGAGACTTTAGAGTCCATAACAAAATCGATAAGAAGTATAAATTCAAATACTGCTGTTGTTTTCACGGTTTCACCCGTACGACATTTAAAGGATGGTTTTATCGAAAACACCCAAAGCAAAGCACATTTGATTTCTGCGATACATGAGTTCTTAAATCAGAATAAAATAGCTAAAGATGTAGAAGCGTTTTATTTTCCATCGTACGAAATCATGATGGATGAACTTCGTGATTATCGCTTTTATGTCGAAGATATGGTACATCCGAATACATTGGCCATTCAATACATTTGGGAGATGTTTAAAACGGTCTGGATTTCAGATGAAATTTCAAAAACTATGGATACCGTTGATGGTATTCAAAAAGGGCTTCAGCATAAGGCATTCAATGAAAACTCTAAAGCGCATCAAAAATTTCTTCATAATCTAAATGAAAAGATTGGCGCGTTGCAAACCACTTTTCCGCAGATAAAATTTTGAATTATTAACGGACACCCATTTTTAAGGAATTCAATTCACAAAATTCATTTCGACTCTTTTTAATAGCACTTAATCGAAAAACAGAGTGCATCTACTTCTATTAATTGTACTTTTATAAATGCTATTAATCAGTTTATCATAAAAAGCATCATAGTCCAAATCTAAAAGGGTGGTCGTTGGTGCTTTTTTTATGCTTTTATTTTACAGCAAGGGAATTAGGTGAATTGTTAACTTAAAATAAGATTAACTTAACAATGCCCTAATATGAATTAATCAGATCTCCTTTATCTTTGAACTGTTTAGTTTAAACAACTTAATTACATTGGTAGGCTTCATATGTCGAAGGAACCGATGTTTTTTTGTTTTATAACCTCTCGTGTTTAGTTTGTAATAGGTGTTCGATTGTAATGAACGCATCAAAAATTTTTCTAAATTAGTACATGCGAAAAATTATTTTAGGTATCGTTATTACTATAGTGGTGCTTTATGGTTTTAAAACCTGTGAAGCTAAAAAGGAAGAAAAAACTATTCTTTATGAAAATTCGGCCCTCATACAAAAACAAATAAATAATGTAGGTAAGCTTATTGTTACAGAAGGGCACTTTAGTCAGGTTTTTAATTATCAGAACTCTAAGGAAATACTAAGTAATTATTTAACAGTAGAGAAGAAAGCATTAGTCATTGTTAATGCTGATGTTACTGTGGCTTACGATTTAAGTAAAATTGAATTTGAAGTGGATGAAGCCTCTAAAACACTCAAGATTTTAAGTATTCCTGAAGAAGAAATTAGTATTAATCCCGATTTTGAATATTACGATGTACAAGCCGATTTTTTAAATCCGTTTGAAGCTAAAGATTATAATAAAATCAAGAAGACGGTAAATGCTTCTTTAAAGAAGAAAATTGATAAATCAGCGTTAAAAAGTAACGCCAAAAACCGATTGATTAGTGAACTTTCAAAATTCTATATTCTTACCAATTCTATGGGGTGGACACTGCAATACAACGAAACACCCATTTCTGAAGCAGATGATTTTAAAGGTTTAAAGCTCTAATTTCTTATACAAACTCATAAACCCACCACCGTTTAAAGTTTCAATCCCATTCGATTTTAGTAAGGCAGCAGCACTTCCAGAACGCACGCCGCTTGCACAACAAGTAATAACAGGTTTGTTAAGTTTTTTAATGTTTTCTATGTTAGCGTTCAGGGTTTGTAAAGGCATGTTTTTTGATCCAGGAATCGCACTTTGACTGTATTCCGAAACTGTTCTAACATCTATAATAATGGCGCCTCTAGATTGAAAATCTTTAATTTTAACGCTTTTGTTTCCAAAAAGTGAATTTAATATACCCATAATACTTTAAGTTTTATACAAAGATATCTTTCATTTATTAAAATGAAGGTAACAAGTGTTACTAATTATTTTGTGTATATTCAGCCCGTTAAACTTAAGAGATCATGGAAGCTTACGTCAATTTAAATATAGAAAATAGTGTTGGGTATATCGAATTTTTTCATCCCAACAGAAACGCTATGCCTAGTGATGTTTTAAAAGATTTAACAGAAACCATTAAACACGCAGGGAACAATCCTGAAATTAAAGTGATTGTTTTAAAAAGTGGTGGCGATCGTACGTTTTGTGCAGGCGCCAGTTTTAATGAACTTATAGAAATCGAAGATGCCGAAACTGGAAAACAATTTTTTTCTGGTTTTGCTAACGTGATTAATGCCATGCGTACTTGTCCGAAATTAATCATTGGCCGTGTACAAGGAAAGGCTGTTGGTGGCGGTGTTGGTATTGCTGCAGCGACCGATTATTGCTTGGCTTCACAATATGCAGCAATAAAACTTAGTGAATTAAGTATTGGTATTGGTCCGTTTGTAATAGAACCGGCAGTTTCTAGAAAAATGGGTAAAATGACGATGTCTCAAATGACGATCAACGCAGAGGAATTTTATTCAGCAGAATTCGCCAAGGAAAAAGGTTTATACGGTGACCTTTTTGATAGCGTTGAAGTATTAGATAAAGCGGTTTCTGATCTTGCCGAAAAGCTTATAACTTATAATCCTGAAGCCCTAAAAGCTATGAAAAGCGTTATTTGGGAAGGTACCGCACATTGGGATACGCTTTTAGCAGAACGCGCGGAAATAAGCGGGCGCTTGGTTTTGAGTGATTTTACAAAAGAAACGTTGAAGCGTTTTAAGTAAGGTGTTGGTTTTTTTGTATAATTATTTATTTCACCTAAGATTATTTTAGGAGTATTGCTTACTACAAGCATTAATTTGATGTTATCAAGATAATAGAATTTATTGATATTCATCAAACCAATTAAAGTGGCTTTTCATAATATGATCTTTGTTTTCGTTGATATTCTCAATGAAACCTTTTGCTATAGAAGATAGATTTTTCGATTTCAACCATATTAAATTCCAGTCCGTTTTCATTGGGAGTTTTTTAAATGGAATAACTTGGAGGTCTCCATTTTTAAGTTCATTTTTAATTCCAATTAAAGGCATTATCGAATAGCCTAATCCTGCAACTATAGCTTGTTTTAGCGCTTCGTTGGATTTTAATTCCATTTTCTTATAAATTGAAATTTTATTAGATACTAAAAAGTGCTCCATTTTTTTACGTGTTGCAGAGCCTTGTTCTCTGAATATGAGCGGGAGCTGTTCTAGTTCTTTGTTTGAAATGTATTTTCCGGTTGATTTGTATTGTTTACCACCAACAAGGTAAAGCTTGTTATCCATCAATTGAATACGGTTTATTTTCAAATGCTTAGGAATAGTAGATACTAAGGCAAAATCTATTTCATTGTTCTCTAAGGATCTTACAACTTCTGTTTTATTGGTTACATCCATAGAGAGATCGACACCTTTATGCTGATTGATAAAATCAGTTAAGAAATAGGGCATAACATATTTTGCTGTAGATACTATGGCAATTTTAAGTTTTCCTGCCAATTCTCCTTGAAAAGACAAGGCTTTATAATTTATAGCATGAACCTCATTTAAAATTTTCTCAGCAGCTAATGCGATTTCTTCTCCAAATTCTGTGATGTAAATTTTTCTACCAACAACCTCAAATAAGGGTATTTGAAATTGATCTTGAAAATTTTTTAACTGAATAGATACGGCAGGTTGTGTTAAGAATAATTCATCAGAGGCTTTTGTAACACTTTGAAGTTTACTCACTCTATGGAATATTTCTAATTGGTGTAAAGTGAATTTCATAAATATATTTTATATATAACATAATAAAAATAAATAAAAATTTATGAATAATACGTATAATATTTGCATAAATAATTAAAATATAAAACAATGAGTGAATTTGTAGTGAGAGAAAAAGAGCCGATAAGGTTTAGAGTTAAATCATTTTTAGTTAAGAACGCGTCTAAAAACAAGTGGAGCATTATTTTAAAAACAGTGGTTCTTATAGTTGGTTTTTCTCAGCTTATCTATATGTCACTTAGTAATAATCGTCTTATGTTATCTGAAATACTAACGGTAACAGGATTGTTGTCGTTGCTGTTTTTTGTTCACGTATTATCTAGCAAATAAGAATTAATAGAAATTTTATAAACCATCGAATAACAAATGGATTTACATTTACTGATTGACAATTTAACCAATCCTGCTTTATTATTTTTCTTTTTAGGAATTATTGCCGTTCAATTGAAGAGCGATCTTAGTATACCTGAAAATTCATCTAAGTTTATTTCTCTGTATCTATTGTTAGCTATCGGCTTTAAGGGTGGTCAAGAGTTGGCGCATAGCGATTTTTCAATGGAAATATTATGGGCTTTACTCTTTGGGCTTGTCTTAGCTATAGTGGTTCCATTGTATACTTATTTTATTCTTCGAAGAAAATTTAATGTGCAAAATGCAGGAGCCATTGCAGCTGCTTATGGTTCTGTAAGTGCTGTAACTTTCGTGACTACTATTTCGTTTTTAGAGTTGAAACAAATTCCTTTTAGTGGTCATATGGTTGCCGTTATGGCGCTTATGGAAGCGCCATCAATTATGATAGGTTTACTGCTTATGACTTTCTTTAAGAAGAGTAAAAAAGGGGAGGCTGTTATACCTATGAAAAAAGTGATTCATCATGCACTTACTAATGGAAGTGTACTGATAATCATTGGAAGTTTATTTATAGGTTTTATGGCAAGTGAAGAGCAAGCGGAAGGTATTAAGCCTTTTACTACGGATATATTTAAAGGTTTTCTAGCAGTGTTTTTACTCGATATGGGTATTACAAGTGGCCGGAAATTATCTGACTTTGTCAAGAAAGGCTGGTTTGCCGTGCTGTTTGCTATCATAATACCTGTAGTTAATGGTAGTTTGGTTGCGGTTATAAGTGCGGTTTTAAGTGAGAGTATAGGGAATAGATTGCTCTTTGCTATTCTAGCGGCAAGCGCCTCGTACATTGCTGTTCCCGCAGCAATGAAAATAGCTGCGCCAAAAGCAAGTCCTAGTTTATACATACCAATGGCGTTGGCTATTACTTTTCCTTTCAATATTACTTTAGGTATGCCACTGTACTTATGTATCATAAATATTACATAAATTATGTTAATGAAAATCATAAAAAATATAAATAAAATATAATCAACTAGTAACTTAAATAATTATTATAATATGGAAACATTAGTTAAGAAAAAAGTGCAAAAAATAAATTCGATCGATGGTGTTTTTACCGTTTCAGAAGCATCAGATATTATCAATGCTGTTTTAAATGTGAAAATTAATTTTCATAAATTAAATCGTTTATCTATCACCGAAGGGAACGATAAGGATGATTGTGTCTTTGATTCTGGCAGAATTGCAGAGCTTATGAACGAACAACAAAAAGCTAAAGAGTTTTTGTCTCTAGCTCGAGTAAATGGAAAAAAGTTAAAAATTAAGAGTGTTATTCAAATAGAAACAGAAGATTAATTTGAGAGTGTAAGTTTCTAAATAAAAAAAGGCCACTTTAAAATTAAGCGGCCTTTTTAGTGTTATTTATTTTGTTCTGATTCTGGAGGATATTTTTCCATGATTTTAGATACAAATTCTTGAATTCGAGCTTCTTTTTGTTCCATGTTTTGCGTTAAATAACCGGTTCCCATGCCTTGCCAAACCAATTCTTTCTTATCAGCATCAATTAGGTCTATATAAAGTTGACCTTCGGTACTTGTTGATACATCAGGCTGCATGTTCCAACCCCAGCCCCAACCAGGGCCCATGCCGTAACCGCCCCAACCCCAAGCGCCGTAGCCCCATGAGTTGTTGTAAACGTCAACACGCTGATTTGATTTTGTGAATAAGCTGATAAGTAAATCGGGATCTTCAGATTTTGTGAATCCTTTTTTTAATAATTCCGATTCTATCGCTCTTAAAATTCGACGTTTATCTAAATCGCTAATTTCGGCTTTATCAATACCGTTTTTAAAAAACGCGAAAGTTTTGTAGTTGTCAAAATTTACGGCTTTATCGTAATCTGCAGCCACTTTTACAGAGCTACAAGACGCCATTACTGCAACCAATAGCAATAGGGATAATACTTTTGTTATATGTTTCATAGGACAATTGTTTAAAATGATATTTTTTGTTTAAATCATCAAGAATCGTACCAGTTACAGGTTTTATGGACTTGTAAATGTGTTACTTATTAATAGAATTTGTTTTCTTGTTGTAACCATATGGGCAATGTCTACAACCACTTTGGCAGCAGTAACCCCGTCTTAAATGATATTTTTCAGTAAAACAACGATAGCCCTCTGGTGTAAGGTAGTAATCGCCTTCTTCAATAGGTATTATTTTTTTCATTATCGACAAAGATAGGGTAAATTGAGATAATTACTTATTTTGTAACGTCTATTAACGAAGGTTGTAGGGATGATTCATTTTAAATATTTCAGATAAATAAGTATGGTTTTTATTTCTAATTACCTTATTCCAAAAGGCTACATGGGATTAACTTTATTCCCTTTTATCATTTTAAAGAAGCGACAACTTTTGGATGATGAGGTTTTAATGAATCATGAACGTATTCATTTAAAACAACAGCTTGAAATGTTAGTTGTCCCTTTTTATATCTGTTACGTTTTTGAGTTTATAATGCGGTTAATGTGGTATTTCAATTGGAAAAAAGCCTACAGAAATATTTCATTTGAACGCGAGGCATATTCAAATTAATCGCATTTAGAATATTTAAAACAACGTCCGTTTTGGGCATTTTTAAAGTATCTTCGCAAGTATGATATTTAAGCTTGAAAATAGCATCAATCAGCATATTAAACTTCAAAATAAAGATGTAGAATTACACATCAAGCGTGACGATGCGATTCACCCATTTGTGTCTGGGAATAAATACCGTAAATTAAAGTATAATCTTCAAGAAGCGGAAGAAAATGGCTTTAATACGCTCCTTACTTTTGGCGGCGCTTTTTCCAATCATATTGCAGCGGTGGCTGCGGCCGGCCAGTTATTTGGATTTAAAACGATCGGCGTTATTCGTGGTGAAGAGTTAGAATGCGCTACAGAGAATAATTCCACTTTGAGTTTCG
Source organism: Pseudotamlana agarivorans (assembly GCF_018860245.1). Classification (GTDB taxonomy): domain Bacteria; phylum Bacteroidota; class Bacteroidia; order Flavobacteriales; family Flavobacteriaceae; genus Pseudotamlana; species Pseudotamlana agarivorans_A. The sequence goes on from NZ_JAHKPD010000023.1 coordinate 47,417, forward strand.
CTAAACAATATGGCATGACATTCAAATTTGTGTCAAGAAGTGATTATAGAAACAAAACCTCAGAAGCTTTTATTAAGGCTTTAAAAAATGAATTTGGTAAATTTTACCTCGTTCCAGAAGGGGGTACCAATACCTTAGCCGTGAAAGGTTGTGAAGAAATTTTAACGGAAGCCGATAAGCGTTTCGATTTTGTTTGTTCGGCAGTTGGAACAGGTGGCACGATTTCAGGACTTATTAATTGTTCAAAACCTAGTCAACAAGTTTTAGGTTTTCCTGCTTTAAAAGGAGACTTTTTACAGCTGGATATTAGTAAATTTGCAAAACAATCTAATTGGGAATTAATTACCGACTATCATTTTGGAGGTTATGCCAAAATAAATGAAGAATTAATCACGTTTATCAATCAGTTTAAAGCCGATTATAACATCCCTTTAGATCCTGTTTATACTGGTAAAATGCTGTTTGGGGTTTTTAATTTAATTGAAAAAGGATATTTTCCTAAAGGATCAAGAATTTTGACCATTCACACAGGAGGCTTACAGGGCATTTCGGGAATGAACACCTTATTGAAAAAGAAAAATTTACCATTAATTGTTTAATGTAATGAAGAGAGTCTTATTAGTTTTAATTTTAGGATGCGTGTTGTTTAGTTGTAAATCAAAAAAACATGTTGTTACTAAAAAACCACATAAACGTACCGAGCGCGTTATTAAAAACCGTAAGCCAATTGAGAATACATCCAAATCTGAAAAAGTAGTATCGAAGCCAACGCCTAAAGTTTTTGCAAGCAATACAGAGGCGTATATTTACGCGCACCATGAAACGGCGCAACAAGAAATGGCGCTCTATAATATTCCAGCAAGTATAACTTTAGCACAAGGCATTTTGGAATCTGGATCTGGGAAAGGCAGGCTTTCTGTTGAAGCTAATAACCATTTCGGGATAAAATGTCACGGATGGAAAGGTGCCAAAATCTATCACGATGATGATGAGGACCAGGAGTGTTTCAGAAAATATAAGGATGCTAAATATTCGTTTAGGGACCATTCGTTATTTTTAAGTGAAAGAACACGTTACTCTAAACTTTTTAAATTAAAAAAAGAAGATTATAAGGGTTGGGCAAAAGGCCTGAAAGCTGCAGGATATGCTACCGATAGAAAATACCCCGACAAACTTATTAGTTTAATAGAACGCTATAAGTTGTATGAGTATGACAAGGCTGTATTAGGAAAGGATTATGTGAAATATGAATTTCCAACTGCGAAAACCCAAGGCACATACACCGTTGAAAAAGGAGATACGCTTTACGGAATATCTAAACGCTATAATTTATCGGTGAAACAACTTCAAAAATTAAATGGTTTGCGAGGAACTACTTTGGATATCGGACAAGTACTCGTGGTAAAACCATAAATAATAAACAGTAATAGTTATGATTTATAAAAGAAGCAGCGCATTATTTGCTGAAGCAGAAAAAGTAATTCCAGGAGGTGTTAACTCTCCAGTTAGAGCTTTTGGAGGTGTTGGTGGGACGCCAATATTTGTAAAGGAAGCTAAAGGAGCATATTTATATGATGAAGACGGAAACCGTTTAGTAGATTATATCAATTCTTGGGGGCCAATGATTTTAGGGCATGCACACCAACCGGTTGTTAAGGCTGTTGTTGAAAAAGCAAAAAAAGGAACTTCATTTGGCATGCCAACTGAGATTGAAACCAAAATTGCAGAACTTGCCGTTTCTATGGTGCCTAATATTGACAAAATACGATTTGTAAATTCAGGAACTGAAGCTTGTATGAGTGCTGTGCGTTTGGCGCGCGGTTACACCGGTAAAGATAAAATTATCAAGTTTGCAGGTTGTTATCACGGGCATTCCGATTCGTTTCTAATTCAAGCGGGTAGTGGAGCAAGTACCTTTGGTACTCCAAACAGTCCTGGGGTAACGAAAGGCACAGCAAAGGACACGCTATTAGCAAAATATAATGATATTGAAAATGTTCAGGCTTTGGTTGGCGCCAATAAGGATGAAATTTCATGTGTAATTATCGAGCCCGTTGCAGGAAACATGGGTTGTGTACCTCCAAAAAATGATTTTCTAAAAAAGCTTCGTGCCTTATGTGATGCCAATAATATCTTATTAATTTTTGATGAGGTCATGACTGGGTTTCGTCTAGCAAAAGGGGGTGCGCAAGAACTTTACAATGTTAATGCGGATATTGTTTGCTTCGGTAAAGTAATTGGAGGTGGTTTACCTGTAGGAGCTTTTGCTGCTAGAGAAGAAATTATGAACTTTTTAGCTCCTCTAGGTCCTGTTTATCAAGCAGGAACTTTAAGCGGGAACCCGTTAGCTATGGCGGCAGGTTTAGCCATGCTTCAAGAGCTGAATCAAGATGCTGAAGTATTTTCAAGGTTAGAAGAAAAAACGAAATACTTACACGAAGGTATCACCAAAGTTCTAGCTCAAAACAACGTGACTCATACTATTAATAGAGTGGGTTCTATGATCTCGGTGCATTTTGATGAAGCTGAAGTTATAGATTTCGATACAGCAGCTAAGGGAAATAATGAATCGTTTAAAAAATTCTTTCACGGACTTCTAAACGCTGGAGTTTATATTGCGCCAAGTGCTTTTGAAACTTGGTTTATTACCGATGCGCTGTCTTACGAAGATCTTGATTTTACTATTGAAGCGGTAAATCAAGTGGCAAAAACCTTGTAATAGGAAAAAGCTAGCATTCTATTTTAAATAAAAAGCCGCATTTTCAATTCGAAAAATGCGGCTTTTATCACTAACTAAACTAAACTAATACTTATCGGTTTCGGTGTTCACCTTTTCTTTTGTTTTGCATCTGGCGTTTACCTTGTTTTTTTATGTTTTTTTTCATTTTTTCAAATTTCTCAAACTGATCCTTGTTTAAAATTTTCTGCATTTTAGCTTTTTCAGCAATTTGTGAATCTAATCTTGCGAGAAGTTTGTCGTAACGTTCTTCGCTAGTTAGCTTTTTAGGTTTTTCATTATTTTTGTTTGCCTTACGTTCTGCCATCATCGCTTTGCGTTTTGTCGATTTTTCAAGATTTAAGGCTTGAATTTGAGATTGCTGAGAGGCCGTTAAGTCTAAAGCCAAAGTCATCTTTTTGGTTTTAAGCGTTGCCATTTGTTCAGCAGTTAAATCCATTTTTTGGTGATGCTTGTTGTGTTGTCTTTTTCCTTCTTTTCCTTTTTCCTGAGCTATACCTTGTAATCCGATAAGTGCAATAGCAATTATTAATATTTTTTTCATCTTCTTTATTTTTTAAAATTATACCCTTAGGACTTGGCCTTTTTAGAAAGGTTTAATGGGGTCACCGATTTTAACGAAGTCTTAACGGTTTTTAAAGGGTTGATTAAAAATGGTTTAATGCTATTAAATCATACATCTAAAAATAACCTTGTTGGTTAGATGGTTTAAAAATGGGGGACTAGGAGGACTATTATACCCATATCCTTATTGTGAAGAAAGAAGCATTATTAAAAGTGTTCTTCGTAATTGAAAAAAATATATTTAATAAATCCTTGTGACTAGCCGTTGCGGTTTTTCGTTAGGATCTGTGATGATTTCAAAGTCAATAACTCCCAAAACGAGTTCTTCTTGGGTAATTACTTCAACCCGCCAAAGCCCTGGTTTAACATTATTCTTATAGGTGTATCCACGATAACCTTCATTTCGACCACCTTTAATTTTAAAGCTAATATTGTCAAAAGTTTGCCATTCATCTCTATTAGCGTCATACCATTGCCACCTGTGAATAATTGATTTCTCTAAAGCTGTTGGAGCAAAAACGGAAGAAAATATATAAACCGGTTTATTTGGCGTTCGAACAAATTTAGAGCGGTAATCTCTCCAGAAGATGAATTGTTTTTTCTGCTCGAAAGTTACTGTGTATTCATTGTTTTTAACCTCTATATCATGTGCAACAATACCTGTTTGTAACGCCAGTGGAACTGGGGGGATTAGTTTGAAATGATAAAACACATTAATTGTAACATAAATAGCAAGTATTAATGATATCAGTTTTCCTAAATGCACTTCTGCTCTTGTGCTTGGGCTCTTTCTGTAAATAATGGTGATTAAACTAAGCGTGGCTCCGAGGCTTATAAGTCCTGAACATATAAAAATAAGATGTCCCATGTCTCTTAGAAAAACGGGAATCATAAAAGCAAAAAAGGTAAAGCTGATAAAGTAATAAATACTAAACTGTAGATACTTATTAGAAATTCGCTTTTTTAGAAATTCGTTAGCCAGAAAAAGGGCCACCAGAATGACAAAAAAAGAGGCTGTTTTGGATAATGAAACACTTCTGGAAAAGTAAATCACGTAGGCGCTTGAAAGTCCTCCAAAAAAAAATTGAATCGCTAAAGGGAAGTATGCCTCAAAGCGACCTAAAAACGTATTTTTCCATTTGCCATCATCAGCTAAGTTGAACAAGTATAGGGTAATAGTTAATGCAGACATGTGTAAACACAATACAGTAAGGTCATATAACCTATCGATACGGCCAAGCGTTAAGGAGTCAAAAATAAAACCACCTATAAAGAATAGGATAGGCGCATATTTCTTGTTTTTTTGAAGAAATCTAGGCAAGGCACTATTTCGAATTTTTACAATGTGGCGTTTCATATCCAAACTTAGGTCGAAGCAAAAATAGTTTTTATACCAATGTAACTGTATAATGTCGTATTTTTAATTTGAATTATTTTTTGTTCAGATGAAATATAAAATTCAAGCACCTGCCTACCGGCAGGCAGGTAGCCTTAGCTACTGTTTTATTTTATATTGAAATATGGGCGAAAAAGAAACAAATTATATGCAACATTATATGGTTAAAATGGTATTGTAGTTGAAATGTATGTGCTTTAAAAATAAAAAGGACTTCAAGCAAAAACTTGAAGCCCTTTAATAAATAAAATAAACACTGTATTTACTGTTTAACTAATTTAACAGTATGATTTTGCCCTGAGGCATTAGTAATTCTAACAAAGTAGATGTTGGCAGGTACATCAGAAACATCATAGTTTTGGGTTTTACTAAAGTCACCTGTAAATTGTTTAACCAATTGTCCTGTAACACTGTAAAGTGATACTTGTGAAGCCGCTTTATTAATTTTAAAGCTATTTTGGGTAGGGTTAGGGTAAACGGTGAAGTTGTTTTTCCAAACATTATCATTAACACTTAAAGTATTAGCAGGCATGTTGCCGTAAATTTTAAATGTTCCGGGTTGTAATGTCACTGCATTTGTGGCTTGAACCGTTGTGTTACCAGAAGCGTCCATTAGGTCGTGCCATGTACCATTTGTTGTGAAATTTGGGTCTACAGTAATTGCTGTCGTGTCAAAATTTGAAATGATAATAACGTCATTTAACTGCGAGCTTGGTAAGTTTGTATCAAAAACACGGATTCTAGGGTTTAGATCTCCCGAAGTAATTTCATAATCCCCTTCAAAAACTGCTTCGTTAATTTTTAATGCGTTGATACGTGACCAGGTGTCGTAAATCGATTTTCTATTAGTATCTCCTAACCAATTGTCAGTCCATTGTGGCTGTGGTTTAGTATCTAATTTACAAGAATCATCAGCAGAAACAGTGCCGTCATTACATGTAAATATTGAGTTGTCCATACCTAAGGCTCCAAAATGCCAAATCATTTTAGGTCCAGGAATTGTTAATGAAACGGCGCCCATAGCCTCCATTCTGCTTAGGGATGTCATTAAGTCTTTAACATCGTAAGCGCCATTGCTTGCGCCGTACTGAAGGTTTTTATACATCAAACGCTCTTCATCATGACTTTCTGCATAACCTACCAGTCGTGGAGATTTAAAACCTCTGTCTTTGTAGCCCATGCGGCTAATATCAGAGTTTGGAGCAAACCCCATAGTTAATTGGTTGTACGGGTTCGTCATTTTTCCCCAAAGCATGATGCCTTTATCTTCAGCTTCCCTATAGTTAGCCCAACTTTGTTCTTCCAAGTCGCCCCCTAAGTGTTCGAATATCACATAATGAGTAGCGTCTAAACTCCAGGAATAATCTGCATATTGTTTTAAAATAGCTACACGATCTGTTCTGTAGCCATTGGTACAGGCTTCATCGTTTGAAGTACATTGTTGAGTGAATCCTTTAGTTAAATCCCAACGGAAACCATCAATATTGAATTCGGAAACCCAATGGTTTACTACGCGTTCAACGTAGTATTGTGTTCTTGGCTGTTGGTGGTTAAAATCCATACCAACATTATAAGTATGTTTGGCTTCTTCGTTAAAATACGGGCTTTCAGAACTTGGGGCACCCCAACCATCTCCATCACCATCTTTCATCCACATACGTACCATTGGGTTTCTACCGTAGGCGTGATTTAAAGCGATGTCTAATATGACTGCAATACCATTTTGATGGCATAAATCGATAAACTCTTTGAATTTATCCTCAGTACCATAAAATTTATCTAGAGCCATATGAAAAGAGGTGTTGTATCCCCAGCTTTCGTTGCCTTCAAATTCCATAATAGGCATCAGTTGAATAGCATTAATATTCAGGTTCTTAAAATAATCTATACGATCTATTAAATCCTGAACGTTTCTATCACTATCGAAATCACGAATTAATACTTCGTAAATAACTAAATCTTCTTTTTTAGGTTTATTGAAATTTGTCACTTGCCAACTATAAGGTGTTTTTCCTGTTTGTAACACCGTAACTTCTCGTTCTTGTCCGCTAGGGTAGGCTGGAAGGTTAGGATAGGTGTTTGCTGAAATATAAGGATCGTCAAAAGGAGATAAAACTAATGTAGAAAACGGATCGGCCGTTTTAACCATGACAGGTGAATCTGTAATAGGTGTTTCGTCAACCACCCAATATTGATAGGTCTCAATTTTTTGAGAAGTTAATCCTGTGAGTTCCAACCAGAATTTACCAGAACTCGGATCTTTTTTCATGGCATACGCCGAAGAAGGAGACCAATCATTAAAACTTCCCGCTACATAAACAAAATCTTTAAGAGGCGCGTCTAGCACCAGCGTAGCTTTCGTGGCATCTGATGGATTATAATTAATACCATTTTCTAAGCCGCTCGGCATGGCTTGAGAAGCTGTACCAGGGTTTAATAAGGCTGAAAAGGATTTTGTTCTCGTATTTTGTCCTTGTGTTACTGTTAAAATATAATCTTGATTTGTAGTAATGTTACTATGTGTGAAAGTATATGAGCTGATTCCTGATTTTGAGTCTATAGTGCTTCCGTTAGCGGAAAGGCTATAGTTTGCATTACCACTGGTGTTTGATGCAGAGATATTTAAACTGCTGCCAGAAGCTAAAATAGACGTGCTGTTTTCGGAAGGTGCATTTAGAGCGACTTGAAAGCTTCCAACGCCGATTTTGAAATCGGAACAGCCAGTCGCTTTTAATTCTTGATTCCCTGATGCATTTCTAAAAACCATGCCCATTTTTGTAGCCGAATTCGCTTGAGCATCGCTTAAACTATAATAAGATTTTGGAGTAATTGTGATACTCCATTTTCCATTACCATTGTTGGTCATTTCACCAACGCCATCATCTTGTCCCCAATTACCAACAGCTCCATATCCCCATGGGTCGCTATCTGTTCCAATGCCGGAATGCATATAGACTTTTACAGGGTTGCTTAAACCGTTACAATTAGAGGCAGAGCTTGTGATGTCTACAGTAATAGTTACTGTTTCTGTCGTGTTAAACGTTACTGGATTAGTTGTAATTTGGGCATAACTAAAATAAGTAGCGGTTAAGAGTAGAAAAGAAAGTAAAGTTTTTTTCATCATTTAATTCGTTTTGTCTATTAACAAAAAAGACTATGAGAATTCATAGCCTTTTTTATTTAAGAGTGTTTTAATTATTGAACAGGGATTAAAACATATCCACCATCTAAGTCGTTAAACCAAATGTTGTAAGTTCCTGCCATTACCGGAACATTAGTGCCATCTTGAACTCCAAATCCACTAAAAGCGGTGTCAGATCCCCAGTTTGAAGCCCAATCGTCTTCAGCTCTAAATTTTAACTCACCATCTTTTAAAGTGACATCATTGATGAACCAAATATGTGGATCAAAATTAGATTGTGTCATATCTGTATCGCTATTCCATTCATCGGGAGTAGAATCACCAATAATACCAATAGTATTGAAAATAGGTGCTGCAGAAGCATCGTAATCTACAAGCGTGTATGTCATATCCGTGATGTTCATATTGAATTGGTAATAACCACTAGTTGGGATTTTGAAGGCGTCAGGATCACTTCCCGTGCCATCATTTACACCTAATGTTCCTGCAGATCCTCCCCATTGTGGAGACCAATCAGCAACTTCCAAAAGTTTAAATCCTTCAACAGAACTTCCGCCATTAAAATAACCAACGTATGAATAGATGTTTTCATCCAAAGGGTCTCTTGTAATAACAGGGTTGTTATTATCAGGGTTCCATCCTGGAGCTGTAGCATCACCTACTAAAAACAAGTTTCTAAAAGTTGGTAGAGCAGGTGCTCCTGTGTCCTCTAACATGACTAAGGTTAAAGATTCACCAGTAGAAATCAATTCAGTATCAGAGTCTGTACCAGCAAAGGCTCTAACTCTAAAGACTACAGTACCTGTGTTGGGCATATCGTCTGTAGAAGGATCGCTATCTAAACCTGCTTCTTCAGCAATTGTAATTAGCTCACCAATAGTAACGACATAGTTGTTCTCACTTGTTGTGCCTACAACTTCTACATCGGTAAAATCACCTAAGATAGAGCGTTGTATTTCATATGAAATATTTGTAGGTGTTCCAAAATCTGCACTTTCCCAGGTAAATCGTTCACCAATGTTGCTTGATGCAGCTGGTGATAATAAATATTCTGGTAAGAAGGAGTTTGTGAACTCTAAATCACCTTCAGGTTGAGCGATGTAAGTTAAATGGTCATCTTCAGTACAAGCACTTAGCGCTAACATGCTCACTATAAATAGTGTTATTAATTTTATATTTTTCATTGTCTTAAAAGTTTTTAGTTAGTAACCTGGATTTTGTATTAAGTTAGGATTAGTTGAAATGGTATTATTTGGAATTGGAAAAATGTTTCTAAACGGATCTGTTGATGTACCGTTTTTTTGATTGGCTTTAAAAGGCCATAAATAATTTGCTGTTGTAAAGAAATTGTAACGTACTAAATCGGTACGTCTTTGGCCTTCCCAATACAATTCTCTAGAGCGTTCGTCTAGTACAAATTGTAAATCGAGGTCTGCCGCAGAAATATTTCCTGAAGCATCACCATAAGCACGTTCTCTTAATTGGTTAATTAAAGTTACAGCAGTGTTCATGTCGCCACCGCCACCTCTTAATGAGGCTTCAGCATAGTTTAAAAAGATTTCTGGAAGGCGAATAAGAGCCAAATCGACATCTGTAAACTCACCTGTTTTATCGTTTCCTTGCTCACCATTCGAGTCGATGTTTTTAAACTTAGTACATGCGTAACCTTCACTAAATTGAGGGATGCTTTCAATTTCTAAATTTTGACCATCAGTATAGAACATACCACGTTGATCTCCAGTTTCAAATTTGTTTACTAGGTTTTTAGTAACACGGTTACCACCCCAGCCTCCGTTTACTCCAAATTCTGTTGGATCCATAGTTCCGCCAATGGCAGCATGGATTAAGAAAGTAGAACCACCGTAGGTTGTCGATTGTTTTCCATCAAAATTTACTAAGAAAATAAATTCGTTTTGTGCACCGTTAGAGTTGTTGTCGGCTAAGAATAATTCATCATATGCCGTTCCGTTTCCGTTCGCATCAACTGTATTAATAGCGTACGATGAGTTGATAACATCGTTTGAGTAAGCCACACAATCACTATATCTATCTGTTCCTGTCCATACATCTGCATTTAAGTATAATTTAGACAGTAATGCCCAAGCAGCAACCTTATCGACACGTCCGTATTCGTTACCTTTTGCATCTGGAAGTAAATCTTTAACTTCTAGTAATTCTGTTTCAACAAAATTAAAAAGTTCTGTTCTGCTTGCCTGCGAAGGAAGGTCTGTAGTAATTTTTGTTACTAAAGGCACGCTTCCGTAGAAATCTATGAGATTATAATAGGCGAATGCTCTTAAAAAACGAGCCTCAGCAATAAAAGTTTGTGCTTCAGCATCAGATAGACCTTCCGCATTTGTGATAAAAGAGTTGCAAAATGATACTTGTTGTGCTAAACGTAGGTACATAGCACCTGTGAAACTGTTACTACCCGTCCAGTACATACCATGTAAATCAGGTAAACCACTATCTCCCCAACCTACAACACCATGATCGGTAGTAAGTTCGTTAAGGTTAAATAACATACGTGTGTATTGAGAAAATCCTTGCTCAATATCTGTAATATCGGCATTTCCGCCATCGCCACCATCTTGACCGGTTAAGGCTAAACTGGCGTATAGTTTGGCCAGAGCTCCTTTTGCTTCGGTGGCATTAGCAAAAACATCTTGTTCTGTGAAACTATCTGGATCAATTGGAAATTGATCTAAATCGCCATGACATGATACCATGAAAAACGAGATAGTTAAAATTGGAATAATTCTGTTTATTATATTTTTCATAATTCAATTTTTAAAATCCAACATTAAGTCCCAATACTATTGTTCTAGGTCTTGGGTAAAAGCTATTGTCTATCCCGCCATTAATTTCAGGATCTAAACCATTGTAATCTGTAATGGTTAACAGGTTTTGAACAGAGCCATACAATCTAATTGAAGCGTCTTTAACGGCATCGTTTAGCGTGTAGCCTAATGTGATGTTATCTAACTTAAAGAAAGACGCATCTTCGATAAAATGACTGCTTAAGAAATTGTTGTCTGTTTGGTTTTTAAAACCAGTGTATAAATAATCTGAGTGGATGTTCCATAAGAAATTGTTGGTTGTTGGAATAACCCCATTTAAGTATGAATTTCCTGAAGCTACGTTGTTATAAGCATAGTTCCCTATGTTAGCTCTTGTAATAATTGCTAAATCCCAGTTTTTATAAGTAAGATTTGTGTTTAAACCCATAATCACATCTGCATACGGGTTTTTGTGAACGTATTTATCGGCATCATTAATTACGTTATCTCCATTTCTATCTACAAAAGCACCTTCGATAGGTTTTCCATTATTGTCATAAATTTGTTGGAAAACATAAAAGCTATACGGTGCTTCACCTTCGGTATGTAATTGAATGTTGTTACCAACGCCTCCGCTAATACCTCCTGTAACTTGATCGAAAGGTAAATCTGTAATTTGATTATCGTTTAGTGCGATGTTATAGCTAACCGACCATTCAAAATCATCAGTTCTTACAGGAATAACATTGATAGCAAATTCTACCCCTTTGTTTTCCATGTCGCCTATGTTTTTGTCGATACGGCTACCAAAGTTGGTAAAAGGATCTACTGAAGCAAAAGCGATTAAATCTTTTGTTTGTTTAATATATGCGTTAAATGATCCAGATATTCTTCGGTTTAATAAACTATAATCTAAACCTACATTTAATGTGTTACCAATTTCCCAACGTAAATCTGGGTTGATAGGATCTGGTCTGTATGTTTGGTAAAAACTATTACCAAATTGGTAGTTTGCATTAGATTGACTTCCTAAATAACGCGTCAGGAATTGGTAGTCACCTAAACCATTAACGTTACCAACTTCACCATAACCAACTCTTAGTTTTAATTCGTTTAATACCGAAGAGTCTTCTAAAAAGTTTTCGTTATGCATGTTCCAAGCTAAAGCCACAGAAGGAAAATAGCCCCAACGGTTGTCTGGATTTAATTTAGAAGAAGCATCGGCTCTTAAAGTTGCAGTAAGTAAGTATCTGTTGTCGTAACCATAGTTAAGTCTGCCAAAGTAAGATAAAAGCACGTTTTTACTTTTGTCTATAAACTCATAAGTATTGCCGCGTTCTTCAAGCTCACTGTCGTAGCTATAATTGTCGTATTCAAATGATTGATACGAGTAACCACCAACAACAGTTAATTTGTGTGCCTCATTAAGTGTTTTGTTGTAAGTAAGATAAGCATCAAATAAATTGTTAGTTGATTCATTTCTAAAGCTGGTTCTAGCACCGTTCCAAGTAGGATCTGTTGTAGGCATCAACTCTGAGGTGATCACACGACCATGACTGTTTGATTTGTCTAAAGCCGCATTAACAGTAGCTGTTAGGTCTGGAAAGAAATGTAAATTATAGTCAAACTTAGCATTACCAATAAACCTTCTTACCTCGGCAACATCGTCTTTTAAATTTAATAGAGCCACTGGATTGGTATTTGCTAAACTTGGTTCTAATCCTGTAGCAGGATCAATCCACGAAGAATATCCGCCGTACGGCAAGCTAGAATCGTAAATTGGCTGTGTTGGGGCATAACTATTAGCCGAACTAATAGCATCACGGTTTCCAAAAGCATTTTCAGTGTAGGTACCTCTTGCGTTTAATTCAATTTTTAAATGATCATCAAATAATTTAGGCGTTAAACTAAGGGCTCCCGTGGTTCTTTTAAAATTATCACGTTTCAAGATTCCTTCAAAATCAGTATATGAAATAGAAGCACGCATTGGTACTCCAAAAGCTTTCCCTGTAGCACTAAAAGAATGGTCTTGCCCAAAAGCACTACCATAAATTTCATCTTGCCAATCGGTATCATAATCCTGTAGTAAGCTTAAAGTTGTCGCATTGGCTTGTGGATGATTCATAACAATGTTACGAAATTCGTCTGCGTTTAAAACATCTACTTTGTCTATAGGAGACCCTACCGAAGTTAAAGAGCTTAAATTGAATTTGAAGTCGCCGTCTTTTCCTTTTTTAGTGGTAACGATTATAACACCATTCGCAGCACGAGATCCATAAATTGAAGTTGCCGAGGCATCTTTTAATACGGTCATGCTCTCGATATCGTTAGGGTTAACCATATTTAATGGATTTCTAGACCCTCCAATACCGCCTTGATCTAAAGGAATACCATCAATTACAACTAAAGGATTATTGTTTAGTGATAACGAGCTGTTACCACGAATTCTAATCTCTTGGCCGTCGCCAGGAGCTCCACTGCTAGAGGTTACAGAAACCCCAGCTACTTTACCTTGAATTAACTGAGGCGCCGAAACTACGGGGCCTTGATTAAAATCTTTGTCTGTTACAAGGTCGGCCGCACCTGTTACGTCTTCTTTTTTTACGGCACCATAGCCAATAACGACTACTTCATCTAAAACGGAGGTGTCTTCCACCAGTTGAACATTTAGAGGTGCTTGTCCACTATAAGTGATTTCTTGTGTAACAAACCCCAGATAGGAAAACTGTAATACATTGCCTTGGCTAACAGACAGTGAAAAATTTCCGTCGAAATCGGTAACAGTACCTGTAGTGGTCCCTTTAACAATAATATTAACACCTGCTATGGGGATATTAGTATCGGTCTCCGATACCATTCCTGTTACGGTGCTTTGCGCCAACACGAAGGCTGGAGCAAAAAACAGTGTCAGTAATAAACTATTTATAATTGTTTTCATACGATCTAATTAAGTTAATTGTGATTTAGTTTAAGTTGGTAGAATATATTTTTACTTCTCGAGGTTAAAATTATGTAAATGAAATGTTAAATATGAATTATTAGTTACGAAATTCTCAGCGAAAACGTTTGCGTGTTAGTAACTTTTTGTTTTTGCTGTGATATTTCGCTTTTAAACTGAGAATTTATTAAAAACGGATTAAAATTGCAATTAAACTGATATCTTTACTTTAACAAAAATCTATTCATGAAACGTAAAATAACCTTAAAGCAGATAGCTAAAGAATTAGATGTGTCTATAGGCACGGTGTCCAAAGCCTTAAGGAATAGTCAAGAAATTAGTGAAGAAACAAAAGAAAAGATACAAGCTTTTGCTAAATATTATAACTACAGACCTAATAACATTGCGTTAAGTCTAAAGAATAGAAAAACCAAAACTATAGGAGTAATTATTCCTGAAATTGTACACCACTTTTTTACTAAAGTTATTCAAGGAATTGAGCATTTGGCCAATAAAAAAGGCTATAATGTGATTATTGGATTATCTAATGAATCGTTTGATAAAGAGGTGATTAACATGGAGATGTTAGCCAGCGGAAGTATTGATGGTTTTATTATGTCCATTTCTAAGCAAACCTTATTAAAACAAGATTATCATCATTTAAATGAAACTATTAATCAAGGGATGCCTATCGTGATGTTTGATCGTGTGGTAAGTGAAATTCGCTGTGATAAGGTAATTATTGATGATGTTGAAGCCGCTAAGAAAGCAGTAAATAAACTTGTAGCAAATAACTGTAAGCATATTGCCTTGATAACTACCATGGATTATATAAGTGTGGGTAGGTTAAGAACTCAAGGGTATATTGAAGCTTTAAATAAGCACGAAATTACGACGGAGGCTGAGCTAATTTTAAAAGTAGATGACAAATTAGTTTCAGAAGACTATATAGATGTATTAGAGAAAGAAATTAAAACCTTGTTTTTAATGAATCCTCAAATTGATGGTGTGTTTGCAGTTAATGAACTCTATGCTGTTACGGCTATGAAAGTGGCTAGGAATTTAGGAAAACGTATTCCTGAAGACATTCAAGTTATTGGTTTTACCGATGGTGTTTTATCAAGACATGCAACACCGAGTTTAACAACTGTAACACAATATGGGCATAAAATAGGGGAGGTTGCAGCCTCATTAATCATCGAAAAAATAGAGAGTGAATCTCCGGAAGACCCTGTAAGAACGGTAGTTATAGAGACAGAATTGATTGAAAGAGAATCAACAAAATAAAAATTAACATGGTCAAATAGAAATCTTTTGTATATTTGCCCCAGATCAAGACTTATATTTTTACTTCTCAGGTAATAAAGTTTTGATAAGTATTTTTTCCGCTTATCAATAGTATTCATTTTAAATATACTATTAATGAAAAAGCGCGCCCTTAGTTTCTGGGAAATTTGGAACATGAGTTTCGGTTTTCTGGGAATACAATTCGGATTTGCATTACAAGGAGGCTTTATGTCTCGAATATTTCAAACACTAGGAGCTGATAAAGAGGCTATTCCATTGTTATGGATTGCTGCACCTTTAACAGGTTTATTGGTTCAGCCTATTATAGGTTATATGAGTGACCGCACGTGGAGTCCGCGTTGGGGTCGTCGTAGACCTTACTTTCTAATAGGCGCTATTTTAAGTTCCATAGCTTTACTTATTGTACCGCATTCACCAGCATTATGGGTGGCGGCCGGTTTTTTATGGATTCTTGATGCTTCAATAAATGTTTCTATGGAACCCTTTAGAGCGCTGGTTGCCGATAAATTGCCAGATTCACAACGCTCGTATGGTTTTGTTGTTCAAACTTTAATAATTGGTATTGGAACTTGGGTTGCAAGTAATTTACCTTGGATGGTTTCGCAACTTGGTGTGAGTGATTCAGCCCCTATGGGCGTGGTACCTATGTCGGTAAAAGTGGCTTTTGGAATTGGAGCTGTGGTGTTTTTAGCTAGTATTTTATATACTGTGTTTACAACTACTGAATATCCGCCAGAGGACATGAAGGCTTTCGAAGAAGAAAAAGCTAAGAAAAATCAATTCGTTTCAGACATCATGAATAATATTGGCAACATGCCAACAACTATGAAGAAACTAGGATTGATTCAGTTTTTTAGTTGGTTTGCCTTTTTTACCATGTGGAGTTTAGCCAATCCAGCCTTAACGGAGCATGTATTTCATACACCAGCACCTATAGAATCGGCTTACGATTTAGCTATTCCAGCTCAAGCGGAAGCTTTTGATGTGGCAAATACAGCTTTTCAAAAAGCATCGAATTTGGTGGGATCTTCTATGGGAATCTACGGTTTGTCATCTATGGCATTTGCACTGGTTTTAGCTTTTTATACGTCCAAAAAACGCATTAATAGAAAGTATGTTCATATGTTTTCTCTTATTATGGGCGGTATAGGTTTCTTAAGTATGTACTATGTGCCTTCTCCAGAATTTCTAAAGTATTCATTCATTCTAGTAGGAATCGCTTGGGGGAGTATTTTGTCTATGCCGTATGCGATGTTATCAAGCTCTGTAAATCCCAATAAAATGGGTGTTATCATGGGGATATTCAACATGTTTATTGTGATGCCGCAAATTATTGCAGCCATTGGAGGCATCAACTTTATTTCCAATTTAATAGGTGAAGAAGCGATTAACGCCATGTTAGTTGCAGGATTAAGTTTAATTATTGCAGGACTCTGTAATTTATTGATTACAGATAAAAATGCCATTTCATATCAACCAGAATTAGAACAGTAATGAAAAGAAAAGGATTTATTTTCGATTTAGACGGTGTCATCGTAGACACTGCAAAGTACCACTTCTTGGCATGGAAGAACCTAGCCAATAGTTTAGGGTTCGATTTTACCGAAGCACAGAACGAGCAACTTAAAGGTGTAAGTCGTGTAGACTCACTAAATAAAATTTTGGCCTGGGGAAATACAACGGTTTCCGAAGAGAAATTCCAAGCACTCATGACCCTGAAAAATGATGAGTATCTAGGTTATATTGATAAAATGGGTGATTCAGAAATTTTAGTAGATGTTCCAAAGGTTTTAGATTTTTTAATCGCTAACAATCAGGGGGTTTCTTTGGGTTCAGCCAGTAAAAATGCCAGACGTATTTTAGAAAAAGTAAACTTGATTTCCAAGTTTGAAACCATTGTGGATGGTAATGATGTCACTAAAGCCAAACCAGATCCAGAAGTGTTTTTAAATGCAGCAGCTTCTATTCATTGTAATCCAGAAGATTGTGTTGTTTTTGAAGATTCTGTGGCAGGTGTGCAGGCAGCAAATACAGCCAACATGATTTCCATCGGTATTGGAAGTAAAGATGTGTTACATGAAGCCGATTATATTTTTAACGATTTCAGTGAAATTTCAGAACACTTTTTAAACGAATTAATTTATAAATAGAAAAAAAGGGATTAAAAGTGCGATTAAAAGGCTTTCAAGATGATTGAAGTCAAATGTTCTTTTTAATTCTTATTTATCCAAAATAAAAAATGAATCAAGATTATATAAAACCAGATAACTGGTCGATTATTGAAGAGGGATTTGATGTAGACCGTGTTAAATCGTCAGAAAGTTTATTCAGTATTGGAAACGGTGCCATGGGGCAACGTGCTAATTTTGAAGAACATTATTCCGGACCAACGTTTCAAGGAAGTTATATCGCTGGAATATATTATCCAGATAAAACACGCGTAGGATGGTGGAAAAATGGCTATCCTGAATATTTTGCTAAAGTATTAAATGCACCTAGCTGGATTGGTATTAATGTATTTGTGAACGCCAATACGTTAGATTTATTCACATGTAAAAACATTACCGATTTTAAGCGTGAATTAAATATGAAAGAAGGTTGGTTGTCTAGAAGCTTCAAAGCAACCATGCCCAACGATGTTGAGGTTTTAGTGGAAACAAAACGTTTTTTGAGTGTTGATTTAGATGAAGTAGGGGCCATTGAATTTCATATCACACCTTTAAATGGTGGTGCTGAAATAACTTTTGAACCTTATTTAGACTCTAGTATTACCAATGAAGATACCAACTGGGATGATAAATTTTGGGAAACTACCGCAGTCACTCAAAATGGAAATCAAGCGTTTATAGAAGCTCACACCATGAAAACGCAATTCCATACCTGTACTTTTATGGAGTCTAAATGCGCCTTAGCAGGTGAGCCTTTAGATATTGAGCCAAAAGTTACGCATTTAGAAACGCGTATTGGTTTCGAATACACTACGAAAGTTAAAGCCAACGAAACTTTTTCGATAAATAAATTTGGAGGATATGTAGTCGACAGAAACCATGATAAAAAACAATTGTTGAATGCTGCCAAAGCTGTGCTCTCTCAAGCCGTTGAACTTGGTTTTGATGCTTTGTTGAACAAACAAAAAGAAGCTTGGGCTAAAATTTGGGATATGGCCGATATTACCATTTCTGGTGATGTCAAAGCACAGCAAGGTATTCGCTTTAATATCATGCAATTAAATCATACCTATTTAGGGAAAGATGCTACTTTAAATATTGGGCCAAAAGGTTTTACAGGTGAAAAGTACGGTGGCAGTACTTACTGGGATACCGAAGCGTATTGTATTCCGTTTTACATGGCAACTAAAGATCAAAAAGTAGCACGTAATTTGTTGGAATACCGTTATAATCATTTAGATCGTGCCATCGAAAATGCTGAGAAACTCGGATTTACTAATGGTGCAGCCTTGTATCCCATGGTAACCATGAATGGAGAAGAGTGCCATAACGAATGGGAAATCACTTTCGAAGAAATTCATAGAAACGGGGCTATTTCTTATGCCATTTTTAACTACTACCGTTACACCAACGATTATAGTTATATCCCAGAAAAGGGCTTAGAAGTTTTAATTGGGATTGCTCGTTTTTGGCAACAACGTGCTACGTTATCTGCTGCGCATGATAAATATGTCATCTTAGGAGTAACAGGGCCTAATGAATACGAAAACAACGTCAATAATAATTTTTACACCAATTATATAGCAAAATGGTGTATCGATTATGCCTTAGAAAATATTGAAAAGGTTGCTAAAGAATACCCTTCAGATAACAAAAGAATTGAAGCTAAAGTCAAGCTTACTGAAGCTGAATTAGAACAGTGGAAAGCTGTTGCCGGAAATATGTATTTTCCGTATTCAGAGAAATACCAAGTGTATTTGCAACAAGACGGTTTTCTTGATAAAGAATTAATCACCGTAGCCGATCTTGATAAAGCATCTAGACCGATTAATCAAAAATGGTCATGGGATCGTATTTTACGTTCACCATACATTAAACAAGCAGATACCTTGCAAGGATTCTACTTTTTTGAAGACGATTTTACTACAGAAGAATTAGAACGTCATTTCGATTTCTACGAGCCGTTTACAGTTCATGAAAGTTCACTATCACCTTGTGTGCATAGTATTCAGGCTGCAAAATTAGATCGTATGGATCAGGCTTATGAATTCTATTTGCGTACCTCACGTTTAGATTTAGACGATTATAACAAAGAAGTAGAAGAAGGTTTACATATTACTTCAATGGCAGGAACATGGATGAGTATTGTTGAAGGTTTTGGAGGCATGCGTGTAAAAGACAATAGCTTGTCTTTTGATCCTAAAATTCCAGAACAGTGGGATGGTTATTCGTTTAAAGTGAATTTCAGAAATCAAATACTTAAAGTTGATGTCACTAAGGAAGAAACGACCTTTACTTTAGAAAGAGGAAGTGCATTAACCATAACTTGTAAAGACAAACCTTTAACATTAAAAGCAACCGAATCTCAGGTATTGAATAGTTAAAAAAACACTGATTATCCGTAATGTGACATAATTGTTATCGTCAACCTGAACTTGTTTCAGGTTCTCATCACAATATATTAATTATCAGCTTTATGAGATTCCGAAATAAATTCGGAATGACGTAAATACAATGTTTAGGTTACAAAACGGATATACAAAAAAAAATTATTAATAAAAAAAATAGGACTTATGAAATCAGTAATATTAACCTTAGGGCTTTTGTTTTCAGTGGTTTGTTTAACTCATGGGCAGGACTTAAAATCTCCCAATGGTGATTTAAACATGCATTTTGAACTAAAAAAAGATGGTACACCAACTTATAAATTGCATTATAAAAATAAGGCGGTTGTTAAAACCAGTGCTTTAGGTTTAGAGTTGAAGGATGATAACAAATCGCTATTGGATGATTTTACGATTTCAAAAACCGAAACAGCCACGTTTAATGAAACTTGGAAACCTGTTTGGGGTGAAGAAGAATCAATTCGTAATCACTATAACGAATTGGCAGTCACCTTAACTCAAAAGGAAACCGAACGCGTTATGATTGTTCGTTTTCGTTTGTTTGATGAAGGTTTAGGCTTTCGATACGAATTTCCTGCACAGAAAAACTTGGTGTACTTTACCATTAAGGAAGAGCGCAGCGAATTTGCAATGACTGGCGATCATACGGCATTTTGGATTCCTGGAGATTATGATACTCAAGAGTATGATTATACAGAATCTAAACTTTCGGAAATTCGTGGTTTTTATGAAGGGGCTGTTACCGAAAATTTATCACAAACCTCTTTTTCTCCAACAGGAGTACAAACCTCACTAATAATGAAAACCGACGATGGGTTGTATTTAAATTTGCATGAAGCGGCTTTAATTAATTATTCTTGCATGCATCTTAATTTGGATGATAAAAACATGGTTTTTCAGTCATGGTTAACCCCAGATGCTAACGGCGATAAAGGTTATATGCAAGCGCCTGCAAAGTCACCTTGGCGAACGATTATGGTGAGTGACGATACTCGTGATATATTAGCATCAAAAATGACCTTGAACTTGAATGATCCTTGCGCTATTGAAGATACTTCATGGATTAAACCAGTAAAATATATTGGTGTTTGGTGGGAAATGATTACAGGAAAAGGCGCTTGGCAATATACAGACGAATTGCCAGCAGTGCAATTAGGAGTTACAGATTATTCTAAGGTGACACCTAATAAAACACATTCAGCCAATAATACCAAAGTAAAACGTTACATTGATTTTGCTTCAGAACATGGCTTTGATGCCGTATTGGTTGAAGGTTGGAATGTAGGTTGGGAAGATTGGTTTGGGCATTCTAAAGATTATGTTTTCGATTTTGTAACGCCTTATCCAGATTTTAATGTTGAAGAAATTCACGCCTATGCCAAATCTAAAGGCATTGAAATGATGATGCATCATGAAACTTCTGCTTCTGTAAGAAACTATGAACGCCATATGGACGAAGCGTATCAGTTTATGAATGATCACGGTTATAAATCTGTAAAAAGTGGTTACGTAGGCGATATTTTACCACGTGGTGAAAACCATTATAACCAGTGGATTGTAAATCATTATCAATATGCTATTGAAAAAGCAGTAGATTATAAAATTATGGTAAATGCGCACGAAGCGGTACGTCCAACCGGTATTTGTAGAACTTATCCAAACTTAATAGGAAACGAATCGGCTAGAGGTACAGAGTATCAATCTTTTGGTGGGTCTAAACCAAATCATGTCACGGTTTTACCTTTCACACGTTTAATCGGAGGACCTATGGATTATACGCCAGGTATTTTTGAAATGGATATTTCTAAATTAAATCCTGAAAATAATTCACACGTAAACAGCACAATTGCTAATCAATTAGCCTTGTATGTTACGATGTACAGTCCGTTGCAAATGGCAGCCGATTTACCTGAACATTACGAACAGTTTATGGATGCCTTTCAGTTTATAAAAGATGTGGCCATCGATTGGGATGAAAGCAAATATTTAGAAGCCGAACCTGGTCATTATATTACTGTAGCTCGTAAAGAAAAAGGAAGTAATAATTGGTTCGTTGGAAATGTAAACGGCAACGATACGAGAACGTCTAACATTTCTTTAGATTTCTTAGAAAAAGGAAAAAAATACGAAGCGATCATTTATGCCGATGCTAAAGATGCGCATTATAGAACAAACCCGCAGGCCTACACCATCAACAAAAAGAAAGTGACAAGTAAAACGAAGCTTTCGCAAGTGTCTGTGCCTGGTGGTGGCTACGCTATTAGTATCAAAGAAGTGAAATAAATTAAATATTTTCTTTTTAGAAGAAAGTTGTAAACCCTCATAAATATTGGTTATGCAAATAAATGGAAACTACATAAAATGCTGTAAACAAAGGCTTGTTTTAGGCTTGTTAATCGTTTTTAGCTTGGCTTTAAACGCGCAAACCATACGTGTTGATCCATCAAATTGGTGGGTGGGATTTCAAAATCCGGAATTACAATTGTTAGTGCACGCTCCTAAAATAGGAGAAACCACACCTAAAATTAATTATGAAGGAGTAAGCATTAAAAAAACACATCAAGCGCATAGTTCGAATTATTTATTCATCGATTTAGAGATTGATAAATCAGCAAAAGCAGGACAGTTTGAGATTGTTTTTAAACCGAAGAAAGGCAAAAATATAGTTTATACGTATGAATTAAAATCCAGAGACAAATCCGCGGAAGCGTACGTAGGATTTAATAGTAGTGATGCTATTTATTTAATCACACCTGATCGTTTTGCTAATGGCGATACATCAAATGATGTTGTTAAAAGCATGAACGAAAAAGTGTTAGATCGTAAAAATGATTACGGCAGGCATGGTGGTGATATTCGTGGTATAATCAATAATCTGGATTACATACATGGTTTAGGTTTTACAGCTATTTGGCCTACACCTATGCTAACCAACGATATGCCAAGTTCGTCTTACCATGGTTATGCGATGACGGATTTTTATCAAGTTGATCCGCGTTTTGGTACTTTAGATGAATACATTGAATTGTCTCAAGAAATGAATGAGCGTGGTTTAAAACTGATTATGGATATGGTTGCAAATCACTGCGGAAGCGAACATTGGTGGATGAAAGATTTGCCTTTTGAAGACTGGCTAAACCAACAAAAAACATTCGAAAACAAAGGGGAGCTTAAAAATTCGAATCACAGACGAACTACAAATCAGGATGTATACGCTTCAAAAATTGATAAAAAGGAAATGACTGAAGGTTGGTTTGTGCCTTCAATGCCAGATTTAAATCAGAAGAACCCTTTTATGGCAAAATACATCATCCAAAATAATATTTGGTGGATAGAAACCTTAAGCCTTGGAGGTATTCGTCAAGATACTTATCCTTACCCCGATAAATATTTTATGAGTGATTGGGCTGGGGCTATCATGACAGAATATCCTAATTTTAGTATTGTGGGTGAAGAGTGGAGTGTGAATCCGTTATTGGTACGTTACTGGCAAACAGGAACACCAAATAAGGAAGGCTATGAATCACATTTAACGTCTACTATGGATTTTCCAATGCAAGAAAATATTGTGAAGGCTTTAAATGAAAAAGAAGATTGGGGTACTGGTTTGGTGAAAATGTATGAAGGTTTGGCAGACGATTTTGTGTATACAAAGCCTGAGTCTATTTTAATTTTTCCAGACAATCATGATATGGATCGCATATTCACGCAACTCAAGGAAGATGTAACTCATACTAAAATGGCGTTAAGTTATATGTTTTTAATGCCTCGAATTCCCCAATTGTATTATGGTACCGAAATTTTAATGCAGAATACGGCAAAACCTCACGATCATGGTTTAATAAGAACCGATTTCCCTGGTGGATGGGAAGGCGATGCGGTGAATGCTTTTTCTGGACATGGCTTAAGCAAAGATCAAGCGAGCATGCAGGATTTTGTGCAGAAGGTACTTAATTATAGAAAAGATAGTAAAGCCATTCATGAAGGTGAAACCATTCATTTTGCACCCGAAAATGGTGTGTATGTTTTGGCTCGAATAGCAGGAGACGAAACGGTAGTCCTCGTATTAAATAGAAATGAAGCAGCTATCGATTTAGACTTAAGTCATTATAAAGAATTAGGTTTAGAAGGAAAATCTTTAAAAAATATGATATCGGGTGCACCAGTAAAATGGGGTTCCCATTTAAAGTTATCAGAAAAAGGAATGCTCTTGTTGACCTCAAAATAAAATACCATGTTTAAATTTCGAATAATACTTATTGCACTTACTTTAGCAGCATTTGTTGGTTGCCAGACTAACAAGAAAGAATCCCTTAAAAAGAAAGATACGATCGCATCAACAGAATCACCTAAAAAAGCGGTAGTTTATCAAGTGTTTACACGCTTGTTTGGAAACACCAATACCACAAATAAGCCTTGGGGTACCATTGAAGAAAATGGTGTAGGGAAGTTTAATGACTTTACAGATAGGGCTTTAAAAGAAATTAAAGATTTAGGAGTGACTCACATTTGGTACACAGGCGTACCACACCACGCAGTTATTACCGATTACACTAAATATGGTATTTCTAACGACGATCCCGATGTAGTAAAAGGTCGTGCAGGCTCACCTTATGCCGTTAAAGACTACTACAATGTAAATCCAGATTTAGCTGAAGATCCAGCCAAACGCTTAGAGGAATTTGAAGCACTAATCGCGCGTTCACACGAAGCTGGTTTAAAAGTGATTATTGATATTGTTCCTAATCATGTTGCTCGAAAATATGAGAGCATTTCTAAGCCAGAAGGGGTGTCCGATTTTGGTGAAAACGATGATACTGCCGTTGTTTATGACGTGAATAATAATTTTTACTATAACCCAGATGAGGTTTTTATGGTGCCAGAACGACCAAATGGTTATTTGCCTTTAGGTGGTGATAAGAATGCTTTATCCGACGGAAAATTTGAAGAGATTCCTTCAAAATGGACGGGGAATGGTTCGCGTTTATCACAACCAGATCCTAACGATTGGTACGAAACGGTTAAAATTAATTATGGCGTTTCTCCAGAAGGAAACCGTGATTTTGACGTCTTGCCTGATCATTTTGATATGAAAGATTATCAAGCGCATTTCGAATTCTGGAAGGATAAAACAGTGCCAAATTCTTGGGATAAATTTAAAGACATCGCTTTGTATTGGATTGAAAAAGGTGTTGATGGCTTTCGTTACGATATGGCTGAAATGGTTCCTGTGGAATTTTGGAGTTATATGAACTCCACTATTAAAATGAAGAATCCTGATGCTTTTTTATTAGCCGAAGTTTATAATCCGAATTTGTATCGTGATTACATCCGAAAAGGAAAAATGGATTATCTCTATGATAAAGTGCAGCTATATGATACTTTAAAATATGTGATTCAAGGTAAGCGTAAAACCCATAATATTCCAGCGGTTCAAGAAGATTTGAAGGATATTGAGCATCATATGTTGCACTTTCTCGAAAATCATGACGAGCAGCGTATTGCAAGTCCGGAGTTTGCCGGAGATCCTTTAAAAGCAAAACCTGCTATGGTGGTTTCGGCAACAATTAGTTCTTCGCCTACTTTAATTTATTTCGGACAAGAATTTGGGGAGCCTGGAGCAGAAGATTTAGGTTTTGGAGCCCCGTCAAGAACATCAATTTTTGATTATGGAAATGTGCCGAGTGTTAACCGTTGGGTGAACAATAAGCAATTTGATGGCGGGAAATCAACTCCTAAGGAGCTGGAGTTACGCGATTTTTATAAGCGTTTACTAAATTTTACCATTACAAGCGAGGCACTAATGGGAGCGTATCTGGATTTACACGAGTTTAACAAAAACCAAACAGCAAACTATGGCGGAAAACATTTAGCTTTTGCACGTTGGAGTAATAACGAAAAATTGATTGTTGTGGCCAATTTTGATGCCAAATATGGCGCTGAATTTACTTTAAAATTACCAGATGCCCTTATAAATACTTGGCAATTACAATCAGGTGACTATATCCTAGAAGATCAATTAGCTCATGTTTTTAAAACTAAATTAGAGCTTACAAAAGATGGGGCTTCAGCAAAAATCATAGTAAAACCTTTAGAATCTTTTATTTTAAAACTACAGTAAATCATGAGGAAGTTAATTATTGTTTTAAGTGTAGTGTTTATGGGATGTCAAAACAAATCAGAATCAACAGCGAAGGAAGTTATTGATATTCCATTTTCATGGGATGCCGCTACTGTTTATTTTATGTTAACCGATAGGTTCAATAACGCCGATACTTCCAATGATATTAATTTCAACAGAACTGATGAAGCTGGCGTTTTAAGAGGATTTGAAGGTGGAGACCTTAAAGGTGTGATTGAAAAAGTAGCGTCTGGTTACTTTACAGATTTAGGTGTTAATGCCATTTGGATGACACCAATTGTTGAGCAAATTCATGGCGGTACCGATGAAGGTACTGGCGTATCTTATGGCTTTCATGGTTATTGGACTAAAGATTGGACCAACCTAGATCCTAACTTCGGGACAAAAGCAGACTTGAAAAAACTGGTTGAGGTTGCTCACAGCAAAGGAATTCGTATTGTATTAGATGCTGTTATAAACCACACAGGGCCTGTAACCGAAAAAGACCCCGTATGGCCAGACGATTGGGTAAGAACAGGACCTGCTTGCGACTACAAAAATTATGGCCATACCGTACATTGTACTTTGGTGGAAAATCTACCAGATATAAAAACGGAAAGTAATGAGCTTGTAGAGCTTCCAATACAATTGGTTGAAAAATGGAAAGCAGAAGGCCGTTACGAACAAGAAATCACAGAATTAGATGCTTTCTTTAAGCGTACAAAATACCCAAGAGCACCGCGGTTTTATATCATGAAATGGCTTTCCGACTATATTACCGAATTCGGAATTGATGGTTACCGCGTCGATACTGTAAAACATACCGAGCCTTATGTGTGGCAAGAGTTTAGAGAAGTAGTCAATGCTGCTTTTACCGAGTTTAAATCAAATAACCCTGAAAAGGTTTTAGACGATAATGACTTTTACCTAGTTGGGGAAGTTTATAATTATGCCATAAGCCACGAGAAAGCTTTCGATTTTGGAGATAAAAAAGTAAATTATTTTGATAAAGCTTTCAATCAACTCATAAATTTCGAATTTAAGTGGAATGCACAGCAATTGGATTTGGAAAGTATGTTTTCTAAATATGATAGCATACTTCATGGTAATTTAAAAGGTTATAGTGTTTTGAATTATTTGAGTTCTCATGACGACGGACAACCATTCGATCCCATGCGTAAAAAACCTTATGAGACAGCTACCAAATTATTATTGTCTCAAGGTGCCTCTCAAATATATTACGGCGATGAATCAGCAAGAATACTACATGTCGAAGGTGCTGTTGGAGATGCCAACCTACGTTCGTTTATGAACTGGGAGGCTATTAACACAAACACAGAAACACAGTTGGTTTTAAAACATTGGCAAAAATTAGGTCAATTTCGAGTAAAGCATCCTGCTATTGGAGCAGGGCGCCATCAAATGATATCTAAGCTACCTTACGTGTTTTCTCGAAGCTACAATAAGAATAACTTTAAAGATGTCGTTGTTGTTGGTTTAAATCTAGATAAAGGGCTTAAGTCTGTTTCTGTTTCAGAAGTTTTTAAGGAAGGTACAAAAATTAGAGATGCTTATTCTGGAGTAGAATCCATAGTGAAAAACGGGCAGGTTGAGATTGATTCAGGTTTTGATATCCTGCTTCTGGAAGAAAGCTATTAATGTCTTTTGCTGAATTTGTTAAAGCAGGCGATAAGGAATTAAAATAAGTTTCCTTAAAAAATTAACATTTGGATTGCGTAATCTTAAGAGAATTGTAAAGTTTAGATGTAATGCTGTTAAACAAATCTAAATTATTTAACTATAAGCAAGAAAATCATTCTCTTTGTAGTGTAATTAGTTAAAACAAGTACAATCAAAAAGTACCTCCTAAAATTACTTTTTGATCTTAAAATATATTGGTTTAAAAATTATGTTTAGTATAGTTAGTTTGTTAATAAAAAAGCCGGAGTAGTTTACCGGCTTTTTTTATGCAATAATATGTCGTGTGAAATCTGTTAAGCGATAACTGCTACAAACAAACCATCATCGGTTTTTTCAACTTTAGCCAGATTGTGTTTCGTTAACTCTTTAATCGTTTTATCCCATTTTTTATTAGATAAACCAGATTGTGTTTTTAAGTCCGTTAAAGCTAATTTTTCAGCCTTCTTTAACAGGTCTAAAACCGCTTTACCTTCATCACTTAAAGGTACAGCTTTTTTCTCTGGACGCATTTGCGGGAAGAATAATACCTCTTGAATTGATTGGTTGTTTGTTAAAAACATAATTAATCGATCCATGCCAATACCCATTCCAGATGTAGGAGGCATACCGTATTCTAAAGCACGTAAGAAATCATGATCGATAAACTCTGTTGCTTCATCATCACCTTTGGCAGCCAGTTTTAATTGATGCTCAAAACGCTCACGTTGATCTATGGGGTCGTTTAACTCAGAATAAGCATTCGCTATTTCTTTACCACAAACCATAAGTTCAAAACGTTCTGTTAATTCAGGGTTGTCTCGGTGTTCTTTACACAGCGGACTCATTTCTTTTGGATAGTCGGTAATAAAAGTTGGCTGGATGTAGTTGCCTTCACATTTTTCACCAAAAATTTCATCAATCAATTTACCTTTCCCCATCGTTTCATCAACTTCAACACCTAGGTCTTTGGCTGCTTGTCTAATTTCATCTTCCGTTTTACCAGTAATATCAAAACCTGTAAACTCCTTAATAGAATCGGCCATTGTTACTCTAGCGTACGGCGCTTTAAAGTTAATTTCATGTTCGCCAAATTTCGCTACAGTCGATTCGTTTACTACCATAGCACAGTATTCTAATAAACGCTCACAGAAATCCATCATCCAGTTGTAGTCTTTATAAGCTACATAAATTTCCATGGCTGTGAATTCTGGATTATGTGTGCGGTCCATACCCTCGTTTCTAAAGTTTTTAGAAAATTCGTAAACCCCATCAAAACCACCAACAATAAGCCTTTTTAAATAAAGCTCATTGGCAATTCGCATGTATAAAGGAATATCTAAACTATTGTGGTGTGTTACAAACGGACGCGCCGCAGCTCCACCAGGAATAGGTTGTAAAACAGGCGTTTCAACTTCAAAATAACCCGAGTTATTAAAAAATGACCGCATCGCATTAAACAATTTGGTACGCTTTATAAAAACGTCTTTAACATGCGGATTTACTACTAAATCTGCATAACGTTGTCTGTAACGGTGTTCAGGATCTGTAAAAGCATCGAAAACAACGCCATCTTTTTCTTTAGGTAATGGTAATGGTTTTAAAGCCTTACTTAAAAGTGTAAAGTCTTTAACTCTAACCGATTTTTCTCCAACCTTGGTCGTGAATAATTCACCTTCAATTCCAACAAAATCGCCAAAATCTAAAAGTTTTTTAAAAACCTCGTTGTATTTTACTTTGTCGTCACCCGGACAAATTTCATCTCTATTAAAATAAACCTGTATTTTACCTTCGGCATCTTGTAATTGGGCGAAACTGGCTTTTCCTTGTACCTTTATTAGCATTAATCGTCCAGCGATTACAACTTCTTTGCCTTCCTCAAAGTCATTTTTAACTTCTCTAGATGTGTGGTTTACAGGGTATAAATCTGCAGGATATGGGTTAATTCCTAATTCGCGTAATTTTGCTAATTTTTCTCTTCTTACAAGCTCTTGTTCAGATAATTGTGACATACTCTAAATACGGTGTGAAAATTTTTAAGAAGCAAAGATAATCAATTGATTTCCTTTTTTTAACTAATGATTTACGAATTTTTAGGGCGTTCCCACATCCTTCCACTGCGCTCAGGACATGGTCGGGCTATCCGTTGCAATCTTTTTGTTCGTGCCTCTCAAAAAGGATTTCCACTGCTATCCCTAACGCAGCGTGCCGAACGTTAAATTAAATACCTTGTAACATTTCATGTTTGTTTGCGTCTTACTTTTTGGAGACAGGAGATAGGAGTGAAAAATTAAAAATTAATAATGAAAAGTTAAAAGTGAAAAATGTTGAGGGTATTAGAAGTTTCCGAAAGGTTACACGAATAAACGAATCAACAATAAAGTAGAGATTCTTCAGTCGCGCCTCCTTCTGAATGACAAAATTAGTAGTGTGTCATTCCGACGTTAGGAGGAATCTTTTAACAGTTTCGATTACACGAATAAACTAATAGTCAACAGTCAAAAATCATCAACCAATAACCAATAACCAATAACCAAAAACCAATAACCAAAAACCAAATAAAAATGTCATTCTGGAGAGTTTTATTATCTATTATTTGTCCGCCACTAGCCGTTATAGGTAAGGGGTGTGGCTCAGTATTAATCGTTTTTTTATTGTGGCTTTGCGGTTGGGTGCCAGGCGTGATTGCTGCTTTAGTGATTCTAAATAATCCGAAATACGCCAATTAACGGCATAAAAAAAGCCTGAACAATAATTCAGGCCTTTTTATTGATTATAGAAAAAGCTTACTTTTTAAAAGAGGTTAAAACATCTCTTCCTTGTAATTTTCCTTTTTTATTATAAGTTTCTTGCTTCACAACACCCACGCCTTTTGATAGCCAAATTTTAGAATTTGTATGTTTTGATACTAACATTTTTATATCTGTTTTTTGGGTCATCACAACACAATCAAAAGTTCCTGCAGGAGTTGTGACAGATTCTTCGCCAATCACTTTCCTTTCAGAAGTTTCAACATGACAGTTAATGGTCGTTGAAGGCGCGATTATATCTAAATTCAATTCTGAATCAGGTAAAGTTTGACCAACTTTTAAATCGTTAGGCACAATCACATCTGTTCCAGACATTTCCATCTTAATATCTGGATTAGTCATATTTGCTGCAATCTGTTCGCTAATTATCTGGTTCAAGTCCATCGCAATACCGTTGGCTTCACATTTTACGGTATAAGAAGCATTAATTTTTTCTTCACCATCACTAGAAGTTTGCACGGTGTGCACAGTTGCCGTACTAGAAGTCGTGGCGGTCACTTCGTTTTTAGTAATCCAATCCACTTTTCCTTTTTTATCGTAATGTGTGAGTTCATACACAGTGCCCTTATCTAACGGGTAGTAATCACTGCTGCAAGAGCTTTGTGCTTGCGTTGTAAATGAAGCAAAAAGCCCCATAAAAAAGAATAATACACCTATGTTTTTAACAGTGTTTTTCATGACTTAGAATTTTAATGACACTCAAAGTTACTAATTATAAGAATAGACTTAACTGACTTTTGACAGTTTTTTCCCAAGTGCTAACACTTAAAGGGCTCTGTTTTATTGGTTTTTAATAATTACCTTTGCAAACCACAGAACGGAGTGGCCTAGGCAAAGGGCAGATGCTGCTAAACCGTAGTTTGTTTTTCAGATTTAACAAGCGCATCAAACATTGAATCACAATCATAAAGAAGCTGGTGAATAAAGTAGTTGAAATACAAGAATTAGGTCAAAAAGACTATAAGGCGACTTGGGATTACCAGGAAACCATTTTTAAAAGTATTGTAGACCTTAAAATTAAAAATAGAAGAGAAAATACAACACTTGCTACACCAAATTATTTACTATTTGTTGAGCATCCTCACGTTTATACTTTAGGTAAAAGTGGTGATATGTCTAATTTATTATTAGATGAACAACAGCTTACCGCTAAAGGAGCCACATTTTATAAAATAAATAGGGGTGGAGATATTACCTATCATGGTCCCGGACAAATAGTGGGTTACCCTATTTTAGATTTAGAAAACTTCTTTACCGATATTCATAAATACCTACGCCTACTGGAAGAAATGATCATTCTAACCTTAGCTGAATACGGATTAAAATCAGAAAGAAGTCCTGGCGAAACCGGCGTCTGGTTAGATGTAGGAACTCCATTTGCTAGAAAAATTTGCGCCATGGGAGTTCGCGCAAGCCGTTGGGTGACCATGCATGGATTTGCATTAAATGTGAATGCCGATTTGGGGTATTTTGATAATATTATTCCATGCGGTATACGAGGTAAAGCCGTAACGACATTGAATGTAGAATTAGGTATGAAACATGTAGATGAAGCCCAAGTAAAAGAAAAGCTGCTAAAACATTTTAAAGCCCTTTTTGAAGCCGAATACATTTAGCAAAAAACGAGTAACCATACATTTTCATTGTATGCTACTTAATTTCCTGCCAAGATATTAATACCTAACGACTTAACTCCTCCTCAACTCCTTAACTCCTTCAACTACTTAACTACTTCAACTACTTCAACTCCTTAACTCCTTAACTACTTAACTCCTGATCACCCCTCCCCAACCTACTAGCAACTATACTAATTATAAAGATTTGCATGGCGTGAAAGAGCATGAGTGGTAACAGAATTAAACCCACAGGAAAAGTCGCAGGAAATAATATTTCGGCGAAAACAGTTCCGTGAACTAGCGATTTTTTCGTGCCACAGAATTTCGCAGTAATTTGATCTTCCTTGGAGAAATTCAGTGCTTTCGCAACAGAACCAATAATCAAAAAAACACTATAAAACAGAAGAATAAGAAATGCAGCAATGATTAATAGGTCAACAAAGTTTATAGTACTGAAAATATCACCTTCAAAGGAGTGCGCAAAACTTTTATAGATAATTAAAAGGATAACTAATTTATCAAAAGTAGTTAATTGGCTTTTATATTTTAAAGTGAAATTTTTTCCGAAGCGCTGTAAAAGCACACCCAAGGTAACAGGAACTAATATTTTGATAATTAGGTTACCATAAATTGTGGATAAATCAAAATCGGTCGTGCTCTGTGGAATAAAAAGCTCCATCCATAACGGTGTGATTACAATTCCGATAAGGCCAGAAATACTAGCATTAAAAATAGCTGCAGGTACATTCCCTTTAGCGATCGATACCATAACAACAGATGAAGAAACTGTGGAGGGTAAAGCCGCAAGAAAAAGAAAGGATAACCAGAAACTTTCGCCTTCTTCAGTTGAAATAAAAGGTTTTGCCGCAAGAACAATTAAAGGGAAAAGTAAAAATGTAGAAGCTTGAACGATGACGTGCAGTTTCCAATTGTGTAAACCTGATTTAATTTTCTCCGGACTCAGTTTTAATCCGTAAAAGAAAAATATTAAGGAAACACCAATGGTGCCAATTAAATCTAATGGAACAGGGCTAGACTTACTTCCCCATTGCGGAAAGAAATAAGCCAATAGAATGGTTGCAATAATAGCTAATACAAACCTGTCAATTTTCATAAGTGCTTGGTGTGATAAAAGAAAAAACCATTTTCAATTTAAATCAAAAATGGTTCTTTTATTCAAATAATTATAATTTTAAACTAATTAACTGGACCAATTGGTAGAACAACTTTCTTATATAATTCATTAATAACCTGCGCTACTCCTGTATAAATGGCAGACGAACCACAAATAATACCAACGTATCCAGCAATAAGCCCTATGGTCATATTATGAGTGTAATCGCCAAGTGCTAATAAAAAGAATAGAAGTGTTAAGGAGCCAAACACAAATTGAAGCGCACGACTAATTTTAAAAGTACCAATAAATAAGGCCCCTGTGAAAATACCCCACATAACTAAATAGGAAACGAGAGAAGCGTTCTCGGGTGCGTTAGTAAGCCCTGTTTTTGGTAAAATTGCCAATGCAGCAAAGCTTAACCAGAAAAAACCATAAGATGTAAATGCCGTTGTAGCAAAGGTGTTTCCTTTTTTCCATTCCATGATACCAGCAATTACTTGAGCCAATCCACCATAAAATATCCCCATACCTAAGATCATTGAGTCCAGTTCAAAAAGACCTACATTATGCAAATTTAAGAGAACAGTTGTCATTCCGAAGCCTAATAACCCTAGAGGAGCCGGGTTTGCTGTGTTGTCTACTAATTGCGTTGTTTTATTTTCCATTGCATATGTTTTTTAAATGTGAAAATTAGAATCGTTTTAACGTCAGATTTTTTTCACCCGGCAAATTTAGTGAATTTTGAGAGTTTAATATTTTTGAATATGTTAGAAGGAAGTTAAAATAATAATTCGTTTCAAGTCTAAATTAATGGTTTGAAGGTGGTTATAAAATACTGTAAATATGTGAAATTGGTTTGCCAGTCGTCGAATTTTGAAGGTAAAAATCTATCTGTTATCGTTTTTTTCGTACATTTAAAACGATACTAAAAACCACAAATATGAAAAAAACACTAGCTTTATTACTATTTATTCTTTTTCTACTCTTGGCTTGGTTTAGCTGGGGATGGTATAAAGATACCGTAGTATGTTGTGCGGAACCCGCACCAGTTGTTGAGTATGGTCCATTAATTTTTGATTGCTCCACAGGTGAAGTTATCACTAATGATTTATGGCCAGCAAAAAAACAAGAAATTCTTAACGCTAAGATTGAAGGTAAAAAATTACTTATAGTAGGGCCTTATTTTACTGGGGAAACAGAACAAGCCGGGCTTGAACGTGCAGAAAAAGTAAAATCGTTATTTACCGAATTATCAGCAGACGAAGTGGAAATAGACGCAAGAGCTGCCAGCGATTGTGAAATTACTAAAGTTAAAATGCTGCATGAGCTTAAATATAAATGGGTGACTAGAAATGATGATGTTATGGAGAATTTTGGCACCACCATGGTATTTTATAAATACGATTCAGCAGAGGAAGTTTCTAGTGAAAGTGTATTGGCCTATTTTAATGAGTTAGCAACTTTTTTGAAAACATCTGGAGACCATATTTTATTAGTAGGACATACCGATAGTGATGGCGCAGCAGAATACAATGAAGATTTAGGTTTAAAACGTGCTAAAGAGTATAAAGCACACCTCATAGGTTTAGGTGTTGCCGAGGATAAAATTACGGTAGAGTCTAAAGGCGAAACCATGCCTTTAAAACCTAATGATTCCAAAGAAAATAAAAAACTTAACAGACGTGTAGAAATACACATTACCAAATAACATTTAACCAAAAAAAAAATATAATTATGAGATTACTACAAATAAGTACGACTGCTTGCGATGGATCTGATGTCTTTTGGCCTTGGCTTTTATGGCTTTTAGCTGCCTTTCTATTAGGTTTCCTGTTAGGTTGGCTTTTAAAGTCAATTTTTGGATGCGGTGGTAGCGAAGAAAAAGAAACTTATGTTAAACAAGATTTAAAGAAAATTGAAGGCATAGGTCCTAAAATTGAAGGACTACTTAATAATAAAGGTATTATAAGTTACAAACAGCTTTCTAATACGCCAATTGAATTTTTGGAAACTATGCTTGTAGATGCGGGGCCTGCATTTATTACCCACCGTGGTATGACCAGAACTTGGCCAGCACAAGCTAATTTAGCGCACCTAGGCGAGTGGGAAGAATTAAAGAATTGGCAAGATGTTTTAAAAGGAGGCGTTTAATTCGAACCACACTTTATCAACTATACCAAAAAAAAGCCATCTAAATCTATTTTAGATGGCTTTTTGATTGTTGTATTTTGTTATTCAGAACGGGGTAAGACTGAAGAGTTTTCTATGGATTATAAGTTCCTCGTAGCCCCAGAATGATTACATTGATAAATTTTTAGTCTTCGGCATTAAAAAACACCTTGTAATAATGCATTTTCTTCTCATCGTCATAACCACGTTCTAGATATTCCGCGGAAGCGTCAGGGGCATCAATATCAAGTTTAATTTGAATATTGGTATCAAGCTTAATGTCAGTTTTTATTTTGCGTTTCTCTTTAGTGACAACAGACTCGGCAACATCAAATTGATTTCTAATCACGAGGTTCTGTGCGCCTTCAAATTCCTTTTTGTATTCATCAAACTGAAGTTTATGCTTGTCTTCTTCAAAAAGCTCCTCTTTAAAACGTTCTACATTAACAATTTCATTTTCCTTGAAGAAATCAATGGTTTTAGCTAAAAAAGTGTTTTTTTCTTTAGCACCATGATTGGGTTGTATAATTTCGGTTGAAAACTCCTTACAAAGTTCAATATATTGCTGTGTGTGGTTATTGGCATCATCGGCGTATTTGATATTCAGAAAATGATTAATCCAATATTGCGCATCGTAACTGTTGTTGTCTACACTTAATATGATGTTGCCTTCGGTATCACTCTGGTTTAAAATCAGGCAACCTTTATCTACTTTTTTAGAACTTATCCCTTTTTGCACCAACACATCATAACTATGGTCTTCTAAATAGGTTTGAAAGAAATTCACTTTGCTTTCAATTTTGAAGATGCCAACCGCGTTGGTAGTCATGTCTTGGTATTCAATGCCTTCAAACATAACAACCAATACATCTCCAGTTTTTATTTGAGAAGAGTTAGATTGTTCAAATAAGTGTGTTACAATATGTTTTGAAACATCTACGAAGGCTTCTTCATCATTAAATAATTGGGCCGCATAACTATTTATTTCATTTAATGAAATGTTAGAATGGTGATTAAAACGGTAACTCTGTACAACACTTCCAAAAGGCCTTAGTAAAAACGGCAGCATGAGTTCGTAACTGGCTTCATCAAAATCAACGGTTTTATCTGAAAAAGCATTTTTAGTGTCGTTAAATTTATTTCCAACTTTATGAATTATAAATTGAGAAATGGAAGCGTTTTTTCTAGAAATCATTTGTGTGTTATTTGGTATGCAATAGTATTAAATTATGTTGACTTTGATGTTAAAAAGGAACGCCAAAACTTGAGGCTACGAATTTTATAAAGTATACCATAAATTGGTAAACTTCGCAAATCGAACTGTGTTACTTCAATAATAACCTTCTAATTAATCTGATATAAAATTATGGAGTTGTTTTCTCCTTTAGTAACAAACTCTAGCTTGTGGTCTTTATCTATTTGTTTGAGTTCGATAGGACCACTGCCGTAAACGGGGAAGTTTGGTAAAAGCTTCGACTGGCTATCGAATAAATACACTTTATTTACATGTAAATCTGTAGTCGACACATAAATTTTGTTGTTTATATAAAACAAACCAGGTTTAGAATATTGCCCGAAATCTAACTCGGTAATCTTGTCCTTTATGCGCAGTTTATTTTCCGTTTGTGCCACTAAAGTTTTACTAGTAGTTTCTAAACCGTGATTTATAGTCAAGTTTAATTTTTTAATAGAAACACCACCTCGTGTATCGGTCGATATTAAATCACCGGTCTCTGTTGTGGTTGTAAAGTTGTTGTTGAAATTGAAAATTGGTGCATTGGAGAAACTCTTGAACGCTTTAGTTTTAACCCTTGTTTTTCCTGTTCGGTTTAATACGTAAAGCTTAGTTTTTGTTTTAAAAACAATATAATCTTTGCCTGAAATTCTGAAATGCTCTGGTTTACAGATAATAGAATTATTCGCCGATTTAAAGGTAAAACCTTTTACAAATTTCCCTCTACCATCATACATGAAAAGTTTTTTACCTTGAGTTACGAGTAAACGGTAGTTTCTTCTATTATCATAATCAAAAACCGCTAGAGGCTGGGTGATTTCATCTTTAAATTTTAATGCGAATGGTTTAACTTCATTACCCTTACGGTCTAAAACATAAACACGGTTTGAAGTTGCAAAAGCCAATTGAAGTCTACCATTTTTATACATGTCAATTTGCTCTATACGTCCTAAAACAGGGCCTTCAAGCTGCTTTTTCCAAAGTATTTTTCCCTTGTTAGAAATTAAGTATAAGTTGTTGCTAACATCTTGAACCACGATTTCTTGTTGTTTTGAAATATGGTTTTTAACAAATTGCGGATTATTTAAAAGGTGATTATCCAGTTTTATATTAAGTTCTTCAGAAATTGAATTTTCATAAGTCTTCGTTTTATTCTTTTGAATGATGCCATTTACATGAGCAAAATTTGTGTCATATATAAATTGAATAGCCGAAGCATTGTAATTGGATACGTTGAATTTTTCTGAAGCTTCAAGGTTCCTGTCTAAAATATGTTTTAATGATGAAGCATTATTATACTGAAGTAAGGATGCGGCATCACTAATACCTGCTTTAGTATTTTTGTAGAAATCCTTTTCGGCTAAAGTTGTTTTGTTTTGGTAATTGGAAATGATATTTTGAAGCATGTCTTTATCGTCTGTAAAAACAAAAAATTGATCTAATACACAGTAATTACTAGCCTTTTCGAAGGAAATCAATGGTGAGAACTTCTGTTTAAATAAATCGGGCCGACTAAAATCGTAGATGTTAACGTTCCGGTAATTGTCGATTAACGATTGTTCTCCTACAAGCGCATCATTGGTGGCTATAACATCTAAAGAATTTAATACAATAGCCCTATTGTCAGCTTCGTAAATCACACCAACTTCAATCACATCATTAAATAAAGCGTTATCATTAATTAAAGAGTCTTTTTCCTGAAATTGACGAATATTAGTTTCGAAAGTTTTAAAATCATCAAAAGTCATGCTTAAAAAGCCATCACTGTTGGATGGGGTGATATATTGAATTTGGTTTACCTGCGGAATAGTACCTTTAAAGATGTTTATTAAACTTTTAGTAGAATCGTTGGCTTTAGAGATGCCGTTAAATTGTATACTATTCTGATTCAATTCGATGTCAAGAGCGAAATATTCCGAGAAATCGTTTAAAGGAATGGAGTCTTGAATAAAAAAGGACTTTAGAAAAGGGTTTTCAGGTTTAACGATTATCGAAAAGGCTCTATCGGATCCTGTCGTGCTATATATTTTTTCTAAATCATAATCTTTTGTAACGTCCTCAAAAACGGCTTCAACTAATGCTTTCGATGAAGAAGCAAAAAAGGTGCTATCTATAACCGTGCTGTAAAATATGGCGTTATCAATAGTCGATTTTACTATCGTTTTCTTTTTATAAACCAGAGATTCTTCCATGTAATTAGGAATGGAATCTGTTTCAAATAAAGATTTTTCAAATTTTGTAATTAATGAAAATTGTAAACTATCACTATTATCCTTAGAAAGACAGATTAAAAAATCACTTTTAGGCTTAAAGAATTCGAGGTTTTCTAGGCGCTTTTCTGAGTTTTTATAATTAGTAGTATTGGAAAGTTGTTTAAAAAGGTCATTGTTTTGTATACCACTTTTTACCCTGTCGAATTGCGACGTTTTTATAATAATGGAAGCGTTTTTTGGAGCAAAATCTAAAAGTTTAGAACGTTTAGTGCTCACATTTGTACAGCTAATTAAGGATATAAGTAGGAGCGGGATGCAAAATAATCTCATGGGATGCAATTGTTTCTACAAACCTACTATATTTTTTAATTCATTTAAAACCTTATAGCGTTAACTTTAACTGTTCTGGTAATAATCTAAATGTTTTACGATGATATTTAGTAATACCGAATTCTTTAATTGCTGCGCGATGTTCTTTTGTTGGGTAACCTTTATTTTTTTTCCAATTATACATCGGGAACTCTTCATGTATTTTCTCCATGTATAAATCACGGTAAGTTTTTGCTAGAACCGAAGCAGCTGCAATACTTAAGTATTTACCGTCTCCTTTTATTATAGTTTCATGCGGTATGTTTGGGTAGGTCTTAAACCTGTTTCCATCAACAATTATAAATTCAGGAATAGGCGCTAATTTAGCTATGGATTTATGCATGGCAAGAATGGAAGCGTTCAATATATTGATGGTATCAATTTCTTCTTGGAAAACATGAGAAACACCAAAGCATAAAGCTTGTTCTTCAATAATCGGCTTTAAAAGCATGCGTTTCTTTTCGCTAATTTGCTTTGAATCATTTAAAACGGTATTCTTAAAATTTTTGGGTAGTATTACCGCAGCTGCTGTCACCGGTCCAGCTAAACAACCACGGCCAGCTTCATCGGTGCCACATTCTAAAATTAAACCAGAATGATTTTTTAATAACATGCTGCTAAAATATTGATTAATCTAAAATATTTCTGCTAAATACATGGGCAACTTTCTAAATTCAGTTACCTTAATATCGTAATAAGTGTTTTTAATGTTATACAACCATATAATATGAGGGTTTTCAGGCTGTAGCAGATTTGAATTTATTAGGTTTTCTTTATTTGAAATAATTTCACGCACTTTACGTTCAAATAATTACTTTTGCTTCTAGAAAAAATTGTTCGAGCGATACAGCATAAACGTTGTTATTTACCTATAAGTTTAATATGAGAGTAACATTAAAAAGGAATATTAATAAAAGGAAGCCAGTACTTAGTACTATAATTTTAGTTTTCGTATTTCTGTTATTTTCTAATTTGATTGGTGCTCAAGCTAACCCCGAACGACGTTTGGCAGGAACAAGTCAAGATTCTATTAGAGAGCCTGAACCAGATAGGAATACCGAAGGCAGTAAAAAGGTTAAATTAAAAGGGGATATTGAGGAATATCAAATTATATCCCACCTTAATGATACGACCTATCTCGATACGACTTTAACGATTCAAAAGGATTATAAATTCAATTATTTAAGAAAGGATAATTTTGGGTTAATTCCATTTTCA
The DNA here is from genome assembly GCF_018860245.1 of Pseudotamlana agarivorans. Classification (GTDB taxonomy): domain Bacteria; phylum Bacteroidota; class Bacteroidia; order Flavobacteriales; family Flavobacteriaceae; genus Pseudotamlana; species Pseudotamlana agarivorans_A. Next base: position 87,399 of record NZ_JAHKPD010000023.1, read on the forward strand.
AACTTGGGACAAACCTATAATAGTCTAACCTATAACTTTGAAAATACAAAGTTAATGCCCCGCTTTGGTGCACGTGCCAGACACTTTAACTTTATGGAAGTTGAAGATATTAACTATTACCGAGTGCCTACACCTTTAACCGAGTTGTCTTATAGATCGGCTTTCGAACAAGGTCAGCTTGTAGATGCCTTTTTTACAGCAAATATGTCTCCGAGGTTAAACTTTTCTATTGCTTATAAGGGATTACGTTCCTTAGGGAAATATCAGCACCTTTTAACCAGTACAGGGAATTTTCGTTTCACTATGAGTTATGCTACCAAAAATGACCGATATCATGTGCGTGGGCATTGGGTGACTCAAGATTTAATGAATCAAGAAAATGGTGGTCTAGATGAAGATAGTGTACTTAATTTTGAATCTGGAAATCCTGAGTTTTCAGACCGTTCCATTTTAGAGGTTGGTTTTGAAAATGCTGAGAACATATTAGTGGGTAAACGTTATCATTTAGATCATCATTATAAGATTATCAAGCCAAACGATTCTCTTGCTAAAAATAAATTAAACATCAATCATATAATAACTGCTGAAAGTAAATATTACCAATACGATCAAACTACAGCAAACACAACTTACTTCGGAAGTTCTTTTAATTCAAACAACCTTTATGATAAAACAACCTTAAAAACCCTGTATAATGAGTTGCAGTTAAATTATAGTAACAACATAATTGGGGATTTACAATTTAATGTTAACGACACCTACTATAATTATGGGTATGATCAATTGGTATTGGTAAATGGAGAAACCATAACCAATAGACTAAAAGGTGATGTCGTTGCAGTAGGGGGGAAATATCATAAACAGTATAAAGGTTTTGAGTTGGTGGGAGATATAGGTGCAAATATTTTAGGAGATTTTGATGGAAATTATATAAAAGCCGAAGCTTCCTTTAAATTGAATAAAGATATCGAGGCCATTGCTTCCATAAACCACAGCTCAAAAGCGCCTAACTTTAATACTTTGTTATATCAAAGTAATTATTTGGATTATAATTGGCAAAACGATTTTAATAATCAAGAAACCCAGCAACTGGCATTTAAGTTAAAATCGGATAAGTGGGCAAACATTTCGGTAGACTTTTCTACTATTGATAATTATGTCTATTTCAAGGAAGATCAAATTTCTGGACAGGTGTCTCCCTTCCAAAATGATGAAACGCTCACTTATTTAAGAGTGCGATTAGAAAAAGAATTCCGTTTAGGTAAGTTTGCCTTGAATAACACCATAGAATACCAGAGTGTTGACGACGCCAATCAAGTTTTAAATGTGCCAGAATTTAATACACGTAACACCTTATATTTTTCTAGCCATATGTTTAAAAAAGCCTTGTTTTTACAAACAGGGTTGACTGTAAATTATTTTACTAAGTATTATATGAATGCTTACAATCCTGTGTTAGCAGAGTTTTATGTTCAGAACGATAGAACATATGGGAACTTTCCAAGATTTGATTATTTTATAAATGCCAAGATTCGTCAAGCGCGCTTATTTTTAAAAGCCGAACATTTTAACTCATCGTTTACCGGGAATAATTTTTACTCGGCACCTAATAACCCATATCGCGATTTTACAGTGCGATTTGGTGTAGTTTGGGCGCTCTTCTTATAGCTAAAGTGCTTTCGGTTCTTCTTTATTATATTACAAGTGTGTATGATTTAGCGAGTAGCTATTAATTATAGTTATTGAAATTTTTATAAGTTTTAAGTAAGATAAATAATTGAACCTTATAGGTTTGTGCTTGTTTAAAATTAAACTTGTTAAATAAATGACTAAATTTACGTGAGTACAAGACTTTCTAAATTAACTGTTGGTTAAAATATTTTAATTATGAAGAATATATTATTTGTGTTATTTGCCTTAATATTGAGTCCTAATTTAACCTATTCACAAATACAGGATGATCTTCTTCCTTTTGAGGCTGTAAGCTATCCTAAAATAGACGATTGGCATATTGCTGTTTTTCCTATTGATTTTACAGATATCCCTTCTAAATACCGAGCCGGATTTCCAAGTAAAGATGGCTGGAGTCAAACTGTTTTTCAGGGAGATATTTCATCATGGTTTCAGGATATGAGTTACGGAACAACAACTATTACTGGTGATGTATTTGATTATACCACATCCTCAGAGGTTTTTTTTGATACAAACACAGGTCAAGTAGCTTCCTTTGATCAGGTTTTAGGGGGTATAGATATTACGGCCGCTGGTTTTAATATTAATAATTACGATTTTGTCGTGTTTATTTTTTGTCATGATGCCGCAGTACAACAAAGTATAACTAAAAATCAAGATTTTACTATTAATGGCACTTCTTATAATCAGCAAGTGGTTACGGTATCCTATCAAAACGGACAATTCCATAGAGATCCGGGCTTTCCAGAAGTAGATCAATTAAACGAATTAAATAAATATTTAATAGCTACTGGAACCGATACGGTTGAAGAAGGCGATGTAAATTATACGATGTCTCATTTTGAAGCAGTTTTATTGCATGAGTTAGGGCATAGTATGGGATTAGATAATCATGCTAACAGTAGTACAAATGGTAACAAAGCAGCTCATGAAACTCCAGAAGTGGCAAATAACGGTTCTTTGTTAAATGAAAATTACGGAAATAAGTTCGACATAATGGGGAGTAGGGATTATGGGATTGGAATGAATGGTGCCATGCGAGACTTATGTGGATTAATAAATGCTGAAACTATCTATTCAAAAAACTGGTGGGGTAAGACGTTAAAAATAACGGTTAATCCTGTGACCGCTATGTCCGGTAAGCGTTTTATAGAAGTGCTTCTGCCAGACCAGCGGGATTTTTTAGGACTAAAACGCCACGGCTATCAATTGGAAGTTAAAACTATAGATGGTTATTATACCATGTTAAACAATCCTGAGTTAGACAACAATACGAATGGTTTTTTTGTTCATAAAATTAGTGGAACAGAAGATTTACTTCTAGACATGAGTCCTTCATCTAATATTAATTATTTCGGTGATTATTTAGCAGATATACGAGATGTAGTTCTAAAACCGGGAATGACTTATGAAAATGACGATGTAATATTTGAAAATGTTGTAGATAATAATGATGGTAGCTGGTCTATAGACATTACTATAAAAGCAGATTTAATTATAACTCCGGAGCCAACATTTTCATCGGCAACACGCTTGCTTAATGGGAACATACAAGTTGAATGGGTGAACAACTGTAACGATTGTGGTAATAACGAACAATTTATTATAAGTTATAGAAAGGTTGGTGAGCAATTTTGGAACTCAATATCTGATGCCGATTTAAATTCAGGAACCTATATGGTTACAACTTTAACAGGGAACACCGATACGTATGAATTTAGAGGGGCTATATCAGGAAGTGCAACACATTATGATTCTTTGTATTCTAACACTGTATCTACATCAAGCCTTGGAATTGAAGAGGTTTTAGATACTGCACCAAGCATCTATCCAAACCCATCATCCCATATTGTTAATATTGATATAGATGAAATTTTTAATGTTGTAATTTATAATGCTGTTGGAAAAATGGTGTTAGAAAAATCAAATTCCAAACAGATAGACGTGCAAAATTTAAAACCAGGAATCTATTTTTTAAAAATCATTACTCAAGGAAAAATATTTTATCATAAAATTCTTAAAAAATAGCAAAAATTATCAAAGTTATTATTCTATTGGAACTATGAAAGACTCAGTTAACCTTGAATTCCTGGTCTGAGTTTTTTGCTTTCCGCGCCTTTGCATCTATACGAAACATAACTATTGTCACTCGGGGATATACTTAGAAGAATTGCAATGAGAGTTCAATATACCTCATAATAAAAAGTATTTAGCCTTTCGGCGGAATTATTCTCGTTACATATAATGTGTACCTATATAATAGGAAGAACATTCAATAACTTTTAAAGTTTTTA
>NZ_JAHKPD010000003.1 GCF_018860245.1 Pseudotamlana agarivorans
CCTATATTGAACTATTTTAATAACAGAAGTACGAATGCGTCGGCGGAATCTTTTAATGCCAAGATTAAAGAATTCAGAGCTATGTTTAGAGGTGTTAGAGATATCCCGTTTTTCCTGTTTAGACTAACTAAATTATATGCCTAATTTTTACAGCTCCCCAATAATATTCCTTGATCCCTAAAAAATGCCAAACTCATAAACCTCAACATGTTTAAGTCTCATACAACAAGAGAATAACAAAAGTTCCTGATTTAAAAAAAAGTTAAAAATGTATTGTTTTAAGGGATGCCTAATTTATGATTTATTACCCAATTAAACAGCTTTAAAAGATCTCTAAACTCCCTTTCCCTTCTCTAATAATTTGTGGTTCTTCCTCAGATAAATCGATAACCGTAGAAGCTTCATTATCGCCATAGCCACCATCTATAACCAAATCAACAAGATTATCCCATTTCTCCAAAATAAGCTCTGGATCTGTAGTATATTCTAACACCTCATCTTCATCACGAATAGACGTTGAAATGATTGGATTTCCTAATTGTCTAACTATTTCTGAAGCTATCGCATTATCAGGTACACGAATTCCTACTGTTTTTCTTTTCTTAAAAGGATTTGGCAATTTTTTAGACCCTGGAAGTATAAAAGTATAAGGGCCAGGCAAAGCACGTTTTAAAATTTTGAAAGTAGAAGTGTCTATTTGCTTAACATAATCGCTTAAATGACTCAAATCATGACAAACAAAAGAAAAGTTAGCCTTTTCCAGTTTCACACCTTTAATTCTGGCAATACGCTCTAAGGCTTTTATATTAGTTATATCACAGCCTAAACCATAAACCGTATCGGTTGGATAGATGATGAGTCCGCCAGACTTTAAAACCTTTATCACCTTATCAATTTCTCTCGGATTAGGGTTCTCTTCGTATATTCTAATGAAATCGGCCATAGTGTATCATGTATTGCTTTACCCTACAAATTAAGCATTAAATTTCTTATTATGAAAGATGACTCCGCTTTCGAGCCTTCCAACTACCCTATAACTTCTAATTTAGCAAAGCGTAAGAGTAGTTTTTTAGTACCGCCGTGTTGAAACTTAATCTCGGCTTTTACATCGGCGCCAGTCCCTTCAATTTTTAAAACTTCACCGGTACCAAATCGAATATGTTTCACAGTATTCCCTACTGCCAATTTATTATCGAAAAGATTAGGAGCGCCACTTTCTGCCTTAGCCATAGGTTTTAATTTTTTGGCCGTTGGTGCTACATATTTTTCTGGTGCTTTTTTAGGTGTTTTGTTTTTCGAAAAAGCAGGTTGCTTAGCAGGTTTGTAACGGATTTTATTCGGTTCAGTATCCCCAAATATATCAGCAGAAAGCATCGGGTTGATTCGACGCTCTTCAATAGGCGTTAAAACTTCCAAGTATTGCTCGTCTATTTCTTCTATGAAACGACTTGGGTCTGAGTCTACCAGTTTTCCCCAGCGGTAACGTGACAAAGCATAGGTTAAATAAGCCTGCTTTTCAGCACGTGTTAAAGCCACATAAAACAAACGACGCTCTTCCTCTAGTTCACTACGCGTATTCATACTCATAGCACTTGGAAATAAATCTTCCTCAAGGCCTACGATAAATACATTAGAAAACTCTAAACCTTTCGCTAAGTGAATGGTCATTAAAGCAACTTCATCATCATCTTCTGTTTCGTTATCTAAATCACTTGATAACGCTACGTCTTCTAGGAACTCAGATAAAGACCCTGTGGCATCGGCAACTTCAATTTGCCCTTCTACGAAATCCTTCATCCCGTTTATAAGCTCCTCGATATTCTCAACTCGTGTTACACCTTCTGGCGTAGTATCTTTACCAAACTCTTTAAGGACTCCACTGGTTCTCGTTACATATTCAGCCAATTCAAAAACATCGGCTGTTTGGTTTAAAACTTGATAACTTTCTATTAAAGTCACAAAGTCTTGAAGCTTATTTTTTGTTCCTGAATTGATTTTAATATCGACTTTATCGATATTTTTCATCACTTCAAAAATGGTGCGTTTATAACCATTAGCCGCAACAACCAAGCGGTCTACGGTAGTTTGACCAATTCCTCTTGGCGGAAAGTTGATCACACGCTTTAAGGCTTCTTCGTCTGACGGATTCACAATTAATCGTAAATACGACAAGACATCTTTAATCTCTTTACGCTGATAGAAGGATAAACCACCATAAATACGGTAAGGAATACCACGTTTACGCAGCGCTTCCTCCATGGCACGCGATTGGGAGTTGGTACGATACAAAATCGCAAAATCGCTGTTATTTAAATTCTGATTCGTTTTATTCTCTAAAATGGTACTCGCCACATATCGTCCTTCATCTCCATCGGTTAATGAGCGGTGTACTTTTATTTTCCCGCCCTCATCATTGGCTGTCCAAACTATTTTTTCAAGCTTCGTCTGGTTTTTATCAATGATAGAGTTTGCCGCATTTACAATGTTTTTTGTTGAACGGTAATTTTGCTCTAGTCGGAACATTTTAACATCGTCATAATCCTTTTGGAAATTCAGAATGTTATTAATGTTTGCCCCACGGAAGGCATAAATACTTTGAGCATCATCTCCTACCACACAAATGTTTTGAAACTTATCTGATAAAGCACGTACAATTAAATACTGCGAATGGTTCGTATCTTGATACTCATCGACCAATATGTATTTAAAACGGTTTTGATATTTGGCTAATACCTCAGGAAAACGTGTTAGTAGCTCATTGGTTCTTAATAATAAATCATCAAAGTCCATTGCCCCTGCTTTAAAGCAACGGTCTACATATTCTTTATAAATATCTCCTAATCTTGGTCGCCTAGCCATGGCATCAGCTTCCTTTAATTCTGTATTCTGGAAATAAGCACGTACCGTTATTAAACTATTCTTATAAGAGGAAATTCGAGAACGCACTTGTTTGGCTTTATAAACATCTTTATCCAATTGCATTTCTCTAATAATAGCACCGATTAGCTTATCGGAATCTTGAGAATCGTAAATCGTGAAGTTACTAGGAAAACCTATTTTATCAGCTTCAATACGCAATATTTTAGCAAAAATGGAGTGAAACGTTCCCATCCATAAGTTCTTTGCTTCGCTCGCTCCTACAATAGAAGCAATACGCTCCTTCATCTCCTTAGCCGCCTTATTGGTAAAGGTTAGAGATAGAATATTAAAAGGATCTATCCCTTTACTCATCATATAAGCAATACGGTATGTAAGCACTCTTGTTTTTCCAGAACCAGCGCCTGCAATAACAATCATAGGGCCATTAACTTGTATTGTGGGCTCTAATTGAGCTTCGTTTAACTGGCTTAAATATTTTTCCAAATCATCATCAATTTTACGCCGTGAAATTAACCATTGTTCGGGTTTTTATACGTCGAAATAAATAATAATTATGAACAAATTAGTTTTTAGCATGTATTAACCCATCTTTTACATTTAACCAAAGAAAATTAAAAACCGATTTCGTTTTATCACGTTTTATATTGTGTCGAACTGCTTCAGCGTAAGCACTCTCCCCTTTTCTTGTTGTTTTTGAAACGAAAATATTAGCAATGGCCGATAAGAATTTATTTTTCTTGTGCTTATGTTTTTTTAATATACTTACACGAAGACCATCAAATTTTGTTTTTAAATCAATTGAAGAGTGATTTGCCGTACCATCAATGGTAAAATAGGTTTGATACAAAATACCTTCAAATTTCACATTTAAATTAGGAACTAAAAACTGGTTCATATTTGCTGCATGAAATTTCCCTAGTTGGGCTTTAAAAAGAAATCGATCATAAATGTTATTTACATCAAATTCACAATCGGTAATCAAAGTGGCCTCATCCATAAACTTAGACGTTGTTTTTATTTGGGTTTTTCCGCCTTCAGGATAAGTATTACTAACATTCATCATGATGGCATTAAAATCTGTAAAATAAATTTTACCTGGTACTGCTTGATGATTTACACGTTCCTCATATGCTACTTTACCATTAGAAACTATAAGTTCGTCAACATTAAGGTCAAATTTTAAGTCCCGTAACATCTTGCCGTATAAAGCTTTTATAGTGTGATCGTCTGCCACTAGTTTATCTCGATACACCTCAAAGTTAAGATTATGTAATTTAGATTTTTTAGTATGAAAATAAAAAATAGAATCATTTCTATAACCAAAATCAATTTTATCAAGCTCTAGAGAATCTAATTTTAAATCGAGATGATCCCTTTCCGTTTTTAAATGCTTTGAAAGTTCTTTTTTAGAATAAATTGTTTTCAATTGCAGCCCTTTAAAAAGCGCTTCATGTTCTTTAAAGTGAGCATCCGATATATATAATCGATCGTATTTCCCTACATTAAGTTGTATCGAGTCTGCAACAATATCAAAGTTGTGAAACGTTAGAGGTATTCTATGACTTACATCTGGTTCATGTTTAACATGCGTTAAATTAAGTTTAAAATGTTTAACCGCAAACAATAGAGAATCAGTATTTTGATCCAAAACCTGTACCTGGCCATTTAAAATTTCTACCAGTTTTATATTAACTTCAGGAGTCTCGGATATGCTATATTCACTATCCGGTTTCTTTTTCTTTCCTTCCTTGTAATAAGTAATCTCGGGCCCATCCAAACGCAACTCGTCAATGTTTAATATATTACTGAATACAAAATCTATATAATCAATATCTTCTATTAAAATAGTCTTTAAGCTAAGAGCTAAATCGGCTTTCTTTGAAATTTTATTATTTACTGAAATAACAATATTCTTAAACTCTACAGTCCCTGAAGTAACATCTACAAAAATAGTTTCGCTCTTAACGCTTACATGTTTTGGCAAATTATTCAATGCCTTTTCAATTTTCCCTTTTACTATATAATTGGATACGGGCACTATTATAAGGCCTAAAATAACGATAAAGACTAAAAGTCCTATATATTTAAATTTCATGTTATAAAGATATATATTCAATTCATATGAAAAACAATATTTTTAAATACCTTTTAAATTAGTAAATCCTCTGATTTGAAAAAATGACGGTTTTATCATTAAACCACTTTTAGCGACAAATTGTTCCTGCAAGTGAGATACCAGGTGTTAACTTAGAATATTCTATAACTATATATTGTATATTTGGTAAAGTTTTTAAAAAATATTTTTGATGAGAAATTTGTGTAAAAAATTAAAAATAATTGGATTTGTTTTATTTATCTTATTTACTATCGTAATTAATGCACAAGGCAAATATTCCAATTGGCCAAAGGAAATAAAATCGGGTGATTATATTGTTAAGCTATACAATCCAGAAAATGAAAGCTATTTAGATAATAAACTAATTTCTAATTTTGCTTTTTCTGTAAAAAAAGGCAAAGAAGAACCTGTATTTGGAATGCTTTGGGCTACATCTTTACTTGATGTAGACAGAGCAACTAGAATGGTATCTATTGCTTCTTTAAAAATAGATGAAGTAAAACTTCCAGTCGAAATTTCGCAAAGCGATAAAAAAGCATTTGAAACTCTTATAAATAATGAAATCCCTAAATGGAATATTGAATTTTCTTTAGATGAATTGTTAGAAGAATTAGATGAGGTTAGTGTCAACAATGCTGAATTAAAAAACGAAGCTCCATCCATTATTTTTTCTAATGAACCAGCTGTTTTAATATTGATAGATGGAGAACCAAAATTGAAAGCTGCAGTATCGGGTTATGAAATAGTAGAAAATAGTGATACTTTTATTATTAAAGAATCCAAAACAAATACTTTTTATTTAAAAGGGGGCAAATTTTGGTATAGCTCCAAACAAGCTATGGGTCCGTGGGATACTGCAGAAAAGGTACCTTCTGAAATAAAAAAAATTGCTAAAAAAGCAGAATTAAATGAAGATGACAGCTCGGATACATATACAGGTAAAGCTCCAAAAATTATTGTAGCTAATCCTCCTTCAGAGTTGATTGTTTTTGAGGGTGAACCTAAATTTACACCATTGCAAAAAACAAATTTGTTGTTTGTTGAAAACACAGGCAGCGATATTTTTATGAATATTACAGACCAAAACTATTTCATTTTGCTTTCTGGAAGATGGTTTACAACTAAAGATTTAAAAGGCAATTGGTCGTATTTGTCTTCAGAAAAACTTCCAGCAGATTTTAAAAAAATACAAAGCGATAGTAAAAAAGGAGAAGTACTAAGTAGTGTTGCAGGAACGAAAGAAGCGAAAAATGCTCTATATGATGCACAAATACCTCAGACAGCCGCTGTGCAAAGAGACACTAAGGCCTCTAAGGTTACTTATAATGGCTCGCCTGAGTTTAAAAACATAGAAAACCTAAAATTGCAGTATGCGGTAAATACAGAAAGTGATGTATTTAAAGATCGTAGCACTTATTATTTATGTGATAATGCTGTTTGGTTTAAATCATCATCTCCTAACGGTCCCTGGCAAGTTGCCGATGAGAGGCCTTCTGAAGTTGAAAAAATACCAGCAGAAAACCCAAAGTTCAACACAAAGTACGTGTATATTTATGAAACTTCTCCTACTGTCGTTTATGTTGGATATACTCCTGGATACTACGGGAGTTATGCATATGGTCCAACTGTTGTTTATGGAACTGGTTTCTATTATAACCCATGGTATAGAGGATATTACTACCCACGTCATTATACTTATGGGTTTTCTATAAGATACAATCCTTGGAATGGATGGAGTTTTGGCTTTGGCTTTGGGTCTCCTTATGGTTGGTACGGTCATTCATATTGGGGTTACCATCGTCACCACTGGGGACCTCCTTATTACAGACCACCATATCATAGACCACCGCATCAAAGACCACCAAACCATGGTGGTAATAGACCTTCTAGACCAAAACCAACACACCCTATTTATAAAGATAGGGACGGAATTAAGGATTATACTAGACCTGTTCAACGTCCAGATACTAGACCTAGTACAAGACCAGGCACGCAACCATCAACGAGACCTAGCACCAGACCAAGCACGCAACCTTCAACGAGGCCTAGTACCAGACCCAGTACACAACCTTCAACGAGGCCAAACACTAGACCTAGTAACACGCCTAACACAAGACCTTCAACTAGACCTACTCCTAGTTATCGTCCTACGCCAAGACCTGCAACGAGACCTACGGCTAGACCGTCAACCCCTAGTAGAAGTAGACCCGCTCCAAGTCCTAGAAGAAGGAATTAAAAGCACCACTACATTTTTAAAACAGCTGTTTAAAAGGAAATTCATATACCTTTTAAATAGCTGTTTTCTTTTTTAAAGGTTAACTTGACAAAATATATAGAACCTATTATTAATAACAAACCAGTTATACCTGTAGAATTTATCAAGTTTCAAAACCTTCGGACAGTCTTTAAGAAACTTGATCTTTTAATAATTTGTATTCAAAATTGTTTAACAATTTTGAGCTAAATAATAATTAATTGCCGAATTTTAACATTACTAAAAACGAACACGATTAACTTAAATTTTTAACAATGAATTCATTTTTAGATTTTTTATCAAACATCAGTTGGTGGGGCTGGGTATTAATTAGTCTTGCTATAGTAGCTATTCGCGACGTGTTTTTCCAAAAGAAACATACTATAAGTCACAACTACCCTATTTTGGGTCATTTGCGCTATCTTATGGAAAGTATTGGCCCTGAAATGCGTCAATATTTTGTAGCCAATAATCGTGAAGAATTACCTTTTAATCGCATTGAACGTAGTTGGATATATGCTTCAGCTAAAAAAGAAAATAATTACGAAGGATTTGGTACCGATCGGGATATTTACCAGCATCAGCATATTTTTATTAATAATGCCATGATGCCCTATAACCCACCTGAAAACCATCCGAATAAAGCAGATAAAACCTTTTTACCTTGTGCTAAAGTTATGGGTGAATTTCATAAAAGACGTAAGCCCTTTCGACCAGCTTCTGTAATTAACGTATCGGCGATGAGTTTTGGCTCCCTTTCCGCGAAAGCGATAGAATCGTTAAACAAAGGCGTTAAAATAGCTGGAGCCTACCACAATACTGGGGAAGGTGGCTTATCGCCACACCATAGCCATGGCGGTGATGTCATTTTTCATTTTGGTACTGGTTATTTCGGAGTACGTGATGAACATGGCGGATTTTCAATGGACAAAATGATAAAACTCGTGGAAAGTAATCCCTTTATTCGTGCCATTGAAGTTAAACTTTCTCAAGGTGCTAAACCAGGAAAAGGAGGTGTTTTACCAGGCGCTAAAATTACCAAAGAGATTTCTGAAATTCGTGGGGTTCCTGTTGGAAAAGACGTACTATCACCACCAAACCATAAAGCTTTCACTAATATTCCTGAAATGGTTGATTTTATTGAAAAAATTGCAGAAGCTACCGGTTTACCTGTAGGAATAAAAGCTGCTATCGGAAAGTTAGAACAATGGGAAGAATTAGCCGACATTATGATTACTACAGGGAAAGGACCTGATTTTATTACAGTTGATGGCGGTGAAGGTGGTACTGGGGCTGCCCCTCCAAGTTTTGCCGATCATGTTTCATTACCATGGGTTTATGGTTTTAGTGATTTATACAAATTATTTAAAAACAAAGGCCTTTCTGAAAGACTTGTTTTTATTGGAAGTGGGAAATTAGGTTTTCCTGCCAAAGCCGCCATGGCATTCGCTATGGGAGCAGATTGCATAAATGTAGCTCGAGAAGCCATGATGAGTATTGGTTGTATTCAAGCACAAGTTTGCCATACAAACCGTTGCCCGAGTGGTGTAGCAACGCAAAATAAGTGGCTGCAAAGCGGTATTGATCCAACCTTAAAATCGGAACGATTAGCACAATATTTTAAAACTTTTAGAAAGGAATTGATAGAAATCACGCATGCATCAGGATATGAACACCCTTGCCAATTTACAATGAGTGATATTGAAATGAATATAGACGACCACAGTCTTTCTAATAAACTCCACTCTACATTTTCGTATGAAAAAACGACGGTTCCTTTTTTAGGGATGCAAAATTTAAAAGATTGTTTATATTTGGGCAATCATCCTAAATCACAACTCAAAAACTAACCAAATTTTATGGAAGTCTCAAGAATTATCGACCTATTTTTATTTGCTATACCGTCAATTATCACAGGATGTATTGCTTTTTACTTTTTTAAAGAGCATACCAAAAACGAAGATGGGAGAAGACGCTTTCTTTTAAAAAAAGATTTACAGGTAGAAACAATTCCTTTACGCCTGCAAGCTTATGAGCGTATGGCCTTGTTTCTAGAACGAATTTCACCTAATAATTTATTAGTAAGAATTACCCCTTTAACAATTAATAAGGATGAATATGAATCTTTACTTATAAAAAGCATCGAACAGGAATTTGAACATAACTTATCGCAACAAATTTATATTAGTGATAAATGCTGGAATATTATTACTACCGCTAAAAACGCGACGATTCAAATGATTAGAAAGGCAAACATGTCTGAAAAAGTAGACACCGCAAACAAACTAAGAGAAGTTGTTTTAACTGAAATGATGGAACGCCCTTCGCCTAGTGATGCCGCACTTTCATTTATAAAAAGTGAAGTGTCCGATTTGTGGTAGATATTGGTTTGTTTTGGTTGTTAATTGATGGTTGAAAAAGTTAAACATTAAAGGTTAGAAGTTGTTAAAGTTTCAAATTGAGTCGCAGTTTTCAGTCTCAGGCACACGGTTAAACAGTTAAACAGTTAAACAGTTAAACAAATAAACAGCCAACAAACGAGTGTCCAAACTTTAACATGACCCCAATAATCAATAGTCAATAGTCAATAGTCAATAGTCAATTTAAAAAACCTACTCCATTCGAAGCTCGTTAGATCGTGCTTCTTTACACTTTTCCTTAGCGTAATTATACCCCTTATCCCACCATTCTGTCATGAGTTTTTTATTAAAAATCAATGAATTTTCTGTAAGGCGTGAAGGCGTATAATATAGGTTTAATTTAACATCACGGTTTTTGGCAGCTAATTTTCCGATTAGGATATCACTGCGCTCCACTTGATCCAGTAAATGTCCAAAAAGATTTAGCATAAGTGAATAAGGATTTTTACCCAGAACTTTATTGTATTGCATATTTTCAGACTCTAATATTATAGCATCAATCTCTGTAGCACCTCGTAAAATAGCTTCTCGGATAGGTACTACACAACCAAAGGCACCATCGGCATATTCAAAACCATCTTTTTCTACCAAGGACATGAATGGTATGTAATTACAAGAGATCCAAACCCAATCGCAAAATTCCTCATAAGTAAAGTCTTTTATCGATTTATATTCTACGATATTCTTTGATAAATTTGAAACTGTTACGACTACATCTTCTTTAGTAGCTCTAATTTGATTATAGTGTTCTACAGAAAAATGCTTTCTAAAATATCGCCTTAGAGCCTTACTCTCCCCAAAGGTGCGCTTCATTTTTATAAATTGCCATAAAGAGTTTATAAAATCGATGGATACAAACTCTCGATCGCCCTTTTTACGAACTACAAAGGGGTTAACACTAAAAATATTACGCTGATTCACATTGGTAAAAACCTCATGAATTTCATCAATTTTACCTGCGGCTAAATGCGGAATAAGCATACTACCTGTAGATGTACCAAGATATAAATCGTAATTACGCTTTTCTTCCTTAATTAAATACTCTGCCACACCACCTGCGTATGCGCCTTTACTACCTCCTCCAGAAATTACTAATGCTTTCAAATTGATGTGTTTATTTGTAAATATATAATTATGAATGAAATAAAATAATTTATTCTACCTTTAATAGTTGTTTTGCAAATTTTGAAAATTGCCAGTTATGATGCGTTTCAGCCTGTTTTAAGTTTTTCTGACACATCGCCTTGCAAGCTCGAATTTGGTTTAAATAAGCAAACGCATTCTGACGAATTTCAAAACCGTATTTCGGACTCGTATATTCAGTAAGTTCTTCAAAATAACGGGTATTGTTTTCAGGTTCAAAATCTTCTGTTATTAAAGCTAGTGTTAACCACAGAATACGCACATTTTTATCATTAAAACCCTCAACGCCTTTGGTTTGCTTTAAATACAATTTATTATCATTCGGAAAATTACTCCATAAATTATACAAGGCAGCTTCAATTGTGGCAAAGGATTTATCTTTTAATAAAGACTCATAATCTGTTCTCATTTCAGAAGGAATCGACGATACCGACTGCGCTATAGCTTGACGCTCCTTTATAGATTTTAGGTTGAAAACCGATTTAGAAATATCACCATTCAGCATTCTTATCACTTCAGCATTGATATAAGGGTTATCAGAATCTTCTAAAAACTTTTTACACGGTTCCATTGATGCTTCACAATTCAATTTCAAAAACGCTTTATAGTTCTTAAAATGATTTCTCATATAGTTTTCAATGATTTCATATTGAAATTTATCTGATTTAAGCCATACATCAACAAAATCGGACAAGTTCTTTCCGCTAAACGCTTCAATTTCACCAATAAAATCGTTTGTTTCCACGTTTTTAAACTGGTGTGTATTCAAATAGTTTTTTACACCCTTTTTAAAGTCTTTCTCTCCTACTTTATCATACAATAACGTGAGCACCCAAGCGCCTTTTTTATAAAATGTGGTACTACTCGATTTCGGATCCAAAAGCGCTGTGCTTCTTCCCGCTTTATCTTGATCTAACAACTCTTGAGCATATTCGTAAAGTTTATATTGATAATAATCTTCACCAAATACTTCGCGCTCCACTAATAACGCGTAATAAGTAGCAAAACCCTCTTGAAGCCAATGGTGTGTTCCTGAGGTTTCGGTAACCAAATCACCAAACCATTGATGCGCCAGTTCATGCGCATTCACGTTTACATAGTTTTTATCAACAAAGGCCGTTTCATCAATTAAAAAGGCATCCGAAAAAATGGTAGTGCCTGTGTTTTCCATCCCTGCGTAAAGAAAGTCCTTTACGGGGATTTGTTTGTAGTTCTGCCACGGGTATGGCACACCAATTTCTTGCTGCAAGAAATCAAACATCTGCTGCATGTACTTGTAAGTAGGTTCAAATTTACCAGGGTCCTCTGGATAGTAATACATTTCTAAAGCCACGCCGTTATTAGAAATTCTAGTTTTTTTAGCATACTTACCAATGGCAAAAGCCACCAAATAGCTAGACATGGGGTTATGCATATCAAAATGCCATGTGGCATTATCTCCCGAAATAATTTTACTGGTCAGTTTTCCGTTAGCGATGACCTCATAATTCTTATCGAACGTAATACTTAAATCAAATTCTACCTTTTCATTCATGTCATCAAAGCTAGGCATCCAATTACTGGTGTATTTCCCCTGCCCCTGCGTCCAGATTTGCCGACGCCCTTGAATGTATTCCCAATCGATAAAATAAAGCGCTTTTTTAGGCTGTGCTTTCCAGTTAATTTTTAATTGATGTGTGGTATTGGCCTTGAACGCTTGTTTAATTACAAGCTGTTTTCCATTGTAAGCCCCTAATCTTGAGTTTTCGTCTAATACAGTAGAAATCGTTGTGAAATTTTGAGCATCAACAAAAATAGAATCGACATCACGCAAAACATCAAACTCGTAAACCACGGTGCCTGTTACCTCTTTGGCTAACAAATCACCAAATGAAACATCAACCTTTGCCGTTTTGAAGTCCACGTCGTTAGTCTGCTGAGAAAAGCTCAAACAACTGCTTATGCAAAAAATAATTAGTAGGATTCTATTCATAAATTTGAAGGCTCAAAGAAATACCAAAATACATAAAATTTCAAGAATATTAAGGAGATACATCAAACAGCTGATACCGCCTCAAAAAACCTTAGAACATTTTGGCAGACCCTTCAGGTTTTCAAAACCTGAAGGGTCTCTTTCTGAAAACCCGAGAAATTACTGCTAGACATTTGTCATTCCGCTAGTTCGAATCTGAAACTCTGACTTCCAAAATAAATTTTCAACACAATAAATTGAGTTCTATTTTCCTTTTCTTGACGGCACTCGTTAAAAACGAGCGCTAGCACTGCAAGAACCCACTTAAAACAAAAAAAACACTTTCATCAAATTGAAAAATGAGATGAAAGTGTTTTAGTAGAAGTATGAGATGTCTCCTAATTTATATTGAATAAACTTTAAAAACTATTAAACTCAATTAAATTCGCTTCAAAGTACTGATCACCAAGTTTGGTTAACAAGTTTTTAATCACATGACTATCGCCTTTTACTGCTATAGCTGAATACCCAATATCATTAAGTTTCCCTAATCTTAAATCGGCAATATTAATGTTTTTTGAAGCCAATGCTGAAAGCAAAATCAGTAAGACTCCAGGTGAATTTCTATGCTTAGTAAGAATCACTTTTTCACTTAAGGCCAAGTTTAAAGCAACGCCATCCATTTCTAATAAATAAACACCTTTACTGTAATAGTTTGGCAATTCAGCATTCTCTTGGTATATAAGTTTACTAAAGACTCCTGAATCGGTTCCATTAATAAAATCGATAGCACTTTTAACATTTCCGTTGTCTTCGCTAAGTGATAAAAAAGCTTCTGCAGTACCGTTTTTATTTGATTTTAAACGTGCTGTTTCTACATTAATGCCTTCGGAAGCCAAAGTATTAAACAACGAAGAAATCACCCCTGGCTGATCTAAATGCTCAGAAAACAATCCGTTTACTTTTCTTCCTGATATTTTAGGAATTTCATCGGTTACGGTTATAGATTTACCCCATTTTCTGATACGAATGGCGTTATAATCGCCCATTCCAGTAGAATTCTTATATAAATCAACAAATTCTGAAAAAGATCCTCCAAACGAAAAATCTGGAATAATACGTCTTTCAGTTTCATCTAAACGCTGATTTAACAGCTCAATCCCTTTGTTTAAAACCGTATATTTCACTTTTAATTCATGATCGTCATAAATGGTACGGTTTTCAGGAATTAATTTTGAATAACTCACATAGCTCTCATAACCAGCTTCCTGAATATATTCTAAACTCTCTTTATAATTTAATCCATAATAACGCACGTGATGTGTATCTGTACCAACACAAACAGGAATTTGAAGCTGATGCGCGCGGCGTAAAATACTTTGCACCGGATACACGCCAACACCTTTAAACTTACCTGCCATGTTAACATCTAGTGACAAATTTCTATCGGCAATAAGCTCTAAAAGTGTTCTAAATTTATTAGCTAAAGGATGTGAGCTGGTTTCAAAATTAACCAAAGATTCCGGCATATCAACATTTAGTTTAGGTAAATCAATATGACCAATAATCTGAATCATATCACCAAAACTTTCAATCATTTGGATCATTTCATTGAAATAACCATCCCAATACGCTTCCAAACTACCTCTTAATTTCAGTAATTCTTGCGCTTCTTCCTTAGAGCCATCGTATGGTAATCCTTCAGGAGCAAAATGCACAGAACCAATAACGTAATCGGCATCTTCAGCTTGAAAAATCTTAGAACGACTCCATTGCAAACCTATTTCAGGCCCCATCCACTCTAACTCAACACCAAATTTGATATTAATCTTACCTGCATATTTTTTACGCAAATTAGCAATACGCTTCGGGTAGTTTAAATACGATCTATTACCGCGAATAAACTTTACGTTCGTATCTTTTTCAGCCGTATATCTAAAATTTGTTAAACGTGGCGAGTGAATAATAAAAGTAATACTCGGGTTATGCGCCTCAATGGCTTTATCAATAATATCTTCTAACTTATCGATACCATGTTTAACATGATCTTGTTCGGTACCAGCATGAATACCATGCGTTTCCCATATAAATTCGTTGAGCTTTCTCATCAATCAATATAACTTTAAATCGTCTATTTTTAAGAACAACAAATTTAACCATTGCAATAGAATTATTAACTAAAACTTAATGCTTTTAGCTAAATTTCATAAAGACTTCCTAATTATCGTTAATAATTTTCAAAACCAAAGAAGATATTAAGAATTCAATAAACGTTTAATTTTTATTGGAAATGTTTAAATTCGCCCATTATGTCTATTAACCTACAAACTCCCATAGATTACCTAAAAGGTGTAGGCTCCAGTCGAGCCGATTTACTACGCAAGGAGCTTGGCATTCATACTTATCAAGATTTAATCAATTTATTTCCAAACAGATACATCGACCGTACGCGTTACTACAAAATAAACGAGTTACAGCCTAATAATGCAGATGTTCAAATTATTGGAAAAATCACGGGCTTTAAAGAAGTCGCTCAAAAACGTGGTAAACGTTTGGTTGCTACTTTTCAAGATGATACTGGTACGATGGAACTGGTTTGGTTTCGGGGGCAAAAATGGATTCGAGAGCGCTTAAAAGCCAATACGCCTTATGTGGTTTTTGGTAAAGCGACCGCTTTTGGCGGAAAATTTAACATCGCACACCCTGATGTAGAATTACTAGAAGACCATGAAAAAAATTTAAGATCGGCTTTACAACCTATTTATCCTTCTACTGAAAAATTAGCAAACCGAGGAATTAGCAATCGGGTTTTATGCAAAATCATGCAGCAATTATTTATGGATTCTGGCGGAAAATTTGCGGAAACTTTACCCGATAATTTACGTTCAGAATTGAAATTAATAAGTAAACAATCGGCACTTTTTAACGTGCATTTTCCGAAGAGTCCAGAGCTACTTTCAAGAGCACAATTCCGACTTAAATTTGAAGAATTATTTTATATTCAACTGCAATTAATTATTAAAAATTTAATCCATAAATCGAAGATAAAAGGACTCCCTTTTAATACCGTTGGAAACTATTTTAACACCTTTTTCAAAGAACAATTACCCTTCGATTTAACCGGTGCTCAAAAGCGGGTTTTAAAAGAAATTCGTGCCGATTTAGGTAGCAATGCCCAAATGAATCGCCTTTTACAAGGAGATGTGGGCTCTGGAAAGACCATTGTAGCTTTCATGTCAATGCTTATGGCACTTGACAACGGTTTTCAAGCCTGCTTAATGGCGCCTACTGAAATTTTGTCAGTCCAGCACTACAACGGATTACTTGAAATGTGTAACAAACTAAATATCAGTATTTCAATATTAACTGGTTCAAGTAAAACTTCAGAAAGGCGAAAAATTCACGACGCACTCGAAAATGGCAAATTACAGATCTTAATTGGCACACATGCACTACTTGAAGACAAGGTGAAATTTCAAAATTTAGGCCTCGCTATTATCGATGAGCAGCATCGTTTTGGCGTCGCCCAAAGAAGTAAATTATGGAAGAAAGGCCCTCCTCAATCCTCCCATGGAGAGAACGCCAAAGCAGTCCGAAAAAAATACATGACCGCTCGCCCATCGACCTACAAATTATTAAAAGAATTACAGGTTGAAAATAAAAAAAATAGCACCCATGCAGAACAAGTTTTATGGGAATGTTTAAGAGGAAAAAAACTCGATTTAAAATTTAGAAGACAGCATATCATTGACGAGTTTATTGTTGACTTTGTTTCTATAGAAAAAAGTTTAATTATTGAAGTTGATGGTGGTTATCATAATACCATCGAACAAAAAGAAGCTGATGATTTACGAACCAAAATTTTAAGCGAAATTGGCTTTAAGGTCATTCGATTTACCAATAAACAAATTACTGGCGACATTGACAATGTTTTATATTATATTGAAAAGCAGCTAAAAAGTCTCCCTTCTGGGGAGATTAGAGGGGCTATCCCACCCCACATTCTAGTAATGACAGCAACACCTATTCCGCGTACTTTAGCCATGTCGGTTTATGGTGATTTAGACATCTCAATAATTGATGAATTACCCCCTGGAAGGAAGTCTATAAAAACGGTGCATCGTTTTGATAAAAATCGCTTGAATGTGTTTCGATTTATTCGTGATGAAATTTCTAAGGGCCGACAAGTATATATCGTTTATCCTTTAATTCAGGAAAGCGAAAAAATGGATTATAAAGATTTGATGGATGGTTATGAAAGTATCTCTAGAGACTTCCCAATGCCAGAATATCAAATTTCAATAGTCCACGGACAAATGAAACCAACAGATAAAGAATTTGAGATGCAGCGCTTCATAAAAGGTGAAACTCAAATCATGGTCGCTACTACCGTTATAGAAGTGGGCGTGAATGTCCCTAATGCTTCTGTGATGATCATTGAAAGTGCCGAACGCTTTGGTTTATCACAATTACACCAATTAAGAGGACGTGTTGGACGTGGTGCCGAACAAAGTTATTGCATTTTAATGACAGGACATAAGTTAAGTGCCGACAGTAAAACCCGCTTAGAAACCATGACCAGAACAAACGATGGTTTTGAAATTGCTGAAGTAGACTTGCGTTTACGCGGACCCGGTGATATTATGGGCACCCAACAAAGTGGTGTATTAAACCTTAAAATAGCCGATATTATAAAAGACAATGACATCCTTCAACATGCAAGATATCACGCTAAAAACATCCTCAAAACCGATCCAAAATTAGCATTCCAAGAACATCAAGTCGTTTTAAACACCTATAAACAGCTTACCAAGTTTAAAAACATCTGGAATTACATTAGCTAATTCCTTAAATACAGCGTTTATAACTACTTTTACAAAAAATTGAAACACATGCTCGGTTTAAAATTAGCAACAGATCCAAGATGGGTCAATATCGTAGAGTCTAACATTGAGGAAATCCTCACAGACCACGCTTGGTGCGAACAAAAAGCTGCCACTAACGCGATTACCATCATTACTTTAAACTCTGAACACACCGATTTAGTGACCGAACTTTTAGAGCTCGCTAAAGAAGAATTAGAGCATTTTCAGATGGTACACGAAATCATTAAAAAACGTGGTTACACCTTAGGTAGAGAGCGAAAAGACAGCTATGTAAACGAGCTTTATAAATTCATGAATAAAGGCGGAAACCGCGTACAAAGCATGGTGGACCGACTTTTATTCTCGGCTATGATTGAAGCTAGGAGTTGCGAACGTTTTAAATTACTTTCTAAACGTATAAAAGACCCTGAACTTTCAAAATTTTATCACGACTTAATGATAAGTGAGGCTGGACATTACACCACATTCCTGAAATTTGCACGTCAATATGGTCAAGATGTCGATGTTGATACACGTTGGAAGGAACTTATTGAATTTGAAGCTAAAGTGATTCAGAATTACGGAAAGAGCGAAACCATTCACGGGTAATTAAGTCTTTTCAACGCATTAAAAACAACATAACAATCCTTTATACTTCAGGAACACTATTAAAAATAGCGCATTTTTATGACTCTAATAATATCTTTTGTTGTGATTTCTATCATCCTGTTTTTCGTCTGGAAACATAAAAACAAGAATAAATGGCAAAAGCCCACAACATCATTTCCTGAAGCATGGCGACCAATATTAATTGAAAAAGTAAATTTTTACAATGCGTTGAATACTAGTGAGCAAACAAAATTTGAATATCAAATCCAAGAATTCTTACTAAACTGTAAAGTAACCGGTATAAAAACAACAGTTGATATCACCGATAAAATACTGGTAGCTTCAAGTGCTGTTATCCCTGTTTTTGGTTTTGACCATTGGACCTATACCAGTATAAACGAAGTACTTATTTATCCCAATTCCTTTAATAAAGATTATAAAATAGAGGGTGAAAATAGATTTGTTTTAGGCATGGTTGGTACAGGCGCTATGAATGGCATAATGATTCTTTCAAAAAAAGCTTTACATCAAGGTTTTAAAAACGATACAGACAAGAAAAACACGGCCATCCACGAGTTTGTCCATTTAATTGATAAAACAGGAGGCCCAATTGATGGTGTTCCATCGGTCCTTATGGAAAAACAGTTTGCTATCCCATGGATTGACCTAATCAACAAAGAAATTGAAGAGATCTACAAGGGCACATCAGATATTAACCCTTACGGCGGTACCAATAGAGCCGAATTTTTTTCTGTAATTAGTGAGTACTTTTTTGAACGCCCTAAACTACTTAAAAGAAAACACCCTGAGTTGTATGCCCTTTTGGAAAAAATATTCAATCAAGATATGGCATCCAGAAACTTACAAAAGAAAGTATATCAAACACATCGAAACACTCCCTGCCCTTGTAATAGCGGTAAAAAATTCAAGAAATGCTGTGGTAAATAAAAGTATACAAGGCATTATTTTCCTCCAATCCATCTCAAACAGATTGATTAACTTTGCAATTCTCAAATCCTAGAGGCTATATTAAAGCATGATTCATATTCATCAAAAAACATTACAAGATTTAGAATTTCAAACGGTTTTACAACAAGTTAGTGAGCACTGTATTACGCCACTCGGTCATCAAAAAGCCTTAGAAATTTCACCATATAAAAACAAAGAAACACTACTTTTTTCTTTACAACTCACCAATGAGTACATATCATCGTTTTACAACGATAACCGCATACCAAATCACAGTTTCGATGCCATTACTAAAGAGTTACAGCTTTTAAACATTGAAAATACTTTTTTAGAAGTTCATGGCTTAAAGAAAATAGTCGCTATGTCCATAACTGTGAATGACATTGTTGTTTTCTTAAAGAAATTTGAAGAATATTACCCGAATCTATATCAATTTGCTTCACACATTGAAGTTACTAAACTTCTAATTGAAAAAGTAGACGCTATTGTAGACCGTTTTGGAGATATTAAAGACAACGCATCTACTTTATTATTTGAATTACGCCAGTCTCTTAATAAAGTAAAGGGCAAAATTAATGCGAGTTTCAGCACTGCTTTAAATACCTATCACAGTCTCGAGTATCTTGATGACATTAGAGAGTCTGTAGTGGACAACAAACGTGTATTAGCCGTAAAAGCCATGTATCGCCGTAAAGTTAGAGGGGCTATTATGGGTGGCAGTAAAACGGGGAGTATTGTATATATTGAACCTGAAACCACTTTACAGCATACCCGTGAACTCAATAATTTAGAATACGAAGAGCATGAAGAGATTGTTCGTATTTTAAAGGAGGTCACCGATTATATTCGTCCGTTTTTACCCTTATTAGAAGACTACCAGAACTTTTTGGTTGCTATAGATGTGATTTCCGCGAAAGCGAAATACGCCCAATCCATGAACGGCATTCTTCCTGAGTTTTCAGAAGAAAAAAGCATGTACTTACGTGATGCCTACCACCCTATTTTATATTTAAGTAATTTAGAAAAGAAGCAAAAAACCTTTCCGCAGACTGTTAAATTAAAAGAAGATAGCCGCATCATTGTAATCTCAGGACCCAATGCCGGTGGAAAAAGTATCACCTTAAAAACAGTTGGTTTACTCCAAGTGATGCTTCAAAGTGGCATGCTCATTCCTGTGCACGAACGTAGTAAAGTTTGCTTATTCGACCGCATTTTAAGTGATATTGGCGACAATCAATCAATTGAAAATCATTTAAGCACTTACAGTTACCGTTTAAAACAAATGAATTACTTCTTAAGAAAGTGTAATAAAAACACACTCTTCTTAATTGATGAATTCGGTACCGGTTCAGATCCTGAACTTGGTGGCGCTTTAGCAGAAACTTTTTTAGAAGAGTTTTACCATCGTGAAGCTTTTGGAATTATTACCACCCACTACTCCAATTTGAAGATTCTGGCTAACGAAATGCCTAACATGCTTAACGCGAACATGCTTTTTGATGAACGTACACTAGAACCGCTTTTTAAATTGGTAATCGGTCAAGCCGGAAGTAGTTTTACCTTTGAAGTTGCTCAGAAAAATGGTATTCCTTACGGATTGATAAACCGTGCAAAAAAGAAAATTGAGCGCAGTAAAGTCCGTTTTGACGCTACCATTGCCAAACTTCAAAAAGAACGCTCTAAGCTTGAAAAAACAGGACAATCTTTAAAGCAAAATGAAAAGAAGAAGCTTGAAGAAGCTGATAAGTTAGAAGAAATAAACGCTAAAATTCAAAAGAAACTTGAAAGCTATCAAGAATTGTATGATAGCAATCAGCGCTTGATTTATCTCGGACAAAAAGTTAATGATATTGCTGAAAAGTATTTCGAAAACAAACAAAAGCGTGAACTCATGTCGGAGCTTTTTAAAGTGGTTCAAATAGAAAACTCGAAACGTAAAAAGGTTACAGCCAAGCAGAAAAAAGTTATTAAAGCCAAAGAACAAAAGGTAAAACAAGAAGCTGAAAAGAAAGTTGAAGTGATTCGTGAAAAGAAAAAAGTAGCGAAACAAAAAGCTATTGCCGCCCCTAAACCAAAGCCTACTTTAAACCTAGGAGACCGTGTTCGCATGGAGGACGGACGCGCCATTGGTACTATAGATAAGATTGAAAAAAACAAAGCTGTTGTGAATTACGGCATTTTTACGACTAACGTTAGTATGGACCAACTAGAACTGGTTGAAGCAAAAAAATGATAGACTTACCAAAACATAAACAACTGATACTTTTTGATGGGGTTTGCAACCTTTGCGACAGCTCGGTGCAATACGTTATAAAACACGATCGCGAAAACAAGTTTTTGTATACGGCGCTACAAAGCGCTGTTGGAAAAGAAATTATTGATGCCTATAATATTGATGTGAATAAAACCGATTCCATTTTACTGTATTCACCCGAATTTGGTGTTAAATATAAATCTACGGCAGCCTTAAAAATCGCTACACAGCTTGGTTTTCCTAGAAATTTAATGGGTATATTTTTGATTGTTCCCGCATTTATTAGAAACTGGGTTTATGATTTTATAGCCAAAAACCGCTACAAATGGTATGGTAAAAAAGAAGCTTGTATGATTCCTACGCCTGAATTAAAAAGCAAGTTTTTGGAATAGACTATTCGCTTACCAAGCTCCCCCATTCGGTCCAAGAACCATCATAAACTGAAATATTTTCATACCCCGAAATGGTAGCTCCTAATGCCAAAACACAGGCCGTAATACCCGATCCACAAGAGAAAATAATAGGTTCATCTTTTTTAACTAATTTTTGAAAAGCTTTTTCTATGTCTGCCTTAGATTTTAATTTCCCTTCGGAAAGCAAATCTGTAAAAGACAAATTCACCGAATTAGGAATGGTCCCCATGCGCAAACCTTCTTTAGGTTCTGGTACTTTACATTGGTATCTCTCGGAAGCCCGCGCGTCAATAATGGTATGCGATTTGTTTTCTGAAGCCATTTTAACATCATTAAAAAACTGCATAAAACCAGGTTGTAATTCTGCATTAAAATCACCTGAAGTTCCTTGATAAAATTGTGCTTTTTCAACGGGGTAATTAGCCGCATTCCAAGCAGGAAAACCACCATTTAAAATCGCTACGTTTTCATAACCAAAAGCTTTAAACAACCACCAAACCCGGGCACTTGAATAAATACCTTTATCATCATAAACCACAATAGCAGAGTCGTTATTGATACCCAACTGACGTGCCTCTACTTGGAATTGAGCTTCAGAAGGAAACGCACTAGGAAAAGGATCGGCCACGTTGCTGAACTTCTGTTTAATATCAAAAAATCGAGCCCCCAGAATTTGCTCAGAGCTCTCATCAAAAACCTTCGCAATCGTCCCGTCTAAAACAACAAGATTAGGCGCCTCTAAATTTTCACGCAACCAATCCACAGAAACAACAGGCTCTGGGTTATTTATTTTATCAGACATAATTTAATGTATTAACACTTAACTACTTTTTCACTCCCTTTACTTAACTACTAAACTACTTTTATATACAGATCCCCAACTACTTAACTCCTTAACTCCTACTATTCATATAACTAATCCACTACTTAACTACTTCTATAAACAAAGCTACTCCACTCCTTAACTTCTTAACTCCTATTCTACTTTACTACTTTACAGATTCATACCCATCATCCCAATTCTCAGGTTTCGGGTCGTGTAATTTCCCTAAAGATTTCGCTACCAACATAGATACCGTAGCATCACCAGTAACATTCACAACCGTTCTTAGCATATCTAGAGGTCTATCAACGGCAAAAATTAATGCAATTCCAATAGGTAATAATTCAGCAGGAAACCCTATAGATTCTAACACGATCACTAGCATTACTAAACCTGCACTTGGCACTGCAGCACTTCCAATAGAAGCTAATAATGCCGTAGCGATAATCACCAATTGATTAGAAAAAGTTAAACCTTCAGGCCAAATGACCTGCATAATAAACACTGCGGCAATCCCTTGGTACAAACTCGTACCATCCATATTTACGGTAGCACCAACAGGTAAAACAAAACCAGATACTTCTTTATCGACACCCAAATGCTCTTCAACACGCTCCATAGTTACAGGTAAAGTAGCTGCACTACTACTGGTTGAAAAGGCTAATAATTGCGCCGGACTTATTTCTTTTAAAAACCACATTGGCGATTTTTTTACGTAAACACCTATTAAAAGAAGGTAGAAACAAATCATAAGTAATAATCCACCTATGACGCAAAATGCGTAAAAAAGCAGTTTAATAAGTATTTCGACGTCATCAAAAGCAATAATAACGTTTGCTAATAATGCAAATACTGCATAAGGCGCAAAAAGCATGATTAAATCGACCATTTTCATGACAACATCGTTAAGTGATTCGAAGAAGTCAACTAAAGGTTTGGCTTTCTTTTCGCCTATAAGCAACAAACAAATCCCTACGAATAGCGCGAAAAAAATAATTTGAAGCATAGAAGCTTCAGCGAAAGACTTAAAAATATTACTCGGAAAAATATCAACTAGCGCTTGTAATGGACCAGCATCCTTTTGAGCATTGGCTTTCATTAACTTATCGGTAACTCCTGCATCATTTTCGTATTTCAGTTTAATTTTTTCAATAGTGTCTTGAGGCATACCGTTTCCTGGTTTTACCAGGTTTACAATACTTAAACCGATAACAATAGCCACTAAAGTGGTTGCGATATAAATACCTAGGGTGCGTAAACCCATTGATTTTATTTTGGAAATATCCTTTAAATCTGAAATCCCTTTAATTAAAGACGCCAAAATTAAAGGTACTGCGATGAGCTTAAGTAGATTGATAAATATGGTCCCGAAAGGCGCTATCCAATCGGTAACAAAACCTTTACCACTATCGATGGAATTCATGATAAAGCCAAAAATGACTCCTAAAAACATACCAATTATAATCTTCCAGTGCAGTGCTAATTTTTTCATGGGCTATTTTAGTGCGTTAACAAGCCCGAAGATAAGTATTTTTCAAAATTTTAGAATTCTAAACCTAATAAATCTATGAATTTGGGTTGAATTGGTTTTAAATTGAAAGAATAATTAGGTTTAATTCACCTATTTATTAGAATAGCAAAAAGTAATTAAACGTAAAGAACAATCGCTAAGTCTTGTTACCAGTACAAACGTCACCCTGAACTCGTTTCAGGGTGACACAAAAACGATATAATCATCTATTAATCAACAACCTAATATTTATATATTTTTTTTACCTTAAAGCAAACAAAAACTACCAATCTCTAAAAAAGAACATGAAAAAACTAAATAACATACATCCTGGTGAAATTTTGAACTTTGAATTTCTTGAACCTCTTGAAATTTCGGCTTACCGCCTATCAAAAGATTTAAAAATACCGCAAACTAGAATTTCGGAAATTATAAAAGGAAAACGAAGAATTACCGCTGATACAGCACTGCGCCTGAGTAAATATTTTGGTAATTCAGCTAAATCCTGGCTCGGACTTCAAGACGACTATGACATTGAAGAAGAACAGCTCAAAAAGCAAGCAGAATTAAACGACATCAAACAGCACGATAGCAAAAACGTGGCTTAAGGCTCAAAATTCGCAAACAAGCCTAGCCCCGATTGAAACGGCATCCTTTTTTGTGCCTTTTCCGAAACTCGAATGAAGTACTGACTTTAGTTATTAGCAGACACATAAAGTCTAGTACTAAACAAAATCAGCACAAAAAAGATATAGTGTAAAGCGGGAAATAGCTTCTAATGATACATTTTATTAATTAAGAAGAAATCGGCTATCACTAAGGCTGCCATGGCTTCAACAATAGGTACGGCGCGTGGCACCACACAAGGATCGTGACGTCCTTTACCTTGCATTTCAACGGTGTTTCCTTCTTTATCGATGGTTTCATATTTCTGAATTAGGGTTGCTACAGGCTTAAAAGCGACGCTGAAATAAATGTCCATGCCGTTGCTTATCCCCCCTTGAATACCACCTGAAAAGTTCGTTTTTGTAGAACCGTCGTTGTTGAATTTATCGTTATGATCGCTTCCGTACATGGTACTTCCTTCAAATCCGCTTCCATACTCAAAACCTTTTACGGCGTTGATTGAAAGCATGGCTTTACCTAGTTCGGCATGTAATTTATCGAAAACAGGCTCGCCAAGACCAGCAGGTACATTTTTAATCACACAACTTACAATACCACCAACGGTATCGCCTTTTCCGCGAACTTCCTTAATATATCCTTCCATTTTGGCAGCCATATCTTGGTCTGGACAACGCACAATGTTAGATTCTACTTTTGTAAGGTCTAACTCATTATAAGGCTTATCTAATTTCATAGCACCAACCCCAGAAACATAGGCGGTGAACTCAATGTTTGCTAGCATTTGTTTGGCGATAGCTCCTGCCACCACACGACATGCGGTTTCACGTGCAGAACTGCGTCCGCCACCACGGTAATCACGAATACCGTACTTTTTATCGTAAGTATAATCGGCGTGACTTGGACGGTAACTGTCCTTTATATGTGAGTAATCGTGAGATTTCTGGTTGGTGTTTTCAATCACAAAACCTATTGAGGTTCCAGTAGTAACACCTTCAAAGATTCCTGAATGAAATTTAACCGTATCAGGCTCTTTACGTTGCGTAACAATGGCTGACTGCCCTGGTTTACGTCTATTTAATTCATTTTGTATCGCTTCTAAATCTAATTTGATTCCAGAAGGACAGCCGTCAATTACACCTCCTAATGCAGGTCCGTGAGATTCACCGTAAGTCGTTAAATTAAATAGTTTTCCGAAGGAATTACCAGCCATAATAAATATTTTTTGCTAAAGTAAATCTATTCTTAGAAATACGAAAACTAAAAAGCACTAAGACCGTTGATTCCTGCAAAAAATTGCGTAACAATAGCTTAACAATATACTTATAATTAGATAATTATGTGGTAATACCCAAGTAACACTAAAGTATTTTATTTATGTAAATAAATTAAACTCCGTTGATTATTAAAAGAAAAATAGAAATTGCAGTTATTTCCGATGTCCATTTAGGCACTTACGGTTGCCACGCCAAGCACTTACTTACCTACCTAAATAGTATTGCACCAAAAAAACTCATCCTTAATGGCGATATTATTGATATTTGGCAATTTAGCAAACGCTACTTCCCTAAACCGCACCTAAAAGTAATTAAAAAAATCATGTCTATGGCCGCTAACGGCGTTGAAGTGATTTATATTACCGGAAACCACGATGAAATGCTAAGAAAATTTAGCAATACGACTATTGGAAACATTTCTATTGTTGATAAATTGGTTTTAGAACTCGACGGAAAAAAAGCTTGGTTTTTTCATGGCGATGTGTTTGATATTTCGATTCAAAACGCAAAATGGTTAGCCAAACTCGGTGGTTATGGCTACGAC
Organism: Pseudotamlana agarivorans; assembly: GCF_018860245.1. GTDB lineage: Bacteria > Bacteroidota > Bacteroidia > Flavobacteriales > Flavobacteriaceae > Pseudotamlana > Pseudotamlana agarivorans_A. The sequence continues at coordinate 26,653 of NZ_JAHKPD010000003.1, forward strand.
CTGCTCACTTTACTTAACAAATTGGTAAACTGGTACTTGGAAAAATGCGGAAAAGAACGCTATTCTTTATCTAAAAAGGTTAAAAACGGCGTAAAAGGTGCCATTAAATATATTAATGACTACGAAAAAGTGATTTCTGAAATTGCTATTGAAAATGGTTATGATTATGTGATTTGCGGACACATACACCAACCGAAAATGTCATATATAGAAACCAAACTAGGTAATACCACCTATTTAAATTCTGGCGATTGGGTAGAAAACTTTACCGCTTTAGAATATCAATTTAAACGTTGGAAAATCTATAATTTTAGTCAAGACAAGCTAGCACCCTTTATAGTTCATGATGATTTTGCTGAAATGGAAGTCAAAGACCTCATTGCGGCTATTACTATTGTTGGTCAGGATGAAAAGGTAAAATTCTAGCTTTAAATTAACGCTTCTTTTAATATGGTAATTGGGTGCTTCGCTTCACGTTGAGCGCCATCTTTAATTTGATGTCTGCAACTGGTGCCGTTTGCAGCGATAATAACATCTGCTGAAGCTTTTCGAACCGCTGGCAACAAGGTTTGCTCGCCGACTTGCATGCTCAACTCATAATGCTCTTTTTCAAATCCGAAACTCCCCGCCATACCACAACAACCACTAGGAATTATTGTTGCTTTATAATTTACTGGAAGATTTAATAATTTGAAGGTTGACATTTGATTACTCAAAGCTTTTTGATGACAATGCGAATGAATTTTAACTTTTTTAGAATCTGAATTAAATTGTTTTACTGAAATATGACCTTTTTCAAGTTCTTGAAGTAGAAAATCTTCAATGATATAGGTGTTTTGGGCTATATTTTTTGCTGCTTCAACATCATCAGCTAGCATTAAATATTCATCTTTAAAAGTATAAATTGCTGAAGGTTCTATCCCTAGTAAAGGCGTTTCTTCTGAAATTAAATCTTTAAACGCAGCAACATTATTGATAGCACATTGTTTTGCTTGATCTAAAAATCCTTTTGAAATGAAAGCGCGCCCCGATTCATCATGTTTTACAAATTCAACCTTATAATTTAAGCCTTCTAACAATTGAATAGCATCAACCCCAATTGAAGATTCTAAAAAATTGGTAAACTCATCGACAAATAAATAGACTGTTTTAATATATTTTTTTGATGATATTTCTACTTTAAGGCTATTAATATGGTGATTTAAACTTTTAGGTGATAATAAAGGCATACTTCTATCTGGCGCAATTCCTAAAGTCTTTTTTATTAAACTTGACGTGATCTTATTTTCAAAAAAGAAATTGGTTAAACCTGGTAATCGAGAAGCATATTGATTCACTTTATTGTTATATGCAAACAATTTAGTTCGTAAATCTGTTCCGTTTTCCTTTTGATATTGGTATAAAAACTCTGCCTTCATCACTGAAATATCCACCGTACTCGGACATTCATTCAAACACGCCTTACAGCTTAAACACAAATCGAGTACCTCTTTTAACTCCTCATGATCGAATGGGTTTTTACCAGTTTCGGTGTTTGTTAAAAACTCACGCAAGGCATTGGCACGGGCACGTGTACTGTCTTTTTCATTTCGAGTAGCTCTGTAACTGGGACACATAGTACCGCCCATTTCTGGAGCTTTTCGGCAATCGCCACTTCCATTACATTTTTCCGCTTGACGTAAAATACCTTCTGAATGCGAAAAATCTAAAAGGGTTTCAATTTCTGGTTCTTTACGATCGGTTTCGTATCGTAAAGCTTCATCCATAGGAAAAGCATCTACTATTTTACCTTGGTTAAAGATATTCTCAGGATCGAAAACGGTTTTAATACGTTTTACAATGTTATAATTTTCCTCACCTATTATTAGTGGTATAAACTCCGCACGAACAATGCCATCACCATGTTCACCAGACATAGAGCCTCCATATTTTTTAACCAAATGCGCCACATCGGTGGTGATTTTTCGAAATAGCTTAACATCTTCACTAACTTTTAAGTTTAAAACAGGTCGCAAATGCAACTCCCCCGCTCCTGCATGGGCATAATAAATGGCTTTTTGGTTATAACCATCCATGATGGCCGTGAAATCATTAATATAATTGGCAAAATCAGGTAAAGTCACCGCGGTATCTTCAATACAGGCAGCAGATTTTGTATCGCCAATAATATTTCCAAGTAATCCTAAGCCTGCTTTTCTAAGTTCAATGGCTTTATCGATATCTTCATCAAAAAGAATGACGTTCGCATAACTTAAGCCTTCTTCGTTAAGGGAGTTTACCAAATTATTAGCAGCTTTAAGGACGTCCTCTCGGTTATCAGCTTTAAGCTCGCACATTAAAATGGCTTCGGGGTCGTCAACAATAAACTGTCGGTTTTCCTGCTGCTTCAAATTGTTTTTAGTGCAGTCTAAAATGGTTTTATCCATCATTTCACACATGTATAAATGATGCTTCATACAGGTAGTCACAGCGGTTAACGAATCTTCAATGGACCTGAAATGCGCTGCCACCATAATGCGTTCACTTGGTGGTAAAACATCTAATTTCAAAGTGATTTCGGTTGTAAAAGCAAGCGTACCTTCACTCCCTGACAGTAATTTGCAGAAGTTGAAAGGTTTGTTAGAAGCTTCAAAAACTTCAGAATCAATCAACATATCTAAAGCATAGCCTGTATTTCTTCGGTGTATTTCTGGTTTAGGAAAATTATTGTGTATTTGCTTTTTAACGGATTCACCTGATAATTCCTCATAAATAGTTTTATAAATGGTTCCTTCTAAAGATTTTAATGCTTGCTTTTCTTTGAATTCTGCAGTTGTTAATGCTCCAAAAATAGCATCATCTCCATTACTTAAAATGGTTTTTAATTCTAAAACCTTATCGCGCGTAACACCAAATTGTATGGAGGTTGTTCCAGATGAATTATTTCCAACCATACCACCAATCATACAACGGTTCGAAGTAGATGTATCTGGCGAAAAGAATAATCCGTAAGGTTTTAAAAACAAGTTTAACTCATCTCTTACCACCCCAGGTTGTACCGTTACCGTTTTTTCTTTTTCATCAACACTTATAATTTTTGTAAAGTGTTTTGAGACATCAACCACGATTCCATCTCCAACACATTGCCCTGCTAATGATGTTCCCGCTGTTCTAGGAATTAGTGTACTGTTTGTATCCTTTGCAAAAGCTATCAGTTTTTTAATATCATCAGCATTTTTAGGATAAGCGACTGCTTGTGGCAATCGTCTATATACAGAAGCATCGGTGGCATAAATGGCTTTAATTAAATCGTCAAAAAATAGTTCTCCGGACAACTCCGTTTTTAAAGTACTTAATGTCATATAGATATAGAATATAGTGTCGTTACAACGGTAAACCCAAGGTTATAAAGACAAGGAATTACGTATAACAGTTAAGAAATATACTGAAATTAAGTATATTTATCTTAATTAATTAAACTTAAGAATTTATGAAAAAATTTACATTATTATTTCTTTTTACCTTCATACTAAGTGTATCAAGTGTATTTGGACAAGCAAGAAAAGAATTAAACTTTGGCTTAATTGGTGTCAATTATGAAATCCCTGTACATAAAGACATCACTATAGCTCCTGCTGTAGCCATCGATTTTGATTTAGATTGGATTAACCTTGGCGTAAAAGCGAATTACTATTTCGATAGCCTTTTTGAAATCACTGATGAAGCATGGGATGTTTACGGAGGTATTAATGCTGGTTATGCCATTTACAACGGCCATGACCACGATCATGATAATGGTCATGACCATGACCACAGCAGTTTTGATGCTGGTTTACAAGTTGGAGGTCGATGGTTCTGGAATGAGAAATGGGGTGTATTCGCCGAAATAAGCGGTGGTCACACCATTGGTGCTATGCCTTCAATTGGAGTAACTATGAAATTATAGTAGAATTTCATAACTTCAAATGAAATAATTTGTTGTCTTATAGTTTTCAAATTATAAAAATGCAACTTTAATAACCACATCATATAGTTAAATATTCATATATTTATTTAAAATAACCATAGTAATAAACACTAAAACAATGAATGCAAACAAATTTTTGATTCTACTTTTAGCCGTAATAACTTTTTCAAGCTGTAAAGATAATAAGGGACAAAACACAGAAACAAAAGAAACTACTGAAGTTATTGGAGTAGAATCTACAGAAACAGCAAGTAACCAGGATGTATCTGGAAACTATGTAACAGATGATTACAACAAACGCGATGAAGGTTATGATTGGGTAGCTGTAATCATTAATCAAGTTAGTGACCATTCAATTAATGTAAAAGTTAGGTCTAGGGCCGATAAAAAAAGAGGAACTTGTACTTTTGACACAAAAGCTAACAAAAAAGATGATGCCACATATGCTGCTGATGTTAGCGGAAAAACAGTGCTTTTTACTTTTAAAAATGGAAATCTAAATATTGCAACTGAGAATCCTGCTGATGAAGCCGCACTTTTCTTTTACTGTTCTGGAGGAGCAACCTTTGCTGGTGATTACTCTAAATTAAACGGTGAACTTGATGCCTCTCAAATCGATAAAACCTTATATTCAAAAGTATTAATGTTACAGGATGTTGGGTTTAACATTTCTGCTGTTGAAAAAAATGGTGAAACTGAGTTAACCGTGAACGCTTTTGGTTTAAAGGAAAACCATGGTAATCCGCAAGTTGTTACTTTTAAAGGAAATATTGTTGATGCCCAAGTAGAAGATTTAGACGCTGATGGTTCTCCTGAACTTGTTGTTTTCACAGAATCTGAAGGTTTTGGTAGTGTTGTTGCATTTTCTACTCTTAATAAGAATTCTATGATTCCGGTATATTTCCCACCAGTGAGTGAAAATGCTAAAATCAATGAAGGTTATAATGGTCAAGATGAATTTTCTTTAGTTGAAACTACTTTAGGGCAACGTTTTCCTACAGATAAAGGCACTAAACAAGTGAGTTACAAGTTGGTAAACGGTGAGGCTGGAAAAAAATTTGAAATGACTAACGTTTCAGAATTCTAATAAAAAACACTTAACACTAAAAAAGCGTCATAATTATGGCGCTTTTTTTATGCGAAAAAGCCATTAAAATTTTATGATTATCTTTATTAAAATTAAAACTTAATCATCATGAAACTAGGTGCTTTCTCTATGAGTTTAAACGTAAAAGATCTTAAAGTCTCACAAGTTTTTTATGAAAATTTAGGCTTTGCTATCTTTGCTGGTAATTTAGAAATGAATTACCTCATAATGAAAAATGGCAATGCCTTAATAGGCTTATTTCAAGGCATGTTTGAAAATAACATTTTGACCTTTAATCCTGGATGGGATGAAAATGCCACCCCTTTAAAAGATTATGATGATGTAAGAAGCATTCAGGACCATTTAAAAAGTAAAAATATCTCGTTAAATAGTGAAGCCGATAATAACACGACTGGGCCAGCAAATATTATTTTAACCGACCCAGATGGTAATCTTATTTTAATAGACCAACATATTTAGCTCGTGGCATATTTTTAAGAGTTTTAGGTACGATTCTTTAATTATACAACATAGACTTTTCACAAATATTTGGCATTGAAAAAACCGATTTCCTAAAAAAACACTTCAGCCTAAAAAGAACAATAAAAATGATATTTCACCTCCTACACGTTAAATGATTTAATTAAATTTACCTAGAATCAAACGTTATGATAATGAAAAAAATTATTGCCCTTTCCTTAACGACATTATGTTTACTAGCAAGCTGTAAAGACTCAGGAAAAACAAAATCTAAGGAAGAAAAAAAAACCTCTGAAAAGATCATTCAAACAACCAATTCAGAGAATCAACCAGCTGAAAACACCCATAAAATTGTTGTTAAGGAAAAAATTTCATCTGGAGGCTATGTATACCTTAATGTCTCAGAAAAAGACGAAACATACTGGATGGCCATACCAGATAGAAATATCGAAATTGGTTCTACATATTATTATGAGGGAGGCATGGAGATGAAAAATTTCCAAAGCAAAACATTAAATCGCATTTTTGAACGCGTCATTTTTTCCGAAGGTATTCGAGAGCATAGTAATGGTGTGAAGCAAGACAAAAAAACACCAATTCAAAAAGGAAAAACAAAGGTCGTTAACATTGAAAAAGCTCCAAATGGCATTCGAATAGCCGATCTTTTTGAAAACCCTCAAGCTTATTTAAACAAAGAAGTTATTGTTAAAGGGGAAGTTGTAAAAGTAAACAATGGAATAATGCAGGTTAATTTTGTGCATTTGCAAGATGGTACTACAGGAAATGGCCAATACGATATAACCATAACCACTAACGAGGAATTTAAATTAGGCGAAATTGTGACAATAAAAGGAAGCGTTATTTTAAATAAAGACTTTGGTGCAGGATATGTTTATGATGTGCTTATAGAAAAAGCGGTTAAAATACTATAAAACAGAGGTTTAAAAAGTGCCTAAATACAAGTTAATTTTGTTCCTTAGCCCCTTACTAAAATTGCTCATATTTATTTATTAAACCTATTGGGATATACATTTGGCTAAAGTATCCTGATAAATAGCTTCATACTTAGGCACAATAGTATGCAAGTCGAATTTTAAAGATTCTATTCTGGCATTTTCCTTAAATGTTTTTAAGCGTTCTTCATCTTTTAATACATGAATGGCATTTTTAGTCATATCGGCCACATCGCCAACGGCACTTAAATAACCTGATTTTCCGTGAATATTAACTTCTGGGATTCCTCCAGAATTACTAGAAATTACAGGCACACCCGAAGCCATGGCTTCCAACGCAGCCAAACCAAAACTTTCGGTTTGTGATGGTAAAAGAAATAAATCGCTAAAGCATAGAATTTTATCGATTTCGTTACTCTTACCGAAAAACACCACTTTATCGGCAATGCCTAGTTCTCTACACTGCTGTTCTATATTTTCTTTTTCTGGTCCTTCACCAATAAACATAAGTCTCGCGGGCATTTCCTTCTGTATATTATTAAATACGCTTATGACATCATGCACACGTTTTACGGGCCTTAAGTTACTTATATGTGTTATAATTTTTTCATTATCCTTGGCCATCATACCACGTTGGCAATCCGGCATACCATGCATTTTATATTTTTCTAAGTCTATAAAATTGGGCACCACGTTAATTTCATTCTTTATATCAAATAAACGTAGGGTATCTTCTTTTAGGCTCTGAGAAACTGCTGTAACCGCATCCGATTTATTAATACTAAAGGTTACTGCAGGTTTGTAAAAAGGGTGACTCCCAACTAATGTAATATCCGTTCCATGCAAAGTCGTTACAATAGGCACATAAATACCTGCTTCTTGCAGCATTTTTTTAGCCATATAAGCGGCATAAGCATGAGGAATGGCATAATGTACATGTAGAATTTCTATTTTATGAAGCTTAACCATATCTACCAACTTACTCGATAAAGCCAATTCATAGGGCTGATAATGAAATAAAGGATATTCGGGCACGTTAACCTCATGAAAATGTACATTATTACTCAACAGGTCCAAACGTACGGGCTGATTATAAGTTATAAAATGAATTTCATGTCCGCGTTTAGACAACTCAATACCTAATTCGGTAGCTACAACACCACTACCACCAAAAGTTGGATAACAAACTATACCTATTTTCATGTTTTCAATTTTTAACCATTCACCATGTGGTTGTGCCTAAATTTTTAAGTATTAATCTTCAATTGCTTCGTAAATCAATTTTTGTATATCTGTCCTAATATTTGCTCGTAACAACAAATTTGAATCTGATTTAGGATACGTCCTGTTCGCTAAAAAGATATATACAATTTCCTTTTCTGGATCTGCCCAAGCATAAGTTCCTGTAAACCCAGAATGTCCAAAACTACTCATAGGTACACAGCCACAAGTTGGTCCACTCCCTGAAATTTGCGGTTTATCAAAACCAATGGCACGTCTATTTTCTTTATTTAAATAATAACGCGTATTAAATTTATCGAAAGTTTCTTCTTTGAAGAACCGTTTATTACCATAAAAACCTTTTTGCAAGTACATCTGCATCATTTTGGCAACATCATTAGCATTACTAAAAACACCTGCATGCCCACCAATACCATTCTGCATAGCTGCTCCCATATCATGAACATAGCCATGAACCGTTTGATACCTAAAGTAATCATCAATTTCGGTAGGAACAATTTTTTTACTACTTATACTATGGTACGGATTATACAAAGTATTATTAGCCCCTATAGGTCCATAAAAATGCGCACTTGTTAACTGGTCAAGTGTTCTGTCGTAATGACCTTCAATATATTTCTTTAAAATGTAATAAGGAAAGTCACTATAACGATAACTAAGTCTATTCAATAGCTCTGAATCTCTAATAATATTAGGAATAGAATCTTGATAATCAGTACGCATAAAAAGATTTTTTGCGACTTCAACATTAAAACTATCACTTCTTATTTTCCTATAATATTTTTCACTTGGATGTTTCGTTTCATCTAAAGTATGGTAGTAAAATGGTTCCCAGGGTTTTAACCGTGCATAATGAGATAGCATGCTTTTAAACGTAACATTCTTCTTGTTTGAATTTTTGTAATCGGGTAAAACTTCAGAAAGTTTGGTGTCTAAACTAATTAAACCTTCTTCTTCCATTTCCATAACCAAAGGTAATGTCGCTAATATTTTGGTGAGCGAGGCCACATCATAAATATCGTCAAAACCTACCTTTTCTTTACCTCCATAAGTGTGTTTTCCAAAATTTTTATTATAAATAACCTTTCCCTTTCTAGCGACTAATAGCTGAATTCCTGGCGTCATTTTTTTTTTTACAGCATACTCGGCAACGTCAGTAATTTTTGCTAATTTTTTAGAATCCACACCAACGCGTTCTGGAATCGTATAACCTAATCTTTTGATATTTGGCGTTTGGAATCCAAAATCTACCGGAAAATAATCTCCAACACTTACAGGAAGTTTTCCCTTCGAAGCTAAAGCACCAAAAATTAACTGTGCAGATTTTTGTTGAGCGATAGCGCTATTTTGATAACTCACCACAATACTTTCAATATTAGTTATACTTTTTAGATCTGCAAGTGCGTATGGTTTTACAAAAGCATCTAAAATAACGGTATGTCTTTTCGCTATTTCTTCAATCCAAATAGTTTCTACCTCGCTAAACTGATAAGACTTCCATGGACTTCCATTAGACCTATGAAAACCAATGACAACCGTATTATAAGCCTGAAGTTTCCCTAATAAATCGCCAAGATTACCGCCAGTTATCGCATGTACTTTAGTATATTTTTTAAGTTCATTAAAAAACACAGCACCTGAGTCATCACCTAATTTCACATAGGCAATTGATTTTGTTTCTAGCTCTTGTATTGGCAATAAATCTGCATCATTTTTTACAATAGTAATCGCGTTTTCCATTAACTCCTCATAAAGCATGTCGTCTTCTAGACGGTTTAAATCTTTTGATAAATTTGTTAATGAAATGGGCTTATAATTATTTAATCCAACTTTATATTTTGCTTGCAGTATTTTCTTAACCGAAAGTTCTAAACGTTCCTTTGTTATATCACCTTTATTATAAGCCTCCATGATTTTTGAAACACCTATACCAACATTCTCAGACATCAGCATCACGTCGTTCCCCGCCTGAAAAGCTGCTAAATCAATATCTCCAGTTTCACTAAAGTCTGCTGCACCTTTCATGGTTAAAGCATCGGTAAAAATTAAGCCTTTAAACCCTAAACGCTCCTTTAAAATATTAGTTACAATATTTTTAGATAGTGATGATGGGTAGTTCTCGCGTTTCTCCAGACTTGGCACATTTAAATGTGCAACCATAACGCTAGCAAGCCCTTCTTTTATAAGTTTCTTATAGGGGTATAGTTCTATAGAATCAATTCGCTTTTTACTAAAACTAATCGTTGGTAAGGTTTTATGTGAATCTTGAGAGGTATCGCCATGACCAGGAAAATGTTTGGCATTGGCTAAAACACCTGCACCTTGCATCCCTTTCATAAAAGCTTCTGCTTTTTCTGTTACATTATCGCGATCTTCACCAAAAGAGCGATTTCCAATTATTGGATTTTTAGGATTGGTATTGATATCAACATCTGGTGCAAAATTAAAATGCACACCCAAACGCTTACAATGCTCTCCAATATGTTTTCCTGCGCGCTCTACTAATTTATTGTCTTTTATAGCGCCTAAAGTCATATTCCAGGGAAAAGCATAAGTTGAATCTAAACGCATACTTAAGCCCCATTCTGCATCCATACCTATTAACATGGGTAATTTTGAAGCCGCTTGTAGTTCGTTATCCAATTTTGCCTGACGGTAAGGTCCGCCTGAAGAATAAATAATACCACCAATGTGGTGCTTTTTAATATCATTTAATACTTTTTTCTTGCTTGCAGCACTTTGTTTAGACATGACTTGAACCATGTATAGTTGCCCTACTTTTTCGGCTAGAGTCATCGAATTATAAACACTATCAACCCATTTTTTTTGAGATTGAACATCCTTAGATAATAGCGGATTTGTTGTGTTTTGAGAGAAACTAAAAAGTGTAACTAAACAAAAAAAACTAAAAAAAAGTGTATGACGCATATAAGAGATCATTATAAGGGATTAGTAGCCATAAAAAATCAAGCCAAATTACCACTTTTAAAAAGAAGATGAAAAGACTTTAAGATAGAATTATAAAGAAGTTTGTAAACTAGACTTAACTCATCCAAACTTTTCCAAACCAGTGCTCATTCCGTAGGGATATGCAGGACTTAACTAGTCACCGTCATTATCTGTTGGTAAAACAGTTACAGACAAGATACTTGCTGCATCCACTGAAAAATATTTCACCAAATCAAATAATGAATTATAAAGTAATTCAACTCTAGGATTATTCGTTGAAATGGCTTCATATAAACTTGTATCTATGGCATCGATATTTGAATAAACAGATTGAAAAGCACTATCTATCTCATTTGTCAATACTTTTGAACCTGAAATCTCCTCAATAATAGTTGCAAAATTAGCATGACTTAATGTGTAAGCATATTGCACTTCCTCAATGGAACTACGAATAAGCGCTAATGAACTTTCGCTTCTATAAGCTTCCAGAGATTCTAAAGAAGCATTACTACTGTTTTCCAGTCCCGCAGGCTTTCCCACTTTTGTTACTCGTATAACGTCTAAGACATTTATTAATTGATTAAAGGCTAGACAGCGTGCATTTTCTACACATGAAACATTTCGGGCACTTAAAAAAGTCTCTTTATAACCTTGCTCCCAAAAATTTATTAATAAATCTGTTTGTCTTAAAATTTCTTGAGAAACCCCCAATAAATAATGTATTCTAAATGTATCCTTTTGAAATAATAACAACGCTAAATTTGGGTCTTGATTATTAAAAAATAGAAATTCAACAGCTCCTAACCCCTTAGAAACGGTACTTTTTGACGTAAAATAGGTTGAATCATAAACTGTTTGTTCATTTATATTATTTTCAATTTGATCTGGATTGATTGGAAAATTATAAATATGAAGATCAAAATATTTTGCTTTTACGGCTACTAAATTATAAACACGAGTTTTTGAAAAAGCTTTTGCACAATTTAACCACTGATCTTGTAATTTATTAAAATTTGACGCTGTTGTTTCTAATTTAAAATTTTCTGAAAGTTCAATTTGTTTCTCTATTTGAATTTTAAAATCATTTAAAGCAGGTTGGATATTTTCACTGAAATAATCTTCATGTAAGGTATCCATCGGACTGGCAACACTATCATCTTTATCACAAGAAATAAGGACAACTATTAATGCTAAATAAAAGATACATTTTCTCATATTATAAAGAATTTAAAAACCTTAATACTTGTTGGCGTTCTTCATTGGACAAATTCATGAAGTCCGTTTTTGACTGCTCGGCCTCACCTCCATGCCATAAAATAGCTTCTTCAATATTTCTGGCTCTACCATCGTGCAACAGAAAAGTATGGTCATTTACCAATTCTATCATACCTAATCCCCATAATGGTTGTGTACGCCATTCGTTTCCGTTTGCTAGAAAGTCGCCTCGATTGTCTGCTAAAGCGTCTCCCATATCATGCAATAAAAAATCTGAATACGGACGTATTGTAACTTCACTTATTTGCGACAACAAAGGATAATCACTTGTCGTAAAGCTATTTACATGACACGACACACATGCCAAGGCGGAAAATAATTCTTTCCCTTTTAAAACATCTACATTCTTAAAATCCCTACGTTTAGGTACCGATATTGCAGCTTGATATAACATAAGTCTGCTAAATTGTTCATCTGGAATCTCTACTGTGTCGCCAGTATTCACACCATTGTGAAGGGTTGAACAATCTATACCATCAGGACAGTTTTCATTTGGGAAAATACTTGTTGTAAGCCCCATATCACCATTAAGCGCTCCTGCAACTTGCTGTTCTAAAGTAGGTTGATTCGCTTTCCATCCAAATTTACCAATTGTGTTTTTATTTTGTTTTACATTCCAAACATAATTCGCCTTACCCGAAATGCCATCGCCATCGGCATCATTTATATCTTCATTTTCTAAAATACTCGCTTCACTTAGCGCGTCAATAAACCCTAAGCCTATAACCTGCTGCCCAATTCTAGGTGATTGTTCAGCGTTACCAAGACTCCCGTAATTTTCATTAACAATACGATACTTTGGTTGTCTCAATTCAAAAGGAGATCCATCGGGGTAATTACCTGTAATAATTTCAAAATCAACTTCTATTTGTCCTTCACTCTGAATTCCTAAGTTGGAATCATCTTGTAATTGACCACCATAATTAAACAATGAAATTGGTCCCGTGATTTGGTTATTTCCATGACTTAGCCGGATTAAAAACCCTTCGGAATCGGCGCCATTTTCCAAAAGCGGTTTCCCCCTACCATCTCTTAAATGGCAGCCACTACAGGCTCTTGCATTAAAAAGCGGCCCTAAGCCATCTCTTGAGGTTGTGGTTGCTGGTGAAGAGACCCAACTTTGATCGAACATGGCGTTTCCAATACCAAAGAAAGAAAGTTCTAAATCTGATAATTCTGGAATACCTCTTCCAAATGCTTTATCGGCCGTATAGCCTTCAATCGATAAATGAGAAACTAAATTTTCTTCATCTAATTCGTAAGTTAAATCGATATATTCTTGTTCAGAAAACCCGTCTGATTGACAAGAAAATAAGGCTATAAACAAAATACATAATGCGTATTTCATATGTTTTTATGATAAAATATTTAAATCTAAAAACTGAAGCCACACCTGATGACTTCAGTTTTTTGAATTTTAAAAAAAATTTGATTGTATAATTTCTAGTTTATAGTTATAGAAATACCCAAGGTATTTGCAGACTCGGCAATTTCTTTACTCTGCGCGATTAATGCTATTGCCAATTGTCCAGCGGGACCATCAGACCCTAAAGTTTCCTCACTAATAATTTCATCGAAATTTTTACCTAAACCAAGTAAGGTATTCAATTTAATAATGGTTTGAGATGCACTATCTTTTAAATTATTTGCAACTTCCGAATTTACTTCAGCGGCAAGATCGATTAATGATAACCCCGTTATTACTGTTCCGTTTTCCGTTGTATAGCTTCCTACTATAATATTATTTATACCGTTAACGTTTGCCCACATATCTTGGTTTGTATTATCTGAAAAACAAGAATGTTCATTCTCTTGACCTTCATCAATTGCAGGATATATTCTTTCTGCAGCCACTTCTCCATTCGAAATGAAACCGATACCATTCAAAATATTTGTTAAAGCTTCATCTTTATTTAAAGCTTCAAAAGTCATACGGTATGACCCACCTGTAGCCCAAGTATCATTTAAATCTTTTAAATCCTTAATTAATAAATCTGTTACAATTTGTAGGTATGTTTTTCTTCTTTCAGAAAAATTTTCTGTGGTGTAATCTGTAAAAGGTCTTTCTCCAGAAACTGAATAATTATCGTAAGTTCCATTAATGGGATCGTAGTTTAAATCTTGTCCCCATAGTAAAAACTCAATGGCGTGCCACCCTGTTGAAATATTATCGTCTTTTCCTGATTCATTCTTGTTAATAATATTTTCTTCTGTTAAGTCGAAGCTAGTATCCCCTATTAACCCATTTTGAACAGTACCTCCAGCTCCATTAGCAACATAATCAATAAAGCTTTCATCTAATGGCCATGCGTTAATTTGACCTTCTGTTCCTAATAAATCTTCATTATCAATAGGACCATCAGCTTCTCTATAAGCTTCAGTTTGACCATAAAAATCTCTAGCATACAACCATGCATCTCTGGCAGCTTCTAAAGTTGTGGCATCTGGTGAAGCGATAAAGGCATCAATTTTTGATTGCATGACAACCGCAGTTTCGTATGTATCTTTATAGTTGGCCGATGCTATTTTAGCATAAGTTTCAATAAATTCAGTTTTTTTGGTGCTGTTTGAATTGTTAATTCCATCATCATCACTAGAACATGATGTGACAAATAGTACAAGAATTAATAGTTGAAATGGTTTGGTTAAATTAAGTTTCATTTGATTGTTTTTATTTAGACTTCTTAAAAATAGAGGTGCAAATATATTTTCTTTTATGAAAAAACAAAACTTATTTAGATTAAATCTTAATAAAAAGTTAAGAATATTTTATAAAGTCAACTTATGTGAAGCTATTATTTCTATTTAACAAAACGCGCATGCCAGCTTTCGCTAGCAGGAACTTCCCAGTTTTCTTTAAATTCTGCAACTGTTGCTACCAAATTATTAAAAACAATAGTGTTTTTTGAAACAGCCTTGTTCTTGGCCATTTTTCTGAAATCGGTAAGTGTTTTATAGGCCACGTACTCCCCTTGTTTATAGGATACGTTCATTTTATCCATAAGATCAACATTATAATCTTTTTCTAATTGCTGAATAAAATGTACAGAACTGTCAACAGAACACCCAGTGGCTTTGGCAACGCCTTGATCAAGTCCTAGAACGATAAAACGTTTGTATTTGATGGTATATCCAGCATGTAAATCACTACCATGAGCGGTCCAATTTTGAATAAACACATTTAATTTTTCTTGAATTTCTTCAAGTTCTTGTTCAGAAAACGAACGGTTTGCTTGATAAATCCAAACTCTAGATTCTTCTGGTAATGTGTTAAAATCTACTAACATGGTATATGAATAATTACGTTTACTATTTTTTTACTTCTGAAATTATAGACCTTGGGCGTTTGCGATAAGTTCTGCAATATCCAAAACTTGTACTTCGTTTTCTTTTTCTTTTACCTTAACACCATCGGTCATCATCGTGTTGCAATATGGGCAACCAGTTGCAATAATGTTTGGTTTGGTTTCCAGTGCATCTTGGGTTCTAAGCACATTAACATCCATATCTCCTTTTTCGGGTTCTTTGAACATTTGTGCTCCACCAGCTCCACAGCATAATGCGGTACGTTTATGCCTTTTCATTTCTACAATATCGGCTTTCGTTTCTTTTAAAACGTTTCTTGGCGCATCGTATTCATTGTTAGCACGGCCTAAATAGCAGGGATCATGAAAAGTGATTTTCTTTCCTTTGTAAAGATCACCATCTACCTTTAATCGGCCAGAAGTGATAAGATCATTTATAAATTGTGTATGATGAACAACTTCATAATGACCTCCTAATCCTGGATATTCATTTTTTAAACAATTAAATGAATGAGGGTCACAGGTTACTATTTTTTTAACCTCGTAAGCATTTAAAACTTCAATATTGGTAACGGCTTGCATTTGGAATAAAAACTCATTTCCTGCACGTTTAGCGATATCTCCTGTACAACTTTCCTCGGTTCCAAGTACGGCAAAATCTACATGCGCCTTGTTTAGAATTTTAACAAAGGCTTTTGTTATTTTTTTAGCTCTATCATCAAAACTACCCGCAGAACCCACCCAAAATAATATTTCTGGTTGTTTCCCTTGAGCCATGTATTCTTCCATGGTTGACACTTTGAGTAAATCGCTCATCTTTTTGAGTTTAAAAGTTTAACACCTACTATGTTTAAAACCTTGTAGGCATATTGTTTTATGTTGGCTTGTGCGTTAGGGATTGTAGCGGCATCCTTTTTTGCCATGAAAAGCAAAAAAGATATAGCGGAAAGCCCGACCCTTTTCGGGTAACGCCCAAATTACTAATTTATTCGTTCTTCCAGTTTAATCGATCCATTTGATTGTATGGCCAAGGGGCTCCATTATTCTCAATATTAGTCATCATATTATTGAGTTCTGTTGGTGCTGCCGATTGCTCCATAACCAAATAACGACGCATTTCTAATATTATGGATAAGGGGTCGATACTTACAGGGCATTCCTCTACACATGCATTACAGGTCGTGCAAGCCCAAAGTTCTTCATTTGTGATGTAATCGCCTAATAACTGCTTGCCATCATCTTTAAATTCGCCGTTATTGGCATCGATATTTTTACCAACCTCTTCTAGACGGTCTCTGGTATCCATCATGATTTTTCGAGGTGATAATTTTTTTCCGGTTAAATTTGCAGGACATGACGATGTACAACGACCACATTCGGTACAGGTATAAGCACCTAATAATTGGACCCAATTTAAATCTTGAACATCGCTGGCTCCAAATTTAGCAGGTACATCTTCTTCGGCTCCTTCTTCTGGAGCAGCAAAAGGATCTGCATTAGGATCCATCATCATTTTTACCTCATTGGTAACCGCTTCTAAATTGTTTAATTCACCTTTAAGTTTTAATTTACCATAATAGGTGTTTGGAAAGGCCAATAAAATATGCAGGTGTTTTGAAAAATACAGGTAGTTTAAGAATACTAAAATTCCTAAAATATGTAACCACCATGCGCCTCTTTCAATAAAGTGTAAGGTTGTTTCGGTAAGGCCGCCAAATAGAGGTGCTATAAATTGACTGATAACATTTCCTGAATTCATAGCTTGAAAATGCACATCGGTTGCATTCATGACTAAAAACAACGTCATAAGTACCATTTCGAAATACAGAATGAAATTTCCGTCGTTTTTTGGCCAACTGGTCATTTCGCTTTTCCAAAAGCGAGCTACTTTAATAACGTTTCTTCTTAACCAAAAAATAGTGACAGAAACAAAAACCAATACGGCTAGAATTTCAAAAAAACCAATTAAAAATCCATAAGCCGCTCCTAGTGATGAAAATATACGATGTGTACCAAAAAGACCATCGATAATAATTTCTAAAACTTCAATATTTATAATAATAAAGCCCACGTAAACAATAACATGGAGAAATCCAGAAACTGGACGACGCACCATTTTACTTTGCCCTAAGGCAATGCGTGCCATGTTTTTAAAACGTTCTGATTTGTTATCACTAACATCTACATCCTGACCTAATTTGATATTACGGATGAGCTTTTTTACATTTTTTGCAAAATACCCAAAACCCAAAATTAGGGCAATAGCGAATATTATGTTTGGCAAATACTGCATATGAAATTAGTTAGTTTCTTCGTTTTCTTGGTATGGAATTTCTCTTTTAGATAAGATTCTAGTATACCTGTTTGGGTGAAGTTTAATATCTCTAATAAGTTCCTCTAATTCGCTAGTCGCTGCTTCAAGATTATTATATAAAGCCTCATCTTTCAATAATTTACCCATGCTCCCTTTGCCGTTTTGTAAGTTATTCATTAACATATCAAACCGCTTAAGAGTTGATTCTAAATCTCCAACAATATTAGAGCCTGCAAGTGCATTGGATACGCCTTTTAAATCGGCAGTAATTTCATCTGCATTGGCTAACACATGATTTAAATGGGTTTGATTACCAGAAACAATTTGATTTAAGGATTGTGACGTTTTTTTAAGGCCACTCATGGTTTGACTTAGTTCTGCAATGCTTGTTTTTAGACTTGCTTTAGCTTCAGGATTCAAAACTTCATTTAAGCTACCAATTAAGACGTTCATATTGGTAATCATTTTTTTAGCCTGTTCTTGTATCGGTTCTAGTTTTTCGCCAACCAAATCAATCATGCCTTCTTTTACGCGACTTTTTAGAATCGTACCGCTCTGTGCCGTTTCTGCGCCATCAAAAGCCGGAATTATAGCAACTGCCTTACCACCAAGTAGTCCAGTGTCGTAAAGTTCGGCAGTACTATTTTTTGAAAACACAAAATCGCTTTCAATTAAAAGTTCTGTAACCAAATTTCCTGATCCGTCATTTTTAAAACTTATATCTGAAACTTTACCTACATTTAAACCACTAATGGTTACTGGTGTTGATGGCACTAAACCTTCTACATTTTTAAACTCCGTATAATAGGTTTTTGAGGAGTCGAGTAAATTGTGTCCTTTTAGAAAGTTGAATCCAAAAATAAAAAGGACGATTCCTACGATTACCAGTATGGCTGTTTTTACTTCTCTTGATATCTTCAAAATTAATGTATTTGGTGCAACAAATTTAGTATATATTTATGAAGAACTGCTCTAATTGCTTATTGATTTTAAAGCTTCGCTCAAAGGGACTTTATTCCCATCTTTAAATGCAACAATAAAGCTTGAAGGGTATCCGTTCTTCTTAGCTTCAGATTGAAAGCTCTTAATCTTCTCATAACTAGAAGTATTACCGTAATAATACTTATATAAGCCTGCCGTTTTTATACTTGATATTGATTGCAACCCATTAAAATTATAAGGCTTACTTTCTATAAATTTAGAACTTGCTGCTATTTGTACTTTAAATACAATGTTTGTGTTATTTTCAGGTATCTCTTTACTTTCCATGACTTGTGAAGAAGTTTCTTCTATCACATTTTCTACAGGTATATAGCCCTGAACACTTTTATCCAATCCTTTTTTGTATTCTAAAATGGCTTTAAAAATAGCGTCCGAAATTTGCTGTTGGCCTTTTGATGAGTTCAAATAAGCACCTTCTTTTTTATAACTTAAAAAACCAATTTCAACTAAAACACTTGGCATTACAGTTTGATGTAATACAATAAAACCAGCTTGTTTTACTCCGCGATTTTTTCTTTTTAAATTATTTGTAAAAGCATTTTGAATTAGACTAGCTAACATGATACTTTGATCTAAATATTCTTCCTGACTTAATAAAATACTCATCACAGATTCAGGAGAATTAGGGTTGAAGCCGGCATAGTTCTTCTCATAGTCATCCTCCATAAATATCACGGAGTTTTCCTTTTTTGCCACTTCAAAATTTGTTTTATTTCTATGAGTACCTAGCACAAAAGTTTCTGTTCCGTGTGCTGAAGAGCCATGTGCATTACAATGAACAGATACAAATAAATCGGCGTTTGCCTCGTTTGCTATTTTTCCGCGAACAAACAGATCAATAAATTTATCGCTCTTTCTGGTGTAAATAACCTTAATATCTGAGTTTTTCTCTAATAGTTTACCAACTTTAAGCACCACTTTTAAGGCGATCTCCTTTTCTAAATAACCACTCCCTGTATTACCAGAATCGGAGCCACCATGACCAGCATCTAAAACAACAACAAACTTTTTAACGGGTTTATCGTTATCTGCATGAGCAAAAGAGGTACATGTTAAACCTATAATTATAAATACGAAATGTAATATTTTATGCGTTTTCATCTGATAAATCCTATTTTCACTAACTGGTATTAATAAGCAAATAAATAATAATTTAATATCTAATAAACTCAAATACAATGTCTTTTATTTAGCTTTAACAATTATTAATCAAAATTTATTGCTCAAATGTATTGAGCAACTTTTTTAATTTTTAATTTTTAATTGATAATTAAATCAATCCCAAAAAAATATATGTAATTTTGGCTTTTCAAAAACTGAGCCAATCCGTTACAAAAATACATTTAAAAGCGTTGCGTACAAACAACTTTAAAATACTTTTTGCACTAAGTTTTACAGTGTTTATCAACACGTTTAGCTTCGCTCAAGACATTCCTAATAAGGAACGAAAGATTGACCGAAAAGTTATCGATCCAGCCGAAAGGGATTCCTTTCTACTCTCAACCGATAGCCTTGCCACAACTGAAGTTTCCGAAAAATCTCAAGATTCTACATTAACAGACTCCATAACTCCTAAAAAAGATTTTTTAGAACATACGGTTACTTATCACGCCGAAGATTCCACAACATTCAATCAAAAAGAACATAAATTATATTTATATAACCAAGCTAAAATTGTTTATGGAGACATGAACATTCTGGCTGGTGATATTACTATTGATTATGTTAAAAATACGGTTTATGCTAAAGGTATAACTGATTCAATAGGAGGTTATACGCAAAAACCAGTATTTACTCAAGGCACTAATGTAGTTGAACCAGACTCCATACTTTTTAATACGAAATCTAAAAAGGCCCTTATTTACAACTCTAAAACCGAACAAGGGGAAGGCACCGTAATTGCTAAAATTACTAAAAAGGAAAACGATTCTGTTTATTTTGTAAAAGATGCTAAGTACACTACTGCCGAGGACCTTGAAGATCCTGATTATTACATAAAATTAAGAAAGGCTAAAATAGTACCGGGGAAAAAGATTGTAACCGGCTTGGCTAATATTTTTATTTATAACGTACCAACACCTGTAGGCTTACCTTTTGGTTTTTTTCCGCAAAGTGAAAAGCAAACTTCAGGAGTTATTATTCCAACTTTCGGAGAACAAAATGACCGCGGTTATTTTTTACAAAACGGGGGGTATTATTTTGCTGTAAGTGATTATATCGATTTAACGGTATTAGGGGATTATTATACAAATGGTAGTTATGCAGCTCGATTAGAAAGCAACTACGCAAAACGTTACCGATACAGAGGTAGTTTTGGCTTTCGTTATGAAAACATTATAATAAGCGAACGTGGTTTTCCTGATTATTCTAGTAGTAAAATATACAACTTACGTTGGTCCCATAGTCAAGACGCTAAGGCCAATCCAAGCTCTCGATTTTCAGCTTCCGTTAACTTAGGTAGTAGTCAATATTACCAAATATCAAACAACCAAGTTAATGTAAGTAATCGTTTAAATAATACATTATCATCTTCGGTTTCATATTCAAAAACTTTCCAAGGTGAGCCACAAGTAAATTATAGTGTTACTGCAACACATTCACAAAATTCACAAACCGAAGTTATAAACATGACCTTACCTACATTTCAAGGTAGTGTGGGCCGAATGTATCCGTTTGCCTCAAAATCAGGATCAAAGAAAGGTTTAATTCAAAATATTAACTTACAATACAATTTAAGAGGGGAAAATAGAATTGAGACAACAGATTCTTTATTTTTCAAAAAGGAAATGTGGGACGAAGCTAGAGCTGGATTTCAGCACACTATACCTTTAACGACAAATTTCAAATTATTTAAATATTTTAGCTTAAGCGCAGGGTCAAGTTATAATGAAGTTTGGACATTTAAAACGGTAAACAAATACTACGATTCTGTAAACGAAGAAGAAGTTGAAGAAACCGTTAATGGTTTTGATTCCTATAGAACTTACAATTTTAGTACTAGCATGGGAACAACTGTTTATGGTATGTTTAATTTTGAAAAGGAAGGGCAAGACCGGAGAATTAAGGCTATTAGGCATGTTATGAGACCATCTGTGAGTTATAACATCAATCCTTCTTTTGATAATTATTATGACTCTTATGAGGTTGTTGATGCCGATGGTAACACAAGTGCCGACGTTGAATATACCCGATTTGAAAATAGTATTTTTGGTCAGCCTAATCAAACATTTTCAAGTGCCGTAGGTTTAACGCTTTCTAACAATTTAGAAGCAAAAGTACGTGATAGAGACAGTACTGCAACAGAGGCAAAAAAAGTCGTATTATTAAACAACTTAAATTTCTCAACATCTTATAATGTTGCTGGAGATTCCCTAAAATGGAGTCCAGTACGTATGAGTGGTGGTACACAACTTTTTAAAAACCAACTTAGCATTAACTTTGGAGCCACACTAGATCCTTACGCTCTTGATAACAACAATAATCGAATTGAAAAATTCAATATAGATAACGGCGGTAGTTTATTTAGGTTAACAAGCGGTAATTTAACAGCTAGTTGGTCACTTTCGAACAAAGGTAAAGGTGCTGCTAAAGATGGTTTAACCGATAAAAACATTGATGAAAATTTACGTGGTGGTGGACGTGATGATGATTTGTTTGGTGTTTCTGAAGATTTTGCTAAAGAACAAAAGTCTACAGATAAGGAGAAAGAAGAAAAACCAAATGAATTTTATCACCATAAAATACCTTGGAGTTTAAGGCTTGCATATGCAGTAAACTATTCCAATTCGAAAAGGCAAAATGAAATATCATCACATTCCTTGATGTTTTCTGGAGATATACAATTATCAGAGAATTGGACCATAGGAGCGTCATCTGGTTACGACTTTAAAAACCTAGGTTTTACACCAACACAGTTACGTTTTGAACGTGATTTATTAAGTTGGCGTATGAATTTTAGCTGGACACCATTTGGAGATTACAAATCATGGAATTTCTTTATTGGTATTAAATCTAGTATCTTACAAGATCTTAAATACGAAAAACGTAGACAACCGGATATCAACTTATAATACGTTTTATAACTGTTAATCACTTCCATATGAAAACAATTATTACTACTCCAAACGCCCCTGCCCCTATTGGGCCATATAATCAAGCCATATTAACTGGAAACACTTTATATACATCCGGTCAAATTGCGATTCACCCAACTTCTGGAGCACTTATTTTGGAAGATATAACATCTGAAACAAGGCAAGTCATGAAAAATGTTGGTGCTATTTTGGAAGCTGCTGATATGAATTTTTCGAACGTTATTAAATCTTCTATTTTTATAAGTAACATGGACGACTTTCAAAAAATAAACGAAGTTTATGGCAGTTTTTTTGATGATGAGACTGCACCAGCACGTGAAACTGTTCAAGTGGCTCGTTTACCAAAAAATGTAAATGTGGAAATTAGTGTTATTGCTATCAAGTCATAACAGCAAAGTAGTTACTCTTTTAATTATTTAATACTAGAATAACTTACCAATAACTCTTTAAGTTTATCAACTTCGATTGGTTTTGCTAAGAAATCATCAATGCCTGCTTCTTTTGCTTTTATAATATCTTCCTCAAAAGCGCTAGCCGAAACCGCAATAATTGGCGTGTTTCTTTCAGCATATTTATCGGTAGTTTTTATAAGTCGAGTCGCTTCATAACCATCCATATCTGGCATGTAAATGTCCATAAAAATTATATCAAAATCTAAAATTTTATACAATTCTACAGCTTCCAATCCATTTTTAACGAAAGTACAATCGGCACCATGGCGCTCCAAAAGCGCTTTTATTACCTTTTGATTTGTTCTATTATCTTCAGCAACCAATACATTTAACCTGTTTAATATAATAGGTTTTGTTTCAACCAAATCGCTTTTAATATTTAGCGTTTTCTTTAACTGTAAACTAAAATAAAAAGTAGAACCTTCATTCTCCTTACTTTCTATTTTTAATTCACCCCCCATAAGTTCAACGAGTTGATGTGAAACTGAAAGTCCGATGCCTCCACCTCGATAATCTCGCAATAAATTAGATTTAGAAAGGTCGTTCTTATTATTGAATAAAAATTTAACTTCCTCGGTGCTCATTCCAACGCCAGTGTCTTTTATATAAAAAGTTAGAAAAAGACTGTCATCAGTACCTATAGTTTGGTCTATTGTAACATTAATTTTCCCTGAATTAGTGAATTTAATGGCATTATTAATTAAGTTAATTAATACTTGTTGAATTTTAGCGGAATCAGCTAGCATTAAAAATTTATCATTATTTTCCGACAAAAATTTATAATCAAAATCCAAACCTTTCTCTAACGCTTGAAATTCGAAAACTTTTAATAGTTTCAGCAAATCGGCTTTTAAATCGATTGCTTTAAGATCTAGCTTAAATTTTCCGCGTTCAACAACAGCATTATCAGCAATCATATTTACCAGTTGAGAAATATGAAGCGACGAATATTCAGCAATTTCAACTTCAGCCAATCGGTCAGCCTCTAAATTTGACTGCTTCAACATGTTTAACATACCAAGAACCGTATTTAATGGCGTACGGATTTCATAACTCATATTGGCCAAATAAATAGATTTTTGATCGGCTACTGTTTCAGCAACATCCAAATTTCGTTTTAATTCATCAACACGAAATTCTAAATTAGACTTTATCACATCATTTTTTAATTGATTTTTAAAAAAATATTGAAGTCCGAACACCTGAAAAACAGCAATTAAGAACAATACTCCTGCAGCACTTTCTATGTATATTTTTTTTTCGAGAAAGAGAAAGCCAATAACGAGAATAGATATAATACTTAAAGAAATCAGAAAAGATAGTTTATATCTACTTTTAATAGATTTCAAGAATTTTGGGGAACCCTTCATACAGCATGGCTTTTAACAAACATATCTATAATTTATAAATAAACAAAACGATTTAAGCCTATTAAATTGACGCTATATGCTAAAATTTGTTAAATTTATTTTAGGTTAATAACTTCATACAATAGAACAAATGAGAATTGAATACGATATTAAATTAGGATTTAAGGATGTTATGATAAGACCTAAAAGGTCTACTTTAAAAAGTCGCTCTGAAGTAAGCCTGGAGCGAGAATTCAAATTTCTTCATAGTCCTTTTACATGGTCTGGAGTTCCAATAATGTCTGCTAATATGGATACCGTAGGTACTTTTGAAATGGCCTTAGCTTTATCTAAAAAGCATCTATTTACTGCTATTCACAAACATTACTCTATAGACGATTGGAAAGCCTTTATCTCTAATGCTCCAACCGGTATCGAAAACTATATTGCCGTAAGCACTGGTACAAGTGAAAAAGATACTATAAAATTATCTGAAGTATTTAAAGTTTTTCCTGAATTAAAATTTATTTGCATTGATGTAGCCAATGGCTATTCGGAACATTTTACAGCATTCGTTCGCAAGACTAGAACACAGTTTCCAAATATGATTATTATAGCAGGAAATGTGGTTACAGGTGAGATGGTAGAAGAGTTATTAATCTCAGGAGCAGATATTGTAAAAGTAGGTATCGGACCTGGTTCTGTGTGTACAACTCGTGTAAAAACGGGAGTTGGTTACCCACAACTTTCAGCAATTATTGAATGTGCAGATGCTGCACACGGATTAGGGGGGCAGATTATTAGTGATGGTGGGTGTACCACACCTGGAGATATTGCAAAAGCTTTTGGTGCTGGAGCAGATTTTGTAATGTTAGGCGGAATGTTAGCTGGTCATGATGAAAGTGGCGGTGAGATTATTGAAAAAAACGGAGAAGTTTTTAAAAAGTTTTATGGCATGAGCTCTGCCACTGCTATGGAAAAACACGTTGGTGGTGTTGCTGAATATCGTGCAAGTGAAGGTAAAACGGTGGAAGTACCTTACAAAGGGCCGGTTGAAAACAGCATTCAAGATATTTTAGGAGGCCTGAGAAGTACCTGTACTTATGTTGGCGCTTCACGACTAAAAGAACTGACTAAACGTACTACTTTTATTAGAGTGAATGAACAGGAAAACAGGGTTTATAATAGTTAATTTAAAACACATTGCCAGTAGACCCTAATATACTTGGTTTTAACTGAAAAATATAATCTGGATTTAAAAGTGTTTCCTCTTTTCGATGTGAAACATAAAGAATAGCTGTGTTACTTTCTGAAGCAATTTTATTAACAAATTCTGAAAATATCTGCGCATCGGCATCATCCAATCCATTCGTCGGTTCATCTAAGATAAGCAAAGGCGGGTGTTTTACCATAGCCCGTGCTATTAACACCAAGCGCTGTTGCCCAACCGATAAAGAAAGAAAATCTTTGTGTTTAACTTCAAATAAGCCAATTAACTTCAACCAATCATGAGCTATAAATTTTTGTCTTTCCGTTGGAAATGTATACAAACCAATAGAATCATAAAACCCTGAAAGTATCATTTTTTCTATAGAATCTAAACGTCGAAATCCGCGCAAGATTTCGGCTGAAAAATGACCAATATTATTTTTAATATCCCAAACACGTTCACCACTTCCCTTCTGCATTCCGAAAAGAACAATATCTTGTCCATAGGCTTTGGGGTTGTCTCCTGTTATTAAGGTGATAAGTGTACTTTTACCTGATCCATTAGGACCTATTAACTGCCAGAACTCTCCTGGTTTAATTTCCCAACAAATGTCTTTTACAATAACACGTGCGCCATATTTAATAGTAACCATATTAAATTTGACTAAAGAATTGAAATCTGCCGCAACTAATTTTTCAGGTTTTGGTAAATCTTTTATTAAATTGGTATGTGCTGAAGTAGTTTCAATGTATTTAACCCTTTCGAAAATTTTATTTTTTAACTGAAAAATATTTTCTATAAAAGCTAGTAAATCACGCTTACGCGATAAAATTTGAACAATGGCCACTGTCTTACTAAGTTGAAACAGTGTTTGAGAAATAGCTGATTGAGATTCAACATCTAAACTATCAAACACATTATCTACAATAATATATTCAGGATTTAGACTAATAATATGTTTAAGAAGCGCTTTTTTTCGCTCCCCTTCAGAAGCTTATTTTAAACTATTTTTATGAATGGTTTCAACGTCAAACTGTTCGTGACGAACTTCTTCTTGAATGAATTTATTTAAAGTAATTTCGGAGAATAAAGCACCGTTGAGTTTGCTAAAATTAATATCTAGGTCACCATTTTGAATACTTTCAATAACTTGACCTTTATCTTCTTTATTTGAAACATAAAGCGCGATATGAGGTGCCAGCATATTGAAAGATTTTTTTAAGATACAGTCTTATAAATCTTTGGTATGAAAAGGAACTAAACCTTCTATGGGTCTACGTTCAAAGTTTCCAACTTTAAAGCCCATTTCTTCTGCTACTGCTTTAATTTCATCTTGAGCAAAAAAGGCTATTGATCCCGCAAAGTGAACAGGTACGGTTTTAAGCTCTTCTTTAAATTGAAAAATCATGTTTTTCGCAAATAATCGAATACCGTCTTTAATCAAGTTAACGATGTATTCTGAATCTTTATTTAAAAACATAAACTCTGCGAAGTTTGCCAAGTAAGCATTAGCATTTGGTTGTTTATAAATATTGTATTTAATATAATCTGATTCCAAATTAAACTTCGTATCAAACGCATGTTTAACAGTAACAGGCATATGATTAAAATAATAGTCTCTAATTAATTGTTTACCGTAATAATTTCCAGAAGCGTCATCCATTAAGATATAACCTAATGAGTTTACACGTTGATGAAGGTGTTGCCCATCATAATAACTACAATTAGACCCTGTTCCCATAATACAAACTACAGCAGCTTCAGTTGGTGTATTTATGGTCGCATAAACCGCTGCTAAAGTATCTTCATTTACTTCAATTTGAGCATTAACAAATATGTCTTGCAATACACCTTTTAGTAAGTTTCTAGGGTTTTCTGTACCACAACCTGCACCATAGAAAAATACATGAGTGACTTCTCCCTTATGTTTTTTTAACTCCTTGGCTCCTTTAATTATCTTAAAAAGTTTCTTTTCTGGTAAAATAGCAGGATTAAGCCCCTTCGTACGAATTTTTTCTAACAATTGGTTTCCATTACTATCTACTGCTATCCAATCAGATTTTGTAGAGCCACTATCAACAATTAAAATCATAAGTTTAGGTATAAAAAAACTCCACAAAATACTGTGCTAGATACACAATAACTCTGTGGAGTTATTATTAAAAAATATAAATTATTTTACGGATGCAATGTGTTGTGCTAAATCAACTAATTTAGTTGAATAACCGAACTCATTATCATACCAAGATACTAATTTAATGAAACCATCATTTAATGCCATACTTGCGTTAGCATCGAATGTACTTGTTTTTGGCTCAGACACGAAATCTTGAGAAACTACACCTTCTTCAGTATATCCTAAAACTCCTTCTAATTCATTTTCTGAAGCTTCTTTTAAAGCAGCTTTAATCTCATCCCAAGAAGCTTTCTTCTCGATACGACAAGTTAAATCTACTACAGATACATCTACAGTTGGTACTCTAAAAGCCATACCAGTTAATTTTCCGTTTAATTCAGGAATTACTTTACCTACAGCTTTAGCAGCCCCAGTTGAAGCAGGTACGATATTATTTAATGAAGCACGACCTAATCTGAAATCTTTCTTAGATGGTCCATCAACAGTAAATTGTGTTGCTGTTGCAGCGTGAACGGTAGTCATTAAACCTTCTACAATTCCAAATTTATCGTTAATTACTTTAGCTAAAGGCGCTAAACAGTTAGTTGTACATGATGCGTTAGATACAATGGTATCAGCAGCAGTAATTTGCTTGTGGTTTACTCCCATTACAAACATTGGTGCATCTGCAGATGGTGCTGAAATAGCTACTTTTTTAGCTCCAGCAGTAATGTGCTTTTGTGCACCTTCTAAAGTTGTAAAAATACCAGTACAGTCTAAAACAACTTCTGCTTCAACAGCATCCCATTTTAAATCTTCTGGGTTACGTTCAGCAGTAATTCTAATTTCATTTCCGTTTACTACTAAATTTCCGTTTTTAGTTTCAATAGTTCCATCAAATTGCCCGTGTACAGAATCATATTTTAATAAATAAGCTAAATGATCAACATCTAACAAATCATTAATACCTACTATTTGAATATCAGGTCTAGTAACTGCAACTCTAAAAGCAATTCTACCTATTCTACCAAATCCGTTAATTCCAATTTTTAATTTTGACATAATCGTATATATAAATGTTAAGTGCTCATGATATCTGAGACACGCAATAATTCTAAATTTATTTTTGTTTTACCTTTTATAGCACTATCTAATGGTGTTAATTCCATTTTACCATTTTTAAGTCCTACCATAAAATTACTCTCTCCATCTAGCATAGCTTCAACAGCTTTTACTCCCATTCGACTCGCTAATACACGATCGAAACAAGATGGTGCACCTCCACGTTGCATATGGCCAAGAACAGAAACTCTTACATCATAACCTTCCATATTCTCATCAACGTAGTCTTTTAGTTCAAAAATATTTTTACCTATTTTATCACCTTCCGCAACGATAACAATACTAGAAGATTTTCCAGACTTTCTACTTTTATTTAAAGATTCGACCAAACGTTCTAATCCTAAATCTTCTTCAGGTATTAAAATCTCCTCAGCACCACCAGCAATACCACAATTTAATGCAATATGCCCAACATCACGCCCCATAACTTCAACAAAAAACAGTCTGTTATGTGAACTTGCTGTATCTCTAATTTTATCTATAGCATCAACCACCGTATTTAAAGCGGTATCAAAACCTAAAGTATGTGTTGTTCCAAAAATATCATTATCGATCGTTCCTGGAATTCCCATAACAGGGAAATTAAATTCTTGATTAAAAATAAGTGCTCCTGTGAAAGATCCATCTCCTCCAATAACCACAAGGCCGTCTACATTTTTATCTTTTAAGCTTTTATAAGCTTGCTTACGCCCTTCCTTAGTTCTAAAATTTTTAGATCGTGCAGATTTTAACATGGTTCCTCCCTTATTAATAATCCCTTTTACACTTCTAGCATCTAGCTCTAAAAAGTCACCTTCAATAAGACCTTCATAGCCACGGTAAACACCAAGACATTCTATTTGGTGATAAGCACAAGTTCTAACTACAGAACGTACAGCTGCGTTCATACCTGGGGAATCTCCTCCCGAGGTTAAAACGGCTACTTTTTTAATTGTATTTGGCATTCATTTTCTTATTTGTTCTTGTAAAATTAAGAAACAAAAACCATATTTCTATAACATAAATCACATTTTAGCATACAATTAAAACTACAACGTTTTAGTTAACCACAAAAATATTAGAATCTCAAAAATGACTTTTATTACTCCCCTTAATTATTGGAATTCCCTTTAATAGAAATGTAATTAGGCAAGGCATTTTCTTTTTTATCTATCGCATTTTCATCTTCATCTTCAATCTCTATAGCGTCAGATTTTCGTAAAATTTCCTGAATCAATTCTCTAAAGGTATCAAAATCTACGCTATATGCCACGCCTATACCTTGAGTATATCCAATTTTTTCTCCAAAATTTCTAATGCTATTTTCTCGATTGAACACATTTGCCGTTAAATTCCCATCTTTATTTAGAAGAAAAGCAATTTCAACATCACCTGCAACAACAGATTGTGTCGCACCACTTCCTCCTACAGGAACCCCTACCTTTCCATTAATTATAACGCGGTCGCTAATTTGAGTTTGTAAAGTTACCCCAAAGCGATCATCGGTTTGATAATCAGGTCTGTTTTGTCCAGATTCGTAATTTAATCCAATATTTAACTTACTATCACCACCAGTAAATAATCCATTAATAATACCATTTAACCTTTCAGCAATTGTTCCTGAAAAATTAAGATCACTTAAACCAGAAGAAAACGATGCGGTAGACAATAAATATAAGGCTTGGTTTTGTTTATCTTCCTTAGATTGCAATCTATAATTCAACTCGGATTTTACAGTTGAATTTACATTAGGAAACTCAAAACTAAATTCTGGTTCTGGCTGCTCTAAATCACCAACTAAAGCTATGTTTAGTTCAACAGGAATACTCCTATTAATTGGTGTATCTAATAAAGGAGATGGGTTAGCTCTAGTTCTATATGTTGCCAACATATCAATTTGGGCTTTTAAAGGATCTCCTTCCCAAGCTATGGTTCCACCAGGTTGCACTATAAATTCTTTTTGAACTAAACCACCATACGCAAAATTGTAAACGCCTTCAAACACAGAAAAATCCCCCCACATATCAAATTTACCATTGGTGTTAATTTCAACAAGTAAACCTCCTCGCCCTCTACCTTTTAAAGAGTGGCCTGTGCTTTTATCGATAATAAGCTGCACTTCTGCATCTTCGGTCACATCTAAATCGAAATCAAGCTCTAAACCTTTAATTTCTTTAAATACAATCTCAATACCTTGTTCTTTTGCCATCTTTTCTTCTTTGGTCATGAAGTGCATATATGAATTGTCTCCAAAGGATTCTGAGTCATTCAAAGGAATATTAAATACAGTGCCTTTTTTTGTTTCTCCTTTCACATTTATAACCAATTGCTCTGTTGGCCCATAGATACTTGCTTGACCGCCTAGAAACCCTGTTCCGTAATATAGAGACTCCTCTTCTTCTTTTGTATCTAAAACAACTAGATTATCCGTTGTTATGTCTAAGCCTAAATTCCATTTAGAAAAGTTTTCATGACTAATAGTTCCTCCAAATACCCCTTTAGACTGGTATTTTGAATCGGTAATTTTTATATTATTGAATTGAAAAGTTTGATTATTTAGTCCTACCGAAGAATTTTCCGCGAAAGCGTAATCCACATTTAAATAAGGCACAGCTAAACCTGCTTTATTTAAAAATAATTCGCCATTAATCTGCGGCTCTTTTAAACTACCAACCACATGAACTCGTCCTGTGGCTTCGCCACGAATATTTGATAAAACACCTTGTAATAAAGCGTTCAAAGGATCTAATTGAAAATCATCGAAGTCTAAATTAACATCAATGGTTGGTTGGTTTTTATTCACACTTATTTCTCCTTGAGCATGAAAAGATTTTGCTAAATCGTTTTTAATAGAAGCATCTACAATGTAATTAGTAAGTGACTCATTTCCTATAATACTGGCGTCAAATGAACCAAGTTGAAACTCATTTATCTTTAAGTCGTTTACAACGATTTCTGACGCTGGTATATAATTACCATTTTCCTGTAAGACCTCAAGTTCTCCATTAACTCTCCCCCCAAATTTTAAGCTATCCAACTCGGGCAAAACCTTATCTAAATCTATATTTACAAAATCAAGTTTAATGTCCTTTTGTGTAGAGTCCTTTATAAAACCAGATAAATTAATAACTTCATCTTCGTGGTTTACTTTAAACTTTTCAAGATGCAAATGAGCTAGTTTCTTATCGAAAGTAATTTTATGAAAGTTATCATCAACTTCATTTATATACCATTTGTGATTTTTTACTGTGAAATCTGATTTTTTAAATCCTACAACAGATTCATTTTCAGCATTAATAGTATGGTAAAAATTTAAGTTAAAATTATCATGGTTACGTTTTCCTCCAACAATTTCAGCACGCATAAAAAGTGTATCATTTAAAGTAACGTTTATCAAATTTAGTTTCGATAAATTATAGAATTTCGTATTTAGGCTGTCCGCCTCAATATACGTATCAAAAAGCGGATTACCATTATCAACTTGCAACTCAACATTGTTTACAAAATAATCATCATACTTTATTTTTGGAGATTTAAACATGAGTTTAAATTTCTTTTCATCACTCTCTACATGACCACGGATAAAAGTGTTTTTAGCCAATTTAACCTCTGGATAAAGAACTTCGACGATTTTATTATAAATTTTGAAATTAAAATCAATGTATTGATGCTCTACAACATCATCTCGCGAATAATTTGAATAATCGTACCCTATAGCATTTTTAAATAATTTTGGCACCTCTTTTAATACAAAACGACCATTCAATTCCCCTTGAATAATGTCTGGAGAATTAAAATACAAAAAACGCTTATCACCTTCAAACCTAGAATTCACTACGAATCTATCAAATTCATAGGTGTCGTTTTCATTTTTATATACCGTGTTTTTGAAAATGATTTTACCGTAAGCATCGTCCAGAGAACCTGCATTCATGTTCATATTTACCTTACTTTTCAATATGGAAATACTATCATTTTTTATGAAGTTTAGCGTTTTTAAATTAGCGTAATCTACGACCGCTTCGAAATCATATTTTTTTACTTGTTCTGAAAAATCTATTAGTCCTAAGAAATTCATTTTCAGATTAGAATCGTTAATCATTAAATTTCCATCGAAAATATTATTCATAACATTTCCGGCGATTTTTATGCCTTCGTAGTTATAGTTATTGTATACTAATTGAAAAATATCTCCCTTTATTTGTGTATCAATTTTTTCAGCAGTAAAACCTTTACCGTTAACATCTACATTTAAAGAACCTTTACCTATTTGGGGTGCATTCAAAAATGAACCAAAATCAAATTCATTCACAATGATGTTCCCTTTATACGAGCCGTTATCAATGTCGTTAATTTTATCAATCTCTAAGTTAGAATCGACAAAACCGATATCTGTAAAAATCTTAATATCAGCAACAACTTTTTGGGTAGTGATTTCTGTATTCCCCATGATTTTAAATTTCCCTACTCTATCAAAAGAAGAAGGGATTGAACGCCCTAATATCCCTGGAAGTAAATGGGTTAAATCTGAATACGTTGATGATAGGCTTCTAAATTTCCCATTCATATAGAATTTATCATCCTTAGTATTAAATAAATTTCGAAATAAAATATCACCATCCACATGTGTTCTAGCACTTGTAGAAAGTCTTAAACCATTCATTTTTAAATTATTCAAGGTTCCAGAAAGATCTACATCAAATTTAGCTTGTATGTTATGTCCAAATTCATCATAAAACATATTTAGTTCATCCAAAAGCACATTAGACCCCTTAAAACTAGCTTCAATGTTTACTTTATCTGTAAAATATTGTAAATCTTCACGTTTATACAAAAACTTAAGATCACCATTAAGAACTGAATGCTCTGTTTTTATTTGAAGATTTGCAAAAGTCATATCACTTAAAGTATAGGCAAAATTGGTCATCATATTTTTAACAACAACACCTCTACTATCTTTAAAAGACAACGTATTTACTCTTGTACTTACATCACTTCCATTAATTAATAAATTGGTAGCATTTATATTTAAGTCACTAAAATAAAGCATTTTGGACGTTTCTCTATTCTCATCTGTAAGACTAAAAACAGAGTTATAAATGGACACATCACTTGAAGAAAGTAAAAAATCACTTTTTACTCGTTTAGGATTATCACTTTCAAATTTATTAACGAAGACGTCTAAATTTGTTTCTTTTTCCCCTTTGTAAGTCCTTACATTAAAATCTAGATCTTCAATATCTACATCTCCAAAAACTAAACTTCCGTTTAATAAGTTTCTAACACTTAAAATTGAGGTATTTAATTCGGTAACACTAATTAAGGTGTCCTTTTTATAATCTTGAATATAAACTTTCTTGAGTTCAATATCACCATTAAGCTGCATGCTTACACGATCTATAAAAATATTCGTTTTATATTCATCATTCAATCGCTGGGTAGCATATTTACCTAACCCAGTTTGCACATACGGAATGGATAAAATAAGCACCAAAATGATGAATAGCATTAAAAAAATGCCTGCTACTTTAGATAGTATTTTAAGAAACTTCTTGATAACTGGTAAAATTACAACTTTATTAAGGATAAACGCAAATAGGTACTAAAGGTACAGATGTAAAAATCAATTTTATGCAAATCGATATATACTTCTTTACGTTTTTATTAAAAAAATAAATGAGTAGTTTTGTGCCTGCGAATAAAACGTTTATTCGATGTAAAATTAACAATTATTGCGCCCAATAGAAATTAATGGCTTCAGAAAATATATATATACTCGGAATTGAGTCATCTTGCGATGATACGGCAGCTTCGGTTTTAGTTAACGGCAAAATATTAAGCAACGTCATTGCAAGTCAGAAAATACATGAAGAATTCGGAGGTGTGGTACCAGAATTGGCTTCTCGAGCCCACCAACAAAATATAGTTCCTGTAATACATCAAGCTTTAAAAAAAGCAAATATTACCAAGGAGCAACTTCATGCTGTAGCTTTTACTAAGGGTCCAGGACTCATGGGGAGTTTACTTGTAGGAACATCTTTTGCAAAATCTTTGGCCTATGGGTTAAATATTCCGCTTATAGATGTGAACCATATGCAAGGTCATATTTTGGCACATTTTATAGATGAAGAAGGTTTTGAAAAACCACCTTTCCCATTTTTAGCGATGACCATATCTGGAGGACATACACAAATTGTTAGAGTTGATAGCCACTTTGACATGACTGTAATTGGCGAAACTATTGACGATGCTGTGGGTGAAGCCTTCGATAAAAGTGGTAAAATTTTAGGGTTAGGCTATCCTGCTGGGCCTGAAATAGATAAACGTGCTAAATTAGGAAACTCAAAAGCGTTTAAATTCACAAAGCCTAAGGTTGACGGGCTAAATTTTAGTTTTTCAGGGTTTAAAACCGCTGTTTTATACTTCATTCAACGTGAAGTTAAGGAAAACCCAAATTTTGTTGAGGAACATTTAAATGACATTTGCGCTTCTATTCAATATACCATTATCGGCATTTTAATAGATAAACTTAAAATAGCTTCGAAAGAGACAGGTATTAATCATATTGCGATTGGCGGTGGAGTTTCGGCAAATTCTGGCATACGCCAAGCTTTAAAAGATGGTGAACAAAAATTTGGTTGGACAACCTACGTTCCGAAATTTGAATTCACAACCGATAATGCTGCTATGATCGCCATTGTGGGTTACTTAAAATATTTAGAAAGTGATTTTGCAAAACAAGATGTTGTAGCTTCAGCAAGACTAAAAATTTAAAACTTAATGAGGACTAGATTTTAAATTAGTCCCAAATCCCCAAACGTATGATAAAAAAACTACTTACTATATTATTTTTTGTTGCTATATCATCCTTAAGTGCACAGACCTCAGTAAAAAAGGAGCTTAAAGATATTGAAAACCCTAAGCAAGCAGATGAATATTTAAAATCTAAAAAATCCAAGAAGAATAAATTAATTATTTTTAATGAAGAAAAACACAAAACGGAACTGGCGACTAAACTGTTCAAAAAAAATGTAGGTAGCACAGAAGTTGTTGATCGTGAATTTGAAAAGATTTATTATAAAATCATGGGTAAAACAAACAACACATATTATCGTGTGTCATATATTTACCTTAATGGAGCGAATCAAAATTTGAGTGAAATAAATTCAATTAGAACCACAATTATGGCAAATTATAAGGATGGTGCTCCTTTTGAATTTTTGGTTAAAAAGTATTCTATGGATGATCGTGCTGAAAAGGGTGGTGATACTGGTTGGTTTACTAAAGGTAAGTTAGATCCGGCATTAGAAGCAAGCTTTACAAACAACAGTCATGAATTAAATGATGTTTACTTCATAGATTTGCCAGAAACGAATAGATATTACGTCGTTTTAAAAACGCATGACCCTAAAGAAATTTCAGAATTACAAGTTTTAAAAGTTACTGAAAGAAAATAAAAATGCAACTTTTTTATAATCCAGAAATAAACGAAACGACGACTCAGTTATTATTTGATAAAACAGAGAGCAAGCACATTGTAAAAGTATTACGTAAAACAGTTGGCGACATACTGCACATAACTAACGGAAATGGTTGGTTGTTTTCTGCAGAAATAATTGTACCAAATATTAATAAATGTGCCGCTAAAATCATTTCTAAAACGCAACATAAGTCGCGTGAATTCAAATTACACCTTGCCGTTGCTCCAACAAAGATGAACGATCGTTACGAATGGTTTTTAGAAAAAGCTACCGAAATTGGTATAGAAAGCATCACCCCTATTATTTGCGATCATAGCGAACGTAAAATAGTAAAAACCGATCGTTTCGATCGTATTTTGCAATCAGCTATGAAGCAATCATTAAGTTCTTATATACCACTATTAAATCCGCCTATTAGTTTTAAAGATTTTATTCAACAGGACTTTTTTGGTGATCAATTTATTGCACATTGTGAAGAAACCAATAAAAAATCATTGAAGCAATCCCTTAAACCAAAAACAGATGTAACCATTTTAATTGGGCCAGAAGGAGATTTTTCAACTAAAGAAATTGAGTTAGCTCTGCAAAATAAATTTATTCCTGTAACTTTGGGAGAAACCCGTCTAAGAACAGAAACTGCTGCGATCGTAGCTTGTCATTCTGTAGCTTTCATAAACGAATAATTATTCATGAGGTTATTTTTTGTTTACTGCTTATGTTTACTTTCTTTCGAGGTATTCGCTCAAGATTTGGCCATTTTAAAATATAAAGGTGGTGGCGATTGGTATGGCAATCCAACAGCTTTGCCAAACTTAATTCAATTTTGTAATAGCCATATAAACACTAAAATAAACCCAAAACCTCAAACTGTAGAAACAGGAAGTTTAGATATTTTCCAATATCCCTTTTTGCACATGACAGGGCATGGAAATGTATTTTTTGATGAAAATGATGCTAAAAACATCCGTAACTATTTAATTTCTGGAGGTTTTCTACATATCGACGATAATTACGGGATGCAACCCTACATCACAAAGGAGTTAAAAAAAGTGTTTCCTAATAAAGATTTGATTGAAATCCCTACTAATCATACCATTTTTAACATAGAAT
Organism: Pseudotamlana agarivorans; assembly: GCF_018860245.1. Lineage (GTDB taxonomy): Bacteria > Bacteroidota > Bacteroidia > Flavobacteriales > Flavobacteriaceae > Pseudotamlana > Pseudotamlana agarivorans_A. The sequence continues at coordinate 64,119 of NZ_JAHKPD010000003.1, forward strand.
ATAAATTCCCAAACGGACTACCCAAAATCCATGAACATGATGGTAAACGACCGCAAGCATTCGGTATTTTTCAAGACGATCGTTTGGTATTACTTTTCACATATGAAAGTGACTTAGGCGATGGCTGGGAAGATCAAGAAGTTCATAACGACCCAGCAGATATTCGTGAAAAAGCACTAAAAATGGGTGCTAATATTGTTAAATATGCTTTTGAAAATTAATAATTTTAGACTTCCTACTATTTAGATGCAACTCAACCACTACAATTCAAATTTTGAAAAGCGAACCTTCCCCATCACATTAGTTTGTCATAACGTAACCAACGCTCCAAATATAGGCAGCTTGTTTCGTGTTGCTGATGCTTTTGGTGTTGAGAAAATAATATTATGCGGACAAAATATTACTCTGGGACGGAAAATGGCGAAAACATCTCGTGCAACCGAAAAGTTTGTTCCATTTGAAATAAAAGATTCAGCGCCGGAAGTTGTTACAACTTTAAAAGATGCTGGGTATCTGATTATTTCAATTGAAATCACAAATAAAAGTGTTCCAATTCACAATTTCAAATTTTCAAAAACACAACCTATCGCCTTTGTTATTGGTGATGAAAATTTTGGCGTATCCGATGAAATTTTAAACCAGTCGGACGCTATAATCCATATTGAAATGTTCGGACAAAACAGTAGCATGAATGTGGTGCAAGCCACTAACATCATGTTATATGAAGTCACAAAACAAATTATTTAGTCTATTCCAATAACGTATTTTTTATTACAGATTTAATTAAGTAGATTTACTTGAAAATAAATTTCTAAAATTTGAAATCAATAACCATTTCAAAAGGTATACTTAGAGCGGTTTATACGCTAATTGGTATTGCTGTATTATTATATTTCTTTTACCAAATACGTTCGGTAGTTGCCTATGTTGCCATTTCGGCAATAACATCTTTAATTTGTAGACCATTTATTAACTTTTTAGAAGACACTCTAAACCTCAAGAAAAACATAGCTGTAGCGATTACTATTGTACTTTTATTAGGTGTACTATTGGGCTTAGCTGGGTTGTTTATCCCATTAATAATGGAACAAGGACATAATTTATCTCTTCTTGATATTGAAAAACTTGAATCTAATTTATTAGAAGTTTATAATTCATTCGCTCTAAATTTCAATATAGAAACTAGCGATATCACCAAAAAACTTAAAGGGTTTCGGGTGTTAGAAATGTTAGATTTCTCCTTTATACCTGATGTATTAAACTCTATTCTAAGTGGCTTAGGAAGTTTTAGTATCGGTTTATTTTCGGTGCTTTTTATCTGTTTTTTCTTCTTGAAAGACGGTACATTATTAGAAAATACACTCCTTATATTTGTTCCTGAAAAAAGCGAAAATCAATTTAAAAATTCCTTTTTAAAAATCAAAAAACTATTATCCAGGTACTTTGTAGGTCTCATATGTCAAATTACAATACTCTTTATTATTTATGCCATCGGCTTATTTGTTGTAGGGGTTAATAACGCCTTCGTTATTGCCTTTTTATGTGCTTTATTAAATCTCATTCCGTATGTAGGCCCAGCTATTAGTGTTGTTTTAATGCTTATACTTACCATGACAACTAATATTGGGCACTCGCTTCTACACTATATTTTACCTAAAACATTTTGGGTGTTTGTTGTTTTTATCATTGGACAACTTATAGATAATTTTGTTAGTCAGCCTATTATCTTTTCAAAAAGTGTAAAGTCTCACCCCCTTGAAATTTTCTTGGTGATTTTGATAACAGGCATCCTATTTGGTGTTGTTGGTTTAATAGTTGCCATTCCTGCTTACACCACTATCAAAGTCATTTTAAAAGAATATCTTGCCGAGAACCGAATCGTTAAAAAAGTTACCCGAAATATTTAATGCTAGACTTGAATAAGCATATTTTAAATACTGATATTCAAGAATTTATTCATTCAAATTTAAAGTCTGACATTCCCAAGCTCTTACTTAAAGGGGTCGATTTTACTGAAGTCAATGTGCAGGATATTATCGAACAAATTGAAGCCAAAAACCGCAGTTTAAAGAAGCTACCTACATGGTTTAAAACGAAAAATATTTATTATCCGAATAAACTTAACATTGAACAGACATCCTCTGAAATTACTGCTAAATTCAAATCGGAACTTATTTCAGGTAATTCTATTATTGATTTAACCGGAGGCTTTGGAATAGATTGTTATTATTTTTCAAAACGGTTTAAAAATGTCACTCATTGTGAAATAAATCCGTCACTTTCTGCTATCGTTAACCATAACTACGAGCAATTAAAAATTGAAAATATTACTACATATATTGGTGATGGCTTAGCGTATTTAAAGGAATCAAAAAATAAATTTGATTGGATTTACATCGACCCATCACGTCGACATGATAGTAAGGGAAAAGTATTCTTTTTAAGCGACTGCTTACCTAACGTACCAAAAAACCTCGAATTACTTTTTAGTCATTCGAACAGCATTCTCATAAAAACATCGCCACTACTTGATTTAACCATTGGCATTAATGAGTTACAGCATGTAAAAACCATTCATATTATTGCTCTTAATAATGAAGTAAAAGAAATATTATGGGTTTTAAACCGTGATTTTACTGAAGAAACATCCATTAAAACAGTTAACTTAAAAAAGAATGACATCGAAATATTTAATTTTCTTTTAAGTGATGAAAAACTAGCGGAACCTATTTATAGCGAGCCACGCTCTTATTTATACGAACCCAATGCTGCTCTTTTAAAAGCAGGGGCTTTTGAAAGTGTATCAAAGCGATTAAACATTTTCAAACTTCATAAACATTCACATTTATACACCAGCGACGCAATAATCGAGTTCCCAGGAAGACGTTTTAGAATAGAAAAAACGTTACTATATAACAAAAAGGAAATAAAAAAGTTGGGGCTTTCAAAAGCTAATGTTACAACTCGTAATTTCCCCGAAACTGTTCAAAATATCCGAAAAAAATTTAAAATAAAAGATGGTGGTAATTTTTTCCTATTTTTCACCACTAATAATAATAATGAGAAAATTATATTGATATGCACGAAATTATAATATTCTTAAATTAATGTCTTAACTGTTTTGGCCCCTGTAAAACAAGAGTAATCTTTTAAATTTGGATTATTAATTAAGCTGTTAATTTTTTCATCACAATTAGATGCTTATCAGCATTCCATTTTTCCATTGGTGTTATGCGTCCCAACAAGCCGTGAAGTCTTCTATTGTTATAAAATTTCACGTAACGTTTTAATATTTGTTCTATTTCTCCAAAGTATTGATAGTCGAACCTTTTAAACACCTCTTTTTTCAAAATACCGTGATAGGCTTCAATATGTGCATTTTCTTCTGGTGTCGCAATGTGTGTAAATTCTTGTTGCACTCCAATCAGATTTAAATACTCACGTACCTTTTTAGCTATAAATTGGCTTCCGTTATCACTTCTGATAACCACATTTTCAGGGTAATCATAATCTTCAAAAAATTCAGATAATAGTGCTATTACGTGATTTTGTTTGATGTTAAATGAAAAATAGTCTTTTAATATTCTACGTGAGTGAACGTCTATAACCGAGAGTAAATAAGCATTTTTACCTACACTTGGTATCCAAATCATCTTTATATCCATCTCCAGGCACTCTAAAGGCCTAGAAGTATGAACTTTTCTA
>NZ_JAHKPD010000011.1 GCF_018860245.1 Pseudotamlana agarivorans
TTTTTTTTTTTTTTTTTTTTTTTTCACTTGAACTATTTTTTTTTGGTTGAATCGTTTATTGGTTCACTTTTGACTGTTTACTGTTGACTATTTACTGAACTTTCAACTTCCTGGTTAATTTTTAATTTTTCCTTTTTAATTATTAATTGAACGACTGTTTATTTGTTGAATCGTTTATTCGTTCACCTTTGACTGTTGACTGTTGACTGTTTACTGAACTTTCAACTTCCTGGTTAATTTTTAATTTTTCCTTTTTAATTATTAATTGAACGACTGTTTATTTGTTGAATCGTTTATTCGTTCACCTTTGACTGTTGACTGTTGACTATTTACTGAACTTTCAACTTCCTGGTTAATTTTTAATTTTTCCTTTTTAATTATTAATTGAACGACTGTTTATTTGTTTAATCGTTTATTCGTTAAACCAACGACTGGGACTGAAAACTGAGACTGGGACTGGTTATTCGTTTATTCGTTTAACCGTTGAACTGACAACTAGGTTTAAAACTCTCAACTCCTATCTCTTAACTCTTAACTTAATATTTAATATCTAACTTCTAATATCAGGTAATTTTTCACTAAAAAAATCAGCGCAAGAGTAAGTGACCAATAACTAACAACTAGCAACCAACAACTAAATGTTTTTAAGTAGCTTTGCGCCACAATCCCGACTTTCGAAATACGATCATGCTATACCAAGCAACCCAATACTTTAAATTCCTTTTAAAATCGACCAATCAGCATGGGGTGCACTCCCCTTTTGTATATAATTTGGTAACGAAGTGTTTTTATGACCGTAGTCGGCACGAGGCTTATAAAGCCCTTAAAAACTACAAAAAAAACCTGCTACAAAACAATGGCAGCATCAAGGTCACCGATTTAGGCGCTGGTTCACACACCATGAAGCAGCAAGAACGCTTGGTAAGTCAAATGGCTAAGAACGCAGGAACAACTCTAAAGCGTGCTAAATTATTATACCGAATTAGTGCTTATTTAAAACCTCAAAACATATTAGAATTGGGTACTTCCTTGGGTATCGCCACGCAGGCCTTAAGTTTAGGGAACCCGAAGTCACACATCTCAACTATTGAAGGGTGTTCTAATATTTCAGAATTTTCAAAAGGGTGTTTTAAAGGCGAAAACCTTCATAATATTGAAAGTATTCAAGGGGATTTTTCTGCTGAAATTGAAAAACGAACTTCAAACACCTATGACCTCATTTTCTTTGATGGCAATCATCAAAAGGCTTCTACTTTATACTATTTTGAGACCTTATTAGAAACAGCAACCAACGATTCGGTTTTTATTTTTGATGACATTTATTGGTCGGAAGGCATGACCGAAGCTTGGGAAACCATAAAGGAACATCCCAAAGTAACCGTGAGTATTGATACGTTTTTCTGGGGACTTGTCTTTTTTAGAAAGGAACAGGTTAAGGAGCATTTTGTGATTCGGAGTTGATTTTTGGTTGGTGGTTGCTGGTTGTTAGTTATTGGAGCTTACTCTTGCGGGGTTTTTACACGGAGGTACTCAGAGATTTCGCAGAGATTCACTGAGGAGTTTTAGACACAGATTAATTTATTAGTTACTGGTTGTTAGTTGCTGGTTTTTGGGGGCTTACTCTTGTGGGTTGTTACACGGAGACTCATTGAGTTTTTTTTAGACACGAATTTCACTAATTAACACTAATTTTTACGTACTACTTCTTGGCGACTTAGCGTCTTGGCGAGAAATATTTACTGTTACACGGAGATGCACAGAGATTTCGCAGAGCTACACCGAGAAATATTAAGACACAGATTTCACTGATTTTCACAGATTAATTTATTAGTTGTTGGTTGTTAGTTAATGGTTGTTGGAAGGCTTACTCTTGCGGGTTGTTACACGGAGATGCGCAGAGGCTTCGCAGAGATTCACTGAGGAGTTTTAGACACAGATTAATTTATTAGTTGCTGGTTTTTGGTTTTTGGAAGGCTTACTCTTGTGGGTTGTTACACGGAGATGCGCTGAGATTTCGCAGAGCTAAACTAAGAAATATTAAGACACAGATTTCACTGATTTTCACTGATTAATTTATTAGTCAGAAAGGTTCTCGACTTCGCTAGAACACCGGTTCTAAAACTGCTTAATTACGGTGTTCGATTTCTATGACGTAACCAAACGATTTTGATATAAATTTTCAGATTTTACAATGGCAAAAATAAGATGTATAATTTTGTTTCTAACAGCATTTAGTACGGACATTTTATTTTTACCTTCCTTAACTTTTCTTAGGTAATAAACTTGTAAATCATTTTTTAAACGAATGGCACTCATTGCAGCTAAATGCAATATGGATTTTATCTGTTTATCGGCAAATACAGAGACTCGAGGTTTCCTGTAAACAGATGTTCCAGATTGATGATCAAAAGGGATAACACCAGAATAACAAGCCATTTTTCTCGGGTCAGTTATCTTTATAAACCCTTCTGTTTTAACAATTATAGTCCAACTAGTTACTTTTCCAACTCCAGGTATACTAAGCATTAATTTTTGTTGTTTTTTGAGTTCTGGGTCTTCCATAATAGCCTGTTGAATTAATTCTTCTATTTTCTTAATTTGTTTCTCTAACTGACTTATTTGCTGTAAACACCAATTAGTAAGTGTTTGAGTTAGACCTAATTCCTTCATCTTTTTATAGTCATGCTTTTGTTGAACTAACCTTCTCCTGGTTTTAATTCTAGCATTTCGCTCTGTCATTAAAACTTTAATCTTTCTAATAACCTCAGAACAAGGTTTCCAAACAGACAAATCTTCTTTGTTTTTTTCTATAAATAAGGCTATTCGATATGCATCTTCTTTATCAGTTTTACCTCTAACTAAGCCTTGACTTTTAGATAGATGCAATGGATTGATGACAAATACAGTGAAGTTAAACTCAGGCAAAACCTTATAAAGCTCCCAGTTATACCTTCCTGTGTTCTCCATAGCAACAATCAATTTTAATCCATTATAAGTTTTAAAAAACTTCCTAATACTTTTTTGGGTATTGTCTATCTTGTAATATTCAATTTGACTTGCCTCTTTTACACAGATATCTAAAGTTTTGCTACTGATGTCAATACCGATAATAATGTTTTTCATAAATTAGCTTTTAAGTGAAACGAAATGAGAAAAATCATCAATTACTTAACTCCTTAATAATGGGCTTTATATCCCGAATTTCTATTTGAGTTTTTGATGAATAGGAGGCTTAAGTCTAAATCGAAGAACGAGATTCCAGTCTCAGAGCGCGTGTCATAGTTTACTTAAGCTTCCTTTTCTCTTTTCTATAAATTTAATGATTTTTACACTTTGCTAATCTAAAGGAGCGCAGTCGAGAAGTGTGATTATTATTGTAAAAGCATGCGCTATTTCATTCAACAAAGAAACATCAAACCACCTCAACACCATTTAAATAAACCGTTTCTATTTGATTATTTCCGAAAGAATATGGGATAAACGAATACGAATGTATTGGCTTTGTGAGTATCAGGTTCGCGAGCTTTCCTTTGGTGATTGATCCTACTTGCTTTTCAAGTCCCATCGCATAAGCGCCATTTATCGTTGCGGCGTTTATGGCTTCTTCGGGGGTTAATTTCATTTTAATACAGGCTGCGGAAACCACAAAATTCATATTTCCTGAAGGGGATGATCCTGGGTTATAATCGGTTGCTATGGCTAGTGGCAATCCGGCATCAATCATTTTTCGACCAGGCGTGTATGGAATGCCTAAAAAGAAAGAACATCCCGGCAGTGCCACCGGCATGGTTGATGTGTTTTTCAAGGCTTCAATATCTTCATCACGCATTTCTTCTAGATGATCAACAGACAAGGCCTGGTTTGCAACGCCTGCTTGTACACCGCCAATCGCCGTGAATTGATTAACATGTATTTTAGCGCTTAATCCGTGTTTTTTTCCTGCTTCTAAAATACGATGGGTATCTTCCACCGAAAAATAACCTGTTTCACAAAAAACATCAACAAAATCGGCAAGCTTGGCTTCAGCCACCAAAGGGATCATTTCGCTAATAAGATAATCCACATAACCTTCTTTGTTGTTTTTGAAATTTTCAGGAACGGCATGCGCGCCTAAAAAGGTCGCTTTAATAGGTAAATTATAATTTTCCTTTAAACGCTTAATTACGCTAAGCATTTTTAATTCAGCTTCTAAAGTTAAGCCGTAGCCGGATTTAATTTCAACAGCACCTGTTCCTAAAGCTATAATTTCATCGAGACGATTTTTGGTTTCTTTATATAATTCACTTTCTGTAATCGCTTGTACTTTTTTAGCTGAATTTAAAATACCTCCGCCTTTTTCAGCAATTTCTTGATAGCTCAAGCCTTTAATTTTATCTACAAACTCCCCTTCTCTATTTCCTGCATAAACCAAGTGTGTATGCGAATCGCACCACGTTGGTAACATCATTTTTCCTTCAGCATGGACTACCTGGTCGACAGCAGCATCATTTGGACAATCATGCATTGGTCCGAAATCACGAATAATATCATTTTCAACTAAAAGAAAGGCATTTTTAATGGTTGGTAGTTCTGCCATGGCTTTCCCTGAAACAAAACGTGTGTGTTCATCTCTAACTTGAAGCAATTCTTTAATATTCTTAAATAAGGTTTTCATTAAAATAAGTTTTCTAATAATTGATTATCTACTAAATTAGGAATGGTCACTTTTAAATTTGGCGTGCGTTCCATTTCGCGTTTTATGGCGAACAAAGCTTCATCGTTTCTGGCCCAACTGCGACGTGCAATACCGTTATTCACATCAAAAAACAACATACTTTTAAGGCGTGCTTCCGCTTCTTTGGTACCATCTAACAACATTCCAAAGCCGCCATTCACCACTTCGCCCCAACCTACGCCACCGCCATTATGAATGGACACCCATGTGGCGCCTCTAAAACTATCACCAATGACATTATGAATCGCCATATCGGCAGTAAATTTACTACCGTCGTAAATATTTGAAGTTTCTCTATACGGCGAATCGGTACCACTCACATCATGATGATCACGACCTAAAACTACAGGACCGATGTCGCCATTTGCCACCGCATTATTAAAAGCTTCAGCTATTTTTGCGCGACCTTCGGCATCAGCATACAAGATACGCGCTTGAGAGCCCACCACCATTTTATTTTTCTTAGCATCTTTTATCCAAGTGATATTATCCTGCATTTGCAATTGAATTTCCTCAGGAGCCGTTTTCATGATGTCTTCAAGAACTTGAGCTGCGATAGCGTCGGTTTTGTCCAAGTCTTCCGATTTCCCTGAAGCACACACCCATCGGAAGGGTCCGAATCCATAATCGAAACACATCGGTCCTAAAATATCTTGCACATAAGACGGGTATTTAAAATCGATATTATTTTCAGCCATCACATCGGCGCCAGCACGTGAGGCTTCTAACAAAAAGGCATTTCCGTAATCGAAAAAATAAGTGCCCTTAGCGACGTGATTGTTTATCGCTTTGGCATGTCGTCTTAATGATTCACGCACTTTATCTTTAAAAACCTCGGGGGCTTCACGAATTAATCGGTTTGATTCCTCATACGACAAACCAGCTGGATAGTATCCGCCTGTCCACGGAATATGCAAAGAGGTTTGATCGGATCCCACATGAATGAATATATTTTCATCATCAAAACGTTCCCAAACTTCAACCACATTTCCAATGAATGCTATGGAAACCACTGCTTTTGTAGCCTGCGCTGCTTTTACGCGTGCGACTAAATCATCTAAATTATCAATCAACACATCCACCCAACCTTGTTCATGACGTTTGGTTGCCGCTTTGGCATTCACTTCAGCACAAATAGTAATACAACCTGCTATATTTCCCGCTTTAGGTTGCGCGCCACTCATGCCGCCTAAACCAGCTGTTAAAAATATTTTTCCTGCGGAAGTATCTGCTTTTTCTAACACTTTTCTGAAGGCATTCATAACCGTAATCGTGGTACCGTGTACGATGCCTTGCGGACCAATATACATGAACGAACCGGCAGTCATTTGTCCGTACTGCGTCACCCCCAAAGCATTGAATTTCTCCCAGTCATCGGGTTTGGAATAATTCGGAATCATCATACCGTTGGTTACAATAACGCGTGGTGCATTTTTAGATGACGGAAACAAGCCCATAGGATGACCAGAATACATATGAAGCGTCTGCTCATCGCTCATGTTCGCCAAATACTGCATGGTTAACAGGTATTGTGCCCAATTTTGAAATACCGCGCCATTACCACCATAAGTGATTAATTCTTCGGGATGTTGTGCCACTGCAGGGTTTAAATTATTCTGAATCATCAACATAAGAGCAGCCGATTGCGTTGATTTTGCAGGATATTCTGAAATGCCACGAGCATATATTTTATAATCAGGCTTGAACCGGTACATGTAAATACGACCGTAAGCCTTGAGTTCTTCTGCAAATTCTGAAGCTAAAGTACTGTGCCAATCCTTAGGAAAATAACGCAACGCATTTCTTATCGCCAGTTGTTTTTCTTCAGTAGATAAAATATCTTTTCGTTTTGGTGCGCGGTTGGCATCCTTCGGGTAATTATATTTTGAAGGCATTTTACTTGGAATACCTTGTAATATCTGTTCTTGAAATGTCATTGCTTTTCTACTTTAAATTGAACGCTTGCGTTTTCACCAAATGCACCATGTTTTGAATATCATCCTTTAAAAGTCTGTCGCTCTCTAATTTAGGAACGATTTCGCGAATAATACGATGATTGTCTTCAATAATATCTGAAAAAGTATTCGGACGCCTAAACTCAAGGGCTTGAGCGCCATACATAAGTTCTATGGCCAGTATTTTTTCTAAATTTCCTAAAATTTGATTGAACTTTCGTCCGGAAATGCTTCCCATTGAGACGTGGTCTTCCTGACCCAATGAGGTTGGAATACTATCTGCGGAAGGCGGAAAACACAAGGATTTATTTTCAGTAACTAAAGCTGCGGTGGTGTATTGCGGAATCATAAATCCAGAATTCAAGCCGCCACCCGTGGTTAATAAACGTGGCAACCCGAACTTACCTTCAATTAAAAGATAACAGCGTCGATCTGAAATATTGCCCAATTCCGCGGAAGCGATAGACGCATAATCTAAAGCCATAGCAAGAGGTTGCCCGTGGAAATTACCTCCCGAAATCGCTTCGGTATCACTTAATACAATTGGGTTATCGGTAACCGAATTCATTTCAATTTCTGCCAATTCCAACACATGGTAATAGGCGTTTCTTGAGGCCCCATGCACTTGCGGAATACAACGCATGGAATACGGATCTTGAACGCGCTCGCAGTTTTCATGAGAATTCACATTCTGGGAAGAATACAATAACATGGTCATACGTTCGGCGACTTCAATACAACCTTTAAACGGACGAATTTTATGTAATTCATCACGAAATGGTTGCGAACTGCCTTGGTAGCCCTCAATACTCATGGCGCCACAAACATCGGCGAGATCTAGCAAATATTCCATTTTTTTTAAGCCTACAATCGCGTGAGCTAAAATAAATTGTGTGCCGTTAATTAAGCCCAAACCTTCTTTTGCTTGAAGCGCCATAGGCTCTAAGTTATGCTGAATTAGAACGGCTTTTGCATGTTGCATGCTATCGCCAACCCAAAAATCACCTTCACCTAAAAGTGGTAAAAACAAATGTGATAACGGTGCTAAATCTCCCGAAGCACCCACAGAACCTTGTTCTGGAACCACTGGCAGTAAATCATTTTCTATAAAATATAAAATACGTTCAATCAATTCTAAACGTACGCCAGAATATCCACGACTTAAAGCATGTACTTTACAAATCATCATGATTTTAGATAATTCCTTATCAATCGGGTTTCCCACTCCTACCGCATGTGTAATTAGCAAATTCTCCTGCAGTTTATTGGTTTCTTCGGGCGTAATTTGCACGTCGCATAACGGTCCGAACCCTGTATTTATACCATAAACCGCCTTATTGGAACTGGCCATTTTTTCAACTTTAGCGCGACAATTTTCAATTTGGGTCACCGCTTCTTCACAAATAGTGGCTTTTAGCGTGCCTTTTGCAATGGCCAGCACTTTGTTTACAGTTAAGGTATCTATTCCGTATTTGAACATGATTTTATGGTATTAATTTTACTGAAATCCGTTTTATTGTCATAATGCTTCTATGTCGTCATACCGAACTTGATTCGGTATCTCATTAAATTTGTAAATCAAAAACATACGATGAGACCCTGAAATAAATTCAGGGTGACGGCATACTATTTTTGACTACCTACAAAATTATCTATAAATTTGATACCAAATAAGACCATTAGTTTAATAAACTAATAACTATGAGTTATCAAATAGAACTAAGACACATTAAATATTTTTTAGCTGTTGCTGAAGCATTACACTTTAGAAAGGCTGCGGAAAAACTATTTATTTCACAGCCTGGATTAAGTCGGCAGATAAAAGATATGGAAGAAGCCTTGGGTGTTACACTTTTCGATAGGCATAATCGCCAAGTCCTTCTAACCCCTGCTGGAGTTTATTTAAAAGAAGAACTTTCGAAGAATTTAAAGCATCTCGACATTATTTTAAACCACGCTAAACATCTGGAAGAAGGTAAAGATGGTGAACTGAAATTTGGTTATGTGGGTTCTGCCATGCAACACATTATCCCCGAATTGCTTATAAAATTCACTAAAAATCATCCTAAAGTTTTATTCAGCTTGAAGGAAATGGGCAACATCAAACAAATTGAAGCACTCTTAGCTCAAGACATTGATATTGGTTTTGTGAGACTGGAACGCATTCCTAGAGGTTTGGACAGCACACTTATTTTAAAAGAGCCTTTTTGCTTGGTTTTACCCGGAAATCATCCCATTAGTGCTTCAAATTTTAAAAATATACTTCAGCTAAAAAACGAATCTTTTATATTATTTGACCCTGAATACAGCGCCTCTTATTATGAAAAAGTGATGGGTATTTTTGATGATAACGGCTTCACGCCTATGGTTTCACATAACACCATTCACGCCGATTCTATTTACAAATTGGTTGAAAAGGAGTTCGGAATTTCTATTGTTCCAAAATCTTTAACGACATCAAACAACCCAAAAATAAAATGTATAGAATTGGATATGATACCTCAACGCACCTCGCTTTCAGCCATTTGGAAGAAAGACAACAGCAATCCTATTTTAACAAAAGTGCTCGCTTTAATTCATAAGGAAATCACAAATTAGTTCTATTGAAAAATAAAAGACTATCTTTGCCGCTTGAAACTCAGAAAAATGGGTTTAAATTCCTCAGAGTGAGGATGTGTTACTAGGAGTTTAAGGTTAAGTATGTCGATTCGCTTCTTATGTAACACCACATAAAACAATCGAATACTTATATTTAAGAATGAGCACATTCCAAGAATTAGGTCTTAATGACGACCTATTGCGAGCAATTACAGATTTAGGATTTACAGAACCTAGTGAAGTTCAAAACAAAGCCATCCCCATTTTATTAAATTCTGAAACCGATTTAGTGGCATTAGCCCAAACGGGAACAGGAAAAACTGCAGCATTCGGATTTCCAATGTTAGAAAAAATTGATGTGGATAGCAGAACCACTCAAGGTTTAATCTTATCTCCAACTAGAGAACTTTGTTTGCAAATTGCCAACGAAATGAAAGCCTATGGTAAATATTGCAAAGGCCTTAATGTCGTTGCTGTTTACGGTGGATCTAGTATTTCTGATCAAGCCAGAGATATTAAACGTGGCGCACAAATTATTGTAGCGACGCCTGGTAGAATGAAAGATATGATTAACCGTAGAATGGTTGATATTTCTAAAATTCAATATTCTGTTTTAGATGAAGCCGATGAAATGTTAAACATGGGTTTCAAAGAAGATATCACAGATATTTTATCACACACACCAGAAGATAAAAACACTTGGTTGTTTTCTGCAACCATGCCTCGTGAAGTAGCTTCTATTGCTAAAAAATTCATGAACAATCCACAGGAAATTACTGTTGGAAATAAAAACGAAAGTACCAGTAACGTATCTCACGAATACTATTTAGTAAACGCCAGAGATCGTTATAACGCGTTAAAACGTTTAGCAGATGCAAACCCTGATATCTTTTCGGTAGTTTTCTGTAGAACAAAACGTGATACTCAAAAAGTAGCCGAACAACTTATTGAAGATGGTTACAATGCCGGGGCTTTACACGGTGATTTGAGTCAGAACCAACGTGATTTGGTGATGAACGCTTTCCGTAAAAATCAAATTCAAATGCTTGTAGCGACCGATGTTGCTGCTCGTGGAATTGATGTAGACGACATTACACACGTTATTAACTACCAATTACCAGATGAAATTGAAACTTATACGCACCGTTCTGGACGTACAGGACGTGCTGGTAAAACAGGGGTTTCGATGGTGATTGTTTCTAAAAGTGAAGTTCGTAAAATTAAAAGTATCGAACGTATTATTAAACGTCAGTTTGATAAGAAAGATATTCCAGATGGTATGGAAATCTGCGAGGTACAATTAATGTCGTTAGCAAACAAAATTCATACGACTGAGGTTAATGATGAAATTGAAAAATACCTTACCAGTATTAATGAAATGTTTGAAGACACTTCAAAAGATGAGTTAATTAAAAAATTCTTCTCTGTTGAGTTTACGCGTTTCTTTAATTACTACCAAAAATCTAAAAACTTAAATGTTGCTGAAGGTTCTCAAGATAGAGAAGGCGGACGTGATTTTAACCGTGGTGGAAACGATTCAACCCGTTATTTCATTAATGTAGGTTCTAAAGATGGTTTCGATTGGATGAAATTGAAAGATTTCTTAAAAGAACAACTCGAATTAGGTAGAGATGATGTCTTTAAAGTTGAAGTAAAAGACAGTTTCTCTTTCTTTAATACGGAAAACGAAACGAAGGAAAAAGTTTTAGCCTTCTTTACAGATTTTAAACATGAAGGTCGTTTTGTAAATGTTGAAGTTTCTGAAAATCGCGGTGGTGGAAGACGTAACGACAGACGTGGCGGTGGCGGCGGAAAACGTCGTGACGGTGGAAATCGTGGTGGCGGAAGACGTGACGACAGAAAAGGGGCGTCTGGAAACAGAAGTGACAGACGACGTAGCGAAGGATCGTCTAAACCAAGACGTTCAGATTCTGGAGGTGATTCTGGAGGCGGAAATTTCTCTAGACCAAGACGTTCAAGAAGATAAAATATACAAACATAAAAACCTCGATTATAAAATCGGGGTTTTTGCTTTAAATACAGAGATTTAATATCTTCACCGCTATACCTTTTTGTTAATTTTAAGTCAAAATAAAACTATAAATATTTTTCAAACATTTAGTTTATTACTTTTACCCCCTAATCAACGTTATGCTTTTATGAAACGCTATCTCTTTTTATTAACCGTACTATTTATTTCTGCTGTGGGTTTCTCACAAGAAGTAGCAGATAAAGTTATTGGTGTGGTTATAAATGCATCAAACGATGCGAAATTAGAAAGCGTAAATATTGTGAACTTGAATCAGGTAATTGGTACCACTACCAATGCTAACGGTGAGTTTTCCATTTCAGCAAAAGTTAACGATACGCTTCATTTATCCTATCTAGGGTTTAAATCAATTAAAGTGCGTGTTACGAACGACTGGTTAAAGTTTGGAAGTGCCGAAATTGAATTAACCGAATTGGCACTAGCTCTTGAAGAAGTTGTTGTCAATCAACTAAGACTTACTGGTTATTTAGAAGTAGACATCAAACAAGTTCCTGCTATAAACGACAATTACCGTTATCAAATTTCCGGACTTGAAGGCACTGGTTACGAAGCCAGTAAAAAATCTGGTTTAAACAAAGTGATTGGCTCACTCTTTAATCCTGCCGATTTCTTACACCGCATGTTTGGAAATAAACCAAACGAGCTTAAAAAGCTTAAAAAAATGAAGGAAGACGATGAGATTAGAAACCTTTTAGCTTCTCGTTTTGATAGAGAAATGCTTACCGTTTTACTGCAAGTTGACCGCGTGGATTTAGACGAAATTGTGAGTCAGTGTAACTACTCTAAAGGTTTCATTCATTCTGCCAACGATCTTCAAATTCTTGATGCTATCAGTGAATGCTACGAAGAATACAAAGTATTAAGTCGCGGTAGGAATCGTAAGATTTAAGAAAACATGCCCCTCTCTTTTTATTAAAAATCCGTTTAAAAGTTCTTTTTTTGAGAACAAATATTCTATATTTGTAGCAGAAGATGACAAATGAAACGGATTATAGCTAAAATAACTTTACGTGAATTTTGGAAACAGCATTCAGATTCAGAACAATATTTAAAAACTTAGTATGAAACTGCAAAAAACTCAAATTGGAATGCTCCAAATGATGTTAAAAAAACTTACATCAATGCGAGTATTTTAAAAGATAGTAGAGTTGTTTTCAATATTAAAGGAAATTCATATAGAATTATTGTAAAGTTCAACTACGAGAGACAATGGGCTTTTATTCGATTTGTTGGAACCCACTCGGAATATGACAAAATTGACGCAAACACGATTTAAATTATGAACATTAAACCTATAAAAACGGAAGAAGATTATAATGAAGCTCTTGAAAGGCTTGAAGTCATTTTTGATGCTACTCCAAATTCAAAAGAAGGTGATGAAGCTGAAATTTTATCCTTGTTAATTGAGAATTTCGAAAATAAACATTATCCCATTGAAGCACCAGACCCTATTGAAGCCATTAAAATTAGAATGGAAGAAATGAACCTTAAACAAAAAGATTTGATTGGAGTAATTGGAGGAAAAAGTAGAGTTTCTGAAGTTTTAAATAAAAAAAAGCGTTTAACTGTTGAGATGATTAGAGCATTAGAGCATGTTCTAAATATTTCTGCTTCTGTTCTTGTGAATAATTATCAGCTTGTCAAATAAATTAAAAAGCGATCGTTTATTAAACAGTGGAAAACCTTCAGTGCACACTTAAAAACCGTTTTCTAACCTTCCTTTGAATAAAAACGACTCACCACATCTTCATAACTCTTAATCGTTTTTTTACACCAATCTAAGCGCTTTTCGTTAATTTCAGCTTCAGAAAGTTGCCAAGAAATATTGCTTTGTCTCAACTTTGTTGTGACATGTTGTAAAATAATGGCGGCTGAAACGGAAATATTCAAACTTTCGGTAAAACCAACCATGGGAATCTTCAAAAAGCAATCGGCTTCATCTAAAACGGCTTGCGATAAACCTTCTGTTTCCCTTCCGAAGAAAAAACAGGACTTTTTAGTGATGTCGAAATCATGCAACTCACAGTCATTTGCATGAGGCGTAGTGGCTACAATTTGATAGCCTTTTTGTTTTAAATCGGATATACAGGTTTTTACATTTTGATAGCGATTCAAATCAACCCACTTCTGGGCCCCCATGGCAATTTCACGATCTATCGTTTTAGAATTTTGTTCCTCTATAATGTTCACTTCCTGAATACCAAACACATCGCAACTTCGCATCACCGCACTGGTATTATGCAGTTGATAGACGTCTTCGGTAGCGACTGTAAAATGTTTTGTTCTATTAGGTAAAACCGTATCAAAACGTTGTTTTCGGTTTTCGGTAAGGTACGATTCTAGGTGTTCTAGAAGTTTTAAATCAATCATAGTTCAAAAATAGGTAATGTTAATAGGAAGCGCAAAACGTCTTGATAGTCTTTAGTCGTAAATTCTAAAGTTAGTATATTTGGTGGGATGGATTCCCGCCTTCGCGGGAATGGAAAAAAACTAATAGATGAAACACATCGTTGTACTTACAGGAGCGGGCATGAGTGCCGAAAGTGGCATCAATACTTTTAGAGATGCCGATGGTTTATGGGAAGGCCATGATGTTATGGAAGTCGCTACACCAGAAGGTTTTGCTGCCAATCCGGAACTGGTTTTAGACTTTTACAACCAGCGTCGCAAGCAACTCTTTGAAGTTGAACCCAATCAAGCACACTATGATTTAGCTGCATTAGAAAAAAACTTCAAAGTCAGCATTATTACCCAAAATGTAGATGATTTACATGAACGTGCAGGCAGTACCATTGTGATTCACTTACACGGCGAACTACGCAAAGTTAAAAGCACTCTTGACGATAATGACATTCTGCTTTGGGATAAGGATTTAATTCTTGGTGACCTTTGTAAAAACGGACATCAATTGCGTCCGCATATCGTTTGGTTTGGAGAAGCGGTTCCTATGATTGAAAAAGCCATAGACCTATGTGAAACCGCCGATATTTTAATGATTATTGGCACGTCTATGCAAGTTTACCCCGCTGCGAGTCTAAAAGATTATGTTCCCGAAAACACACCAACCTATTTTATAGACCCTAAACCTAATATTGGAAGTGGAAAAAACTTGACCGTAATTGCTGACACCGCTACAGCGGGGCTTAGAAAAGTGATGATTAATTTGGAAACGTATTAAGAACCAGCTAACTATCAACCAATGACCAAAAACAACTTAGAACAATTATCTGATAGCATTATTAGATAAAAAGAAATCTCTAAAACGTTCTAAACTCATTAATGCTGCACTTATCGGTTTTTGTATTGGAATTATAGTTTACAGTGTCGCTGAAAATACTTGGGGACTAGTCACGCTTATTCCTGTTTTTTTGATTTATAAACTAGTAAATAACTCTACAAAAGATGAAGGGTTGGAAGCCATTTTGAAAAAACGAAATTTAGATTAAAATACTTATTATTAAAATGTGTGCTAGCGCTCGTTTTCAACGCGTGCTATTCTAAAAAAACCATACAAAACCACTAAACCCTATTCTTTTCTTCAATCCACTTACTCATAAACTTAGTACTTTGCATGCTATGATGCTGTAACATTTGTCCGGTGAAATTATTTAAGCGCCTTTCTTCAAGATTCAAAAAAGTATCATTTAATAAATTTAAAAACGTTTTTTGAAACTCAGTTTTACTAAAACGCTTATTTATAACCGGGAATCCGTTTTGTTGCTTTTCAGTCCAAAGTGCTTGATTTTGATATATTTCAACCGCTTGATTAGCGAATTCCTGCGGATTATCTTCAATAAATCCGTTAGGTTCAAAATCACCAAACATGCCTTCCGTAGCAATGCTAGACATCATGCATGGTGTTCCGTTTTGCATGGCATCAACGAGCTTGCCTTTTAAACCCGCTCCAAAACGAACTGGCACCAAACAGACTTTTGATTTTTGCATCACAGCATTCACATCTTCAGCAAAACCTTTTATTAAAAAGCCTTGCTCTTCACTATGGAGTTGGGTGACTTTTTGCGTGGCATAAGCGCCATAAATATGTAATTCTGCTTTTGGTAATTGTTTTTTTATGAGTGGCCAAATGGTTTCTTTTAAATACAAAACCCCGTTATAATTGGGTTCATGAAGAAAATTTCCGATGGTGATAAAATGTTCACGGGTTTCAAATTTTGGCAATGCTTGTATCGCTTCCGCGGAAATGCCTTCCAACATAAATGGTAAATACATCAATAAAGCCGCATCCACCTTAAACTGATTTTTGAGGATATCCATTTCAGCTTCTGAAATCATTAAACTTAAATCACACCTGTAAATACTAGCAATTTCTCGTTTGGCCACATCATTAAACAAATAACTTTTGTCAAAAGGTTTTCCATCTTTAAAAGCTTGCTGTCTGCCCTTTCGTAAACAATGCAAATCTTCGGTATCAAGAATTTTTATGGCATTTGGGCATTGTTCTGAGACCCGCCAGCCAAATTGTTCTTCCATCATAAAACGATCAAACAGTACCACACTGGGGTTTAATTCTAAAATAAACCTATCGAAACTATCATTATTCAGCTCAATAGCCACTTGGGAAACCCCAATAGTTTTTAAGTCAAAAGCATTGTCACTTTTTGCACAGGGACTGGCAAAAGTAATATCATAGCCATCAGATTGAAAGGTTTCAATAAGCTGCATCATTCTGCTGCCAGCTGCAGAACTTTTTGGTTCTGGCCATACAAAACCAATGATTAATAGATGTTTTGACATTAGTGTTGTTGGTTGTTGGTTGTTGGTTGTTGGTTAAAAAAAATTATAAAAAGTGATAACTATTAATTATTAACTTTTCATTTTTAATTCTTCATTTTTAATTCTTCATTTTTAATTATTACCCTCACTCCGGTTTTGGCTCAAGTCCATATTTTACACGCACTAATTTTGCCCATTCTATAACGGCTTCAATTTGTTCATTACTAAGTTTCGCCTCTGTGTGTGTCCATGTATATGAATTTAATGGCATCTCTTTTTCTTCAACCATTTCGATAAGTTCATCAAACTTATGGTCTTTCCTTTTGGTAGAATTATCAACCCAATCAGAAAAATTAAAATGCTTCTTTCCGTCCTTAACATGGCTAGCCAACCAGTAATTTACAGGCGTAATATTATTATACCATGGGTAACGCGTCACATCACTGTGGCAATCATAACAGGTTGCTTCTAAAATTCGTTTTACATCTTCTGGCGGTTTAGTTTCGGCCAAAAAGGGTTCAACCGATTTTAAATCGCCTTCATTTTTTTCTGGTCCGAAAAACTGAGCAATTACAACTAACACGAGTAAGGCTAAAAACACTTTTTTCATTATCTTCAATTTTTTAATTTTAAAAAAATAAAAATAAGAAATCCTTTTGACTACCAATCAACTTTACGAAGAATTAAATAAGGTAAACCACTCCAAAGAAAAGCGGTTACAGTACGCCAATTTGATATTATCAAACCCAGATTTACTACCAAAAATATTAAATATTCTATTTATGGTAGACGATAAAATGTCTCCTAAAGCGGGTTGGGTTTTAGAATTTATGTGTAGCGAAAACGTAGAACCACTGCTGCCCTATTTAGACCTTTTTACAGAAAACATTCATAAAGTACATTTGGACTCGGCTGTTCGTCCTGTGGCCAAAATATGTGAATTGCTCGCAACCCTCTATACTTCAAAAGAAGACAATTCCGTGAAAACGGTTTTAACAGCAGCGCATAAAGAACGTATTATTGAAACTTGTTTTGATTATATGATTAACGATGAAAAGGTGGCTGCAAAAGCCTATGGTATGACTACCCTTTTCATGCTCGGACATGAATACGACTGGGTACACCCCGAATTAGAAATCATACTAAATCGTGATTTTGCAATACAAAGTGCCGCTTTTAAAGCCAGAGCAAGACATATTCTAAAAAAGATGAAAAAACGCAAAACTTAAAACCAAAAACTTAAGCTTTTAGCATTCCGTCTTCCGTTGAAAAAACCTATATTTGCAACTTCTTAAAATCTAAAATTTATGTCATTATCAGCATTAAATGCCATCTCTCCAATTGATGGTCGTTATAGAAGTAAAGTTAGCGAATTGGCTCCTTATTTTTCTGAGGAAGCTTTAATAAAATACCGCGTTTTAGTTGAAATAGAATATTTTATTGCGCTTTGCGAAATTCCGTTGCCTCAATTAGAATCGATTAATGCATCTGTATTTGACAGTTTAAGAGCGATATACAAAGATTTTTCTACGGAAGATGCGCTAGCTATTAAAAAAATTGAAAGCGTAACTAACCACGATGTTAAGGCTGTGGAATATTTCATCAAAGAAAAATTTGATGCTTTAGGATTAGCTGAATACAAAGAGTTTATCCACTTCGGATTAACCTCTCAGGACATTAACAACACGGCCATTCCTTTAAGTATCAAGGAAGCTATAAACGATGTTTACATTCCAGAATACACGATTATTCTTAATAAATTAAAAGATTTATCTAAAGATTGGGCTGCTGTTTCTATGTTGGCAAGAACCCACGGACAACCAGCTTCCCCTACACGTTTAGGAAAAGAAATTGAAGTTTTTGTGGTGCGTTTAGAAGCACAATTCAATATTTTAAAAGATATTCCTAATGCTGCTAAATTTGGTGGCGCAACAGGAAACTTTAATGCCCACCATGTGGCTTACCCAAATAACGATTGGAAAGCTTTTGGAAGTCATTTTGTTGAAGAAAAATTGGGTTTACACCACTCGTTCCCAACAACACAAATAGAACACTACGATTTTATGGCGGCTTTGTTTGATGCTTTAAAACGCATTAACACGATCATTATCGATTTAGATAGAGATATTTGGACTTACGTGTCTACAGATTATTTCAAACAAAAAATTAAAGCTGGTGAAGTAGGAAGTTCTGCAATGCCACATAAAGTAAACCCTATTGATTTTGAAAATTCTGAAGGAAACTTAGGTATTGCTAATGCGATTTTCGAGCACCTTTCGGCTAAATTACCTATCTCTAGGTTACAACGTGATTTAACAGATAGCACGGTTTTACGTAACGTTGGCGTGCCTTTAGGACACACATTAATTGGTTTTAAATCGACTTTAAAAGGTTTAAATAAATTACTTTTAAACGAAGCTAAGTTTGCTGAAGATTTAGAAAACAATTGGGCTGTAGTTGCTGAAGCTATTCAAACAATTTTACGTCGTGAGGCTTACCCGAACCCTTATGAAGCTTTAAAAGGGTTAACACGTACAAATTCGAAAATAAACCAAGAGTCTATTTCAAATTTTATTGACACTTTAGAGGTTTCTAACACAATAAAAGACGAATTAAAACGTATTACACCTAGTAACTACACTGGAATTTAATAATATATGCTAAGCGATAAACAATCTTTGATTCTTACCATGATGATGGTAGCTGGAATTTTCTCTTTTGGAATTCTTGACATCTTAGATAATTTTATTGTCTTAACCATTCTAACAATTATATTTTTTACTGTGGTTATTAATTTGATTTTGGTTCAGAAAAAATCACGTCGCAACTCAGAAAAATAATATAACCGTTACATAACATAAAAAAGGCTATTTGAAGGTATTCAAATAGCCTTTTTTTTATAGTGATTATTTATATAAAAATAAGTCTTCAATAAACGCTTGAAATATTAGAAAAACTAGACCTTTCTGCCACTAAAAACCTAAAAAGATCTGAAAAATTCTCAAAATAATTTTTATTTTATTGATAATTATAAGTTCCTTTTTTACTTAAAGAAATTCATGATTTCTTCGACTTTAGCTTTATCAAAATCAGATTTCTGCATGGCTTCAATTAAGGTTACTAACTTTTCAGGATTCATATCACTGCCCAATACGCGCACAATACCGAATCCTTTTTCTTGAGAACTTCCAAAAATTATCAGTTCGTCCGCGACATCATCGGTCCCTAAATACTTCACCGAAATACGATCACCTTTAATATTAAACGTCATCAAATCGTTATACTTTTCATCCTTTAAAATGCTTTTTACTTTAGCTATTTCCGTATTAAAGGTGTCCAAATTATTTTCATTCAATTTGAATCCAATAAAATTTAATTTATCAACGGAGTGATAGGCCTCCAATTGCTTTTCAGTAAATTCAGATTTATCTACTTCGATCATAGATAAAGGAAAATCTTGAGAAATAAAATCTTTAGTTTCCTGATGCGCTACAAAATAATGCTGTAAACTGGTTTTATCACTGCAGCTTGTAAAACAAAATGTTATACAAATTATTAAGATGCAAAATAGGCTGGATTGTTTCATAATTTTATTGATTTATTTCTTGTTTTCAAGGTGTTTTCCTCCAGGGATATTCATCTTATCGGTAAGCTTCGAAATTTGCTTTAAATCAATGTCTCCTGTTAGAGAAACCACAACAGTTTCAATGTCTCGCTTTTCACCGTTTACCTCAACACCTTGATCTTTCAGAATTTTATCAACACCATTTACAAAAATTAAAAGTTCTTTAACATGATCGGCATTTTTACCTTCTTTAACGTAAAACTTAACATCGGTACCTTCGTCCTTCACCTCCATTAATTCTTCTAAAGTATTAGAACGTGAAGACACCCATTTCGAGATATCACCAGCAATCGATTTGTTGGCTGTTACAATGGTTTTAAAACTGGTAATACTTTTAACCATATCCATATAAGCTTCAGCTTCAGGATCGTCTACATTAATGCCCATTTTGGCTATCATTTGAAACATTTTTGGTTTAATTGACACGTAGGTCACATCTGTATTATCGCTATATTTCTCGAATATATCGCTTTGTCCCCACCCTGTAAGCGGTGATAGCAGGACCACTAAAATTAGTGCTAAAAATTTATTTTTCATGGTTTTTGTTTTTATGTGATTTGAAATTTTCATGGTTTTACTGTTTTTGTTTTTTAAATATAATTTGGGTTGCACTTTCTAATTCATTAAGATAATTTAAGGTTGCCGTGCCTTTATTTACTGCTTCAAGATAACCAACAGTTGCCGCACCTTGATTGAGTTTCTCCGAAATCATTTCCAAGGATTTCGTTACTTCTAAATAAGCCAATTCTGGATCTTCAAAAGTCCCTAAGTCTTGACTTTCATTAAAGTCACTAAAATAAAAACCTAATAATAAAACAACTGCTGCAGCTATAGAAATCCACTTTAAAACAGACTTAGGCTGCGTTTTTAAAGGAAGTTGTTTCGTAAAAACCTCCTCTTGATTTACTTTAAAATAAGCAAACAAAGGTTTGTAAACGTCTAAGTGTTCTGGTACGTTCTCTTTAGTGAAATAACGCTTTAACTCTTGCTCTTCGGCTAGGGTAGATTCTCCGTTATCGTACTTTTCTAATAAGGTTTCTATTTTATTTGATTCCATAATTATGGGTATGAGTCAATTTTTCTCTAATCGTTTTCCTTGCTCTTGATAAGGCCACGCGAACCGCTGTTTGGTTCATGTCTAACATTTTGGCAATCTCATCAAAATCATACGCTTCAATATCTCTTAATTGAATAATTAACCGTTGTTGCTCTGGCAAATTTTCAATTATTTTTTCAACCCAAGTTAGACTATCATTCAATTCAACTTGCTTTTGCAATGCCATTTGCTTGTCTTCGTAATTGCTATGCACAATTTTTAGATTCTGAGATTGCTTCGATTTCAGCTTATCATAGCAATAATTTTTTGTCATCGTCATAGAAAAAGCCTCCACATTTTTATACGCTTTAATTTTTGCCTTATTGTTCCATAGTTTAATGAGTACCTCTTGGGTAGCGTCTTCAGCTTCTTCTGTAGAAACCAATAAACGCTTTGCCAAACGAAACACTTTATCTTTAAACGGTGTTACAATATGTAAAAATTCAGTTGGAGTCATTTTTAGTTTTGGTTGATAAACAGCTTTATAGGTCTATTTGTTATTACGACGAACACCAGGCTTTTTTGTTACAATTAAATTATTAAAGGCCTTCATTATTTTTTTAGTACGCAATAATCTCTGTAAATTTAGAGTTTATTTGAGGGCTAACTTAAAAACTAATTAAATCTTAATCCTATATGAAACAAATCAAACTTATTACCTTCCTTACTTTAACAATATGTTTATTCAATTTAACACTTAGTTGTTCTAAAACTGATGATGTTATTGATGTTGTAGAAGAAGTTATACCTCCTGAGGAAAATGAAACAGAACAACCTATTGTATTAAGCAATGAAGTTAATGATTTTGTATGGTTAGGTTTAAACGAAGTTTATTTGTGGCAGAATGAAATTGCCAACCTCGCAGATGATAAATTTTCTAACACCGATGAATATTATACATTCTTAAACACGTATGATACGCCAGAAAACCTATTTGAAGATTTACTTTATAAACGTGGCGACGTTGATAAATTTAGTTTTATTGTAGATGACTATAGAGCATTAAACAATGCTTTTCAAGGCATTTCTAAAAGTAATGGTTTAGATATTGGTTTGGTGAGATTAGGCAATACAAATGATATCTTTGGCTTTGTTTCTTATGTTGCAAATAATTCTGATGCCGCTTCAAAAGACATTAAAAGAGGTGACTTTTTCCTGTCTGTGGACAACCAACAGCTCACCGTTGACAATTATGGTGATTTATTATTTGGTGACAATGCTTCCTACACCTTAGGAATGGCAACCATTACTAATAATACCATCGAACATAATGGTAAAAACATATCATTAACCAAAACAGAATTTACAGAAAGCCCAATACACATAAGTAAAGTTATAGAAACCCAAGGAATCAAGGTAGGCTATCTTATGTATAATAGTTTTATAGCTAATTTTGACAACGACCTCAATACAGCTATTACCGATTTAAAATCTCAAGGAATTACAGAACTCGTTTTAGATTTAAGGTACAACCCGGGAGGCCGAGTAACTTCGGCATTAGCATTATGCAGCATGATTACAGGTCAATTTAATGGTGATGTTCTAATTAAAGAACAATGGAACACGAAATACCAGAGTTATTTTGAGCAGGAAGATCCAGAATATTTAATAAACCGCTTCCCTAACGCCCTTTTAGATGGTACTTCAATTTCATCTTTAAACTTAAATAAAGTTTACATTCTAACTACAGACGGAACAGCATCTGCAAGTGAATTAATTATTAATGGCTTGGATCCATATATTGACGTGGTTCAAATTGGAACAAATACGACAGGAAAATACACGGCTTCGGTAACCTTATATGATTCTGAAAATTTTGGAGAAACAAATGCCAACCCTAACCACACCTATGCCTTACAACCTTTAGTATATAAATCGGCAAATGTAAATGGTGTTTCAGATTATTTTAATGGTTTAACACCAGATTACTTAATGACTTACCAAACAAGTACCGGTGCAACAGCAGAAGGTGAAAACCTATTAAACCTTGGTACACTTGGTGATATTAACGAACCTTTTTTAGCTAAAGCCTTATCTCTAATCACAGGTACAACCACAAAAGCTAGCCAAGCAAATAAAGCTTTTATAGGTTTAGATGTAAAACATATTGGAGGGTCTAAAGACTTTAATCCTTTAAGAAATGGCATGTACACAACTTTAAAAATCAACTAACGACCTACACCCCATTTTAATGAATCGAATTAAGGTTACCTTCTTATTACTGTGCAGCTGCTTAACAATTAGTTGTTTTGAAGACTTAGACGACCAGATTACTACAACTAATGAAATTAATGATTTTGTTTGGAGTGGTATGAATCATTTTTATTTGTATAAAGATAATGTACCTAATTTAGCTAACAATCGATTTTCAATTAGTACAGGAGAATACGCCAGTTATCTAGATGGTTTTTCTAACCCCGAAGATTTATTTGAAAGTTTAATTTACAACAGACAAACTGTAGACCGATTTAGCTGGATTGTAGATGATTTTATTGCTTTAGAAGAATCATTTAAAGGCGTTAGTATAACCAACGGTATGGAGTTTCAACTGTATCGATTTTCTACTACAGACTCAAGGGTTTTTGGGGTAATCACCCATGTCTTACCAAATACTACGGCTAATAATCAAGGCCTAATTCGTGGCGATTTGTTTTATGCTATTGATGGTACTTTACTTGATACGAGCAACTACTCACAACTTTTAGGTCGAAGTAATTATAGTATTGACCTTGGTTTTTATGATGATAATGGTACCGATGAAAGGGACGATGATGTCATTACGCCTCTTGATAAAAATATCGCGCTAACAAAGGCTCAATATTCTGAAAACCCTATTTATATTGACCAAGTGCTAACCGTTAATAATAGAAAAATTGGATACTTGATGTACAATGGTTTCACCGGAACGGAAACCTATAACAACGAATTAAACAATGTTTTTGCAAATTTTAAAACTGAAACCGTAAATGAACTAGTTTTAGACTTACGATACAACTCTGGTGGTTCGGTAAACACTGCAATTTTATTATCTAGTATGATTACGGGGCAGTATACAGGTGAAATATTCTCCACAGAACAATGGAATGCAGAATTCCAAGCTGCTTTTGAAAAAAACGAGCCTGAGCAACTTATCAACCGTTTTGTAGACAACTACAATGGTACTTCGCTACAAAGTCTAAACCTGTCAAAAGTATACATTCTAACAACAAGTAGAAGCGCCTCTGCGAGCGAACTGGTTATAAACGCCTTAAGTCCTTATATTCAAGTGGTACAAATTGGTACGACAACAGCTGGGAAATACCAGGCTTCAACAACAATATATGATTCACCTGATTTTAGACGTCAGGGAGCCAACCCAGGACACACCTACGCCATGCAACCATTAATTTACAAATCTTTAAACGTAGATGGTGTGACCGATTACTTTGAAGGACTTGATCCAACGATAGAAATAGCCGAAAACATTCTCAACCTGGGCGTTTTAGGAGATGTGAACGAACCGCTACTTTCTGCGGCCATATCAGATATTTCTGGCACAGCAAAAAAGACTAATCATAAAAGTTACCCAATTGATATTTTAGAGAATAGTAACGATTTTAAAATGGTGCAACCTGGTATGTACGTCGATAAAGAATTACCTTTACATCTAACAAATCTATATTAAATTGAACAAAAATAAAACCTACTTCAACTGGAGTTCTGGTAAAGATTCTGCTTTAGCTTTATACCATTTATTGCAAGATGAAAATTACAAGGTGGATGAATTAATTACCACTGTAAATAGTCATTATAATCGCGTATCAATGCATGGCCTTAGAAAAGAACTTCTAACCGCGCAAACCGATGCCATTAACATTCCAGCACGACTTATTGAACTTCCTGAAATGCCAAGTATGGAAGTTTATGAGCAAAAAATGCTAGAGATGGTAACCCGCCTAAAAGACGAAGGTTTTACACATAGTGCCTTTGGTGATATTTTTCTTGAAGATTTGCGTGTTTACAGAGAAAAACAATTAGCCAAACAAGGTTTTACAGCGGTTTTCCCGATTTGGAAACGCGACACCAAAGCGCTTTTAAATGAATTTTTAGACTTAGGCTTTAAAACTATTATCGTTTGTGCCAATTCTAAATATTTTGGCGAAGATTTTGTTGGTACAATCATTGACAAAAACTTCATTGAAAACCTACCAGAAGGCGTAGATCCTTGTGGTGAAAATGGTGAATTCCATACCTTTTGTTTTGACGGCCCTATTTTTAAAAACCCTGTAGAATTTACGATTGGCGAAAAAGTATTACGCGAATACAATGCTCCTAAGAAGGAAGATAATGATTCGATATGCAAAAGTGATTCTGAAAAATATGGGGTTTGGTATTGTGATTTGATTCCTTAAAAAAAGCGATTTAAAGTGTTGAATTTAGATTCAGCACTTTAAATCGCTCCTAAAAAACTAGATTATAGTAACGCTTACAGGGTTAATTGCAGCCCTACTCTAACATTTCTCCCTTTTGTCGTGTATTGAGAGATTTCTAAATAATCTTCATTTAAAATATTATCAATACCTGCGAAAAATTTAATTTTATTTTCAAGCACAGTGTGACTGATATAAAAATTAACCAAACTAAAACTATCTAAAGTAACATCTCCATTGTCTAACCTGTCACCCGTATATTGGTAAGACAATGATGCAAATGTCTTAGTACAAAAGTCGTAACCTACAAGTAAGTTTCCTTTATGTTCTGGAATTCTTACAGGCTGTCCTTCTTTATTTTCAGCAAACATATAATTCGCCGTAACACTAAGGTTTTTAATAGGTTTGGCATTCACTTCAAATTCTACACCATGAAAACGAACTAAATCGGCAGAATTTAAGTACCCTAGAGTATAATCGTAGATAAAAAAGTTCTCTTCTTCCCTGTT
Organism: Pseudotamlana agarivorans; assembly: GCF_018860245.1. GTDB lineage: Bacteria > Bacteroidota > Bacteroidia > Flavobacteriales > Flavobacteriaceae > Pseudotamlana > Pseudotamlana agarivorans_A. The sequence continues at coordinate 25,691 of NZ_JAHKPD010000011.1, forward strand.
AAAATAAAGTCCGCTAACTCTAAAATTGTTAGAAAATTTAAACTCCAAACCACCTTCAATCGTTTTGTTTTCCTCAGGTTTTAAATCAGGGTTTGCACCAAAATAACCATGTAGTTGAGATAATGACGGTGCTATAAATGAGGTGCTATAAGAAGCAAAAACCTTACTATAAGCATCGTTATCCTTTTTGAAAACAAAAGAAGGATTTACATTATAAGTAAAATGCGTTCCATATTCACTGTGATTATTTAATCGCCCACCCATGTTCACATTCAATCCAAACTTAGAAACATAAACAACATTAGCATAAGGGTCTACTATAGTAAACTTTTTTTCCTCATCAAATAAAGCTTCATTTTCAAGAACATTTACACCTACAATAGTATAAAATGTTTCGTCGAAAACATACTTATTGTAAAGGTCGAATATGTAATTCTTAGATTCGAAAACTGAAGGATAATCGGAAATAAATTCACGATTATATTCTGAATATGCGCCATTAAAATTCACACTTCCGTTTTCATACCTATATTTAGCGGTCATACCTACACGCGATTGATCACTGTTAAACTGATCATCGGTATCGGCTAAACTAAAACTAGCATCGTAACCATCGATACCTGATTCAATATCTGTAAAATTCCCAAACACGCCAATTGAAAAGGCATCACTAAAATTGTAACCCAAATTAACATCTACACCCAATTTTGAAAACGGATCTTTTTCATTAGCATCAGTAATAACTGCAGACATACCGTCTGTGTATTGCTGACTAAAAGCTGCGCGGTAAGTAAACTTATCTAAGGTTCCGCCCAGAGTGACACTGTTATTGAAATCACTTAAATCGTAGTCCTGATCGTCTTGTGATTGATTTGTTCCAATACTAGAGCCAACAACGGCACTTATCTTTTTAGAGCTTGCTTTTTTTGTTGTAATATTTATAACAGCCGTAGCTGCACCACTTCCGTACAAAGTACTGGCTGCACCTTTTATAATTTCAATGGATTCTATCTGACTTAAGTTTAACAACCTAAAATCGTACTCACCATTAATTTGCGAGGGGTCACCTATTTGTACACCATCAACAATAACTAAAACTTGACGGTTACGACCTCCACGAACATAAACGCCTAAATTTTGTCCGGCATTACTTCTACTTCCGTTAATTTCAATGCCAGATTGGGCGTTAATCAGTTCAGCGACTGTCCTTCCCTGATTTTTATCTATCTCTTCTTGAGAAATTTTAATAACTGTTTTTCCTGAATTTTCACGCTTTAATTCAAATCGTGAATCTGAAATTACAACTTCATCGAGTTGTTCCAATTTAGTGGAATCTTCTTGCTCTTGAGCAATACCAACTAGTGACATCCCTAAACATAGGATACCAAAAACATGTGTTTTTTTGTGCATTTTAATACTATTAATCGAGAATCGCATGGAAATACATACGCAAACTTTTATCCCGAAAGTTTAACTTATTTTGTTTGAATGTGGCAGGTCTCCTGACTTGTTTTATGTTATTTCACCTTCCCAGCTAAAAGCCAGTGGTATTGAAGTTAATAACATCCTTTTAAAAGGTGCTGAACATCCCGATAGCAATCGGAACAGCATAAACTTACAGTTGCGGGAACAGTTCTGGAATTAATTAAAAATTGCACCAGATTCCCTTTTAATCCGTTTAACTTAATATTAAAACAGAACCAAAATTCGCTGCAAATGTACTATCTATTTTTAGAATCAAAATCTTTTTTGGAGGTTATTTCTTAAAAAAAGATTAATCTTTGTAATTCTATTTAACAGTTGAAATTTCATGATTTATTACATCACAGGAGGAGAACGCTCAGGGAAAAGCAGTTACGCTCAAAACTTAGCATTGTCCTTTTCTAACAGTCCGAAATACATTGCCACCTCAAGAATTTGGGACGATAACCACAGAGCACGTATTGAACGCCATATTGCCGATCGCGACGAACGTTGGACTTCTGTAGAAGAAGAAAAAGAGCTCGCTAAATTTATAAACCCCAATGAAGTTGTGGTGATTGATTGTGTAACCTTATGGCTAACCAATTTTTTCATCGATACCAAAAATGATATCGAAGAAGCATTAAAATTAGCAAAGATAGAGTTCAACAAACTCCTCAATCTTGACGCCACGATTATTATCATTTCCAATGAAATTGGTATGGGGGTACACGCCCAAACTGAAGTGGGTAGAAAATTCACAGAGCTTCAAGGTTGGATGAATCAACACATTGCCAAAAATGCCAATAAAGCCACGATGATGGTATCAGGAATTCCCTTAACTTTAAAATAACCCCTCATGATTAAAACCGACTTAAAACAAACGCTTCAACACAAAATTGACACAAAAACGAAACCTCTAGGTGCCCTTGGTAAACTAGAAGATTTGGCTTTTAAAATAGGTTGTATTCAAAATACTGAAACCCCTAAAATTTCAAAACCAGTGATTGTTGTTTTTGCTGCCGATCATGGTATTGCAGCTAAAGGTGAAGTAAATCCGTTTCCTCAGGAAGTTACCGCTCAAATGGTTTACAACTTCGTGAATGGGGGGGCTGCGATAAACGTATTCAGCAAAACCAACGACATCGAATTAAAAGTCGTTGATGCTGGCGTGAACCATACTTTTGATGCTGAATTAAATATTATTGATGCTAAAATTGATTTTGGTACAAAAAACTACCAATTAGAGCCTGCTATGACCCAAGCACAATGTGCTGATGCTTTTACTAAAGCAGGAGCTATTGTTGAAGAGCTTCAAAAAGAAGGTTGTAACACCATTGGTTTTGGTGAAATGGGGATTAGCAATACCTCTTCAGCAGCTTTATTAATGAGCTATTTCACGAAAACGCCTATTGAAGACTGCGTGGGTTCTGGCACGGGATTAGATCCTGAAGGCATTTCTAAAAAAGCAAAAATCCTAACAGAAGTTTATAATAAATATACTCCTAAAACAGCACAAGAGGCCTTAGCTACTTTTGGCGGATTTGAAGTTGCCATGCTATGTGGAGCAATTCTTAAAGCAGCCGAATTAAATATGGTGATTGTTATTGATGGTTTCATTGTCACTGCAGCACTTTTAGCCGCCACGGCGATTAAACCTGAGGTTATTGAAAACTGTGTTTTTGCACACAGCTCAAACGAGCAAGGACACCAAAGAATGTTAGCATTTTTAGAAGCTGAACCACTTTTATCTCTAGGCTTACGTCTTGGTGAAGGTACAGGTGCTGCTTTAGCGATTCCGCTTTTAAGAGCTTCTGTAGATTTTTTAAGTGATATGGCCAGTTTTGAAAGTGCTGGTGTAAGTAACGAATCTTAATACAAAATTGATGAAACGAGAGCTCCAAATTTTCCTTACTGCCATGATGTTTTTTACCCGTATTCCTTGTCCGAAATGGGTCAATCACGAACCTGAGTTTTTAACAAAAAGTTCTAAATATTTCTCCTTAATAGGTATTATCGTTGGAAGCATTGGAGCCCTGGTTTATTATGGCGCTTCATTTATTTTTTCTACAGAAATTTCTATTGCCCTAAGCATGGTAGCCACTATTTATACGACAGGCGCTTTTCACGAAGATGGTTTTGCCGATGTTTGCGACGGCCTTGGCGGTGGATGGACCAAAGAGAAAATCCTACTCATTATGAAGGATTCTCGATTGGGCACCTATGGCGCTGCGGGGTTGGGGTTAATTCTAGGTATAAAGTTTCTAGCGCTTACAGACACACCGGTGTTATTAATTCCGTTAACCATCATTTCTGGTCACAGTTTAAGCCGTTTTATTGCCACAACTTTAATTTACACCCATCCTTACGTTCGCGACACCGACGACAGTAAAGCCAAACCTGCTGCAAAAAGCATGAGTTTCTTCATGTTAGTGAGCTCGGCAGTTTTTGGAATTCTACCACTTTTCTTTTTTAAAACACCACTTATTTTTCTAACCATCATCCCCTGCTATTTGGCTAAAATGTTTTTAGCGGCGAAGTTTAAAAAATGGATTGGTGGCCAAACTGGCGACTGCGCTGGTGCTGTGCAACAATTCTCAGAAGTTATCTTTTATTTAAGTGCTCTAGCTTTATGGAAATTTATTTAATCAGGCATACCACACCTGCGGTGGAAAAAGGTATTTGTTACGGGCAAACAGATTTAGACCTCGTTGAAAATCACGAAGAAGAATTTGCAGCCATTTTATCAAAACTTCCGAAGGAAAAAGAATTTCGCGTGATTTCTAGTCCGTTAAAACGCTGTACAAGCTTAGCCGAAACATTCAGTGAAACCGCAACTTTAGAACCGCGTTTGAAAGAACTTAACTTTGGTGATTGGGAAATGCAAGCTTGGAACGATATCCCGGAAGAAGCGATGGCGCCTTGGATGACAGATTTTGTAAACGTGGCCGTTCCAAACGGAGAATCTTACGTGCAACTGGCTTCACGGGTGCAAGCTTATTTTGAAGATTTAGCGCATTCTAACAACCCAAAAGACCACATCATTGTTTGCCACGCTGGCCCGATGCGTGCTTTTTTGGCTCATGTTTTAGATATTCCGCTTAAAGATTCCTTCAAAATTAAAATACAATACGGTGATGTGTTTCATTTGAAATTGGAAAATGGAAAATTTCAATTGATTACGCCTGTTAAATTGTAACAAGTTATAAGCTTACCTCCTTATTTTTAAGCCTCATAACAGCAAAATTATAGTTACTAGACACCGCTTTTTCTGTAATTTCAACATCAACTTTATGCTTAAAAAAAGGTGCATTAACCACCAAGGTATGGAATTCACCATTTTCACCACAGGCATCAATCCCTTTGTTTTCAAGTTCCTCAACCAGTTCGGCTGTAATGGTTCTTCCCAAATAATCGGGACCTAATTCTTGATTACAAGACACAATAACGGCTTCGATACCTGCCTCAACCAACTCCAAAACCAATTGTTTTCTGTTGCCCTGCCATAAAGGTAAAACGGCTTCCAAATTCGCTGCGGCGGACACCTTTTCTTCCCAAGCACGATGTGATTCAATATCAATATCACCAAAAACAGCATGCGAAATCGGGTAATCTTTCACAATTCGTTGTAAATTCTCTATGTATTTGACTTCGTAATCTGTCCATGTGCTGCTAAAAAAGTGGATAGGTAATTCTAAGGCTTCAGCCTGGGCTTCTAACACAGGTTTAGGTATGCCATGTGACCGTGATCGATCTCCAAATTCGTTCATCACATTTAAAAGTACAGCTGGCTTAAACCCTAATTTTGTTGCCTTATAAAACGCATAACAACTATCTTTTCCACCACTCCAAGAACACAAAAAATTCATCTATTTTTATTTAATTTGCTCAAAAGTAACCTTAAGTCTGTCGTAATACAAAAAAATTAATGACCTTTGAACTTCAATTTTAGTCCATGCGTTTTTTAATTTTACTCTCCCTTAGCTTCCTTTTTTTGACTTCCTGTAAGGATGAAAAAAAAGAAAACCATACCATTCCTGTCACTCAAGTATCTCCTGAAAACATTAAATATGCTGAAGGTTTTTCAATTACAAATCATAAAAATTACACCGAATTAATAGTAACTTCACCATGGCCAGGAAGTCAAGATGCCTTTCGTTACATTTTAGTAAAGGATGACAAATACATTCCTGATTTTCGTGAATCTGCTGTAGTTATTAAACTACCTGTAGCCAAAGTAGTTGCTATGTCCACCACCAATATTCCCGCTTTAGAATATTTAAATGTAGAAAATCGATTGGTTGGTTTTCCGGCTACAAAATACATTTCTTCAGAAAAAACGAGAGCTCTAATTGATAACGGACAAATAAAAGATTTAAACAACGATTTAGAAATTAACATGGAATTATTTCTAGAGTTGCAGCCCGATTTAGTGATTGCTTTCACCGTAAACGGAAAAAACAAATCGCTTAAACAAATTGAAAAATTTGGTTTCCCTGTCGTTTTAGATGGTTCGTGGACAGAAGAACATCCTCTAGGCCGCGCCGAATGGATTAAATTTATGGGTGCTCTTTTTGACAAACAGGAAGAAGCCAACACCATTTTTGATAACATTGAAGCCGATTATTTAGAAGCGAAGAAACTCGCTTTGCAGGTCAATGAAAAACCAGTTACCTTTTCGGGGTCTATGTTTAATGATGTTTGGAATGTTCCTGGAGGAAAAAGTTTTATTGCCAAATACTTTGAGGATGCCAACACCAATTACTTGTGGAAAGACGATATGTCGAATGGTAGTATTCAACTTAACTTTGAAAATGTTTTAGAACGTGCCAACCAAGCCGAACTATGGATTGGAGCTGGCTCTTTTCAAACACTTGAGGCCATGAAAAACAACCATAAAGGCTACAGCTATTTTAATGCTTTCAAAAATAAAAACATATACACATATACTAAAAAAATAGGTCCGAAAGGGGGCTTACTTTTTTATGAATTAGGGCCTTTACGTCCAGATCTTATTTTAAAGGACATCATCAATATTTCACACCCTGGATTATTAGATGGTTATGAAAATTACTTTTTTAAACGTTTAGATTAGTTGCAAAATACCAAAAGATACCAGCTTATATTTTTAGCATTAATTCTGCTACTCCTCCTCTGTTTTTTTATAAACATTAGCTTGGGGTCTATTTCTATTCCTAATGTTGAAATTTTCAAAACAATATTCGGAAAATCAGCCCATATGTCTTGGCATCATATTATTATGGACTACAGGCTACCAAAAGCCTTCACCGCTATTATCGTTGGTTCTGGCTTAGGTATTTCGGGGTTGATGATGCAAACACTTTTTAGAAACCCTTTAGCAGGACCTTTTGTGCTGGGGATTACTTCTGGCGCGAGTTTAGGGGTTGCTATAGTCACAATGGGCACTTCGCTTTTCGGCGGTTTGCTTTTAGGCGTTTTAGCTTCAAAATGGACCTTAGTTATGGCAGCTACTTTAGGTAGTTTTCTAGTGCTTCTAACCGTTTTAATAGTATCTACGAAAGTTAGAGATGCTATGGCGATATTAATCATCGGGCTCATGTTTGGAAGTATTTCTGGAGCCGTGGTAAATGTCCTTTCTTATTTTAGCTCTGCGGAAGAATTACAACAATATTTCTTCTGGGGTTTTGGTAGTTTAGGAAACCTTTCATGGAACGAATTACTCATACTCTTTATACTTTATGCCGCCGGAATCCTATTAAGTTTAGCAGCGATAAAAAGTTTAAACTCCTTATTATTAGGTGAAAATTATGCAAAAAGCTTAGGTTTAGACATCAAAAAAAGCCGACTACTTATTATCACTTCAACCAGTCTATTAGCCGGGACCATTACCGCTTTTGCAGGGCCAATCGCATTTATAGGTTTAGCTATTCCTCATATAACCAGACAGGTTTTTAGCACCTCCAACCATAAAATATTACTGCCTGCAGTATTTTTATTTGGCGCCATAATCATGCTAATTTGTGACAGTATTGCACAATTACCATCAAGCGATTATACATTACCAATTAATGCGATTACCTCTTTAATTGGCGCTCCCGTAGTGATTTGGTTATTGGTAAGAAAACGTAAAATGATGTTTTAATGGAAAATCCAAACACACATAGCGTTTTAAAAACTGAGAATTTATCGATTGGTTATAGCTCGAAAAAAGAATCTACTGTTATTGCATCCCATATTAATATTGCCTTGCAAAAAGGGCAATTGGTTGGTTTAATTGGTGCGAATGGTATTGGGAAATCGACTCTTTTGCGTTCGTTAACCGGTGTGCAAGCCCAATTATCTGGTGATATATTTATAAATAACAAGCTTTTGAAAGCTCATTCAAATTTAGAATTAGCTAAAGTTTTAAGCTTAGTACTTACCGAAAAGTTAGCATCTAAAAACCTTACTGTTTTTGAACTGGTAGCCTTAGGGAGACAGCCATACACCAATTGGATTGGAAATTTTTCTGCAGAAGATATTCAAATTATAAACCGTTCCCTCTCACAAATTAAAATTGAAAACTTAAAGGACAAAAAATGTTTTGAACTGAGCGACGGCCAACTTCAAAAGGTCATGATTGCACGTGCTTTAGCTCAAGACACAGATTTGATTATTCTAGATGAACCTACCACACATTTAGACATGTATCACAAAGCATACATTTTAAAACTACTTCAAAAATTAGCTAGAGAAACCCAAAAGACGATTTTATTTTCGTCTCATGAAATTGATTTGGCCATTCAGCTTTGTGACAAACTCATTGTAATGACCGATGAAACCGTGGTTTCAGACGCCCCTTGTAACCTGATTTCAAAAGGCACATTCAACACCTTATTCCCAGAAGACTTAATAGCTTTTGATGCGAAAACAGGAACTTTTAAGGTGAAAAAGTAAAAAGGCCTAAACCTTTTTTTTCGTATCTTTAGTAAGTTCTTTATCCCCATTTAAATTCTACTAGTAGAAAAACAACTTCCTTTGTTTGGTCTAAATTCAAGATCATGAAAAGCAAACTTATACTCTTTTTAACAACCCTCATCCCAATTTCGCTACTAGTTTTTAAACTTAATAACACCGATAGTTTTGAATACCCAAGAAAAGTAGGCACTAACGCTATAAGTTGTACACCTGCAAAATTTATGCTTACAGGTGTAGATACCACCAAGCAAATTGCCCCACTATTTGAAAACTTAGGAAATCATAGTTTTAGAGTAAACACTTCAAACGAATTGGCTCAAAAATTCTTTAACCAAGGCCTCAGACTTACTTACGCATTTAATCATGCAGAAGCACACCGCTCTTTTATGGAAGCCTCTAGGTTAGACCCAGAGTGTGCTATGGCATTTTGGGGACAAGCCTATACACTGGGCCCTAACATAAACGACCCATCGCCTGATGATGAACGAAAAATCAAATATAACGAAGCTATTTCAAAAGCAAAAAAACGAATGAGAAATACCACACCTAAAGAACGTGCTTTAATTGAGGCGCTTTCAAAAAGGTACTCAGAAGATTTGACCGTGGAAATTGCTCAACTAAACATGGACTACATGAAAGCCATGGAAAAAGTGGCAAATAACTATACCGAAGACACCGATATCTTAACCTTATATGCGGCTTCAGTAATGAACACCGTTCCATGGAATTATTGGGACAAGAATGGTAGTCCATCTCCAAATATACAAGAAGCTAAAAATGCCTTAGAAAAAGCCATAGCATTAGATCCGAACAACCCAGGAGCACATCATTATTACATTCATATGGTAGAACTGCCAAAGCCAGATTTAGCAGTACCAAGCGCAGAAAAGTTAGGAAAATTAATGCCTTCCGCGGGACATATAGTGCACATGCCCTCACATATTTATATTAGAGTTGGACGCTATAAAGATGCTGTTCTTGCTAATCAAAAAGCGATTTTAGCTGATGAAGACTACATTTCTCAATGTTTTGCTCAAGGCATTTACCCTCTGGGGTATTACCCACATAATATTCACTTTTTATGGTCTGCCGCAAGCTTATTAGGAGACAGTAAAACTGCTATTGATGCTGCCAAAAAAACTGCCGAAAAGGTTCCTGTGGGCGAAATGAAAGCACTTCCTTTTTTACAAAATTTTGCGGCAACCCCTCTATTAGCTTATACAAGATTTGGAAAATGGAATGATATTTTAACCACCCCAAAGCCCAATGATGATATCAAGCATTTAAAATTAATTTGGCATTATGCCAGAGGCATTGCATTTATTAGAAAAAACAATGTAACAGAAGCGAAAGAAGAATTGGAGGCCCTTAAAACCATGACTGAAAATCCGGAATTAGAAACCATTATGGCTTCTGGATTTGACTCCAGTCAAACCATTGCGAAACTAGCCTATGAAGTTGTTGCCGGGGAACTCGCCTTCAATTCTAAAAACCCCAAATTAGCTATAATGCATTTAAAGAAGGCCGTAACTATTGAAGATGCTTTAGTTTATAACGAACCCGCCGCTTGGTATATTCCAACAAGACAAAATTTAGGTCATGTGCTTTTAAAATCAAAACACTATGTTGAAGCAGAAACTGTATATCGGGAAGATTTAGAAAAACTGCGTCAAAATGGGTGGTCTTTAATAGGCTTATATCATAGCCTAATGGCCCAAGGAAAAACGGACGAAGCAAAAGAAATTAAGCTAGAATTTGATAAGGCATGGGCCGACTCGGATATCATGATAAATTCATCAATATTATAAAGCTATTCATTTTTACAATCACCCCAATCAAACTTTGTGTAATGACCATGACATTTCATAAGAAAATAAGAAGATTAAGGTTGAAAAAATAAGAATTTAAAAAATCAAATTCTAAAGGTTAAATCTTCTCGCGACCAACTTCTAACTTCAAGCTAAAAAATTTATCTTTGATAATATTTCCTTTTTTAAATGAACGACAACATCATTCTCTTTATCGCCATCCTAATTGCTGCTGCTATTGGCGTATACATAGGCAGACTTATCACACAACTAAAAAGCAAGAGTGAAAAGAGTACTCTGGAAGAACGCAACACCAATTTGTTGCAACAGCTTTCTGAAATCAAGTTGCAAACCGAAAATGAAAAACAAAAAGAAAAGGAATACTTCAGCAATCAGTTAGAAGATTTAAAAGAATCCATAGCTAAGGTTGAAATCGAACGCGAAGCTATTCGTCGAGAAAAAGATTTTTTAAATACGGAATTAACCCGAAAAAACGCTGAATTTGAAAGTCTGCAACTTAAAAATGATGAACAAAAAGCTGAAGTAGAACAACTGCAAGAAAAATTCACAAAAGAATTTGAAAATCTGGCTAATAAAATTCTAGATGAAAAATCTGAGAAATTCACCCTTCAGAATAAAGAAAACATCAAGAATATATTAAGTCCGCTACAAGATAAAATTAAAACGTTTGAAGAAAAAGTAGACACCTCTCAAAAGGAAAGTATCATGATGCATTCCGCTTTAAAAGAGCAATTATTAGGCTTGAAAGACTTAAACCTACAAATGACCAAAGAAACCACCAACCTCACGCGTGCCTTAAAGGGCGATAGTAAAATGCAAGGAAACTGGGGTGAATTGGTTTTAGAACGCGTTTTAGAAAAATCTGGATTAGAAAAAGACAGAGAGTATTTTGTACAACAAAGTTTTACCAGAGCCGATGGTTCCAGGGTTTTACCCGATGTTGTTTTGAGCTTACCTGACGGTAAAAAAATGATTATTGACAGTAAGGTCTCTCTAACCGATTATGAGCGTTTGGTAAATGCTGAAGATGAGGCAAAGTCTTTACATTTAAAAGCCCATGTGAATTCCATAAAACGCCATGTAGACCAGCTTTCAGAGAAAAACTATCAAGATTTATATGATATGGAATCGCCAGATTTCGTACTTATGTTTATACCTATAGAACCTGCTTTTGCGGTAGTTGTACATGAAGACAATTCGATTTACAACAAGGCTTTTGAAAAGAATATTGTTATTGTAACCCCTTCTACACTATTGGCTACTTTACGTACCATTGATACGATGTGGAACAATGAAAAACAACAACGTAATGCTCTTGAAATTGCAAGGCAAGCAGGCGCCCTTTACGATAAGTTTGAAGGTTTAGTAACCGATTTAACAGGCGTTGGTAAAAAAATTGACGCTGCAAAAAGTGATTATTCATCTGCAATGAATAAATTAGTAGACGGAAGAGGAAATATTATTACCAGCATTGAAAAGCTTAAAAAAATGGGAGCTAAGGCTAAAAAAGCCCTTCCGGAAGCTATTATTAAACGTGCTCAAGAAGACAACTTTTAATACATGATATCAAAATGAAAATTCTTTTTAAAATTATTATCGTCCTTATTATCATCGCTACAGGTTTTTTCTGTTTTGTGTTTTTTGCCAAGTATAGTGAAGGTGTTCGCGCCGGAGAATTGGTAAAATTCACAAAAAAAGGGTTGATTATTAAAACCTGGGAAGGTCAAATAAGTCAAGGGGTTTCAGAATCTCAGTTTTTTGAATTCTCGGTTGAAAAAAGCAATCAAGCCGTAATAGACGACCTTAATAGTTATCAAGGTGAATATGTAAAACTTCATTATTTCGAACGTTACAGAGACCTATTTTGGCTAGGGCACACCAAATACTTTGTAACCAAAGTTGAAAAAATAAAAAGGAATGAAAAGATTAACCAAACCAACGAATAAATAGTAATTATATGTTTAAACACGCAACAGAATCTCAGGTTTCAATAACACAGCTCATGTTACCTTCCCACTCCAACTTTAGTGGTAAAATTCATGGTGGCCATATTTTAGGTTTAATGGATCAAATTGCTTTTGCTTGCGCTTCTAAGCATTCAAGGCATTATTGTGTCACAGCATCGGTAAACCGTGTAGATTTTCTAAACCCTATTGAAGTAGGAGAGTTAGTAACACTAAAGGCTTCGGTTAATTATACTGGTAAAACATCAATGGTTGTGGGGTTACGAGTAGAGTCTCAAAACATTCAATCGGGAGAAATTAAACACTGTAACTCCTCATATTTTACCATGGTTGCAAAAGATGAAAATGGCAAAAATGTTAAGGTTCCAGGTTTAATTTTAAATGATATACAAAGCGTAAGGCGCTTCTCTAGGAGTATTGCCAGGCAAGAGCAAGCAAAAACTAGAACAACACAATTCAAATCTTCAGAATTTAAAGTTGAGGATCATTTGGAGTTTTTAGAATCACAAAATGCTCAAGTAGAGTTATAAAAAAAGCCGCTAAAAGCGGCTTTTTTTTTTGTATTACACTATACTATTAATTCGTATACTTTATTATTTACTTAAGTACATTTTACGTCTTGCATACAATTCGTAAAAGGCATCATCTTTCAAACTATCAATAAATAAAATACTTTCTCCAGTACTCTTCATTTCTGGACCTAATCTCTTATTTACGTTATGGAATTTATCGAAAGAGAACACAGGTTGCTTGATTGCAAAACCATCTAATTTAGGTTGGAAATCAAAATCCTTAACTTTCTTATCACCTAACATGATTTTAGTCGCATAATTAACATAAGGTTCTCCGTAAGCTTTTGCGATAAATGGTACCGTTCTAGAAGCTCTAGGGTTCGCTTCAATGATATAAACGACGTCATCTTTAATAGCGAACTGAATATTTATTAAACCAACTGTATTTAAGGCCAAAGCAATTTTCTTAGTATGGTCTTTAATTTGTTGCATTACTAACTCACCAAGATTAAACGGTGGTAATAAAGAGTTACTATCTCCAGAGTGTACACCACAAGGTTCGATATGCTCCATAATACCAATGATATACACATCTTCACCATCACAAATCGCATCAGCTTCAGCTTCAATAGCACCATCTAAATAATGGTCTAATAACAATTGGTTACCAGGCATTCTTCCTAATAAATCAACAACGTGTTTTTCTAATTCTTCTTTGTTGATTACAATTTTCATACCCTGACCACCTAATACATACGAAGGACGTACTAATATCGGGAAATCTAATACATCTGCGATCGCAGCTGCTTCATCGGCTGTTGTAGCGATATCAAATTTAGGGTAAGGAATATCATTTTCCTTTAATAAGTTAGAGAACAATCCGCGATCTTCAGCTAAATCAAGTGCTTCAAAGCTTGTTCCTAAAATTTTAATACCATATTTAGTTAATTTTTCAGCAAGTTTTAAAGCTGTTTGCCCACCAAGTTGCACGATAACACCTTCTGGTTTTTCATGCTTAATGATGTCGTAAATATGTTCCCAGAATACAGGCTCGAAGTATAATTTATCGGCCGTATCAAAGTCGGTAGAAACCGTTTCAGGGTTACAATTAATCATGATGGTTTCGTAACCAGCTTCTGCGGCAGCTAAAACACCATGAACACAACAGTAATCAAACTCGATACCTTGTCCGATTCTATTTGGTCCAGAACCTAAAACAATCACTTTTTTCTTATCTGAAACGACACTATCATTATGAGAGAATGGCGTACCACCTGCTGTTTCCATCTCACCTTCAAAAGTTGAGTAGTAATAAGGTGTTTTTGCTTCAAACTCTGCAGCACAGGTATCTACTAATTTGTAAACACGGTTTATGCCTAATTCTTCACGTTTATTATAAACTTGACTCTCTAAACATTTCAGCATATGAGCGATTTGACGGTCACCATATCCTTTTTGTTTCGCTTCTAATAACAATTCTCTGTTGATAGAATCGATAGTAAACGTTGAGATTTCGTTGTTTAAGAAATGTAATTCTTCGTATTGTTTAAGGAACCACATGTCGATTTTAGTAATCTCATGGATTCTACTTAATGGAATACCCATACGAATCGCATCATAAATAATGAATACACGATCCCAAGATGCGTAAGTTAACTTCTCAATAACTTGCTCGTAGTTGGTATTTTCTTTACCATCTGCGCCTAAACCATTACGTTTAATTTCAAGAGATTGGGTGGCTTTGTGTAAAGCTTCTTGGAACGAACGTCCAATTCCCATAACCTCTCCAACAGATTTCATTTGAAGCCCTAGAGTTCTATCAGACCCTTCAAATTTATCAAAATTCCAACGTGGTATTTTTACAATTACATAATCTAAAGTAGGCTCAAATAAAGCTGAAGTAGATTTTGTAATTTGATTATTTAATTCATCTAAATGGTAGCCTAAGGCTAATTTAGCTGCAATTTTTGCAATAGGATATCCTGTTGCTTTACTCGCCAATGCAGAAGAACGTGATACACGAGGGTTAATTTCAATGGCGATGATATCTTCTTTTTCATCTGGAGAAACTGCGAACTGCACGTTACACCCTCCGGCGAAATCACCAATACTACGCATCATATGGATAGCCATATCACGCATTTTTTGGTAAGTTCGATCACTTAAAGTCATCGCTGGAGCTACGGTAATAGAATCACCCGTATGAATACCAATAGGGTCCATATTTTCAATAGAACAAATGATAACAACATTATCATTTGAATCTCTAAGCAACTCTAACTCATACTCTTTCCAGCCTATTAAAGCCTTATCGATCATGACTTCATGGATTGGAGAAATCTCTAAACCACGTCTTAATAACTCATCAAAATCTTCTTCTTTATATACAAAAGAGGCTCCTGCTCCACCAAGGGTAAATGAAGCTCTAATGATTAAGGGGAAACCAAATTCTTGAGCAATTTCTTTACCTTTTAAGAAAGAAGTCGCTGTTGCTTGAGGCGCCATTGGAATCCCAATTTTAAGCATTAATTCTCTAAACTTCTCACGATCTTCGGTAATATTAATCGCATCAATATCAACACCAATAATCTCTACATCAAAATCTTTCCAAATACCTTTTTCATCAGCCTCAATACATAAGTTTAATGCCGTTTGCCCACCCATAGTAGGTAAAACAGCATCAATTTGAGGGTGCTCTTTAAGGATTTGAACAATTGATTTTGTTGTTAAAGGAAGCAAATAAACATGATCGGCCATCGTAGGATCTGTCATGATAGTTGCGGGGTTAGAATTGATTAAAATCGTTTCAATCCCATCTTCTCTTAGAGAACGTAATGCTTGAGTTCCTGAATAATCAAATTCACATGCTTGCCCAATTACAATCGGACCTGACCCAATAATAAGTATTGATTTAAGTTTTGGATTTTTCGGCATTTTACTAGTTATTATGTTGTATTATAATATTTTACAAAAGTAACAATAAGGAGATATAAAAAAAGGCGTTACACTTAAGTAACACCTTTTATATTATAAACAATTGTTCATTATTATTTTTTATGTCTAGTTTCAGTAGATACAGACAATTTTTTTCTCCCTTTAGCTCTTCTACGTGCTAATACCTTTCTACCGTTAGCAGAAGCCATTCTTTCTCTGAAACCGTGTTTGTTTCTTCTCTTTCTTTTAGAAGGCTGAAATGTTCTTTTACTCATTGTCTTATATCTTTAATTCTGAAAATGTATTTTTTTATACCCTTGGTCTTTCTTCAAAACCGAGGGCAAATATACAAAGAGTTTTAACTTTCACAAACCATAATTAAAAAAAAATTCAATAAATTTTATTTTCTAACCAAAAGCATGTAAGACCTTTATATATTAAGGATAAGCCCTTCCTTTTGTTATACAACTTTATATTGAATTTGATAAAATTTTAGTTTCTTTGCAGTCTTAAACCAACGAAAAAGTGTCAATTCCAAGAAAAACACACTTCAAAGTTAATCGAAACAAGACAATATGTTCAATAAAATTATAAAACTTATTATTGCCGCAGGCATTTTCGCTTATGCCATTTATCAATTTACAGAAAGTAACATAGGAAATGGTATCATGCTTATTTTATTAGCAGGAATTTTTATTTTCCTTTATTTTAAGAATGAGTTTATCTTATTAGCTTTTTTAAAGTTACGTAAGCAAGATTTTGAAGGTGCTCAAAAATGGTTGAATAAAATTAAAAACCCAGAAGGTGCTCTAGTAAAAAAGCAACAAGGGTACTTTAATTATCTTCATGGGGTAATGCTGGCGCAAAGCAATATGAACGAATCTGAAAAATATTTCAAAAAAGCCATTGATCTGGGTTTATCTATGGATCATGATTTAGCGATGGCAAAATTGAATTTAGCAGGTATTGCTTTTTCTAAACGTAGAAAACAAGAAGCTCAAAAACTATTAACTGAAGCAACGAAACTTGACAAACAAGGCATGTTAACCGATCAAATAAAAATGATGAAGGATAATATGAAACGTGCTCAAATGCCAAACCAACATTATGGAGCTGGCGGATCGATAAGAGCGCAAAAGCGTAGAGGGTAAAAAATCATCCTTTCAAAAAAAATAAAAAGCTCAAAACTTATAAAGTTTTGAGCTTTTTTTATGTAAAAACAAATCATCTCATTGCCTTGCGACATTTATTGCGGATAAGAACCTTTCACTGGAATTTCGATTTGATACAGCTTCCTACTGGCATTATTAAGTTCTGGCTCTCTTAACCAAGGATTATGAAGTTTTAATATTTTATAGTTGATATCAAACTTTTTAGCAAAAAGCGCAAAATCGGTCACTGCTGTATCTACTTTTACTTTATAAGTTGGCACTTCATTATACAAATCTTTTTCTCTAAAATTGAACCCATATTTAAGCGGGTTAGATAAGATTTCTTTTAAGGCTACAATTCTAAAAACATAGCGCCCCGTTTCTTCCCCCAATAATAAATCATAATAATCAGTTACCATTTGTTCCTTTAAACGTCTTGACACCCCCGAATTTCCAGCGTTATAAGCAGCTGCGGCAAGCGTCCATGTTCCTAATAGTTTTTTAGATTCTAAAAGATATTGACAAGCGGCTTCGGTAGATTTTTCAAGATTGTAACGTTCGTCTACATTAGTGTTAACTTCTAAACCGTATTCTTTTGCGGTTGCTGGCATAATTTGCCAAACACCGCGTGCTCCAGCAGGAGACACTACATTTACTAGACCGCTTTCTATAACAGCTAAATATTTAAAATCATCTGGAACACCATATTTTTTCAAAATAGGCTCAATGACAGGAAAGTATTTATGCGCGCGTTTAAACATCAATAAACCATTAGATTGCCAGTAGGTATTTACTAGTAGCTCTCTATCCATACGCTCATAAATATCCGGATTTTTTAAAGGCAGAGGTTCACCCGCCAAATCCAAATTATCTGGAACTTGTAAAGCGTAAACATTATATCCATTAACACTTTGCTTTTCAAAATTTTCATCTGTAGGGGCGTCTTGCATGGCATAAATAAACACGCCACATAAACTAAGCAACCCAATAAATAGCAGTCCTTTTTGTATCATTTTCATTTCTTCAATTTTCCTTTAAAGGTAAAAAAAAATCAATTATTCTGCTAATATAATTCCAGGTAAGTTCGCGTTAAACCACTTGTATTTATTAATAATCATAATATGTGTGCCCTTAGAAATCGTCACACAATTTGATATATACTGTATAGGAAAAACCGGGTCTTTATCGCCATGAATGTGGACGATATCGGAAGTACATTCTTCTTGATTCCAACAGACCATTTCTTTAATAGCCCAACTTAAATATTTAGGATCGTTTACCGAAAGGTATTTTTTATAAAGCTCTAAACGTTTGGTCATTTCTTTTCCGCAGGCATATTTTTCAAAAACATCAATTTTACTTGCCAGTTGCGTTGGAACTATTTTATAAGCCCCTGTAAGCCTAGCTAATTGCATTCTTTTAGGCAATTCAAACTTTGTTTTAACGCTAGATACAATAATAAGTTTACGAACTGAAATGTGTTTATTCATTTCCTGGACCAAAACGCCTCCGAAGGAAACCCCAAGTAAAACGGGGTTTTCATGCTTAATACACTTAGTCATTCGTAAAGCGTAATTGGAAAGCGACTCTTCATTTAAAGGCAGCATCCACTCTAAAAAATGCAGTTGAAATGTATCTTCCGGCAAGTCTATATATTCAAAAATAATTGGACTGGCAGCCATCCCAGGCATGAGGTAAACAGGTATTATCTCTTGACTCATAAGGCATTAACTATAATTTTACTTTTTCTTAACGATTTTTTTTCGTACTTTTGCGCAAAGTTTGAATAAATAGCCCTCACTATTTAAGATTCCTATAGAACTAAAATAAGACAAAATGGTTGAAGCTGCAGAATTAATTGACAATGATTTTCTACGTCAATATGAGATTAAGATTGAAGATCATTTAGCAATAATTGAATACTCTTTACAAGAACGAAAAATTTTTCTAACTAAAATGATTATCCCAGAGGAGATCACCGATGAAAATTTTTCAAAAGAATTTCTAACCTTAGTTTTCGAACAAATACAAGAACGCAATTTAAGTGTTGTTCCAACAAGCCCTGAAATCGCAAAATTTGTAAGAGGCAACAGAAAGTACAAACGTATGCTTCCTGTTGGCGTAAGAATATAAGCGCTAAATCGATTTATAATAGAATTAAAATCTGAAGTTTTACGCTTCAGATTTTTTTTGTTTTAAGCTGTAAGTGCATCTACAAACTCGAAACGCACTAAACCATCATCATCAATTTCCGTAAGTGCTACATCATGTAATGTGTTCACCAACTCTGGATTCCAAGGTGTTTTAACTTTTACGTAATTTTCGGTAAATCCATGAATATATCCTTCTTTATTTTCGCTTTCAAATAACACTGTCCTGGTTGTACCTAACTGACTTTCATAAAAAGCACGACGCTTCTTAACCGATAATCCCCTAAGCATTTTACTACGTTTAGATCTTACATTTCCAGGAACCACACCTTCCATACCCACGGCTTCCGTATTATCACGTTCTGAATATGTAAACACGTGTAAATAAGAAATATCAAGATTGGCAAGAAAGTTATATGTTTCTAAGAAATGTTCATCAGTCTCCCCAGGAAACCCAACAATAACATCCGCACCAATACAAGCATGAGGCATCACTTCCTTAATTTTTGAAATACGATCTACATACAATTCACGCATGTAACGACGTTTCATTTTTTTAAGAATTTCGTTAGTACCAGATTGTAATGGCACATGAAAATGTGGTACAAACGCTCTTGATTTAGCTACTAAATCGATGGTTTCATTCTTTAATAAATTTGGCTCGATAGAAGAAATTCTTAAACGTTCGATACCTTTTACTTTATCTAATTCTGTAACCAAATCTAAAAAAGTATGTTCGTGTTTTTTATTCCCAAACTCCCCTTTTCCGTAATCACCAATATTCACTCCGGTTAAAACAATTTCTTTTATATTCTGCTCAGAAATTTCCTTAGCATTCTTTAAAACGTTAGTCATAGTATCACTTCTTGAAATGCCTCGCGCTAAAGGAATCGTGCAATAAGTACATTTATAATCGCAACCATCTTGAACCTTTAAAAAGGCACGCGTTCTATCACCAATGGAATACGAACCCACGTAAAAATCGGCATCTTCAATTTCACAAGAATGCACTTCCCCAAAATCATTTTTCGTTAAATCATTTAGGTAATCGGTAATTTTAAATTTTTCGGTCGCTCCAAGCACCAAATCAACACCATTAACATCGGCTAATTCTTGAGGTTTCAATTGCGCATAACACCCTACAGCAGCAACAAAAGCATCTTCATTTGCCTTTTGGGCTTGCTTAACTATGGTTTTAAAACGCTTATCGGCATTCTCGGTAACCGAACAGGTATTAATAACATAAATGTCTGCTTTCTCCGTGAAATCAACCCTGTCAAACCCTTCCTTACTAAAATCCCTTGCTATGGTAGACGTTTCTGAAAAATTTAATTTACAACCTAAAGTATAAAATGCGACTTTCTTATTCATGGTATTTTGTTATCCCGAATTTGTTTCAAGATCTTTTAAAAATTATCTTTACCTTTTCTCATTATGAACGAAAAGAAGAATTTCTTTCAGGAAATTAGGACACTTTGTTCATCTCGATATGAGCGTGCAAATTTACAACTAATTAGTTATATGATAAAACCTAAACTCAAACAAATAATCAACTATTTATCAATTAGTTATATAGCACTTTTGTTTTTTTCTTGCGAGTCAAATTCCGACATAAACAGAGATCATTTGGTTTTTAGGTATAATGAATATGCCAACATAAACACTTTAGACCCTGCCTTTTCAAGAACACTTCAAGACAACTCGGTATGCAATCAAATTTTTAACGGATTAGTACAGCTGGATGATGAATTAAACATCTTACCATGTATTGCTAAGAACTGGACCGTTTCTGAAGACGGCATGACCTACCAATTTAACCTTCGGAGCGATGTTTATTTTCATAATCACGAATTATTTGGCAAAGACTCCACAAGAACGGTTAATGCTACCGATTTCAAATACAGTTTGAACCGTTTAAGGGATGAAAAAATAGCTTCTCCAGGCAGCTGGGTTTTAAATAAAGTTGATGACTTTAGTGCTGTTAACGATACGATTTTTGAAATTAAACTGAAGCAACCTTTTCCTGCATTTATAGGCCTATTAACCATGAAATATTGCTCGGTTATCCCTAAAGAAGTTGCTAATTTTTATGGTTCCGATTTCAGGAGCCACCCTATTGGAACAGGCCCATTTAAATTTAAACGCTGGGAAGAAAACATCAAATTAGTTTTTAGAAAAAATCCTAATTACTTTGAGAAAGACAAAAAAGGAATCTCACTACCCTATTTAGAGGCTGTAGCTATAACTTTTCTCCCCGATAAACAAAGTGAGTTTTTACAGTTTGCACAAGGAAATATCGACTATATTTCAGGGCTTGATGCTTCCTATAAAGATGAATTATTAACCGCTAGCGGAAAACTGCAAACGCGATACGCCGAAACCGTAAATATGATTCGCGGTCCCTACCTAAACACTGAATATTTAGGTTTTTATTTAGATTCTGAAACTCCAGAAATACAATCTGTACTACTTAGACAGGCTATAAACTATGGTTTTGATCGCAAAAAAATGATTGTATATTTAAGAAACGGCATCGGGAACCCTGCTAACGGTGGTTTTATTCCAATTGGCCTTCCTGGGTATAACGCATCTATAGGCTATACCTACCAGCCAAAAAAAGCCAAGGAACTTGTTTCCCAATTTATTACTGAAACCGGTATTAACAATCCGCAAATCACTTTAGTTACCACAAGCAATTACCTAAGTTTTTGTGAATTTATTCAACGTGAACTTGAAAAAACAGGCTTAAATATCCATGTAGACGTGATGCCTGAAGCCTCATTGCGCTCGGCACGATCAAACGGTAAGGTAGACATGTTTAGAAGTTCATGGATTGCCGATTATTTAGATGCCGAAAACTACCTATCCATATTTTACAGTAAAAACTTTGCCCCAAATGGATCAAATTATTTTCATTACAAGGATGAAAAGTTTGACAGCTTATATAACAAAGCTTTTACAGTTACCGATATCGAAAAAAGAAAAAAGATCTATACGACAATGGACTCTTTAGCCATGCGAAAAGCACTCATGGTACCTTTATACTATGATGAAGTGATTCGTTTTACTCGCAAAAACATAAATGGCCTAGGCGTTAACCCTATAAACCTGTTAGAATTAAAGTATGTTAAAAAGGGCTTTTAGGCTCAATTACCTTTTCTGTTATAATCCCATGAACAATTAAGTAGAGACCTGTAGCATAAAAGAACATAATGCTAAAATCTTGATATGGAACATCGGTTTTGAAGGTTTTTATAACCATAATACCTTCAGAGAGCATATAGCACAACACACCTACAAACACGAAAAGGTAACTCTTTTCATCTACAACACCTTTTCTTAAAAAAGCAAATTGACACAGTAATAGCGATATAAAATAACTGATTAATGCTGGCAGAAAGAAATTCCCAAGATCTTCATAAATATACCTTACCAAGCCAACGGTAAAAATAAATATCACTATAGAAAACGGAATTAATCGGCGAACCCTAAAATCTGATCTATGCGAAAACCGAAAACATAAAAATAATTTCCCTACAGAATATATAACTAAACTAATAACCAAAAGGTAGATATTTTCATGATCTATTATTAAAAAGTCAGCAACAACAAAGCAAAGAAGCGCAATCATCGTCCATGAAAAATTACTTTTGGAAGCTGAATTATTATAGTAATAGTATAGAAACAATAATCCGATAACCGGTGGTTTTGAGACATAGCGATATGGCCAAATCGGTAAATTGATTTTAACAATAGTATCTATAAATAGAACGATAAAAAAAACAATAAAAAACTTTTTCTTATTTTTTAATATGTTCAACATGCTAAGGGATGCATTAGATGAAATGAATTAAATTGATTTAAAGGATTAAATACTACAACTCAAATTGAATTAAAAAATTTGAGCGCATTCCATATCGAATTATAAAATATATTTAGGCGTAATTCTTTTTTCTATAATGATCCCATGAACTATTAAATAAATACCAGTTGCATAAAAGAACATGATACAAAAATCTTGATAAGGCAAGTCAGTTTTAAAAGTGTTCACAATCGTAAACCCTTCGGAAACCATATAACATAAAACACCTATTAACACATATAGGTAACTTTTTTTATCTACCGCCTCTTTTCTTAAATAAGCAAATTGGCACAGTAAAAGCGATATAAAATAGCTTATCAAGGCAAATAAAAAGTAGTTTCCAAGACCTTCATAGATATACACTATTAAACCAACTGTATAAATAAAGATGACAATTGAAAAGGGAATTAACCGACTTACTTTAAAGTCGAATTTATGCGAAAACCGGAAACATAAAAACACCTTCGCTAAGGTATAGACCACAAAACTAGAAATTAACAACGTCGTATTCTCCCTATTTATAATTAACAAATCTGCTATAAAAAAACAAGCCAACGCCAACATAACCCAAGTAAAGTTACGCGTTTTTGATGCACTATAATTATAATAGTAATAAAATACAATAAGTAATATAACTGGTGGTTTAGAAACGAAACGATAAGGCCAAGGATAGTTGGATTTAACTACCGTATCTATAATTAGGAAGACAAAAAAAAGTACTGCAAACTTTCTTTTATCCTTTAAAAATTTTAAAACACCATTTAATTTGGGCATAATGGATTCCAGTTTTAAGGAATGAACACCTATTACATTCTCGGACAAAGTACAAAAAAATTTGAATTCCCAACAAAAGCCGCGTTATTTGGAATTAATATCCATAAACACTTTACATTAAAAATTTATTAAATAACATTATTATTAAAAGCCATAAGACTAATTACTCTGGCTATACGTCGTATCCTACTCGCGCCTAAACCTCTTAGATGCATCAAAGACATGTTCCAAAATGGCTTTATCTTGTTCAGAAAGGTTTGGCCCTCGTCTTGACATTACAACATCGGCCACTTCAAATGCTTTTTTAGTTAAATAAGTTGTAAAGCCGCTACTACCTCCCCAACTAAAGCTAGGTACAAAATTACGAGGAAAACCACTTCCAAATATATTGGCACTTACGCCTATAACAGTTCCTGTGTTAAACATGGTATTAATACCGCACTTACTATGATCCCCCATCATGAGTCCGCAAAATTGTAAGCCCGTTTTCGCAAAACCTTCCGTTTGATAATCCCATAATCGAACTTCAGCATAGTTATTTTTCAGGTTAGAATTATTGGTATCGGCACCCAAATTACACCATTCACCCAATACAGAGTTTCCTAAAAAGCCATCATGACCTTTATTTGAATACCCAAACAACACCGAATTATTAACTTCACCACCTACTTTACTATGAGGCCCCACAGTTGTTGGCCCATAAATTTTAGCCCCCATTTTTACAGTAGCACTTTCGCACAAAGCAAAAGGCCCACGAATAATTGCGCCTTCCATAATTTCGGTGTTTCTTCCAATATAAATAGGCCCGCTTGAAGCATTTAAGGTTACAAACTCTAACTTAGCCCCTTCTTCAATAAATATATTTTCAGCAGCAATAACATGGTTACTTGTAGGAATGGGTTTAGACTTTCTACCGTCAGTAATTAAGTCAAAATCTTCTTGAATCGCTTCTCCATTTTTAGAAAAAATATCCCATGTATTATTTATTTGAATAGCATCTGCATCAAACTCTATGGCCTCATATGCATCAAAATCGATATCCTCTTGTTCTTCTTTGGCAAAAAAAGCGATGACATCTTCTCCGTTAAAAATGGCTTGATTTTCCTGAAGTTCTTTAACCATTTCTGCCAATTCATAATTAGGAAGGTAGGATGCATTAATCATCACATTATTTTCCATTTCAACCATAGGAAATTTATCAGAGAGATAATCTTCAGTAATTGTCGTAGTTGTGCAATCTAAAAAGGACTCCCATTTTTCTCGAATGGTTAACACACCAACACGAATATCGGCTACGGGTCTAGTATAAGTAAAGGGTAACAAATTGTTACGCGAAGGACCATCAAAAAGAATGTAATTCATTTTTAGATATAAAATTAAAAGTTAGGCTGTCATGAATTTTATCAATAACACCTAACTCAAGTTTGGTAGACCAAAAATAGCTTAATTCATTAAATAAAAAAAGCCTCTCTACAATAGAAAGGCTTTTAAAAATATATTTTTGGCTAAACTTATTTCTTAAACTTAGCGTATTTAGTTTTGAACTTATCAATTCTACCAGCTGTATCTACTAATTTAGATTTTCCTGTGTAGAAAGGGTGCGATGTTCTAGAAATCTCCATTTTTACTAATGGGTATTCAACGCCATCAACTTCAAGAGTTTCGTTAGTATCTGCTGTAGACTTAGTTAAGAATACATCGTCGTTAGACATATCTTTAAATGCTACAATTCTATAATTTTCTGGATGTATACCTTTTCTCATCGCTAAATGCTTTATTGTTACTTTCAATTTTGGAGTGCAAATTTAGTTATTTTTTACAACTACACAACACTTTTTTTGTTTTTATTTCAAAAAAACAAAGATAAGGTTTTACTATATTTGAAATCTAATTATTACAACTAAATTAATCAATCAAATTATTATGGAAAATTCATTAAAATCGATCTCAACGCATTACGGCTTATATTTAGGTGCTTTACTAGCTTTAATCACAGTGCTATGCTATGCTATAGATTTGGAATTACTAACAAATATGTGGGTTGGTATATTCATAATGATTGCCATAATTGTTCTTGGTATTATTTGCGTGGCTAAAGTAAAACAAGCTCAAGCAGGTTTTGTTTCCTTTAAACAGGCTTTTACTTCATATTTTATTACCGTTTTAATTGGATTATTAATTAGCACTTTCGTCTCCTATTTATTATTCAATTTTATTGATACTGAGGCCGCAGAAGTTTTAAAACAAAAAACGATTGAAAAAACCGTTGAAATGTTAGAAGGCTTTAATTCACCTACAGACGCGATAGATAAAGCCGTAACACAAATTGAATCTCAAAACCAATACTCGTTAGGCAACATTGCTAAAGGATTAGCTGGTTATCTTGTGTTTTTTAGTGTTATCGGGCTTATAGTTGCCGCAGTAATGAAAAAAAGTAACCCAGAGGCCGAATAAATTCAGTATTTTTGAATATTATTTTCGAAAATATTCAAATGAACATATCTGTAGTTATTCCACTACTTAACGAACAAGAATCCTTAACCGAATTACATGATTGGATTGTAAGAGTGATGCTTTCCAATCAGTTTTCTTATGAAATCATCTTTATTGACGATGGTAGCACCGATAATTCTTGGGAGATTATCTCCACATTAGCCTCACAAGACATCCATGTAAAAGGGATTCAGTTTTTAAAAAACTTCGGGAAATCACAAGCACTTCACGCTGGTTTTGAAAAAGCGCAAGGTGAGGTCGTTATTACCATGGATGCCGATTTACAAGACAATCCTGATGAAATCCCCGAACTCTACCACATGATTAAAACCGAAGGTTTTGATTTGGTATCGGGCTGGAAAAAGAAGCGCTACGACTCAGTAATCTCGAAAAATCTACCTTCAAAATTATTTAATTGGGCCGCTAGAAAAACATCAGGGGTCAAATTAAATGATTTTAATTGTGGCTTAAAAGCCTATAAACTTGAAGTTGTAAAAAACATTGATGTTAACGGAGAAATGCACCGTTACATTCCCGTGCTTTCCAAAAATGCTGGTTTTAGCAACATAGGCGAAAAGGTGGTACAACACCAAGCTCGAAAATATGGCGTTACTAAATTTGGCATAGATAGATTTGTTCATGGTTTTCTCGATTTAATCACCATTTGGTTTTTATCTCGTTTTGGAAAACGTCCAATGCACTTGTTTGGCGCCCTTGGTTTCATAATGATTACCATTGGTTTTGTTTTTGCGCTTTACTTAGGTATTGATAAACTCTTTTTAAATCAGCAAGGGCGATTGATTACCGAGCGACCACAATTCTATATATCACTAACAACCATGATCATAGGTACCCAGTTTTTTGTTGCTGGCTTTTTAGGTGAAATTATATTAAGAATGAAACAAGACAAAAAACGCTATGCGATTAAAGCCGCATTAAATTTAAATTAACTTTATAAAATACAGTATTATCATTTGTTTATGTTTTCTGTATTAACAACTAAATAAAAAGAGGAATTGCTTATTTTTGTAATCCTTTATTTCACAACATTATGATACACATTGAACCAAAAATCTTAGAAAGAATAAACAGCTGGTTAACCCCTGCTTTTGACGAAGAAACGCAAAATACGATTAAAGACAGTATTGCACTCAATCCTAAAGACATTCAAGAGAGTTTTTATAAAGACTTAGAATTTGGAACTGGTGGTATGCGTGGTATCATGGGAGTTGGAACCAACAGAATTAATAAATATACACTTGGAAAAAGCACCCAAGGCTTAAGTGATTATTTACACCAACAATTCCCTAACGAAACCCCTAAAGCCGTTATTGCTTACGATTGCAGACACAACAGCAAGTCCTTAGCTAAAGTAGTTGCCGATGTGTTTTCTGCAAATGGTGTGGAAGTTTATTTATTTGAAGATTTACGTGCCACTCCAGAATTATCTTTTGCAGTAAAACATTTAAATTGCCATTGTGGCATTGTTTTAACAGCATCCCACAACCCTCCAGAATACAATGGATATAAGGTTTATTGGCAAGATGGCGGACAACTAGTACCACCACATGATAAGGGTGTTATTGATGTTATAAATACAATTGAATACGCAAATATTAAATTTGAAGCAAACGATAGCTTAATTCATTATATAGGTAAAGAAGTAGATGATATCTTCATTGATGCTTCAGTTGAAAACGGAAGTGTTGGAGCTACACAAAACGCTAAAGACAATTTAACTATTGTTTTCACATCACTTCACGGTACATCTATTACTGCTGTGCCAGAAACTTTAAAACGTGCTGGTTACAAAAATGTACATATTGTAAAAGAACAAGAAGTTCCTGACGGTGGTTTCCCTACGGTTACATCACCAAATCCAGAAGAACCAGCAGCTTTAAAAATGGCCTTAGAATTAGCTGAAAAAGTAAATGCTGATATTGTTATAGGAACCGACCCTGATTGTGACCGTTTAGGTGTTGCCGTTCGTAATTCTGAAAATGAATTACAATTACTTAACGGAAATCAGACCATGTTAATGATGACAGATTTCCTACTTAAACAATGGAAAGCTGAAGATAAAATTAAAGGCAAAGAGTTTATTGCTTCTACAATTGTTTCAACACCAATGCTAAGCAAATTAGCGGCATCTTATAACGTTGAAAGTAAAATTGTTTTAACCGGTTTTAAATGGATCGCTAAATTAATTCACGATTTCCCAGAATTAGATTTTGTTGGTGGTGGTGAAGAAAGCTTCGGATTTATGGTTGGCGATTTTGTTCGAGATAAAGATGCGGTTACCTCTACTCTTTTAGCTTGTGAAATTGCTGCGATTTCAAAATCGAACAACAGTTCTTTTTTCAAAGAATTAATCAATCTGTACACAGAACATGGTTTTTATAAAGAAAAACTGGTTTCACTAACTAAAAAAGGTATTGAAGGCGCCGAAGAAATCAAACAAATGATGATTGATGCTAGAGAAAATCCACTTAAAATCATTAATGGCTCTAAAGTTGTTAAAATTGAAGATTACGATTTATCAGTTGCAAAAAATATGGTGACTGGCGAAACTCATTCGATTGATATTCCTAAGTCTAATGTCATTATTTATTATACTGAAGATGGTAGCCAAGTTGCTTTAAGGCCAAGTGGTACAGAACCTAAAATCAAATTCTACGTGAGTGTGAATGATGCTTTAGAAAATGTAAGTGATTTCAAAACTGCCGAAGCGCAACTAGATGCTAAGGCCGAAGCCATCTTAAAAGATATGAATCTCATTTAATGGAGTATTTAAAAAAACTTTATCGCTTTATAGAACCGTACAAAAAGTACGGTTTTTTAAATATTTTTTTTAATATTTTATATGCATTATTTAGCACACTAGCAATGGTTGCTTTAATGCCTATGATAAGCGTTTTATTTGGTGAAACCGAAAAGCTTACAACCAAGCCCGTGTACCCAGGGCTTAGCCACATTAAAGACTACGCTCAAGATTATTTAAATTATTTTGTAACAATAACCAATGCTAACGAAGGCCCAGAACGCACTTTGTTATACATGATTGTTTTAATTATAAGTTTATTTCTTCTTAAAAACATATTTAATTATTTAGCTCTTTATTCTATTACTTTTCTTCGAAATGGTGTATTGCAGGATATCCGTAATGCTATCTATGACAAGGTTATCACCCTACCAATTTCATATTATTCTGAAAAGAAAAAAGGTGATATTATAGCACGTATTTCTGGTGATGTCAGTGAGGTTAAAAACTCATTACTAGCGGTTCTAGAACTTATAGTAAAAGAACCACTAACCATTGTTTTTGCCATAATAATGATGTTTACCCTCTCACCAAAACTCACCATTTTTGTATTTGTTTTCATACCCATCTCAGGATTTATAATTTCTAGAATAGGAAAAAGTTTAAAAAGAAAATCGGGTCAAGTTCAAGCCGAACAAGGCGTCTTTATTTCTACCTTAGAAGAAACCTTGGGTGGATTAAAAGTCATAAAAGGCTTCAATGCTGAAAGTAAATTCAATAAGAAATTCCAAGAATCTACGAATCGTTTTTATCATTACTCCAACACCCTCTTAAACAGACAAAATTTAGCCTCACCAACTAGTGAGTTCTTAGGTATTGTAACTATTGCAGCCTTACTTTGGTATGGCGGAAGCATGGTTTTAATTGAAAAAACACTAACAGGTGGTGCTTTTATCACCTATATGGCATTAGCTTATCAAATATTAACACCAGCCAAAGCCATTAGCAAGGCTAGTTATAAAGTAAAAGCGGGTAACGCTGCTGCCGATCGTGTTTTGGAAGTTTTACACACCGAATCACCTCTTGAAGATAAGCCAAACGCTATCATTAAAAAAGATTTCACATCAAGTATAGCTATCAACAACATTTCTTTCAAATATGAAGACGAGCTGGTTTTAAAAAACTTTTCTATAAAAGTTCCTAAAGGTAAAACCGTTGCCCTTGTTGGTCAATCTGGTAGCGGAAAAAGCACCATTGCCAATCTCGTTACACGTTTTTACGATATTAATGAAGGAAATATATCCATTGATGACATCGATATTCGCGATTTAACAAAACATTCGCTACGTGAATTATTGGGGCTTGTTACACAAGACTCTATTTTATTTAACGAATCTATAAAAAACAACTTACTAATTGGAAGGGACACAGCAACAGAGGCTGAAATTATTGATGCCTTAAAAGTTGCTAATGCTTGGGAATTTGTAAAAGACTTACCTCTTGGTATTAATACCAATATTGGCGATTCTGGAAACAAACTTTCTGGCGGACAAAAACAACGTTTAAGTATTGCTCGAGCGGTACTTAAGAACCCACCAATTATGATTTTAGATGAAGCCACTTCGGCTCTAGATACTGAAAGTGAACGTTTAGTACAAGATGCCCTAGACAACATGATGAAAAACAGAACATCTATTGTAATTGCTCACAGACTTTCAACCATACAAAAGGCAGATGAAATTATAGTACTGAGTAAAGGCGAAATTGTAGAACAAGGAAAACACAGTGAACTTTTAGCTAAAAAAGGCGCATACCAAAAGCTTGTGGCCATGCAAAGTTTAGAATAAAAATAAGGCATAAAAAAAAACCTAACTATAAAATGGTTAAAAAAGGTTAGAGATTTGGGTTTCTATCCTTTTTTTCATTCATTGCTAGATATGGGGACATCCAACAACATTAGTTAGGTTCAGCGGTAAAAATAAATTACAAAACGAATTTCCGCAAGAAAAACAACACTTAATCGTCTTAAAAAAACACTTCATCGATAAAACGGCTTGTTATAGATTGACTATCAGTTGTTTATAATTCCTCCAAAATTAAGTAACAATTCAAAATTTAAAGCAACCCCACAAGTTTCAATATTTACCATTATTAAATTAAAAATCTAAATATTGTAATCATTTCACCCTCATTTACCAAACATTAAAACAAGTCACAAAAAAGTTTAATTCTTTTATTAAATTGCTCTGTTATTATAATTAATAGATTAAAATTAAAATGGATATTAAAGAAAAAGTGTGGTTTATCACTGGTGTTTCATCGGGTTTAGGAAAACAATTAGCAAAGGAAGTATTAGCGCAAGGCCAAATTGTAGTAGGTACCTTTAGAAAACAAGAACAAGTTGAAACCTTTAACAGTGAAGTTCCAGGAAAGTCTTTTGGTGTCCTAATGGATGTAGCATCAACTGAGATGATTGTAAGTGGCGTAAAATCCATTTTAGATCAATTCGGTAAAATTGATGTATTGGTAAATAATGCTGGTTACGGCGTTATGGGGAGTGTTGAAGAAGTTTCAGACGAAGAAGTGAGACGACAATTTGAAGTCAATGTTTTCGGGGTGCTAACAACAATTAGAGAAATTTTACCAGCTATGCGTGCTCGTAAATCGGGACATATAATCAATGTCACCTCTATTGCAGGTCGTGTTGGTTCACAAGGATTAGGCATTTACAATGGTTCTAAATTTGCTTTAGAAGGTATAGGTGAAGCACTTGCTGCTGAATTGAAACCTTTAAATATTAAGGTTACAAATGTTGAGCCTGGACCATTCCGCACAGAATGGGCTGGAAGTTCTGCCGATTACGAAAACACTAAAATTAAAGATTACGAAAGTACCGTAGGCGAACGAATTACGGCACTTCAAAATTTAAGTGGAAATCAACCGGGAGATCCTGCTAAAGCCGCAGATGCTATTTATAAATTAGCACAATTGGACGAAGCCCCTATACATTTACCATTAGGTAAAATAGCTTATGAAGTTTTTGAAAAAGTAAACAATGGTTTAATAGAAGAATTAGCAAAGTTTGAACACCTTGGAAAAGATTGTGACTTTGATAACAACTATTATATCTAAAATAAAAAGCACTAAATTTTAAGTATTAAAAAACCGTCTATGAGGCGGTTTTTTTTATGTTTAACAATTTTAAAAATTAGAAAACATTATTGATTTGAAAAGTCAAGGTCAAAGTTTATTACAAAAAAGGCTAGCCCCAATTAAACTTTCATTATTTTTAAAAGTCCAATTACAAATAGCAATTCGTGACAAACGAAACGAAACTTTTAGAAGCACTAAAATCTGAACATAAAAAGGAACAAGCCTTTAAAACGTTACTCAACTTATACAAGGAACGTTTATATTGGCACATTCGTAATATTGTAAAATCTCATGATGATGCAGATGATGTGCTTCAAAATACATTTATAAAAATTTATAAGAATATTGGCGGTTTTAAAGGAGATAGTAAACTATATTCTTGGATGTATCGTATTGCAACCAACGAATCTTTAACTTTTTTAAGTAAAAAGGCCAAACAATTACAAGTTACAAACGAAGAGCTTCAAAACACAACGATAAACAACCTAGCTTCCGATGTCTATTTTGAGGGCGACCATATTCAACTTAAATTACAACAAGCCATAGCTTCCTTACCAAATAAACAGCAAATGGTTTTTAATATGAAATATTTTGAAGACCTAAAATATAAAGATATGTCTGAAATTTTAGAAACTAGCGAAGGTGCTTTAAAGGCATCCTATCATATTGCTGTTAAAAAAATAGAAGCTTATTTAACCCAAGATTAAACCATTACAAAAATAGAGAGTCTTATAAATAAGATGAAAACAAATAAATTACATAATATTCATTCAACTGGTTTTAAAATACCTGATGGTTATTTTGATGCGCTTGAAGATCGTATTTTCAATAAGCTTAAAAATGACTCACCTTTAAACGCCGTTGAAGAAACCGGATTTAAAGCACCTAAGGATTACTTTGATTCGATTAATGAAAGTATTATTGAGCATATTAAAAACGAAGAAAAAACGACTAAAATCATTCCGCTTTTTAATAAAAAAACCATTTTATTTGCATCAAGTATCGCCGCAGCTGTCTTGCTTCTTTTTAATTTATCTGTTTTTGAAAGCAAACCAACGTTTAATAGTTTAGATGCCCAAACTGTAGAGAATTATATTATTTCTGAAGACATGAGCACTTCGGAATTAGCCTTTCTTTTTACAGATGTAGAATTAGATGAAACGATATTTTCTGAAACCATATTTGATGATGAGAACATCGAAGATTATTTATTAAACAATACTGATATTGAAACCTTAATAACCGAATAAAATTCTTTAACACTTCCATAATTAAACTTAGAATCGCAATGAATGATTATTATGGAAGCCATTGCTTTTACCGAAGGCTAAAAAAGGTTAAACACTTAAAAACAACAAATTAACACATGAAAAAGTTACTTATTATATGCCTTTTATTTTCATCGCTAACCATGTTGGCTCAGAAAAATAAACGAGACCATATAAAAACGCTTAAAGTGGCGTATATCACAGAAAAACTTAATTTATCCAGTAAAGAAGCACAAGAATTCTGGCCTGTATACAATGCTTACGAAGCGAATACGAATAAAATTAAACATGGAGAATTACGAGAAATTAGAAATGAAATAAAATCTAATTTCGATGCCATGACAAACGAAAAAGCAAAAGCTATAATCGCTAAACAAAATAAAGCTGAAATAAAACTTCATCAGCTTCATATGAATTTTTCAAAAGATATTGCTAAAATACTTCCGACTAAAAAAATTATCTTACTTAAAGTTTCCGAAGATGACTTTAGGCGAAAAATGCTTGACGAGTATAAAAAGCGTAGAAAAGGAAAATCTTAATTCAGGCTATCTTTAAAGGTTAACTTAGAAATTTTCCCAGAGCCAGTTCCATAAGCAACAGAATCGTTTAAAAAACGAAAGGAATGGAAGCCGGCTTCGGTTACCTCCTTCCAAGTACTTCCAGAATTTGTACTATAATAAATACCTTTACCACTAGAGGCTACCAATGCTTTCCCTCCTGCACTTGGTACATATTGCACACAACTACTATACCCCGGATTTTGATTCATAGCGACTAACTCCCATGTTTTACCACCATCGGAGGTTCGTATTTTATTAGCTTCATTAAGTTCTGGTTTTGTATAATCACCACCAATAGCATAACCATTAAGCTCATCATAAAAATCGATAGAATAAATACCTTCGGTCTCTTCGGCGCTAGCTATTTCTGTTTTAGTCACCGACCAAGATTCACCACGATTTTCAGAATAATAGATATTCCCGTGTGTGGTACCAAACCATACTTTATTCCCCAATGTTTTAATATTCGTATTACTAGCTGCAAAGGCACCTTCGCCTGCTTCAGATTCAGGTAACTGTGCACAGTCCAACTTTTTCCAAGTTGCACCACCATCTCTGGTAATAATTACAGACATACAGCCATTCACGCTATCTCCAATCGCAATACCTTCTTTATCGTCCCAAAACGTCATGGCGTCATAAAAAACACCGTCACCCTCCTCTTTATAAACCAAAACCATATTTCCATTATCACCCGTCTTATAAAGCAGGGCAGGATTTTCAACGCTTAACATAAAAAAATCGTGAGCCGTATGTGCTGTAGCTCGAAAATTTATTTTAGTTCCACCGCGCTCCATTATTGAAGTTTGCCACATCCCTGTTTTTGGACTATTCATTCCAAAAACACCATTATTTGCAGCAAACGCCAAGCTTTTATCTTTTAAAATTTCTAAGGAACGAATATTGTAATCGGCGTCACGAAAAATACCTTCAACTCGAACAACATTAACATCTTTCAAAATAATAGGCACTTCAACATGAATTTCTGATACTGCTAAACTATCTTCATGAATAGCTGCGGGCATTTCGGTAGGAGTTTCAATCGAGGTCTCAACAGGACGTTTGTTTTCCTCTTTACAATTAAAGAGAACCAGCAATAAGGCGAATAGGCTAAAATATTTCATCTATAAAAAATTTTGATAAATATAGGATTTGAAAATTAGATAAGGGCAATATTACCTCGTTATAAATTCACGCGCCATTAAATAAGAGTTTAAAATGGTTTGAATAACAAATGCTTGATGGGAACAGTAAAGCATAAATAGAATCCTCTAAAAAAGTGAGTACGCCATTATCAACGACAGTCTTCAAAAAACGATTTCAATACTTTTTTATCAAGAAGTAAAATTGAAACTATCATTCAAATTACGCTTCCTTTTTTAATATGGCAATATGCCGTTTCAGTCTTTCAATATCAACAGGTATTGTACCATTATAAACGCCACGTATATACCCGTTTTTATCTACCAAGACAAAATTTTCGGTATGGATAAAATTACTTTCATCTTGAGTTTTGGTAAAATCCTCGTCAGCAAAATACCCTGTTCTAGCAATGTGATAGAGCGCCTCTTTGTTCCCGGTTACAAGGTTCCATTTATGATCTAGCACCTTATTTTTTATAGCGTATTCTTTTAATAGAGGAACAGAGTCTCGCCACGGCATTACGGTGTGAGATAACAACATAATATCTTTATCATTCTTATATATTTCTTGAATGACCGCCATATTTTTAGTCAGTTTCGGACAAATGCCTGAGCAGCTGGTAAAAAAGAAATCTGCAATATACATTTTACCGGCATAGGTTGTATTGGTGACCTCCATGCCATTTTGATTTGTGAATGAAAATGCCGGAATTTTATGCTTTGGCACTTCCCATTCTGGAGTAAAATCTGCTGAATTAAAATAGGGTAAACTTGATACAGATTGTTCTTTCTTTTCTTTTTTACAAGATAAAAAAAACACCAATACGAATACACTTATATAATTCAATTTAAAATTCATTTTTCAATTAAATAGATTCCAAAATAAACAGGACATGGTTATTTAACGTCATCTTCATTGACCGTTACTGTATAGCATTTTTTTAAACCGATTAAACCAAAACGCTCGCCATTTACGACCTCATAATTTGCTTTGAGTGAACCATCCACTTTCCATAGACGTTGCCTACCCACTTCTTTTCCGTTTACATAATTAAAGTCTCGAAAAATCTGTGCGTTTTTATACCATTCTTTTACAACGCCATGAAATTCGCCTTTATCATTAAAATGGTATTCAAATTTTTGAGTGCCGTCTTGATACCAAGATTTGTGCGTACCTGTTTTAAAACCTTCCTTATAAAAACGTTCAATTAACAGATTACCGTTGGCATACCACTGGGTTTCAGCCCCATGTTTTTTACCATCAACATACGTCATTTTGGACTTTAGTTTTTCTGGTTTGTAGTAGTCAAGAATCTCCCCATTAAAAGGAACCTCCTGGTATAATAAAATACCATTATCAAGCTTCAAATTATCGTTATTAGCGTCTACACTTATGGTTTCTGAAGTACGGCCGCAACTAAAAACAAAAGCAAAAACTAAGACAATATGTAATACTTTAAGTTTCAATTAACGCGATATATTTCCTGGTGTTCCAAAGTAACCATTCCCATTTAAATAAGGATCCTCACTAGTAATGTGATAATGATAAATGCCATCCGGAAAATCAGCAGTTACAGAAATATGCCCATGATAGTCGTCCAAATCTTCGTTAGTAATAGTTTTACCTCCTTCAACGGGACCATAAACAGGAAAACCATCTGCTAATAATCCTAAAAAGGCATCGTCTCCAAATTGCCCAGTTAAAAAAGTTGGTTCAATATGATAGTGATATTGATCCCTACCAGTTGGATGTCCTAAATACTGATCAAAAGAATTAATCTCATTAGTTAATGGTTGATCCGGGCCTGCATATTGATTAAAAAACACCACACCATTTCTAGAAATACCAATAGGTCCTAAAGGCGTTGCTTGTTTATTGGAAGCTTCTTCAGGGTTAAGTGTTATGGTAAAAACAATGTTTTGTTCTGCTATTTCATTTGGGTTTTGATTCCAGTTTGAGTTTGTACCATTATAGTCCTCAAATAGAGGATTTGTAGATGGCCAATACGGACTGGTATGATTAGGCAAATCTTTAGTTGTAAAGGTCACGGTATTGCCATTAACCGCATAGGATAGTCCGGTGCCCTCAAACTTTGAAAGGATGGCACTAACATCGTAATTAGTGCTTGGTATTTCTTGCTCTTCCTCTTCAATTACTGTAGCATCATCACCATTGGAGCAAGCCATAAAAACGGCCATTAAGAACATTGGAAAAATCAAAAAATAATTTAAATATTTCATAATCAATTATTAAATCTTATTATTGAACTCAATTATTTCATCACGCTGTGGTGCATCAATTGCATATTACAAATATATTTAAAAGAAGTAATATTATTGTTGCTGCCGATAATACAATCATTAATTTTCTGA
The DNA here is from genome assembly GCF_018860245.1 of Pseudotamlana agarivorans. Classification (GTDB taxonomy): domain Bacteria; phylum Bacteroidota; class Bacteroidia; order Flavobacteriales; family Flavobacteriaceae; genus Pseudotamlana; species Pseudotamlana agarivorans_A. The sequence goes on from NZ_JAHKPD010000011.1 coordinate 63,017, forward strand.
GCTTAAACTTCATGTTTTCACTTGATTTTATATTTAGATGCGACTCCTCAAAAAAACTTGCGTTAAATATGATATTTTTTTTAAAGCTCTATGATATTGTGGATCATAGAGCCTTTATTTATGAACCAAAGAACAAACAAAAAACTATTAATTCGAATAATTGTTAACCGCTGTGGTACGCGACGCTACATGGGCGTTTAACGCATTAACAGCTTGTTGGAATTCTGCACTATTATTTAAAAACGAATACCCTGGGACTTCAGAAGTTGCATACTGCTCTATTAAAGCGGCATATGATGCGTATAATGACTGCATGTTACTTGTATTAAAAGGGCCGTCGATAACCTCTTGCAGATACGTTTCGTATTTAGCTTTGTACACCTCATCTTGATACATGTAGCCGATCAATGGCCATTGAGTCGTTGACACATCGGAAAAGTCTAAATTTGGAGAACCTCCCATTTTACCATCTTGAAGTGCTTCATTATTATCCCAAGGAATCCAAGTTAATTTTCCGGTTTCTGAATTGTTATACAAATAATAATTGTGCGTCATACGTCCATAAGTATCCCAGTTTTGAACAACCGTATTAACTGCTAAGTATTTTAAGAATACGTCGGTATCAAAAACAGACTCAAGATTCGATCTCCAAGTTTCTGCATTTGTAGTTCTTACACCATCATTTATTGCTGTTAATAAGCTTTGAACATCTGAAAAATCGGCTTCATCTTCATTCGTTTTCTTCACATATTCCTCTTCATTATAAGTTCCAGATGCAAAACTTGCGGCGTCACCATCAGGTTTGTACAAATTCCCGTCGTCATCAAAAAATTGCGTATCCAATACACTGCCATCAACTTCTTCAACCAAGGTATATAGTCCAAAATACTGTGGGCCATCACCATAATCAACATAAAGCGTGTAAAATGCGGTATGCGATGCCACTAAACCTGCATTTCTAAACACATCAGTCGCTACTTTTTCACGAAGCATGGATTTATCGTCATAATTATTTTTTAAGCTAAATTTCTTAAACCCATAAAAACGTTGGTTATCAATTTGTGGATAATCGTCTTCAAATTCATCGAAATCCAATTTGAATGATAATTTTAAAACGCCATTTTGCCAACTGGATTGTAAACTAGAATTCCCCTTAAACCTTACCCCAACGCGATACCACTGTTTTCCCTCATAAAACACTTCGGCAGGCACAAAAATGGGATCTTCATCTGTTTCTGTTAAACCGCCTCCGCCTCCAGAACCACCGTTACCTGGACCACCACCTGTACTTGTTCCCCCAAAGGCTCCATAATTAGATGTCATATCATCAAGCATGCTTTGCCATCTATCTGATGTAATTACAATATCAAGTCTTTTAACGGCATGATCTTGAAACACTTCTTCAAAATTAGGATCTACATCTTTAGTGTGGGTCTCTGTGGTCCAGTCTGTGGCTTCAAAATCGGCATCATCAATTACAACTTCTGTATCTTCACCTGCCCCCGTCTCTTCAACAATTGACTCTTTTGTAGAACAGTTCAAAAATAAAAATGACACAATGGCGATTAGGCTTAGTCGATTTTTTGTTTTTATATTATTACGCTTCATAATTATTTGTTTTTAATCGTGTATGTATATTTTAATCCAATAATATTTGTTGTTTTAGGCATGGTTTCATTCAATTCTTCCTCCATACGGCAAAAAAGGCCTATAGTTCCGAGTTTTTCGAATTTATAATCTGTTCCTAATGTTAATCGGTATTTTTTAAACCCCCTATCATCTGCTTCACCTATTCTATTAAATATTTCAGCCGAAAATTTTGGATCTAACTTCCAGTTCTTAATATTATATTCAATTCCAGCTTTAAGTCTTAATTTCTGATTCGCATAATCATCTACCGAAAATTCGTTTCTGTTTTGATAGCGAAAACGATATATAAGTGAAAAATTATTGATCTTGTGTTTGTAAGAAGCATCCAATTGAAACCTGAAATAGTTTTCATAACCTTGAACTTTTCCCTCATTATCATTTACTCTAGTAAACCTAAGGCCTCCTCCAATTTTGAAGTTTTTAATCAAAGTATATTCTGCACTTAATTGCGTAAAATATCCGCTTATTTCTGAAATATCTTCATCTAATCTCAATTGCTCTTCAAGCTCAAAACTCCATTTTTTATTGAGTTTATACTTTAGCCTTATACTTGACCAACCTTCTAAATCTTTAGTGTCTTCATTCTGGGAAAAACTATACACACAGCATAACAGGAAAACAGTTACACAAAGTGGTTTTATTTTACTTAATGCCATTATGTGTCCTTTAGTTTACTCTAAAATAGAAAATGGTAACTTCTGCGGTATCTTTTAAAAAATCAACATTCCCAATAGTTACTTTATTAATTGCCAACCCTGTTCTATTTTCTAAATCGGCCTTTAAAACGGCATAGTTTTCTGGTTTTATATTTTCAATATTTTCATAAATAACAGCTTTAGAATCTTCTTGCTTTAAAGCCCAATATCTTTCAATAATTAAAAGCACACCAATAATCAGCACATTAGCTCCAATAATTTCGGCATAACTCATTTTCCTGTTTGCTAGGGCGTTTATTACAGACACTCCAATAACAACAAATAAATAGGTCATTTCCTTTATAGGAATAGCATCTGTGCGGTATCGGATAATCCCAAAAATGGCAAACAAACCGAGCGCCATACCAATATCTAATTCGTATTTTTTTAGTGTAAAACACAGAAAAAATACGATGACGCTTATTAAATAATATGTAAAAACATAATCTTTACGTTTGGTATACGGATAATAAACGAATCGAATGATGAGTGTTAAAAAAGTAAAGTTGATGAAAAACCTAAAAATCATTTTAAAAAAATCATCATCAAAAAAAGGGATATCTAAAAATTCCATAAAGTATTAAGCTGTTATTTTATTAATTCTGATTAGTTTTTTCTTGAACCGGTTGTATTTTAAATCGTTATAAAGACTTAGCATTCCAATACAATATTTACTAATACTATAGGGGTTTATTTGTTTTAATTTTAATTGTTGAACCACAGGAGAGCTTCTACTAAAACGTTCTTGTTTCACCTCGATAATAACCAAATTGTTATAAGATTTGAAAGAACCACTTTTATTAAAAACCAGATTTAAATCGATTGTTAAACGTTCCTTTGCGACTTTATTCACTAAGGTTATTCTCTTAAAATTGTTCCAAATAATAGGTTCTAAATTAAAATCACTGTTCGTTGTTTCATTTATAAAACCTATAGAATTTTCAGATAAATCTTGCTCAAAATCATCAATAGATATCCTCGTTTTAGTGGTGCTTCCTTTACCATCTTTTTGTTTTATTTCAAGAAAACAAATATCCGAATCGACGTATTTACGCATTCTTATTTTGGTTCTATTCACTTTTCCGTTATGATGATCGTTATAAAATTTTTTGTTCGCAGTATCAAAATATAAAGACGAATACCTCATGATTCTTTTTCCATCAATTTCTAAAACATGGTATGCATTTTTTACTGCATTTAAAACAGAAATTAATTGGTTTTCATGAATTACAAATTTGGTATCTGTACGCTTCATTAATGCCACATCTTCCATATCAGACAATGAAATTGATGTCAGACTTTTGACTATATCGGGAATACTTTGTTTCATTTATAAAATAGGTTAAGCTCTAACTACAACAAGGAATTCCCCCTCTGTATTAATGGTTCTATTAATTTTTATGTTTTGGTTTTGGAGCTTCCTCCAATTCCTTTTCTGTTAAAAAACCATCCTCGTTGGCATCAATTTTTGAGAAATGTTCTTTTAACGGGCCTTTTACTTCTTTCGCTGAAAGCTGTCCGTCTTCATCTGCATCCATCTTTTTTAGTAACTCTTCAAAAGTTGGCGGTTCTTTTCGTTCTGGTCTATTGCCAGATTGCCCAAAAGAACTGTTTACCATAAAAAGTGATACTCCAAAAACGAATACGACTGTTCTACATACTTTATTCATCATTTTATATTTTATTGTTATGTCTTTTTAGATGTGCTTCTAGATTTAAACTTGTGGCACCTTCTGTTAAAAAAAACCCAAAAAAAAGACCCTGAACTACAAGGCCTTGATTACCATTAATAAAGAAATTAAGAGTGGATATAAAATCTTAACGATTTGGAGGTGGTGGTGGCCTATGCCCTTCACGACCCCGAAATTGAGGCAGGTTAGGCATCCTTTGACCATCTCGTCCTTTACCTTTATGTAATGCATCTTTTAATATACTCTGGAATTTTTGCTTTTGCTTCTCATTACATAACTCTTGAATACTTCTTAAATGCTTAAATACCAAATTCTCTTTTGTTTTCTGATTTTCCCCTATTATAGTTGTTAAAGAATCTATTTCCTTAGTTCGGACCGATGCACTAGAAATTTTTTCAAACAAGGCATCTTTAGTTCTTCTTAACGCTTGATCCACAAGCTCCATCTCCCTACGTTGAGTTTTATTGATGCGTTTGAAGTCTTTTAACTGGACTTCGCTAAATTTTAATTCTTTTACAATAAATCCCAAAGGGTTTTTAGCTTCCGATTTTTTTGCGTCGTGAGAATTCTCCATGTAATCAAACAAGAAGAATCCATTAACCACGAGTAGGAAAAAAAGTAAAATATATAAGAGTAAGTTTTTTTTCATTATCTCAAATTATAATATTGAATTATCGCTTATTATCAGGCCATAAGTTTCTGCAAAATCACTAATGTTTTCATCATAATTTTCAGTTTTCATTTTAGTAAAAACTACTATATTTAAAACCACAACACCAACCAATACTGCTAATTGAAATGACGGTGTTAGCCATGAGGTAAGGACATGCCGCTCTTCTTTCTCTGCAAATAATTTCTGCATGGTTTTATCCTTAAAGAAGGGAGAAACATGTACCGCTTTAATAGCATCTGCTGCATTTAAAGTTTCATTAATTTTATCCTGTATGTTCGTATTACTATTCATAACTATTACTAATATTCTTTTAGATGCCAATTTTCACTAAAACTTGCGTTAAAAGCACTTTTTTTTCTCTAACGCTCTGTGTTGTTTATTTAATTTCATTTTCATAATAATCTGCTAACAACTTCTGTAAGCTCTTTTTAGCACGAAACATTAATGATTCTACTGAAGACAAACTCTTATTGGCAATCTCACTAATTTCCTGATAACTTTTCCCATCTATTTTATGCAATGTAAAAACGACTTTTTGATCTTCAGATAATCTATTGATGGCACGAAACAAGGTTGCGCTCTGCTCTTTATTTTCTAAAATAATCCCGGGATGGTTCATTTCTGTAAAATAGTTGCTTCGATCTAATGGCATTTCATTTCCTAAAAGCGTTTGCATAAAAGCAAAACGTTTTTTAGTATTTCGTTTCCTTATAAATTCCAAACATTTATTAGTTGTAATTCTATAAATCCATGTCGATAATTTTGAATCGCCTTTAAATTTATGAATCGATTTAAAAACTTCTATAAAAACATCTTGAGCAACATCTTCCGCATCCTCTTTATTAGGGATAAATGATATGCAGGTCGCGAAAACTTTCTGCTGAAAGTCTTCTAACAACTTAGCATAAGCATTGGCGTTCTCATTTTTTAACTCCCTTATAAATTCGCTTTCGATCAAATAAAATAAATTAAACTTGTTCAAGTTTAGATGCCAAACCTTTTAAAAACTTGCGCACTATTATAATTAAAAATAGTAAAAATTAAAATAGTCGTGAATTCGTCGCTTTTAACGTAACTTTGCAGCCATATTATTTTATACGATGCGAATACACAGAAATTTAAGCTTTGCCGTTATTGATGGTTTAACCCTAATATTTAACGAAGGAAAGTACGCCGATAAAGTCATCCAACAACTTTTAAAACGCGATAAACGTTGGGGATCTCGAGATAGAGGTTTTGTTGCTGAAACGACCTACGATATTGTACGTTGGAAACGATTATATGCTGAAATTGCAGAGGTAAAAGCACCTTTTGACAGAGATAACCTATGGCGTATGTTTGCCGTTTGGGCCACCTTAAAAGGTATTACTTTACCAGATTGGAAGTATTTTGAAAACACACCTACTAGAAAAATAAAAGGGCGTTTTGATGAACTTTCTCAAATTAGAAAATTTAAAGAATCTATTCCAGATTGGATGGACGAAATTGGAGAAAAGGAATTAGGAGCAGAATTTTGGTCTAAGGAAATGGCTGCCCTTAACGAGCAAGCCGATGTGATTTTAAGAGTAAACACCCTTAAAACAACTAAAGAAAAACTACAAACCGAACTTTTTGATTTAGATATTGAAACAGAATTTATAAAAGGGTATCCAAGTGCATTAAAACTAAGAGAACGTGCTAATGTGTTCTCTACAGAAGCTTTTAAAAACGGCCATTTTGAAGTTCAAGATGCGTCATCGCAATTGGTTGCTGAGTTTGCAAATGTTAAGCCTGGTATGCGCGTGGTAGATACTTGTGCAGGAGCTGGAGGAAAGACATTACACCTTGCTGCTTTAATGGAAAATAAAGGTCAGATTATTGCCATGGATATCTATGCCAATAAACTGCATGAACTAAAACGTAGAGCCAAACGTAACGGGGCACATAACATCGAACCTCGTGCGATAGAATCTACCAAAGTGATTAAAAAACTTTACGATAAAGCAGACCGCGTGGTAATAGATGCACCATGTTCTGGATTAGGCGTTTTACGTAGAAATCCTGATGCCAAATGGAAACTACAACCTGAGTTTCTTGATAAAATTAGAAAAACACAACAGGAGATTTTACAACAATATTCTCGCATGGTGAAAGCTGGCGGACAAATGGTTTATGCAACCTGTTCAGTTTTACCTTCTGAAAATCAGCTACAAGTTGCAAGCTTCTTAAAATCTGAAGCTGGAGCTAATTTCACACTTTTAAAAGACAAAAAAGTATCAGCTCATAAATCTGGTTTTGATGGATTTTATATGGCTTTATTGGAGAGAAAAGCTTAGCTTTTCTATAAGACATATACTTATTAAAACCCGATAACATTTGAATGTTATCGGGTTTTTTGTTTATTTAGGTAAAACTATTTTAGGATTAATGTAAACGTTTTTAAAGACGAGACAATTAGTGTGGCCACTAGCTACAAGCTAGCGGCAGCAGGGGTAAGAAAATAATTTAGAAAAGCTTTTACAGTCCCGATAACTATCGGTATGTAAAGGCTTTTTTCGTTTTTAAATAGCCTATAATTTAGAGGTCTTAACAAGGTTATCAATTAGATAGAATAGATCTTGTTTATCTTCGTAGGGGGCAAAAACAAACCTCGACTGCGCCATTTTTGACGTAACCAGACCCTTCAGGTTTTTAAAACCTGAAGGGTCTATGAAATTGAAATAAACGTTGATAGCGCGGACTTATAGTCCGTGCCCACAACAGTAAGTAATAAACTGGAAAGATCTTATAATCCCAATAGCTATAGAGATGTAGAAGCTTTTTTATATTTGACTTCTATAGCCTTCAAGAAGTTTAAAGAAAAGGAAAGTATTTTTTAGTTAAACTTAATTGTTCTATATTTATTTTTAAGCTTTGAAGGGTATTTGTTGTAAATGAGTGTTGTAGCGTATTTATTTAGGCACGGACTACAACAGTAAGTAATAAACGAGAAAGACCTTATGTCCCGGTAGCTTTCGGGATGTAGAGGCTTTTTTTTATTGCACTTCTATAGCCACCAGGAAGTTTAAAGAAAGGAAAGTATTTTTTAGTTAAATTTAATAGTTCTATATTTATTTTTAAGCTTTGAAGCGTGCTTGTTCTAGCGTATTAATTAGGCACGGACTACAAGTCCGCGCTATCGGGGTCGCTCACTGGAAACTCCCAGCTGGCGCCAGTTTGTAACTAGTGCCTTACCGATCATAAGCACTAAAGCTTCCAAGAATAAATCTCCGTTAAAGTAATTGCCTTGAAATAGCAAATACGCCCGCGTTAGGGATTGCAGCGGCATCCTTTTTAAATCTTAAACAACGAGGTTTCTGTACGACACCAAGACATTGTAAAGTAGCATTTCACTAAATCTTAGTCTGAATGATTTAAAAAGATATAGCGAAAAGCGCGACCATTGGGTAACGCCCAAAACAGAAAGTTTATTTGATTTTTTCAATGTTCAAAACCCTGTAAATAACTCCCAATTTCCTAGGTTATATTTTTGCTTAAAATTCCATTAAAAAGCAGTAAATTTGTGCTTTCTTTTTAATAACACAAATCAAGATATAATGATTCATTTCTTTGGAGACGTAACCAGCAAAGTATTTGCTGTTCAAACAACAAAAGAATTATCAACTGAAACCATTTCTAAACTGGAATGGTTATTTGGCAACCAGCCAAAAATAGAACAAGTATCATTGGATGCTTTTTTTGTTGGACCACGCGCTGCCATGATTACACCTTGGAGTACCAATGCGGTTGAAATTACGCAAAACATGGGGATTTCAGACATCATTAGAATTGAGGAATTTCAAGCAACTTCTGAAGACTTTACCGATTTTGACCCAATGATTTCTGAAAAATTCAACGGTTTAAATCAAGAATCATTTACTATAGATATTCAGCCAGAACCTATTTTAAACATTGAAGACATTGCAGCTTACAACAACCAAGAAGGGTTGTCATTAAGCGATGAAGAGGTGGCATATTTAGAAGGTGTGGCTAAGAAAATTGGTCGCCCGTTAACCGATTCTGAGGTTTTCGGATTCTCACAGGTGAACTCGGAGCACTGTCGTCACAAGATTTTCAATGGAACTTTTGTGATTGATGGCGAGGAGAAACCAACCTCATTATTCAAATTAATTAAAGAAACATCGAAACAGCATCCTAACGATATTGTTTCAGCATATAAAGATAACGTGGCTTTTATAAAAGGCCCAAAAGTGGAACAATTTGCACCAAAACGTGCGGATATTCCAGATTTTTACGAGGTTAAAGACTTCGATTCTGTGATTTCGCTTAAAGCGGAAACACACAACTTCCCAACAACAGTTGAGCCTTTTAACGGTTCGGCAACTGGTGCTGGTGGAGAGATTAGAGATAGACTGGCTGGTGGAAAAGGATCGCTGCCTTTAGCTGGAACAGCGGTTTATATGACCTCGTATTCCCGTTTAGAAGAAAACAGACCTTGGGAACAAAAATTTGAAGCTAGAGATTGGCTGTACCAAACACCAATGGATATTTTAATAAAAGCTTCTAATGGTGCTTCAGATTTTGGTAACAAATTCGGTCAGCCATTAATTACGGGTTCTGTATTGACTTTTGAGCATAATGAAAATGCTTCAGCCAGTGATGCTGCAGCTAGAAGATTAGGCTTCGATAAAGTGATTATGCAAGCTGGTGGTATTGGTTACGGTAAAGCCGAACAAGCTTTAAAAGACACACCAAAAGCAGGTGATAAAATTGTGATTCTTGGTGGTGAAAATTACCGTATTGGAATGGGTGGTGCTGCGGTATCTTCAGCAGACACTGGAGCTTTCGCTTCTGGAATCGAGCTTAACGCGGTACAACGTTCTAACCCAGAAATGCAAAAACGTGCTGCTAATGCCGTTCGTGGTATGGTGGAAGGCGATGAAAACTTTATCGTTTCTATTCACGATCATGGTGCTGGCGGACACTTAAACTGTCTTTCGGAATTGGTAGAAGATACTGGTGGAAAAATCGACTTAGACGCCCTTCCTGTTGGTGACCCAACCTTATCTGATAAAGAAATTATCGGAAACGAATCACAAGAACGTATGGGCTTAGTGATTGCCGAAAAACATATTGAAACCTTACATAAAATAGCCGATCGTGAGCGTTCGCCTATGTACACCGTTGGTGATGTTACAGGTGATGACCGTTTTACATTTCAGTCGAAAACCAAAGGCAATACGCCAATGGATTTAGCTTTGGAAGATATGTTTGGTAGTTCTCCTAAAACGGTTTTAACCGACAAAACCGTTACTAGAAAATATAAGAATTCAAGATACAAGACCAAAAACCTACAAATTTACTTAAACCAAGTCTTGCAGTTGGAAGCTGTGGCTTGTAAGGATTGGTTAACAAATAAAGTAGACCGTTGTGTTGGTGGTAAAGTAGCGAAACAACAATGTGTTGGTCCGTTACAAATTCCGTTAAACAACGTGGGGGTGATGGCCTTAGATTTTAAAGGCAAAGAAGGTGTGGCTACTACCATTGGACACTCGCCTATTTCTGGATTAATTAATCCGCAAGCAGGTAGTAGAAACTCGATTACCGAGTCGCTTACAAACCTAGTTTGGGCGCCATTAAAAGATGGTTTACAATCGGTTTCGCTTTCAGCTAACTGGATGTGGCCTTGTAAAAACGAAGGTGAAGATGCCCGTTTATATGAAGCGGTTCAAGCGGTTTCAGAATTTGCTATCGATTTAGGTGTGAATGTTCCAACAGGAAAAGATTCGCTTTCTATGAAGCAAAAATATCCTGATGGTGATGTAATCTCCCCTGGTACCGTGATTATTTCTGCTGGTGCCAACTGTAATGATATTACTAAAGTGGTAGAGCCTGTTTTAAAACAAAACGGCGGAAACATCTATTACATCAACATGTCTCAAGATGAATTTAAATTAGGTGGAAGTTCTTTCAACCAAGTTTTAAATACCATTGGTAGCGATGCGCCTGACGTAAAAAATCCTGCGTTCGTCAAAACAGCATTTAATACGATTCAAGATTTAATTAAAGCTGATAAAATTCAAGCGGGACACGATGTGGCTTCTGGTGGTTTAATTACGACTTTATTAGAACTTTGTTTTGCTGATGTGAATTTAGGTGCCGATTTCGATCTTTCTGCTTTAAATGAAGAAGATTCTATTAAAGTATTGTTTTCAGAAAATAGCGGACTCGTTTTCCAAGCGGATGCTTCCGTAGAAGCTGTTTTAGCTGAAAACAACATTGAGTTTTTCAACATTGGTTCTGCTAATGATACCGGAAACCTCAACATTAAAAATAACGACGATAATTTCAGCTTTGATATTGCTGAAACTAGAGATGTTTGGTACAAAACGTCTTTCTTATTAGACCAAAAGCAAACCGCTAATGGTTTAGCGCAAGGCCGTTTTGACAATTATAAAAAACAACCTTTACAATATACTTTCCCAGCACACTTTACAGGAAAATTACCTGTCATTGCGAGTGGAACGAAGCAATCTCGCCCAAAAGCAGCAATTTTACGTGAAAAAGGGTCAAACTCTGAACGTGAGATGGCAAACGCCATGTACTTAGCTGGTTTTGATGTGAAGGACGTTCACATGACCGATTTAATTTCTGGCCGTGAAACCCTTGAAGATATTCAATTTTTAGGAGCCGTTGGTGGTTTCTCTAATTCCGATGTTTTAGGTTCTGCCAAAGGTTGGGCTGGCGCTATTAAATACAACGAAAAAGCGAATAAGGCGATTCAAAACTTCTTCAAAAGAGCAGATACCTTATCTGTTGGTATTTGTAATGGGTGTCAGTTATTCATGGAATTAGAAGAAATTCATCCAGAACATAAAGTTCATGGTAAAATGCACCATAATGATTCTCAAAAACACGAAAGTTCATTTACTTCTGTAAAAATTCAAGAAAATAATTCGGTGATGCTTTCTACTTTAGCAGGAACAGAATTGGGCGTTTGGATTTCACATGGTGAAGGTAAATTTAACTTACCTGAAGCTGAAGATCAATATCATATTGTTGCAAAATACGGTTATGAGGGGTATCCGAATAACCCAAATGGTTCTGATTATAACACGGCGATGTTGTGTGATAAAACAGGGCGTCACTTAGTAACTATGCCACATATTGAGCGTTCAACTTTCCAATGGAACTGGGCAAACTACCCAGAAAACAGAAAAGACGAAGCAACACCTTGGTTAGAAGCCTTTGTGAATGCTAGACTTTGGATTGAGAATAAATAAAATTTCATCAATATTTATAAAAAAAGCTTCTACTTCGTAGAGGCTTTTTTTGTGATAGAAAAAGACGTATTTTTCGCAGTATGAAAAAACTATGCATTGCTTTATTTGTTTTGGTTTCAATGGTAAACATTTCTGCTCAAAACAAGAATAGTTCTGAAAAACACGTAAAACGTTTCTTTTATAAAGATAGCGTCGTTTCTATAGAAAGATTTTACAGGGAAAACAAAAGGATTGACAGCATAAAAACCTACTATAAATCTGGTGAACCCGATGAGTGCTTCTATTTCAAAAACGGGCGTTATCAGGGCACAGCCTATAAATTTAATAAGTTTGGTGAAACCTTAACAACCTGGGTATTCGATGATGGACACTTACTTAAAAGAACAGATCATAAAATAGAGTTAACAACAAAAAATAAGGAAAAGGTACAAAAGTATCATGCCAAATTAATAGACGATAGTAATAAAATAAAGACTAATCCCAACGATTTAAAAACAAGATATAGTCGCGCAAAGATTAGACGCTACTTCGACAATAACACGTTGGCTTTACACGATTTTAATCAAATTAAGCACAATTTAGAAAAAATCTCTAAGATTAAGAATGTTCCTGAAAAGATCATGGGTGGCATGTATGATAATCTGGCTTCAATCTACCAAGATTATGAAATGGAAAATTACACCATTCATTACAGGCTTAAAGCGATTAATGCTTCCCCCAAAGAAAGTAGACTGTATTACAACTTGGGCAATTATTTAGTTCAAATTCAATCTTATCGATTAGGTATCCCGTTCCTTAACAAGGCCGTAAAAATGGTGCCAGGACATTCATTTGCCAATTGGAGTTTATCAGTGGCCTATACCGATTTGGGTGAATATGAAAAAGCCATGGCCTTCGTGAATACCGCTTTTAAAAACGAGGATAACATCCATAGGTTAAGCATGGGTACCTCGTATGAACGCGATTTACATACTACTCGCGGTTATTTATACCATAAACTAGGCGAAACTGATAAAGGCATAACCGATCTGGAAGAAGCCTTGAAAATTAACAAAAACAACGCTTTTGCTTATAGAAATCTTGGTGAGATTTATTACGATTTAGAAAATTATGACTTGGCTTGTGAATACCTACAAAAAGCGGAAACCCTTGGTTATGAAAAAACTCATGACAGACATGATATCGAAGAGCTTCTTGAATATGCTTGCGACCAAGTGCTAATCCAAGAGCAAAAATCGCAGATCCAAGCTGAAAACAAACCGGCTACATTGGCAAAATTTACAGTCAAACCATATGCCTACCCAAACCCTACAAGGGATGTTGTAAATATTAAAAACCTATCATTTAAAAATTATAATTTTTTAGTGTTTGATTATGCTGGAAAAATGGTAAAACAAGGCACAAAAAACACAGGTATTAATCTCTCCAGTTTACCCAATGGGGTTTACATTATAAAACTTATGGATCAAGATAAAATTGAAACTTTCCGGGTTATTAAAGAATAAAAGTAAAAAAGGCTCTACTTAAAATTTTGAGCCCTTGGCAAAAACAATATTATTATAAATTCACTTTATAAGAATGCAGGTATTGCATATTTAGGATAAAGCATTCCAACGGCCAGCATAGCAACTATACATATGATGAGAATAGCTAATGGTATGACTAACCTATCTACCACAGATAAAGTTTTTGGACGCTCTTTATCTCCTATTAATCCATTGTTGTCTAAAAACATGGCTAAAGCCCAGGCCAACACAGGATTTGTAACCATTGCCGTGAAAACACATATACCAGCTGCCTGAGAGGCAGAACTCTTTTTTATCATTTCTATTCCAGCTTCAATCATTGGTAAAAACACGCCAACTAGTAAAGCGATAGAACGTACTGGTGGCCATACTGCAACATCCATAGGAGACCCTAATATAGCTACAGCCATTACCATAATACCTAATAAAATTGCTCCCGCAGGTATAGGTCGTTTCGCTATAGCAGCAGGAATTATATAAGTTCCCCAGGACGAGGTAATGTTTCCTCCCCCAACTGCTGTTCCTACCATTTGTCGGAAAGAACACATTGTCATGGTATCATCTACATCCATTAATACTTTTTCTGTTTTTTTAGGGTAATTCATTTCTTGAAAAATTCGATGCCCTAAAAAATCTGGAGACCACATCGCTACAGCCAATATAGCAAAAGGTAAAGATGCAATAAAGTGCTGCGCGTTAGGCAATCCAAGCATCCACCCTTCATCTGTACTACCCCACCAATACATCGGGTTTAAATTTGGTATGCCCATTTCGGTGGTAAACTGCAAATCGAAACCTGCACCGCCTATTAAAGCAATTAGCAATGCCACAATCGCACAAACTGGAATAGACAACCATCGCTTTCCAATGCGCGCTAAGTAACTATAAACAAGTACTGTTACACCTAGTATTATTAAACCTAAAAAACCCATAGAACCAAGAGCTATTGTATCGGAACTCAAGCTACTACTCCAGGTTTGTATCGTACCTATTTGTCCCATTGCCCCAGTAAAACCGAGAAAAATGAGTAATCCGCCAGCTACCCCCTTACTAGTTAAGTTAACCAGTTTAGACCCTCCTTTAAAGAAACTGAGTAGCAAACCAAAAACTCCTATTAATATAGCTAATGCAAGCGGATGTGCCCCCATTAATGCAATGGTTGCAATTAACGGAATCATTGGACCGTGGTTTCCTGCTAAGTTTGCTCGTGGGTTAAAAAACCCAGAAGCCAAAATCACAAAAAGTAAAGCTGGGATAAGCATTTCTACTCGCGATACTTCAATGGCAAATTCTTTACCCAATGTAACGTGATCCCAGGCTTCGGTTAATCCTTCCGCCCAAGCCATCATAACAGACGAATACATGGCTATTATCCCTAAAGTACCTGCTAATGCTGGAACCAAATCTTCCCATTCAAATCTAAAATCCCGTCCAGGAAGATTTAATTTAAATCGTCTAGGTTTCATGATTTGCAATTCATGATCCAAATATTCGGATCTGCTGGAAAACTCAGTTGCCGGCTTGTGCATTTTTTTGTAGCTACTCATCTATTAATTTTTTAACGAAAGTAAAGGTAGCTTTGGAACATAAAAAATTAGCTGATAATTATCAGCAAACCCAATTACTTTTAGAAAAAAACGCTTTTCTTCACAGATTGTCTTTGTAGTTCAATCTTATAAAATTATTTGTTTTATATGAAAACAAAGAAAGCGATTTGCTTCATTGCAAATCGCTTTTTATTCACTGATACATTTATGTCTATAAATAATCTAGTTCACTTTAACCTCTTTGAAATAATTTTCTAAGATAGACACCGCTTCCCGAATTTCTCCTGGTGTATTTTCACGAGCATCTTTCAATTCGTAATCCCAACCTAGGGCTTCCCACTTGTGGATTCCTAATTTATGGTAAGGCTGAATTTCAATTTTTTCAATCGTCTTAAAATCTTTAAAATGCTCACCAAGTGCATGAAGTAATTCAGGTTGATTTGTCATCCCCGGAATTAAAACATACCTCAACCACATGGCTTTTCCTGAGTCTTCACGATGTTTCGCAAAAGTTAAAGCAGTTTGCATATTACGCTGCCCTGTAATAGCTTCGTACCCTTCTTCAGTCATGCTTTTTATATCCAACATCACCAAATCGGCATAATCATCTAAAAGCGATTTTGAAAAATTATTTAGAATGCGTCCGTTGGTATCAATATTTGTATGAATACCTTCCGCTTTCAGTCTTTTAAAAAAAGGCACTAAGGCTTTAGATTGTAATAGGGGTTCGCCACCAGAAACGGTAACACCACCTTTTTTCCCAAAGTATGGCTTCACTTTTAAAACCATTTCAACTAATTCTTCAACCTCATAAGGTTTACCTCCGGCCGTTTCAATAGTATCTGGATTATGACAATACAAACATTTCAATTTACAACCTTGCAAAAAAACTACGAAACGAATTCCAGGACCATCATGTGTTCCAAAAGATTCTAAAGAATGTACGTATAATATGTCGT
The DNA here is from genome assembly GCF_018860245.1 of Pseudotamlana agarivorans. Taxonomy (GTDB): domain Bacteria; phylum Bacteroidota; class Bacteroidia; order Flavobacteriales; family Flavobacteriaceae; genus Pseudotamlana; species Pseudotamlana agarivorans_A. The sequence continues at coordinate 79,020 of NZ_JAHKPD010000011.1, forward strand.
CTTGATTTTTAATAGCGTATAAGGTTTAGATTAAAAAATAAACACCTGAAAAATACAGTTTTTATACTTCATTTTCAGGTGTTTTTCAAAATATAAATAAAACTCTACATGGATTCGTGGAACGAACGTGTAATCACTTCTAGTTGTTGTTCTCTTGTTAATCTCACAAAATTTACAGCATAACCAGATACACGAATGGTTAATTGAGGATAGTCTTCTGGGCGCTCCATAGCATCCATTAACATTTCTCTATCCAATACATTTACATTTAAATGTTGTGCATTTCTACTGAAATAACCATCTATTATTGTAGCCAAATTATCAATTCTATCAGCTTCATCTGATCCTAATGATTTAGGAACCATTGAGAAGGTATTTGAAATACCATCTAACGAATCTTTATAATCGATTTTAGACACTGAGTTTAAAGAAGCAATAGCCCCGTTACAATCACGTCCGTGCATTGGGTTTGCACCAGGAGCAAAAGGCACGCCACTTGCTCTACCATCTGGTGTAGCTCCGGTTTTCTTACCGTAAGACACGTTTGATGTTATCGTTAATACAGACATTGTTGGTTCTGCATCTTTATAAACCGGTAATTGTTTAAGCTCATTGTTGAAATCTGCCACCGCATTTGCAGCTAACGTATCAACACGATCATCATCATTACCATATTTAGGAAACTCACCTTCAATTTTGAAATCTACAGTTAAACCTTCTTCATTTCTTATTGGTTTTACTTTAGCATATTTAATTGCTGAAAGTGAATCGGCTACAATAGATAATCCTGCGATACCATAAGCAATATTGATGCCTGGGTTGGTATCGATTAAAGCCATTTGAGCTTTTTCATAATAGTATTTGTCGTGCATGTAGTGAATAATGTTCATCGAATCATTGTAAACTCTTGCCACTTCTTTCATAGCCACTTTAAAGTTAACCATGACTTTATCGAAATCTAAGTATTCACAATCGCAAGCTTCAATACCATCAACCATGATTTTACCAGTATTTTCACAACGACCACCGTTAACCGCTAATAATAATGTTTTAGCTAAGTTGGTACGTGCTCCAAAGAACTGGATAGATTTCCCTAAACTTTGGTAAGATACACAACAAGCAATTCCGTAATCATCAGAACCACGTTGCGCTCTCATTAGGTTATCATTTTCAAACTGAATTGAAGACGTATCGATCGCTACTTTAGCACAGTAATCTTTGAAGTTTTGTGGTAACTCTTGAGACCATAAAATGGTCATATTAGGCTCTGGTGATGGCCCTAGGTTGTACAGTGTGTTTAAGAAACGGAAAGACGTTTTTGTTACTTTCGTTCTTCCATCTTCAAACATACCACCAATAGCTTCTGTTACCCAAGTTGGATCTCCAGCGAAAATTTCATCGTAAGCAGACATTCTCAAGTGACGTACCATACGTAATTTCATTACGAATTGATCGATAAACTCTTGAGCTTCTTCCTCAGTAATTAACCCTGCTTTTAAGTCATTTTCAATATAAACATCTAAGAATGTAGACGTGTTACCTAAAGACATCGCTGCACCATCTTGTTCTTTTACAGCTGCTAAATAAGCCATATAAGTCCACTGTACTGCTTCTTTCGCGGTTTCAGCTGGACGACCCAATTCTAAATCATATTTAGCTCCTAATTCAAGAATTTCGTTTAAAGCTTTAATTTGAGAAGACACCTCTTCACGTAAACGAATAACAGATTCTGTCATTGGTCCAGTGATGTGCTCTAAATCTACTTTCTTAGCTTCAATTAACGCGTTAATTCCGTATAAAGCCACACGACGGTAATCACCAATAATTCTACCTCTAGCATAGTTATCTGGTAATCCAGTTAAAAATCCTAAAGAACGGAATTTTCTAATTTCAGCATTATAAGCATCAAAAACACCATCATTATGGGTTTTCACATATTTAGAAAATAACTCGGTTAAATTATCATTAGGTTTAACACCTTGTTCTTGTAAAGCTTTTTGAACCACTTTAAAACCTCCAAAAGGTTTCATAGCTCTTTTTAATAACTCATCGGTTTGTAAACCAACAATTACTTCATTTTCTTTATCTATATATCCCGCTTCAAAAGCGCTAACTGTTGAAATGGTTTCAGTATCTACAGCACGAACCCCGTTTCTTTGACGTTCCTCTTGAGTGGCAACTTTACAAACTTCCCATAAATTCTTAGTCTTTTCACTAGGTCCAACTAAAAATTCGTAAGTACCATGGTAAGGTGTAATGTTTTGAAATACAAAATCCCTAACATTTATTTCCTTAGTCCAAATTCCGTTTTTAAATTGTTTTACTTCCATGTTGTTTATATTAATTTTTGAATATAATTCCTTTACTGTAATATGCTTACAAAGATAAACTCACATGAAAAGATATAAGATGACATTTGTCAGTTTACGTCTAAACCTTCTTTTTTAAAAGCACGAAAACGTTTGAAGTCGCAATAAACCATCTCACTTTCTTTATGCTTCTGTAAGTTTTACCTACAAAACTGAAGGCTTTAATTCCGTTTTGAAACAAATTGTCATGTTTTTGAGTGAATTGTTGATGTATTGATAAAAATAAAGTCAAATCGCCTTTTGTAACAAGTTTTCGGTTTTTTAAATACTTAACAATTGTTTATCTAAACTTTTTAACTCTTATTTGAAAATCTTATTTAATTTCATACTTTGCAAGACACCACACTATTCTAGAACTATTAATATGACTGAAATCACAAGATTATTTGATTTTCCTTATTACCAACTTGAAAACAAACCAACAGATTCTGCCTTGGTCACCAAATACAATGGCGAATGGATAAAAACATCTACTCAAGAATACGTTGATAAATCTAATGCCATAAGTCGGGCGTTATTAAAGTTAGGCATAAATAAGGATGATAAAATTGCAGTCATTTCATCTTCAAACAGAACAGAATGGAATATTTTAGACATTGGGGTTTTACAAATCGGTGCGCAAAACGTCCCTATTTACCCAACTATTTCAGCTGAAGACTATGCTTACATTCTTAACCATAGTGAATCGGTGTACTGCTTTGTTTCAGATGAAGAAGTTTTAGAAAAAGTTAAGAAAGTTTTAGACCAAACACAATTAAAGGAAGTATACTCTTTTGATCATATAAAAGGTTGCAAACATTACTCCGAACTTTTAGAACTCGGTAAAGACAACTCGAATCAAAACGAAGTTAAAATCAGGAAAGATGCGGTTAAACCTAACGATTTAGCGACCATAATTTATACTTCTGGAACTACAGGAAAGCCTAAAGGTGTGATGCTTTCACACTGGAATATCACTAGTAATGTATTAGACAGCATACCAAGAGTTCCTTTAAAAGAAGGGGAAACTAGAATTTTGAGCTTTTTGCCTATTTGTCATATTTTCGAGCGATTACTAATTTATGTCTATCAGCACACAGGAACCTCTATTTATTACGCCGAAAGCCTTGATAAAATAGCCGATAATGCCAAAGAAATAAAACCTAACCTAATGAGTGTTGTGCCGCGACTATTAGAAAAGGTATACGACAAAATCATTGCAAAAGGCACAGAACTTACAGGCGTTAAAAAAGCTCTGTTCTTTTGGGCTGTGAGTTTAGGTGAAATCTGGGAGCCTTATAAACAAAACGGGGCATGGTATGAATTCAAGCTAAGCATTGCTAATAAATTGATTTTTAGCAAATGGCGAGAAGCTTTAGGTGCTGAGTTATCTACCATGGTTTCTGGCAGCGCCGCTTTACAACCGCGATTAGCCAGAATATTTTGTGCTGCTGGTATGCAAATCATGGAAGGTTACGGACTCACAGAAACATCACCCGTAATATCTGTTGGAAAATATGCCGATAAAATGTTTAAAATAGGTACCGTTGGAAAACCTATTAAAAATGTTGAAGTTAAAATTGCTGAAGATGGCGAAATTTTAATAAAAGGCCCTAACGTCATGCTGGGTTACTATAAGGACCCTGAAAAAACTAAAAGCGTAATGACCGGCGATTTTTTTCATACTGGTGATAAGGGGGAGATAGACAGCGAAGGATTTTTAAAAATTACTGGCCGTAAAAAAGAAATGTTTAAAACCTCTGGAGGAAAATATGTAATTCCAACATTACTAGAGAACGATTTAAAGCAATCCCGTTTTATAGAACAAATTATGGTCATTGGCGAAGGTGAAAAAATGCCTGCCGCCTTGATACAGCCTAACTTTGAATTTATTTATGAATGGATTGACAGGAAAAACATTAATCTTGAAAAGACTAATGCTTCCATAGCTAGTTCTGAAATTATACAAGAACGAATTCAAATTGAAATAGCCCAATGCAATGAAAAATTTGGTAAATGGGAACAAATAAAAGCCTTTAAATTAACCCCTGATGTTTGGTCTATAAAATCACAGCACCTTACGCCAACCATGAAAATGCGTAGATCGGTTATTAAGGAAATGTACCATGATCTTATAGAACAAATTTATAGACCCAACAAATAACTTAAGGCAATAAGAAGTTATAAATCAACCCATTACCAAGACGGCTTATTTTTATGTTTTTTATTATGCGTGCATAATAAATTTTCCTATATTTGAGAAAATTACATTCATAAAACATGAAAGATAAGACCATTGATTATATATTAAGAACGACCTGGTTAACGGTTCAAAAGATGTATAATGAAGAAGCTGCTAAGATTGAAAGCACTATGGCAACTGGGTTTACTTTACTCAGTATAGATCCCGATAAAGGTACGCCGTCCACCTCTTTAGGCCCAAAAATGGGTATGGAAGCAACAAGTTTATCCCGTATTTTAAAATCTATGGAAACGAAAGGACTCATAGCCAGAAAACCTAATCCAGACGATGGTCGTGGCGTAATTATAACCCTCACCGATTTCGGATTAGAAAAAAGAGACTTCTCCAGAGAAAAAGTTTTAACTTTTAATGAAGCCATAAGAAAAGAGGTTACAGAAGAACAACTAAACCATTTCTACGAAGTTGCAGAGATTATTAACAATATGGTTTGCAATAAAAAAATCTACAAATAACCCAATAGCTAAACTAAAATGAGCAAACGAAGAATAAAAAAGATAGCCATAATTGGCTCTGGTATCATGGGTAGCGGCATTGCATGTCATTTCGCTAATATTGGCGTTGAAGTGCTATTATTAGATATTATCCCAAGGGACCTTAATGAAAAAGAAAAAGCACAAGGCTTAACTTTAGAAGATAAAGTTGTTAGAAACAGGTTGGTAAACGAGGCACTAGCCGCTTCAATAAAATCGAAACCGGCTCCGCTTTATCATAAGAGTTTTGCTAATAGAATCACCACAGGAAATATAGAAGACGACATGGCCAAAGTTGCCAAGGTCGATTGGATTATGGAAGTGGTTATTGAAAGGCTAGATATCAAAAAACAAGTTTTTGAAAAACTTGAAAAACATAGAACTCCCGGAACACTTATTACCAGTAATACCTCTGGAATCCCTATAAAATTTATGAGTGAGGGTCGAAGTGAAGACTTTCAAAAGCATTTCTGCGGAACACACTTTTTTAACCCAGCACGGTACTTAAAATTATTTGAAATCATTCCAGGGCCTAAAACCGATGCTTCGGTAATCGAGTTCTTAAATAGTTATGGAGAGCAATTCCTTGGAAAAACTTCAGTAATAGCAAAGGATACGCCAGCCTTTATTGGAAACCGCATTGGTATTTTCAGCATTATGAGTTTATTCCATACTGTAAAAGACATGAATTTAACCATTGAAGAAGTTGATAAATTAACAGGACCTGTGATTGGCCGACCGAAATCGGCAACCTTTAGAACGGTTGATGTTGTAGGTTTGGACACTTTAGTTCATGTAGCAAATGGTATTGCTGAAAATTGTAAAAACGACGAACAATTAGCGTTATTTAAACTGCCAGATTTCATCAACACCATGATGGAAAAAAAATGGTTAGGAAGCAAAACTGGACAAGGTTTTTACAAAAAACAAGTTTCAGGTGACGGCAAAAAAGAAATTCTATCTTTAGACTTAAATACACTTGAGTTTCGCTCAAAAAAACGAGCCAATTTTGGAACCTTAGAACTTACAAAACCTATCGATAAAGTTATTGATCGCTTTAAAGTTTTAGTGTCGGGCAAAGATAAAGCTGGTGAATTTTACCGAAAAACATTTGCGGCGCTATTTGCTTATGTATCGCAAAGAATTCCTGAAATTTCAGATGATTTATATAAAATAGATGATGCTATGAAAGCAGGATTTGGTTGGGAACATGGTCCTTTCCAAATATGGGATGCTATAGGATTTGAAAAAGGCTTAGAGCTTATAAAAGCTGAAGGTTTAGCCCCTGCCGAATGGATAAACGACATGGTCGTTTCAGGAAATACTTCTTTTTACTCTGTGAAAGAAGGTGCTTCATATTTTTATAACATACCTTCTAAATCTCAGCAAAAAGTACCAGGTCAAGATGCCTTCATTATTTTAGATAATATTAGAAAATCTCATGAAGTCTTTAAAAATTCAGGCGTTGTTATTGAAGATTTAGGTGACGGCATTCTTAACTGTGAATTCCAATCTAAAATGAACACTATTGGTGGCGATGTTCTTGCGGGACTTAATAAAGCGGTAGATCTTGCTGAAAAAGATTTTGACGGACTCGTTATAGGAAACCAAGGTGCTAATTTCTCTGTTGGCGCTAACATTGGCATGATTTTCATGATGGCCGTGGAACAGGAATACGACGAATTAAATGGTGCGATAAAATATTTCCAAGACACCATGATGCGCATGCGTTATTCGTCTATCCCTACAGTTTCAGCCCCACACGGCATGTCCTTAGGTGGTGCTTGTGAGTTATCCATGCATGCCGATAAAGTCGTTGCCGCAGCCGAAACTTATATCGGATTAGTAGAATTTGGTGTTGGTGTGATTCCTGGCGGTGCTGGCTCAAAAGAAATGGCCTTACGCGCATCAGATACCTTTAGAAAAGGTGATGTACAATTGAATATTTTACAAGAATACTTTCTAACTATTGGTATGGCAAAGGTCGCTACGTCGGCTTATGAAGCTTTCGATCTAGGCATTCTTCAAAAAGGAAAAGATATTGTTGTTCCAAATAGAGACAGGCAAATTGCAACCGCAAAGGCACATGCTAGAATTTTGGCAGATGCCGGTTACACTATGCCCGTAAAACGTAACGATGTGAAAGTGCTTGGCAAACAAGCTTTAGGTATGTTTTTAGTTGGCACAGACTCTATGGAAGCGGCTAATTTTATAAGCGAACACGATCAGAAAATTGCAAACAAATTAGCCTACGTTATGGCTGGAGGCGATTTATCGGAGCCTACTCTGGTTTCAGAACAATATTTATTGGATTTAGAACGTGAAGCCTTTTTGAGTTTATGTACCGAACGTAAAACCTTAGAACGCATTCAGCACATGCTAAAAACAGGGAAACCACTTAGAAACTAAGCCCCCCCTATCCCCCACATAGGGAACGGGGTACCGGAAAAACTAGGTACATAAACATGGTTAGAAAACAAAAAAATAACAAATAAAATCCTATTGACCCCTAATAGGTATTCCCCCTTCGGGGGCTAGGGGGCTAATATGAAACAAGCATATATAGTAAAAGCATACAGAACTGCAGTTGGTAAAGCGCCTAAAGGTGTTTTCCGATTTAAACGTACCGATGAATTAGCTGCTGAAACGATTCAGCATATGATGAAAGAACTTCCGCAACTAGACAAAGATCGTATAGACGATGTTATTGTTGGTAATGCGATGCCAGAAGGTTCTCAAGGTCTCAATATGGCACGTTTAATTTCATTAATGGGGTTAAATTCTGTCGAGGTGCCTGGAGTTACCGTAAATCGTTTTTGTTCTTCTGGAATAGAAACTATAGGTATTGCTACGGCTAAAATTCAATCGGGTATGGCCGATTGCATAATTGCTGGTGGTGCCGAAAGCATGAGCGCTGTTCCAATGACAGGTTATAAACCTGAGCTTAATTATGATATTGTAAAAGCAGGCCACGAAGACTATTATTGGGGCATGGGAAACACCGCTGAAGCAGTAGCAAATCAGTTTAAAGTTTCTCGTGAAGACCAAGATGATTTTGCCTATAATTCCCATATGAAAGCCTTAAAGGCTCAAGCCGAAAATCGTTTTCAAGATCAAATTGTACCCATTGATGTTAATGAAACATATATTGATTCAAACGGAAAAAAAGCCACAAAGTCATATACTGTGACTAAAGATGAAGGTCCGCGTGCAGGAACTAGCAAAGAAGCCTTAGCTAAATTACGTGCTGTTTTCGCTCAAGGCGGAAGTGTAACGGCTGGAAACTCATCACAAATGAGTGATGGTGCAGCTTTTGTTATGGTTATGAGCGAAGATCTGGTTAAAGAACTTAATCTAGAACCTATTGCACGCTTAGTAAACTATGCTGCTGCTGGAGTTGAACCACGCATTATGGGTATTGGTCCCGTAAAAGCGATTCCTAAAGCGTTAAAACAAGCAGGCTTACAACAATCAGATTTAGAACTTATCGAACTAAACGAAGCCTTTGCTTCACAAGCACTTGCCGTAATACGAGAGTTAAAACTCAACCCAGATATAGTTAATGTGAATGGTGGTGCTATTGCCTTAGGCCATCCGCTAGGCTGCACTGGAGCTAAACTTTCTGTGCAATTATTTGATGAAATGCGAAAACGTAACATGAGCGGTAAGTACGGAGCCGTAACCATGTGCGTAGGAACAGGCCAAGGTGCTTGCGGGATTTTTGAGTTTTTGAAATAGACGTCCCTCCTTACCTACCCGAAGGGGAGGAACAAAAAACGCAAACACCAATTAAATAACTCGACTTAACAGAGCTTTAAAAAACTAAATAAATATTGTATAACTAAAAATCACCCCGTAACAATGCTCCCCTTTTGGGGGAGTTAGAGGGGGCTATATTATGGAAAAAGACATTTTACGTGGCGGCCAATTCTTAGTAAAAGAAATTGATTGCGAAGATATTTTCACTCCTGAAGACTTTAATGAAGATCAGCTCATGATGAAAGAAGCTGTGACCGAATTTATAGATCGTGAGGTTTGGCCTAAAAAACCACAATTTGAACAAAAAGACTATGCCTTAACCGAATCCTGTATGCGTAAAGCAGCCGAACTTGGTTTTTTAAGTATTTCTGTTCCTGAAGAATATGGAGGTATGGGGCTTGGCTTTGTAGACACCATGTTGGTTTGCGACTATATTTCTGGAGCAACAGGTTCATTCAGTACCGCTTTTGGTGCACACACAGGTATTGGAACCTTACCAATTACCTTATATGGAACTGAAGAACAAAAACAAAAGTATGTGCCAAAATTAGCTTCAGGGGAATGGTTTGGCGCTTATTGTTTAACCGAACCTAGTGCGGGTAGTGATGCTAATTCTGGAAAAACCAAAGCAGTACTTTCCGAAGATGGTAAATCATATAAAATTACAGGTCAGAAAATGTGGATTTCAAATGCTGGTTTCTGTAGTTTAATGATCGTTTTTGCACGTATTGAAGACGATAAAAACATCACTGGATTTATTGTCGAGTACGACCCCGAAAATCCTAACGGCATCACTCTTGGCGAAGAAGAACATAAGCTAGGAATTCGCGCCTCTTCAACACGTCAAGTATTTTACAACGATACTGTAGTGCCTGTTGAAAACATGCTATCTACTAGAGGCAACGGTTTTAAAATAGCTATGAATGCTTTAAATGTGGGTCGTATAAAATTAGCAGCTGCTTGTTTAGATGCCCAACGCCGTGTGATTACAGAATCTGTAAAATATGCCAACGACCGTGTTCAATTTAATGTACCAATTTCTAGCTTTGGAGCTATGCGTCAAAAATTTGCCGAAATGGCCACCAACTGTTGGGTGGGCGAATCTGCAAGTTATCGCGCTGCAAAAAATATTGAAGACCGTATTGAAATGAGAAAAAATAACGGTAAAGACACGCACCAAGAGGCTGAACTTAAAGGCGTTGAAGAATATGCTATAGAATGCTCTATTCTTAAGGTAGCGGTTTCAGAGTTTACACAGAAATGTACAGACGAAGGCATTCAAATTTTTGGAGGCATGGGCTTTTCTGAGGACACCCCAATTGAATCCGCTTGGCGAGATGCAAGAATTTCAAGAATTTACGAGGGTACCAATGAAATAAACCGCATGCTCTCTATAGGTATGCTGATTAAAAAAGCAATGAAAGGCCACGTTGACCTCTTAACCCCAGCCACAGCGGTACAAGAAGAATTGATGGGTATACCTTCATTTGAAACTCCTGATTTTTCTGAATTGTTTTCTGAAGAAAAAAACATCATTAAAAATTTGAAAAAATTATTCATGATGGTGGCAGGTGCTGCGCTTCAAAAATATGGTGAAAAAATTGAGCAACAGCAGCAACTCATGCTAGCCGCTTCAGATATTTTAATTCAAGTTTACTTAGCTGAATCTGCAATTTTACGTGCAGAAAAAATGGCCAATAAAAATGGCAAAGACGCCGTTAAAGAACAAATAGCTATGGCACAACTTAATTTATTTCACGCTATTGATATCATTGAAACAGCTGGAAAACATTCCATTATTTCATTTTCTAGCGGTGATGAACAACGTATGATGCTTATGGGATTAAAACGCTATATTAAATACGTAAACATGCCCAATATTGTAGAATTAAGAAACATTATTGCAGGAAAAGTAATTAAAGAAAATAAATATTGCTTTTAAAAAAATTATAAGTATTTTAAATTAGTGACTAACTCCATTTACAAAAATGCTTCGGAAATAAATTTCGAGGCGTTTTTATTTTCGTTATTTTTAACAACTCATATTCCATATATTCTTCATGATGAATCGCTACTCGTTATTCCTAATTTTTATATTTTCGATTGTTGCTTTTTCTTCCGCGGAAGCGCAAAGTTTATTTTCAGAAAATCATAGTTTTTCAAGGCAAGATACCTTAAGAGGTAGTATAACACCCGAACGTTCATGGTGGGATTTAACTTATTATCATTTAGATATCAAAGTAGAACCTGAGACTCAGTTTATTTCAGGTAAAAACACTATTCAATACAAAGTTTTAAAGAACGATCAAGTCTTACAAATCGATTTACAACCCCCATTAAAAATCACCCAAGTAACACAAAACGGGAAGCTATTAAACCTTAAAAATGAAGGAAATGCCCATTTTATCACTTTAAAAGACGAGCAAAAAGTTGGAAGTGTACAAAGCCTAGATGTTTTTTATGAAGGCCATCCAAAAAAAGCTGTACGTGCGCCTTGGGATGGTGGTTTTACATGGAAGAAGGACAAAAACCGTAATGATTTTGTGGCTACATCTTGCCAAGGCTTAGGCGCTAGCGTTTGGTGGCCTTGCAAAGATCATATGTACGACGAAGTGGATAGCATGCTTATTAGTGTTAATGTCCCTAAAAAACTGATGGATGTTTCAAATGGAAGACTTAGAAATATAGAAGAACATGGCGATTCTAAAACTTATTCTTGGTTTGTTGAAAACCCAATTAACAATTACGGAGTAAATGTAAACATTGCAGATTATGTTCACTTCTCTGAAGTATATGATGGTTTGAACGGCAAGCTAGATATGGATTACTACGTGCTTAGGGACCATTTAGAAAAAGCTAAAATTCATTTTAAAGATGCTCCAAAAATGATGAAAGCTTTCGAACATTGGTTTGGTCCCTACCCTTTTTATGAAGATGGTTATAAGTTGGTTGAAGCTCCATATTTAGGTATGGAACATCAAAGTTCGGTAACCTACGGTAACAATTACCAACAGGGCTATTTAGGAAGTGATTTATCTGGTACGGGCTGGGGATTAAAGTTTGATTTTATAATCATACATGAGTCAGGTCACGAATGGTTTGCGAACAACATTACGAATAAGGATATTGCAGATATGTGGATTCACGAGAGCTTCACAGCCTACTCTGAAAGTTTGTTTTTAGATTATTACTACGGAAAAAAGGCAGCTTCAGAATACGTTATAGGCACCAGAAGGAACATTTTAAATGATAAGCCTATTATTGGACATTATAACGTAAACAATGAAGGTTCGGGTGATATGTATTATAAAGGAGCTAATATGCTTCACACATTAAGGCAGCTAATTGAAGATGATGAAAAGTGGCGCAAAATACTAGTTGGAATGAACAAAACATTCTATCACCAAACGGTCACTACAGAACAAATAGAAAATTATATAAGTACAAATTCAGGCATAGATTTAACCGCTTTTTTTAATCAGTATTTAAGAACCATAAAAATTCCTAGTTTAGAATATGCAATTTCAAATGACACTCTAAAATACCGTTGGAACAATGTTGTCGCTGATTTTGACATGCCACTACAGGTGAAAATTAATAATGCCAAACAATGGATTTATCCCAATACGGAATGGAAAACTTTAAAAAGTGACCATAACATTTCAACTTTTGGATTAGACCAAGATTTTTATGTGAATTCAAAAAAGATCTAACTATGGTAGATCCTATCGAACTGCATTTTGAACGAGACACCGATTGGTACAACTGGCTTCTTAAAAACCATAATAAAGAAGCAAGTGTTTACTTAATCTTTTATAAACTTGAAACTAATATACCAACAATGCGGTGGGAAGAAGCTGTGAAAGTCGCTTTATGCTTTGGTTGGATAGACTCTAAAGTACAAAGTTTGGGAAATGGAAAACGCAGGCAATATTTCTCCCTTCGAAAAGCGAATAGTAATTGGAGTGCAGTTAACAAAAAGTATGTAGAAGATTTAATCGCTAAAAATTTAATGCAAGAAGCGGGGTACAAAACTATTGAAATAGCTAAGAAAACAGGAACTTGGACCGCTATGGATGCTGTTGAAAATGGCATTATTCCTGAAGCCTTGCAAAAGGCATTTGATAAAACCCCAATCGCTTTCGAAAATTTCAATAATTTCTCTAAAAGCTATAGAAAATCATACCTCAGCTATTTGGATAGTGCCAAACGCGAAGCCACAAAACAAAAAAGAATTGAAGAAATTATTGCGCTTTGTGAAGCCAATAAAAAAATGAGGTCCTAAAAAAGCATAGCACTCTATTCTGGAATCTAAGTTATAACTCAAATTCTAACACCTAAAATCAAGGCATAAAAAAACCCAAGATCTTCACCTTGGGTTTACGCACTAATACTACTAAGATGTTAGGTTTAACGTAATCGATCTACAGATTTTACGAGATCTTCATCCTTCTTGATGGCCTTATTGGCTAAAGCCAAAAACACGATAGAAACAACAGGGAGAAGCATCCCAATACCTTTCTCAGAAACCGCCGTTTCTCCAGATAGATTTAGAGATAAATACACAAAAAATCCTAATAAAAAAAAGTTTAATATGATGTTAAGTCGTCCCAACATAAATTGTGACTTCCTATTTTTGTAACGCAAAATAGATACAATAGAAAACAAAGCAGAAGTTAAAAAGGCAATATACTCGTAAGTGGTATTGTTAGCATAAACTTTTACACCTTCTGGAGTTGTCCATAATTCAAACGCAAAAATTAAGCCACCTGAAACGATTGCTGCTAAAATGAGGTAAATGGTTTGGATGCGTTGTATCATTTGATTTTATAAAACTAGATCGCAAAAATAACAGAATTAATGCAAAAAAATAAAATAAAGTCGTATAATTGCAGTAATAATTCTCAACAGTCGCAAATACAAGCGATTAAATCTTCAGAATAAACTCATATTTTTCAGAATTACTCAAGTTAGTGTTCAAATCAACATATTCAATTAAACATCAATGTTTGAAATTTCACAATTAAAAGAAAAAAAACTCGCTGATTTACAGGAGATTGCAAAAAAACTGAACGTTCCAAAGTTTCGTTCTTTAAAAAAATTAGATTTAGTATACCAAATACTAGATCAGCAAGCTGCAGATCCTAAAGCAGTTAAAGCTGCAGTGGCTCCTTCAGAATCAATTGAACCAGCTAAGGCAACAGAAGAAAAAGAAACTAAAGTAGCAGCTAAACCTGCTCCAAGAAAACCTAGACAGCGTGTTCAAAAACCTGCTAGAAATACAGCTCCAAAAACAGAAGATCAAACTGTTAATGCACCGGCTAAAGTTGAAGCTCCTAAACCAGAAACTTCACAAGTAGAGGCGCCCAAAAAAGCACAACCACAAAAGGAAGCTCCTAAAAAGGACAACGCTCCTAAAACAAAAACTCAAAACGAGGGTCCGAAAAAACCAAACCCAAGACCACAAAACAATCAGAATAATCAAAATAAAAATCAGCAACGCAACCAAAAAAATGGTAACGTTGATAAAGGCAATAAAGATAACAGAAACCGTTACCGTGAGCCTGATTTCGAATTTGATGCTATTATTGAAAGTGAAGGTGTTTTAGACATCATGCAAGATGGTTATGGTTTTTTACGTTCTTCTGATTACAACTATTTATCATCCCCTGATGATATTTATGTGTCTCAATCTCAAATAAGATTATTTGGTTTAAAAACTGGAGATACAGTTTTAGGACATGTGCGTCCGCCAAAAGAAGGTGAAAAATATTTCCCACTAATTAAAGTGAGTCAAATTAATGGACAAAGCCCAAATGTTGTAAGAGACCGTGTATCTTTTGAACACTTAACCCCTTTATTTCCTCAAGAAAAATTTAATCTTGCTGAAAAACAAAGTACGATTTCAACGCGAATCATGGATTTGTTTGCACCAATAGGTAAAGGACAACGTGGTATGATAGTTTCGCAACCTAAAACTGGTAAAACCATGTTACTAAAGGATGTTGCCAATGCAATTGCAGCAAATCACCCTGAGGTTTACCAAATGATTTTACTTATTGATGAACGTCCTGAGGAGGTAACAGACATGCAACGTAACGTACGCGGTGAGGTTATTGCTTCTACGTTCGACAAGGAAGCGCATGAACACGTTAAAATTGCGAACATCGTACTTGAAAAAGCAAAACGTTTGGTGGAATGTGGCCATGATGTAGTTATTTTATTAGATTCTATCACACGTTTAGCACGTGCATACAATACGGTACAACCCGCTTCTGGAAAAATATTAAGTGGTGGTGTAGATGCCAACGCCTTACATAAACCAAAACGTTTCTTTGGTGCGGCTCGTAATATTGAAAATGGTGGTTCATTAACCATTATTGCAACAGCCCTGACAGAAACAGGTTCTAAAATGGACGAGGTGATTTTTGAAGAGTTTAAAGGAACAGGTAACATGGAACTTCAGTTAGATAGAAAAATTTCTAACCGTAGAATTTTCCCTGCTATCGATTTAACTTCTTCAAGTACTCGTCGTGATGATATTTTATTAGATGATACTACGGTACAACGCATGTGGGTAATGCGCAAATACCTTGCGGATATGAACCCTGTTGAAGCCATGGAGTTTATTAACGAACGCTTTAAACAAACAAAAAACAATGAAGAGTTTTTAATTTCTATGAACGGATAAAAAGACTTGAGTATAATATCTTAAAGCCTTAACAAATTTTGTTGAGGCTTTTTTTTATGCATTAAAAGGTTGTCAAAATACACTAGGAAACCATTTTTATTTCAGACACAAATTACACTGATTTCCACAGATTGAATGCACATTTACTAATTAACTTTAAGTAAAAATTGTAGTTTCTCGTTCACCTTTTAAAATCCTTTGACGTAGGTTAAATACGAAATAACTTTAGTACAACATTCTTCGCGCTAGTTCGCGTTTTTAACTCTGACTTCAATAAAAATAATCAACAGAACAATTATTCTTACCATAAGAATCTGCCTAAAAAGCATACAATTCAAGTTAAAATTAGTAATTTAATCGGTCGTAATACAGAAGCTCTACAATTCATGAAATATAAATCGCTATTCTTAATATTAACTCTATTTTCTATTGGAAAAAGCTTTGCGCAACTTCAGACATATACAATGGAAGCTAACACTCAAGAAAGCTACCAATACCTCTTATACACACCAACTGAAAAAAAAGAACAGTATCCATTAGTTGTTTCATTACACGGTGGTGCTAACAGTGATAGCGATCTAAACATCGTAAAAAAACATGGGATTCCGAAACGTCTAAATGAAGGCAAGGATTTTCCTTTTTATGTTTTTGCGCCTTTAAATCCAAATAAAAAGGGCCTATGGAATGATCGTCAAATTCATCAAATGGTCATGAAATTAGCGGACTCTTTACCTATAGATAAAAAACGCATTTATTTAACGGGGCTTAGTCGTGGTGGTGATGGCATTTGGCGTATGGCTGTAAACCATCCTAATACTTATGCTGCGATGCTTTCGGTTTGTGCAGCAGACATTCCTATGATTTACATTAAATGGGCTAAAAACCTACCCGTATGGTTTTTTCATGGCGAAGAAGACGCTGTGGTTCCCGTTGAACAAACCAAAGAAGCTTATAAGACTCTAAAAAAGCTAAACTCTAAAACAAAACTCACCATCTACCCCGATGCTAAACATGACAGTTGGACGGAAACTTATAATAATGAAGCGGTTTACTCTTGGTTATTGGAACAACATTTATAACAAGTAACATTCGTTTATAGACGGCAAAAAGCCCCAACATCATATGTTAGAGCTTTTAACATTTTATATAACCTTCAGGCTTGAATTAGTAAGCTAATAAAAGTTCTTTATATGCTTTTAAATCAGCAATATTTGTTTTGTTCTTAAGATTTCTAGTTAAAGAAATAACATACTTAAGACTTTCAATAGGATCTACCTCTGCAGCTTCCTCTGCTTCTACAACTTCTTCTCCTTCTTCTGTAAACAACTCATCATCATCTTCAGGCATTGGGATTAAGAAAGTCTCATTTTCTTCAATGTGTTCGTAAGTATATCTAAGAACCTTTACAACTAATGGGGCCTGCTCTTCTATCGCATATGCTCTTAATTCTTTAATATCGCTTATTAACGCATCGGTATTGATTCCTGTATTATCAAGATCTTCAAGAATCTTATCAATTAATTTGATTGCTTTTGTATTTTCCAAAGAGGTAATATTATGTGAGTTATTAACTTTTACAGTTGCAAATTTATAGTATTAAAACAAAACATGCTTACTTTTATATGCTTTTTTTACAACGACATTGCTGTGAAATTATCCTAAATTATAAGGCATAAAAAAAGCTTCTCATTTCTGAGAAGCTTTTAAATATTTTAAAATCTTAAGTCGAAGTTACTAATTAAAGTGCTGCAACATGTTTCGCTAAACCAGATTTAAGGTTAGCAGCTTTGTTAGCATGAATAACGTTTTTCTTAGCTAATTTATCTAACATAGAAACTACAGAAGGATATAAAGACTCAGCTTCTTTCTTATCTGTTAACTCACGTAATTTTTTAATTGCATTACGAGTAGTTTTGTGTTTATACTTGTTAGTTAAACGCTTAGCTTCGTTGCTTCTTATTCTTTTTAATGCTGACTTATGATTTGCCATTTTTTTCTTCTTATTAAAATATTGTAGCCCGTAGGGGAATCGAACCCCTCTTACCAGGATGAAAACCTGGCGTCCTAGCCGATAGACGAACGGGCCATTTGTTTTTTTTGAGAGTGCAAAGATAAATTTAATTTACAAATCTGCAACTTAAATTTTAATTTTTTTTCACTCAATCTTTTCAAATAACTTGCAATGTTTTCCATTGCGGGTGCAAATTTACAACTTATTTTCACTTTTACAAGCGCTAAATAACTTTTTTTTTAAAAAAATCACTCAGCACTTGTTTTATTACTGATTAGTAGGCTTTTGCGAATAAAACACGCCGCTCAGAAGGCTTTCCTGAATACACACAAACACCTGGTTCTAACTTACCTTCTAATGGCACACATCTAATTGTGGCCTTTGTAATCTCCTTGATTTTATCTTCAGTTTCTGTTGTTCCATCCCAATGTGCCGAAATAAATCCTGTTTTATTTTCTAAAACGTCTTTAAAATCTTCAAAAGAGTCAACTTCAGTAATGTGACTGTCTCTAAAGTTTAAAGCTTTATTAAATAAGGTATCCTGTATCTCCTTTAATAACCCTTCTATGGTTTCGGTTAGATTATTGAGATCAACAACTTGTTTACTTAACGTATCACGTCGTGCAAGTTCTACTGTTCCATTAGCTAAATCTTTTGGTCCAATAGCAATGCGCAATGGCACACCTTGCAACTCATGTTGCGCAAACTTGGCTCCTGGTCTGTGTGTATCACGATTATCAAATTTTACAGTAATGTGCTTGGCGCGCAAATCTGTTAAAATACTATTGGCGACTTCCGTAATATTATTTAAATCTTCTTCAGTCTTATATATAGGAACAATAACAACTTGGTTTGGGGCTAAACTTGGTGGTAATACTAATCCTTGATCATCACTATGGGTCATAATCAAGGCGCCCATCAATCGTGTAGACACCCCCCAAGAGGTTGCCCAAACGTGATCTTGTTTTCCTTCTTTATTGGCAAACTTCACATCGAATGCTTTGGCGAAATTCTGACCTAAAAAATGTGAGGTTCCCGCCTGTAATGCTTTTCCATCTTGCATTAATGCCTCGATACAATATGTTTCATCGGCTCCAGCAAATCGCTCGCTCTCAGTTTTTAATCCTTGTACAACAGGAATGGCCATAAATTTTTCAGCAAACGTAGCATATACATTATTCATTAATGCTGCTTCATCTAAAGCCTCTTTTTTAGTTGCATGAGCGGTATGACCTTCTTGCCATAAAAACTCTGCTGTTCTTAAAAACAAACGTGTACGCATTTCCCAACGTACCACATTCGCCCATTGGTTTATTAATAAAGGTAAGTCTCTATACGATTGCACCCAGCCTCTAAAAGTATTCCAAATAATGGCTTCACTTGTAGGTCTTACTACCAACTCCTCCTCTAACTTCGCCTCTGGATCTACGCGCAACTTCCCAGGTTTATCTGGGTCGTTTTGTAACCTATAATGTGTAACAACAGCACATTCTTTAGCAAAACCTTCTGCATTTTTCTCTTCTGCTTCAAATAAGCTTTTAGGTACGAATAAAGGAAAATAAGCATTTTGGTGCCCCGTTTCTTTAAACATTCGATCTAACTCTGCTTGCATCTTCTCCCAAATAGCATAACCATAAGGTTTAATAACCATACACCCTCTAACAGCTGAATTTTCAGCTAGGTCTGCTTTGACAACCAATTCGTTATACCATTTCGAATAATCTTCTGCTCTACTAGTAAGTTTTTTGCCCATAACGTTTTTTTGGCACAAATGTTGCACCTCTGTTAAATATAAAAAATAGTTCAGCAAAACTAACTATTTTTGTTATGTTCAACAATTAAAATAAACAGATATGCAATTAATTAAATCCTTACAAAGAAAAGCACCATTAGCAAGCTTGCTGGGGTTACTCTTAGTATTCACTTCTTGTGGTTCATATGAATATGTTGGCGCAGGAAATGATGGTATTTATGGAGGATCTGTTCCACAAACACAACAACAGCACAAGGAAGCGCCTAACGATAACAATTATTACACGAATTATTTTAAAACAAAATCTATAGAATCTGAAAATTTCGGTGAAGATCCAACCATTTTCACTGATATTGACGCGTATGAAAATTCAGCTTATGTGGAAAATGATTCTTTAGTTGATAATTATGTAGGCTACGCTGGCTGGGGGCAAAACAACAGCAATGTAACCATTAACTACATTGATAACGGATGGAATAACTGGGGCACTGGATGGGGCATTGGTTTTAATTACGGATGGGGTTATGGCGGCTGGGGCTACCCTTCATACGGTTGGGGGTATCCTGGCTATGGCTGGGGCTACCCAGGGTATGGTTGGGGTTACCCAGGATATGGATGGGGCTACCCTCCATATTACGGCGGCGGTTACTACAATAGGTACAACAGATATAATTCTTATAGTGCCACACGAAGAGGAGGCTATTACGGTAACAATTATGCTAGCACCAGAAGAAGTAATTACACCAGAAATAATATAAATGCTTCAAATAATACCAGACGAAGTTCTGCAAACACAAACAGAGGAACAACATCTAAGTATAATACCACTAGAAGAACGAGTACAAGCACTAGAAATTCGCAAGGAACAACGACTAGACGTAGTTATACAACAAATAGAAACCCGTCTCAAACTGGAGTGACAAGAAAATCTACTACAGTTACACGAACGCCTTCAAACAACTCAACAAAAAGATCGTCAACATCAACTTCAAGAAGAAGCTCTAGTACGGTTTATAAACAACCTACAAGTAGATCAAGCTCTAACAGCAACTACAATAACAACAGATCTTCTTCAAGAAACTCAAGCTACACTCCTAGTTCAAGTTCTAGGTCTAGCGGATCTACAATGAGATCATCAGGAAGTAGCAGCAGAAGTTCTTCCAGAGGAGGAGGAAGACGCTAATATCAAAAACAAAACCTAACCAAATAAATTGATTTTCATCTCAGTTTATTTGGTTATTTCATCTCCTAAAACGATTAAAAAATTATACATGAAAAAGTTTAATTTACTATTCATAAGCGTACTTTCATTATCTACCGTTTATGCGCAAGACATCACAGATGCTTTAAGGTATTCACAAAATGAAATTCAAGGAACAGCCCGATTTAGAGCCATGAGTGGTGCTTTTGGTGCTCTAGGTGGCGATTTAAGTGCTGTTAGTTTAAATCCTGCCGGTTCTGTAGTTTTTAGTAACAGCCATGTTACTATTACGGGATCTAACAGTTATACAAAAAACGAAACAAACTATTTCAATAACATGACCAGTACGAATGAATCCTGTTTCGGAATTAACCAAGGTGGTGCTGCTTTTGTATTTGTTAATAGAAATAGTAGTTCACCTTGGACAAAATTTGCTATGTCACTTAATTATGAGCGCACAAATAATTTTAATGACTTCTGGCAAGCAAGAGGCACGAACACAAACAGTGTCGATTTTGTAGATAATAACAACAACTTTTTAGCACCAGTAAATTCAATTGCTGGAAACTTTCATCAATTTGCTCAAGGCCAAAGACTTGCCGATATATCAGCATTACCTAACGAATCGATAGACCGCGCATATCGCGCCATCGGAAATCAATTTGGCTATGGAAATCAACAAGCATTTTTAGGCTATGAATCTTATATATTAGATCCTGAATTTGATGACGATGATAACAAAACTTACTTTTCTAATGTTGCTGCTGGAAACTTTGATCACAAATACACCTATTTAGCAACAGGTTATAACGGAAAAATGAGTTTTAATTTTGCCACACAATTTGAAGACAAGTTTTCTTTAGGTATAAATCTAAACTCACATTTTATTAATTACGAACGTTCTACTGTATTAATTGAAGATAACAACAATACAGGGTCAACTGTTACACATATTGATTTCGAAAACAACTTATTAACTACTGGTGCTGGGTTTTCTTTTCAATTGGGTGGTATTTTTAACCTTACTCCAGAATTAAGAGCAGGAGTCGTTTACGATTCGCCAACATGGTATTCTATAGATGAAGAAACCACACAATACGTAAAAACAATTAGAGATGAATCTGGAACTACAAGATCACAAACTATAGCGCCCAACATAGTCAATGTTTACCCAAGATATCAATTACAAACTCCAGGAAAAATAACAGGAAGTTTAGCCTACATTATTGCTAAACGTGGTATTATCAGTTTCGATTATTCAAATCAAAATTTTAGCAATACAGAGTTCAAACCAACACACGACCCGGAACTTTCCAATCAAAACGCCTTAATGAGCAACGTACTAACTCACGTTTCTACCTATCGCGTTGGTGCAGAATACAGAGTCATCAACCAATTAAGCTTACGTGGTGGTTACCGTTATGAAGATAGTCCGTATAAAAATGGAGACATTATGAGTGAGCTACAAGGCTTCTCTGCAGGTATTGGATATACTTTCGGAAACACGAAGATTGATTTAACTTACGACCAGGCTTCAAGATCATACCAAAATAACCTATACAACCTTAACGGAGGTGGTTCGCCTTTTGCTTCAATCGACAGAAAAAATCAAAACATTACATTATCCTTAGGCTTCAGCATTTAAACTTTTCATCTGGAGATATTAAATAAAAGGTAAGCTGTAATGAATGGAATCATTTTCAGACTAAAACAAAAAATTAATAATTTAGCAACACCAAGCATAACAAAACGGAATTGCTTATCTTTGCAAACTAATTTTTGAAATATTAATCATACTTCATTTATTTGTAAAACTCTTATTAACAAAGAACTAGCAAATAATGACTTTTATGATTGTTGAAAAACAATAGATTTTAACAGATGAAATTTGATAGTAATTTAGACGATTTTGACGCTTTAGGAGAAGAACACATTGGTACTTCTGAAAATACACCATTGCGAAATGATGCTTTTAAACTGTCTAATGACGAAAAAATAGACATTATTAAAGACGATGTTCGTCACATCATGGAAACCTTAGGTTTAGATTTAACTGACGATAGTTTAAGCGGAACACCTAATCGTGTGGCTAAAATGTTTGTTAAAGAAATTTTTGGCGGATTAGATCCTAGCAAAAAACCTAGCGCTTCTACTTTCGACAATAAATACAAGTATGGCGAAATGCTTGTTGAAAAAAACATTACCGTTTATTCAACTTGCGAACACCATTTACTACCAATTGTTGGTCGCGCTCACATTGCCTATATCGCTAATGGTAGTGTTGTTGGTTTATCTAAAATGAATCGTATTGTAGATTATTATGCAAAACGTCCGCAAGTTCAAGAACGTTTAACTATTCAAGTTGTTAGAGAACTTCAAGAGGTTTTAGGCACTAAAGATGTAGCATGTGTTATCGATGCGAAACACCTTTGTGTAAATTCAAGAGGTATTAGAGATATAGAAAGTAGCACTGTAACTTCAGAGTTTGGAGGGAAATTTAAAGACATGGCAACACGTCGCGAATTCCTTGATTACATAAAGCTAGATACTCAGTTTTAATTCATTTTGTAATTTACTTTATTAAGTCATAATTGACTACACCACATACGCCTAAACCACTATGCAACTTTATAAAGACAACCCTATCAAAATTTATAATTCCCTAACTGGAAAAAAGGAAACTTTTAAACCTATAAACGAAGGCCATATAGGTATGTACGTTTGTGGGCCTACAGTTTACAGTAATGTTCATTTAGGAAATGTGCGGACTTTTATGTCTTTTGATATGGTTTTTCGTTATTTAAAGCATTTAGGTTTTAAAGTACGCTATGTTAGAAACATCACTGATGCCGGACATTTAGAAAATGATGCTGATGCTGGTGAAGATAAAATCACCAAAAAAGCACGTTTAGAACAAATTGAACCTATGGAAGTTGTGCAGCGTTATACTGTAGATTTTCATAATATTCTAAACACGTTTAACTTCTTACCACCTAGTATAGAACCTACCGCTACAGGGCATATCATTGAACAAATTGAGTTAATAAAAAACATCATTGATAATGGTTTTGCCTACGAAGTAAATGGCTCTGTTTATTTTGATGTTCATAAGTTCAATGAAACAAATGAATACGGTAAATTAAGCAAGCGTAAACTTGACGATTTAATTCATAATACGCGTACGCTTGACGGGCAAAGTGACAAGAAAAACCCGCAAGATTTCGCCCTTTGGAAAAAAGCCGAACCACAGCATATTATGCGGTGGCCTTCACCTTGGAGCGATGGTTTCCCAGGTTGGCATTTAGAGTGTACAGCCATGAGTACAAAATATTTGGGTGAACAATTTGATATTCACGGTGGTGGCATGGATTTAAAATTTCCCCATCACGAATGTGAAATTGCCCAAAATGAGGCGGCCATTGGAAAATCACCAGTAAACTACTGGATGCACGCAAACATGCTGGAACTTAACGGACAACGCATGTCTAAATCTACTGGAAACACAGTGAATCCAGATGAACTACTTTCTGGAGACAATACTTTTTTCAGTAAGGCATATGCACCAAGCGTGATTCGTTTCTTTATAGCACAATCATCTTACCGTAGTGTATTAGATTTAACTGATGACGGTCTATTAGCCAGTGAAAAAGGCTTCAATAGACTTATGGAAGCTATGAATCTATTAAACAGCTTACAAGCTTCAAAAACGTCTTCTATTGATGTTTCAGCATGGAAACAGAAATGTTACGATGCGATGAATGACGATTTCAATTCACCAATTTTAATCGCTCATTTATTTGAAGCTGCTAAATACATCAATCAAATAAAAGAAGGTGTAGAAACACTAACTACTGAAGACTTAAACCTACTTAAAAACACGCTAAACAGTTTTGTTTTTGATATTTTAGGTTTAGAAAACACAGCAAACAGCAATTCTGGAACTGATAAATTATCAGGCGCTGTTGATGTTTTAATCAAACTGAGACAAGAAGCTAGAGCGAACAAAGATTTTGCTTTATCTGATAAAATTCGTGATGAATTAGCTGAAGTTGGTATTCAACTGAAAGACGGCAAAGACGGTACGACGTTTAGCGTCAACTAAATCCACTACAAGCGCGAGTGCTTTTAGCTATTTATGAAAAAACTACGCATTGCACCTTTTTTGTTTTTGATAAAAGTGTATCAAACATTTATATCACCATTAACGCCTGCAACGTGTAGATACCAACCCACTTGTTCACATTATGCCAAAGAAGCCTTAACCAAACACGGTTTCCGAAAAGGCGGATGGCTCGCAATAAAACGTATTTTTAGCTGTCATCCATGGGGAGGTTCGGGATATGATCCGGTTCCTTGAGTTTTGTTGATTTGTTTATTCGTTTATTCGTTTAACCGCAAAGTGTAAAAATTTGATTTCATCAAATTTTTACACTTAACTACTTAACTACTTAACTACTTAACTACTTAACTACTTAACTACTTAACTCCCTAACTCCTTAACTCCTTAAAAGACAAACTAACGTACAGGTATCTCCTTCAAAATCGCCAATACAAATTTCCAATATTTTTGAACTGAAGAAATTTGAGCACGTTCATCAGGAGAATGCGCGCCTTTAATTGTTGGCCCGAAACTAATCATATCCATTTCAGGGTAATTTTGTCCAAGAATACCGCATTCTAAACCAGCATGGCAAGCGGCAACATGGGCTTTTTCACCATTTAAATCTTCATAGATTTTGTCCATGACTTTTAAAATAGCAGAATCCATATTTGGTGCCCAACCTGGGTAATCACCCGAAACCTCAACTTCACAACCAGTCAATTCAAACGTAGAACGTAATGTATTTGCTAAATCGTCCTTAGAACTTTCAACTGAAGACCGCGTTAAACATCCAATATGAATCTCGCCATCTTTTACAATAATTCTAGCGATATTATTTGAAGTTTCCACCAGTCCAGGGATATCTGCACTCATACGATACACACCGTTTACGGCTGCATAAATTGCTCGAGTTACCCCTTCTTGAACGCCTAGATCCATAATGTTTTCAGGCGTATCACATTTAGAAACTTCAATTACTAAATCAGGCTCCATGGTTTTAAGTTCCTTTTGAATGGTATTGGCAATAAGCGCCATTTCCAATAAAAAGGCATCTTCATGAATGGCATCAATGGCCACAATAGCATGACTCTCACGCGGAATTGCGTTACGTAAACTTCCGCCGTTTATCTCTGAAATTCTCAATCCGAAATTTTCAAAACCATCAAACAAAACGCGGTTCATGATTTTATTAGCATTTCCTAAGCCTTCATGAATTTGCATGCCCGAATGCCCACCTTGAAGTCCTTTTACAGTAATTTCATAACCAATTTTAAACTCAGGAGTTTCTTCTAAATTATATGTTCGCTTTGCAGTCACATCAACACCACCGGCGCAACCTACGCCAATTTCATCGTCTTCTTCGGTATCTAAATTCAATAGAATACCACCAGAAAGGAGTCCGCCTTTTAAGCCCATGGCACCCGTCATTCCTGTTTCTTCATCTATAGTGAACAAAGCTTCAATGGCAGGGTGAGCAATCGTATCACTTTCTAAAATCGCCATGATAGTAGCTACACCTAATCCGTTATCTGCACCAAGCGTCGTACCCTTAGCACGAACCCAATCACCATCAACATACATTTCTATACCTTGCGTATCAAAATCAAAATCGGTATCATTATTTTTTTGATGAACCATATCTAAATGCGATTGCATCACGATGGTTACCCTGTCTTCCATTCCGGCAGTTGCAGGCTTTTTAATAATCACATTCCCTACTTCATCAACTATAGTTTCTAATCCTAAATTTTCACCAAAGGCTTTCATAAAAGCAATCACACGTTCTTCTTTTTTTGAAGGACGCGGAACGGCGTTTAAATCTGCAAATTTATTCCAAAGGGCTTGAGGTTCTAATTGTCTTACTTCCGTGCTCATCTTGTGATTATTTTATCTTTCAAAGATAGAAAAAATGCCTTGACCTCAACTTGTTTCCATGGGGTGAATCACTAAGTTTTAACAAAGTTTAACCTTAATGTCATCTTTCAGAATTCTAAAATTTAATCCTCTAATTTTTTAGTATTTTTGGTCATGCTCCAAAACAAAAAAACACTTTTAGCACTAGCTTTAATACCTCAAATCATTTTAATTAGAATACTATCTAATTACCCTGAGTTTGTCGAAAATTATTACAGTAATGGCTTGTATCCTTTTATCTCAAAACTATTCAGGTTCGTATTAGGTTGGTTGCCTTTCTCTTTTGGTGATTTTGTATATGCCTTAACCTTGATATATGGCGTGAGATGGCTTATATTAAACAGAAAACGTTTAAGATTAGATACTAAAAACTGGCTTATTGATATTTTTGCTACTTTATCTATTTTTTACTTTGTATTTCATTTGTTTTGGGGCTTGAATTATTACCGCCTACCCCTTCATAAGAGTTTGAATTTGGCGCACGATTATTCTACAGAACAACTTATTACTTTCACGGAAAATCTAATCAAAAAATCGAATGCTGTACATTCAGAAATCACAAAAAACGATACTTTAAAAGTAGACATGCCTTTTAATAAATTAGATATTTTGAAAATGGCACCCCATGGATATAATAACTTAAAAGAGACTTTTCCACATTTAGAATATAGTACTAAAAGTGTAAAAAGATCCTTATTCAGCTATCCGTTAACTTATATGGGTTTTAGCGGTTATTTAAATCCGTTTACGAATGAAGCCCAGGTTGATGGCTTGATTCCAATCTACAAATTATCAACCACCACGACACACGAAATCGCCCATCAATTAGGTTATGCTGCTGAAAATGAAGCCAATTTTATAGGCAGTATGGCCGCGATAAAACATGAGAATATCTACATAAGATATACGGGCTACACCTTCGGATTACGATTCTGTTTGAATGAAATTTACAGACGTGACCCCGATTTATACGAAGCCATGGCAGAAACTGTAAACCCAGGAATATTTAAAAACTACAAAGAGGTTCGTGAATTTTGGGTAAAACACCAAAATCCTGCCGAACCTCTTTTTAAATCCTTTTATAATGGTTTTCTAAAAGCGAACAAACAAAGCAAGGGCATGCAAAGTTATAATTATGTTGTGGCGCTTTTAGTGAACTATTATGAAAAAAATAGTTTATAAATCACTCAACTAATTGAGCGTCTTCAGGCAATTCAAAAATATCCTGATTAACTTGTTCTTTAGTCAATTTCACATTATAAAAATTATTTTCACTATGTACAGTAGTTGGTAAATTATTTTCGTATTCATACCTAACAATGGTTTTTGGCAATAATACGCCATTAAATTCTTCCCATTCGCTGTATTTTCTAAAGTGCCATTCTTTAGCTTTTTCTTTCGTGAAAAATGTAACGGTATACCCTAACCATTCCATTTTATAAGTATCAGGGTTGTAATAAAGCGCGTATTCATCCTCCGGAGACTCACCTACACCACTTTCATAACCTACTTTTATTCCAGGGTATGTTTTTCCTTCAAAAACTAAAGGTGCGATATCACTGTATACAATCCCATCATCAGCCAAAATGAAAGGCATCGCATAGAAGTAAGACATTAAGTTATAATAGAATTTAGGCTTCCCTTTGTATTCAGTGTCGTTTTTATTTTGCAACCAAACTTGCTTTCCGTCATAACCAAGCTTATGGTCAGGCGTTTCAACTAGAGATTTTCTATTCCATAAATCTGTTGAGGTCACCTCATCGACTCCGTTTTTTTTCATGGTAAACTCTAAAAAACGCATCTTTTTCCATTGATCTAATCCGCCATGGGCTTCAAACACTTTTACTAAGGCTTCTGGGTAGTTACTTTCAACAACGACAGCTTCAGTTTCTGTGGCTTCTGGAGTTTCAACTGTTTCTTTTTTAACATCTTTACAAGAAAAGATAGAAGCAGCTATAAACAAATAAATAAAGTTTTTCATTTTTTAATTTTAAAAGGTTTTAGGTTTTGACGCACTAAGATCAAGTTAATTACATAAAATCGATTACTTTTGCTTCACTTTTATGAAAGAAATAACAAGTATACAGAATCCTCTTATAAAACAGTTATCACAATTAAAAGATAAGTCTCGTGAGCGCAGAAAAACGGGCACTTTTTTAATTGAAGGCGCACGTGAAATCTCTTTAGCTATCAAAGGTGGATTTCAGCTAGAAACTATTTTGTTTTATCCTGAATTATTTTCCTCTGAAAAACTAAGCACCTTTACTTCTGAAGTTATTCAACAGATTGAAATATCAAAAGAAGTATATCAAAAATTAGCCTATCGTGAAACTACTGAAGGTGTTTTAGCTGTGGCAAAATCGAAGACTCAGGATATTTCTCAGTTAAAAATTGAAAAAGAAAACCCTTTAATATTAATTGCTGAAGCCCCTGAAAAACCCGGAAACATTGGTGCCCTTTTAAGAACTGCCGATGCTGCCAATATCGATGCAGTGATTATCGCCAATCCGAAAACAGATTTATACAATCCGAATATTATCCGCTCAAGTGTAGGTTGTGTTTTTACTAATACCATTGCCACTGGAAGCACTTCTGAAATTATTGATTTCTTAAAAAAGAAAAATATCAATATTTACTGTGCAGCATTACAAGCTTCAGTTTCATATCACACACAAAATTTCGCTAAACCTACAGCCCTTGTTGTTGGTACAGAAGCTATTGGATTAAGTGATGAATGGCGTAAAAATTCTACTCAAAACATCATTATCCCGATGCAAGGTGAAATTGACTCCATGAATGTTTCTGTTGCGGCAGGAATTCTTGTTTTCGAAGCTAAGAGACAACGGAATTTTAAATAGAGTAAAATCTACCGAATTACCCTTTTCACTCTTAAAACGCTCTCAACATTCAATAATAATTAAAACATCCCCCATAAATGACAGCACAAACCCTTTTCTATATTATTATAGCCATTATTATCATCAATTTTATTGTTGATAAAATCTTAGATGCTTTAAACGCTAAACATTATAACGACACCCTTCCGGAGGAACTAAAAGATGTTTACGACACTCAAGAATATCAAAAATCACAAAATTATAAAGCAACCAACTACAAGTTTGAAATTATCACTTCGACCTTTTCTCTAGTACTCACTTTAGGTTTTCTATTTCTTGATGGCTTTAAATATGTTGATGATATAGCAAGAAGCTACAGTGACAATCCCATAATAATTGCTTTAATTTTCTTCGGAATTATCATGATTGGAAGCGATATTTTAACCACGCCATTTTCCTATTACAGTACGTTTGTGATTGAAGAAAAATTCGGATTCAATAAAAGCACAAAAAAGTTATTCTTTCTTGACAAACTAAAAGGCTGGCTTATGATGACTCTTGTTGGTGGTGGTATATTAGCATTAATTATCTGGTTTTACCATGTCACCGGAACACAGTTTTGGTTATATGCTTGGGCCTTGGTAGCTGTTTTTAGCCTGTTTATGAATATGTTTTACTCCAAATTAATTGTACCTCTATTCAATAAGCAAACACCTTTAGAAGCTGGAAGTTTGCGTGATAACATTTCAAAATACGCAGAAACAGTTGGTTTTAAATTGGAAAAAATATTTGTAATTGACGGTTCTAAAAGAAGCACTAAAGCCAACGCTTATTTTTCTGGCTTCGGAAGTGAAAAACGTGTAACACTTTATGATACTTTAATTAACGACTTAGATGAAGATGAAATCGTTGCTGTTTTAGCACACGAAGTAGGGCATTACAAGAAGAAACATATCATCTTTAATTTATGCGCCTCCATCCTACTTACGGGATTAACACTTTACATCCTGTCTTTATTCATTTCAAACCCGCTATTATCAAGCGCATTAGGAGTTGAAATCCCTAGTTTTCATATGGGGTTGATTGCTTTTGGGTTACTCTATTCTCCTATTTCTGAAGTTACAGGATTAATCATGAATCTATTCTCTAGAAAGTTTGAATATCAAGCAGATGATTATGCAAAAACCACTTATAAAGCTGAGCCGTTAATCACCTCGCTTAAAAAATTGTCTAAAAACAGCTTGAGTAATTTAACACCTCATCCTGCATATGTATTTATGCATTACTCTCACCCTACTTTGTTACAGAGAATTATGAATTTAAAGAAATAAGATAGCATTCTTAAAATAAGAAAAACAAAAAAAGGCCTGTAACACATTTAGTATACAGGCCTTTTTAAAATTTATTAATTTGAAATGATTATCAGTTTCGTCATGACGCTAAACTAATTTTTAGTATTTACACAAATACAAAAACGAGCTTATTACCTCACTAAAACCACTTCAACACGTCTGTTATTTCTTCTACCTTCTTTTGTAGTATTATCATCAATTGGGTTAGATTCTCCAAAACCTTTATGTGATAATCTAGATGAGCTAATGCCGTTTTCAATCAAATATGTCATTACGGCACTTGCTCTATTTTCAGATAACTTTTGGTTTAAAGTATCGGACCCTGAACTATCCGTATGGCCATTAATAGAAAAGTGTGAATTAGGGTAATCCTTTAAAACCCCCACAATATTATCCAAAACAGCTTTAGACGAATCTTTTAAAGTCGCTTTTCCGTTATTAAATAAAATCGTTTTTGCATAAGCATTTAATGTTTTCAATACAGCTTCAGTTACTTTTGGTGCTGGAGACGGACAACCATCATACTCAATTGTTCCTGCTACCTTAGGGCATTGATCTACATTGTCTAACACACCATCATTATCAGCATCTCCCCATGGGCAACCTTTATTCTCTAAAGTACCAGCCATATTCGGACAAGCATCTACATTATCTAAAACACCATCAGCATCAGAATCTCCCCAAGGACATCCTTTATTTTCTTTAGGACCTGCCTCATTCGGACAAGCATCTTCATTATCTAAAACACCATCAGCGTCAGCATCTCCCCACGGGCATCCACTATTTTCTTCGGGACCTGCAACTTTAGGACAAGCATCTAACTTATCAATAACACCATCGCCATCACGATCTTTTGCATCACCTTGGTAAACAGGAATTTTTATACCTGCATAAACATCGGCAGCCTTAGTATTGTCGCTAACCAATGCACTTAACACAGAACCCGACCCCACATATAATGGACCAAATCTTAATCCAGCTCCAGCTTGAAACCCACTGTATTGCACGACACCCATTGGCAAGTAAAAACTAAATAGTTTACTTTCAAAACGAGGTGTTAAAGATACCGTGTTAGCTATACGTGTAGCCCCTACATTATCCTTTGAGACCAAAGATAAATCGGTATTTAAGTTTACATATAAACGATTTGTAAAACTCCAGTCTGCATTAAAATGTAATGCTGTTGGTAAGTTTACTTTATAACCTTTTTTACTTTCATCTAAAACATAGTAATTTCTTAAAAAGTCTTCAAAACTATCAGCATTATCAAATTCATCCTCAAGATTTTCTACGGTGTCAAATTTATCTATTATATACGTTTCCTCTACACCATCTTTATAATTAATACTCCCTATGTCTGTAATAGAAAGTCCTAATTTAAGCTTGTACTTATTTTTATCTTTAACATAATAGGTGTCGCCATTGCTATTTGTTTTTTGGTAGTCTGGGTAATTTGGACGCCATTCGTACACAAAACCTATGTCGAAACCAACACCTGTAGCATTAGGAAGCTCATATTCGTACCCATCTTCATCAACAGTAGAGTCAAAAACCGCATACGTTAAACGACCTGTAGTTTCTATAGTACCTAGATCTGGACCAGCGCCATCTACCAGATAATCAACACTAATATTATCACCATTAATATGGGCACTACCAGCACCTTGAAGATATTTGGCGGTAAGACCTGCTTTTAAAAACATGGTTCTATCATCTATAATCACTCGAGCATAAGTAACCCCTAATTCACCCCAACCATGACCTGTTGTAATTAAACTACCATCATCAAAGTTAACATCGTCACCATCATCGCTATCAAAGTTTTCAATAAGATTTCCATTAACATTATGTGCGGTCACAAAGGCTCTAGAACGCGTAAAAACAGCTAAAGAGCTCTTTCTATTTATATTGAACATAAATGAAGGCCCCATAATATCGGTATTCACAAGCGCATTGTTGTTATCTGTAGGATAGATATTTGCACTGGCATCAAAATCATAGTCATCTTTAATAGCATCAAAAACATTTACACCAGCATAGTCATTGCCAATAAAAGCACTAACGCCCACGAGGTTAATATCTGTTTTAAAACGGGAATCCGTAATATTAGCAGGGTTGGCAATTACGCTATTCACACCACTGTAATTGTCGGTTAAAAACCCATTAAATGATTGACCTTGCATCACTAATGACGATGCCATGACCAATAATAGTAAAGTAATTTTTCTCATTAATTTTGTTGTTTGGTTTGTAAAGCACGAAAATAAAACATTTATGTTAAAGAAAACATAAAATTAAGGTTAAACCTAATGCCTATGCAGCTTGTATTGCCCCTAAAATTCATTTTTACATTTCTAATTACTATAAACTTATTAGTATATTACCAACCATAAGCTAAAAAACTAATTAACCGAAAGCCATAAAAAATGAAAATCTATACAAAAACTGGAGATAAAGGAACAACGGCATTATTTGGAGGTACACGTGTACCTAAACATCATATTAGAATTGAAAGCTACGGAACGGTAGACGAATTAAACTCTTATTTAGGATTGATACGCGATCAACCCATTCACCAAGATTATATCGATTTAATTATACGGATTCAAGACAGGCTTTTCACGATTGGAGCAGTTTTAGCTACAGACCCAGAAAAAGCAACTTTAAAAAACGGAAAAGCACGTTTAAACATTTCCAAAATTTCTGATGAAGACATCGAACAGCTAGAGCATGAAATGGATATGATGAACGACGCCTTACCTGAAATGACCCATTTTATTTTACCTGGAGGTAATCAATCTGTGTCATTCTGTCACATAGCACGTTGCGTGTGCCGTAGAGCAGAGCGCTTAGCCTCTCAACTTAATGATTTAGAACCATTTGAAGCAAACACCCTAACCTATCTAAACCGCTTATCTGACTACCTTTTTGTGTTGGCACGAAAGTTGTCTTATGATTTGCGAGCAGATGAAATTAAGTGGATTCCTGAAAAAAACCTGGAGTAGATCCACTAAACAGAAGCTTAAAATTTAAATCCGTAAAATTAAACATCTCGGGTTTGAATCTTAAAAAAGATACGTTCTTGTAATTAATGATAAAAATGCGTTTTAAATAATCTTATTAAAATATTTAGAGATTAATTTCTATGAGGTTATTTAAACAAATGGTGAGCTAATACTATAGAGAAGAATCTATTCTTTTAGGGGTTATAAAAAATATAAAAACAAAGAATGAGAAATAATTCGTTTTTTTCTTGTCTATTTGAACTAAAAATTTATTTTTGCACAAAATTAAACACGTAAGAAATGTATTGGACTTTAGAATTAGCATCTTACTTAAGTGATGCACCTTGGCCAGCGACAAAGGATGAGCTTATAGATTACGCAATTCGAACGGGAGCACCGTTAGAAGTTGTGGAAAATTTACAATCTATCGAAGATGAAGGAGACTCTTATGACTCTATTGAAGAAATCTGGTCTGACTATCCTACTGATGAAGATTACCTTTGGAATGAGGATGAATATTAGATAAACGCATAAATAATAATTAAAAAGTCTCGATTTGAGGCTTTTTTTTTGTCCAAATCTTTAAACAAGATGTATCTTTGGAAGCACCAAAAAACGCATACAAAGAACCTTAAAAATAAATCATAAAACGCTTGCGATTGCAAGATGTAACACATAAAATAACTCTCATGAATCTTTTAAATTCTGTATTGAAAGTATTTGTTGGCGACAAATCAAAGCAAGATGTCAAGGCCATCACTCCCATAGTTTCTAAAATAAAGAGCTTCGAGGCTGCTTTAGAAGCTTTATCACATGACGAATTGAGGGCAAAAACAGCCGAGTTTAAAGCTAAAATTGCCGATGCCAATAAAGATATTGATGCTCAAATTTCAAATCTTACCATAGAAGCAGAAAACACTGAAGACATTGATAAGCGTGAAGACATATATTTAGATATCGACAAACTTAAAGACGATGCCTATGTGGTAACGCAAGATGTTTTAAATGAGATTCTTCCTGAAGCCTTTGCTGTGGTTAAAGAAACGGCAAAACGTTTTGTGCATAACACCTCTATTCCTGTTACAGCTAGCGAATTTGATAGATTAATTTCTAGTGAGAAAGATTATGTGGTTCTAGACGGCGATCAAGCAGTTTGGGCCAACTCCTGGGATGCTGCTGGAAAAGCCATCACCTGGGATATGATTCATTACGATGTACAACTTATTGGTGGTATTGCTATGCATCAAGGTAAAATTGCCGAAATGCATACAGGTGAAGGAAAAACTTTAGTGGCAACACTTCCTGTTTACTTAAATGCATTAGCTGGTAAAGGCGTTCATTTAGTAACGGTAAATGATTACTTAGCGAAACGTGATAGTGCTTGGATGGCGCCTATTTTCCAATTCCATGGTTTAAGTATAGATTGTATTGACTACCACAGACCAAATTCTGAAGCCCGTAGAAAAGCTTATAACGCCGATATCACTTACGGAACAAATAACGAGTTTGGTTTCGATTACTTACGTGATAACATGGCACACGCTCCAGAAGATTTGGTGCAACGTCCACACAACTACGCTATTGTCGATGAGGTCGATTCGGTTTTAGTTGATGATGCCCGTACACCATTAATCATTTCAGGACCTATCCCTAAAGGGGATCATCATGAATTTCATGAATTAAAACCTAAAGTTGATGATATTGTTTCGGTACAACGCAAATATTTAACAGGTGTTTTAGCTGAAGCTAAGAAACTTATAAAAGAAGGTGATACTAAAGAAGGCGCTTTTCAATTACTACGCGTTTATCGTGGTATTCCTAAAAACAAGGCGCTTATCAAGTTCTTATCTGAAGATGGCATCAAACAATTACTTCAAAAAACAGAGAACTTTTACATGCAAGACAACAACCGCGAAATGCCTAAGGTTGATGCTGAATTGTACTATGTTATAGAAGAAAAAAACAATCAAGTTGAATTAACAGATAAAGGTGTTGATTATATTTCGGGTAAAGACAATCCAGACTTTTTCATCTTACCAGAAATAGGTATTGAAATTGCAAAGATTGAGAAGCAAGGACTTTCTGCTGAAGAAGAAGCTACCCTTAAAGAAGATTTATACAAAGATTTTGGTGTGAAATCTGAACGCATTCACACATTAAGTCAATTATTAAAGGCTTACGCTTTATTCGAAAAAGACACACAATATGTGGTCATGGACAATAAAGTGATGATTGTTGATGAACAAACAGGTCGTATTATGGATGGTCGTCGATACAGTGATGGACTACACCAAGCGATTGAAGCTAAAGAAAATGTAAAAATTGAAGATGCAACGCAAACTTTTGCAACTGTAACGCTTCAAAATTACTTTAGAATGTACCGCAAACTTTCTGGTATGACCGGTACAGCTGTTACTGAAGCCGGGGAATTCTGGGAGATCTATAAATTAGACGTGGTTGAAATTCCAACCAACCGCCCTATTGCACGTGATGATAGAGATGATTTAGTTTTTAAAACAAAACGTGAAAAATACAATGCTGTTATTGATGAAGTTACCAAATTATCCCAAGCAGGACGCCCAGTATTAATTGGTACAACGTCAGTAGAAATTAGTGAGTTGTTAGGGAAAATGCTTAGTATTAGAAAAATTCCTCACAACGTATTAAATGCAAAACAACACAAACGAGAAGCTGATATTGTGGCCGAAGCTGGTAATGCTGGCCAAGTAACGATTGCAACAAACATGGCAGGTCGTGGTACCGATATTAAATTATCTGAAGAAGTTAAAAAAGCAGGTGGTTTGGCCATCGTAGGTACTGAGCGTCATGATTCGCGTCGTGTCGACAGACAATTACGCGGACGTGCTGGTCGTCAAGGAGATCCAGGAAGCTCTCAATTTTACGTGTCGCTAGAAGATAACTTAATGCGTTTATTCGGTAGTGAGCGTATCGCTAAGATGATGGATAAAATGGGATTAAAAGAAGGTGAAGTGATTCAGCATTCTTGGATTTCAAAATCTATTGAAAACGCACAGAAAAAAGTAGAAGAAAACAACTTTGGTGTTCGTAAACGTTTATTAGAATATGATGATGTGATGAACGCACAGCGTGAAGTGGTTTACAAACGTCGTCATCATGCTTTACACGGTGAACGTCTTCGTGTAGATATAGCCAATATGCTATTTGATACTTCGGAAGGTATTGCGGAAGGAAACAAAGGCGCTAATGATTATAAAAACTTCGAATTTGAATTAATTCGTTATTTTTCAATGGGTGCACCTGTTTCTGAAGCAGAATTTGGCAAACTTTCAGCTCAAGAAATCACTTCTAAAGTGTATCACGCTGCTTTCGATCATTATAAAGAGAAAATGTCTCGAAATGCAGATATGGCTTTCCCTGTTATTAAAAATGTTTATGAAACGCAACGTGATAAATTTAAACGTATCGTAGTACCATTTACTGATGGTATTAAAAGTTTAAATGTCGTTACCGATCTTGAAAAAGCATACGAAACAAACGGAAAACAATTAATTACAGATTTTGAAAAGAATATCGCTTTAGCAATAATCGATGATTCTTGGAAAACACATTTACGTAAAATGGACGAGTTGAAACAATCTGTACAATTAGCGGTTCACGAACAAAAAGACCCTTTATTAATTTATAAATTTGAAGCTTTTGAATTATTCAAAGGCATGATAGACCAAGTTAATAAAGATGTTATTTCATTCTTATTTAAAGGTGAATTGCCTCAAGAAACTCAAAATACAATTCAAGAAGCAAGACAAACACCTACAAAGGAAAACTTGCAAACTCAAAAAGATGAAATTCCTAATTTAGATGAGCGTTCTGCACAAAGTAGAGCTGCAGGAAACACACAGCGTCAGCCAGAAGTTATTGAAACCGTAGTACGATCGGCCCCAAAAATTGGTCGTAACGATCGTGTTACCATCAAAAACGTTATGAATGGTGAAAACAAAACCATGAAATTTAAACAAGCAGAACCATTATTGGCCAAAGGCGAATGGGTTTTGGTCAATGAGTAAACAACATAATTCAAAATAATATAAAAATCCCGTTTATGATAATCGGGATTTTTTTTGATGTACATGTTTTAAACTCGTTGACTTTAAGGTAATATAGGTTAACTCTTAGGTAACAAATAACAGTTTACGACTTATGTCAAAATGTATTTTCGTACAAACTTTAACTATGAAAACTACATTACTTTTATTCGCTTCCTTTTTACTTATTAACCTCACTGCTGTTGCGCAAACCCCAGTTAAACTGAGTTCTGGACAATTTGGTTTCAATGAAGGTCCTGTGTGGGATCAAAACGATAAAATAATCTTCTCAGATGTAGGTACTCGAAAGGTGGAAGTTTATACACTTAGCACCAATAGTTTTTCTACAGCATTCGCTTCTAGCGTTCGAACCAATGGTCTCATGCTAGATGAAAATTCTAACCTTATTATTTGTGAATTCCAAGGTGGAAAAGTTTCACAAAGAACGATCAGCGGTACGGTATTAAATACTTATGCTTCTGGTTTAACAAACCCTAACGATTTGTGTCTTGATAAAAACGATGGCATGTATGTTACCGACCCAAATGATGATGCCATCTACTATATCAGCCCAGGCCCTACACGAACAACCACTTTAGTCAACAGTACTATCGATTTTCCTAACGGAGTGCTTATTTCAAACGACGGCAAGAAGCTACTTGTAAGCGATTCTGATAATTATGAAATCTATCAATTTGACATCAACCCCGCTAATGGTACACTAAGTAATAAAAGTGTTTTTAGCACTTTAGAAGACACTGATAATACCGAACCCAGATCCCTAGCCGATGGTATGGCTTTAGACTCCAACGGCAACCTTTATGTTGCAGCAAAAAAATCCATTCAAATATTTGATGATTCTGGTACACATACCAAAACAATAGCTTTTACTGAAAACGTAACGAATTGTACTTTTGGCGGAACGAACTTAAATACCTTGTTTGTTACAGCTCCTAACGAC
Source organism: Pseudotamlana agarivorans (assembly GCF_018860245.1). GTDB lineage: Bacteria > Bacteroidota > Bacteroidia > Flavobacteriales > Flavobacteriaceae > Pseudotamlana > Pseudotamlana agarivorans_A. The sequence continues at coordinate 117,751 of NZ_JAHKPD010000011.1, forward strand.
TTATATAAAATAGATTTCCCTGGTGTAACCGGCTTCCAACATCCGTTTGATCTACCCAAGAATAATTTATCAACTCAAAACACCTCAAATAAGCATTCATTTAATTTATTTCCAAACCCAACCTCCAATCATAAAATCACCATTCAAGTTGGGAAAGTGAAAATCAAAGAGATAGCTCTATATAATAATATTGGACAAAAAATTAATGGTGTTAAAGTTCAACAAATAAATAATGAACTTCTTGTTAATTTGAATCAAAACCTTAAAAGTGACATTTATATACTATCACTTGAAACCACGAATGGAGAAATAATTAATAATAAAATTATAATCAAATAAATAGCCTCAGCCGCAAAATCTGATAGTTAAAAAAACAAACAATGATCACAACACTAAAAATTAGTGCGAAAAAAAGATAAATATTAGGTTCCAAAAAATATTTATCAAAAAAGGCGACTTAAAAATTTTAAGTCGCCTTTTTTATTTTTATGAATTACCTTCTAATGTTCCTTATTTGGATTAGAAACCACAATTTCAAGTTTGTAATTCGCAACTTCGTTTCTACGGGCTGCACTTCTCATTAAATAAACACGTATGGTATAGTCTCCGGTTTTTTCAAGTTGCCCTTCGAACATATTCTCACTCATTGAACCATTAAAAATAGCAACATACTCTTCATTAGGCTCCATTAAATTAAAATAGTTGGCTGAATTATCGGTAGCCATGCTAACATTTAAAAACTGACCTTCCTTGACGTTAACGGTATAATCTACAATTTGATCACCTTTAATATTATTTTCGATGCTCGTAGTGAATTTACCTTCTTCAAACTTTACGACCTCTTTTTTAATGCCCTGAGCATGCGCACTAGAAAATGCTAAAAAGCACCCTAAAACACAAAGCCCTAAGGTTTTTATGATGTTTTGTTTCATAATTTTCTTTAAATGATTCCTATTAAAGATACGAAAAAATATAAAGAAAGATTTTGTTTACTTTTTAAGTTTAAGCAACGGCATGGGGTCTGGGCAATTCTTTTTATAATACTCAAGTTCCTCTTTAGCGCACACCCCAGGATAATCACCTGTATAGTTTTGAATATCTTTTATAGTCTGAAAATGTAAATGTGGTGGGTAATCTCCATTAACTGAAGCGTCGCCTAAAGTACCAAGTTTAGTGCCTGCTTCAAATTTTTGACCAACAACTTTCCCCTCTAAAGATGCCAAACTTAGATGTCCGTAAAGCGTGTAAAATGTAAATCCGTCATACAAATGTTCCAAAATTATTGTAGGTCCATAATCACCAAAATTGGTGTTGTTTTTAAAACTGTGCAAAGTACCCGCTATAGGCGCAAATATCGGAGTTTCTACAGGACTCCATAAATCGATTCCTAGATGAATATTTCGATTAGATTGATCAACTGTATTAAAATAGCTGCTACGCTTATAAATGTTTCTCACCTCTAAATACCCTCCATAGGCTACATCAGCGCCATGCCTCATCAAATACTGATCTACAAATTGACCAAATTTTAATGATGTACTCAAATCATATTTTAAAAAGTCTGTGTTGGTTTCAGATAAATCGAGGTGCACGTATTTTTTAGGAAGGGATTGACCTCCTAACACGCCTAAACTATGCTGACTTACTTTATAAAGCACTTCTGAAAAATCCATAAGCAATTTTCTTTAAGTTGCAGTCAAATGTAGTAAAGTAAACCCAAAAATAATTGAAGTCAATCGGAAGACATTCTTTCCTGTTAAAATTGAATTTTATTTCTCATTATATAATATTTTTGCACTCATGGAGCATTTAGAACAGGTTACAAAAAAATTACATCGCGCGGTTGGCGAAGCCATAAAACAATACACACTTCTAGAGGATGGCGACCGCATCATGGTTTGTCTTTCCGGAGGAAAAGATAGCTACACCATGCTGAATATGTTGCTGTATTTTCAAAAGGTAGCGCCTATTTCATTTGAAATTATAGCGGTTAATTTAGATCAAAAGCAACCTGGGTTCCCTGAAGAGGTGCTCCCAAATTACCTTAGTGCATTAGGTGTTGAGTATAAAATCATAGAAAAAAACACCTATAAAGTGGTTATAGAGAAAACCCCAGAAGGTAAAACGACTTGTAGTCTCTGTTCTAGATTACGCCGTGGTACACTTTATGAAGCTGCTAAAGATTTAGGCTGTAACAAACTGGCTTTAGGACATCATAGAAATGATATTATTGAAACCTTTTTACTGAATTTCTTTTTTGCTGGAAAATTAGAGTCTATGCCTCCAAAATTTAAAAATGATGCTGGCGATTTGGTAGTACTACGACCTCTAGCCTTATGTAAAGAAAGTGATATCGAGGTATATTCGGAGCATATGAATTTCCCTATAATTCCCTGTAATTTATGTGGCTCACAGGAAAACCTACAACGTAAAAAAGTGAAACAAATGATTGCCGATTGGGAAAGTGATTTTCCAGATAGAAGTTCAGTGATGATGAACGCCCTTCAAAATGTATACCCTTCACATTTGTTGGATAGAAAGATTTATGATTTTGAGAATTTGGAGGAGGTTTTGTAGTTGAATCCTCTTAATTATTGTTTCACAGAGATTCGCTGAGGTTTCACAGAGAAACGCCGAGAAATTTCTAGACACAGATTACACTGATTTTCACAGATTTTCTATTTACCTCATCTTGGCGACTTTGTGGCTTTGCGAGAGATTTTTTTGTGCAAAAGACATGTTCTCGACTCCACCTGTCTGCCGATAGGCAAGCTCAAACAACGGTTCTATTACAGCTTCTTAACGGTCTTCGAAGTATATTATTAAGTTGAAATTTGGTGTTTTTAAGAAACCACCTCAGCATAAAGATCAAAATCTTCGGCTTCAGTAATTTTAACCGTGGTATACTCACCTGTTTTTAAGTAAGCTTTAGAAGCATCGATAAGTACTTCGTTATCCACATCTGGTGAATCAAACTCGGTACGGCCAACAAAATAATTACCCTCTTTACGATCGATAACCACTTTAAACACTTGCCCTATTTTCTGCTGATTTAATTCCCAAGAAATTTGAGATTGAATTTCCATAATCTGGTTAGCACGATCTATTTTAACGTCCTCTGGAACATCATCTTCCAAATTATAGGCATGGGTATTCTCTTCGTGACTATATGTAAAACAACCTAGTCGTTCAAAACGCATGTCTGTAACCCATTGTTTCAACTCTTGAAAATGCGCCTCCGTTTCACCTGGATACCCAACAATTAAAGTCGTTCTAATAGTCATTTCAGGCACTTTAGCTCTAAAGTCATGAATTAACTTTGTGGTTTTCTCTTTCGTAGTTCCACGACGCATACTCTTCAATAAATCGTCAGAAATATGTTGCAATGGAATATCAAGGTAGTTACAAACTTTAGCTTCACGCTTCATTACATCTAACACATCCATAGGGAATCCTGTTGGAAATGCATAGTGTAAACGAATCCATTCGATGCCTTCAACCTTTACTAAAGCTTCTAAAAGCTCAGCTAGGTTACGTTTTTTATATAAATCTAATCCGTAGTATGTTAAATCTTGAGCAATTAAAATAAGCTCTTTAACGCCGTTGGCTGCTAATTTTTCAGCCTCGGTAACTAAATCTTCAATAGGCGTACTTCTATGTTTTCCGCGCATAATTGGAATCGCACAGAATGAACATGGTCTATCACAACCTTCAGCAATTTTTAAATAAGCATAATTTTTTGGTGTTGTCGTTAAACGCTCACCAATAAGTTCGTGCTTATAATCGGCACCTAAAGCTTTTAGTAAACCTGGTAATTCCGTAGTTCCGAAATACTGATCAACATTAGGAATCTCCTTTTGTAAATCTGGTTTATAGCGCTCACTTAAACAGCCTGTCACAAAAACCTTGTCAACATCGCCATCCTCCTTCTTTTGCATGTACTCTAAAATCGTGTTCACACTTTCTTCTTTGGCATTATTAATAAAGCCACAAGTATTAATCACCACAACATTACCTTCTTCCTCATGTACAACGTCCTTTCCGCTAGCTTTTAATTGTCCCATTAGGACTTCACTATCGTAAACGTTTTTACTACAACCTAGAGTAACGACGTTAATTTTATTTTTCTTTAGAGTTTTTGTACGCATAACTTGAATAAATGAGGGCGCAAAGATACGGAATGATTCACGATATTAAGTTTTATACCGTAGACTTTATTAAACCTTTAATATATTGAAGGTTAGTATATTATTTAAGGAAAGTAAAGTTTTGTAAACAGAAGACTTAAAAGCAGAAAAAGTAAACCACTAATTCACTTGTAAACTCCTTAAAACGATAAAGCGTTCACTTGTTGTTGTACTGAAATTTACTTAAAAAAAGAATCGACGAATTCAAATTTATTGAAAACCTGAAGGTCTTCAATACCTTCACCAACACCAATGTATTTCACGGGAATTTGAAACTGGTCTGAAATACCAATCACAACGCCACCTTTTGCAGTACCATCTAATTTGGTAACCGCCAATGAAGTCACTTCTGTAGCTGCTGTAAACTGTTTTGCTTGTTCAAAAGCATTTTGACCTGTAGAACCATCTAAAACTAATAAAACATCATGAGGCGCATCGCCAACCACTTTCTGCATAACACGTTTCACTTTAGACAACTCATTCATTAGGTTCACTTTATTATGCAAACGTCCAGCGGTATCGATAATAATCACATCAGCCTCTTGGTTTACACCAGATTGCAAAGCATCGAAAGCTACCGAAGCTGGATCACTACCCATTTCTTGACGCACCATAGGCACATCTACACGGTCTGCCCAAACTTGAAGTTGATCAATTGCCGCCGCTCTAAACGTATCTGCTGCACCTAAAACCACCTTTAAACCTTGCTTTTTAAATTGATAAGCGAGTTTACCAATCGTTGTTGTTTTACCAACACCATTAACCCCAACAACCATTAAAATATAAGGCGTTTTTGTGCCATCTGGCTGGTTTGGAAACTTCGGAATCGTATATTCTGTGTCTTCACCAGAATTGGTTTCGCTTAATAAACCAGCAATTTCTTCACGAAGAATTTGATTTAGTTCGGCCGTACCTAAATATTTATCTTTTTCAACGCGCTCTTCAATACGCGTTATCACTTTAAGAGTTGTATTTACTCCAACATCACTAGAGACTAAAACTTCTTCCAGATTATCTAAAACGTCGTCATCAACTTTAGATTTCCCAGCAACAGCTTTACCCAATTTATCAAAAAAACTAGATTTCGATTTTTCTAATCCTTTATCTAAGGTTTCTTTTTTTTCTGAGGAAAATATTTTTTTAAAAAAACTCATATTAATCTGTGGTTGGTGATTTAATTAAACGCTTATCACAAGTGAAACTATTCGCGTTACTATTTTGATTGTTCAATATTATAAGCTTGTCAACTTCCTTACCATAATAGTCAAACTGTTATAATGACAGGTCCTAAAATTTTAGTTCAAATATAAAAATAAAAAAGCTGCTTTCGTAAAGAAAGCAGCTTATAATATATTGAAACGCTACGTTTTAGTTTTTAGCTAAAAAGTCGTTAACTTGATCTGGACTCATAATAGATTCAACAAACATGTAAGCTCCTGTTTTAGGCGACTTAACCATTTTTATTGCTTTTGTTAATCTTTTAGATCCTGTTTGTAATGATGCTACTGATTTCTTTGCCATGACCTATAGTGGTTTTATTTGGCATTTTTACTTATGTAAAAATGTCTAATTATTTAATTTCTTTATGAACTGTCATACGCTTAAGAACTGGATTAAATTTCTTAATCTCCATTCTATCTGGCGTGTTCTTTTTATTTTTCGTAGTAATATATCTAGAAGTTCCTGCTTGTCCAGACTCCTTGTGCTCTGTGCACTCTAAGATTACTTGTATTCTGTTACCTTTCTTTGCCATGTCTTTTACTTATTAAATACAGCTATTATTTTAAAAATCCTTTAGATTTTGCATCTTTAATTGCTGCAGAAATACCAACTTTGTTGATAGTTTTTAAAGCAGCTGCAGAAACCTTTAAAGTTATCCAGCTGTCTTCTTCTGGAATGTAAAAACGTTTCTTTAGTAAATTCGCATTGAACTTGCGTTTAGTTCTGTTTAATGCATGAGACACGTTGTTTCCAACCATCGCCTTCTTTCCTGTAAGTTCACAAACTCTTGACATTTCTATATAACTTTAATTTCTTGTTGCTTAAAATCGAGGTGCAAATATACAATTAATTTATATTCCAACAACAGAAATTTAATCAATTTTTAAAAATTTCTTTCAGAAGCATTTCTAAAGCCTTATTTACAGCTTTATTTATCACTTTAATTCTTAGTTTTCCGAAGTTAAATTCCTGAGAGTAAACACCGTCTCTAGTCGCTACTGCTATAAAAACGGTACCAACTTCGGCGTTAGAATCACCCTTTGCAGGCCCAGCATTTCCCGTGGTTGCAATGGCGTAATCAGACTGAAATAATTCCTGAGCATTTCTTGCCATTCCTTCTGCTACCTGAGCACTTACAACAGAAAATTGTTCGATATCTGTTTTAGAAACTTTTAAAACATTAATTTTTGATTGGGTAGAATACGTCACTATACCGCCTTTAAAGTAAGCTGAAGCTCCTGAATTTACGGTAAACCGTTCTGCTACAGCTCCACCAGTGCAACTTTCTGCCATGGCAAGGGTTCTACCAGACTTTGTAAGTTGTTTAGCTATAACTATTTCTACAGAACCATCTTTATCCTCAATACCAGCAAATTCATCTTTAATTAAAGGAATGACTGCATCTATCTGTTTTTGCACTTCTTTATTAAGAAGTTTAGCATCATATCCTTTTGTGGATAAACGCAAGCGCATTAATCCTAAACTCGGCAAATAGGCCAATTTAATATGAGAAGGCAAAGCATCTTCCCATGCTTCAATACGATCGGCTAAAGCACTCTCTCCTAATCCATATACCAAAAGCGTTTTGTGTAATATATATGGACAATTGTATTTGTTCTTTAATTTAGGAACAACTTCGTTAACTATTAAGGCTTCCATTTCATAAGGCACACCGGGAAGTGATATAAATACCTTTTCCTCTTTTTCCAGCCACATTCCAGGAGCTGTTCCAAGGGTATTCATTAAAACCTGTGATTTTGACGGTACTAATGCTTGATCTTTATTAACTTGAAGTAACTTTGAGCCTACATTTTGATTCCAAATCGATTCTATGTTTTCTAATACCTTAGTATTTAAAACTAAGCTGTCATTAAAATAATCGGCAATTGTTTTTTTAGTAATATCGTCCTTTGTTGGTCCTAATCCTCCAGTAAGTATGATAATATCGACATGACGTTCCGCATCTTTTAACGCAGCCAATATATGGGCTTTATCATCTTGAATAGAAGTAATTTGATAAATTGAAACGCCTATTTTATTAAGTTGCTTGGCAATAAACGCAGAATTTGTATCTATAACCTGACCTATAAGTAACTCGTCACCAATGGTTATTATTTCTGCAAGCATGTATTATATTATAAGTTGAAATCTGACTTCATTTCGGCTACTGCATTATCAACAGCCGTTAACACTACAGCTAACTGTGCTGTAACATCTTCTTCTTTTTTTTCGAATTTTCCCCAATCTTGAACTTCTATTAAGGTGTCTAATACACCCAATTCAAATAAATCGATGGTAGGTTTCATTTTGTGTGCTGCTTGATAAGCGTTGTAATAATCTTTATCAGCTACGGCTTTTTTTAACCGCTCGGCATCCTCAGGAACTTCTCCTAAAAAAGCTTCCGCCAAGGCTGCTATAAATTCTTCATCGTTGTCTGCTAATTCTCTTACCCTAAATAATTTGTAATGCTGCTCCATTTACTTCACTGTTATTGAAAACATTTCTTTGTTTTCTATAAATCCTTTTAACTTATCATTTGCGCATACTTTAGATACGCCTGCTGGGGTTCCCGTAAATATAATATCTCCTATCTTTAATGTAAAATATTTAGACACATATTCTATTATTTCATCGATTTTCCAAAGCATATGGCTTGTATTTCCATTTTGGACAATATTTTCGTTCTTTTTTAAAGAAAACGTAATATTATTAACTTCAGGAAGTTCGTTTTTAGGAATCCACTCACCTATAACGGCTGCACCATCAAATGATTTTGCTTTCTCCCAAGGCAAGCCTTTAGCCTTTAACTGACTTTGTAAATCTCTAGCCGTGAAATCTATACCTAAACCGATTTCATTATAGTACTTATGTGCAAATTTCTTATCGATATGCTTTCCAACACGATTTATTTTCACCAAAACCTCAACTTCATGGTGAACGTCATCAGAGAAATCTGGAATAAAAAAAGGTTGTTTTTTTAGTAAAATCGCCGTGTCCGGTTTTATAAAGATAACAGGCTCGGTTGGTTTTTCATTTTGAAGTTCGGCAATATGTTCGGTATAATTTCGCCCGATGCAAATGAGTTTCAATTTGGATTAATAGTTTTGAATGTTAATGATTTATTATTAGACTATACTTCTTAGGGGTCGTGTGTTTAGCCTAATTTATTGTTTAAACTTCTTAATTTTATAGCGGTTAATACTTTTTTAGTATATAGAGGAAAATCAGCGTTTAATAGCCAACCAAAATAGCCTGGCTCTTTATCTAAGATTTCTGTAACTAGTTTGCCTTTATGTTTTCCAAACGAAAAGCATTCTTCACCTTTTTTATTAAAGGCGATAAAACCTGCAAAATCTGCAAACTTTTTACGCGAACTAAATTCCGCTAAAAACTTCGTATCATTTTCAAGATCATCATATTTGGAAAGTTGTGCTTTTAAGACCTCATAAGTAGCATTTGTGTCGGCAGCTGCAGTATGCGCACCTTCCAAATCTTTATCACAATAAAACTTATAGGCAGCACTTAAAGTACGCTGTTCCATTTTATGAAAAATGGTTTGCACATCTACCGCCAAACGGTTTTTCATATCGAAATCAACTTCGGCACGTAACATTTCTTCAGCTAATAAAGGAATATCAAATCGGTTAGAATTGAATCCTCCCAAATCTGAATCTTTAATCATATTATAAACATCCTTAGCTAATTCTTTAAACGTTGGCTCGTTAGCTACTTTTTCATCTGAAATACCATGAATTGCTGTAACCTCTGCCGGAATTGGCCTTTCAGGATTTACCAACCAGGTTTTACTTTCCTTATTTCCGTTAGGAAACACTTTTAATATTGAAATTTCAACAATACGATCGGAAGTGATGTTAATTCCAGTGGTCTCTAAATCGAAAAAACAAATTGGTTTTGTTAAGTTTAATTGCATGAATTATTTATAAAAAAATTTAAAATACGACTTGGGTAAGTTGCAAAAATAAAAAAACCTAAGCGTTTAACGGTTAGGTTTTTCAATAGTTTATTTATTATCGTTCTTTATAGCTCTCTATTAACATCCCAAGCTTCAAGATAATCTTTCACCGCTTTTACAAATAGCCCACCTAATGCACCGTTTACCACGCGATGGTCGTATGAATGCGATAAGAACATTTTATAACGAATACCGATAAAATCACCTTCAGGGGTTTCAATAACCGCTGGTACTTTTCTAATCGCTCCAAGCGCAAGAATACCTACTTGTGGCTGATTAATTATTGGCGTTCCCATAATACTACCAAAGGACCCCACATTAGTTACTGTATATGTACCGTCTTGGATTTCATCTGGCTTTAATTTATTATCTCTTGATCGTTTTGCTAAATCATTAACCTGCTTAGTCATGCCAACTAAATTAAGTTGATCTGCATTTTTAATAACTGGAACAATTAGATTCCCGTCTGGTAAAGCCGCAGCCATACCTAAATTAATATTTTTCTTTTTTATTATTTTATCACCTTGCAGTGAAATATTCATCATCGGGTAATCACGAAGTGCTTTGGCTATAACCTCCATAAAGATTGGGGTAAACGTTAAGTTTTCACCCTCGCGCTTCATAAAACCATCTTTAACCTTCTTTCTCCAGTTCCATACGTTAGTAACATCAGCTTCAATAAAACTTTGTACGTGTGCTGATTTTTGAAGTGAATCGGTCATATGGTTTGCCACCAATTTCCCCATTCTAGTCATTTCTATGATTTCATCTTCACCACTAGAAACTATTGGAGTTACTTTTTCTGCTGCTGCTATAGCCTTAGGTTTGCTTTGCTTTACAGAAGCTTCGGTTTTAGGAACTTCTGTTTTAGGAGCTTCCGCTACTAGTTGTTTACTATCTTTATTTTTTAGGTAATCTAAAATATCATTTTTAGTAACGCGTCCTTCACTACCCGTTCCAACAATAGCGTCTAATTCCGATTGTGACACCCCTTCAGCTTTAGCGATATTCCTCACTAAAGGCGAATAGAACTTACCGTTGCTTGAAACCGCAGGAGCTACTGCTTCTTGAACATTAGTCATGGTTTGTGTGATTTCTTCAACGGCCTTCTCTTGGGATTCAGAAGCCTCTACCGGATCTACTGCTACTTTCGAAGTCTCTTCGATAACAACATCGCCTTCAGTTTCAATTATTGCTAGCACTTGTCCAACTTGAACCACATCGTCAACCTCGAAAAAACGCTCCACAATAACACCATCAACCTCACTAGGCACTTCGCTATCTACTTTATCTGTTGCAATTTCTAATACCGGATCGTCCATTTCTATAGAGTCTCCAACTTCTTTTAACCAAGATGTTATTGTTGCCTCTGCAACACTTTCTCCCATTTTTGGTAATTTAAGCTCGAATTTTGCCATATCAATAATGTAATAGTGATTTTTTAATTTTCAGTTGCAAAATTACTGAAAACACACGAATTCCTTTAAACTATTTGCAACAAATACTATTTAAAACTTATAATCTGCCCTCTTGCCAATTCGTTATCACTTCCTATAATAAAATTTGAATTATTTGGCAGTATCTTATACGTAACCGATTTATTTTGCGAAAATGTAGATTCTACCATTTGAATGATATTCTTAAAAGTCACGAAATGCCCATCAAAAATCACTTCAACATCTTGATCGACGTCTTTTAACTCTGATTGAACAACTACGGGTCTGTGTAATTTTTTTTCTAGAGACAAATTCTTTTTGTTCGAAACCAAAACATAATGACTCACTTTCTTTTTACGCTTCTTTGGCGCAGTTTGCATCATAAAAAACATTTTAATACCCAACCAAACAACCATATCAAAGAACAGATTTGATTTGAAATGTTTTTCATAAAAAATCTGCATGGCCCCAAAAAAGCGTCGTGCATATACTTTATCTTTTAATGTACTCTCACCTTTATAATGTATTACGGTAGTTTTACCGAAATAGTAATTTTTATACCCTGCTTGTTTTACCATGTATGACAAATCAATATCTTCACCATACATAAAATAAGCTTCATCTAAGCCGCCAACCTCGTTGTAAACCACGCGCTTTAGAAACATAAAAGCACCAACTAAAACATCGACTTCATCAACTGCATGCGTCTCTACATGGTTGGCATAATAATGTTTAGCGTTTCCACATATTTTCTTTAAAGCTACCGATACATAAGGTATGTTTCGTTTACTTTCAGGCAAAAATGCGCCAGAACCATCAATGAGTTTACACCCAACAATACCTAGGTCTGCTTTGTTTTCTGAAAATTCCAACAACTGCGTAAAAGTATCTTCGGCTACGACCGTATCTGGGTTTAAAATACATAGATACTCGCCTTTAGCCTGAGCAACGCCTATGTTATTTCCTTTTGAAAATCCGGCATTGACCTTATTCTCAATAAGTATAACTTCTGGAAACAGTTTTTTAACCATATCACAGCTGCCGTCTCCAGAATTATTATCTACAACAATAATTTCCGAATTTATATTTACTGTAGCCGCTTGTACACTTTTTAAACACAGTTCTAAAAAGTAACGCACGTTATAATTTAGTATAACAATTGAGAGTTTCACGAGAGCTTCAGTTGCATTTTAAAAGTCACGTGTAATACGAAGGTTAGACATTATTTTTTCTGGCTTAAGTTGGTTTCTTTTAGTTGCATCGGATAATTCTTATAATTTCAAAGAATTTTCAAAAGGCACTCTATTTACTATACTTCTACTTAAAGTAATCTCATCGGCGTACTCTAACTCATCTCCAACCGAAATCCCTCTTGCAATAGTTGAAGTAAACACATTGTAATCTTGAATTTGTTTATAAATATAAAAATTTGTGGTATCCCCTTCCATGGTTGAACTTAACGCAAAAACAAGCTCTTTAATTTCACCCTCTTTAACTTTATCAATTAGAGTTACAATATTTAAGTCATGAGGCCCAATACCGTCCATTGGTGAAATTTTACCTCCCAAAACATGATACAAACCTTTAAATGAACTGGTGTTTTCAATAGCCATTACATCTCTAATATCTTCAACGACACAAATTAATTTGGTATCTCTATTAGGATTTGAGCAAATTTCACAAAGTTCAACATCACTAATATTATTACATGATTTACAAAATTTAATATCCTCACGCATTGTCCTGAGCGCCTCAGCTAAAGCCGTCGTTTGCTCCTTAGGTTGTTTTAGCATGTGTAAAACTAACCGTAACGCTGTCCGTTTTCCAATACCTGGAAGTTGAGACATCTCATTAACGGCACGTTCTAATATTTTGGATGAAAATTCCATAGATGCGAAATTAGCATTTTTTAAAACATTTTAAAGGAAACACCAAAAAGAATAAATACTCAAGCTTTTTTGTATTTTGGCTCAAAATAATAATTGATGACTCCCACTCAAATTCTGCTTCTCATTTTCGCGTATTTTGTTGTTTTAATTTTAATTTCTTATTTAACAGGAAAAGAAGATAGTAACGAAGCATTCTTTAAGGCTAATAAATCGGCGCCTTGGTATTTAGTCGCTTTTGGTATGATTGGCGCTTCCCTTTCTGGAGTGACCTTCATTTCTGTTCCCGGAGCTGTTGAAGTTAAACAATTTGGCTATCTACAAGTCGTTTTTGGTTACTTTTTTGGCTATTTAGTTATCGCATACGTGCTCTTACCTATTTATTACAAACTGAATTTAACCTCCATTTATACCTACTTAAGGGATCGTTTTGGTTATGTGAGTTATAAAACAGGCGCTGTTGCTTTTTTAATTTCTAGAGTGGTTGGTGCGGCTTTTCGACTGTTTTTGGTTGCTAAAGTGTTACAATTATTAGTTTTCGATCAATACGGCATTCCTTTTACGGTAACTGTAATTATCACCATTGCCTTAATTTGGTTATACACCTTTAAAGGTGGTATTAAAACTATCATTTTCACAGATACGCTACAGACACTTTTTATGCTGATCTCGGTAGTGGTTACCATTGCGTTTTTAGCTTCAGCTTTAGATTTAAATAGTATTTCTGAAATTTACACCAATGTAAAAGAAAGCCCCATGAGCAAAACATTCTTCTTAACCGATGTGAACGATGCGCAATATTTTGTAAAAAGCTTTCTTGCTGGTATGTTCATTACCATTACCATGACTGGCTTAGACCAAGATATGATGCAAAAAAACCTGACTTGCAAAAACCTAAAAGAGGCTCAAAAAAACATGATCTCTTTTAGCGTTATTTTAATATTTGTAAATATTCTATTTCTAGTTTTAGGTTTGCTTTTAACACAATACGCAAACCAAAATGGCATAACAGCTAAGAAGGATGATTTATTTCCAAGCATAGCCATGCTACCAGAAATAGGCATTATAACCTCCTCTTTTTTCCTATTGGGTTTAATTGCTGCTGCCTATTCAAGTGCAGATTCGGCGCTTACATCGCTAACCACATCGTTTTGTATCGATATTATTGAACTCGACAAAAAACCTGTAGCCATTCAAAAGAAAATAAGAAAACGTACGCACATTTTTATTAGTGCCATTCTTGTTCTTGTAATCGTACTCTTTGATTCTATTTTTAAAGATGTATCTGTTATTTGGGAATTATTCAAAGCCGCTGGATACACTTACGGACCGCTACTTGGTTTATTTGCCTTTGGAATTTTCACTAAAAGCCAACTAAAAGATAAATATGTTTGGATTATAGCAATTATTGCACCCCTAGTATCGTATTTAATAAACGCCTATTCTATTAATTTACTAAACGGTTACCAAATTGGTTTTGAAATTTTAATTGTAAATGGACTACTAACCTTTTTAGGATTAATATTGATTCGTAGAAAGTAAAACTAACGTACAAGCTTCTTCATAATAAATATTTTTTTCCATTAATAGCGTATAAAATTCTGGGTTTTCGGTCCCTGGATTAAAAATAACGCGCTCTGGATTTAGTGCGATAATATAATCGTAATATTCCTTTTGCCTACTCGGGTTTAAATATAAAGTTACCGTATGAATATTTTTGTAACGAATCAAAGTAGTGTCTATTTCTACCCCAGACACCACACCTTTTCTTAACCCGAAAGCAACAACATCAATCAATTTTGATACTAATTTTTGAACCGCCAAATAAGAATAGCGGTTCGATTTTAATGAAGCGCCTATTACAAGTGTTTTTTTGATCATCATTTCAATTTATTTTTTTTAAAACGGCATATAAACGTTTTTTTATGCTTTTAATCAAAAAAACAGCTATTTAAACATAAAAAAGTTAAAATTTTGCAATAAAGTAAAACAATTAACGTTTACCACTCATACAATCTAACCAAAACGAATACTTGTAATTATTAGAGTTAGTCATCTACACATTTTTTAATTCGTCACAACAGATTTGTATAATAAAGCTCGAAATTCGTTTCGAGCTTTTACTTTTCATGTTAAAAACAGTTAAATATCAGTTAGTTATGAAATTTATATTAATTTTGCACGTCTAAGAAGTAAGTTTATTAACTTTAAGTGTTAGTTGGAGTTGATTAATAGCTAAAGAAGCCCGAATTACAGTTCGGGCTTTTATAGTTTTATATATTATTTTACCACTTAATAATGGCACTAGCCCAGGTAAACCCGCTTCCAAAAGCAGCAAGTACGACATGGTCGCCTTCTTTTATCTTGTTTTCTTCCCAAGCTTCAGTAAGTGCTATAATTACTGATGCTGCCGTGGTATTGCCATATTTCATAATATTATTAAAAACTCGATCATCTTTTAATCCAAACTTCTGTTGGATAAATTGTGCGATTCGCAGATTGGCTTGATGCGGTATTAATAAATCAATATCCTCTTTTTTTAATCCGTTCTGCATCAACCCCTCCATAATCACCTCGCTAAATCTTACAACGGCATGCTTAAAAACAAATGTGCCATCCATGTATGGGAAATATGAAATATCTGCTCCTTCAGATTCTAAAATTTCTGGAACCCAATGTGAAATACTTGGTGATTCTACAATCAATTTATCGGCATATTTACCTTCACTATGTAAATGTGTAGACAGGATGCCTTTAGAATTATCTTCTTCTCGCGACAATACGCAAGCCCCTGCGCCATCTCCAAAAATCACTGAAACACCGCGACCTCGTGTCGATTTATCTAATCCGTTACTATGATATTCGGCACCAATAACCAGCACATTTTTATACATGCCCGTTTTTATAAATTGATCGGCCACCGAAATCGCATACACAAACCCAGAACACTGGTTTCTAACATCTAATGCACCAACAGTTGGCATATCTAATAAGTCTTGGATTTGAACACCACAACCAGGAAAGTAATAATCGGGACTCAAAGTTGCAAACACAATAAAATCGATATCGTCTTTGGTTATTCCTGCACGATCAATTGCTATTTTGGCAGCTTTTGCTCCCATTACCGCCGAAGTATCATTACTTCCCTTAGGAATCCAACGTCGTTCTTTTATACCCGTTCTTTCCTGAATCCATTCATCATTCGTATCCATCATCTTGGATAAGTCATGATTGGTCACCACATTATCTGGCAAATATTTCCCTAAACCTATAATTTTAGAATTGTACATACTCGAAACCTGTTTTTATTTCAGCGAAAGCGGAAATTCTTTAATACATAACCAAAGTACAAAATAATACGATCAATTTAGAATCCTGTAATTGCTTTTCCAAAGTGTCAGTTTGTCACATTTTACCAATTGGCATTTTTGTTGTCTATTCCTTTAACAGCAAATAAAAAAATTAAACAGTTTTTCACTTTCGTGAGAAATAAAAATAAAAACAATAATACCATGACAAAAGGAAACATTAATGTATCGGTAGAGAATATCTTTCCTCTCATTAAAAAATTCTTGTACAGCGATCACGAAATCTTTTTACGTGAGCTTATTAGTAACGCCACAGATGCGACTTTAAAATTAAAACATTTAACGAATATTGGTGATGCTAAGGTTGAATATGGCGACCCAAAAATTGAAGTTAAAATAGATAAGGAAGGTAAAAAACTTCACATTATAGATCAAGGCTTAGGTATGACTGCTGAAGAAGTAGAGAAATACATTAACCAAGTGGCTTTTTCTGGTGCTGAGGAGTTTTTAGATAAATATAAAGATTCGGCTAAAGATTCTGGAATAATTGGTCATTTCGGTCTAGGTTTCTACTCGGCATTTATGGTTGCTGAAAAAGTTGAAATTATTACTAAATCTTTCAAAGACGCCCCTGCAGCACATTGGACTTGCGATGGTTCGCCTGAATTTACTTTAGAGCCTTCAGATAAAACCGAAAGAGGTACTGAAATCATCCTTCACATTGCTGAAGATTCGACTGAATTCTTAGAGGAAAGTAAAATCAGTGAACTTTTATTGAAGTACAACAAGTTCATGCCAGTTTCAATTAAATTTGGAACTAAGGAAATTAACGATCCAGAGCACGAGCCTGCCACTACAAAAGATGCAGAAGGTAAAGAAACGACTGAGCCACACAGACAAATTACGGTTGATAATATTATTAACAACCCAAATCCAGCTTGGACAAAACAACCAGCGGATTTAAAGGAAGAGGATTATACAGGTTTCTACAGAGAATTGTACCCAATGCAATTTGAAGAGCCTTTATTCAACATTCACTTAAATGTAGATTATCCGTTCAACTTGACAGGAATTTTATATTTCCCTAAAATGTCGAACGATATGCAAATGCAAAAGGACAAAATTCAACTGTATCAAAACCAAGTTTTTGTAACCGATAATGTTGAAGGTATTGTTCCTGAATTTTTAACCATGTTACGTGGTGTAATCGATTCACCAGACATTCCGTTAAACGTATCACGTTCGTACTTACAAGCAGATGGTGCTGTAAAAAAGATTTCATCTTACATTACTAGAAAAGTTGCCGATAAATTAAAATCATTATTCAATGCTAATCGTGAAGATTTTGAAGCAAAATGGAATGATATTAAAATCGTTATCGAATATGGTATGCTTTCTGAAGAAAAATTCTTCGAAAAAGCAGATGCTTTTGCTTTATACCCAACGGTTGACGGTAAATACTATACTTACGAAGAGCTTTTTAATAAAATCAAGGCTTCTCAAACCGATAAAGATGGCAAGTTAGTGATTCTTTACGCTTCAGATAAAGATGCGCAACACAGTTACATCGAGTCTGCGAAAGCTAAAGATTACGAAGTGTTACTTTTAGATTCACCTATTATATCTCACCTAATTCAGAAGCTAGAAAGCACTAAAGAAAACATCACTTTCGCTCGTGTAGATGGTGACCATATCAATAACTTAATTAAGAAAGACGAAACAACGATTTCTAAATTAGATGAAGAGCAAACGAAATCTTTAGACGAATTATTAAAAGAAGTCATTCCTTCTGACAAATTTACAGTGCAGTTAGAAGCTATGGATAGTAATGAATCTCCTTTCACAATTACGCAACCAGAATTTATGCGTCGTATGAAAGAAATGCAAGCTACTGGTGGTGGAGGTATGAACATGTTTGGGAATATGCCTGAGATGTATAATTTAGTTGTGAATACCAATTCAGAATTAGTAAGCGAAATTCTAGACACAAAAACGAAGAAAAAACAAGAACGTTTAATTTCTCAAAGTTTAGATTTAGCACGTTTATCTCAAGGTCTACTTAAAGGTGAAGAACTTACAAACTTCATTAAACGTAGTTACGAAATGATAAAATAAGTTGACGCGCTGAAGGCTTTCAGCATCCAATTATAAATCGAGAGATCGTCTAAATTAATTTTTAGGCGATCTCTTTTTTTATGGCTTTAAATAAATCTGGCAAAGCGGCCTATCTACTGCGTCATTTCACACCTCATTCTAGGAAAATAAATAGCTATACATTCAATATAAATAGTACCATGTGTATGACAAAAGTCATTGAAAATAACCTAAATAATTTAGTCATTTGTAGAACAACGAAGTAAAACTAAATACTATTTGAACTATGTTAGAAAATCGCAGAATTTATTTACCGCCACTTAGCTTAATTGGCCCTGGAGCTCTTAATGATTTAGGAGAAGAACTAAAAACCCTACCCTATAAAAAAGCACTATTCGTAACAGATAAAGTTTTGGTGAAATTAGGAGTTGCTCAAAACGTCTTGGATGTAATAAAAGCATCAAATATAGAAACTGTTGTTTTTGATGATGTACATCCTAACCCTACCGTTAAAAATGTTAAAGACGGCCTCGATTTATTAAAAGAAAATAATTGTGATTTCATACTCACCTTAGGCGGCGGATCTCCTCAAGATTGTGGCAAAGCTATAGGCATTCTTGCTACCAACGGAGGTCAAATTGAAGATTATGAAGGTATCCACTTATCAAAACACGCTTCATTACCAATTATCGCTATTAATACTACAGCAGGTACAGCCAGTGAGGTGACTATAAACTACGTTATCACCGATGAAGAGCGCCATATTAAAATGGTTATGGTTGATAAAAACTGTTTAGTTTCTATAGCTGTAAACGACCCTAAACTCATGATGGGCAAACCACCTGCTTTAACAGCAGCAACCGGTATGGATGCGCTCACACATGCAATAGAAACTTATGTTACCAAAGGTGCTTTTGGATGGTCGGACGCTCTGGCTTTAGAAGCGATTAAGTTAATTTCTCAAAGTCTAGAAAAAGCAGTTGTTAACGGAAACGACCTTGAAGCGAGAAGTAAAATGGCCTGGGGACAGTTTATTGCTGGTCAAGCATTCTCTAATGCTGGCCTTGGTTATGTGCATTCCATGGCGCATCAATTAGGTGGCATGTATGATTTACCACATGGTGTGGCTAACGCTATTTTGCTACCTCATGTAGAACAATTTAACATCCCAGCATGTGCGCATAAATTAAAGAGAGTAGCTCGTGCTATGGGTGTTGGAGTTTTAGAAATGAGCGATACCCAAGGAGCAAATGCAGCGATTTCAGCAATAAAAGCACTTTCTAAATCTGTTGGAATACCATCAGGTCTTAAGGAATTAGGTGTTAAAGAGGAGGATTTTGAAGAAATGGCCAAAAACGCCTTAGCAGACGTTTGTACCGGAGGCAATCCAAGATCTGTAACTTTAGAAGACACAATAAACATTTACAAATCTGCTATGTAATATTAATGCTTATTTCAAAAAAAACGCTATTCATTAAACTAAATTGAATAGCGTTTTTCAATTTAACTATTATAATTTTACTTCAAAATTGCATGCATTACATTAAAGGTCAAAATCTTATAAAAAACCACCTCATAATCAGCGTGTGGAGTTGCACTTAATAAATTCTTTTTTTTTACAAAACGATACGCAACCTTTTACAAATTAACGCATCTAACTCATAGTAAAATATACTTATGACTTATCTTAAAACAATTTCAGCCCTTTTTTTAATTGCTATTATCGGCACTTCTTGTTCTCCTAGCGAGAATAACAATACGAGCTTTTGGGTAAATAGCCATAAAGTTGAATGTGACGCTGGAGCTGGAAAAGCCCAATGTTTACAAGTTTACAAAGGCGCCGATGTTGAGCATGCTGAATGGACTTATTTTTACAACCAAATTGAAGGTTTCACTTTTAAACCTGGACTCCTTCAAAAAATAGAAGTTTCTGAAACGCATTTAAACCCTAAATCTGTCCCTGCCGATGCATCCACAATTCATTATAAACTTATAAAAGTTCTAGAACAAAGGCAAGACCCCAAAATGAACCTTCACGACATTTGGGCCGCAACACACATTTATGGTCAAACCATTAACACCAGTAATACTGAGGCTCCAACTTTAGAAATAAACATTACAAAGCACATGATTTTAGGTACAGATGGTTGTAATAACTTTTCTGGCAGCATAAAAACACTTACCAAAAACACCTTAGTATTTGGTCCTATTGCCACGACACGCAAAATGTGTCCAAATATGGAAATTCCAGATGCATACATTAGGGCTTTAACAACAGTAAAAAATTATAAAAGAGATGGCTTAGTTCTTTATTTATTGGACGCCGATAATAATGAAATACTTCGTTTTAATAAAGTTGATTAATTCTTTTACCCCCACATACAAAACAACGAATCTTATAAAATTTTAATACAAATATTCCCCATGAAACAATTCCTATTTATTTGCGCACTTGTACTTTTTTCAGCCTGTGAAAAAGATGAAACGCCATATGATTACTCTACAGAAAACGAAGTAGAAATTCAAACTTATCTTTCAGAAAACAACCTCGTTTCAAAAAAAAGTGGCTCAGGATTACATTATATTCTTCACGAACAAGGTAAAGGTGCAGTACCATTAGATACCGATCGCGTTATGGTAGCATACAAAGGCTATTACACCGACGGCACTGTTTTTGAAGAAAACAAAGAAGGTATTTCTATAAGTCTAAACCACTTAATAAAGGGGTGGCAAGAAGGCTTGAGCTTTATGAGAGAAGGTGCTAAAGCTACATTAATTATCCCTGCGCATTTAGCCTATGGAGATAACAATCAAGGCGGTATTCCTGCAGGATCTGTACTTATTTTTGATATAGAACTCATCTATGTTAATTATACTACACAAAATGATTTAGAAATTCAAGAGTATCTAGATGAAAATAACCTAACCGCAGTAAAAGCATATTCAGGCCTATATTATTCTATTGACAAACAAGGTTCGGGAGCACAACCAGCAGATTCTGATAAAGTAACTGTAACCTATAAAGGTTATTATTCTGATGACAAAACATTTGACGAAAGCTCTAAAGCGGTCCCTTTTTATTTAGACAATGTTATAAAGGGTTTTGCAGAAAGCCTAACTTACCTTAATGAAGGTGGCAGTGGTACATTTTATATCCCTGCTCATTTAGCCTATGGAAACCAAGGTTACGGTAACATCCCTGGAGGTGCTGTTTTAATTTTTGACATTGAATTGATTTCTGTAAATTAAAAATATTACGAGCTATATAATCTAGGAGGCAGTCTAAAAAGTAAAGTTCTCGTTAACCTGAATTTATTTCAGAATAACGTTCTATAATACTTTTTGTTCAGCCTCTTTTTTTGTTAATTTTGAATACTCAAACCAATAAAGGATTCACAGCGTTAAAATCTTTTAATTCTAAATCATATTTTGAAAATAATTTCTACGAACACTTCAAAGCCAAAAACTATTATTTGGAATGACAAGCCAGTTGAAACTGGTATTTACAAAACCCCCACTTCTACTCCCATTTTCTTAGGAACAAGTGATGTTAAAAATGATACTGTTACCGATAGAAAATACCATGGCGGAGAATTTAAAGCCTGTTATTTGTTTTCTGAAGACCATTACGCCTATTGGAAAACACTTTACCCAGAATTAGACTGGAACTGGGGCATGTTTGGTGAAAATCTTACCGTGGCTGGTTTAGATGAATCAAAAATTCTTGTTGGTAATATTTATAAAATAGGCAGCGCCTTAGTTCAAATTACAGAGCACAGAGAACCTTGTTTTAAATTAGGTGTAAAATTTGGAACCCAAAATATTTTAAAACAATTTATAGATCATGGCTTTCCTGGAACTTATATTCGAGTTTTAAAGGAAGGAACCGTTCAAACCGGAGACACCTTTAATCTTATAGAACAAGCTGAAAACAGCTTAAGTACAACCGCTCTTTTTAAGTTAATTTTTGACAAGAAAAAAAATCAAGACCATCTAAAAAAAGCCATAAATAGCACAGCACTTCCTGCCAAGCTTCGAAATGATTTTAATAAACATTTGAAGTAAACACACCTGATTTCCCAAAAATTAGATTTCATGGTATACCTTTTTTTTGTATTTTTAGTTTATGAGCAAGACTACAAAAAAATTAAAACTGAATCAGTATAATGATATTTATATTCTGAATAAGCCTGAGGCTTTTGATGAAGTCTTCAAAGATATTTCATATTCAGAATCTATAGTCACGACATCCTGTGTGGAATGTGCTTTGGTATTTGTAGACAATAAAGATACATTCATCAATCAAATGCTCACATTATCCCCTAGACTTTTAGACGATTCAATAGTTTGGGTATTTTATCCAAAAGACACCTCAATAAGTGAAATTTCTAAATTGCATATTGAATTTGACTGGGATTTTTTAGGCGATTATCGCTTAAAGCCAACAAAACTCTACGCAATCGACAACACTTGGAACGCCATGAAAATTAAAAAGATTCATATCTAGTTAATTCAGCTTCTATTTTATATGGTGTTAAGTACAAACACCAATCTTCTATTAGGCTTTCAGCAAAGTCTTTTCAACTATATTTGCAGAACTATTTACATGCTATTTTGAAAGACTTATTACTCATCACGCCTCCATTTACGCAACTCAACACCCCCTACCCTGCTACAGCCTATCTTAAAGGTTTTCTAAACACCAAAGGTATTAGTGCATTTCAAATGGATTTAGGTATTGAAGTGATCTTAGAATTATTCAAAAAAGAAACCTTTGAAGAACTTTTTGATTTGGCTTTTGAAAATAACCGCATTATTTCTGAAAATTGTCAACGTATCTACGCTTTAAAAGAGGCGTATTTAAAACCTTTAGACCAGGTCATTCAATTTTTACAAGGAAAGAATCAAACGCTTGCCAGACAAATTTGTACCGATAACTTTTTACCACGTGCTTCACGGTTTAATCAGTTGGAAGATATGGACTGGGCTTTTGGGTCCATGGGATTTCAAGACAAAGCCAAACATATCGCTACTTTATACCTTGAAGATTTATCAGATTTTATTATTGAATGTATCGATGATAATTTTGGTTTTAGCAGATATGCTGAACGACTAGGCCAAAGTGCGAATAGCTTTGATGAGCTTTATGAACACCTCCAAGAACATCCTACTTATATTGATCAAATTACCATTGAAATTCTTGAAAAACAAATACAGGATATAAACCCCAAATTAATTTGTCTTTCAGTACCGTTTCCGGGGAATTTATATAGCGCGTTTCGATGTGCGCAATTCATAAAACAGCACTTTCCCAACATAAAAATTGCCATGGGTGGAGGATTCCCAAATACAGAATTACGTTCGGTTACCGATGTTAGAGTATTTGATTTTTTCGATTTCATCACTTTAGATGATGGTGAACTACCTATAGAATTATTGTTTCAAAACATAAATAACGCAATCAATAAGGATAGTGATAAACTTTATAAAAGAACGCTGTTATTAGAAAACGATATTGTAACCTATAAAAACAACAGCCTAAAACCTGACTATAAACAGGTTGACATAGGTACACCAGATTATTCAGATTTACTTTTAGACCAGTACATCTCTGTGATTGAAATTGCAAATCCCATGCACAGTTTATGGAGCGATGGCCGTTGGAACAAACTCACTATGGCGCACGGTTGCTACTGGGGCAAATGTACTTTTTGTGACATCTCTTTAGATTACATTAAAATTTACGAACCCATTACAGCTAAGTTGTTAGTAGACCGTATGGAGCAAATAATAGCGCAAACCAACGAAACAGGGTTTCATTTTGTTGATGAAGCAGCGCCTCCTGCACTAATGCGAGCCTTAGCTTTAGAAATTATAAAGCGCAAAATTGCAGTAACTTGGTGGGCCAACATCAGATTTGAAAAGAACTTTACACACGACTTATGTCAACTACTAAAAGCTTCAGGGTGTATTGCTGTGTCTGGCGGATTAGAAGTGGCATCCGATCGATTATTAAAACTTATTGATAAAGGCGTTACCGTAGAACAAGTGGCGCAGGTTACCAGAAATTTTACCGAATCCAATATCATGGTACATAGTTACCTCATGTATGGATACCCAACGCAAACCATACAAGAAACCGTAGACAGCTTAGAAATGGTGCGTCAACTTTTTGAAATAGGGATCATTCAATCGGGTTTTTGGCATCAGTTTGCCTTAACAGCTCATAGTCCGATTGGGTTAGAACCAAATAATTATCATATTACACCTAATTACAAAACGATCACTTTTGCAAACAATGATGTCGATTTCACTGATAATACAGGATTAGACCATTCACAATTTAGTTACGGATTAAAAAAATCATTATTTAATTTCATGCACGGTATTGGTTTTGAATTACCTCTACAAGACTGGTTTGATTTTAAAATTCCGAATACATCGATCAAACAAGATTATATTTATGATTGTTTAGAACCTTCAGTTAATTTTAAAATAAAACCAAGAGCAAAGGTTGTTTGGTTAGGGACTCAACCCTTAGTGACATCACAATCAAAAACTAAAAAAGGCTATACCAATCATCAGCTGAAATTAAATTTTCATACCCAATCAGGTGCTTTTGAAATTGTATTACAAAAAGATTATGGCGATTGGATTATAGGTATTCTTGAAAAACTTAAACCTATAAGCGACAAAACTCTAACAGTTTCGGATTTGAAAAAGGACTTTGAAACCCATTTTGAGGATTTTGAATTGCTTTGGTTCTCAAAACCTATCACAACTTTAAAAGAAAATGGTTTGTTGGTTTTGTAATCAAGATAGTATAGAGAACCCAACGCATTTTCAGTTATCTTTGTAGCAAATTATTATTCATGTCATTTAAAGATTTAAAACTTAATAGACCACTTTTAAGAGCTGTAGCTGAAGCTGGATACGATAACCCTACTTTAGTTCAAGAAAAAACTATTCCTTTAATTTTAGGAAAAAGGGATATTATTGTTTCGGCACAAACTGGTACTGGAAAAACAGCAGCTTTTGCATTGCCTATACTACAATCTTTATTTGACAGACAAGATGCGCCTAAAAAAGGTAAACAAGTTAAGGCTTTGATAATTAGTCCAACGCGTGAATTAGCATCACAAATTGAAGAAAATTTTAAAACCTATAGCACCTATACTAACCTTAGAACGGCGGTTGTTTTTGGAGGTATCTCAATAGAACCACAAAAAGAAGTCCTTAAAAAAGGGATAGATATATTAATCGCTACCCCTGGTCGTTTGTTAGACTTGCACAAACAAGATTTTGTAAACCTAGACTATGTTGAAACCTTGGTTTTAGATGAAGCAGATTTGATGCTAGATATGGGATTTATAGATGATGTTAAAAAAATTGAACGCCTTTGCACCAAAGAAAAGCAAGTATTGTTATTTTCTGCAACGATACCTTATAAGGTGGAACAATTAGCGAACTCCATTTTAACAAATCCAGAGCGTATTGAAGTTGCACAGAACTCTTCAACCTCTAAAAATGTTAATCAATTGCTTTATTTTGTTCCAAAAAAGAGTAAAATAGAATTGTGTCTACATTTATTAAGAAATACAATTAAGGGTAACATCATCATTTTTAGACGTACCAAATATGGTGTTGATAAACTTGAAAAAACACTACTGAATAATGGTTACAAAGCTGATAGTATTCATGGTGACAAAAGCCAGACAGCTAGACAAGATGCCTTGGATAGGTTCAAAAAAGGAGACGTAAACATATTAATTGCAACAGATGTTGCGGCTAGAGGCATTGACATTAACAATTTAGATGCCGTTGTTAATTTCGACCTGCCAAACATTCCAGAAACTTACGTACATCGAATAGGACGAACGGCAAGAGCAGGAAATACAGGAATGGCTTATTCTCTTTGTTCTGCAGATGAAAAAACCTATGTTCAAACCATCCAACAACTCATTCAATTGCAGTTGGATGTGATTGACCAACACCCCTACCCTTTAGATCCAAAAGCAAAACCTATTGTGCATAAATCTAAAAAAACAGGTAGCAAGCATAAAAAAGGTCGTAAAAGTGAAGCTTCAAAAAAGAAGAAGAAACGCTGGTATTAAAAGAAAACTACAATTATTCTATAGGGAAATCAAAGTAAGTATTCGGAAATGGCTCATGACGTAATGTGTAATGCCACCACTCTTTCGAATACCCTCTAAAGCCATATTTCAACATCAAATCATGTAATAGCTTTCTATTCTTTTTTTGTTGTTTTGTAATTCCTTGATGGTTATACCATGAAATGGGGCCAAAAAAATCAAATGGACTGCCCATATCTAAAGGCTCACCCGTCATCCCATCAATTATAGTTAAATCAAGAGTACTACCTCTACTATGACCGGAATGACTTGAAATATACTGCTGCTTAAATAAATATTTCTTTTTTATATGAGGATAGAAGACCTGCTTTGTCAAAGTGTCATTTACCTCCCTTGCCCACATTACAAAATGATCTACAGCGCGCTGTGGCCTGTAACCATCATAAACTTTTAAGCATAAGTTCTGCATTTGTAAATCATCATTTACATTTTTAAGAGCTTGAGCCGCTTTTTTAGTTAATATCAAATGGTTACCATGATACCCATTCACAGGCTTACCAACAAAATTATTAGCCGTATTGTATCGTAATTCAACGTCCAAATCAGGAATAATATCCTTAACATACACAAAACCTTCTGGAAGTTGAGCTAAGAGTTTAATAGAAAGGAAACAAAAAAGGATAAAAATCTTTAACTTCATTTGAGTTGTTATTTCTGCGAATTTAGAAAATAATTAAGCACATATAAAAGTAGATCTATCATAAATTAATTAATGACTGCCATTGTTTCTTGTTTTTCCCAATAGAAATAGCAAGCTCAATAATTTAACAATAGAGCATAAAAAAACCGAGCTCCCTCAAACTCGGTTTCTTATCAATTTGCTCTTTGTTTTATGAAGTTCGATTTGGGGTCGCCATATCAACAACATATTGCAAATATTAATTAATTAATCCATTGAACTAAAAAAAATATATTATTTAGTACACTTCAAATATAAGAATACTTTCCTAATTAAAACGATTAAATACCATTATTTTCGATTAAATACATAAATACTTAACATTTGTATCTAAAAAATTCACATAAACAGAGAAACACCCTACAAAACATGGCGTTTATCCAGAAAGCTTAGTAAAATAGAGCAGAACAAATTGTTATGTTTAAAATCTGAAAGAGGCTCAAAATACTTCTTTTGCCACTGCGTTATGTTGGATTTAAGTCTAATTAATAGAGAATAAGGTTTAAACATGAACACAGAATCACGGAAGTCCACAATAACACGAAATGTAAATCTGCTATAAATGGAAAAAGCACCCTTTAAAAAAGGTGCTTTTTCACTAACTAACCAACCAAAAATATGAATTGCACCTACAAGTTTAAAGTAACCACTCAATAAACTATAACATAAATGCATTCGTATAATGAATAGCAATACCTGTGCCAAAATAATTATTGTCATTTTGTTTTGTGATTACTTTAACAAGTGTACAAATGCTGTTACACCTTAAAATAGTCTCACTATTTAGTTTATAAAAATTAATTATTAGATATTTGCGCTTTATTAAATAACTCCAATTCATGAAAAAAATTTCAATACTTCTATTAGCTACCATTCTACTGTCTTGTGGTGGAAACGACCATGATTTAACTGTAAAAACACATATAAAAGGCCTTAAAAAAGGTACCGTTTACTTAAAAAAAGTGCAAGACACAGTTTTAATAACCGTAGACTCGGTAATTGTTAATGGTAATTCAAGTTTTGAACTACATAGTAAAATAGAATCGCCTGAAATGTTTTATTTAGACCTAGACAAAAAAAGCTCTGAACAAGATCGTATCGGATTCTTTGCAGATAAAGGTATAACGGAAATTAACACGACAGTTAAAAATTTTGTTTACGATGCCAATATTAAAGGTTCAAAGCAACAAGAAGTTTTAGAAAATTATAAAGCACTTATTTCTAAAGTTAACAATAGGAATTTAGAAATCATAAAAGAGAAATTTGAAGCTCAAATAGCAAAAGACACTTTAAAATATGAAGCGCTTCAGAAAGAAGAAAATAGCTCTTTAAGAAGAAAATATCTCTACACAGTTAATTTTGCTCTCCAGAACAAGGATAGCGAAGTTGCTCCTTTTTTAGCTTTATCTGAAATTTACAACGCACGAATCGATTTATTAGATACCATCAACAAGTCTTTAACCCCAAAAGTAAAAGACTCAAAATATGGAAAAGAATTAGAAAAATTTGTTACAGTTATTAAAGCGAGTAAATAATAATTTTTATTCAAAAATTTAAACAAAATAGAGGCTGTAAAAAAAGTATTAAAGTACGTTATTCTGAATTTATTCCAGAATCGCATCATCTTGATAACCAATCATTATGATAACCAGAATCAAGTTCAGGTTGACGAAAACTTTACTATTTAGACAGCCTCTTTTTGTTTATAAGTGTATCGAAAACGAATAAGGTCTTAAATAATTGATGAGATGTTTTCAAACTCCCTAAGAAATCGACAAAATTGATGACTCCTAGCGGTATTCAATCGAAGTGGTTAAGAAGATCAATATTTTAAAAAAAGGCATAAAAAAACCCCACTTAAAGTGAGGTTTTTTTGAGCCGATGGAGGGACTCGAACCCACGACCTGCTGATTACAAATCAGCTGCTCTAGCCAGCTGAGCTACATCGGCTTATTTAACGGGTGCAAATATAATCGCAATTTTATTAATTGCAAGCATTCCGTTAAAAAATTTTATCCTAACGTATTAATTTTTTCAATTAAAGCACGTCCCTTAGTTTCTAACTCGGCGTTAATTGCTTTAAAATGAGCTTTTGGGTTCTCATTTTTTGTGTTTACCTTAACGATAAGTTCGTCAAATGTTTTGATGGCTTCATCAATAATTGCTTCACTCTTTTTTGTGTCTTTGTCGGTGTTTGAATATTCCCAAACATAAACCGCTTCTATAATATCACCTAAAACGAAATTAATATCCTTTTTTAGGTTTCTAACATTTGCCATAATTTCTTAATTTATTTTGGGCAAAATTACATATAAACTTCCAATAGACCGCTTTTTTAAGATATATTTTAGAGTCTAATTACGAGTCACTAAGCTTAAAAAAGTTTATGTATATGTAGGTTTAATGTATTTATTCACCTGAATATCGCACAAAATTTCGAGGCGTTTCGTAAAGTGTAATTTCTAAGTCTAAATTAGCGGCTAGTTTTGGTTTTAACTTATTATAAATTACGACAGCAATATTTTCGGCAGTAGGATTTAAGTCTTTAAATTCTAAAACTTCAAGATTTAGATTTTTATGATCAAAAACCGCTTCTATTTCATCTTCTATAAGGCTCTTTAGAATCTTGGCGTCTACAACAAAGCCCGTTTCCTTATCAATTTCACCAGTAACACTAACAATAAGCTCATAATTATGACCATGAAAATTTGGGTTATTACACTTTCCGAAAACTTCATCGTTTTTTTCAAAACTCCAATCTTTCCTGTACAACCTGTGGGCGGCATTAAAATGTGCTTTTCGACTTAGCGTTGCTCTCATGAATTTATCTTTATATTATCGTAGAATTTATCGAAAATAACTTTAAACCAAGCCGTATAAATTTCTGGTTGAACCTCAATATCTTTCTTTACTGCTTCCAAAGACATCCATTTCCAACTTTCAACTTCATCCGGGTTAATATTTGGTTCGCCATTATATGTTCCTAGCATAATATGATCGTATTCATGCTCGGTCAAACCATTATCGAATGGCGCCTTATAAATAAATGAAATTGACTCCTCTAACTCTACAACAAAGCCCATTTCTTCTTGTAAACGGCGCTTACCTGCCTCCAAATTTGATTCACCATCACGCTGATGACTGCAACATGTATTTGTCCACAATCCTGGAGTATGATATTTTCCTAAAGCACGTTGCTGTAACATCAATTCATTCTGGTCATTAAATACAAAGACCGAAAAGGCACGATGTAACAAGGCTTTTTCATGCGCTTCCATTTTTGGCATTAAACCAATTTTTTCATCCTTTTCGTTAACAAGTATTACTTCTTCTTCTTTCATCTAATAATTTCTATTCGCCAATTATGTGAGAATCCAAATTTGAACAACACTAGGAAATCAAGGTTTGCAAACTGGAGTACACACTTCATTAAAAACAAAAATACCAAGTATATTTTGAATAGCATTATGAATGCAATTAGAATTTTAAAAAGTACCTTCAACTTCCTTTCTTATTGAAGTTTAATAGTATCTTTGCAACCCATTTTGCAACAAAATTTATGAGTTTTTTAAAAGAAATAAAACGTCGACGTACTTTTGGTATCATTTCGCATCCCGATGCTGGTAAAACCACATTAACTGAAAAACTATTACTTTTTGGTGGTGCTATTCAAGAAGCAGGTGCTGTAAAAAGTAATAAAATAAAAAAAGGAGCAACAAGTGATTTCATGGAAATTGAACGCCAGCGTGGAATTTCTGTAGCCACTTCTGTATTAGCCTTTGAATATGATGGTATTAAAATTAATATTTTAGATACCCCGGGACACAAAGATTTTGCTGAAGATACGTTTAGAACCCTAACTGCTGTTGATAGTGTTATTGTTGTTATTGACGTTGCCAAAGGTGTTGAGGAGCAAACAGAAAAACTTGTTGAAGTTTGTCGTATGCGAAATATACCTATGATTGTTTTTATTAATAAAATGGATCGTGAAGGTAAAGATGCATTTGAGTTACTTGACGAAATTGAGCAAAAACTAGGTTTAACCGTAACACCTTTAAGTTTCCCTATCGGAATGGGGTACGACTTTAAAGGCATTTATAATATTTGGGAAAAGAACATTAACTTGTTTAGTGGTGATAGTAGAAAGAACATAGAAGAAACTATAGAGATTTCAGATTTAAATTCTGATGAACTTAATAAGTTAGTTGGCGACACTTCAGCCGAAACCTTAAGAGAAGAATTGGAGCTTGTTGAAGGAATTTATCCTTCATTTGACAATGAGGCCTATTTAAACGGAACCTTACAACCTGTATTCTTTGGTTCTGCTTTAAACAGTTTTGGTGTTCGTGAACTATTAGATTGCTTTGTGGAAATAGCACCGAAACCACAACCGAAAAACAGTGAAGAACGTCTTGTAAAACCCGAGGAAGATAAGTTTAGTGGCTTCGTTTTTAAGATTCATGCAAATATGGATCCTAATCACAGAAACCGTTTGGCCTTTATAAAAATTGTTTCTGGAGAATTTAAAAGAAATTCACCATACCTACATGTGAGACATAATAAAAAGGTGAAATTTTCGAGTCCGAATGCTTTTTTTGCTGAAAAGAAAGAAATTGTAGACATCTCGTACCCTGGTGATATTGTAGGATTACAAGATACAGGAAACTTTAAAATTGGTGACACCCTTACCGAAGGAGAAATTCTAAACTACAAAGGCATCCCAAGCTTCTCTCCTGAACACTTTAGATATATTAATAATGCAGATCCCTTAAAATCGAAACAACTTTATAAAGGCATCGATCAATTAATGGATGAAGGGGTCGCTCAACTTTTTACTTTAGAACTTAATGGGAGGAAAGTAATTGGAACCGTTGGAGCCTTACAGTATGAAGTTATACAATACCGTTTAGAACACGAGTACGGTGCTAAATGTACTTACGAAAACTTAAACGTACACAAGGCCTGCTGGGTAGATCCTAGTAATTCTAAATCTGACGAATACAAAGAATTTGTACGTGTTAAACAACGTTTCTTAGCCAAGGACAAACGTGATCAATTGGTTTTCTTAGCCGATTCTGCTTTTTCTCTACAAATGACGCAACAAAAATACCCGAATGTAAAATTACATTTCACGTCTGAGTTTAATTAAATTGCGACACACAATCAAAAGTTATATTTTTAACTAGAGTTATCCCCAAAGGCTTTATTTATGAAAACGACAGAATACCGTAACAATGAAATTACGATTTCATATTGTCCTTTTAAATGCACGCAATCGGATGTGTGCACCGAGGAACTATCAAATGTGTTTCAAAACTCAGTAATCCCATGGATAGACCCCAATGGCAGTTCAACTGAAAGTATAATCAAACAAATAAAAAAATGCCCTTCAGGCGCTTTAATGTATAAGCGACATAAAAAGGAAATGGCCTATTAATACCAACTCTCATTTAAAATGACCGTAATAAAATACGCCTTTTCACTTTCTATTTCAACATAAAAAGAAACCGTAACTACGGCTATGCTTTATTTTTCTGTTTCCTATAAAACATAAATTCATCCCCGCTCTGCAACGGCGGCAGGCTATTTTACAGTAATTTTAAGCAAGAAATGGTATATAATAAAAAAGCCTTTGAACAATGTTCAAAGGCTTTTTTTATAGTCTTATGTAGAGAATTAAGCTTGACCAGTTGGTCCAAAATTCAAAGGCATTGGTGGTTGATCATAATCCTTAATCTCACCATGAGCATTTTCAAATCTTGTTACGTTCTCCCCTAAGGCTTTTAATAAACGTTTCGCGTGCTGTGGCGTTAAGATAATTCTAGATTTTACTTTGTTCTTAGGAACTCCAGGCATAATATTAACAAAATCGACTACAAATTCTGAAACCGAATGGTTAATAATTGCCAGGTTTGAATACGTCCCTTCCGCTACTTTTTCGTCTAATTCTATATTAATTTGTCCTTGTTTTGGTTGCTCTTTTTCGTCTGCCATAACAGTTATGTTTTTCGCTTCCATGAAAATGAAAGTCTTATTATTAATAATTTAATATTATAAAAAAAGCCTTCAGGTATAGATATACATGAAGGCTTATATTTAAAAGATTCCCGCCTTCGCGGGAATTGGATACTAGTTATAATTTAATTCTTGCTTAACCTGCATCATTTCGTCAAACTCTTCTTTAGAGCCTACAATGATATCAGAATAGCGTCTCATACCTGTACCTGCTGGTATTCTATGACCAACAATTACATTTTCTTTCAAGCCTTCTAAAGCATCTACTTTACCTGCTACTGCAGCTTCGTTAAGTACTTTAGTCGTTTCTTGGAAAGAAGCAGCAGAAATAAATGATTTCGTTTGAAGCGATGCTCTCGTAATACCTTGTAGTATTGGAGTTGCCGTTGCTGGCTGAGCTTCTCTAGCTGAAACAAGCGCTTTGTCTTCACGACGTAATATAGAGTTCTCGTCTCTTAATTGACGTGGTGTAACAATTTGTCCAGCTTTCAACGTTGAAGAATCTCCAGCGTCTTCAATAACTTTCATTCCGAAGATATCATCATTTTCTTTAATGAAATCTGCTTTATGAGCTAATTGATCTTCTAAGAAGATGGTATCACCAGAATCAATGATTCTAACTTTACGCATCATTTGTCTTACAACAACTTCGAAGTGCTTATCATTAATCTTCACCCCTTGTAAACGGTATACCTCTTGTACTTCATTTACCAAGTACTGTTGTACCGCTGAAGGGCCTTTAATATTTAGGATATCATTAGGCGTGATAGAACCATCAGATAATGGCATACCCGCTTTTACGAAATCATTTTCTTGAACAAGAATCTGACTTGATAATTTCACTAAGTATTTCTTAACGTCACCTAATTTAGATTCTACGATAATCTCACGGTTACCTCTTTTGATTTTCCCGAAAGAAACCACACCATCAATAGCACTTACTACTGCCGGGTTAGAAGGGTTACGTGCTTCGAATAACTCAGTTACACGAGGAAGACCACCGGTAATATCACCAGCTTTCGCGGATTTACGAGGAATCTTGACTAAAATCTTACCAATATTAACAGCTTCACCGTCATCAATCATAATGTGTGCACCAACTGGTAAGTTGTATGAACGCATCGTTTCACCACTTGCATTTTCAATATGAAGTGTTGGGATAAGTTTCTTGTTTCTAGATTCAGAAATTACTTTTTCTTGGAAACCAGTTTGCTCATCAATCTCTACTTGGTAAGTAACACCTTGTTCAAGGTTTTCATATCTCACTTTACCAGCGAATTCTGAAATAATTACACCATTATATGGATCCCATGTACAAACAACATCTCCTTTAGATAATTCTTGACCATTCTTAACAAATATTGTAGAACCGTAAGGAATATTATTCGTACTTAATACAATACCAGTTTTCTTATCGATAAGTTTAAGTTCAGATGTTCTAGAGATTACGATATCAATATCGTTTCCTTCGCTATCTTGACCTTTAACTGTTTTTAAATCTTCAATTTCGGCAACACCAGCAAACTTAACAATTAAATTATTTTCTTCTGAAATGTTTCCTGCAATACCACCAACGTGGAATGTACGAAGTGTTAACTGTGTACCTGGCTCACCAATTGATTGTGCAGCAACTACACCAACCGCTTCACCACGTTGTACCATTTTACCTGTAGCTAAGTTACGACCGTAACATTTAGCACAAATTCCTTGTAAAGCCTCACAAGTTAAAGCAGAACGTACTTCAATACTTTCTAATGGAGATGCTCCAATTACTTTCGCAACAGCATCATCAATTAATTGTCCAGCAGAAGCCAATTTCTCTTCAGTTAAAGGATTGAAAACGTCATTTAAAGATACACGTCCAACAATTCTTTCTTGTAAGCTTTCAACAACTTCATCATTCTTCTTCAATGGCTCAACTTCAACACCTCTTAAAGTACCACAATCTTCAGTGTTAATAATAACATCTTGAGATACATCAACTAAACGACGTGTTAAGTAACCTGCATCGGCCGTTTTAAGTGCCGTATCCGCAAGACCCTTACGAGCACCGTGCGTTGAGATAAAGTATTCTAAAATTGAAAGACCTTCCTTAAAGTTCGATAGAATTGGATTTTCAATAATAGATCCACCACCTGCAGTAGATTTTTTAGGTTTTGCCATTAATCCACGCATACCTGTTAACTGACGAATCTGTTCTTTAGATCCACGAGCTCCAGAATCAAGCATCATAAATACCGAGTTGAACCCTTGTTGATCCTCACGAATACGTTTCATAGACAATTCAGTCAATTCAGCATTTGTAGAAGTCCAAATATCAATAACTTGGTTATAACGTTCGTTATTGGTAATAAGTCCCATGTTATAGTTACCTGTAATACCTTCAACTAAACCGTTAGCTTTATCAATCATTCCTTGCTTTTCTGGCGGAATGATAATATCACCTAAACTAAACGATAAACCACCTTGGAAGGCAAATTTAAATCCTAAAGTTCTAATCGCATCTAAGAAATCAGCCGTTTCAGGAACAGAAGTTGCTTTAAGGATATCACCAATAATATCTCTTAAAGATTTCTTAGTTAATACCTCATTAATATATCCTGCAGCCTGTGGTACGTGTTTGTTAAATAATACACGACCAACAGTAGTTTCAATAATCATTGGAGCAAGTTTACCATCTTCATTGATGTCGATAGTTCTTACTTTAATTCCAGCATTCAAATCAACACGCTTCTCATTGAAAGCAATTTCTACTTCTTCATCAGAGTAAAATGTTAATCCTTCACCTTGAATTGGCACTTCTGGAGTTGATTTACGTAGCTTGGTCATATAATAAAGACCAAGTACCATATCCTGAGAAGGTACCGTCACTGGAGAACCGTTTGCTGGATTTAAGATATTGTGAGACGCCAACATTAACATTTGACATTCTAAAATAGCTTCTGGTCCAAGTGGTAAGTGCACCGCCATTTGATCACCATCGAAATCGGCATTAAAGGCCGTACATACTAATGGGTGTAATTGGATTGCTTTTCCTTCAATTAACTTAGGTTGGAAAGCTTGAATACCCAACCTGTGTAAAGTAGGCGCACGGTTTAGTAATACTGGATGTCCTTTAAGAACGTTTTCCAAGATATCCCAAACCACCGGCTCTCTTTTATCTATAATTTTCTTTGCAGATTTTACTGTTTTTACAATACCTCTTTCAATTAATTTTCTAATTACGAAAGGCTTGTATAATTCGGCTGCCATGTTTTTAGGCAATCCACATTCAAATAATTTTAATTCTGGTCCAACAACAATTACCGAACGTGCTGAATAATCCACACGTTTACCAAGTAAGTTTTGACGGAAACGACCTTGTTTACCTTTTAATGAATCTGATAAAGATTTTAAAGGTCTGTTAGAATCTGTTTTTACCGCTGAAGACTTACGTGTGTTGTCAAATAATGAATCAACAGACTCTTGAAGCATACGTTTTTCATTACGTAAAATAACTTCTGGAGCTTTAATTTCAACTAATCTTTTAAGACGGTTGTTACGGATAATAACACGACGGTAAAGATCATTTAAATCAGACGTTGCAAAACGACCTCCATCTAGTGGAACTAAAGGACGTAATTCTGGCGGAATGATTGGAATAACTTTCATGATCATCCACTCCGGACGGTTCTCACGGTTGTTGTTAGATTCTTTTAAAGACTCAACAACTTGTAAACGTTTTAAAGCTTCCGTTTTACGTTGTTTAGACGTTTCAGTATTTGCTTTGTGACGCAATTCGTATGATAAAGACTCTAAATCAATTCTTGATAATAACTCAATTAAACATTCAGCACCCATTTTAGCTAAAAACTTGTTAGGGTCTGTATCGTCTAAATATTGATTGTCCTGAGGAAGCGTTTCAAGAATGTTTAAATATTCTTCTTCAGTTAAGAAGTCCATTTTTTGTAATGGTTCACCTTCTTCATTTTTAGCATTACCTGGTTGAATTACTACATAACGTTCGTAGTAAATAATCATATCTAATTTCTTAGAAGGTAATCCTAATAAGTAACCTATTTTATTAGGTAAAGAACGGAAGTACCAAATGTGAGCTACAGGAACCACAAGGTTGATGTGCCCAACACGATCACGACGTACTTTCTTTTCTGTTACTTCAACACCACAACGGTCACAAACGATACCTTTGTAGCGAATTCTTTTATACTTACCACAAGCACACTCATAATCCTTTACAGGACCAAAAATACGCTCACAGAACAAACCATCACGTTCAGGTTTGTGAGTACGATAATTGATAGTTTCTGGTTTTAAAACCTCACCTCTAGACTCTGCTAAAATAGACTCTGGTGATGCTAAACCAATTGAGATTTTATTAAACCTCTTAACTGTATTTTTATCTTGTTTTCTTGCCATAATATATGGTTGAAATGAATTTAATTAATTAACTACTCTTCTAATCTGATGTCTAAACCTAAACCTTTCAATTCGTGCATAAGTACGTTGAATGATTCTGGTAATCCTGGATCTGGCATTGGTTCACCTTTTACGATAGCTTCGTAAGTTTTGGCTCTACCAATAACATCATCAGATTTTACAGTTAAAATCTCACGTAAGGTACTTGATGCGCCATAAGCCTCAAGTGCCCAAACTTCCATCTCACCAAAACGCTGACCACCAAACTGTGCTTTACCACCTAATGGTTGTTGCGTAATTAATGAGTAAGGTCCAATAGAACGTGCGTGCATTTTATCATCAACCATGTGTCCTAGTTTCAGCATGTAAATCACACCAACTGTCGCTGGTTGATCGAAACGCTGTCCAGTTCCACCATCGTAAAGATACGTATGACCATATCTTGGAATTCCAGCTTCATCTGTAAATCCGTTGATTTGATCGATAGTAGCTCCATCAAAGATTGGCGTTGCATATTTACGTCCTAATTTTTGTCCTGCCCATCCTAATACTGTTTCATAAATCTGTCCGATGTTCATACGAGATGGTACACCAAGTGGATTTAATACAATATCAACAGGCGTTCCATCTTCTAAGAATGGCATATCTTCTTGACGAACGATTCTTGCAACAATACCTTTGTTACCGTGACGCCCTGCCATTTTATCACCTACTTTAAGTTTACGTTTCTTAGCGATGTAAACTTTAGCTAATTTAATAATACCTGCTGGTAACTCATCACCTACAGAAATTGTAAATTTCTCACGACGTAAAGAACCTTGTAAATCGTTCTCTTTAATCTTGTAGTTGTGAATTAAATCGGCAACCAATTGGTTTGTATGGTCATCAGTAGTCCATTTTCCAGACACTAAATGCGCATAATCATCAACAGCATTTAACATTTTAAGCGTGAACTTTTTACCTTTTGGTAAAACTTCTTCACCTAAATCATTAAAGATACCTTGAGCCGTTTTTCCGTTTACAATGTTGAAAAGTTTATCAACTAAAACATCTTTTAATTCATCAAACTTTCTATCGTATTGCGCTTCTAAAGCAAGAATATCATCTTTATCTTGAGCACGCTTACGTTTATCTTTTACGGCTCTAGCGAATAATTTCTTCTCAATAACAACACCATTCAATGAAGGTGATGCTTTTAAAGAAGCATCTTTCACATCTCCAGCTTTATCACCAAAGATAGCACGTAATAATTTTTCTTCAGGAGTTGGATCAGATTCTCCTTTTGGAGTAATCTTACCAATAAGAATATCACCAGGCTTAACCTCGGCACCAACGCGAATCATTCCGTTTTCATCTAGGTCTTTAGTAGCCTCTTCAGAAACATTAGGGATATCGTTAGTTAATTCTTCATTTCCTAATTTAGTATCTCTTACTTCAAGAGAATACTCATCAATATGGATAGAAGTGAAAATATCTTCACGAACCACTTTTTCAGAGATTACAATCGCATCCTCAAAGTTATACCCTTTCCAAGGCATAAAGGCTACTTTCATATTTCTACCTAAAGCTAATTCTCCTTTTTGAGTGGCATACCCTTCACATAAAACCTGACCTTTAGTTACTTTATCACCTTTAACGATAATTGGTTTTAGGTTGATAGAAGTTCCTTGGTTTGTTTTTCTGTATTTAACTAACTGGTATGTTTTAATATCACTATCAAAACTTACTTTAGCTTCGTCTTCGGTACGCTCGTATCTAATTTTAATTTCTTTAGCATCAACGTAAAGTACTTCACCTTCTCCTTCAGCATTAATCAATACTCTAGAATCTGAAGCCACTTGACGCTCTAAACCTGTTCCTACAATTGGTGCATCAACTCTTAATAATGGTACGGCTTGACGCATCATATTTGATCCCATCAATGCACGGTTGGCATCATCATGTTCTAAGAAAGGAATTAAAGAAGCCGAAATTGAAGAAATCTGGTTTGGAGCAACATCCGTATAATGTAATTCGTTAGGATCAATTACCGGGAAGTCACCTTCCATTCTTGCAATAACTTTATCATGAAGAATTTTTCCATCGTCATCAACTTTTACAGTGGCTTGAGCAATTAATTTTTCTTCTTCTTCTTCAGCACTTAAATATGTAGGTTCATTTTTAATATCAACCACACCATCAGTAACTTTTCTATATGGTGTTTCGATGAATCCCATTGGATTCACTTTCGCATATACAGAAAGAGACGATATTAGACCAATATTTGGTCCCTCTGGTGTTTCAATCGGACATAAACGTCCGTAGTGTGTATAGTGAACATCACGTACCTCAAACCCTGCTCTTTCTCTAGATAAACCACCTGGTCCAAGAGCTGATAAACGACGCTTATGCGTAATTTCAGCCAGTGGATTGGTTTGATCCATAAATTGAGACAACTGGTTTGTACCAAAGAAAGAATTAATAACAGACGATAATGTCTTTGCATTAATTAAATCAATAGGGGTAAACACCTCATTATCACGAACGTTCATACGCTCACGAATCGTACGTGCCATACGTGCTAAACCAACACCAAATTGAGAAGATAATTGCTCACCAACTGTACGTACACGACGGTTAGATAAGTGATCAATATCATCAATCTCAGCTTTAGAATTGATAAGCTCGATTAAATATTTAATGATGGTAATGATATCCTCTTTGGTAAGCACTTGCTTATCCATTCCAATATCAAGACCTAATTTTTTATTCATTCTATAACGTCCAACTTCCCCTAAAGAGTAACGTTGGTCACTAAAGAATAATTTATCAATAATACCACGTGCTGTTTCCTCATCTGGCGGCTCAGCATTACGTAATTGTCTGTAAATATGTTCAACAGCTTCTTTTTCAGAGTTTGTTGGATCTTTTTGAAGCGTATTGTGAATAATAGCATAATCACCTTGCTCAGTACTTTCTTTATGTAAAAGAATAGTCTTCACATCGGCATCAAGAATTTCTTCTATATTTTCTTTATCAAGAATCGTATCACGATCAAGCACGATTTCATTACGCTCGATAGATACAACCTCTCCAGTATCTTCATCAACAAAATCCTCATGCCATGTATTTAATACACGTGCAGCTAATTTTCTTCCTAAGTATTTTTTTAATCCAGATTTTGAAACTTTAGCCTCTTCTGCTAAGTCAAAAATCTCTAAGATATCTTTATCACGCTCAAAACCAATGGCACGGAAAAGCGTAGTAACAGGTAATTTTTTCTTTCTATCGATGTACGCATACATCACTTGGTTGATATCTGTAGCGAATTCAATCCAAGATCCTTTGAATGGTATAACTCTTGCTGAATATAACTTGGTTCCGTTGGCATGAAAAGATTGGCCAAAGAAAACCCCTGGTGAACGGTGTAATTGAGATACAACAACACGCTCGGCACCATTAATACAAAAAGTTCCAGAAGGCGTCATGTAAGGAATAGTACCTAAGTACACATCTTGAACAATGGTCTCGAAATCCTCATGTTCAGGGTCTGTACAATATAACTTTAACCTAGCCTTTAGCGGAACGCTGTATGTAAGTCCTCTTTCAATACACTCTTCAATAGCATATCTTGGTGGATCTACGAAGTAATCTAAAAATTCTAAAACGAATTGATTACGAGAATCTGTAATTGGAAAGTTTTCCATGAAAGTATTATAAAGACCTTCATCACCTCTTTCCTCTGATTTAGTTTCTAACTGGAAAAAATCCTGGAAGGATTTTATCTGAATATCCAAGAAGTCTGGATATTCCGTTCTATTAATAATAGAAGAGAAATTTAATCTTTCAGCTTGTGTTGATAACATCAATGGACGGAATTTTGATTAAAAAAAATAATAATAGCGTATGTAAACGTTATATACGCAAAATGGTTTAGGCCTTGAAGAATGTCTTCAGACCTAAACCGTTATGTGTTTGAGATGCTAAGCTTACTTAAGCTCTACCTCTGCTCCAGCCTCTTCTAATTGAGCTTTAAGAGCTTCAGCTTCGTCTTTAGAAACTGCTTCTTTGATAGCACTTGGTGCATCATCAACTAAACCTTTTGCTTCTTTTAATCCTAAACCAGTTAATTCTTTAACTAATTTTACAACAGCTAATTTAGAACCACCAGCCGCTTTTAAGATAACATCAAATTCAGTTTGAGCTTCTTCAGCTTCACCACCTGCAGCAGGACCAGCAACAGCAACTGCAGCAGCAGCAGCAGGCTCGATACCGTACTCATCTTTTAATATAGTTGCTAACTCATTTACTTCTTTTACAGTAAGGTTAACTAATTGTTCTGCGAAATCTTTTAAATCTGCCATTTTTCTATCGTTTTAATAATTTTGTAATAATATAATTGTAATAAAGTGCGTACTATTTAAGACTATCCTTCTTTTTCAGATAGTGTTTTTATAAGTCCAGCTATTGTGCTTCCCCCCGATTTAAGAGCTGATACCACATTTTTAGCAGGCGATTGTAATAATCCAACAATCTCTCCTAGTAACTCTTCTTTAGACTTGATATCTACTAATAAGTCTAATTGTTCGTCACCAATGTAAACAGCTTCCTCAATAAAAGCTCCTTTTAATAAAGGCTTTTCTGATTTCTTACGGAAGTTTTTAATTAATTTAGCTGGTACGTTACCTGTTTCAGAATACATCACAGATGTATTTCCTTTAAGTACTGAAGGTAAATCTCCAAAATCTCTATCTGAAGCCTCCATTGCTTTTGCAAGTAATGTATTTTTAACAACTGCCATTTGCACGTTTGCTTTAAAAGCAGCACGGCGTAAGTTTGAGGTAGTATCAGCGTTTAATCCTGAAATATCTGCTAAATAGATATTTGCGTTATTAGCTAAGTCTGCAGTTAATTCCTCAATTACTAATGATTTTTCTTCTCTTGTCATAATAAAAGTTTTAACTTAATTAACCAATTTTAGAATCAACAGCGATACTTGGGCTCATTGTAGACGACATAAAAATGCTTTTTACATAAATACCCTTTGCAGTTGTTGGTTTTAATTTCATTAATGTTTGTAATAATTCATTTGCATTATCTGCAATTTTATCAGCGCTAAATGATGCTTTACCTATAGCAGCGTGTACGATACCAGTTTTATCAACTTTAAAGTCAATTTTACCAGCTTTTACTTCTGTTACAGCTTTAGCAACATCCATTGTTACTGTTCCTGTCTTTGGGTTAGGCATTAAACCACGAGGACCTAATACACGTCCTAAAGGACCTAATTTACCCATAACGCTAGGCATAGTAATAATAACATCTACGTCTGTCCAACCACTCTTGATTTTATCAAGGTACTCATCTAAACCTACATAATCAGCACCTGCTTCTTTAGCTTCTGCTTCTTTGTCTGGAGTTACTAATGCTAATACTTTTACGTCTTTACCAGTACCATGAGGAAGAGATACTACACCTCTTACCATTTGATTTGCTTTACGAGGATCAACTCCTAAACGTACAGCTAAGTCTACAGACGCATCAAATTTTGTATTGGTAACTTCTTTAATTAAGGCTGAAGCATCTTCTAAAGAATATACTCTTCCTTTTTCAATTTTCGCTAAAGCTTCTTTTTGCTTTTTTGTTAATCTTGCCATTTTGTAATGTCTTTAATAGATTAAGAAGGAAATGTTCCTGTTACAGTTATTCCCATTGATCTTGCTGTACCAGCAATCATTTTCATAGCCGACTCTGGAGTAAATGCATTTAAATCTACCATTTTGTCTTCTGCTATCGTCCTGATTTGGTCCCAAGATACTTTAGCTACTTTTTTTCGGTTTGGCTCACCAGAACCCTTTTTCAACTTGGCTGCTTCTAATAATTGAACAGCCGCCGGTGGTGTCTTAATTACAAAGTCAAATGACTTGTCTTTGTAAACAGAAATCACAACTGGTAATACTTTACCAGCCTTGTCTTGTGTTCTAGCATTGAATTGCTTACAGAACTCCATGATGTTAACACCTGCAGCACCTAAAGCGGGTCCAACCGGTGGCGACGGATTCGCTGCACCTCCCCGAACTTGTAACTTAACTACTTTACCTAATTCTTTTGCCATTTTTAATAATTTAATTTTGATGTTATCTTTCTTTTGGAAGCGAAAGATTCATCTATCTTAATTGTAACACTATTATACTTTTTCAACTTGCATATAACTTAACTCTAATGGCGTTTTTCTTCCGAAAATCTTAACCATTACTTCAAGTTTACGCTTCTCTTCGTTAATTTTCTCAATCGTTCCATCAAATCCATTGAAAGGACCATCGATAACTTTAACTGTTTCTCCTTTAGTATAAGGAATGGCCACATTAGCACTTTCCTCAACTGCTAATTCATCAACCTTACCTAACATTCTGTTTACTTCAGATTGTCTCAATGGCACAGGGTCACCACCTTTAGTTTCTCCTAAAAAACCGATGACGTTAGTTACCGATCTTATAATGTGAGGAACTTCACCAGTTAAATTAGCTTGAACCATAATATATCCAGGGAAAAACACTTTTTCCTTATGGATTTTTTTTCCGTTACGAATTTGAACAACACGTTCTGTAGGCACTAATACTTGATCAACATAATCTTGCATACCTAAACGAGCAATCTCATTCTCGATATAACTTTTAATTTTGTTCTCTTGACCACTTACAGCACGAACAACATACCATTTTTTTTCACTTACTTCAGACATAGAATTTTCTTTTTTCTGTTTAGTGTTAACTAATCAATTCAAAGTAAGTTGCAATAACTTTGCTGAATACGGTATCTACTCCCCAAATAGCAAGAGAAAATATAATTGAAAATACAGCAACTAAAATTGTTAAACTCTGTCCTTCAGCCCATGTTGGCCAAGTCACATTATTCTTTAGTTCTCCGAATGATTCTTTTATATAATTTACAAATCCAGCCATTGTGTTATTTCTTTTTAATCTAATTGAAACAAGAATGCATCAATCTTAATTTTAATAGGCAAACCTATTATTTACTTGCACGGGCGGAGAGACTTCCTTCGACTTCGCTCAGGATAAACTTCTCGCATCACGTTTTTTTAAATATGAAAACAGTGCTAAAACAATTTTTCATTTTAAGCACGGGCGGAGAGACTCGAACTCCCGACACCTGGTTTTGGAGACCAGTGCTCTACCAACTGAGCTACGCCCGTAAACATAAGTCAAGGTATTCCAAAAGGAATACCTTAGCTTATTATTTGCGTTAAACTAAATTAATTAGTCTAATATTTCAGTTACTTGACCTGCACCAACTGTTCTACCACCTTCACGGATAGCGAAACGTAAACCTACGTTCATTGCAATTGTGTTAATTAACTCAACAGTAATAGTTAAGTTATCTCCAGGCATAACCATCTCAACTCCATCAGGAAGCGCAATGTTTCCAGTTACGTCAGTTGTACGTACGTAGAACTGTGGACGGTAGTTGTTATGGAATGGAGTATGACGTCCACCTTCTTCTTTCTTAAGGATATAAACCTCAGCTTTAAATTTAGCGTGTGGTGTTACAGAACCAGGCTTAACGATTACCATACCTCTTGAGATTTGAGATTTCTCAATACCTCTTAATAAGATACCA
Organism: Pseudotamlana agarivorans; assembly: GCF_018860245.1. Classification (GTDB taxonomy): domain Bacteria; phylum Bacteroidota; class Bacteroidia; order Flavobacteriales; family Flavobacteriaceae; genus Pseudotamlana; species Pseudotamlana agarivorans_A. Next base: position 162,736 of record NZ_JAHKPD010000011.1, read on the forward strand.
GCGTTATCACCAGCTTCACCTCTATCTAATATTTGACGGAACATCTCAATACCTGTGATTGTAGAAGATAATTTCTCAGCTCCCATACCAACGATATCAACAGGATCTCCAGTGTTAGCAACACCAGTTTCAATACGACCAGTTGCAACAGTACCACGACCAGTAATAGAGAATACATCCTCGATAGGCATTAAGAAAGGCTTATCCATATCACGCACAGGCTCTTCAATCCACTCATCACAAGCAGCCATTAATTCCATTACAGTATCTACCCATTTTTGTTCACCGTTAAGTGCACCTAAAGCAGAACCAGAAACTACAGGTCCATTATCTCCATCGTACTCATAGAAAGATAATAAATCTCTAACTTCCATATCAACAAGCTCTAAAAGCTCTTCATCATCAACCATATCTACTTTGTTTAAGAAAACAACGATACGAGGAATACCTACTTGACGACCTAATAAGATGTGCTCACGAGTTTGTGGCATAGGACCATCTGTAGCAGCTACCACTAAGATTGCACCATCCATTTGAGCAGCACCAGTAACCATGTTCTTTACGTAATCGGCGTGACCTGGACAGTCTACGTGCGCGTAGTGACGGTTTGCTGTTTGATACTCAACGTGTGAAGTATTAATTGTAATACCTCTTTCTTTTTCTTCTGGAGCATTATCAATAGAAGAGAAATCTCTTGCTTCAGATAAACCTGCATCAGCTAATACTTTAGTAATAGCAGCAGTTAAAGTTGTTTTACCGTGATCTACGTGTCCAATTGTACCAATATTTAAGTGTGGTTTTGAACGATCGAAAGTTGCCTTTGCCATGTTTTTAAATAATTTTAATCTTAGTTATATAATAATATTAGTGTAATCTATTTTTTTAATCTCAATATAGAGCCAATGACGAGAATTGAACTCGTGACCTCTTCCTTACCAAGGAAACGCTCTACCCCTGAGCTACACCGGCGTAAAGTTTTTATTTCCTATTCTTTCAAAACAACCTTTAATAAGGAGATCTTAAAAAAAGAGCTTCCTGCCTCCGCAGGAATTTAGAGCGAGAGACCGGGTTCGAACCGGCGACATTCAGCTTGGAAGGCTGACGCTCTACCAACTGAGCTACTCTCGCATTTCGATAAGCTTTACACTTACCAGGTTTTCAATATTTCAAAGTTCATATTCATTTAGGATTACCTCACATTCGTTCGGTGTTCCCGGATTGGTGACCCAATCCATACAATTTTTAAACACAGTCTTACAAAAACAAGCTTTTGATGACTCCTTGATTAGAGACTGTTTGTGGGGAGAGCAGGATTCGAACCTGCGAAGACGTAGTCAGCAGATTTACAGTCTGCCCTCGTTGGCCGCTTGAGTATCTCCCCGGACCATTTGAAATTTCTTTTACAAAATTTCATAGTTATTTTTCAATTTTTTAATGAACATCTCAAAACCCTTAGACTTTGAGATTCCTGCCTTCGCAGAAATTTTGAGCCGATGGAGGGACTCGAACCCACGACCTGCTGATTACAAATCAGCTGCTCTAGCCAGCTGAGCTACATCGGCTTTTCTACTTTTTTTACATATAAAAAAAGTCCGCTATTTCTAACGGACTGCAAATGTATAGTTTTTTTATATTATTCAAAACATTTTTTAATAAATTTTATCATAAATATGCTCTTAATTTTTCTTTTTTCTTTTTTAACTGTCTTTCTAGGGATGCCACAGCCATATCTGTACCTTCCTCAAAGCTTTTACATTGCTTTTTAACCACGAGACTATCGCCAGGAACACTTACTTTAACTTCAAATATTTTATTTTCTTTATCACTTGTATTTTCAACTTTTAAAAAAACATCTGATTTGATAACCTTGTCATAATACAAATCCAATTTATCCATACGCTTTTGGATAAAGGTTAATAATTTTTCATCTGCATTAAAATTTACGGATTGCGTGTTTACTTTCATCTGTTTACTTTTAATTTAACAAATAGACTTTATGTAATAGGTCTTGGATCATTTTACTTCAAAATCAATAAATCATTCAAAACCTACCTCACATTACCTATTTTCGATTAGACAATATGTGAATTTATTTTTTACTTCTCGGATGTGCATTAACATGTACTTTTTTAAGTTCGGCTATACTGTTGTGCGTATAAACTTGGGTAGCAGCCAAACTTGAGTGTCCTAGAAGTTCTTTAACAGCATTTAAATCGGCACCTTGGTTTAACAAATGAGTAGCGAAGGAGTGTCTTAATATATGAGGACTCTTCTTTACTTTTGAAGATGCCAAACTAAAATAATCATTTATTATCCGGTAGACAAGAGTTTCATATATTTTAACGCCCTTTTTGGTTAAAAATAAATATTCTTTATCATCAATCTCTTCTAAACCACTTCTAACTTCTAGATAACAATTTACGGTATGCACAACAGAATCTAACAACGGCACAATACGTTCCTTATTACGCTTACCGAGTACTTTTAACGTTTTATTATGCAAATCTAAACTTGTTAATTTGAGCTCTACAAGTTCAATACGCCTGATACCTGTTGAATAAAAGATTTCAATAATCAACTTATTACGTAAACTTTCAAAATCTGTACCGAAATTTAAATCGTCTAATACGGTTTTGACTTCAGCTTCTGAAAAAGGCACTTGCACTTTTTTACTCGTTTTTAATGCTTTGTGTTTCGCTAAAGGATTGAGTTCAATATCGCCAACTTTTAGAAGAAATTTATAATAGGTATTTAATGCGGAAACTTTTCGGTTGATGCTTCTATTAGATATACCACTTTCAACTAAAAGCACAATCCATGATCTTATTTGTGAATAATTAACCTCGTAAATAGAAGAACTATCGAATGTTTCGGCTATAAATTCAGAAAAACGCGTTAAATCATTGAGATAAGCTTTAACTGTTAATTCTGAATAATTCTTCTCCAGTAATAGGTAATCGGTAAATGATTTGAAATTCATCTGAAGTCTCTCTATAAAATAATAGCAAAAGATTAAAGTTAACTTATTATTTGATGAAGCACAAGTTTGTAGCATTTTAACCATCAAATTCCCTTGTTCTAAATCTACATACCGGTAAACATGCCTAATATCTTTTTGTTTTTCCGAGGAATCAAGGAATCTCTCAAATCGCGGACAAATTCTTCAGTCGTACCTCCTTATCATTGACGCAATAAGACCCTTCAGGTTTTTAAAATTTGAAGGGTCTACAAAGCAAAATATAAACCAAATCGTTATATCCGTTTTTCAAAATTTATAATAGTTTCCGGATAATCAAATCCTTTAATATAAAACAAAAAAAATCCCGCACGAAGCGGGATTTATATGAATTGTGAGAACTCAAAATAACTTAGATGTTCTCAGCATCTCTTAGTCCTTGAACGTATTGTGCTTTTTGTATTTGCGCTCTACGTAAAACAGAAGGCTTGTCAAACTGCTTGCGCGTTTGTAGTGCACGTCTTGATCCAGTTTTATCAAACTTTCTCTTAAAACGCTTTAAAGCTCTCTCTATATTTTCTCCTTCTTTTATTGGAATTATTAACATAGTGTCTTAACCTCCTCTCTTTTAGAATTTTCAGGCTGCAAATATAGAAATATTTCTATATTCAGCATCAAAAAATAAAAAATATTTTATGTCGCTGGTTTATAGGCCTTTTTATCTATAATAATCTTGGCTAATATCTCTCGCAGAATCTCTGAAGTTCCGCCTCCAATAGGCCCTAAACGACTATCGCGAAGCATTCTTGCTAAAGGATAATCTTCCATATAACCATAACCTCCCAAAAATTGCAGACATTGGTATATGACATCGTCGGCCACTTTCGTTGATTTTAACTTTGACATGGTCGCTTCTTTGACCACATACTCCCCTTTATTTAATCGGTAAGTTACCGAATAATTAAAAGCTTTACAAAATTCAACTTCAGTAGCCAAATCTGCAATTGAATGTCTTAAGGCTTGAAACTGATCTATAGTTTTTCCGAAAGCTTGACGCTCACTCATATATTTTAAAGCATATTCTAATGCAAATTCTGCTCTAGCATGGGCATTAACCCCCATGATTAATCGCTCTAATGAAAAATGTTGCATGATATAAGGAAAGCCTTTACCCTCTTCACCCAAAAGGTTTTCAGCCGGAATCTTTACATTATCAAAAGCTATTTCACCAGTGTCAGATGCTCTCCATCCGAGCTTATCCAGTTTTGTAGCCGAAATACCTGGTGTTTCTCTATCGACAACAAAAATGCTAATGCCTTTTCCTCCAGCTTCAGGGTCCGTTTTAGCGGCAACAATTAAGTAATCACTTAAAATTCCGTTAGTAATAAACGTTTTAGAGCCATTGATTGTATATGAATCACCATCTTTTACTGCAGTCGTGCGAAGTCCAGCAACATCACTTCCGCCGAAAGGCTCAGTAATACAAAGGCAACCAATTTTTTCACCTGAAATACTAGGTGTTAAATATTTTTGTTTAATGGCTTCGCTACCTTCTGCGTCAAGATGCGTCATGGCTAAATAAACATGTGCCCAAATGGCTGCAGCAAAACCTCCTGAATTTATTTTCTGTAGTTCTTCGAGAAGAATAATAGTGTAGAACAAATCTAAATCCATCCCGCCATAAGCTTCAGGATATTTAATTCCTAAAAAGCCCATTTCCCCAAATTTCTTCCAAATAAATCTTTCGATTTCTCCGGTTTGCTCCCACTTATCTATGTGCGGAACAACCTCTTTTTGTAAAAAATCTTGAAGGCTTTTTCTAAAAAGATTATGCTCTTCGGTGAAGTACAAATTATTCATCTCTGTTTTTTTCGAGCTGCAAATATAATTCAATTATCTTGATTTTATTTACAGGGAAGTCCTTTACTTTCAATAATTCACTCCAGGATTTATAACCGCTTCTTAATTGGCGCTGTTCTATAATATGGAACGCCAAATCGTAATCGATATGCGGGATCGTAACCAACTCCTCCACTGTGGCCTGATTTAAATTTATTTTCTTAAATGCTTTAGGTGTTTTTACCGTAAACTCATTGGTTATTCTTTCTATCACTTCAGGAGATAAACCATAAACATCTTCTAGCTGCACATCGGCAATAAAACCAGCTACAAACGTATTTCTGAATTTTATAATACGCTCTGAAAACACCTTACCTATTCCATTTACTTTTTGAAGTTGCACTGCTGAAGCGGTGTTTAAATCTTGCTTTTCCGCAAAAGTCTTTCGCTTCTTCTTGTTGGCATATACAAATAGTTTGTTGTTCTTCTTTTCACTTACCCAATCTGGAAATTTGAAATAAGGAGAAATCACCTTTAAAAAGGAGTCTGACACTTTAGTAACTTCCTGAAATTGCCCAGAAGAATTAATCCATTTATTTTCTTTTCTGAAAGCTAATAGTCTGTCAATTTCTTCATTAGACATGCCTAGAACAGCACCTTTGAAATCATTAATATAATTTGGATTGAAAGGTTTTATAGCATTTTCTTTTTTCTGAAGTTTTGCTAATCGTAAGGAGTCTATTTCTTTTTCGAAAGCTACAAAAGCTTTTGAATTGATTTGAACCGCTTCGGAAGGCGTATCAATAAAAAAATAAACACACTGAAAAACAACAATAAGTAACAACAATAAAAAAATCCCATTTCGCTGATTTTTAGAAAAAGTGACATGGGATTTCATATAAAAGTTTTATGATACTAAAGACTACATATGTTTAGTAAGATCTTCAGCACCTTCGTCCATCGCTTCTTCTTTCACTTTAATAGCTTTTAAATACTTAACCAATTCCGTACGAATTACTGGCGATAGAATAACTACACCTATAATATTAGGAACTACCATAGCAAATATCATGGCATCAGAGAAATCGATAACGGCTCCTAAACTAATAGATGCCCCTACAACAACGAAGAACAAGAATAATATTTTATAAATTAAATCACTTAGTTTTCCTTTTCCGAATAAAAACACCCAACCTTGCATACCATAGTAAGACCAAGAAATCATGGTTGAAAAGGCGAATAAAATTACAGCTATAGTTAATACGATAGAAAAATGCGGAATCACAGAATCAAAAGCGATTGCTGTTAACTCAACACCTTCTTTAATTGGCACACCGTACTCCATAAAACCACCATCAAAATTTGTGATTACAATCACTAAGGCGGTCATTGTACAAATAACCACAGTATCTACGAACGGTTCTAAAAGCGCAACAATACCTTCACTAGCAGCATATTTTGTTCTTACCGCCGAGTGTGCAATGGCAGCACTACCTACACCTGCTTCATTAGAAAATGCGCCACGTCTAATACCTTGAATCATAACACCAACTAATCCACCGGCTATTCCTAGACCAGAAAACGCACCTTCATAAATTAAACCAAATGCATCATCGATTAAAGTCCAGTTAGCCCCTAAAATTATTAAAGACGCTAAAACGTATATTCCAGCCATAAAAGGCACTACTTTTTCGGTTACAGAAGCAATTCTTTTAATACCACCAATAATAACAACGGCAACAAGAACGGCCATAACCATACCGAAATACATACCCGCATTCTCATTCTCAAAATTAAAAAGTTTTGTAAACTGAGCTGCCGCTTGATTGGCTTGAAACATGTTTCCGCCACCAAATGACCCTCCTATAACAAAAATGGCAAAAATCACAGCAAGTACTTTACCGAAACCTTTCATGCCTTTTTCCTTAAACCCTTTAGTTAAATAGTACATCGGACCACCGTAAACCGTACCATCTTCACCTACATCTCTATATTTTACACCTAATGTACATTCTGCGAATTTAGAAGCCATCCCTAGTAAACCCGCTACGATCATCCAAAATGTGGCACCAGGACCTCCAATAGATAACGCCACGGCTACCCCAGCGATATTCCCCAATCCAACAGTTGCAGACAGAGCTGCTGTTAAGGCCTGAAAATGAGAAACTTCTCCATGAGCACTATCGTCTCTTAGGGTTTCAATAATATTAGCATCTTCATTTGGAGTAGAATCACCGTACAAAGTATCTGCGCCATGCTTTTCGATATCTTCATATTTTCCTTGAACAACCTTTATCGCTTTACTAAAACCTGTAATATTTATAAATCTAAAATAGATTGTAAAAAAAACTGCTCCTCCCATTAAAACGATTAAAACCCAAGGAATTTTATAAGTTTCAGAAAATGGAATTTCGTAAAATATAGCTTCTACAAACCAACCTGTATACTCTTGAAAAATACGATCTATTTTTTCGGAAGTTGATTCTTGAGCAAAAATTAAAAATGGAGTTATTGTTGTTAAAATTGAAAGAAGATATTTCTTCATAAGGTAGTAATTATTACTTTTTTTGTTGATTTGGTTTTAAAAGCTAGCAAGATGCTAAAAAAAAACGGTTTTTTAAAACTAAGGCTGTTAAAACTGAGAAGATACTAGTGAATATTGTATACTGAATTTAAAACCGCAATCTGTTCAGGGCGCCCAAGAAATATAACTTTAGAGTTTGGAACCAAAACTAAATCTGCTTCAGGGTTTACAATGTATTCCCCTTTTTCATTTTTAAAACCAATAACCGTACATCCCGTTTTTCGCCTCAAGTCTAAATCCTTAATGGTTTTTAAATCTTTCGGGTTATAAAGTTTCTCCACGGCGATTTCTTCAACATTTATATCAGACTTTCCAACAATAGAAAGGTTATCAATAAACTCCATTAACCCAGGAACAACAACCAGTGAAGCCATATGATCACCTCCAATCTTATCTGGTAAAATCACATTATTAGCTCCAGCAAATTTCAATTTATCATAAGACGATTCGTTTGACGCACGACTAATAATATTAATACTACTATTTAATTGTCTTGCCGACAGTACTACAAATAAGTTATCGGCATCATTAGGCAAAGCCGAAATAAAGCAAGCGGCCCGATGCACACCTGCAGCATTCAACACTTCATCTTCGTTGGCGTTTCCAATAACGTAGGGCACACCATCCATTTGCAAACGTTCTTCTAGCTCCTTGTTTTTTTCTACAACTACAAACTGCTTATTATAGGCTGTTAACTTCCTAGCGGCTTGCTTACCGTTCCTTCCATACCCACAAATAACGATGTGGTCTTTAAGGCTTTCTATCATTTTTTGCATTCTTTTTTGTTTTAACTCTTCCACATCATTCTTACTTAAAATATACTCTGTAATTATAGATAAGGCATAACCCACGATAACAACACTGGCAAAAATTAAAAATATGGTAAAGATTTTAGATTCGGCATCCAGAGGTACAACCTCGCTAAAACCAACGGTAGTCATGGTGATAACCGTCATGTATAGCGCATCAATCCAAGCATAATCAGAAATATACCGAAACCCTAGTACGCCAATTAATAAAATAATTAGAAGTAAAAATAGCGCCTTATAAATCCTAATTCTAAAAAAACGTCCAACTAAATTCATAGGCTACAAATCAAAAACGGATGAACGTTTTGTGTATATCAAATCTTTAATTCGAATCCAGAAGGCTAAAAATAGATAAAGGGCAAAACCGAAACCAAGGGTTACAAAAGTGAGATACATAAAAGAGGTGCGTACCACTTTTGCTCGAATTCCAAATTTATCGGCAATACGCTGACATACATAATAACCGCGTTTTTGAAAAAACAATAAAAGTTTATAAATATTGTTCATGCCGCAATTTAAGACTTCCTTTAAAGCTTTAAAAGTTATTTACTCAAAAGTTGATTGCCCACGGCGCATTTTAAACAGGAATGCGTATCGCAATAATTCGTTTTAAGCTGTATTAGGGCCTGAGAATCCATAGAAGATCGTGAAATTTTCTTCAAACCATTAAAAGCTTTAACAATACTATTATTTTCTGAAGCTATTTTTTCGGCGATATCAATTAATGCTGATGATATGTCTTCACCTCGTTGTTTCTCATACAAAAACTTTATAGGCAAGATGGTGTTAATAAGCAATAAATCGATAAATGCTTTGCTTAACGCTTTCGCGGAAACTTTAGATTCCTTTTGAAACGTGTAGTGTGTTTTCCAATAGGCCGATGTTTCTGCATGAAACAGTTCATAAAAATACTTTAGATCGTTTGAAGCTATTACTTTTGAAAACAAATTTTGGTTTTCAGCATACAAACTAGCCATTTGCGATAAACGGATGGTTGGAAAATTTAGTGGCCGCAATCTAAAAAACTGTAAGGGTAAAACCTGACTGTTTTTCAGCTTAAATTTTTGTTTTAGAAATTGATATTCCTTCACCAAACTTAAATGGTAAGCATCTTCAACATCTTGATCTAACAATCCTGCTTGACCGAAAAATAGAGCTTCTAAGGTGTTTTGGTTACTTTGGGATTTCCGTACAATAGAAAATTCGATTGACTGAGCTAAGCTAAAAAAGGCATCACCGTTCACTTTTAAACCGAAATTCTTGGCTAACATTTTAAACAAAACCGCTTCCCAGTCATTTCTTGAAGCTTCTAAGAGGGTTTCAATGACCTTAGATTTCCGCTCCAAGCGTTCAAAAAACAAACGCTCCATCCAATTGTTCAGAATAAAATCATCGATGGAAGCGAAATCATTAGCACAATTTATCCAACTATTCTGTTTAGAAAAAAGTGCTTTGTAATTATTTAAAATTTCCGCTTTTATATAATGTTTGAGTTCTAAGGTTGGAATGACGGCTTGATCCTTACGAAAGACTTCGGTATCATGTTCCCAAACCACATGCAAAATAACATTATCATAAGCTGGGTCGCGCTCGTGATTATGCACATACCAATCGGAAGATTTAATATGGATTTCAACATTCCCTGCCCAAAGCTGTTCATCTATTTTAAGTTTTGCGTTGAAAAAATCTGGACCTGAATTGACATTATGCTCCCCAGTAGAGCGAATCAAAACTGGAGTCCCATTCGTTGTTTTTAAGTTCTTAATTTCAAACTTCTTGTACTTCCAGAGGTAATGTAGAAAATCTTCTCTCATAAATTAAAGATATAAAATTCCTACAAAATATTTCTAAATTAAATTAGCAGACATCGCTTATCACAAACTAACTTCCTAAATTTGCAAAAAATTCATTTATGCACGGACTTGATTTATCTACCCCAGCACTTTTATTTTCTGCAATATCACTAATCATGCTTGCTTATACGAACCGTTTTTTAGCCTATGCAGCTGTAGTGAGGGATTTACATGACAAATATCTTAAGAACCCCGATGAGCGTTATATCAAGCAAATAAAAAATATAAAGAAACGGCTTTACCTGACTCGCTATATGCAAATAGCGGGAATTTCAAGTTTATTACTTTGCGTGCTTACTATGTTTCTAATTTACATCGAGCAGTTTACAATAGCGGTTTGGGTATTTGGTTTCGCCTTAGTTTTATTAATTGTTTCCTTAGGCTTGTTAATTATGGAAATTCAAATATCTGTAAAAGCATTAGAACACCATATTAGCGACATAGAGAATAATTAAGTTATGCCTACCTAAAACGCATGGCTTTCACTGGAGATATTTTAGTGATAATATAGGAAGGTAATAACAGCATTAACAAACACAATATAAGTGTACCAACGTTTAAAACAACGATGTAACCCAAACTGATATAAACGGGTGCTTCAGTCACATAATACACACTAGGATCTAGAGGTAATAATTTTAAGTATTTTTGGGCAAAAAGGAGCCCTAAACCAATAATATTACCCCAAAACAAACCCAAAAGGATGAGATAAGACGCGTTATATAAAAACAACTTACGCACACTCCAATTGTTACTTCCCAAAGCTTTTAGAAGCCCAATCATTTGAGTACGTTCTAATATAAGAACCAACAAGGCGGTAATCATATTAATCCCTGCAATTAGAACCATAATTCCAATGATACCATAAATGTTTTTATCGAAGATTTTTATCCACTCAAAAACCGAAGCGTAACGAGCGGTAATACTTTCGGTATTTAAGGTCGAAGGCGTGTTTTCATAAATTTCACGAGTCTTTTCTTCCAGCTTATTATAATGCTCTATAAATACCTCAAAATTTCCTATTTCATCTTTTTTCCATCGGTTAATACGTTGTAAATGACGTAAATCACCTATTATATAACGGGCATCCAGTTCTTGAAACCCAGAGTTATAAATACCCACAATTTTATAGTTGATGATATTTGGAAGTTTCTCGGTGTCTTCTTTTGGAAAAACCATTTGCATCTTATCACCTACCTTATAATGCAATCTATTGGCTAAATATGATGAAATTAAAATATCCTCATTTCGCTTTCCTGTATAATCAGGAAGTTGCCCTTCCATTAAAAAGTCTTTAAAATAACGCCAATTATAATCGGCTCCTACACCCTTTAAATAGGCAGCTTCAAAATCGTTTTCAGTGCGTATTACTCCAAATTTCGATGCCACTGCTTGAATATGGGCAATACCTTCTACAGAAGTGAATTCAGGATAAAAATCGACATCTGTAGAAATCGGACGAATACTTTCTAGGGAGTTATTACTATCAAAATTAGAAATCGTAACATGACCATTAAACGCCACCACCTTATCACGAATTTTTTGCTGCAAACCAATACCAGTGGCTATAGCGATCATCATAACAATGATTCCAATGGCAATTGCAGCAATACCAATTTTTATTATTGGTGCCGATATGCTACTTTTATACGCTTTACTACCAATAATGCGTTTAGCTAAAAAAAATTCGTAATTCAAATTATCTTATGGGGTTTAATATTTTCAAAAATACAGTTTTATTATTTGTTTTGGTAATCATTTCTTGTTCGTCTAAAGTGAAAGCTGAAAATCCTAAAATTTCTACCAGTGATACGCTAAACAAACAGGCTGATTCTGTAAAAAACACCACTACGCTTAACAAGATTATTGTAGGTGCCAATCAAACTGAAAATTATTTACCATTAATTGAAGGGAAAAGTATTGGTATTGTTGCGAATCAAACTTCTGTTATCTTTAAAAAGGATGAAACCTTTAGCCATCTTGTAGACTCCTTAGTTTCTTTGAAAGTAAACATTAAGCGCGTTTTTGCTCCAGAGCATGGGTTTAGAGGCCAAGCAGATGCTGGTGAAGTGGTTAAGGATGGCGTAGACACTAAAACAAACTTACCTATAGTCTCACTTTACGGAAAGAACAAAAAACCCTCTGCCACCCAACTAAAAGGTATTGACCTTATTATTTTTGATATTCAAGATGTTGGTACGCGGTTTTACACCTATATTTCATCGCTGCATTATGTTATGGAAGCTTGCGCAGAACAAAACATTCCAGTTGTTATTTTAGATCGTCCCAACCCGAATGGTTCTTATATAGATGGGCCTGTCTTAGAAAAAGCGAACAAAAGTTTTGTAGGCATGCATCCTATTCCGGTCGTTCATGGTATGTCGATTGGCGAATATGCTAAAATGATTAATGGTGAAAAATGGCTAGAAAACGGATTACAATGCGGGCTTACCGTAATTTCTAATAAAAACTACAACCGTAATTTAAGCTACAGTTTACCCATAAAACCGAGTCCGAATTTACCAAACGATCAATCTATAAATCTTTACCCGAGTTTATGCTTTTTTGAAGGCACCAACGTGAATGCTGGTCGCGGTACAGAGAAACAATTTCAAGTTTTTGGAAGTCCGTTTTTAAACAAAGAGAAATTCACGTTTAAATATACACCCGTTGCCAACGCAGGTTCTAAATATCCGAAACATCAAAATAAACTGTGTTACGGTAAAGATTTAACTGAGGCTAAAACTATTGATTATATAAATCTCTCTTGGCTTATCGAAGCCTACCAAAACACATCAAGTAAAAAAGATTTTTTTAATAATTTCTTTATCAAACTTGCCGGAACTTCAAAATTACAAGAACAGATTGAGTTAGGTTTATCTGCAGAAGCTATTAAAGCGAGTTGGAAAGATGGTCTGGATAGTTTTGAAAAGACGCGTAGTAATTATTTATTGTATCCTTAATTTAAAATCTGCAATCCTTTCTTTTAAATATGTTTCTGGTGTTAAAACAGCGCGTTCACTCTTTTTGAAATCCTTTAAATTTCTTGTTAAAATAATCGATTCTTAAGTGCGTCCTGACCATCTAGATTCTTGGGCATTTTAAAAGTACCTTTTAATGATTTCTTTTTCTTTCGTTAACGTCAATTTGGTGTTCATAATACTTAGCTTATATTGGCCAAATTACACACGTGTATCACAAAAAACACTAGAATCTACTTAATCCGATTCTTCATTTCCTCTACAATATTAAACGCTGCAGGGCAAATGGCCACATTTTTCAATGTTAAGTTTGAAATCTGCTGAAACTTTTTTCTATCGGTATGTGGAAATTCGCGACAAGCCTTTGGCCGCACCTCATAAATGGAGCAATAATTATCGGCTCCCAAAAACGTGCATGGTACAGACTGCAAAACATAATCGTTCTCTTCGTCTATTCGTAAATACTGACTAATAAACTGCTGTGGTTTTAACCTGAAAAACTTCGCTATTCGATCCACATCCTTATCTGTAAAAAGCGGCCCAGTGGTTTTACAGCAATTGGCACATTCCAAACAATCCGTTTTCTTAAACTCATCATCATGGAGCTCTTGCATGATGTAGTCTAAGTTTTTAGGCGCTTTCTTTTTTAACTTAGTAAAGAATTTTTTATTCTCGTTATGCTTATCATTAGCCTGCTTTGGAAGATTTTTTATTAGGTCTTGCATGTTGCAAAAGTAGTGCTTTTAGAATTATTATAGGTTATTACGCAGAGTTTCACAGAGGATTTCACAGAGGCTCACAAAGCATTATTTTAGACACAGATTATGTTAGTTGTCGGTTATTCGTTATTGGTTTTTGGTTGCTTACTCTTACGGGGGATTATTACACAGAGCGGCGCTGAGGATTTTCTATTTGATATAGATTATTAACATACATGAAATTTTTCACTTTTCATTTTTCACTTTTAATTACCCCACCTTTGCGACTCTGCGTATCTTTGTACGATAAGAAAAACAAGAGTTATGAAAGACCTTTTCGGAAAAGCTTTACGCGACTACCAAAACGGTAATTATACCGAAGACCTCATCACAGCAACCAATATCTCAGATGAAGATAGCTTACCCCTTCCCTATTTATTTCGTGGTTTTAAAGACATGCCAAAACTAGAGCAAAAAGCTTTAAAGCACTGTAAAGGTTTCGTATTAGACGTAGGCTGTGGCGCAGGAAACCACAGTTTATATTTACAACAAAAAGGTTTATCTGTTAAAGCCATCGATGTTTCGGAAGGGGCCGTTGAAGTTTCAAAACAACGTGGCGTGGAACACACCGAATTACATAGCCTTCTAGAGGAAACAGAAACCTTCGATACTATTTTATTATTAATGAATGGGACTGGGATTTTTCAAGAAACTACTCAAATTTCTAAATATTTAACCCATTTAAAAAGCTTATTAAAGTCTAACGGACAAATTTTAATCGATTCATCGGACATCAAATACATGTACGAAGATGAAGACGGTGGCTATTGGATGGACATGAATGCTGGATATTACGGAGAACTCGATTACTTCCTATCTTATAAAAATGAAAAAGAAGAGGCTATGAAATGGCTATATCTAGACCTAGACACCTTAAACTTAGCTTGCGAAACCATTGGTTTAAAATGTGAACTCGTTGAAGAAGGTGAACATTTCGATTATTTGGCTCGACTTACTGTAGCTTCTTAAATTCCAAATTTATAAGTCGCACCGGCTAAGATTTGAAACGGTTGTACATTGTAACTCTGCCATCTTTGGTATGCGTTATTTGTCAGGTTGTTTGCTTTTATAAAAATGGACAGCTGCTCGTTTACACGATATCCGCCATGAACATTAATATCAATATACCCATCAACATCAACGATTTCTTTGCTGCTGGTAGACTCTATACTTTTTTCATCTTTACGCTGTCCCATAAAGTATAAATTCGCTCCTGCAAACCAATGTTCATCAATTTGATAGTCGAAAAACGCCGATCCGTTAAGGGATGGTAAATTCCATGCTTCATCCTCGGCATCGGTGTTATATATAAAATATTCGGCTTTCAATCCAAGTTTTAAATTACTACTTAAATCGACATTCAATGCACCAGTTAATCCAAAGGTAGTGACATCATCATACACCACTCCGAATGAGTTTCCATATTCATAATCATATACTGCAGAAACATCTTTTATCATGTTTGCTTTAAAAAGGGCTTTATTTTTATCTGAAATATAATGTCCGCTTACATCATAACTTATTTTGTTAGTCACCTTTCCTTTTAACCCCACAAAAGCGTTATAAGCTTGATTGGTTGGAGAGACCATTAAAGTTGGTGACACAAATGAATTTTCATTCGCAAAATCACGATATGTATTCTGATGTAATCCCCCCTTAACACCACCATACGCGATGAGTAACCCATCTACAAACCGATAAGATGCCAGCACCTTCGGGTAGAAGTAAAACTTACCTTCACCGGCCTCCATATCATTAAAATAAGTTACTGCAGCACCTAAATTAAAAGTAAAATCACCTTCGTTTAATTCGAAAGTTGGAGCAATCGTAGCTTGAAAGTTACTGTACTGGTAAGACTCATCGAGATCATAAAACCTGTCAAAAGCCCCACTTAGATAATCAAAATTAAATGTGGTTGAAATTTCAGAATCGCTTACGGGAATATCCATACCAGCATCAATAACAACGCGATTTTCAGTCGATCCATTATTATCAAAAAAACGTCGTAATTTCACGTTACCAGACTTCAAATAGGTGTCTTCAAAAGTCACGTCGCCTCCTAGGTGTGCATCATAAAATGAATGACCAACATCATCTAAATAATAAACCAATATATTATCACTTGCGATAGGTTCTGGAATTCCATACCAATTGTAGAACTGGTGTTGAAACCCGCCTTCAATACCCCAAGACAAATCTCTTAATTGATTATTGTAGTTCAATTTAATTTTTGAATCGGAAAAACTATTTCTAACCACAGCGTCTTCAATACCTCCTTTTGAAGAATGGTGACTAAGATAACCACCTACCGTTTCGCTTCTGTTTAGCATATGACTAACGTAAGCTTCCCCTAAAACAGTACGAAAGTTTCCACCTCCTAACGAGGCGTAATTATTATACAAACGCTTACGCTTTTTTCTTTTAACTAGAGATGCCTTTCCTTTAGACGGCGTAAAGGTGGATGCTACAGGAAACGAAAAAATGTTATATTGAATTTCCTTTTTAGTATCGGTCGTTTCGTCATCTAAAGTTGGAGATTCTTTAACCTTAAAAGCATCAGAAATGGTAGGTACATAAGGTTTAACCACATCAATAACTCCGGTATCTAAGGTGTCGTTTTCTTTTCGCTGAGAAAAACCAATAGATATGCTTAATAAGAAAACAACTGAAACTATATTTTTTATGTGCTTGCGCATTGGTATAGATTTACTTTTATGAATGATTGATTTAATCTTCTGAATGAATAGAGGCGTTCGTTTTAGCTTCTTCCTCCTTAACTTTCGCTAATTCTTCGGAAGCCTGAATAACAACATCGTCAAATTCTGAAAAATTCTGAATGACACTTTCTAAAATATAAGTGGCTTGAAAAGCGTCTTTTAAAGCATAAAAATTCTTAGCCATAAGCACCAACCCTTTTGCACTGTAATACTTATATCCAGAAAAATCTTTTGCCAATTTTTGAACAGCGACGTTAGAAGCTTCAAACTCACCTTCCTTATTTTTAAAATAAGCGCTGTAATACAAAGCTTCAGCAGCGGTTTCACCTGTAGCGACCTTTTCGACACGTTGATAAGCTGCTTTCGCTTTGGCTTCATCACCAGTTTTTATGGCCGAACGCGCAATAATAATATGTGCATCTCCTTGAATTTTAGTATCTGCTTTTGAATTTGCCAACACTTTTTCCGCGTAAGCGACTGCTTGCTGATAATTCGCCATTTGGTAGTTTGCTTTCATCAAATTGGATTGCGCAAAAATAATATTGTGCTGAAAACTTGCTTCGCTCTCTAGTCTTAACAACAACGGCGTTGCGCCATTCCAGCTTTTCTTGTCTAAATGGTATTGCGCTAATTTCGTTAAGGCTTCTTCGGAAAACTGACTTTGAGGTGCGTCTACTACATATTTATAGTGTGACGATGCGTTATCTGGCAGGCCTTGTTTACTATATAATTGAGCCACATAAAAATGTGCATTCAAAGCATTTAACCCTCTTGGAAATTGTGCTAAATACCCATTAAATTGTTTTATTGCTTTTTCGGTGTTATTATCTAAATACTGCTTTTCTGCTGCTTCATAGGTCGCGTTGTCAAGATCAACGTCTGTAACTTCAACATAATCTAAAGTTCTAACCCATGCGGCATAATCGTCAACTTGTCCCAGATCAATATAAATTAATCGTGCCGTTGAAACCGCTTGAACAGCTTCTGGACTTCCTGGGTACGCACTAGCTACTTTCTTAAATTTAGTAAGCGCGTTATTATTATCACTTGCATTATAATAAACCAACCCTTGGCGCAATAAAGCTTTTGGCACAAACGAGCTCATGCGGTACTCTGTACTTAAAGCATTGTATATTGCTGTTGCCTTGGCGATATCGTTTTCCTTCACATATGAATTACCTAACTCGTACATGGCATCATCACGTAATTTTGACTTTGGATAATCATCAATAAACCGCACCAATTCATTTATTTTCTTTGAAGCACTACCTGCATAACCAACACTCATGGCTTTTTGAAAAGCAGGATAATCGGATGTAATTTCATCCAATTTAATAGCCTTGTCGTACGCCAATATGGCTTTATCGTAATTACTTGACACAAAATAAGCATCACCCAAACGCAAATAAGCATCGTTTAACCTCACATTATCTGTGGCATTTTTGTCTACATAACGATTGAAATAATCAGCAGACTGCTCATAATTCTTCAACTTAAAATAGGTATAAGCCATATTGTAATTTAAGTTCTTATACTCTGGAGTTTCAGAAGATTCGGTTTGTTGTTCAAATTGCTTAAAACTTATAAGCGCTTCGGCATAATTTGTTAAATTATAATCTGTTTCTGCATGCCAAAAAGTAGCACGCGCGGTATAGATTGGCTCTCTTGGCTCGGATAATGAATTTGAAAACATCTCTTTTGCTTCAGTAAATTTTGCTTCATCATAAAGTTCTAAACCACGATAAAACGTTACTTTTTGGTAGGCAACCTTACTTTCAAAACTATTATTACTCTTAAGTAGTTTTAATGCTTCTTTGTAGTTTTTGGATGTAATATAAGAATCTATTAAAAGTGATTGAATTTCCTCGTTATGTGTCGATTTTGGATATTTTTTCAAGTAACCTGTTAAAACCTGAGGTGCCGATTCGTAAGGATTTCCTATTTCGTAACTAACCTTAGCATAATTCAACCATGAATCTTCTTGAATTTTAGAATCAAAATCCATGTAAGACGCCGTTCTAAACGCGTTTAAAGCTTCTTGTTTCTTATCTAAATTAATGTAACTTTCACCTAGGTGATAGTAAGCATTTTGAGTAATTGAATTATTTCCTTCTACAATTCTGTTAAACTCTGAAACTGCATTTTCATAATCCTTTTCTTTATAATAGGCATAACCAAGTTGATAATAATCGGTATTATTCCATTTGCCTTTTTTACCTTTATATTCCTTTAAATAAGGAATAGCCTCACTGTATTTGCCTTGATTAAAATAACTTTCCCCTATAATTTTTGAAAGTTCTGAGACTTCTTCAGGTGTACTTGAATCCATGCGCCCTTTAGCAAGCGTAATGGCTTTATCGAAATTACCAAGCTTAAAGTTTAAATCGGCTTGATAATAAGACATCTTTTCTTTGTAGCGTTCCTGATTACTAACCTGATCGAAATACGCAGTGGCTTCATCGTAATCATCGCCTTGATAGGCCATATAACCAATATAGTATTTAGCTTGAGCTCCATATTCTTTAGAACTTTCTACTTTGTTAAAATAATTTTTGGCTTCACCATATTGCTTGGTTAAGAATGCTGTATATCCGTGGTTGAAATAAAATTGTTCCTGTTCGGCGTAGCTTAAATTATTTTCATCCACCTTATCATACCATTTACGTGCATAGGCATATTTAGCATTATCGTAATAATAATTGGCCACATCGACATAAGCGCTATTACGTTTGGTACTGGTAGGATAATCTTCTACGAAATCTTCAACCATTTGTTCGGCATTCTGTTGATTCAATCGAATCGCACAATTTGCCATATAATATGAACAATCGGATGCTATACTTAATTCATCGGTAGATTTCTTAACACCCTGAAATAAAGCTTGAGCGGCGCCAAAAACGCCATTATCATACAAAGACACTGCTTTTTGGTAATCCGCTAAAGGATTCGTGTAGGTAGCAGACTCCTGCGCTATTATTTGTAAACTAAAAGGTATCGCCACTATAAGTGACACTATATTTTTTTTAGTCATCAACAGTTTGGTTTTAATTTAAACTCAAAGATATTTAATACAAAAAACATAACGTAACATTATGAGTATAATTATAAACCAAGTTATTAAATGCTTTTTCAAGCAGAAATAAACTTACGTTTTAAACGTTTTAAGATTTCACTTATAAGTAATACATTTACAACACGAAAATTTATCACACTATTTCATGTCCAATCCTATTTTAGAATTAAAAGACGCTTCCATTTATCAAGGGGAAAACCTGATACTTTCTGATGTTAATATCGAGATTAATAAAGGCGATTTTGTTTACCTCATTGGAAAAACTGGCACAGGAAAAAGTAGTTTTATGAAAACGCTTTATGGCGATTTACCGCTTACTAAAGGTGAAGGCCATATTGTTGAATTCGACTTAAAAACACTTAGAGAAAAAGAAATCCCCTTTTTAAGAAGAAAGCTAGGTGTGGTTTTTCAGGATTTTAAACTGTTAACAGACAGAACGATTAACGACAATCTCCTTTTTGTTTTAAAAGCCACAGGTTGGAAAGACAAAAAAGCTATGGCTGCCCGAGTTGAAGAAGTTTTAACGAAAGTTGATATGAAAACCAAAGGCTTTAAATTTCCACATGCACTATCTGGTGGTGAGCAACAACGTGTTGCAATTGCACGAGCTTTACTTAATAATCCCGAACTTATTTTAGCCGATGAGCCTACGGGTAATTTAGATCCGCAAACCAGCATTGAGGTTATGGAAGTACTTCAGGACATAAACAAAAACGGTAACACGATTTTAATGGCAACTCACGATTATGCTTTACTGCTTAAATATCCTAGTAAAACATTAAAATGTGAAGACAGTGCTATTTTCGAGGTGGTGCAGAGAAAAGGGTAATCTATGATTTCTATATTAATTCCCATTTATAATTATAACGCGTTTCCATTAGTATCAGAACTGGTAAAACAAGCTTCCTTCTTAAAAACGGACTATGAGATTATTTGTGTTGACGACGCATCTAAATCACCATTAAATCAGGATAACGAAAAAATAAACACTTTAAAAAACGCTACTTTTTTTTCTAATAAAGAAAATTTAGGATACAGTAGTAATAGAAATTTTTTAGTATCTATATCACATTTTAAATACTTACTATTTATAGATGGTGATTCTATAATTACAACTAACTTATACCTCAAAACCTATCTGGATGACCTTTCTAAAGGGTTTGATATTGTTTATGGCGGACGAATTCATCCAAAATCGGTTGCTAATAGCAATAAACGATTACGCTGGAAATACGGGAAATTTAGAGAAGACAAACCTTCGAGTAAACGTCTTAAAGAACCGTATAAGTCTTTAATGTTTAACAATACACTAGTTAACAAACAAGTTTTTGATAGCATTCAATTCGATATAGTTACAAATAAATATGGTCATGACGACACTTTATTCGCTTATCGAGCGCGATTAGCCCAATTAAAAGTTGGACATATTGATAATAGTATAATGCATGCCGATATTGATGAAAATAAAGCCTTTTTAGAAAAAACACATACCTCTTTAAAAAATTTAAAATATTTAAGTAACCAAAACTTAATAAGTGTCGATTTTGTAAAAATGCTAAGTATTCACAACAAACTTAAGCACTTTAAATTAAATTATTTAGTAATGCTTTTCTATCTAGTTTTTAAAGATCAAATGAGATTAAATTTGACATCTAACACCCCTTCACTTAAAATATATAATTTATACAGGCTAAGCTTCTTTTGCTATATTAACCGTCAAAAATAGAGTTAGAAATAGGAATTAAAAAGTTTATTCCATAAACTCATAATGTTATTTAAATCGAATTTTTGTAAGCTCTTTTTTGCATGCCCCCCTATTTCCCGGCCTAATTTAGGACTTTCAATAAGCGCTATAATTTTTTCAACATAACCCTTGGCATCATCTTTTTTAACAAGAAACCCTGTTTTTGCATCTTCAATAAGGGTTTCGGTTCCAGAAGTACTTCCGTAGCCAATTACCGGAATACCGAAAGCCATCGCCTCAATAATTACGAGTCCAAAAGATTCAGATTCTGAAGTGATCAAAAACATGTTAGCTTGCGAATAAATTTCTTCTATTTCATTGATTGGATCGTAAAGCTGAATATTTTCTTGAAGATTAAACCTATTAATAATAGATTGCAAATCAATAATATCGCTATGCTCTCCATAAATTTTCAAAACCCAATCTGGATACTTTTCAACAACCTTAGTCCAAATAGCGATTAACTTATCGTACCTTTTCTCATGTGAATGCCTACCAACGGCAATGGCTATTTTTGAGTTATCTACTCGTTTTTGTTGATTTACTTCTACACATAGTGGGTTTGGAATTATTTTAATATTTCTTCCTTTCCAGACTTTACTTTCATGCTCATTTAGAACGACAAATTCTTTGTACTTATTAATACTTTTTTCAAGTAAAAAAACAGCTATTTTGAACTTAATTTTATCAGAATAAGAAACCGCACGAATATCTTTACTGCAGTGCCTTTCATAAATCAAAGGTGTTTTTAAATCCATCAAGTACGGCAGTAACGCCCCCTTTAAACCATTATCACAGTTTACAATAATATCTGGGGAAATCTTATCAATAATTTGATTTAGTTCTATTTTATACTGAAAGAACTTCTTCGACCTTAAGAAATAAAATTTTATTTTAGGATTAAAAGAATAAAATGGCGTATCGCCAATCGTGTTAGAATTAAGAATTGTTATTTTGTAATTAAAAGTTTCTACCAAATAATTTAACTTCACCGAAAGTATTCTTGACACCCCGCCTGACCCCATTATATTAGTAGTAATATACAATATATGCTTCACCTTAGTTATAGTTCATTAAGTCCATCCATTGTTTTCCGATTATTGGTAATGAAAAACGCTCGACACTTTCAACTGAATTTTCTTTACATAAATTGTAAAGTTCGGTATTGTTTAGTATCAAATTCATGCCTTCGGTAAAAGCCTCAATATTTTGATTTTCAATTAACAATCCATTTTTTTTATCTTGAATAATTTCATTAGGGCCCGTAGGGCAATCGAATGCAATCACTGGCGTGCCACAGGCTAAGGACTCTATCAAAACCATAGGCATACCTTCATATAAACTAGTTAGCAAGAAACATTTCGCTCTACTGAAATACTTATAAGGATTATCTATAAACCCTAAAAAATGTACCAGATCACCCACACCCAATGCTTCGGCCTCACGAACTAATTCATTCCTTTTAAGCCCGTCACCTAAAATAACCAACGCGATACCTTTACTAGGCAAGATAGACTGAGAATAGGCTTTAATTAATTTATCAAATTGCTTTTCATTGGTATTTAGCTGCCCTGCCGAGATTACAAATTCAAAACCCATAGTTATCGGCTCATTTTTAAGCGCCTTGATGCGATTCATATCTGCGGGGTTATAAATTCGAGCTAAATTATCCAATTTATAATTCGTTTTAATAAGCTCCTGCATTTTACTAGTTATTGCAACAACTTTATAACTATTTTTATAAATTAATTGAGTTAAGATCTTTTGTTTAGGCATATAGTTTTGCAGTGCAGCACTATGTACGGTATAAATGGTTTTTGCATTATAAATACATCGAGATAAAATAAATTCTTGCAGAAATTTAATTCTAAATCTAAAATCTATAATAAAATCGAACTGATGTTCGTCAATTTCTTTTTTCAACGCCCTCAAACGATTCACTTTATTAAATAAACCATTAGTTTTATTTTTCAACTTACCCAAATTAATAAGCTTACCTGAATAACTAAAGGCCACGTCGTCCAGAACAATAAAGATATAAACTTCTAAACCTTGATTTTCAAAAAAATGAGACAACACAGACATGACACGTTCTGAACCGCCTTTATTTAATCTATACCCTATTAAGGCTATTTTCCCTCTACTTTTCATACCCGCTGTAATATTCAAAAATAAGTGTTTATTTTTTTTATTGTAGCCCTATTTATATTAATTTTCTACATTGAAAAATCCTATTGCTTAGGAAACTTAAATAACTTATGATCGTTTTATCAGTTCACCTTATAACATTTAACAATGAAAACCATATTGAAGAAACCTTAAAATCTGTCCTCAATCAAAAGATGAATTTTAATTATGAAATTGTAGTTGGCGACGATTGCTCTTCAGACAAAACGCTAGAAATCATTAAGGCTTATGAGGTAGATCATCCTACAATTTTCAATGTAAAAAAAAATGAAAAGCAACTAGGCATACTTGGAAACTTTAAGGCCACACTAGATCGATGTCAAGGAAAGTATGTTTTTGATATTGCTGGTGATGATTTACTAAAGCATGATTATGCCCTTCAAAAGATGGTTGATACTTTAGAAAGGGATGATACTTTAGGTTTTATAGATAGTGGCGTCGATTTTCTATATGAAAGCACGAATACGACAACAAAATTTTTCAACAAAACCGTCATCCAAGCATCAAAAGAGTTTTATAAACAGGAATTATTACTAGGAAAAATAACACCTACAGGCATCTGTTTTTCTAGAAAAAAACTATATCAACATGTAGATTTTAACAAGTACTTGGGTATGAAACTAACTATTGACGACTATCCCATTCTAGTGGATTTAGCAATGAACACTAACTTTAAAACAATAAATGAATCTTTAAATTTATATCGTGTGCACGACACTTCTTACTCGCATAAAAAAAGTTTTGACAGTCAGTTATTTATGAAAAACCAAATGAAAAACTTGGTTGATTATTTCAACATGAAATACACCTACGATGCGAACATCATCGAATCATTTTACATGAATCACTATAAGGAACTGTTATTTTTAGCAGGATATTATGAGAAGAAAGCTATAGGAAGGGCCGTTTTCAAAAAGATTAAATCAAAAAGCATTAAAGATTATATCCATTATTTTGCCAGTCAAAATACTATTTTTAGAAAGCTAGTTTCTATTTTATAGCATATGGGTTTTAAAGTTATCAAAACTCCTTATGTAATCTTTTTCATTATATACATCTGAAGCCAACACCAAACAAACTGCCCCAGAAGAAAAATCTTCTAACTCTCTCCAAATCATATTAGAAATAAGTAAACCTTGATTGGGTTTATTTAAAAAAACCTTTTTTTTACCACCATCTTGATCCACCAAAACCACATTAAAACTTCCGCTTAGCGCTATTAAGAACGCCTGTTGCTCTTTATGCGCATGACCGCCACGATAGGCACCACCAGGAACATCATATAAATAATATACACGCTTAAAATTATATGGCAATAAATCCTTTTCTACAAAAGAAAGATTTCCTCTTTTATCTTCAATTTTTGGTATTTCAATTACACAACAATCATTTACGGTTGTATTCATACACCATTTGCTTTTAAAATTCAATTTCAACACTTAATAACTGATACAAATTATATTAAAAAACTGCTTTAATTTCACCCATATCCTTTTTTAATCAAGTACATGGTTAGGTTTTTCATCATTCAAATATGAATAATAATACCACACCACCCCTATAACAACAACAAAGTAAATAATACACCTATACAAATGCGCCATAACCACGCCTACCGACCCAAAAATTACGACTAAGTATTTGGATAAAAAATAAAACAATCCGAGAGATAATAACTCTGTAAAAATAAAACTTTTAACCATCTTTTTAGCTAAAAATTGGTGAGCAACAACCCATGATGCCAACCTTACAAAATCACCTAATAATTGCCATTTAAACATAGGTTCTATACCTGTAAAATTCGGGTACACTATGGAAATGATCAAATTTCTAAAAACGTAAACCAATAACATACCCGTACCAAATATAGGAAGAATGGTAGTATAAATAAATAATACTTCTTTTTTAAAAACTTGTCCGTTATAGATTCTTGCAAATTTCGGAATAACATATAAAGTAAACAACCCTGAGGCAAACGACATATAATTTTGAGATATCAAACTCATTGCTGTCCAGTACCCAGCTTCTTCAATACTTATCTTTTCTGTTATTAAAGTTCTTATGTTTAATTCGATATAATTCAACACGACTGTAGAAACAAAAGACATTAAAGCAAATGCTGCCATTTCTTTAACGTAAGGCACTTTGAGCACCAATTCTTTAATGGCGATAATTTTTTTTAAACCTTTTCCAGAAACGCAAAGGATAATCACCAGCTGTAAAAGAGGTGAAACCACCAAAGCACATATCACACCTTTTAATCCATAAACATACATTCCAATTAAAATAAAGACTGTAGACAATAAATAACTAAGCAGATCTATGAGTGTATATTTTTTATATTCTGAGAGTCCGTTTATCACGCCTAAAAAAATCATATTCAACCCCATAGCAAAAGGGAACAACGCCAATAACCTAATAATTTCAAGAAACTCTAAATCATCAAATAGTGCCATCGTAATGTGTGATGCACTAAATAAAAGCACCCCTGAGCTTATAATGGAACCCGTAAACACAAAAATAAAAGCGGTAGAAAATAAACCTGAAAAACGTGACTGATCCTCTTTAAATTCCGCTACATATTTTACCACACCATTAAGAGTTCCTAGCGAAGAAGTACTGGTAATAATGTTTATCAGATTTCGAATTTGACCTACCTTTGCTATGCCTATCTCCCCAAAAGTAACCGCCAAAATACGCTGAACAAAAATGGAAACCATTAATTTAACAGCAATAGAAATAGCATTCAAAGAGGTTATCTTTAATAATAAGTTACCTTTTACGAGATTCTTAATATTCACCTTTTTGAAATTAAATTACAAGAATTGAGCATTGCCATTAATATTCATTTACGACATTAATAACTTCATTAACTTCTTCAAACGGCAATACTGGACTTATTGGAAGACTCACGATTTGCGAATGAATTTTCTCTGTGATAGGTAAATTCTCTTCAGACAAATCACCATAAGCCTTTTGTTTGTGGGGAGGAATTGGATAATGAATTAGAGTTTCGATGTGATTTGCTTTCATAAAATCAATAAAAGCATCTCTATTTTCTACTAAAACTACAAACGCATAAAAGACATGGTCATTGGAACCATTATAATACGGAAGTTTAACTTTTTTATTTTTTATTCCTGAAAGGTATAATTTTGCAATCTCACGGCGTTTTTCATTGTCTGCATCAAGATAATTTAATT
Source organism: Pseudotamlana agarivorans (assembly GCF_018860245.1). Lineage (GTDB taxonomy): Bacteria > Bacteroidota > Bacteroidia > Flavobacteriales > Flavobacteriaceae > Pseudotamlana > Pseudotamlana agarivorans_A. The sequence continues at coordinate 189,440 of NZ_JAHKPD010000011.1, forward strand.
TTGTAATTAAAAAAGAGGCTTGAATTTCATCCAACCTATGGTTTCCACCTTTAACCTCATACTGATATTTTATATCGCCTCCATAATTACGAAGTTTATTGACCATATTAATCAGACTTAAGTCATTAGAAACTACCGCACCAGCATCACCTAAGGCTCCTAAATTCTTACTTGGATAGAAACTAAACCCTGCAGCATCGCCTAAGTTACCAGCCTTAACATCTTTTTCTGTCAAGGCTCCATGCGCCTGAGCAGCATCTTCAATAACCTTTAAATTATAATTTTTCGCAAGCACATTTATAGCTTCCATATTTACTAACATGCCATACAAATGCACAACTAAAATGGCTTTAGTTTTAGACGTTATCTTTTTTTCAATCTGATTCGCTGAGACATTAAATGTTTTCAGATCTGGATCTACTAAAACTGGTTTTAGCCCCACTGTTTCTATAGCCAAAATACTGGCCACAAAGGTGTTTCCAGGTACAATAACTTCATCTCCTAACTCTAGGACTCCTAAATTAATGTAAGCTCGGAATATCAAAATCAATGCATCCAAACCATTACTAACACCAGCACAATACTTTGTACCACAATACTTCGCAAATGAAGACTCAAATTGGGTTACTTGCTCTCCTAACACGTAATGCCCTGAACTTAAAAAGCTATTAAAACCATCTTGAAATTCATCCTGAAATCGAGCATTTATTTTCTTTAAATCTAAAAAAGGAATCATATAAAAACAGCATTTATGAAGTGATAATTTTTGATATTAATTTTATAAAAATCCTGTGTGACGGTTCTTGCTCCAAACCCCTCTTTCCAGTATTGCAGGCCTTTATTAATTTTTAAGCCATTACCTTCATTGGAATTTCCAAAATCAAAATAACAAGTATCTTTATAAATAACATCTATTAAATACTGGTGTAAAAAATCTAAACTACCTAATACATTTTTATTTTCATCTCCTGAAATATATTGCGAATGGGCTACTCTTTCTGTTTCAAAAACAGTAGTTCCCGCCACTATTTTCCCTTCATGATACACATTAAATTGTCTTATACTATTTGGAAAACGTGATTTTAATAAAGTTATTTCACTTAAACTATGTACAGGGGACGCATTATGCTTATTTTTTAAATTGGGAATTAATATTTTGTTCCAAAATAAATCAAACTCCTGCTCCTCTTTGACTAATAAATCATTTTTTCTTCCTCGTTTCACCCCTTCCATCCTATTACCAGAAATTTTCAATTTGCGAGCTAAGTCCACAACCGACAATGTATCTTTTTTGACTAATTCCGCCTGTAATACAAACAACAAATAATCAATTTCTTCAGTGGGATAATTAGTATATATGGAAGGGATTTGCTTAAGTTGTAGCATTTCTAATTTACAAGAATTTAAGTACTTTAAAATATGAAAAAACAATTCTAAAACAACGCTAAATTTTACAGAAGACTGCAATACCACCCCCCCATAAGTTAACCCTTGATGGGAATGCAATGTTTTACCAACTCTATTTGCTGGAAGAACAGCAAGTAATTTATTTTTCTTAAAAACCAATAATGAAAAATCTTCAAAACGATCTTTATGATACGTCATGAAATCTCGATGAAATAAAAAGGTCGCATTTTTTGCTACAGAAACAAATTCATTCCATTGGTCATAATACGAATCTGTATATTTCACAACAGCATAGTTGCTCAAATCATGTGTCATTTATAAGCATTATTAAAAGCTGAATAACTTTTATGTTATTTTTAAAACTGCATTTAATCTTTCTCACCACTATCAACCCCAAAAAGAGAGCCTCCAAAGATGAGTAAAATAATGCCAAAATACATAATATAACTCACAAAATGTGCGATTACCGCGCCTTCTATGCCCTTAAATAAATCGATAAAGTAAATACTTGTACTATATAGTGTAATAATTAAAAAAGCTTCGGTAAGCACATAGTGCCAAAACATTTTTTTAGCTAGAAACTGATAAGCAATTACAATAGCAAGTACCTTAACAAAATCTCCTAACAATTGCCATAAAAACAAATCCTCTACGGGCTCAAACTCGGGAGTTAAAACAGCAAGCACAATATATTTCCTCAAAAAATAAATCAGTAAAAAACCGCCACTTAGAAAAGGAAATATCCGCTTATAAAAGCTAAATACTTCGTGTTTAAATTCAATATTACTTTTAATTTCTGAAAATCGAGGTAAAAGATACAACCCAATTAAGGAACTTATAAACATTAAATAGTATTTGGAAATTCGAGTCATCGCTTCCCAAAAACCAGCATCCTTATAACCAATATTTTCAATAATATACGACCGTATTGCAATAGCCACAATAGGTAATAGCACCGCAGAAAAAAAGGCCATTAACGAATAAAAACCCATTTTTTTCAAGGTACTAAAACGAAACATACTCGCTTTAATAAGCGGCACTAAGCTACGTCTGTTGATAATACCCACTAAAGTGATTAAAAATATTAAGGACTCTGAAATTACCGCAGAAATTAAAGCACCGTCTATTTTATTTTGATAAATTAAAATTAAAGTAATTGAGACACTTAAAACCTGTCCAATGATATTGATAACAATTAAGATTTTATACTTAGAAAACCCATTCATTATCGAAAACGAGAACATGTTCAAGATATAAAAAGGCAGCGCAACTGCAAAAATCTTAATCACGTAAGCATAATCATTATAATTAGGAAAAATGAAATCATTAATCCAATCGGCTTTAATGTAGCAGAAAAAGCAAACAAAAACGGTAGTGATAAACCCCGTATAAAACGCTGTAGAAATTACCCGACTTAGGTCGGAGGTACTTTCTTTAAACTCACCAATATACTTAACAATCCCTTTATAGAGTCCAGCAGAAGCTGTGATTTGAGAGGCACTTACAAAATTTCTCAAGTTACCAATTAAAGCCATGCCTTCGGCTCCAATAAATACAGCAATTGCCTTAGATGTTAATAGACCAGCTATGATTCTTGTAAGTACGGCGAAAATTTGTAATGAAGCAATTTTTACTAAAACCTTGCTATTTATATAGTCAATAAATTCCTTCAATTAATATTTGATTTGGTCGATTAATTGATGCAACATAAACACCCCTCAAGTATTTATTTCTCTATTAAAGACAATGGTTTTTGTCAACATCAATATATAAGTAGCCAAATATACAAAATCATTTAAATTAACATGATTTCTTAGAGAATGCACGCATTATAACGATTAAAGGTAATTCTCTTAACTTTTTTTATAGTAGAGGTAATAAAAGTTAATACAAAGAATACCGGAATTAGTGATGATTATAGGTAGTGAATACGGACTTAACGCGATGCCATAAAACACGAATAGTAAACATCCAAGGGAGTTTACTATTCGTAATTTGACAACAGACTTCATTAAGAAGGAAACTAAAAGGACAGCCATAGCAAGATAACCAAGCCATTCTACCCAGGAGATTCCCAAAAATGTCATCTTATATGGTTTTATTTCTTTTACGATCTACTTCAGTTAAATAGATTTTACGTAGACGTAAGAAGTTTGGTGTTACCTCTACATACTCATCTTTCTGAATGTATTCTAAAGCTTCTTCTAATGAGAACTTAATTGCCGGAACAATTTTAGCTTTATCATCTGCTCCAGAAGATCGTACGTTACTTAATTTTTTAGTTTTTGTTACGTTAACCGTCATATCATCACCACGAGAATTTTCTCCAATCACTTGACCTTCGTAAATATCTTCACCTGGATCTACAAAAAACTTACCACGATCTTGTAATTTATCAATAGAATAAGGAATCGCTTGACCTTTTTCCATAGATACTAACGATCCGTTTTGACGTTCAGGAATACCTCCTTTTAACGGTTGGTATTCTTTAAAACGGTGTGCCATAATCGCTTCACCAGCAGTAGCGGTAAGCAATTGGTTTCTTAATCCAATAATTCCTCTTGAAGGAATAATAAATTCACAAACCATACGGTCACCTTTAGCTTCCATACTTAACATTTCACCTTTACGCATGGTTACCATCTCAACCGCTTTACCAGAAACCGTTTCTGGTAAATCGATAGTCATTTCTTCAACTGGCTCACACTTCACACCATCAATCTCTTTGATAATTACTTGTGGCTGTCCAATTTGAAGCTCGTAACCTTCACGACGCATCGTTTCAATTAAAACAGATAAATGCAGTACTCCACGACCAAAAACCAAGAATTTATCAGCACTATCCGTTTCGTTTACACGTAACGCTAAGTTTTTCTCTAACTCTTTATTTAAACGGTCTTTAATATGACGAGATGTTACAAATTTACCATCTTTACCAAAGAAAGGCGAATCGTTAATAGTAAACAACATACTCATTGTTGGCTCATCAATAGCAATGGTTTTTAACCCTTCAGGGTTTTCAAAATCGGCAACAGTATCACCAATTTCAAAACCTTCTAATCCAACAATCGCACAAATATCTCCTGTTTGAACTTCTTCAACTTTTTTACGGCCTAAACCTTCAAAAACATGAAGTTCTTTAATTCTATTTTTTACAATACTTCCGTCGCGTTTCACTAAAGAAATATTTTGTCCTACTTTAAGTTCTCCACGAGTTAAACGCCCGATAGCAATTCGTCCTGTAAAAGAAGAAAAGTCTAAAGAAGTAATTAACATTTGTGTATTTCCTTCTGGAATTTTTGGAGCAGGAATATGATCGATAACCATATCTAATAATGGCTCGATGTTTTCAGTTTGATTTTGCCAGTCTTCACTCATCCAGTTGTTCTTAGCCGAACCGTAAACGGTAGGAAAATCTAACTGCCATTCTTCAGCACCTAATTCAAACATTAAATCGAAAACTTTTTCATGCACCTCATCAGGGGTACAGTTTTCTTTATCAACTTTGTTTACAACCACACATGGCTTTAAACCTAAATCAATCGCTTTTTGAAGTACAAAACGCGTTTGTGGCATTGGCCCTTCAAAGGCATCAACCAATAATAATACACCATCGGCCATGTTTAAAACACGCTCTACTTCACCTCCAAAATCGGCGTGACCAGGTGTGTCAATGATATTAATTTTGGTGTCCTTATAAATAACAGAAACGTTTTTAGAAGTAATTGTGATACCTCTTTCACGCTCTAAATCGTTGTTATCCAGGATTAAATCACCTGTGTTTTCGTTTTCACGAAATAATTGACAATGGTACATGATTTTGTCAACTAACGTAGTTTTACCATGATCTACGTGTGCAATAATTGCAATGTTTTTAATATTAGCCATAAATAGTGCCTTATTTTGAGCGGCAAAGGTACTCTTTTTTCATCGAAAATTGATTTTTTGTTTTTAATTTTAAAAAGCCCTTTTTAACTGACGATCATTTGTTTAAATAACAAATAATAATATGAAGGGTTCACGTCGTAATTTTGCACATCTAAACAGCGCATTTCAAGAAAATAAGTCAAATTTTTTCTAGTATTTTCAGGCCGTTTTTCATCGCCCAATAAAATAGTTTACATACCATATTTAATACGTAACTTTGCAGCCTAAATTTTAAGGCTATGAATCTTAAGGATGTTCCAAAAATAAAACACACCGCGTCTAACAATTTCTTTTTACTCTGTGGCCCTTGCGCTATTGAAAGCGAAGACATGGCATTGCGCATTGCTGAAAAAGTAGTAGAAATCACCAACAAATTAGAAATCCCTTATATTTTTAAAGGCAGTTTCAAAAAAGCAAACCGCAGTCGCATTGATAGTTTCACAGGTATTGGTGATGAAAAAGCCTTAAAAATTCTTAAGAAAGTATCAGACACCTTCGATATCCCAACCGTTACCGATATTCATGAAATATCAGACGCTGCACTGGCGGCTCAATATGTAGATGTGTTACAAATCCCGGCTTTTCTTGTACGCCAAACCGATTTGGTTGTGGCTGCAGCCGAAACGGGTAAAGTAGTCAACTTGAAAAAAGGACAATTCATGAGTCCAGAGGCTATGAAACACGCGGTTCAAAAAGTAAAAGATTCAGGTAGCGATAAAGCATGGATTACCGATCGCGGGACCATGTTTGGTTACCAAGATATGATTGTAGATTTTAGAGGCATCCCAACCATGCGTGAATATGCTCCTACGGTTTTAGACGTTACACACTCGTTACAACAACCCAATCAATCAGCTGGTGTTACCGGTGGTAGACCAGATATGATTGAAACCATTGCCCGAGCAGGTATAGTAAACCATGTAGATGGCTTATTTATTGAAACACATTTCGACCCTGCAAATGCGAAAAGTGATGGTGCTAATATGCTTCATTTAGATAATTTAGAATCACTTTTAACGAATTTAGTAGCCATAAGAAAAACAGTAAATAGCTTATAAATACTATTTACCTCTCAATCACATGAGTATAAAACCTGTACTAGGCATAGTCCTTCTATGCTGTTCTCTCAATCTATTTAGCCAAGAAACGGGTTCTAAATATACTGAAACTAACCGAGGGAAATTTTTTATTAGCTGGGGCGGAAACCGTGAATCATTCTCGAAATCCGATATCACATTTAAAGGTGACAACTACCATTTCACGATAAAAGATGCTACCGCACATGACAAACCTAAGGGGTGGCATATCGATTATATCAACCCAGCACGGATGACCATACCTCAAACCAATGCGAAATTCGGGTATTTTGTTTCAGACAACTATACCATTTCTATTGGCTTAGATCATATGAAGTATGTTATGGATAATAATCAAACCAAACGTATTGATGGTTATATTGATTTACCAGACTCCGAGATAGGCTCCGTTTTTAATGGAACCTATAATAACGACCCTGTTTTTGTTTCAGAAAACTTCTTGCAATTTGAACACACCGACGGCCTCAACTATATCTATGCCGAATTTGCTAGGTATGATGATATCTCAAAGCTCTTCCGACTACCGAATACCGATAAATTTCAAATCAATTTAACCGAAGGTTTAGCAGGCGGCATATTACTTCCAAAAACCAATTCGACCTTGCTCAAAAAAGACCGCTATGATGATTTTCATTTATCAGGTTTTGGAGTTTCTGCCCACGCGGGTATTAACTTCACATTTTATAAGCATTTCTATATGCAGCTTGATTTAAAAGGCGGCTACATCAACATGAATGATATTAGAACAACCTTAAGTCCTGCTGACAGCGCTTCTCAGCATTTCTTTTACTTACAACGTGTTGTTGCTTTTGGTGGGATATTTAGGATTTAATTTTTTGGGCACATTTTAAGGTTTAAAGTTTAGAGAAAACAGCTACAAGCTGTTAGTAAATACACAGCACCTTAAAAACCGGGCTTTCCGCTATATCTTTTTTTGCCGCTTAGGGCAACAAAAAAAGGATGCCGCTGCAATCCCTTGGGCAACTGCATGGACAAAAACAAACACCGCTTAACGCTGTGCGATAACTAATAAAACCAGTATTGGGGTTACCCTCTGTAATCCCCTCAAGGGGAAATTAATCTTCGCGATTTTTCTGCTGAATCGTTCTAACAATATGTGCGGCCGTTCTTCTTGGTAGAAATCGAGGTAGCATCGCCAAAAACTTATTAAAACCTCCAGGAATAGCACAAGGTTTCCCTTGAAGCATGGCTTTGTAGCCGTAGGCTGCTACTTCGCTGGCCGTGCCCATATTGAATTTTATTTTATTGTCTTTCGTGTTTTCAGATACGGATTTCTGGAAAGACGTTTGTGTTGGTCCTGGACAAACCGCTGTTACCGTAACACCCGTGCCCTTCAACTCGTTGGCAATAGCTTCAGAAAAAGATAACATATAACCTTTTGAAGCATAATATATAGACATTAAAGGTCCAGGCTGAAAAGCCGCTAAAGAAGACATGTTTAGAATTTTCCCCGAACCACGTTCTACCATACCTTTTAAAACCAGTTTGGTTAAATGCGTCGCGGTTAAAATATGTACGTGCAACATGGCCGATTCGCGTTCCCAATCGGTTTCTGCGAAGGCACCAAACAAACCAAAACCTGCGTTATTTATAAGTACATCGATAGGCAGATTTCCTATATCGCTCATGATATCTACGGCAGCATTGGCAACACCCAAATCTTTCACTACAGTGATAATCTCTACATCAAAATCTTTAAGAAGGTCCGTTTTCGCTTTAGCCAGAGTTTCAGGATTCACGTCTACTAAAATGAGTTTATATTGGTCTTTTGCTAATAAAATAGCCAATTCATATCCTAATCCGGAAGCCGCGCCGGTTACTAAAGCTGTTTTCATTTTTTCAAGTCTTAGTTACGCCTAAAATCGTTTTTGGTGGTCTACAAAGTCTTGTAGATATTTAAAGTTTGGTGTGAGCTTACCATTTTCGGTAATTTTTGCCCGTTGCAAAATACCATCTTTATCGGTATTAAAAAAGGCCGGTAAGATTTCTTGCAAAAAAACTTCTCCAAAACCCTCACTTGCATCTTTTGGCAGTTCGCATGGCAAATTACTCACGGCCATCACTGCTATAGCATTTTTATTTTTGAAATCGGTTTCTGTACCGGTTTCTGGATCATAACCGTAAATGGGCGCTTCAATATTAGAGGATCTAAGTGTTGTCGCGATCGGCCCATTAACATCACAACTGATATCGGCCACCACTTTAATATTAAAATCTAGCGATTGCACATCGGTACGCGTATAGAAATACGGCGCCCCTTCACTATAAAAATGTCCCGTAAATAGTAAATCAGCTTCACGAGCAAACTTCATGAAATCAGATTCATAGTCTTGCGGGTTTTCATAAAAATGCTCCTTATTAAACACTGTTCCGGCTTTATGTTTATAATAATCGCTTACGTGAATTTTGCAATACACGGGTTCGTGAAAAATATTATTTAAAAAGGCATCAACAGAAACTGCTTCAATAGACATGGCGTCTAACATGTCCTGCACACCATTTGCCACGCGCCCATTTCCTGTGACTAGTATTTTTAGATTTGGAAGTTTTAAGGTTTTCAGATGATTTAATAAATCTTGTTTACCACTTAACTGCCCTGCCTTGGGTAGTTGCCAAGCATTGTACTTTAAGCCCCAAGTTCTAAATCCGTTATACGTGCCAACGATGCCGGCGTATTTTCCGAAACCAATTAAACGCTTTCTTTGACTGTTCACCATGGTTTCAAAATCGATGAGTGTGATGTTTTTTTCCAAAACAGCTTTTAATAATTGGCGGTTATGAACTTGTTTTTTTATGGTGTGCGAAAAGAACAGATAGGTTTTATTCGGAATGAGAGCTTCAATGGGAACTTCCTTAATGCCTATCATCATATCACAATCGGCAATATTATGGCTAACCTCAAAACCTGCATTTTTGTATTCTTCATCTGAAAACACTCGAATATTGGAAGCTTCGATTTTAAATTCAGCATTTGGGAATTGTGCTTTCACCTCTAATAATTTTGAAGGTGAAAAGACCACACGACGGTCTGGCGGTGTTTTGCGTTCTTTAATGATGGCGAATTTTAACTGATTCATAGAAATCTTGTTTAAATACCTCGTATTCTAGACTTCTACTAATTTACTCATTTATATAATGCTGCGTTTTAAAATATTGAGCTGGTTTTATCATTTTTAAGGTATAACTAGTTCGTTTTACAATCTTATTTTAAACTTAAAGTCGCATGTCAAATCTAGCGCAGTCGAGATTGGTTTCTATGGCTGCCAACCTGTTCTCGACTGCGCAATTATTATCGTCATCAGACCCTTCAGGTTTTTAAAACCTGAAGGGTCTATAATGGGTTTATATTATACGCATTTAACGACATTCCTCTATTTTTTTAAGCTAAACACCAACAAGACCCCGTATTTCAACCTGACAACAAGAGACTTGGCATAGCTTTTGAACAATTAGTACTGATTTTTAATGGCAGTAAGAAGTTTTTTAATAACTTTGCCGCCCGCGTTAAGGATTGCAGCGGCATCCTTTTTAAAACTAAAAAAACGCATATCACCGTTGAAACAGATTTTTGATTTATAGCTGAAAACGCTGTTTTAACAATACCGTTTTAAAAAGATATAGCGCAAAGCCTGACCCTCCCGATAGTTATCGGGAAGGGAAACGCCAAAATAAAAATTACTATTTCAATAATAATGGGGTCGACTGGTTTTGACAGCGAGATTAATTGAACGGTAAGCACGTCGTGTAATGGCATTGAAACACGTAAAAGGCTAGACCAACTTTTAAACGGCGAGAATAACTACGCTTTAGCTGCATAATTCGAATTATAGTAGAATTGGCCTAGGTACACAAGGTGTACAAGCTTTATGTCTCCGGAAAGCCTTGATTGACGGCGTTCCCCCCGATAACTATCGGGATTAGAGGCATCGTAAATGTCAATATAGAAAGTGAAGCGCTTCGATTTGCTTTCGAAACTAAAGAAGATAAGTTATAAATAGGTTGTCTTTAACCAGCTTATAATCGAAAACCCAAGAAAAGAATAAACGTGTAGAAAGCCCTTTGGTTACTTGTTTGGACGAGAGTTCGATTCTCTCCGACTCCACTTTTAGAGTATCAAAACTCTTCAAAAACCCTGTAATCATTTGATTTACAGGGTTTTTTGTTTTAAATGATATCAAATAATATCATTTAAAACCATATAAAAGGTGCCAAATCGGTGACCTATTCTAATTTTAAAAAAGGGGTCACCAGAACACCATTAATTCACTCATTTTCAGCATTTTGAATAATTTAATCATTTTGTTTATTCGGTTTAAATATCTACCTTAAGGGTAATTTCTAGTGACCTAAAACAGATATAATTATGAAAACCGACTTTCACACCTATTTTCATCTTCTAAAATCAAAAACAAACAACAAAGGTTTAGCTCCAATATACCTTCGCTTAACCGTTGATCTCAAAAGATTAGAGTATAGCATAACTAGAAGGGTTGAACCTAAAAGATGGAGTCAAAAATCACAGCGTGCTTTAGGTACTAATCGTGAGGCTGTTGAAATTAATACCCATATTGATAATATTAAACATAAATTAAACAAGATTCATCAAAAGCTAATTGATAATGACGAATTAATTACTGTAAGCTCCATGATGAACTTACTGAAAGGTGGTGGTAAAAAAACCAGATTTATTCTTGAAATATTCAAAGAACATAATGAAAGAACTGATTTATTAGCTGGAAAAGATATTTCCGTTAGTACAGCAAAACGTTATTGGACTTGTTATGATCATGTAAAACAATTTATTGAAGAGGAATACCGATTAGAAGATTATAAATTGAGAGACATCGATTATAGATTTATAACCAAATTAGCGTTCTTTTTAAAAACAACTAGAAAATGCAATCATAATTCTGCATTAAAGTATATTAATAATTTCAAAAAGATAATTCGTATTGCTTTAGCGAATCAATGGGTGGATCGTGACCCATTTTATAATTACAAAGTGCAATTTGAAGCGGTGGAACGCGAATACTTAACTGCTGATGAAATAGAAATACTTTACACTAAAGAATTACATTTTGATAGATTGAAAGTGGTTCGAGACATGTTTGTGTTTTCTTGTTATACTGGTCTTGCTTATTCTGATGTTGAGAAACTTTCAAAATCTGATATTACCATTGGCATTGATGGTAAGCAATGGATAAATATTAAACGTACCAAAACAAATACACGAAGCAGTATTCCTTTGTTACCCATAGCAAAAGAGATTCTAAATCGTTATGCTTATGATCCCCAAGTTATAAAAAGTGAGCGTTTAATTCCTGTGTTTAGCAATCAGAAATCCAATGCCTATTTAAAAGAAATAGCATTGCTCTGCGGCATCACAAAACCACTAACCACACATTTAGCACGACATACTTTTGCTACCACAGTTACTTTAACCAATGGTGTACCTATTGAAACTGTAAGTAAAATGTTGGGGCATAAATCGTTGAGAACAACACAACATTATGCAAAAATAGTTGACCGTAAAGTTAGTGACGATATGAAAATTCTAGAAGAGAAACTGAAAACCCAAAGCAAAAATCAGAAAGAAAACTAATAATATATTCAATTTTAAAGCTGAAATTTATAGTCTTTTTTGCCCTAATTCATTTTGCCATCAAATGATTCATTTTGAGATACGATTGGAACATGTTCAAAATCGATACAAGCTGTGAACAAGCACTGAACAAGTAGTGAACAAGCATTGATACGTATATATAAACATTAATAAACAAAAGAAAACATTTATAAACTAAGCTAACAAAAAATCAAAAATTACTTTTGGTTTTTAAAAAATTCAAATTATTTATCGGTCTTAGAAATGCAACTTAGAATCAAAATTAAGGTGTTTTCCAAATGCTCTAATCAATTATTGCTAGTTTCCGAGAATCTACCTTGCCCTTGCCTTAAAAATCAATTTAAAAAGTCTTAAAATCAATATTTTCGTAATGACTTTAGGACTTCATAGCGTTTGATACTATTTGATTGAATTTGATGTTTGTTCTCCGTTATTTAAATGATCATTGTCATTTTTATAATCTGATTCACTTTTTTCTTTAAGTCGCGCTAAAAATTCCCTATTCAATCTTTCATTGTCTAACTGCTCAAAACTTTTTTCAACAAGTAATTTTGCTTTGTCTCCACGTTTTCGAAAACCGCTTGCAACATCGCCATTGTCGGTTTGGTTTGATTCTTTTCTATATTTTTAATAATCGCAACAAGTGCATTGATTCTTTTTTTAATACGATTTTCGGTTTCAAATATTCCAGGCTTTAAATCATCTTCTGGAGACAATTCATATCGCTCAAAAAAATCCATCATTAAAAGCAGAGTCATCGATTTAGATTTTGACGTTTTCTTACAAAAATTTCAAAATTTAACTGCTACAGAAATCTTAATTCCCAGCTTCTCAAATCCCTCTTTTTCATATCCTTTATCCATTTTTTCAGAAAAAATTTATTGATTTCATTGGGCTGTAAGGTTTTTTTCAGAAAAAATCATTTCTCTCACTAAGCTTAAAGGGTTTTAATAAACTAATAATCAGTAAGTTGCAGAATAATGACATCGCGCAGCGTGTTACCCTCTTGCTATACATTTTTTTCGATACATCTTCAAAAACCCATACTTACATTGAAGATAATTTAGTAATCAAATTTATCGTTAGGATGACCAAAATTTAAGAACCAAAAAAAGTAATTCTTGAATTATTTTAACTTAATTGAGCTTATGATTGCATTATCAACAAAACCATTTACTTATTATATCTTGAGCGTTTTCCTTTTCTTTTTTCTTATTTAGTAGAATCTTTCTAAAGAAAAGAACTCCTAAGAAATAGCTTATAGCTTTCCTAATTCATCTACTTCCCATAGCGCCATCGCTGTTACCTTTTTCAAATGATAAATCCTGAAATTTGAAGCTCATAAAGATTTATAAAAAGTGCGAGCGAGTTTACGCTGAGCGTAGTCGAAGTGAGCCTGATTATGCAATCTGTTGAGAATGAAATTTCATAGCTTATGCTGGAAAAGTGATAAGTAAATCAGAATGATTAAGGTACTATTTTCACATTCAAATCAAAGTTCTATTGCGCGAACTGGAAACTCTTATTTTTTATCGAATTGAGAAGAGAACATGTAATTCACCATAACTCTATACTTCTTGATGCTCTTTTAATGAGTTGGGCTGTATTTTTTACTTTAAATTTTTCTATAAGATTCTTTCGATGGCTTATTGCAGTATGATTACTAATAAAGAGTATGTCGGCTATTTGTTTTGAAGAAAATCCGTCGGCGATAAGTTTTAAAACTTCTTTTTCTCTAGGTGAGATTAAATTCAATTTCTCATGATAACCTTGCATATCACTGTTGACAGCTTTAAAATAATTCTCAATTCTTTCTCTCTCTGTAATATCATAAAAATAACTAATTATCAGTCTGTTTTCCCCTAAATAATGAAGTAACAGTTCATGCCTTAACAAAACATTTTCTCCATTTTCATTTATAATATGATACCTTAATACATAGGGCGTTTTAACATAAGGCTTTAAAGAAAAATTCTCGATTTTTTTTTTCACAGACAACAACTCATCTTTTCTAATAAAATCAAACCAAGAATCCCAGTTCTTGTTCAAAATTTTAGTAGAATAATCTCCGATAACCCTATTTAGTGCAGAATTATTATAAATAAATTTTTCTGTTTCAAGTAGATATATGGATATGTTCAAATTATCAAGACAATCGCACGTTTTGATTAAACTTGCAATACTTAGTTGGTTTGATTCATTTCCAAAAATATTAAGTTTTGTATGGCTACTTTTAAAACTCATTAAACAGATAAAATTAAATTTAATATCAATCATTTTATTTTGCATAAATAAAGCAAAACAAACTTAACTTTTCATCTATTAAATTAGCTAATCTAATTTGTAGATTTATAAGGAGAAATAAAAGAGAGAGAAATTTAAAATCTTGTAAAGCGAGAGCACAAAACAAGTTGCTAAAAACCTAATACAGCTATAAATATACTGATTTACAGCAACTTATACAAATCTTACAAAGAGAATTAACAATAAATTATTAATACACTGATACTCCTCTTTTTTTTGTAGCAAGGTTTGTGCTTACTATCATAAAATATGCCTTAATGAAGTTACGTTTCGTATGATAGTTTGAAGTTTAAACAGGCGTTTGTTAACGCATAATTTTACCACTTTTTTGAAATTCGCGCTGTATACCACTCAGAATATATTCTTGATAGATCGTTTTCTTATTAGCAGCCAAGGCTCTTAAACAACTATATTGTACTACATTCATTATTTCGGCACCAGATAATTCATAATTTCTAGCATTTTTTGATAGATTCACATCATTATGCAGACGGACTTTACTCGGAAAAGCTTTTTTCCATAATCGCAAACGTTCGGCACTTTTAGGAAGCGGAAAATGTACAATAGATTGAAATCTCCTTAAAAAAGCCTCGTCTATATTATTTTTTAAATTAGAAGCCAAAATAACTAAACCCCTATAGCCTTCTATTCTCTGAAGTAAATAGGACACTTCTTGATTTGCATATTTATCATGTGCATCTCTAACACTTGTACGTTTACCAAACAAGGCATCTGCTTCGTCAAAAAATAAAATATTATCTGTTTTTTCTGCCTTGGATAAGAGACTCGCAAGGTTTTTTTCTGTTTCACCTATAAATTTAGAAACAACCATAGAAAGGTCAATTTTGAATACGTCTTTACCTGTATGCTTACCGAGTAAACCAGCTGTTAGTGTTTTTCCTGTTCCGGGTGGTCCATGAAATAATACTCTAAATCCTGGCTTTATTTTTTTATGCATTCCCCAATCATTCAACAATGTATTTCCATGAGTAATCCAAGTTTTTATCTCTTGTATTTGTTTACTGGTATCTTCATCCAAGACTAAATCTTCCCATTCCATTTCTGTCTCTATAATCTGAGCTGGAAATTTCATACTAAATTTAGGTCTACTTGGCTCACCAAATATAAATAAGTGTGCATATTCTTGAGATATAATTATCTTCCCACTCATTTTGGGTTCTCCTTCAGGAACATCCTCTAACCAAAGGATTTGGTTTTTTTCAAAAAAATGACCTGTATTAAATATTTCTTGGATTTCCTTTCTTTTTTTTGAATTATCTCCTGCTAATAAAAACAATGCAGTCTGTCCCGTAGGTAGAAACCCTCTGAAGTTTTTGCCTCTTACGCCTCCTAATTGTGGGAAATCTCCAGTAGACTCTAGCTTACTCTTAATGACTTCATCTAATAAGTTACTTTCAATATGTGGGCATAGAATTAATAGTAGTACAAGCTTTTCGTCATCATTTAGGTTTGCCTCTTTAATTATACTAGGTATAGACAAAGACCATTGACTTAATGCTGGCATATTAGGCTTAGTCATTAGATTTTCCTTACCAAAATAGGAATCTAAACGATACTCTATTAGTTCTTTTAAATATTTTAATTCTAATGATTTCATTTTTCAACTCTTTATAAAGCTTGGTAATTATTTTTATAAGTACAAATTATTTAATGAAAGAAATGCCCTGATGCTCCATTGAGAATTGTATTAGAACTTGGGTTGTACAAATTTCTACCTCGACTGTCTTTCATATTAATTATAGCGGCTCTTAAATTAGCATCAATAGTTGTTAAACTATTTCCTAGATCTGTACTCACAACTCCTGATGATTTAGAAGTAGGTGAGGCTGTTAAAATTTCATTAAGCACTATATTACAAGTTGAAACTGCTCTTTTAGCTGCTGAAATAAAAGCCCAATAATGTGTATCATCTTCATTAGCCATTTCTGATGCAGCTGTTACTAATCCTGGTACAGTTCCTGAAGGCTCTGACCTTATACCATCCATAATATATCTACCTTGTGCTCTATATGCTGTCATTTCTAAGTCAATACTATTTTCTCTTCTAACTGTTGAAGAGCTAAAATCATCAGATGCATGAGTGAGCTCATGCATAATAAGTGCTCTATCCCTTATATACAACAAATCCAAACTTGTAGGCAAATACAATGTATCTGCCTTTCTTAAATCTCCATCTGTAGAATATTGATATGATGCCTCTCCTCCTCCCATTAGTCTGCGATAGACTCTAGGAATAAGTGCGTCAATCTTTAAGGTGCCGTTTAATAATCTAGTTGCCATAGGATGGTTGTATTCTTTTGCAATTATATAAGTAATCCCTGCCATAACTTTATCACCTGATGTACTATCAGCAGCAGCATTTATCATTGCTGACAATACTTCATCTGCTGGAATACTTGAATCCATAAGAAAAAATGTAATTTTTTCTGCCTTATCTCTAAATGTATTCCCTCCAGCTGCTATAATTTGCTCATAAACTAAAACATCTATTTCATTATTCAAATCAGACATACTTTCAGTATTTAGCCCTATTTGCACAAGAAACCTTCTTAATCTTAATGCTTGTATATCTGCTGGCATTGCACCTCTATCAATATTCATAACGTAATCACGATCTGATGCTGGAATTGCAGTCATAGGAATTATTAAATTACCACTTCTATAAGAGTTCATTAAGGTTACATTTGCAGATTGTCTCATAGCCGCCATTAGTAATAATTCAGAATGCTTAACGGTTCCATTTACTCCAATGGCATAAGTCTTCAATTCTCTTATTTCGTCATCAGAAAGTATTCCATCAGAAACCACTCTTTTTATTCTTCTAAAGAAAGTATTGTTTCTAAAAATATAATTATTCGTATAATTCCCTAGAGCATCCGTTTCGGCCTCTCTTTGAATTTTTTTTTTACTATTTTGTTGTACCACATGTGTCAACTCATGGGCTAATAAATGCTTTCCTTCTGAAGAATCTGGATTATACTTTCCTGAATTAAAATATACATCCTTTCCGTGGGTAAAAGCTTGAGCTCCTAATTCTTTATTCATTTGTATGGCATCATCATCTGTATGAATATTGACATCACTAAAGTCTGTTCCAAAAGAAGATTCCATTTCAGTTTTTGTATTTTCAGACATTAGTCTACCTTGTCCTGATTTCCTTTTAATTTTGTTCGACACCTGATTACTTGCAATTTGGCTATGAGTCGTATTACTCTTGGTTTGCAACTTTCCTTCCTCCTCCTCGCCTTCCATTTTATTAATCTTACCCTCTTCTTCTTCGTCCAACTTGTTCACCATGTCTTCCTCAGGTTCTTCCAGTCTTTGAACTTCTAATTTTTCCTGTATTAGTTTATCTTCCTCAATACGCTGTTCGGCAGTCCCTAACTTCTCATCTTCCTGAGGTGTAGCTAACGATTCTCGCTGAATACTACTTATCTCTTTATTCTGAATCTCTGGTTTAGATGAATTATTGACAACAGCATCGGCCATAGTATCAGCCTCCTTTTCATATTTGTCATTTGGTTGCCCTATGGTAAGTTTTGTTTGCACTGTTGCACCCCTATTAAAAAAAGGGGTTTTGCTCTCTTTTGAAAAAAATGGAGTTTCAGATTTTTCTGCTTCTTCATTACTATGTGGTCTTTTGTTTCTATTTCGACGACTTGAGAATATATTTTTCATGATTTCAATTTTTAATTACATTTTTAACAAAAACTCTCGGGTTAAATCATTGTAGTCAATTGCTCCATTAGATTTCTTATCATATGTAAAAATATCCATGCCTTTTTCTTGAGCATTTGCAAGGGCAATATTGGTTCGGATATGAGTTTTAAAAACTTTATCGGTTGTAAACTCAAATTCTAGTTCTTTTTTAACCTCTTGGTTCATTTTTTTTCTATAATCATACTTCATTAAAATAAAGCCTAGCAATTTTAATTGATTATTTAATTTATGAACCAGTTCAAAGTGTTTTAAAAAACTTAATGCTCCTTTTAAGGGTAAAAATTCTGCCAGTAATGGTATTAAGACAAAGTCACTAGCCACTAAAGCATTAATAGTCAACATCCCCATCGATGGCGGACAATCAATAAATACATAATCGTACGTTTTTAACTGTTTTATTAATTGAGATAGTATTTGTTCTCTTCCATAGACGCTCGCTAATTCTAATTCAACGCTTGCAAGATCTAAAGAAGATGGGATCACATTAAGACCAGAAGTACTTACTAATGCATCGGTTAATTTTGTTGTTTCACCAAATGCTTCCTTACGCAAAATAGTATAAACAGAAGTTTCGATCTCATCTGCTATACCTAGAGATTGTGTTAGGTTGGCTTGTGGATCAATGTCTATGATTAAAACTTTTTTACCAAGATTCTTTAATCCAGCGGCTAGGTTAATAGCTGTAGTTGTCTTACCCACACCTCACTTAAAATTTGCTATTGATATTACTTTCATTTTATGCTAATTTAACCCAGTTCTCCATTAAAATATTCATTGGCTTTATACCACACCTCACAACCCACTTTACTACCAAGTTTTCGTCCTTCTAGGTCTCCATCTATAAAATGTATACCGCCATACAACCTTGAAATACCCGCCTGATTAGCAGCATCCTTTAAAGTTGTCCAAGTCAAGATTATGTCTTCACAAGGTGTACAGCTAGGTTCAATTCTAGAGCCTCCTTTCGGTATTACAACAGATTCTCCATAATCTCTACTATTACAAAAACTATATAGCACTTCGTCGGCAGCAGCACTAAACGTGCTATGTCCCGATACATATTCTGCAAATGGTGGTGTTGGTATGTATGGCATCCATTTTTCACCTTCTACTTCTTTAGCACCTTCACAGGGACCTCCCCAAGCTTCAATGGTTTCCCCTTTATAAAATAAATTAATAAGCGATTTTGGTCGCACATAATCATAAAACACTTTACTATCCCATGCCGCAATTCCAGCATCGAGTAAAGCATTTGATAACACGAAAAACAGTTTTACATCATTCGCATTTTTATACTTGTATTTTCTAGATAAATAGCGTGCTTGCCTACAACATTGTTCAGGTGGTGAAGCCCAAGGTCCTTTTTCACTATTTGCAGTATCTACAAATTTATCTTCGTGCATGCCTGCCCAAAATTCTGCAATTAACTTTTGCTCATCTGTTAAATTCGCACTATAATCAATAAGAATCTCTATTTGTTTTTTAAACTCTTTTTCGTCACACGCAGCGGGTGAAGGTGGTCTAAATTGCCCACTCCATTGCAAAGCAAATGGCTTAACTACGCCCCAATGTGGTGTCAAAAACTTTTGTGGTTGAAAATCTCTTAATTGTGGTTGCCATCGGTCTATATGCCTTAATGGTTGCGGCACTGGTGGATTAACAGGACGATAGCCTGTAAAATCAGAAAAACTACCTTTGTGTAATGTAGCATGCGAATTAGAACCGTCTCCCATCCGACATTCTAAGACTAATTTTCCAGATAAATTTCCAATACCAACGGCATTGAAAGGTTTTAAGCAAGTATCATCAGGGTCATAACCACATTCACACATGAAATCCCTAAACATATTTTTCTTTTCTGGCGGTAAGTCTAACCAAAAAAGCGCTTGCAATACTGTAAAAGCCGCATGACTATATACCTTTGCTCTGTTTTCGGAAGTGCATTTACTATCGGGTTGTTTTAAACGACTTCCAGTAATAGTACTTACTTCGCATCCGCCATCATTATAATTGGTCCAAGCATCATACATTGCTGTATGCACCATAGCCAAGGCTCTTGCCGCTACAGTAGGAGGTGCTCCAACGTAGTGCAATGCATCACAGGTTAAACGGTTCCATTGATGGGCTTTGCTGGGTTTGTATTTTTTTGTTGCCATGATTTTTGTTTTTTAATTACTTTTATTTTCATATATCAATTTTGCAATCCTTCAAATTCAATCTACCATAAAGTTTAATAACCATTAATCATACTGTTTGATTAAAATCCTAATAATTCGGGTGTTATATTAAGCGCCTTGACAATTTCTAAAGGTCTTTCATTACCCAGTATAGATTTTAATTCTTTTATATGGTCTGTTTCATAATTCGGATATTCATAAATACCAATCTCATTACCATCTTCAAATACAGTACAACTGAATCTTTTATTTGTAGGTTCGCTGTGCACAAAATAGATTGGTCCATCTAATTTTTCCATTAAATTATATACGGAAAGCACAATATTGCCATATTCACTATAGTACATAACATGCTCATTATCTAGACTTTTTATATGCAACCCAGGTTTATTTTCAACTCTTAATATATCTCTAACGATTTGGGTAGTTGAGTTTTCAATAATACAAACCGTTTTTACTTCATTGATTCGATTTTCATATTTAGGGGCAAACGAATCGTATTGAATAAAAACACCTGATTCTCTTAAAAATGACATTGGTTCTTCTTTTAACCTTTGACGAATAGTACCTGATTGATATGTATACACTCCTATTTGATCATCGGTATTGTGCAGAATAAAAAAAACATCGTTGGGACTAAAAAAATCAGCAATTTCCATTTCCAAACCCTCATTTCCTTTTTTATCACACACAATAGCATCGAATTTTTTTTCACCATAAACCACATTAGGAAGGTCATTAGCCTTCAACTCTGCCTGAGTTAGACCGAAAAATTCAGACAATTTTGCTGAAGTGTCCTGTTTTTTATTTTCTACTAATAATATCCAGTTCATAAATTTGTATAAATATTTAATTATCTTATTCCCATAGCTGCTCGCAACCTACGACCAACATTAACTATATCTGTTTCCGACATTGTGACTAACCTGACCGAACCTCCTGTTTCTGTTCTCAATATAGCTGTCAACCTAGATCTAATGCCGCCTCTTACAACATCAGACACAGCTAAAATAGGAGTTTGACTCGTAAAGGTTCTAATATCGTTAATTTGTTTTATTAGATGGTCCATTTTTTCAATTTGCCTTGTTTGTCTCCAGCTCAATGCTACACCATTAGCTCTATTTTCAAATGCTAGCAAAGCACGTTCCCAAACACCTACAGTCCATCCTTTGACCTCCATTCCTTTTTGAATTTGTCCAGCCATTACCTCATAATCGATGATGCTATTGCCCATTCTCTTTTGGGCACTGGTAACACGATGACCAGGAAGTTGTCTTAAAAGAGCCGAACGACCTGTAAGCTCTCCTGAGACTCCTCTAATTTTTACTCGAGCCCAAAGAGTAACCCAATAGCCCCTATTACCTGTGGAAGCTCTTTGAAATAAACGCCAAGGAGTCATAGGGTCTGCGGCCAAAACATTTAAGTCGTCTATATGCAAAGTTGTGGTCCTTAGCCATGTCAAGTCTACACTTCGTGCTGCTGCTTTTTTGCTAAGCACTCTAATAGCATCATCCGATATACCACTCAGACCAAGAACCCATTTAACATCTGCTAAGAAAGCAATTGGATTTGCCGACCGTGTTGAAGCCCATAGAAAGCCTGCTAAATTCACCTTATTTCTAGGAGTTGCAGCCAATACTTGCTCTACTTCGCGTAAAAACGACTGGGCATTTGTAGCAGACATGGCATCCGCTTTTCGAGCAATAGCACTATAGGCCCTGGTCATTTCGGAATTACCACTAGCCAAATTTTTAAGTCGAGTAAATAGAGATTGTGCTGTAGTTTTTGCACTACCAGATAGTCCTGTCAAAACTCGCGAACTGGCCAAATCGGCTCTTACCGAATAGAATACATTGCTCAAGGCTTCTTCTTTTCCTGGTATGAGGCTTAGTCCAGGTCCACCTGCGGTTTCGGCTACCCATCCTCTTTCAAGTGCACGCTTAGCTGCTATTTCTGCAGCAGCAAGATCATCGAGTGAATTAATTAAACGTGTTTTTGCTCTACCTGTAAGAGATGCAATTGCAAGCCTACCTTTATTTACGACCTCGGTGAGGACACCAGATCTTGCAATACGGTAGATATCCCGAGCTGCTAATGCTAACATGGCCACGTCGAATACAGCCACAAAGGCCCTGCCTTGAGGTGTTTTCTTGAGTTCGTCTCTATTTGAATTGACGACAGCTGTGCTGCCAATAATCAATATTTCAATCAAAAATCGCTTTACTGCTTGACGACCTGCTTCGGTACCAGCCTCAGTAGCTGCAGCTGTTAGTGCAGCGCGTAAACCTCCTGCTGCTAATCCACGAGTAAATGCAGGTCCCAAGGCTCTTCCAATACCTACTCCAGCTCCTCTTAAAGCCCAAAGTTCACCGATTCGCATGATCCCTTCAAAGAGTAGATCCATATTATCAACACTTGCAATCAATGCTAATTCCATAGCGCTCACAATGCGCGTTTCTGGCTGCGATCCAAGAATTTCGAGTTGAATCAATTCTGTCGGCAAAAAGGATCGGGTTTCAGCGCCTGTTTCTGTAGTTGGAAAATACCTCGCATGAAACTCCATAGTCACTGGCCTGAAACGAATGGTACTACGATTAATCTCTGCTGATTCTTCTCCAGCCATTGCTGGCTCTCTACCCAAGGTGGGTCTCTCCGTAGGAACCCATTCATCTTCACTTATTATATTTGAGCTTTCTTGCTGAGTAGGCACATCATACATATGATGCGTATCATCCTCTTTACCAATAGTGAACGTAGGCATATTTAAAAGTGTTTGCGCCCCGATAGGTACTGCAGATATAGATTTTTGAGTAAATGCTTGACCTAGTATCATTTGACTTGTATCTCCTGTAGTTAACATCGCTGCTAATAACCCTTGATCACTTAAATGGCGCTCCAGTTGCATAAACTCATTGTTTGGAGTGGTGTAAATTACCCTGGCCAAAAGATCCGGTGCTAAAGGGATACTCTTGATCTCGGTCTTAAGTACGTAGTCAAATATTTTTTTCCGTTCTTCAAAAGTAGCGGTTGCCAGAACCGCATAGTCTATACCAAGCAAAATGGCAGGATTTTCATCTGCATTATTCAATAGTTCAGACAAAATTTCTCTTCTATGTTCTTGTGCCTCTGGATCTTCATCTAGCACATCGGCTCTGAACTCTCTCTCCCTAACATAAATCGTGTCGGGATAGTACCAGTAAAAATGCCCTCCAGGATCTTCTTGCGGTTCATCTACCAATGGATCCAGATGTGGTATGGATAGACTATAGGCATAAAATTTCCCATCGCCACCAGGAATCACTACTTTTCGACCTTGATAAGGGTTGTTTCTAGCAAGTCTTTCCACTTTGTCCATTGTCTCGCTATAAGCAATCATATTGACGACTCTTAACTGAATACCAGAATTTGCATCGCTCCAATAATATCGACCTACCACAGAGCCTCGTTCAAGAACACCTGTACCATCTGTGGCTTCGTAGTCGTAGTGGGTTGTCCATTTTGATGAGCGAAGCTCAATGGCTTTTCGCACTTGTTCTCCTTTTTCTTCAGTTTCTGTAAGCAACCAGTCCAACCCATTTTTAGTAGTATCACTAGTTAAGAAATTTGATTCGGTTAAGCTATGGCTGGCCAATCCATTTAGATATTTATCAAAATACTGGACTCCATTAGTGTCAAGAATATTAGAATATTGTGACCAGCGTAGGCATCGGTCTACCAATAGCCATTCATCTTGCCCATCTATACTAGCTTCTTTGAGTTTGTTTATACTCCAATTAAGATCGTCTTCTAACTTTTGATCCATTTTAGTGCGCAATATGCCATAAGCTTGATCTACCAGTAATGCATAATTGCGCATTTTAATTGCCTTTTGCCTTACACCATCTACAGTTTCCAATATATCGGTTACTTCATAATCAAAATCACGAATATGATCAGATTCTCCAGTAAGTTTTTTTGATATCCCTTCTCGACTTATTTCGCCTGGAACAATAAATAAGTTTGGTTCGCTTTTCTTAACCTTGAGCTCAAAATCCTCATTTTCAAATTCCGATATAATATCAGTCAGTTCGTCCGATCCTACTTCATTTTCCAATATAGGATTATCAGGATCTACGCCTAACTCGGAATTTTCAGGAATACTAAGTTCCGATTCTTCATAATTATGCTCACCGAGATCTTCTTTCT
This sequence comes from Pseudotamlana agarivorans, assembly GCF_018860245.1. Lineage (GTDB taxonomy): Bacteria > Bacteroidota > Bacteroidia > Flavobacteriales > Flavobacteriaceae > Pseudotamlana > Pseudotamlana agarivorans_A. The sequence goes on from NZ_JAHKPD010000011.1 coordinate 213,922, forward strand.
GAATAGTTGGTTTTGCAGATCCTTGTTGTACCGTATGCGTCAACTCATGTGCCAATAAGTGTTTTCCAGAATTTGAATTGGTATCGTACTTACCTTCATTAAAATAGATATCTGACCCATGAGTGAATGCTTGGGCACCGATATCCTGACTCATATGAACAGCTTCAGTACCTGTATGTATTCTTATAGTACTGAAATTGGCTCCAAATTCTGAACCCATAGAAGTTTGCAAATCTGAAGGAAGAGAATTTCCTCCTCCTTTACTTGAATTTAACCTGCTTTCAAGGTTTGATGTATTTTCAGAAGGTGTATCTATTCCCTTTCTTTGAAGTAGTTGATCATTGTCTGGCAATTCCTCCTCTTCCTTTTTTTGTAAGCCCTCTTCTTGCTCACAACTCGTACATTTTGCCTGGATTACTGATGAAGCTAATGGCTTATTTTGGATATCGGCATCAGGATGTTCGGCATTACTTTCAAAAATAGGTTTTAATTGTACTGAATTAATCTCTTTTGCTAAAGGCTCTTCTTTTTTTTGTAGTTCTTCTTCTTCACATTCTGAACATTGTCTTTGAACTGTTCCTGAAGATGTATTAGAAATTGAATTGTTTTCAGGTTGACACAGTCGTTGCACCACTTTATCTGCCATGGCATCTGCCTCTACTTCATACTTATCGTTGGGCTGTCCTATAGTTAGCTTTGCCTGTATAGCTGATGTATTGAAAAAAGGTTGTGTTGTTTCATTCGATTTAGAAAAAAAGTCGTCTTGTCCTTCTTTATTAAAAAAGGGCTGCTGCTTCTTTTGTATTTGATTTAAAGCAGTTGAACTTGTTTTTGCTTCTACTATTTTCACCTATTATAATTATGAAAACCGTTTTATTTGACCTATTATTTTATACTCATCCTTTTACCTCCATTCAACCTTTAAAATCTCTTTCATCCAAGGCAATTTTATCAAGCTTAGATTCCATGGCAAGCGGTCTAAGAGTATATCTAATGTTTTATGCTCTACATACAATTTCCAGCCTGTTGCTTCATGGTCCAGCTTACCTTCTCTATTTAAAAATCCTTCTCGTAAACCGTCTGGTGTCGTACTTCCCAAAGCTCCCCAATGCTCAAGAACTGCTACTAATAAGTTATTAGCTTCTTCTTTCTCTTCATCTGTTATTGACAGCGTATGATCTATAGGTATATTAGCTGGCATTTCACAAAGAAACTTTGGCAATACCATTTCGTATTCTAGTGGATTATTTTTGCCGGTTGCCAGATAATGCAATAGTATTACTGCCTTACTTTGACTATTAAAATCTTTGAACTTATTTTCTTCGAGTAGGTTAAGGTTTTTAAAGAAACTACTTAAGAAAGGATGTATTAATACGACTCCAGCATTTCTAAAAAATTGAGGCGAATCTATTTGCAAATCATCTTGTATTTCTTTTACATCTTTGATATTGTCTTTTGAAGTAAGATGAGTTTTTACCACTTTGAGTTCAATGGTTTCGTCTTTTGAAGTATTCAAATCATCTATTCTGAACACGTCCTGCAAAAAGGGATATGTACTTTTAATTTGATTGCTTTTTTTTATTAATTCATTCCTGAATGTATTGACAAATGGATGCTTAACAACCTGAATTCCTAAAGCTATACTATCTAACTTTTTCCTTTCGAGAATGACTTTCTTTAAAATTATTTCCCAAGCATTAATTTCAAATGCTCTATAGTGCATTAATTTTGAGTGGATTGACTTCTCTTTAAACAATTGTTTTAATTCGCTAAAAAAATCTAATAATTGTGTTTGAGATATCGCCGTGTATAATTCTACTATTGATTTTAAATCTTTCAATCTATGTTGAAGAATTAATCTTTGAAGCACCACTGGGTATTGTTTTATTTTATTCTCTAATAGCACCACTGCATCTATATCTAAAGCAAGTGTTTCTAATACCAGTTCCATCCAATTTTCTTCTGGTTCAATAGAATAGGAAGGTAAAATCCCTTTTTCTAACCAGTGGAGCCATAATTCAAAATAATAGCGTCTAAGGAGTTGATGACTCTTTCTGTTTAGTTTTTGTTCTTCGTGATGGTTTTTATGATTCGTATTAGATTTTTCTTTTAGGTACTTTTTTAGAATTTTTTCTTTTTCATTATAGTGGCTGTACTTTTTTAATTCCAATTCATCGTTAAAATGATCTTTACTTTTAAGTTCCGAATCTTTTTTCTCTAGAGAATAATTATGTATTTGCTCTTTTATTTTTTCTTCTAAAAGACTAATTATTTTGCTTACTATTTCACTAATATTAGTATCGGCACTTAAGCCTATGCGACCTATATCTAACTCAATTTTATTTATACATATAACCTCATTTTCACTTACGACTCTATCAAATAGATTATTTAGTTCAGGTAATAAATCGTTCCATAACAAATCACTCATACGCTGTTGCATGGCATATATTTCATCAGAAGAACTAACTTGAAATTCTAATATCTGCTTCCCTATGAGATGTTTATCGGTCATTTTATTATTTCAATATTCTTTTTAATTGTTTTAGAGATTTTCGATTTACTAATGATTTCACCTCTTCAATGTTCCATTCTTTAACTAGCATTTTAAGAGAAAGACCTTTGCGTTTTAAAATTTGAAGATTCGTTTTTAGGCTATCGAAATCTTCTTTTTTAATTTCTCCTTTCTGATTTAGTACCATATTGTCTAATAAATGCCATGTTGCAATCTTTAAGAGGTAAAAGAAGCCTTCTATATTATTGTCTTTATGCAAACTATATCTTTTATAGAATTTTACTAGCTGAGCATAAGCTTTCACAGTAGGTATATTTTGCAGAAAAAATAATGTTCGCTCATAGCTTTTAGTTTTTTGAATATCATTTTCTGTTAATGATTTTATCTTGGAGAGATATTTAGGTTTTCTCTTTCTCACAAGAGTCAATACATCTTTTTCTTCGCTTACAAATTTTTTAACTTTTTCTATAGATGCCTTTGATTTGGGCATCTTTTTAGATGTTTTACGTTTTGAAACTGATTTCTCTTTTACACTTACTGACTCTAAATTTGAAATCTCACTATAAATCACAGGATCTGATGCTTCACAACATGACCAAAAAATGGTGCCTTTGGTGTCATTTGGCATACAGCATTCATCATCATTCACCCAGTCCTTTTCTTCACAATCACAATCACCTTTTTCGCCTGGTATTGTAGGGCAAGCATCTTCAGATTTTAGTGTTTTAATACAATCTGTCAAAGTGCATATTGGCAACTTTTGAGGTCCGCATAGATGTTTTTTAGAACTCTCTATCCATTCTAACCATCTTTTATATTCATCTTCAAATTTGCACATGTTAGATGGGCTTAACCATAAAATATTTAGTCCAACTAGAGCAGGCACTTCCTTGTAAAGTAACTTTTCAAAAACCTGTCTAGATTCATTTGTTCTAAATTGTTTCACCCACCCTGGCAATGCTATAGTTGCCCAAAATGAGTAGGGATCTGTGCCTGGTAAATGATAAATTTTGTTTTGTTCTGTGTTATTTGAGCATGGATCCTCTTTATCCATATCTGGTTGCCATTCTATATCACAGCAATAATCTTGACATATTGGTAAGAGGCAATTCTCAACGTTACTACTTACAGAAACATCATCACCTCTATAAATACTGAGACCACATTCGTTTGCAGTTTTAGGTCGTAATAAAATATGCTCTAAAAGGTGCATTCCAACATTATCTACACAATCTTTAGTTATTTGAATGGCGTCCTCTACTTCCTGTAGACATTTATATTGTTGCGGATGGTATGCTAGTACTTTGCTCGTATCAATTATTTGAAAAGAATATGGACCGTATTTTGTTTTTGAAACAGACTCAAAATCAAATGTTTTCTTTAGCTCTATCAATTCTCGAAATCTTTTAAATGCATCAAATGCTTCAGAACAACAAGAATAACAATTACTACTTATAAATGGATATATCTCGTCACATGCATCTTTACTTTCAATTACCTCTTCACCACCACATCCACAAGGTTGTAATCCATCTTCTGTAATCACCTTATCATTTTCTTCCCAATAGATTTTATAGCAGTAACCTTTATCTGTTTTATGTATTGGAAAATGATTTATTAAATTATAAAATTTATGAATATCTGAATCAAACAACTCAAGCAGTTTAATCGTTTTATGATGTTTCATAAGTTTTTCATCATCACAAACCTCCTTTTTGATTTCTTCTTCAGAACATTTATATGCTTTAAATTGGTCTACTAGACATTTCCTAATTTCAACTAACTGTTTATCTTTTTCAATGCCTTTAGAGCACATTTTCAAACACTTCCTAATGTCATGAACAATATCACAACATATTTTAAATGGTCCTTTATTTGGTGGTGATGAATCGATGTGAGTCAATCGATGATCATCTAAAATAATCTCATCATTTTCAAAGAGTAATCCTGTTGTATAGTTATCCCAATTCAATGCTTTTAAGTTGTCCATCCATTCATTTTTTTGATGGTCTCTCTCACATTCAGAATTATACCAGCAATTATGATCTACTACAAAATAGTTTGGTGATACCACTTTGAATTTCCAATACTCTTGATCACAGACTGGAATATAATTTCTGTCATCTTCTGCCGCATAAATAAATGCTCTAACTCCTTTCGGGATACAATCTCCGCATGAGTTTTTATCTTCTGGAAATGCATCATCCCAAGCCTCTTCTTTTGAAGTAAAATCACATGAACTTTCTGCAAGGACTTCAACCAAACCAACATAAAACTTACCTTTTTCACAAAGTATTCTGCAGTTATTATAGGTACCTGCTAACGTGTAAAAATGACGATAGGCATCTATCACCTCAACTATGCTGTCAAAACAATCTACACTGTCCCATACTAAAGCTCCTTGATATTCATTTTCATCTTTTAATGTGCAACTGGTATCAATTAATTCTTTATCTGATACAACGACACGATATTTATATTTGTCTTTACACTTTTGAATCCCTCCATTTTGTTCTTCATCTTCTTCATCAATTTCAACTTTGTACAAGGGATATAAATTAGCCTGTTGTATATAGTGATCTATTAATTCTTGCTCTTTTTTATCGGTTTTCCTTTTGTCTGGAATTACTGCAATGAATGATATGTCATCACATGTTTTATCCTCAGGTTTCTTATATACTTCAACAGGATTTATTTTTCCACCAGACATGTATTGCTTTGGGTCTCTAGCTAGATTAATAACTTCAAACCACTCTTTGTGCCACGCATCTTCAGCTTCTTCAATAGTTTTGTAACCTACATAACTGGTTAATAGAAATTCATGACCTTCCTGATCATAAAAACAAACTTGGTAGTGATACCTTTTTTTGTCTTTATCTGGACATATAATAATATCTTTTGAAGGGCACTTCTCTAGACTTATTGGTGGTATGATTTCACAAACAACCCTCTTTATTGCTTCTGTTTGTTCTTTATTTAGGCATAAATATGGATTCCTAGCTAACGGAGCATTTTTTTTGTAAAACCGCCACTCATAAGATTTCTCTTGACTCTCTGCCATTTGAAAACTTATAAATTCTTCATTAGGAGTATTACTGTCTTTATATATCTTACTTAGATAGTCCTTTAATTGTTTTGCAGTGCTTAAATCTCCTTTAACTCCTCCCTTTTTATATTGTATGGCTAAAGGAATCGTTTTATTGTATAACCCATATTCAAAAGGGTGTTCATTCTGTTTTGTCTCTTTTAATGATAATTGAGGTAATTTTTTTATAAATTCTGCATATGCTTTTTTGGCTTCTCCCTCATTATCATAAGAGGCTTCACTTATGAAAAGGGGATTTAATTCATTGCTTATATTCGTATTACCATAAATAAATTTAAATTGTGAAGGAGTAGATATGATATCAAATTTATAAATGTGTTCCTTACATAATTCATGGCAGCTTTTTAGGGATTCAGATGCTATGACGTTATCAAAATTTGATTGTGCTCTTACTTTTGATGAGAATTCAGTTTCTGACTTTAATAATACATTTTCATTATCAAACAAAGACCAGACATATGTATTAGGCTCTTTCTTAATCAGAACAGGAGCCTCGTTGCTTTTAAAAAAGCGTAGAATTGATTTTAAAGCATTGTTTCTATTTGATGCTATTTCAAAGTGTTCGGGCGGTAAAGCTAAAAAGGAGTTATGTGCATCTCTAAGTAAAAAGTTATATTCAGGATTCCCTTCGTCACCCGATTCTAAATAATTTTTTTTGGTCTTACCAAATTTGAAAACATTGTTCATTTCTAGCAAAGCTTCTTTTTTAGAATCGTAGACGCAATAACTCACAAGTGATGTTAAATCACTATTAATAGGAATTCTAAACCCTAATTTATCTGTTTCCTTAACATATTTTGGTTTTACTGTTCTATTACTAAAAATTTTTGTACACTGCTCTATAATATCGGTTTTACTCTTCTCTAGCTTTCCTGATACGGCTATGACTTTTTTCTTTTCATTTTTTAATATTAACCGATGTGTTTTATCTCCTTTATCCAGGGTATAGTTTTTAATAGTACTTCCCAAAACTTTTGCTTTTCGCCACGCAGCTATTGCTTTGTTTTTATCGGGATAACAATTTAACCCTTGAAAAGAAATTTGCTGATTAGGGATATTAAGTGCCCATTTATATCCTGCCTTATACTTCACTAAATAATTATCGATAGTACCATTATTAATTACATCCTCCCAAGCTTTTTCTTCACTGCTAAAAGAAATTTCACTTACTATTTTTTTTTGGTGTTTTGTATTGATATCCCACTTCCATGTTTCAATAGGATTAATTGCTAAAGATTTATCTAGATGAGTAACGTCTAAATAGTGATTATCCTTGTCTATTGAAAGCAAACGATACGTTCTGTTTTTATCAGAATACGATGAATTAGGTAAAATTTGCGGAATTCCTATTTTTAAAAAATCATCTTTCTTTTTAACAGCACTATTTTTTGAGGTTATATTATTACTTAGGCCAATTTCTTTTCCTTCGCTATTTAATAGTTGCTGATTAAAGCGGTACTTGGTAATTATAATATTCTCATCTTTTGGCTTCTCTGAAAACACTCTTCCTATAATACTAGCACTAAAACCATTTAAGCTTTTTTCTAGTGTGTTGTAAGAATCAGAATCTCGAATCTGCAATAAAACCTTACTTGCTGCATGATGTAATTCTTCTTTAGTTTCAAAACTTCTATTAGCTCTAAAAAGAGGAATTCCGTTTGGATCGTTAAGTAATAGTCTATAACATTCTGTTACTTCAAAATTGCACAGGTTTCTTCTTTGGTAATTGTTTATTCCTGATAATAATGACACCCGTTTTTCAAATCCAGAAACATTGTCGGAATTCCAAGATGTCTCTAAATAGTTAAACGCTTTCCCTCGATTTCGACTTAGCTCCGGAAATTCGCTTATATATGATGACTGATCTTTAATCATCTCTTCATTGCGCTTAGATTCGCTTAATTTTCCTTTATATTGAAGTAATGTATAATCGGTAAATTCTTCCCCAAATCTTGCCAATAAATGATCTAAAAATTGTTTGCGTCTTAACAAGTATTCTTCTTTGTTTTCTGTTAATCCTTGAATAAAATCTATGTATGATATTGGGTGGTATATAATACCAAAGTAGTGTTGATCTGGATTACTATTTTCTGATTTATGAGTTACTAAATTATAGCTCATATTAGTAGAAGCAATAAAAGCAACATTTTTTGCTTCAATCTTCGCTTTGCTAGCCGATTCATATCTTTTTGTCCCAACGATTAAGACATCATTTGGCAAGCTAGGACGTAATACAAAAAAGCAACCGAAACGATCTTCTAGAATTTGAATGGTATAATTTTTAGCATAAAAAGAATCAATGAGCTGATTCATATAAACAGAACGTGTGTTTGACGAAGAAAACGTAAACATATCAACTAATCTGTTTTTAGTGTCACAAGTATTTCCAATTGAAAATTCTGTTCTAGGATTATTCTCAAGTTGTTTCAATGCTTTTTCCAATGCTTCATCTTCCAATACTGGATATGCTAGTACAGAACTTTGTTGTTGGGTTGGATTTGAATCATAAAACCTTAATAGGTCTTCTATTCCAGTGATACTTTCTGGGATATGCGTGAAATATGTTTTTTTTTCGTCCTGAGTTTTATTTTGTTCTGATTTCAATGAAAATAACGAACGAATGTTTGTTAATTGTGACGTGTAGTTTGCTAATATTTGGTCATAAAACATAAGATAACTCTTGAGCTGTAAGGCTTGAGTTTTGCGAAGTAATGTTGCACTTTCCGGTAAGCCATCTTCACCTATACCATATACTACAGGAAAATCATTTTGAATAGAATAGTAGTCTTTTATATCTTCATGATACATTCCAAAAGGAATTTCACTATTCAAACTAGTTGAAGGTAGTTCGAATTTTTTACTAAATGAAAATGATTTGTGAATTTTAAGTTTATCTATTTTTACCACCCCTTGTTCACTGTATACATCTACACAAGTACTTTCAAGAGAAAACACAGGGACTTCACAAGGTCCAATATCATGAGTCCAATTTAAAGACAGAGAATCTTCGCCTTCATTTTTATGTTCTTTATTTACATGTATTTTTTTTATTTTCCGAACCCCTTCTATGCTAAGCACACTATGATATAAATCGGACAAGCGAATTTCTCTACGCCTTTCATAAGCTTCTAACTCATCGGTATCAATAAATCCAAAACTTTTTTCGCTATATGGTCTTCCTGCAAAAATAGCATCGATGGGTTTTCCTTTGTTGAGAAGTTGGTTAAGCGTATAATATCTAATATCGGGTTGAATGACATTTTTTAACGCTTTAATAATTTCTGAATATGTGATTTTGGGATCATATCCTGCACGTATTTCGACATCGACACAGACACCAAAATTAATAGGCTCCAAAATCTTTATATCTCTAAAATCTTCACATAAATTTCGATGTTGTAAAAGCCGTTCTCTGACCTCTTTTTTAAGTTCGTCTTCGTCCACAACATCATTCCCTTTTTCTATATAAACTTTATATAATCCATTTAAAAAGAGCTCTTCATATTTTGCATCTAAAACACAATCATCATTATCATTATTAGAATTTCGTGGGTAAGAACAGCTTAAAGCTCTTGCATTTTGATCTATAAATAACTTTACTTCCTGATTAGCTGGTTCTAACCAAGCATTTCGAACACCTTTTATATCTAAAAGTAATTTTCTATAATCGGTTATAGTTACTGGGTTTACAGTAAGTATTTCCAAAGGAGTTAAAAAATTATCGTCTTTATCCTGATTGTTCTCGCGAGCAATTAAATCTTTGAAAGGAAGGTTTGTTTTATATCCTAAATCTATTAAAGCATATACTAAAACCTCTAGAATTGTTATTCCTGGATCATGTACGTTATGGTCGGTCCATATTTTACCTGACAAATTCCCTATATGTTCAAGCCCTTCCTTTCTAAGGTTCTTAAAATCTAAATATTGAGGCAAATCTGGGTCGAGTTGCTTAATAGCAGATATTGTATTTTCTGACACTTCTGACATATTTACATTAATTAATAGGATTAATCAGTGTTAAAGGTTCTATATCTCTACATTCATTATCTTCTGGACATATCTCCTTATTGGTATCAACACATAGTGTTCCGCCTGTTAAAACAGATCTTGCTGTCAATGGTTTTATGATAGATCCTGTTTGCCCACATGGGCCAACTAATTCAAGTTCTGAAATAAAGTCTATATATTCAAGCTGTTCAACAAAACCAACGATATCTGAAAAAAGCACTGCTTGTCCAAAAGCTAATTTTTCAGAATCGCCTAGTGACCAAGGCGCTAAAAATAAGTGGATGTCATCTTTTAGTTTTTGCTTATAGAAATCATCTGACTTGCCACGATGCAGTCTAACAGAAATGGTCACGTCAACATATTCAAACCTTGGGTTCATCACTTTTAATCGGGCAAAAGGAGACGTGCGTTTTCTAATATGATCTCCAATTTTTTCTAATAAACTTATTGGTATTTTTGGTTCTTGTAAATTTCCCGATTTAAGCTTTGTTAAATCAGGAATTACAGTTACCACTACATAGCCAGGAGCTATTTCTAGGTCACGTTCATAACTAATAGCCGAAAGTCCCATAGTATGTGTAATACATTTAGCTTTATAAATTTCTGGAAACCCTTCTAAAACAATTTTTTCATAGTCATTTAGCATTAATGCTCTACCTTTATGTTTTAGATGTTCACTTACACGTGTATAAAAATGCCCTTCTGCCTCTGGCTTTCTACCTCCAAATGCAGGATATATTTGCGCAACTTTTTTAACATTGAAATCGCCTTCAACTAATTTTGATATACTGCCAGGGGCAAGTTCATTTTCTAATCTGCTTTTGTCGCTTAATTCACTAAATCTAGCCGATGTTTTTACAGCTTGTGTATGTACTCCTATGATTTCGGCTGTTGCTTTTACATTTTTTGGTGATGATGCTCTAATCCAATATAAAGGGTCAGGCATTATTGTATTTCCATCGTTATTTATATCATCTGGTACTGCGACAGTAACGATACCTGATACTGTAAACCCATCTGTTTCATCAGAAATAATGTCAAAATCATATGCTAAGGGTTTCCATTCATTTTCACTGAGATAATGCCAGTCAATTTTAGCTCTTTCCAGTTCAGAATTAGCTGTTGCTTCTGCTAACTGAAAAAGTATTGATAGGTTTCCACCTTTCGTTATATTCTCTATCCCAATAAATAGTGTGCCTTCAGCATCAAAATATGGAAAAAGTGTTGGGTTTTGTTCTATAGCTTCATATTTGGACGTGTTTTCATAAGGATAGAGATGAATGATATCCATATTTTGTTTTTCAGCACTTGCCGAATAATCGATATATAAATTTTTAATAATAGGTGTCCAAGGTTCATTTGGGATTAGTGCCTGGTAAGCATTTGAATTAAAAAATTTCAAAATATTTGTATTATCGAGCACATCGTAAAAGTCGTCAAATGAGCCTTTAAGATTATCGATATATGTGTCGAGAGCTAATCCATCTAATCGAAGCTCCAGTAATGCATTTGCAATAAAACCTACAACATCACTTAAAGCCTGATTTGCTGCGCCAGTACCTGTAGTTAGATCTTGAATACTGGTACCTATGTCTCCTAAAAAAGTAATAATTGCTGGAAGATCAAATGGATTCCCTAAAAAAGTAGCAATACTAGTGCTTATAGTAGTCAATTGTGTTTTTACATTCTCAACTGAAGCCAAAAGCGCAGTATCATCTTGAAGAAATTCGATTGCTGCCTCAACGGCATCATGAATCTTTTGCAATTCATCACTTAATCCTGTTAAAACTTCTTCTATCCCTAAACTTAAAAAATCAAGAAATGGATGCACCACTGTTTTCCCAGATTCTTCTATATAGATGGCATCAGTTAATTTTTTCCCGCCATTAGCTTCAATATTGGCATAGGCAAGCATTTGCCTTGCTAAAACAAAAGGATATTCTTTATGTAAAAAATCTTGATCAGCTAGTGTAAATCTTAAAAACCCGTTAAGTGAATTTTTAAACACATCTATAGGTTGATTATAGTCTACAAAACTATTAACACCTTTGTTTTCAACCTCCCATCCATATTTAGTCATTTCACAGGTTAAGCCTCCAAATGCAGCTACTGTTTTTTCGAATAAGTTAATTTTAGAAAGATTATTCCAAGTCCCATCTTTTAATTTTCCTATTCTTAAATGAAAATCATCTTCATCTAAGCCAAGTTTATTGATATCTGTAGGAACACCTAGATCTTTTTCTTTTTTGAGATAAGCTTTATAATAATCATTAAAGCTATCGGGTTTATCCTTCCATTCTAAATTTACTCTTATAGAATCCCACTTTTTAAATAATACTTCTTTACTTCCTATATAAAAACTAGAACCAAAACAAGAGGCGTTATTATCATCTGGATTTTCTCCACATTTCGGCGTACCTTCAGGAGGCTCTAACTGATTCATAGGATCAAAACCTGGAACTTCAGGACGTAATCCAAATGGAAATAATTGACTTTTAATATCTAAAGTTCCTTCATCATTTTGAACAATTAAATTCTTGACACCACAAACTTTGACATCAATATCTGCATCAATTAATTTTAAACATTTCAGAAAATTATAAGGTGAAACTTTGTTTTGAGGGCTTTCAATATCTTTTTTTCTCAAACAGCAATTTATATCTGAAGAAGGTATATCACATTCAATTTCTACGTCTTCATTTAACTCTATCTTTACTACAGGCTGTGATTCTTTTAGATTAATTTTTTCGTTGAGTACTGATTCGTCAAAAAAAGTTACTGGTTCAATTTCCGGTTTTAAAGTCACATTTATTTCAAACTCTATCTTACCAGGTGGGTTTTTAGCTATGATTGTTGGTGTTGCCTGTACCCATTCCTTTTCACCACTAAACCAAACTTTAAATAGTGGTTCTACATTGCTATTTGAAGCAGTTATAAACTCTGGCAAGCATGATGTAATTGATTCCCTTTCTTCATCATTCTGAAATACTAAACCACAATTCAAAACAATTTTTATGCTTCGTTTTCCTTCTTGCAATAACAGCACTGGCGATGCTAATGCAAATCCTAATCTCGCTTTGGGATAGTGCTCTGGTATTTCTTTTCCCTCTAAAATATACTTACTATATTTTGAACCCAAAGTAGGCCAGTTTTTTGGCTGATTATCCTTAAAATCTTTTTTCTTTCCATCAGCTTTATTTGCTATTGGTGCCATATATACACCTTCAATGTACTCATCTTCTTTTTTATTTTTAATAGGACATAAAGACAATGTTCTTAAGTCGTTAACTTGCGCCTTATCTATTACAATTTCCTGATTCAAACCAAATTGAATATCTTGTTTATTAAGGTCTTTCCCATCTTTTAATAACAAGTTTTTTTTTAGTAAGTAGGCGTCTTGATGATTTGCAACTTCAAACACAATATGAGCCATGTCTGGAACAGCCTCTTTAGGAACCATTTTTAACACTTCCTCATAAAAGAAATCTAAATGCTTCTTAGTTAACTCATTGATGTTACCTTGAAAATATTTAAATAACTCTAGAAAAGCAAATAGTAATGCAATATGTGGTTCGTGCTTTTTTTGTAATGATTCTTTTAAAGGAATTAAACTTTCTCCAATATAATCTGGAGCTGCAATCACAATGTTTTGCATACCAGTTAACACTTGATAAAATATGGTATTCAATACATCGCCAGCTTTTAAAAAAGCTTCTTTCTTCCCTTTTTTCACATACTTAATACATAAGTCCAATGCATATATCTCATCTACTTTTAACTGCCATGGCGTTTTTATAAAATCAATGAAATTCTTTTTTGTTATACACAAAAAATTAGCACTAGAATTATACAAGCATATATAGGATATTATAGGTTCTAAGAATGAGCTTTTAATTATTCCTACTAATGATTCGGTAAAACTATTCTCATTATATTCAACCGATTTATATAGCAGTGTTATAGGTGTAATAATTTTATTAAATATAAAATTGAATAGTGATTCTAGAGATTCCTTTGAAGGATTTGCCTCTAACTCCTGATATAAGAGGAGAAATTGAGTCTCTAATTTATCAATTGATGTTTTACTTAAAGTTGCGAGTTGGAAAGGAAGGCTGTCTTCAAAAAATAATGACCACGTATTTAATTCCTGAGATTCGCCATCTGTTTCCGTTTTTTTATACTCATAGAAATTAATCTGTCTTGCATAGTCATTAATTAAATACAATCGATCGGCCAGAGTTTTTCCATCAATAGGAGCCGCATCTGTCCCTAAAGCCTGAATCACTCTATTTCTTTGGCTAGTCCCAGTTCTATTTTTTAATGGGTGTGCTATGTTTGACGGATTTTTCATTTACTTAAATAATCTTTTTATATCCCTTGATTGGCTTCTCTTAAATAAAAGTCATACACATAATTATACCGTGTATTTGTGCCCTCAATTTCATAGTGAATATCAATCTTCAGGAAACCTTCGATTAAATCAAAGGAATCTTCTTGGGTTATGTCTATTCTTTCTAAACTAATTCTAGGTTCAAAAAAGAGTATCGCTCTTTCAACTAAATCCTTTATAAAACCGATAAAGGCATTATCGATACTCTCAAATTGATAATCTCTTAAGTTGCACCCATAATCGGGTTGCATAACACGTTCGCCAAAGCTCGTCGAAAGTAAAATTTCAAGACTTTGTTCTATGTCTTTTTCGGCACTAACCATAGTCACGGTTTTACTGTCGCTATCAAAAGTTGGTGGAAATGACCAACCTGTTCCTAAATATGCTTTGTCATTATTCATATTACCCTCCTATCATTACTGTTGGAAACCCTTGAACGATGTTTCCTCCATGCGATGTCATGTCACCCATTCTTACTGCAGGACTACCTCCAATAAAAACAGTAGACGACCCTTTTAATATAGTATCTGGAGGGCCTACGCAAACGCACATATCTCCAACTACAGCAGCCGGTTGCCCTCCAATTAAAACATTAGGCTTTGCTGGTCCAACAATTGGCCCTCCTACATGCGGCACTGGTCCATTAAACATTGGACACACATGCATATCTCCTAATCTTGCTGCTGCTCCCATAGTATTTGTTTAATTTATATTAACTAAAGCCCCTTTGATCTCTGTAATTCCATCTGATGAAAACTTAGCAGTTGCTCCCTTCATTTCTATATTTGCATTGGCCTTGGCCTCTATTTGCATCGCACTTAATTTCATTTCCATTCCTGCTTTTATATCTACTTTACCCGAGGCTTCAATTTTTATATCTCCTGGGCTATTTATTTCTATACCCGATGAATCCATTTTTGTTAGATTCCCATTCTGATCTTCAATCGTTATTGAGGTTGTATCTTCGTCTAATTTGATACTGTTACCTGCTGGTGTATCAATCACTATCGTTTTGGTATCATCATTAAAATAAACCCTCAAATTGGATCTGGTTACAAACCCTTTTTCATGATTATCATCTTGTGCATTAATTGGTGCTGGTTTTGCACTACTATTAAGCATTCCCAAAACAACAGCTTCTCTAGGATCATCATTTAAAAATCCTACGATAACCTCATCTTCTATTTCTGGCAAGAAAAATGACCCTCTACCTCCATTGACATTACCTTTACCAGCATCTAATGTGGCTACTCTCGCCCATACGCCTCTTGCTGAATTATCTATAATTGGTAATCTTACCAGTATTCTATTTTCTCCTTCTGGATCATCCTGCAACTGAACTACTTTTCCTATATGCAAACCATTAATAGCTGGCACTAATCCTGCTGCAGGCACATCTGTTATATTCTTATGAATATGAGAAAAGCAGTCTTCCTTTAAACCAAATTGCGCCTGTGTATACCATGATCCATTATAAACATCATGCCTAATACCAGAAACAAAAGCATTCCCTGTAAACCTTGCACCAACCCCTTGCAAACCTATTAATTGACTTGGCTTAATAGCTCCAAATCCAATAAATTTAGCCCGTCCTTGTATTTTTGAAAGTCGACTGATCTGCATCAAAGATTTTGTCCATTCTTGCAACTCTTCTTCAATCGCCTGACCTGTGTGTCTGAGCTCAAATTTTTCAGGACTTATTAATTCGGCTAAATCTTCTCCGCTAACGTTTCCTAGTTCGTTAATTGGTACACTGTCGGTTACATGTTCAAACATATTTTGCCCAGAATAATCCCATGATTTAGCCTCAACTGATGTCCACTGATTTCTAGAATCCATTTCGGCCTCAAAATCAATAAGTGTTGATCCAAATAATACTGAAAGCGAAGGATCTTCATTTGTAACAGGAGCTTTGATATTAATAACACCATCATCAACAACTACTAATTTACCATTGGCTTCAGCTCTTAGTAATAAAAAGTCCCAATCTGTACAATGATGCTGTACCATTTCTAAATGACTAATAGTAGTAACTTCTACATCATGACTTAAAGTCGAATATCTGTCTATTATCTGCTCCATAATCTCACTGTCTCTCAGCTCTTCATAATAATAATTATGCCTTCCTAATGTCATTTTTACGACCTCATCTCTACAATCTAATATCAATTGAGTTTCACCATTTTCTTTAACTTTAATACCATGTTTAACTATTATTCCTTTAAATAGCAGGTCATTTTCTCCATCTCGACCTGTTTTTATTACTATTGACTTACCTGGTAAAAATTCTTCTTCTTCACTTATTTTAAAACTCTCATCTGCAGAATCTCCATCTTTTAAAACAATTTTAGCTGTTGGGATTTTATTTACCTCTTTTACTATTGAAATTGAAATTACCTGATAGCCTGGATCAACTAATTGTTCGTTAATCAGGATATCAAACGTTGCTACATTATATGAGGCTTCTACAGGTATTTCTCTATTTTTCATACTATTCAACTGTTTTTACAAGAGGAGGAAAAACCAAGGATACACCTGGCTTTATTTTTCTGAAAGTTGTTAAACCATTAGCCCTAGCTATTTGCGTTATATACTTCGGGTCTTTATAGATTTGGTGTGTCATAAAATCTAACCGATCACCAGCTTTTACTTGCTTAACATGCGTTAAATCTGGTGATTTTTTACATTCCCGTGCGACCCGCTCTTTTTGAGATAGATACTCTAAAAAAGTAGCACTAACTTTAATACGTAACGGATCTCCATTAGGTTTAAATAGTGTATAATTTAATGCGAGATCGGTTAAAACACAGGTAAACACTAATGTTCCCCAATGAATTTTTAAAAAATTCGGACGGTGTATGCCACAGTTCATTTTATAAACGGCATTCATTAGGGCTTTTAATTCATCTTTGACAAACTGTTTTCCTGCAATAGGTTTGTATCCTTGAATAGAATTTGTCTCATCGAGCACAAAATCAAGCTTGAGCACCTCTGGATCAGTTCCTCTGTAGTCTGGATTAGTTCCTTGATTTCCCTGACCTTGTTGTCTATTTAATGTTACTTTTAAGTTTCTGTTAAAACTCTCTGGATTAACAGGCAAAGCAATGGGGTCT
Source organism: Pseudotamlana agarivorans (assembly GCF_018860245.1). Taxonomy (GTDB): domain Bacteria; phylum Bacteroidota; class Bacteroidia; order Flavobacteriales; family Flavobacteriaceae; genus Pseudotamlana; species Pseudotamlana agarivorans_A. Next base: position 231,054 of record NZ_JAHKPD010000011.1, read on the forward strand.
GGACTTGTTGAGGATTTTATTTTAAACTCCTCGTCATCATACGCATGAATTAAAACCTTTACTAATTTTCCTGACTCATTCATTATCTTTCTGACTTTTCTTTTATTATACTAAGTACTTTTTCTACAATTTCATTAATAGTAGATTCATCACTTGTACTACCAGCAGCACTATTTGAACTAGAACTACTCTTTTCATCTCCTACAGAAGCTTTTATAACTAATTCTCTAATTTCTAAAGGCATTTTTTATTCTTTTTTAGGTGTTAGTTTGAAATAATTATAATGAAGTTCTAAGGTTTCTATTAGCACCTCACCTCTTTCGGCATTAAACTCTCCTATTTTCCAACTTACTGGCCATACATGTGAAAGCTGCCATTGCATTAGCGGTTTAGATTCTTGATCTAGCAATTGTACATTAACAACTTCGAGAGGGCTTATTATCTTGTTTTGAAAGGCATCTTGACACCAGGTAGTGAGCTTAGAATCTTTAGGTTTAATAATTCCTCTTTTTAGAGTTAAAGTAGTATACTTTGTACGTCCAGGTATTTGATGTTCAAACCGATTCTCTCCACCTTCTTTTAAAGCTTCTTTTTCTATTTGCACATCTAAACCTGTAACAGACTGAAAGCTAACATCTGCACCATTTGTACCAGAAAGCCCCTCAAAAATTACTTTAAAGTGAAACCCAACTATTTGATGAGTGCTTTTCATAATTACGACTATCCTTTCGCCTCAAGAATGGTTAAGCCTTCGTGAACAAGCTCCATAGTTTCAATCGCAACTTCATTGGCGTCTGCTTTTAAATCTGTAGACTGCACTTTACTAGGCCATGCATTTTCTAAAACCCATGTAATTATTGCTTTATGGTTTTCATCTAACAAGCTAATGGTAACAGCCCTTCTAAACTTGGATCTCGTACTATTACCCTCTTGGAAGTAATATGTTTTTTGCCATTCTTTATAAAAGTCGAAATCGCCTTGAAACGTACCTCTCTTAAGTGTTACATTACTATACTTAGTGAGCCCAGGCTGTTTTGTTTTATTATATTTCACACTATCACCTTCTCTATATTCTATCACTTCTGTTTCGAAATCTAATCCGCTTACTTCTGTAAACCCAATACGAAATTTATCACCCCACTCTACTTTAAAATGAAACTTTGGTAAAGGATAATCTATTTTTTTTTCTGCCATGATCTTATTTTTTTATTGTTTTTAATGTTATTTGCCCTCTGCTGCTTTTGCCGCTTTTATAGCTTCTGCAAGACTATTTTTTCTTGTTAGAGCATCATCGCTTTTCTTTTTCTTTTTTGTCCAACCCTCTTTAAACTTATCCGTTTTAACAATCGCAATATCTAGGCTACTTTTAGTGTTCTTAAAGTAATCGCTTTTATCAATCGGCATTGTTGGTTGAGGCTTTTTAGCTTGTGCATCACATGGATAAGATTCAGAATCATCGTCATCCGAAGAGCAACCAGGTTCCTCTTTTATATCTCCGTTAAATTCATCTAAGATTTTCTTCAGTTTAAAACGCAACCCTTGTTCATCACAGATATATGCAAAAAGGAGATTGGCACACTTGAGTGCATCTATAAGCTTACATAAGAGATCACCTTGGAGTTCGCACACCATTTTAATTTTCTCTTCGTAAACTTTTACACAATTAATAGCGATTTCTTTGTCTTTATCTTTGACATCCTTAACGCAGTTTATTTCTTTAATTAGTTTGGTAACAAGAGTTTTTAGCTGTTCTTCTCCATTTTCATAGGTATACAAAAGGTCAAAAATTGATTTCAATTGACAAAGCAATTTTTCTAAAGCCTTACTGGTACATTCTGCATTTTTACAAACCTCTATAACTTGGCCATAAAAGAATTCAAGTTCAATAACAATGTTATCGGCTTTTTCGTTTGACTTTTCGATGAGATTTAACCAATTGGTTAATTTATCTCTCCAGTTATAGGAATTGTCATACGCTTCTTTTGCTTTATCTGATTCTGCAGACTTCTCACTATAATCATTACTTGCATCGGTTAATTGCTCTTCCCATTGTGTTAAGCAATTTTTATCACCATTACCTCCGTTGCTCTGGTCATCTTCACAACAGGCTTTGTTGTTCAAAAAATTTATCATGCCCATAATTCAATTTTTTATTTATTAATCTTTATCTACGCTTTGTTGCTTATTTTTTCCAGAATAGTGATCGTCATTGCAACCTCCTTCATCTTCACATTCACATAAAATATCTAAATCGTCTTCTTTACATTCCCCTTTACAAATAAATAGTCGAGTGTTTTCTAATCCTTGACTTTTACTTCCCTCTGTAAGCATGGTGCAGCTAACTTCTGCTAATTCTTCAATAATTACATTTAATTCATCGCGATAGATGATCACATCTTTTTCGGAAGTTTTTATATTTTCAGTGATACAATCATTTAGTATTTTCATGGTACTCATGAGCTTAGCTGCAAAACTTTTAAGACCACCTGTGTTTGTAAATGTTTGTATTCCAGCAATATTCACTACTCCGTTGAATGCATTTTGTCCTTTACACGCTAATTCGGAAGTTTTCTCAGCTATAGTAGTTAGTGTTCTAGAAACATCTTTAACTTCTTTAGCCACACTTGAATCTTTACCTCTTTTAGGTTTAGGAATAATGCATTCTTTTACACAATTAACCATAACACAAGCGGCATCATTCGCTTCGTTTATTTTGATGCGTAAATCATTGATAAGCTTTGAAGATTCATTTATAAGCTTTTCAAGGTCATCGTCTTTTTTACAATAATCATCAACACTTTTTTGAATAATCCCTGCCTTCGTGTAGTTTTTTAAGACTATACAGCTCATTAAATCTTGATATAGATTATGAGTTTCTTCTGCTTTATTAAGACAGCATATTTTATAACCACGAGAGATTTCTTTAGACTCCCTTTTTGTGTCATTAGCTTTATATAAACTATCTGCAGCTTTTTTCTCGTTTTTGATATATTTCAGCTTTTCACAAATCTTTTTTTCAGGATTTTGCAAATCGCCATCATTACCATTTGTATTTGCCATTTTACTATTGTTTTAAATTTAATTATCGTCTTCTAAGATTACTCTGATAGCATTTTATGACTAAATCTTAAAATGATAAACTCTGCAGGTCTTACTACAGCCATTCCAATTTCAACTATCATTCGTCCTTCCCAAATGTCTACTTCATCCATAGTTTCATTTAATCCAACTTTTACATAAAAAGCTTGTTCTGGAGTAGTTCCCATTAAAGCCCCTGCTTTCCACTGTTGCACTAAGAAATTATCTATCATTGATTTAACTCTTACCCAAGTATTGAGATCGTTAGGTTCAAAAACGAATTGCACCGATGCTTTTTTAACAGATTCTTCGACCATATTGAAAAATCTTCTAACAGAGATATATCGCCATTCATTACTATTACCAGCCATAGTTCTAGCTCCCCAAACAATGGCATTACCTCTACCAACAAAAGAACGTATCACATTAACTGACTTACCAGCATTAACATCTACATTTAAGCTTTCTTGTTGTTTATCTGTAATCTTTATAACTGGTTTGATTACATAATCCATATTGACATTAGCGGGTGCTTTCCAAACACCACGTGAAGAATCTACATTGGCATATATCCCAACAATTCCTGGTGATGGAGGCATCTCCATTGGCAGGTTTCGTATCGAATTTTGCGCTTGAAAATAGAGTGCATTGTTTTTAGTTTTTAGTTCCTCTAATGTTCCATTTAAAGAACCGTCACTACCTTCGTGTACAATTGTTACTCTTGCATCACCTATTCCTTCTCCTCCATAATAGTAATCTAGTATAGTCTCTACATTTGGAAAATATGTTGCGCCGTACTTAATTGTATTTTCTTCTGGAGGTGTATTATTTCTCATCGTTTCAATATTTGCCAATAAGTCTGGTTGCGTAGGATCTAACCAAATATCCATTACTGTAAAACGATCTTTTAATTCTTCGCACATATCCATCGATTCTCCAAAAAGATTATAGAAGTCTGAAAAATTATCTATACCCTGAGAATCTGGATAAACGTAAAGTGTTACTTCATCTACTTTTTCGGTAGCATCAAGGCCTTTTTTAAGATCGGCAAAGTTCACTATTCCAGTAGAGTAATCACCTACTGAAACAATCCAGCATGGCCCTCCTCCATTAGCAAAAAACATTTCTAATGAATATTTCATAATATATTTTGCTCTATCTGTAATAGATGCTTGTACGTTTACTGGTGCGCCTGGTGTTTCCTTAATAAGTACCGAAAGATTTTCCTCAGGAACGGCTTTACCAAAAAAACGTTCATATTCTAACATAGACCTAATTCTTTTGGGATCGTTAAGCAACAGATTTCCCCTTTCATCCAAAGCCTTTTCCGTATATCCAATGAAAGCTGGAATTGCTGTTTCTACTTGTGCAATTGACGGCGGGAGTTTAGGGATTTCTTCAATATAAACTCCTGGTGTTTTGTAATTCATAATGTCATTTTTGTTTTAAGATTAATTTTAACTATCGACTAATCTGTTTGATTTATTAATATAGATTTCAGAAAACATTCTTCTCCCCTCAACCTTCAATGAAGGTGTTTTAGGGTATGGCAATATTTTCTCATTGGCTCCACTTATAAAAGGCACTAATGCGCGTGTTAATCCTTTCGGCTTTTTAGAAATTATTTTTTTTGTAACTGGCTCAAATACGACATGTGGATTGAGATCAACCGATACATCTTCAGCTTGAAATTTTGGATCTTTATTATACCTCCAATATGTTTTTCTGTTTTTAAACCTGAGTTCATAAACAGGATGCGATGTGTACTCACCAGTATTTTCTACTCTGGTTTTGATATATCCATCTACATCCAACAGACTGAAAGGAGAATCGGTTACGTCCAAACGTACATCTATAATTCCTAACTGATTCTTGACATACAAACTCTCATTTAAATACACTGAATAACTGATTTCCGAACCTCCATTTTCCTTAATCTTCAAGTTGTAAAAACCTTCAGATATTGCTACTGGATTTTCAATAGTTTCATCTATAAATTCAAAATTCAAGTGTACATTTTGGAGAGGGCTGATACTACTCTTGGTAATCGATTTTATTAGGTTACCATCCTGATCTTCTAATACAACTTGTAGTTGGGTTATATTTTGTTCTTTTTTCACAGGATAATTGAAAATAGCTGGTAACAAAACCCTATCAGCATTAGTAACATAACGTTTATCATTGAGTTTCCCCCAAAAACTTAGATTGCTACTGCTGGTCATTGTAAATTCCAAAGCCTCTCTTAAGCCTGCTCCAAATTTCACCAAAGCTCCCATTTCATAACGTATACCATTTTGATAGGGCTCTGCCTCTACAGATATGGGCAAAGTTTTATAGCTGGATTCGGCTTCTACAAACTCTATTTTGTCTTTATTTGTGAAATAATAAATAGTAGGTAAAGTGGGTCTCATGCTAATATTGGTCATGCTCAAAAAATTAGTCACTACTACGTTTATTGAAAACGTTAGACTAAGGTTGTCTGGAAGTTCAAAACGAGGTTTATATACCTTAGCTCCCAACTTGAGCTCTTCCATAACTTCAATTCCTACTAAAAACCCTAACGTTGTTTTTTTGTATATCAATTTATATTCACTCAAGATTTTTTTGGTTGCTTCTGTCGGTTCTATTCCGAAAAAATCTGTAACATTATATGTTTGTTGACTTAATTTGGTTTTAATTAGTGCCTCTTTTTCTGCTTTTGTTTTTTCAAAAAATGAACCGCCATCTGATGAGATCAAATAATAGTCGTGAAGTAGATTAACTTCAAACAAAGGCTTATACAGGAGTTCACTCATCACATTCGGCATTAGTTACTAAAACTTTATTCTTAATTTCTTCAATAACTGGAGCTTCAATACCAGAAGTTTCTTGAATTTTAACCAGTCTAACTTTATACATGGCAAAGGGTACTTGCTTGCCTCCCAAGGAACCCCATAAATGGTTAATTTGTTCAAAGGTCAAGGTGTATAATTCAACATTTAATTTAAGCTCGTCTCTTAATTCGTTTGTTATCCAATCATCCTCTATACCAGATTGATCTGACGATACTGTGCTAAAAGGAGAGTTCTGAACCGTAAAACTTTTTTTTGCCTGAAAGAACTGTAAGACCAGAGATATTCTGTGTAAGGCAAATTGATAATTATCCGAGGATGGATTTTCTTTTAGGGTTGCCGATATTAAAATGTATAGGTTTAAATGTATTGGAGGTTCCACATACTGTACTCCTGTATTGGTCTTTATAATGTGACTGCCATTTTTCAGTGTGCTTTCTTCTTCTGTATTGACCAGAGTGAGAATAACTTTATCATTAAAAGCACCTGTATCATCCGTATCCATCAAAGCGATATTACCCAGTATAATTCCTGCATTTGTAATACCATCTCCCGACCTTTTATTCTGATCGATATAGTCACTTAATTCGTCTCTTAATAATTTTAATGCGAGAGCAATCATTTTTTTTATTTTCTGGGATTGATTTATCATTAAAAACTTAAGATGTAAGATATTCATAATAAGACATTTAGCCAATCCCCTTTTTTAGGGATTTATGATATCCTAATGAAAAATGATTAGTAGTGAAACAATAAAGTGAGTCAAATTTTTTGATTAAAATAAAATGACCAAGAAATTGAAAGAAAATTCTTTAACGTTTTAATAATTGGGATTGTAAATGACTTTCTTTATAAATTAACAACAGGTGTCCAAAAGCATCAATTACTAATATGTAGCTACATGGTATTTTTTGAAGTAAGAGTAAGTGCGGTACCAAGATAGGAAAAACGCAAAGCCCCCATGTGCTCAATTTAAATGATTGACAAAGAACACCTATTACAATGTCCGAACCTCTCGCGGGCAATCATAGTGAACTTTACAATATTGAAATACTGTTTGGTTGCTACAAGAACTTCGCAGCAAGCCTGTATCACCGTAGAAAGATTATTTCTTAGTGCAGATAGAGTTTGACTAAAAAAAATGAGTTCAATATTAAGATTTTCAAAAAAACTTTACTAAATTAATTAGATTTTTAAAGAAAAATCTGTAAAACAAAAACTACTCATTACTCTTTAATGTTTATTAATACTAAGCAAATTATACTATTGAGCTCATTTACATTTGCTCTAAAAACTAATTTCAAATTAAAGGCATAGTGATTTGATGCATTTTGACATCAAAATTAAAACCCAAACGTTAAAGTTTGTTAAATCGAGACCAATTCGGTGACCTCTATAAATAGCACCTTTTGGAAGCCCTGTAAACACTATAAAGTTGAAATTATGGTCGTTGTCTCCGACTCCACTTTTAAACCCTGTAAACTTAGTGTTTATGGGGTTTTTAATTTTGCGTTAACAAATTTAGTTGCAATATCTACAAATCAGTCAACTATCTTAACAAACGCTGAGGCTTTTAGTTCTTGTTCCCTCCTAGATAATCCATATTTATTGCCAATTACCTTCCAATTGCTTACAACAAAGGTTATTTCGCCTATTATTTGTGATGCCTCCTTTTCGGCTAGCCTAAAATAAGGGGCAACCTCTAAAGCTAGATCAAGATCCAAACCATTATCATTTTCAGAAATATTTAATTTTAACCCCATTCCAGTTTCCACTGGATTTATATCTTAAGCAGGTGATAATATCCAACCTTTATAAGTCAATAAAAATCCGCGATTTCTTAAATGATCGTCTGTGTTAGAGACACAAATACTAAAAACGATTCTTCGCCATAACTCTATAAAAACAACTGAAATTTACACCCATGTAGCAAAAAGCAGTTTTGCTTTTATAAAAAACCCAATTGATGTCTAAAGGATTGCATATCTTTGGGTAGAATTTTAAAAATATACACACCAGTGTGTTTGTACATACGTTAGGCAACATTAGAAATGAGCATTTTCAGTAAAAAAACAAAGAAGATACATATTGAGCAGTGCGGATTAAAAATAGCTGAACTGTTAGGTTCTGAAAAGCACTAGTCCATCCCGATAACTATCGGGACTAACCTGTAACCATATTTCAGGATAAGACAAAAATGACAAACGAGATAAAAGAATACGCTTTCAGAAAGAAAATTGAAGACATTGGATTTAAAATCATCAAGTTAGACTATTTTTTTAAGCAGCTATCAAGTATTGAATTGACAAGACCACACAAAATCAATTTTTATGCCATCATATGTATAACAAAAGGAAAAGGGAAACATAGTATTGACTTTAAATCGTACGATTACGGTAAAGGGAGTGTATTCTTTGTTGAAAAAAATCAAATCCACGCTTGGGAGCAACATGAACTTGCCGAAGGATTTATAATTCTTTTTACCGAAGACTACTTGTATAATAATCAAGTGAAATTTCAAGATATCTCTTACACCTACCCATATAATGATAGTCTATATGAGCCAATAATAAATTTAAATCAACAAGAATATAAACCTTTTTACGCGCTTATAACCTATCTATTTCAAGAATATCATTTGCAGAACTCACCTAACAAACAAGAAATTTTACAAAACCTATTAAGGACTATCTTACTTAAAATTCGATCTTACCCCTCAAAAGAATACAAGGGTATTGATTCTGAGACAAAGGAATTATTCATTCGTTTTCAAAAAGAGTTAGAAAATAAAATTGCAATTACCCGAAATGCCAAGGATTACTGTATTTTTCTTAATACAAGCTATAGAAAACTCAACACCACTTGTAAAACATTAACCAATAAAACAATTAAAGAGTTTATTGATTATTTTTTAATTCTAAAAGCCAAACGATTATTATCAGAAAAAGGCAAAAACATAAGTGAAATATCATACAAGCTAGGCTTTGACGAGATCACAAATTTCACGAAATTCTTTAAAAAACATACAACCCAAACTCCAAAATCATTTTACAACTCAGTTAAATAATATTAATCAGCGTAAGGATTAACCACAATTACTAAAGACTAACCTTTTACAAAAGTCACTCTCTGATTAATTTTGAATACTCATTATCAAATAGAAATTTGACAATGAGTTAAAATGAGATAGCATAAAATAGCACTAACTTGAAGGAGCTTAGTTAACAGCACTACCAAAGCTCTGGATATAAATAAAACGGAAAATTACGAAAATGACAAAAAGTTATACAGGTTAAATCCAGACCCAATCAAAATTAAATGTCACTAAACGTATTTATGCTTCACGTTAAAACCAATAAAGTAGTACCTGCTCACAATCAGTAAAGACATGAAAAAATTAACTTATTTAATCGGACTAATTGTCCTGATTTTGACCTCTTGCAAAGAATCACAAGAAAACAACAAGACCATTGATGTCATGACAGATGGTAGTGTTTTACCTTTTCCAGAACCCACTTCTGCGAGTGTAACTGGAAAAACGTTGGCAGATTCAAAACACCAGTGGCGAACAGAAAAAAACCATCTTCCAGAAGACGCTCCTAACATTGTTATTTTTATGACGGATGATGCCGGTTTTTCCAATCCGGAAGTCTTTGGAGGTCCTGTACATATGCCAACCATGGCTCGCCTAGCAAAATCCGGGATCACGTACAATGCTTTTCATACTACGGCTATGTGTTCTCCTACTAGAGCGTCTTTATTAACAGGACGAAACCATCACCGTGTTGGCGCAGGTCAGATTGCTGAATTTGCTTCAGATTGGGATGGCTATATTGGTAAAATACCAAAATCAACGGCAACGTTTGCACAGGTACTTTCTGATTATGGCTACAACACATCTGCCTTTGGAAAGTGGCACAATACGCCAATAACAGACATTACAAAACTCGGACCCTTTGACCGTTACCCTACTGGACTTGGATTTGACTATTTCTATGGTTTTTTGGCCGGAGAAACGTCACAATACGAACCCGTTTTATTTGAAAACACAAATCCCATTGCAGCACCACATGGTCCAAAATACCATTTGACGGAGGATATGACAGGAAAAGCGATTGAATGGATGCGGACAAGTAAAACATTAGCGCCTGAAAAACCTTTCTTTGTGTATTTCACGCCTGGAGCTGTACATGGACCTCATCATATATTTAAAGAATGGGCAGACAAATACGATGGTAAGTTTGATGAAGGCTGGGAAGTTTTGAGAACAATGACCTTTGCAAAACAAAAAGAACTCGGATGGATTCCAGAAAACGCTACACTAAACCCACTAGCAGACACTATGCAGAAATGGTCTGATATTCCAGCTTCTCAGCAGGATTTTCAAATACGACTCATGGAAATTTATGCTGGCTTTTTGGAGCATACCGATGTTCAATATGGAAAGATTGTAGATGAATTGGAACGTCAAGGAGAGTTAGATAATACCTTGATTATATATATTAACTCTGACAATGGACCTTCTGCCGAGGGTATGAATGGTACCATTTCAGAACTCTTGGCGCAAAATGCCATGCCATCTACTATTGATCAACAAATTGAGGTACTCAATAAAGACTATGGTGGTCTAGAAGCTTTGGGCGGGCCAACCTTAGATGTGATGTATCACCATGGTTGGGCATATTCAGGAGCATCTCCATTTCAAGGCACGAAGCTTGTTGCTGGAAATTTTGGAGGCACAAGAACGCCATTGGTTATCTCTTGGCCAAATAAAATTAAAGCGGATGGAAAGGTTCGTTCACAGTTTCATCATGTGAACGATATCGCAGCCACCATTTATGATGTTTTGGGTATTACAGCACCTAAAACCGTAAATGGCATAGAACAACAGCCTCTTGATGGTGTTTCGATGGCGTATACTTTTGGTAATGCAGATGCAAAACCAGCGGATAAGACGCAATATTTCGAAATTTTTGGTAGCTATGGCATATACAACGATGGTTGGTATGCAAATGTTACCGGCCCTAGAGATCCATGGTCAGTAGATGTGTCTGGTTTTACCAATTGGGATCCTTCTAAGGATACCTGGAAATTGTATAATCTAAACGAAGATTACTCACAATCAAAAGACATTGCTGCAGCGCATCCAGAAAAATTGAGGGAATTAAAAACCCTATTTGATCAAGAGGCCACTGATAATTTAGTTTATCCGATAGGAGCTTCTTACTATACCATATTTTTTAGCCCTAGCGAGATGCCCTCTTCACCGCTGACCGAATGGTCATTCTATGAGGGTCAGGATCGGATTCCTGAAGCTATGGCACCTAAATTCTTGAGTGGACGTTCTACTTTGGCAGTGATTGATGCCGAAATTGACGAAAATGCAGAAGGCGTTTTATTTGCTATTGGAGGCATATCTTCTGGCTTTACGGTGTATATGGATAAAGGCTACTTAAAAACGGAGTATAACGCCATGACCTTGAATCGATATAAAGCGGCTTCAAAGTCGCCAGTTTCAACGGGTAAGGTTCAAATTGAAGTAAAAACGCAATACGACACAAAAGAACGTCTTGCACCAGCAACAGTAACTTTAACTGTGAATGGCGAAGAAGTGGGGCAAATGCGTATAGATAGATCAGTACCAGCCGTTCACACAGCTTCTGAAACATTTGATATTGGCGCGGATCTCGGCTCACCAGTTGCCATGGATTATTTTAATCGCGCACCTTTCAAATTCAACGGAAAAATTAATAAAATCGATATTAAGTATTTGAATTAAACCAATACGAGATATAAAGGAAATAATAGTTTCTTTTATATCTCTTGTTTTATAAGCATCCTAAATAATATATTGAAACAATGAAAAGCTTTTTAACAACCATAGCTCTTATCATTTTAATGATTGCCTCTCTAAATGCGCAACAATCCCAAGAAGAATTATCTGAAGCCGCAGCGAATCCACTAGCCGATTTGATAAGTCTTCCATTCCAGAATAACCTGAACATGAATTATGGGGAATTTAACCGTAATGTTAATATACTTAACATTCAGCCAGTTATTCCATTAATGGGTGGTAAACTAATCACTAGAACAATTTTACCTATAGTTAATATTCCAGATTTTGGAAGCGAGAGCGGAAAATTAACATCGGGATTAAGTGACATTGTATTCACGGCATTTTATGTACCTGAAAGTAAAGGGGTGATGTGGGGATTTGGACCTGTGATAGAATTACCAACGGGTGGAAGTCTGCGTGGTTCGCAAAAATGGAGTGCTGGACCATCGGCTGTCGCATTAGTACAACCTGGTGATTGGACCGTTGGCGCCTTATTAAATAATACGTGGTCGTTTGCAGGCGAATCTAATAGAGAAGACGTTAACCGCATGCTTCTTAATTTATTTGTAGTTAAGCAATTAGGGAATGGCTGGTATGTAAATAGTGCCCCTATCATTACATCTGACTGGACAGCTGCATCTGAAGACAGATGGATTGTACCCATAGGAGGTGGTGGAGGTAAAGTAATAATGCTAGGTGGTAAACTTCCTGTAAATTTACAAACCCAATTCTATTATAATGTGGTACGTCCAGATTTTGGACCAGAATGGCAATGGCGCTTTCAATTACAAATCATGCTACCAAAGCGTATATTTTCAAAAAAAACAAAAGAAATAAATTAAGTACTAAAATCAATTACTATGAAAAACCAATTTATTCTGATTTTATTAGTAGCAGGACTCTTAGTTTCTTGTAACCAAGAACAAAAAAACAATAAAACTAGCGAAACTATAACAGACGGTAGCATTTTACCTTTTCCAGAACCCACTTCTGCGAGCACCACCGGAAAAACGTTAGCAGACTCAAAACATACATGGCGAACTGCCGAAAATCATCTACCAAAAGACGCTCCCAATATCGTTATTTTCATGACGGATGATGCCGGTTTTTCTAACCCATCGACATTTGGAGGCCCTGTCCATATGCCAACCATGACTCGCCTAGCAGAATCAGGTATAACGTATAATGCCTTTCACACCACCGCCATGTGTTCGCCAACACGAGCTTCTTTATTAACAGGTCGAAACCATCACCGTGTAGGTGCTGGTCAGATCGCTGAGCTTGCTTCAGACTGGGATGGCTATATAGGTAAAATACCAAAAACAACGGCTACATTCGCTCAGGTACTTTCCGACTATGGATACAATACTTCTGCCTTTGGAAAGTGGCACAATACACCGATAACAGACATTACAAAACTCGGACCGTTTGACCGTTATCCTACTGGACTTGGATTTGATTATTTCTATGGGTTTTTGGCAGGAGAAACCTCTCAATATGAACCCGTTTTATTTGAAAACACCAATCCTATTGAAGCGCCACATGGCCCAAAATACCATTTGACTGAAGATATGGCTGAAAAAGCCATTGAATGGATGCGAACTAGTAAAACTTTAGAGCCTGAAAAACCTTTCTTTGTATATTTCACACCTGGAGCGGTACATGGCCCTTTCCATATATTTAAAGAATGGGCAGACAAATACGATGGTAAGTTTGATGAAGGTTGGGAAGTTTTGAGAACGATGACCTTTGAAAAGCAAAAGGAACTCGGATGGATTCCAGAAGATGCAACACTTAATCCTTTGGCAGAAACCATGCAGAAATGGTCTGATATTCCGGCTTCTCAACAAGAATTTCAAACACGACTCATGGAAATTTACGCTGGCTTCTTGGAGCATACCGATGTTCAATATGGAAAAATTGTAGACGAATTGGAACGTCAAGGTGAATTAGATAATACATTAATCATATACATAAATTCTGATAATGGACCTTCAGCTGAGGGTATCAACGGTACCATCTCAGAACTTTTAGCACAGAATGCCATGCCTTCTACTATTGAACAACAAATTGAGATCCTCAATAAAGATTATGGCGGCATGGAAGCTTTAGGTGGTCCAACACTTGATGCGATGTATCACCATGGTTGGGCCTATGCAGGCGCATCTCCATTTCAAGGCACTAAGCTTGTTGCTGGACATTTTGGAGGCACAAGAACACCACTGGTTATCTCTTGGCCAAATAAAATTAAACCTGACGGAAAGGTACGTTCCCAGTTTCATCATGTGAACGATATAGCAGCAACCATTTATGACGTATTGGACATAACTGCACCGAAAACCGTAAATGGTATTGAGCAACAGCCGTTAGATGGTGTTTCGATGGCGTATACCTTTGACCAGCCAGATGCAAAACCAGCTGATAAAACTCAATATTTTGAAATATTTGGTAGTCTCGGCATCTACCATGATGGCTGGTATGCTGGGGTTGCAGGCCCAAGACAGCCCTGGTCGGCTGCCTTGGTTGATCTTGCAAATTGGGATCCATCTAAAGATACTTGGGAATTGTATAATCTAAACGAAGACTATTCGCAATCAAAAGACCTTGCCGCATTGCACCCCGAGAAATTAGTTGAACTAAAAAACCTATTTGATCAAGAGGCTACAGATAATCACGTATATCCAATTGGAGCATCCTTTTACACTGTGTTTATGCACCCAGAATTATTGCCTTCCTCAACCCTAAAGGAATGGTCGTTTTATGAAGGACAAGATCGTATTCCTGAAGCTATGGCTCCTAAGTTTGTAAGTGGTCGTTCAACCTTGGCTGTGATTGATGCAGAGATTGGTAAAAATGCAGAAGGTGTACTTTTTGCACTTGGCGGTATTTCTTCAGGCTTTACAGTTTATATGGATAAAGGCTACTTAAAAACGGAGTATAACGCCATGACATTAAACCGTTTTAAAGCGTCTTCAAAGTCTCCTCTTCCCACTGGAAAGGTTCAGATTGAAGTGCGAACGCAATACGATTCGAAAGCACGTCTTGCTCCAGCCACGGTTACCTTAAGGGTTAATGGCAAGGAAGTGGGGCAAATGCGCATGGATCGATCAGTACCAGGAGGTCATACTGCATCTGAAACTTTTGATGTCGGCGCGGATCTCGGTTCACCCGTAGCATTAGATTATTTTGACCGTGCACCGTTTAGGTTTAATGGTAAGATTCAGAAAATCAATATAAAATATATAAATTAGAAGTTATTCATGTTGCAAACTATAAGATGATTAAAAACATTCTTATCCTTTTTATATTATTTGAGAGTATAGGTCATTTGTTTGACCAAGTCGCAGACGATAAATACATGGACATAGATGAAATGAATGCTTGGAGCAAAAACAAAATTTGTTCTTAGCGATAAAGTTATGCTAGGTGTTAGTTTTAATATCGGTGGTTTTGGAATAGCTAACCCTTAAAAGTTTTCTTACTATTTTAAATCTGTCAATAATTTTAGAGTATTAAATTGAATGTCTGTTAATGCTGGTTTCAGAAATTATTCTTGTAAACGAGTAGACGACGAGGGAACGCCTGACGAATTCAATGCGAAAGTAAACGTGTTAGGTCCATTTCTTGGAGTTTCATTTATGATATAAACGCACTTTTGGTTATTTAAAATAATTACAGACACAAAAAGATTTAATCCTTAAACAATGAATTTCGACAAAATATTTATAATTTTATTTGCACTAACTATCGGTTGTTCAAACATACTTCAAGCTCAAAATCATGACATAGACGAGCATTTTGATGAATCGAGCAATACGCTTACAGCTGTGCCATTAATTGTTAATAACCCAACATTGAAAACAGGATTTGGTGGTATGGGTATGTATTTCTTTAAACTTAACCAAAACGATACAATTTCACCGCCATCTAATGTAAATGTCATGGGCTTATATTCGACCAATGATAGCCATTTAATTACGATTATAAGTCGTTTATTTTGGGGTGAGGACAGAAACCGCATGAACTTTGCCACTGGAATATCTAATGTAAACAATAATTTCCTTTATAATATTGAAGGCGAAGATGATGTGCGACTGGTGTTTACCGAAAAACGTAAATTCATAACTTTAGAGTATAGTCGAAAACTCCTTGGAGAGCTCTACCTCGGGATGTTATACCTCGGGACACAAACCAATTACACCTTTAAAAATGGTACGGATGAAGAAAATGAATTTGCCCGTGATTTTTTCGATCAAAACGATATTACAGACAACTTTGTATCCAGCATAGGGCTAAATTTTTCAATAGATACCAGAGATTACGTGTATTACCCTACCAAGGGACTTATGTTTAGTATCAGACCAAAGTTTAATACTGCCTGGTTGGGTAGTGATAACAATTATACCGACACTGATTTTGAAGGCGCTTATTTCACCTCAATAGCTTCTAATCAGGTACTGGGTTTTGCAATAGGTGGTGGTTTTGCAACGGGTGACGTACCTTTTGACGGTTATCAAAATTATGGTGTACGTAATAACTTAAGAGGATATCAGGCCGGAAAATACAAGGGCAAGCATATGATCGCCGCTCAAGCAGAATATCGCTGGAGATTTTATAACCGATGGGGAGCCGTTGCATTTGCAGGGCTTGGTTCTATTTGGGGCAACGACCAAGAAGAGGAGGCCTTTGAACGTGGATTGTTACCAGCGGCGGGTATGGGTATGCGCTTTATGATTTCACGTGAGAAACGTATTAATTTACGTTTAGATTATGCAATTGGGGTAGATGGTAATCAGGGCTTATATTTTGGAGTAATGGAAGCATTTTAAGAGGCGGCCTTTTCGGACCTTTTTATCGTCTGATTTTTATCATTTATATTTATTTTTTTAATTTCTTTCTTAACTTAGTATTATTAAATTTTAAGCCGGCTTAAAGTTACTTATGAAACGATGTCTTTATATTTTATGTTTTTTAGCATATGGATTTACTTTTGCGCAATACGCATTACCCTCAAACCAATTAAGTAATAAGTTTAGTTTTGCTTCTACTGAGGCTAATAATTATTTAATTTCGTCCTCATCCTCTCATTTTATCACCAATAATGACTTTGTAAATCAATTTCAAGATGGTGTCATTGCTTCTAATACTTATGATTTTTTATTAAATAAACCAAATTATAGTTTAATCTATCAGGATGTAACTCACATAAAAGATAAATGGTATAAAACAGATACAGGTGCATCTTTGATTGCTGCAGGAGGGTTAATTGCGGCCGGAACTATTATGCATTTTAACTACGATTTTAAAGTAAGTGTAAAAGAGGATATTAATAGATATCTTCCTGATTTTCATAGTCCGATTGATGACCTTACGCAGTACTTACCATACATTGGGGTGTTTGCATTAGATGCCGCGGGCATAAGGAGTAAGCATAGTACTTTAAGAAAAGCATCTACCATAGGAACCGCTATTGCCATAAATCTCGTTGTTGTTCAAGGTATGAAATATGGTATTGCAGAGCTAAGACCAGATGGTTCTAGTAATAATTCCTTTCCTTCAGGACATACAGCCACCGCTTTTATGGGTGCACACATATTCCATAAAGAATATAAACATAGAAGCCCATTTTACAGTATAGCTGCTTATACCTTGGCGACTTTTACTGGCGTTATGAGACAGTTAAATGATCGCCATTGGATTTCCGATGTATTTGCTGGTGCCGGGATAGGTATTGGAACCACCGAACTTGCTTATTTTCTAAATGATGGCTGGTGGAAAGAAAATGGAATCAATGAAATTGAAGAAACCAATAGAATTATAAATGAATCAAAACCGTCTTTTCTTGGTGTTAAAGTGGGTTATGCTAGTTTAATTGAAGAAACAGATGTTCTGGGATTATCATCTCAAGATGGCTATAGAATTTCTACGGAGGGTGCTTATTTTATAACTAAAAATATTGGAATAGGCGGTGAGATAGGGTTTCAAAGTTTTCCTATATCAATAGATGAGTCGCTACAACAAAGCTTTAATGCTGAAGGGTTTGAATTGTTGCCTGAAGCTTCAGGAAATATGATGTATTATGGAGGTGCTTATTATCAAATACCTTTTGGGAAGAATTCCATTGGAGTCAAATTACTTACTGGGGTAATTTCAGGACCTAGTACTAAATTGTATGTGCAAGAATTAACCAGTACAAATGAAGCTAGTGAAGAAGAACCTTTAGAACAATTTGTTTATGCCGATTTTGATCCTAAAACCTCTTTCAGTTGGGCATCGGGTATCTATTATAAACGTGTTTTAAATAAAAATCTTTCAGTAGGCCTTTACGCTGATTATAACATAGGAGATTTAAAATATAATGTGGTTGAAATGGATGATTTTAATAACGGAGCTCCAACATATTTACCTCAGGAAGCCCATAAAGTTAATTACGATTCTTATGCTTTTGGAGTCAATGTTGATGTGATGCTTTGGTAGAATAATGCTTTGAATATTTCTATTTTTAAACCCCGAGAATTTTAACAGATAAAATGTTTTAATATAGACCCTGTAAACCCTTTGTTTATGGGGTTTTTATTTTTGCGTTAACAAATTTAGTTGCAATATCTACAAATCAGTCAACTATCTTAACAAACGCTGAGGCTTTTAATTCTTGTTCCCTCCTAGATAATCCATATTTATTGCCAATTACCCTCCAATTGCTTACAACAAAGGTTATTTCGCCTATTATTTGTGATGCCTCCTTTTCGGCTAGCCTAAAATAAGGAGCAACCTCTAAAGCTAGATCAAGATCCAAAGCATTATCATTTATAAAATCGCTATCATAATTAAAAGTAAAATCGCCGTCATTGGTCTCTACTAAAACCCCACAAAACACGGTATCGTAATATATTCTAGCTTGTCTCATTAGCATCAAATTCTTTTAAACTTATAGGAGCAAGCTTATGACCAAACATTTCTAAAACTTGATTCACTTTACCTAAGTTTAAATTGGTTTTGTTTTGCTCAATTTTTCGGATTACCGTAAGCGCCACTCCTGCTCTATCGGCGAACTCTACTTGTGTTAAATCAACGGCTTTCCTGCCCTCTTTTACAAATTCAGACAACTCTTTCATTATATGCAATTAAATATAATTTTAAACAAAAACACTAAATTATATGTAAATACATACAATTCTTGTAAAACCATCTTTATTATATGTTATTACATATAAATTTTAAGAGTTCAATTAAATGGTTTTTCAATATTGCCAACTTATAAAATCGATTTGCAATTTGGTGGCCACTAAAAATAGTATCTATTTGAAGCCTTATAAACACTAATCAGTTAAAATTAATTGAATAGCCTTTTCAACTTCAGTTTGCGGTGCTTTACAACTTCCTTTTTTACACACAAAAATATAGGTTTGATTATCAACATATTTATTTTCTAACAACGGTAATTCACTTTCTGAACGTGCTCCAGCGTAAATAACGTTAGGCAGATAATACTGTTGCAATGCACTTATTTTTTGTTTGGCATTATCACCTGAAACAGCAACCTCATAAAACGGTTTTGTAAAATTCTGCATTAACCCCAACCATTTACTATAACCTGAGGGGGATAACAGAACGTCGTTACTTATATTATGTAACATTTGATTTGCCTTTTCGGAATAGGTATCCTCATGATAATACAAACTTAAGGCAAACAAATTATGAGCTAAAACGGCATTAGATGAAGGTAAAACGCCATCTACCGTTTCCATTTTTCTTGTAATCAAAGTGGCGTCTAAATCTGATGTAAAATAGAACATTCCCGAAGCATCATCGTAAAAGTGAGTCAACGTGTAATCCATGAGTTGCTTGGCCTCAGTAAGCCATTTTTCATCTAAAGACACTTCATACAACCCGATTAGCGCTTGAATTGTTAGCGCATAATCTTCAGCAAACGCATTTATGGAACTTTCATTATTTATGTACACCCGGTTTAAACCACCACCCTCTTGCTTCTGAATATCGATAATAAAATCTCCAATTTTTACGGCCATTTTAAGATGATTGGGATCTTGGAAGCTGCGATAAGCATCTGTATAAGCCTTTAAAGTTAAGGCGTTCCAACCGGTTAATGCTTTATTATCCGTTCGTGGCGGTTTACGGTTATCTCGTACTTCTAAGAGCACCTGCTTCCATGTGGTAAGCTTTGCTTCCAATTCATCTTCTGTAAGACCTGTTAAGCTCGCCACTTCAGCATGTGTTTTATTTCTATAAAGCACATAGTTATTATTTTCCCAAGCGCCTGTTTCATTGATATTATAATACACCTTAAAGGCTTCAAAATCTCCTTCTAAATGTTGTTTTAAAGCTTCTTTACCCCAAACATAATACGCGCCTTCTTCTAGCGCTCCTTTTTCGGTATAACTATCGGCATCAAGAGCTGAATAGAACGCCTGTTTGCCATCAAAAAAATCCCGCTCTAAACAAGCTAAAGTCTCAAAAACAACCTGTTTAAATAGTTTATTTTTATGCGTCAAATATTTTTCGGAATACACACTTACCAGTTGGGCGTTATCATATAACATTTTTTCAAAATGAGGAATATGCCATTTTGCATCTACCGAATATCTAGAAAACCCACCGCCAATATGGTCGTAAATACCCCCATAAGCCATTTTTACCAAGGTATTTTCAACGTGATTTTCTACTACGGTATCTTTGTTTTGCACGGCATAACGCAATAAAAAATTTAAATTATTAGGCAACGGAAATTTAGGTGCACCCTTTTCACCGCCATCAATTATATCAAAATTTTCTTTCCAAGTATCTACGGCATCAACAAGGACGCTATTCTGGAAGTCGGATGGATTTCTATTTACTGTAATTAAGTCTGATTCTTTTATACCTTCTGTAAGCTGATCTGCATAAGCAATCGCTTTGTCTGGATTTGTTTCGTATAATTCAGAAAGGTCTTTTAGAATTTTAATCCATGGCTCCTTTTCAAAATAAGTACCTCCAAATATAGGTCTACCGTCTGGCAGCGCAATACAATTTAAAGGCCAACCACCACTTCCTGTTAGCAGCTGCACAGCATGCATATAAACCTGGTCGATATCTGGGCGTTCTTCACGATCTATTTTAATATTAATGAACTTAGAATTCATAATAGCAGCCACAGAATCATTTTGAAAACTCTCTTCTTCCATAACATGACACCAATGGCAAGCGGCATAACCTACCGATATCACCATAAGCTTATTTTCCTTTTTTGCTAAATCTAAAGTTTCTTGACTCCAAGCTTTCCAATCAACTGGATTATGCGCGTGTTGCAATAAATAAGGACTTGTTTCATTTATTAAATCGTTGGTGTATTTATGTTTGGATGCAGCCTTCTTCTTATCCGAACATCCACATAGAAAAAGCGTGAGAAGCATTAAACGGAATAAAAAACACTTAATATTATAGGTCATGTATAGTTTTTGTTTGTATGGCTAAATATACATTTTAAAATGAATACACGTATTGCCATTAAATTTGGAGATTAAGCGAACAACCTTGCAGCCATTTTCAGGGCAATGCTTTAATATTTCTATTTCCTTTTCTATTATTCATTATGGTAAAAGCCATTTAAACCATAAACGCTGTGGCCTGAAATTTACCTATCCCATAAACTAGCAAAACCCATATAACAAGGCCGTATTAAAAAAAATCGCACACCAAATCCACATAGCTCATCAAATTACTAAAATTGCTATTAAAATTTTATATAATCCATAAAAGCATCCATCCTTTACAGCACTTTAATATTAAGTTAAAGCAATGTTAATAAAATTCCATAACTTTGCTATGAAAAATATTACGCTATGATTTGATATAAATAGAGTTTATTACATTAATCCATTAATTCCTTTGATCGTGAAAAAAATTAAACTTATTAGTATGATCTCTCTCTCTTTACTAATTATTGGCTCATCTTTATCCCTCCTCTATGTTATTATGTGTTGTTAAATATTTTAATAAACAATTAAGCATAGTATCGTGATGGATTGGAAGGTCTTATACGTAAAACCAAGAAATGAAAAGAAGGTAGTAACCGCGCTTTCCAAACTTGGCATAACGGCTTACAGCCCTACTGTGACAGAAATACGTCAATGGTCTGATAGAAAAAAAAAAGTAGAAATTCCACTACTCACATCCTATGTACTTGTTAAAATCAAGGAGATTGAACATGATTTGGTGTTCCAAATCCCAGGTGTGGTACGTTTTCTTTTTTGGCTAGGCAAACCAGCCACAGTTAAGGATAGCGATATTGAAGTCATGAAAAATTGGCTGAGTAAGGAAAATACGCAGGCTCAAGTTGAAAACATCCAACCTGGCGACCGTATAAAAATAAAATCGGGGCTTTTTGAAGGCAAAAAAGCACTGGTTCATGAAATAAACGCCAACAGAATCCAATTAATTTTATTGGATTTAGATATGAAAATTACTTTTAACAGAAATTAAACTGTTTCAAGTATTTTTTTTTGGTAGCATAACAACCTTTGCTGTGACTCAGGAGGCGTAGCGGTGGAATAAAGTCACCAAAACAGCCTTTTTACATATCAAAATGTTTTTCCCGAGGGCAGTAGTTAAGTGCGTCAAGTAAAAAATTATTATTGTTTTGAAAATAATCCTTTTAAATAAAATACTATTGTCAGTTCGAGTGCAGTCGAGAATCTTTCGATGTCAAAAGAAACCAATCTCGACGCCGCTCGGTTTGACATTCTACTTAAAATAACACCAGAGCATATGGTCACCCACCTAAAATAACCGCAATACATCGTATTTATAAGTCAACTGTTATGAAAAATAATAATTTTGACTTTAATTTACACAACCCAAAACTTTAAACAACCCCATTACTATTTTATGAAAATTTCTAAGCTCTACCTACTACTACCTCTAGTTTGGATTAACCTTATCACAGCACAGGACTACACAGATTTAAAAGCACCAGAAAAGTCAAATACTACTACAAGCCAATTTGAAAACAATTGGAGTTTCACCGCAGGTGTCAATATCGTAGACGATTCAGGAAATAGCCTTAACAACCTCTTCAAATTTAAAGAAAATCAAGCACACAATTGGGCATTCCAAACCCCTATTACTATTGGTGCAGAATATTATTTCAAGGAACAATTTAGTTTTTATGCCAAAGCGTCCTTCAATAGTTTTAAACCTGGAAAATCTATCGATGGTACCATAGTCGATTCAGAATCAAATCCCGATTTTTTTGCATTCGACCTGGGTGCTAAATATTCGTTCAGAAAATTAATAAAATCAGAAACCTTCGATTTCTATATGGGTTACGGTTTTGGCTACACTTCTATAGAGGAATACATCAACAAGAAAAATCAGCAAGAAATACAACCTAAATCAAGAATAACAGGTAATGCGTCATTAGGATTAAACATCTGGTTTACAAAAAACATGGCCTTAAATATGGATGCTGCGGCTAAATTCACATACACCTCAGACGCCTCACATTATTTACAATACAATTTAGCTGTTGTATATTTACTTTCGAAGAAGTAAACTGGTCCAAAAACCGAAAAAGTAGAATCCCCTCATTTTAAATGCCAAAAAAAATACACCGAAGACATATTGTTAAAGCCATAACCTGGCGCTTAGTAGGCACATTAGACACTGTCATATTATCATGGATCATTTCTGGCAGTCCACTTATCGGTTTAAAAATTGGTGCTTTTGAGGTCGTAACAAAAATGCTATTGTATTATGTTCATGAGCAGGTTTGGTTTAAAGTTAAAATTGCAGAAAGTAAAAAACGACATTTACTCAAGACGGTTACTTGGCGAATCATTGGTACTTTAGACACCATGATATTAGCCTGGGTTATTACAGGAAACCCGTTAACCGGTTTAAGCATCGGTGTTGCAGAAGTCATCACGAAAATGGTGCTCTACTACTTACATGAAAGAGTTTGGTACAAAATAGATTTTGGTTTAGAAAAAAGAAGGCGATTAAGCAAATGGAAAAAAACATCACAGCGCACGAATACAAAATATGTAGACTAGAGCGTCAAAAATTAAACGGGCACAATTCCTTTTTAATTTTTTTCACCGGTTTATCTGGTTCTGGGAAATCAACTATAGCCAACGCTTTAGAAGAACGCTTAAACCATAATAAAATTCACACTTACGTACTCGATGGTGATAACGTAAGACGTGGTATAAATCAGAATTTAGGCTTTTCACCTGAAGACCGTTCTGAAAACAACAGACGTATTGGGGAGATTTCAAAATTATTCATCGATGCAGGGTTGGTAGTTATGGCAGCCTTTGTAGCGCCTTATCAAAAAGATCGGCATTTTATTCGAGAGACCGTAAGTCCGGAAAATTTTGTGGAAGTTTTTGTAAACACCAGTCTTAAGGTTTGTGAAGAACGCGATGTTAAAGGCTTATACAAAAAAGCACGTGCCGGTGAAATTAAAAACATGACTGGTATTTCAGCACCTTATGAGGCTCCTGAAAATCCAGATGTGGAAGTTTCCCATTTAAATACTATTGAAGAATCGGTTGAAATCATATTTCAAGCCATTAAAAATAAATTAGCACTTAAAAATAGCATTAATGAGTAAGTACTATTTAAATTATTTAGACGAGTTAGAGTCGGAAGCCATTTATGTTTTACGAGAAGTTTGGGCACAATTTGAAAACCCTGTCATCATGTTTTCTGGAGGAAAAGACTCCATTTTAGTTACCCATTTGGCTAAAAAAGCATTCTATCCTGCTAAAATACCCTTTCCATTAATGCACGTCGATACCGGACACAACTTCCCAGAAACCATTAAATTCAGAGATGATATCATCAAAGCATTAGATGCTGAACTCATTGTGGGTTCTGTTCAAGAATCTATAGACGAAGGTCGTGTTGCTGAAGAAAAAGGTAAAAACGCCACACGTAATGCTTTACAAATCACAACTTTATTAGACGCTATTGAAGCGAATAAAATTGACTGTGCCATTGGTGGTGGCCGTCGTGATGAGGAAAAAGCTCGTGCTAAAGAACGTTTCTTCTCTCATAGAGATGATTTCGGACAATGGGATCCTAAAAATCAACGTCCAGAATTATGGAACATTTTTAACGGAAAACATTTTGAAGGCGAACATTTTAGAGCCTTCCCGATTTCTAACTGGACCGAAATGGATGTTTGGAACTACATTAAACGCGAAAATATCGCCATTCCTTCCTTATATTATGCTCACGAACGTGAAGTGGTTTGGAGACAAGATGCTTGGATTCCGAATTCTGAATTTCTTGTTTTAGAAGACCATGAAGAAGTTGTAACCAAAAAAATCCGATTTAGAACACTTGGGGACATCACCATAACTGGTGGTATTGAATCTGATGCAGACACCTTAGAAAAGATCGCTGATGAAGTCTCTGGTATGCGTCAAACCGAAAGAGGGAATCGATCTGATGACAAACGTTCAGAATCTGCCATGGAAGACCGTAAACGTCAAGGCTACTTCTAAATTTATATATTACTCAACGCATAAAAGATCAAGCTAAATTCAATTTAGCAATCCTATAAAAAGTCACATGTTAGATAACAACCAATTATTACGTTTTACAACAGCAGGAAGTGTAGATGATGGAAAAAGTACTTTAATCGGCCGATTATTATACGATTCTAAATCTATATTCGAAGACCAACTAGAATCTATTGAAAACACAAGTAAAAAGAAAGGCCATGACGGTGTTGATTTAGCCTTGTTTACCGATGGATTACGTGATGAACGCGAGCAAGGCATCACCATTGATGTGGCCTACCGCTATTTTACAACCCCAAAGCGTAAATTTATTATAGCCGACACCCCTGGTCATATTCAATACACCAGAAATATGGTTACTGGAGCTTCTACTGCCAATGTAGCTACAATTTTAATAGATGCCCGTCACGGGGTAATTGAGCAAACCAAACGTCACGCTTTTATCGCCTCTTTACTTCAAATTCCTCATGTTATTGTTTGTATTAACAAAATGGATTTAGTCGATTTTTCTGAAGAGGTATTTAATGATATCGTTTCTCAATTTGAAGAAGTTGCCTCTAAATTACTGATCAAGGATGTGCGTTTTATTCCTATGAGTGCCCTTTTAGGGGACAATGTCGTGAATAGATCAGATAACATGCCTTGGTATCAAGGGGCGCCTATGCTACATATTTTAGAAACCATGCACATTAGTAGCGATATTAATAAAGTCGATGGCCGTTTCCCAGTTCAAACCGTTTTAAGACCGCAAAGTGCTACCTTTAGGGACTATAGAGGTTACGCCGGTAGAATTTCTAGTGGTATTTTTAGACCTGGAGATGAAGTTACCATCATGCCATCTGGTTTTAATTCAAAAATAAAATCAATTGATACCCTTGAAGGCTCTTTAGAGGAAGCCTTTGCTCCCATGTCAGTTTCTATAACTTTAGAAGATGATATTGATATCAGTCGTGGGGATATGATTGTACGCTCTAATAATAAACCTGAAGCTTCACAGGATATCGAAGTGATGTTATGCTGGTTAAATAATGATACCGCAAAACCTAGAGCGAAATACAGTATTCGTCATACCTCAAACGATCAAAAAGCCATGATTAAAGAGGTGATTTATAAAATTGACATTGAATCTTTAGGGCGCATTACCGATGATAGTGAACTTAAAATGAATGACATTTCAAAAGTAAAAATTAGAACGACAAAACCGCTTATGGTTGATTCGTATCGTGAAAACAGAACAACAGGAAGTTTAATCTTAGTAGATGATACTACTAATGAAACTGTTGCGGCAGGAATGATTATTTAATATATATGATGACAAACCTTACAGAATTAGCCATCAAAGCCGCTTTAAAAGCAGGGAAACGTATCATGGAAATTTATGATACCGAAGATTTTGACGTTAACTTTAAAAGTGACGATTCGCCTCTAACAAAGGCAGACGTCGCTTCACACCATATAATAGTTAAAGAACTAGAAAACCTTTCCTACCCGATTCTATCAGAAGAAGGACAACATCTTCCTTATGAAGACCGGAAAAACTGGAACCAATTGTGGATTGTTGACCCGATTGATGGGACTAAAGAATTTATCAAAAGAAATGGGGAGTTTACGGTAAATATTGCCTTTATAGACAACCAGATCCCTACCATTGGGGTGATTTATGTTCCAGCACAACATATTTTATATTTCGCTAATGCGGAAATGGGTGCGTTTAAATTAAGTAATCCATCAGAAGATTTTTCTTTGGAACAGATCTTAGCCAACGCTGAAAAAATGCCTTTAGATATCAAAAAAGAAAAATTCACCATAGTCGCTAGCCGATCACACCTGTCTCCAGAAACACAAGACTTCATCGATACCATGAAAGCCAAGCATGGCGACGTAGAAACCATATCTAAAGGGAGTAGCCTCAAACTATGTATGGTGGCCGAAGGTGTTGCTGATTGCTATCCGCGTTTTGCCCCTACTATGGAATGGGACACCGCCGCTGGAAATGCCATTTGCTTAGCAGCAGGATTTGATGTTATTGATCAAGGTACCGGAGAAAATATGAAGTATAACAGAAAAGAATTATTGAATAACTGGTTTTTGGTGAAGTAAAAGTTGAATGTCGTGATGTCAGGTCGAGCCGGCCTGTCAGTAGACAGGCACAGTTGAGAACGAGTTTGTCAAGAGAAGCAGTAAAATAACTTCTCGACTCCGCTCGAAGACCGTTACGCAGCATGAATTCAACCGGTGTTCGAGCGGAGTCGAGAACAAGTCATAAATAGTAGTAGTAGTAGTAGTAGTAGTAGTAGTAGTACGTCACCCTGAATTTATTTCAGGGTCTCATAATCATACGGCAAGACTCGAACAAATCATAAAAACCAACAAAATTAAATTACAAATTAAACCTAATGAAAAAAGTCGCATTTATAACAGGGGTAACAGGACAAGATGGTGCCTATCTTAGTGAATTCCTATTAAAAAAAGGTTATGAAGTACACGGATTAAAACGCCGCTCATCATTATTCAATACCGATAGAATCGATCACTTATACCAAGACCCGCATATCGAAAACCGTAATTTTATTTTACACTACGGCGATATGAACGACAGTACCAACCTTACGCGACTCATTCAGGAAATTCAGCCTGACGAAATTTATAACCTGGCCGCAATGAGTCACGTTCAAGTGTCTTTTGAAATGCCAGAATACACCGCTAACGCAGACGGTATTGGGACGCTACGACTACTGGAAGCCATCAGATTATTAGGTTTAGAGAACAAAACTAGAATATATCAGGCTTCTACCTCCGAATTATACGGAAAAGTACAAGAGGTACCACAAAGCGAAACCACGCCGTTTTACCCACGTTCCCCTTATGCTGTCGCCAAAATGTATGCCTATTGGATCACGGTAAACTATCGTGAAGCTTATGGTATTTATGCTTGTAACGGTATATTATTTAATCACGAATCGCCAATTCGTGGGGAAACTTTTGTAACAAGAAAAATCACCCGCGCCACTTCTAGAATTGCCTTAGGTTTACAAGACAAATTATACTTAGGTAATCTGGATGCCAAACGTGATTGGGGTCATGCCAAGGATTATGTGCGTATGATGTGGATGATCTTACAAGCTGATGAAGCTGAAGACTGGGTCATCGCCACAGGAAAAACAACCACGGTTAGAGATTTTGTACGCTTAAGTTTTGCAGAAGTTGGTGTGGAGTTAGAATTTAAAGGTGAAGGTGTTAATGAAAAAGCCTATGTAAGATCTTGTTCAAACCCAGAATATCAAATCGAAATAGGCAAAGAAGTCCTAGCTGTAGATCCAAGATATTTCAGACCAACAGAAGTCGAATTATTAATAGGAGACGCTAGCAAAGCCAATAAAAAATTAGGTTGGGAATGCCAATATGAATTAGCCGATCTAGTAAAAGACATGATGCAGAGTGATTTAAATTTAATGAAAAAAGATCAGTATTTAAAGGATGGGAATTATAGGACTTTGAATTATTATGAGTAATAAAAAAAACCCTTGACTGCAAAAAAACCCTTGACCGTTGACCATTAACCGTTGACAAACACAAAACAACTTTTGACCGTTGACTATTGACTCTTGACCAACGATTTCGTTTAACACTATGCGCGTTTGGAAAACATGATATAACCATTGACCTTTGACCCTTAGCCGTTGACAATCAGAAAAGAACTATTGACCGTTGACCATTGACTTTTGACCACAATTAAGTTTACGCTATGCGCGTTTGGGAAACATGGTATAACAGTTGACTTTCAAGAAACCCTTGACTCTTGACCCTTAGCCGTTGACATGTCAAAAGTCAACAGTCAACAGTCAACAGTCAAAGGTCAATAATCAACAGCCAAACAAAAAAAGATGAGAAACTTTAGAACATGGGACATATATAACGACGGGATGCAATTCGTAAAGGAAATTTACCTTTTAACGAATGACTTACCGAAAGAAGAAGTTTATGGTTTAAGCTCTCAAATTAGAAGAGCAGCGGTGTCCATTGTAAATAATATTGCTGAAGGTGCTGCAAAATCGTCATCTAAAGATTTTCATCGCTTTTTAGAAATGAGTTTAGGTTCCGCTTTTGAAGTCGAAACGCTTCTGAAAACTATACAGAACTTAAACTATTGTAATACAGATAAAACAAATCAACTCATAGAAAAAGTTGAGAGTTTGGAAAAACGAATAAATGCGTTTATTCAAAAAATTAGGAAAGAAGATCTGAAATAACCATTGACTTAAAAAAAACCCTTGACTGTTGACCCTTAGCCGTTGACTAGTTTAGGTGTAACGCTTGACGCGTTTGAATAAACACAAAATAACTACTAACACTTAAACGTACCCTGAACAAGTCAAGGGTCAAAAGCCAACAGTCAACAGTCAACAGTCAACAGTCAATAGTCAATAGTCAATGGTCAATGGTCAAAAGTAAACATTTCAAAAAAATGAACAAATCATCTAGAATATACATAGCAGGCCACCGCGGAATGGTAGGTTCCGCTATTTGGCGACGTTTAGAGAAACTAGGCTATACCAACCTAATGGGAAAAACCAGTAAAGAACTTAATTTACGTAATCAACAAGCCGTAAACCAGTTTTTTGAAAGCGAAAAACCAGATGTAGTCATAGATGCAGCGGCTAAAGTGGGTGGTATTCTAGCCAATAGCCAGCAACAATACGAATTTTTATTGCATAACATGCAAATACAAAACAACCTGATTGATGCGGCACACAACTATAATGTTATCAAATTCATCTTTTTAGGAAGTTCTTGTATCTATCCAAAACTTGCAGATCAACCGCTTAAAGAAGAATACCTACTAACCGGCCCTCTAGAACCTACCAACGATGGCTATGCCATAGCAAAAATATCAGGGATTCGTCTATGTAAAGCCATACGCGACCAGTACAACAAAGATTTCGTAAGCCTAATGCCAACAAATCTTTACGGTCCAAACGATAATTTCGACCTAAAATCCTCGCACGTTTTACCTGCCATGCTAAGAAAATTCCACGAAGCCAAAGGTCAAGAGCCAACTGTCAACAGTCAACAGTCAACAGTCAAAGGTCAAAAAGAGTCAACAGTCAAAGGTCAAGACAAAGCAGTAACTCTCTGGGGCTCCGGAACACCAATGCGTGAGTTTCTACATGTAGATGATATGGCACAGGCTGTAGTTCATGCCGTAAAGAACGTGTTACCTGAGTACCTATACAACGTAGGTACAGGTTCTGATGTCACAATCAAACAACTCGCCGAAACCATTCAAAAGGTGGTGGGCCACCAAGGCCAAATCATTTGGGATAGCAGCAAACCAGACGGCACCCCACGTAAACTCATGGACAGCTCGAAACTGAACCAACTGGGCTGGCAAGCCACCACATCACTAGAAGATGGTATCGCGAGTACCTACAAATGGTTTTTAGAAAATGTAGATAATTATAAAAAAGTAAAATTATAACGAGTACACGTTTCGTCGTGCTGAACTCGTTTCAGCATCTCACAAAAGAGCACACCAATCATAAAACAAAAACAAGCAACTATCAATTATTCACTTTTAACTATTAATTTTTAATTAAAATTAAGTGTCATGTCTCCCAAATTAAAAGTTGACAATAAATTTATTTCAATAGCATCATTTGCTGAAAAGGATTATATATGCCTAACCGATATGGTACGTGGAGAAGAAGGAAACGACCATATTCGAAATTGGATGCGCAATAGAAATACAATTGAATTTCTTGGAATTTGGGAACAACTAAATAACCCTAGTTTTAAAGGTGTCGAATTCGACACCTTTAAAAATCAAGCAGGCTTAAATTCCTTTAATTTAACCCCTAAAAAATGGGTAGAAGCCACAGGAGCCATAGGTATCTTATCAAAAAGTGGTAGATATGGAGGCACTTATGCGCACAAAGATATAGCTTTCGAGTTCGGAGCATGGATAAGCCCAATGTTTAAGCTCTTGCTAATCAAAGAATTTCAACGTCTTAAAGAAATTGAATCCAATCAGTATAATTTAGAATGGAATGTCAAAAGAGTACTTAGTAAAGTAAACTATCAAATACAAACAGAAGCAATTAAAGACCATATAATACCTCAAAGTAAAAAAAATATAGACCTCCGTTGGTTGGAATATGCAGAGGAAGCAGACTTATTAAACCTCGCTTTATTTAAATGTACAGCAAAGCAGTGGAAAGAGGCTAATCCCAATTTAGCTTTACATGGTAAAAACATGAGAGACTTTGCAAGTATAAATGAACTAGCGGTACTATCAAATCTTGAGTCTTTAAATTCTGAATTTATAAAAAGTGGTATTGATAAAAAAATACGATATCAAAACCTAAATCGCATAGCGGAACAACAATTAGAGGTTTTAAACAAAATAAACATTATTAAATCCATTAAGAAAGAAAACAATACGACTTATCTTCGTGAGGACAATAATTTAAATAATCAAGATTAACTTTAACGTTAAACAAAAACAAGCGACTACAAATTATTAATTTTTAACTATTAATTTTTAATTGAAAACGTAGCGTCATGCTGAACTCGATTCAGCATCCCAAATAAAACATCGCTTAAACAGTTCAACAATTAAACAAAGCAAAGCGTCCCGATTAAACAAATAAACAATTCAACGAATAAACAATAATGGCCCAAGTAGAAGCAACCAATAACCAACAACCAGCAACCAACAACCAACAAAAAATAAAATCCATCTGCTGCATCGGCGCAGGCTACGTGGGCGGCCCAACCATGGCAGTCATGGCACAACGCAACCCTGATATCAAGGTAACCGTAGTTGATTTAAACAAACAACGTATTGCCGATTGGAACGATGCTGACCTATCAAAATTACCCATTTTTGAACCAGGGCTAGATCAAGTCGTTGAAGAAGCCAGAGGCCGTAACTTATTTTTTTCTACAGAAGTTGACCAAGCCATTCAAGAGGCAGAAATGATTTTCATATCAGTAAACACGCCAACCAAAACCTACGGAAAAGGAAAAGGTATGGCTGCCGACTTAAAATACATCGAACTTTGTGCCCGACAAATCGCCGAGGTAGCAACCACCGATAAAATCATTGTCGAAAAATCTACCCTACCGGTAAAAACCGCTCAGGCCATTAAAAGTATTTTAGACCATACCGGAAACGGGGTAAAGTTTCAAATTTTATCCAACCCAGAGTTTTTAGCTGAAGGGACCGCGATGACTGACCTTGCAAATCCAGATCGTGTACTTATTGGTGGTGAGCAAACGCTTGAAGGTAAAAAAGCCATTCAAGCTTTAGTCGATGTGTATGCGACTTGGGTAGCAAAATCGCAAATTTTAACAACCAACATTTGGTCTTCTGAGCTATCAAAACTCGTTGCCAATGCCTTTTTAGCACAACGTGTGTCCTCCATAAATGCTATTTCTGAGCTTTGCGAAGCTACCGAAGCTAATGTAGAAGAGGTGGCAAAAGCTATCGGAATGGATTCTCGTATTGGACCAAAATTCTTAAAAGCTTCTGTAGGCTTTGGTGGCTCTTGCTTTCAAAAAGATATTTTAAACTTGGTTTACATCGCCAAATCTTTAGGCTTAAATCAAGTCGCTGATTACTGGGAGCAGGTCATCCTAATGAATAACCACCAACGTAATCGTTTTGCCAATAACATCGTTTCTACCTTATACAATACCGTGTCAGGTAAAAAAATCGCCTTTTTAGGTTGGGCTTTTAAAAAAGACACCAACGACACCAGAGAATCAGCTGCCATTTATGTGGCGGACCGCCTGATGGACGAACGTGCGCAAATAACCGTGTACGATCCTAAAGTTACCGCTACACAAATGCAAGGGGATATCAATTACCTAAACACCCGTAGCGAAAGCGAAAACAAACAGTACCTAGAAACAGAAACCGACCCTTATAAAGCCCTAGAAGGTGCCCACGCCATTGCCGTGCTTACCGAATGGGACGAATTTAAAACCTATAACTGGCAAACCATTTACAATAACATGAGCAAACCGGCTTTTGTTTTTGATGGCCGTAATGTGTTGGATAAGGTTGAATTGGAAAAGATTGGGTTTATTGTGCAGAGTATTGGGAAGTAATATTTCAAAAGATTAAAATGAATAAAAATTATAACATTGCAGTCATTGGTTTAGGGTATGTGGGCTTACCATTAGCACGCTTATTTGCTACAAAATATCCTACCATAGGGTTCGATATCAATACCAAAAGAATAGCCGAGTTAAATTCAGGGACCGACACCACCTTAGAGATAACCAATGCCTTACTCAAATCGGTTTTAGTTGCGCAACCAACTCAAGAAAAAGGGTTATTCTGTACAACAAAAATAGAAGACCTTTCCAACTGTAATTATTATATCATAACCGTACCAACACCGGTAGACAAAAACAACACCCCCGATTTAACACCCCTAATTAAAGCCAGTGAATCGGTTGCTAAAGTCTTAAAAAAAGGAGATACCGTGATATACGAATCTACAGTGTATCCAGGCGCTACAGAAGAAGAATGCATCCCTGTTCTAGAAAAACATTCAGGTTTAAAATTCAATACCGATTTCTATGCAGGCTATTCACCAGAACGCATCAACCCAGGAGATAAAAAACATACAGTTGAAAAAATTCTAAAAGTCACTTCGGGATCTACACCTAAAGTAGGCTTAGAAATTGACAATTTATACAAATCGGTAATTACAGCAGGTACCCACCTAGCGCCTTCTATTAAAGTGGCCGAAGCTTCTAAAGTGATTGAAAACGCACAACGCGATATCAACATCGCCTTTGTAAACGAGCTGGCTAAAATATTTAACTTATTAGATATCGATACCCATGCCGTATTAGAAGCCGCAGGTACCAAATGGAATTTCCTACCCTTTAAACCTGGTTTAGTAGGCGGACATTGTATCGGGGTCGATCCTTATTATTTGGCTCAAAAGGCACAACAAATTGGCTACCACCCCGAAATAATACTTGCAGGACGTCGTATTAATGATAGTATGGGAAAATATGTGGCCACAGAAGTTATCAAACTCTTAATTAATAAAGAAATTAAAATTAAGAATGCCAATATTCTCGTTTTAGGCATCACCTTTAAAGAAAATTGTCCAGATGTTCGAAATACACGAGCCGTAGATGTGGTTAACGAATTAAAACAATTTGGAACCCAAGTCACTATTTTCGACCCGATGGCAAACCCAGAAGAAGTCATGCATGAGTACAACCTAATAACCAGTAACCAAAAACCGAATACAACATACGATGCTATTGTGTTAACCGTAGCCCATAATGAGTTTTCTAAAATGAACCTTAAAAAGTTCTTAAACCCCAAGGGCATTATATATGATGTTAAAGGGATTTTAACAGATGCTGATGGTAAGCTGTAATGTCATATAAAATTTAAAAGAAATAATAATTAATAAAATAGCAACCTTTCTTAAGGTTCTAACAAATAAGAATTTAGTATGAAGATCGGTTATTTCAATGATACAAAGATTAGTATTTCAGAAACATTTGTTTACGATTTACTTAAAGGCTTGTTTAAAAAACATGGAGACATCACTTACTTTTCTGGTGAAAAAGAAACCACAGGCTTTAATCATGAAACAAGGTTTTTAAACAAATTATTATTAAAAAACAAAACCTTATGTAAAGAGTTCGGCGAAGCAGGTAGAATACATATTGCTCAACTTTGTAATCCACAAAAACGATTACATGATATTTTAAAAACATTAAATAAATGAACTTAAAACAAATGGCTATTTCTGGCACAAAATGGACAACAGCCAGTACTATTGTAATAGCTCTCGTGTCTTTAATTAAATTATCGGTTTTAACTCGTTTTTTAGCAATAGAAGATTTCGGACTAATGGCTTTAGTGAATGTAGTTCTAGGGTTTATGAGTTTATTTATGGATATGGGCTTAACTTCTGCCATATTGCATAAACAAAATATTACTAAAAACGAATATTCTAGTTTATATTGGCTAAATGTTTTTTTTAGTCTTACTCTAATGCTTATTATAATGATTGTAAGTCCCTTCATAGGGGATTTTTATAATGAAGAGCAATTACCACTACTACTAATTTTAATGAGTTTAAGTTTAATTATTTCGGCAACAGGTAGACAGTTTAAAACTGTGAAAGCAAAAAACCTAGATTTTAAATTTATTGCTATAGTTGATGTAATTACCTCTACATTATCACTTATTTTAGCAATTATTTTGGCTTATTTAAATTATGGGGTATACGCTATTGTGTATTCTGCCCTACTTCAATTTTCTTTAAGTAACTTAACCTATCTAATTTCGGGCATCAACTCAAATAGCATTCAATGGCATTTTAAAATGTTAGAGACTAAGCCCTTTTTAAAAATAGGCATGTATCAAGTAGGTGGACAAGTGGTAAATTACTTTAATAGAGACATTGACACTTTAATTGTGGGTAAAATTCTTGGTGCGGAAGTGCTAGGTGGGTATAGCCTAGCAAAACAATTGGTCTTTAGACCAACTATGATTATTAACCCCATCCTATCTAAAGTCGCCGCACCAACATTAGCAAAAATACAACACAATAAAAATCAACTTAAAGAGGGGTATTTAAAAATATTAAATATTGTTAGTTCTTTAAATTTCGTGGCATATGTTTTATTAGCAATTTTAGCCTACCCCGTAGTTTTAATTTTATATGGAACAGACTTTATACATATCGTTAGTATTGTACAAATCCTATGCATTTACATGTATTTGCGTTCATTAGGAAACCCTGTAGGAGCGTTAGTTACGGCTACAGGAAGAACAGATCTAGAATTTTACTGGAATATTTTAGCCTTATGTGTAGTCCCCTTAATCGTATACATAAGCTCTTTCATGGGGGTAAATGGCATAGCCATTGGACTTAGCTTGTTTATGCTATTAGCTTTTTACCCTTTTTAT
Source organism: Pseudotamlana agarivorans (assembly GCF_018860245.1). Taxonomy (GTDB): domain Bacteria; phylum Bacteroidota; class Bacteroidia; order Flavobacteriales; family Flavobacteriaceae; genus Pseudotamlana; species Pseudotamlana agarivorans_A. The sequence continues at coordinate 267,288 of NZ_JAHKPD010000011.1, forward strand.
AAATTACTGATTTCTAAAATGATTTCATGTAGCTTTAAAGAATATACTAAAGCTACTATTATTAACCCCTTGATATTATTGAGGCTGTTTAAGAACAACATTTAGATGAAAAATAAAGCTTTAAATTCATATAAACATGTTATTTAACTTCATCAAGTTTGCCCTTTTTTACCAAAAAATTAAAATTATATTATAAATGAAACTAGGATATTTCACACACACAAATGTATCTCCATCAGAAACTTTTATTTTTGATTTAATATCTGCTCTTCAAGACGATGAAGATATTAATATTACTGTATACGGTGGAAATAAAAAACACAAAATAAAAGGTATCGATGGCCTTAAAACAATATCTACAGGGTATTCTGAAAAAGGTTATAAAAATTCGTTTAAGTTATATAAATTAGGTCAATTTTTAGGAGGAAAAGGAAATCATTTTAAAAATAAATTTCAAATTTATAATGGTTATCACGCACTCAAAAACAACATAATTAATAAGCCTGATGTTGCTTTTATTGATTATGGAACTTCAGCAGTTATGTGTAGGAAATACATGGTCGACAATAAAATTCCATTTATTGTTCATGTCCATGGTTATGATGTGACTTCTGCCTTAAATGATGAATTCTACAAGAAAGAACTTAAAAAAGTATTTGAAAGTGCGAGCTATATTATAGCTGCAAGTCATTATATCCGCAAGATCCTGGAATTAGAAGGATGCTCTAAGGAAAAAATAAAAGTAATTCGTTATGGACTTAACTCATCACAAGTAAAGCCTCTTAATTGGAATAAACGAAAGAACGAAAACCCTTCTGTAATATTTTTAGGCCGTTTAACACCTAAGAAACACCCGATTGCTTTATTACATGCTTTTAATATCGTACAACGTAAAATACCAAATGCTAAGTTAACGATTATAGGAAGTGGTCCATTAGAAAATGCTGTTAAAAAATGTATAGACAAACTAGGTATAAAAGAAAAAGTTGATATGCTTGGTGTATTAAATCGTGAACAATCCTTTCCGATCATGAATAAACACTGGGTGTACGCCCAGCATAGCGTTACTGCTAGCTCTGGTGATCAAGAAGGGTTTGCTATAAGTTTAGCTGAGGCTGCGATACATGAAATCCCAGTAGTGTCTACTTATCATAATGGAATTCCTGAAAATGTATTAGACAAAGAAACGGGTCTATTAGTTAAGGAATTTGATTTTGAAGATATGGCCAAAAAAATCATATATTTAATTGAAAATCCCGATGTAGCTGAAAAAATGGGAAAAGCAGGTAGAGAACATATTATTAACCTTTGTTGTACTAAAACCCGAGTTGAAAAAATTAAAGAATTAGTAAAATCTTCAATTAAAAAAACTATATAAATCAAATATCCCGTAAATTTTATTAATATACTCATACGGAGCAATCACAAAACACTATAATAACAGACACCTTCAAAAACTTCTTTTGATCAGAAATATCCTAACTTAAAAGCTCTAACTGTAGATAATGATTTCATAAGCAAGTTAGTAGTATTTCACAAGTCATTATACACAAAAAGAAGGTTCTATTGTAGAAACATGTGGTAAAGTAAACGGTTAAATAATTATAAATAATACGATTATAATATTCTAGTTAAATATTTTAAAAAAAAGGCAGCTAAACCTATTGTAAAATATCATAACATTAAGTTTTAGGTATTTCCAATTGGCTCTTTTATAAAGAAAATAACTATATCCAACTTCAAATAAAAAAGATTTAACATGAAAAATGTAATCTACGTATCTAAAAAAATTATTAAGGCATCTAAAAATGAAATTTTCATAATCAAAAATATACTATTTACCTATTTTAGAAAATCAAATTATAATTCTAAAGTATTTTGTATAGGGTACAACAAAACGGGTACAACTACATTGGGTAAGTCATTAGAAATGTTAGGTTATAAAAATAGTTCTTTTAACAGGAGAATATACCGTAAATATTATTTAACCAAAAATTATAGTAAAATATTAAAATATACTGCTAAGTTTGAGTCATTTGACGATCTACCGTGGTTAAAGGAAGATATGATACCAATTTTAGATAAAACTTTCCCTGAAAGTAAGTTTATATACTTAACTAGAGATGAAAATGAATGGAAAAAATCTTTTTATAATTGGACTTACAAAGTAAAAGGACATTATCCGGATATCGAAAAAGGGTGGGAAGATTATAAAAATCATGAGAAATTTGTTTTAGATTATTTTAAAACACACCCAAAGAAAGATTTTATTATTTTGAACGTTAAGGATAAATATGGCTTTGAAAAATTGGCACTGTTTTTAGGTAAAGAAAGTTTTCGAAAAAGTTTTCCAAGATTTAATGAATCTAGTAATTAGTTATTGAGTAAGACGGCTTAAAAAAGCATAATAAAAATTGAGACAAATTGAAAAATTTTATTAGTATAATTATTCCAAGTTATAACAAAGCTCCTTTTATAGCAGAAACCCTGGAGTCTTTAATAAATCAAACCTATCCTAACTGGGAAGCTGTGATTGTTGATGATGGCTCTACAGATAACTCTATTGATATAATAAATGCTTTTTGTAATCAAGATTCAAGAATAAAGTTATATGAAAGGGTAAAACTCCCTAAAGGTGGTTCAACATGTAGAAACATCGGATTAAAACAAGCTAAAGGAAAATATATTTTATTTTTAGATGCTGATGACTTATTAGCCCAAGAATGCCTTAATCAACGTTTGTCTCTGATTTCACAATCCCCCAACAACAACTTTTGGGTGTTTTCAACAGGTACTTTCTATAAAAAAATTGGAGATAGTAACTCCATATGGGTTCCAAAAGGAGATAATTTCTTAATTCGTTTTTTAAAACATAACTTACCCTGGAATATCATGTCTGTTGTATGGGATAGGACTTATATTAATCAGTTAAATGGATTTGATACAGATTTTACAAGATTACAAGATGTAGAGCTACATACACGCGCCCTTCTAGATAAAAGTGTCTCTTTCGAGACATACCCCACACATCTTGCTGATGCTTTTTATAGAATAGATACCGAAAGAACAGGCCAAGATATCAAACAACAATTAGAAAAACAGAAAAATGGCGTTTTAACATATCTCAAAAAAACAACTCCTTTATTGAAAACAAATAAACAAAAAAGAGCTATTAACGGTACTATATTTGAATTTATTACAGCGCTAAATTATAACTGCTTAGTACTAAATAATGAAGTAAGTTTACATGTCGAAATTTATAAAGAAATAATTCAGTTCATAAAAGAACATCCTTCTAATCTATTCAAACTTAAATACATTAATTTTTATGTTTATTTATATAAAAAAGGGTTTTGGAAAATAAAGGGTTTTAATTATACTATGAAATATTTACTTTGTTTATGAAAATTAGTTTACTAACAAATGGCATATACCCATATGTTATTGGAGGAATGCAGAAACACTCTTTCAATTTAGCAAAACATTTAGCGAAAAACAAAATTCACGTAGATGTATACCACCCTACTAGTAATAATGACATTAACATAGAGAACTATTTTGTAGATGAGGAACTAGACTATTTAAGTTTTATTGTAATCCCTTTTCCTAAAACACCTAAATTCCCTGGTCATTATATTTATGCATCATACTTATATTCAAAAGCATTGTATAATAAAATTGATTTAACAGAGGCTCCTAATGTTATTTACGCACAAGGTTTTACTGCTTGGTATTTTCTAAAGAAAAACCCTTTTTTAAACAATTTAATTTCTAATTTACATGGATTAGAAATGTTTCAATACAGTATTAATCTAAAAAATAAATTAGAGCAATTCTTATTAAGAATTCCTGCTAAGACAATTATTAAAAATGCTAACCTACAAGTTTCTTTAGGAGGGAAATTAACTAACATACTTTATCTAAATAAAGCTAAAAACAACTCAGTAATTGAGATACCTAATGCTATTGATGATAGTTGGCTTAGTAATAAAGTTGATTTTAATGATACCTCAGAAAAACTAAAATTAGTATTCATTGGTAGATATGAAAGAAGAAAAGGTATTGAAGAGTTTCATAACGTCATAAAAAACACAATTGATAGTCTTAATTACGAGGTGCAATTTGTTGGACCAATTCCAAAGGAAAAACAAATAAAACATCATAATGTAAAATATCTAGGCACCATTCATGACAGTAATGAAATAAAAAAAATATTATATAATTCGGATATTATGGTTTGCCCAAGTTTTTCAGAAGGCATGCCAACAGTTATTATAGAAGCTATGACTTGCGGCTGCGCGATTATTGCAACGGATGTTGGCGCGGTTAGTGAAATGGTTGATAAAAATAATGGGTGGTTACTAAAGGCCTCTAATATTGAAACAGGTCTATCCATTGCCATTCATGAAGCTATTAAGTCGTCTCAATTAGATAAATTAAAGCAAAACTCTATTGAAAAAGCAAAGAATTTCCAATGGGATTGTGTCATTCAAACTTTAATTAAAAACCTATTAATTGATACAACAAGTTTATCATAAATATAAACAATTATTTATTTCTACCTTCATTTTCCTGTTACTTGGAATTGGAGTAGGTTTACCAGGTGCTATTTTGGCGCTTTTAGCGATTATATCATATTTACCTACAAAACAAAAACTAGATTTTTTATTAATTTCATTTTTACTAACTTTTTTTTTAGCCAACAATTTTTCTGGTCCCCTCGCCTATAATGGCAATTTACGTTTTATCATATTAGCCTTAACACTAGTAAAAGTATATCAAATAAAGATTAAAAAACTGAATTTAGCTTGGTTCACGCTTCCTTTTGTTTTCATCAGTTTAATCATTACTCTACTTTTTTCGCCGCTAGGTTATGATGCCATTTTACGATGTCTAGCCTATTTTTTTGTTGGCTATGCTCTTTTTAATCTGGTAAACATCCTGTACATAAAACAAAATAACATTGGTATTCTTTTATTCTACTTTTTATTTGGTTTTATTTTAATAAATTTTGTTCTATTAATAAACCCAAGTTATTATTTAGTTGGTCGTTTCATGGGACTTACTGGAAATCCTAATGGATTAGGCATGCTTCTCGTTTTTATTTATGCCATAATAGACTTATTAAAACAACGTGGTGAATTATTAGGGGTCAATAAAAAATTCATTTTAATTAACATCTTCATAATAGTTTTATTAATACTATTGACTGGCTCTAGAACTGCATTGGTCAGTATGCTCTTTTACACGTTGGCCAACAAGGTTTTAACTAACAAAAAAGCCTTTGTACCTTATGCCGTTCTAGCAACTGTAGGGGTGCTATTCATTTACTATATAAGCCTTCAAGATCTATTAACCTTTATTGGCTCTAACATAGAGCTACGTTTAAATAGCCTTGAAACTGCCAGTGGAAGAACCATTGTCTGGAAGGTGGCTTGGGAGGAAATCTCTACTCATTTGTGGTATGGTCAAGGCTTTATGTATGATAATTATTTCATTAAAGACTATGCCGACAAATATATAGGCGCCGTACGTGCACGTCATTGGAGTGGTATATGGAGCTCGTATTTTTCATTACTCTTAAATGTGGGTATTGTTGGTGTAATTGCTTTTGGGTGGATGCTTTTTAAATTCTATCAAAAAGCAACATTAAAAGCCACAGCCGTTATTTACATAATTACTATACTTTTAATTGGCATTACAGAATCTTGGATGGCAGCCTCTATGAATCCTTTTACGCCACTTTTATTTTTATATTTTGCTATTCAAAATCAACCTCTTAAACACACACGCATCTATCAATGAAAATTTTAGTCCTATTTACAAAACTAACTGGCTATTGGATGGCTTGCATGCAACATGATGCAACCATTAATAACAACAGCTATTTAGTATTTAGAAAGACACCTAGTCCAGACGCTCCTTTTCAATTACACTCTACAGAAAACATAGCACTTAAAAATGTTGACTCACTAGATTCAGAAGCTTTGCAACAACAGGTTAAAACGTTTAATCCCGATTTAATTTATGTGGCAGGCTGGACCGATAAACGCTACTTGCAAATCGCAAAAAGCTATAAAAAATCAGGTATCCCGGTCATTACAGGTATGGACAACCAATGGTTAGGAAATCCTAAACAGCATTTAGCGAGTTATTTAAGCCCATTGTTTATCCGCCCTTATTTTTCGCATATCTGGGTAGCCGGCATGCCGCAGTATTATTATGCTAAAAAATTAGGTTTTGAATCTACAAATATTTTAACCGGTCTTTATTGTGCTGATGAAAATTTATTTAAAAACACCGTGCAAACATCACACAACAAGCAGTTTGTTTTTATAGGTCGCCTAGTGGAACATAAAGGCTTAAAAGTACTTTTTAAAGTTCTTAACGAGTTAATTCAAGAAGAACTCATCAACTTTAAAGTTCATTTTATAGGCAATGGCCCCTTAGCTGAGCAAATACCAAAACATAATAATATTAAGCATACCTCCTTTGTAAGGCCTGAAGCTTTACCTAAATTATTAGAAAACGCAGGAACCTTTATTTTACCAAGCCTCTATGAAGCCTGGGGAGTCGTGGTACATGAAGCAGCTTTAGCTGGTATGCCTATCATTACGACTGAAGAAACTGGAGCGGCTTCAGAATTCGTAATCAATAATTATAACGGTCATACCTACCAAGCAAACGATGCTGAGGCTTTAAAAAAGTTACTTTTAAAATATGCGGTTTTCGATGAAACCACCTATTTAAAATATTCGAAACACAGCAAAGCGCTTGCTCATAAAATAAACCTGAACGACTGGTCGGCTAAAATTAATTCTATAATTCGTGAGTAACACAAAACCGCATATCCTCATATTTAGCGACTGGTTTTTACCAGCTTATAAGGCAGGTGGGCCCATTCAATCGGTAGCCAACTTGGTCAATCATTTAGGTCAGGATTACAATTTCTGGGTGGTAACCTCAAACACCGATTTGGACGCTCCCCTACCACTAAGGTCTGAGGAAACTAATGTATGGCTACAAAAGGATAATTACCAAGTCATTTATCTAGATGCTCAGCATCAGAATTTAAAGGCATATAAGGAGATTATAACCCAACAAAATTTTAAGGCGGTATATTTTAATTCTTTATTTTCTCCTAAGTTCACATTGCTTCCCCTGTGGCTTACCCAAAATTTAGATATAAAAAAGGTACTAGCCCCTCGTGGAATGCTAGGTAAAGGGGCATTAGCTATTAAACCTTTAAAAAAGAAGCTCTTTTTAGCTGCGCTTAAAGCTTCTGGATTGCCTAGTAAAATTTATTGGCATGCTACAGATGTTTCAGAGAAACTAGAAATAGAAGCGCATTTTGGTAAAAATATGAAGATCAATGTCGCTCCAAACCTTTCGGCAAAAATAAATAGCGAACCCACACCTAAACTAAAAATAACTAATAGCCTAAACTTATTTTTTGTTTCACGAATTTCAATTAAAAAAAATTTATTAGCTTGTGTTAAGACCTTACAAGCTATAAATTCAAAACTAGCTATTCAGTTTAAAATCATTGGTCCAATTGAAGAAAAAACATACTGGGCGCAGTGCCAAAGGGAAATTGAGAAATTACCGAGTAACGTGACCTGTGAATATTTAGGAGCCATCCCAAATTTTAAACTAAAAGACACTTTAAAAGATTTACATGTCTTATTTTTACCTACACAGCATGAAAATTTTGGTCACGTGATTATGGAGGCCTGGCAAAACGCCTGCCCAGTTATTATTTCTAAAAATACCCCATGGAAAAATTTAGAACCAAAGCAAATAGGGTTTGACATCCCATTAGATCACCAAGATACTTTAAAGCAAAAAATAGAACAATTTGCTAAAATGAACGAAGAAGAATTTCATGTTTGGTCACAAGCGAGTTTTAATTTTGCTAAAAAATTCACAGAAAACCCAGAGTTAATTTCAAAAACAAAAGCCCTGTTTGAATAAAAAATGAAAACCGATCTATCCAGTTATAACAATGCTTGGTATCGTCCAGGCAGCAAACTAAAACGGCTACTTTGGTATTTTACCAACGTACTGTTTTTTATAAACCCACTGAATCCTTCTTCTAAATTAAAAATCATACTTTTAAAATGCTTTGGAGCAAGGGTTGGATCTGGAGTTATGATTAAACCGGGTGTTAATATTAAACACCCCTGGTTTTTAAACTTAGGAAACAACATTTGGATTGGTGAAAAGGTTTGGATTGACAACTTAACCGAAGTACGCATTGAAGACCATGTGTGCATTTCACAAGGCGCCATGCTACTCTGTGGCAATCATAATTATAAAAAATCAAGCTTTGATTTACTTCTCGGTACAATCACCCTTAAAGAAGGGGCGTGGATTGGCGCAAAATCTACAGTTTGCCCAGGCGTTACTGCACATACCCATGCTGTTTTAACTGCAGGTTCTATAGCAACTAAAGATCTTGAAGCTTATCATATTTATCAAGGCAATCCAGCCATAAACACAAAAAAAAGAACTATAAATTAACAACACACTATAAATGAAAAGAATTCTAGTAACAGGAGGTGCCGGATTTGTAGGATCCCACTTATGCGAACGCTTATTAAACGAAGGTAACGACGTCATTTGCTTAGACAATTATTTTACAGGGAACAAAGAAAATGTGGTACACCTGTTGGACAACCCGTATTTTGAGTTGGTACGTCACGACATTACAGAACCTTTCTACGCCGAAGTGGATGAAATTTATAACATGGCCTGTCCTGCTTCGCCCGTACACTACCAATATAACCCTATAAAAACTATTAAAACCTCGGTGATGGGGGCTATAAACACTTTAGGCTTGGCAAAACGTGTTAAGGCTAAAATATTACAGGCTTCTACGTCTGAAGTTTATGGAGATCCTACCGTACATCCACAACCAGAAAGTTATTGGGGGAACGTCAACCCAATTGGTATTCGTTCTTGCTACGATGAAGGCAAACGCTGCGCTGAAACTTTATTTATGGACTACCACAGTCAAAACGACGTGGCGATTAAAATCATTAGAATTTTTAATACTTATGGACCACGTATGAACCCTAACGATGGTCGCGTAGTTTCTAATTTTATTATGCAGGCTTTACGCGGGGAAGACATTACCATTTTTGGTGACGGAAAACAAACACGAAGCTTTCAATATGTAGATGATTTGGTAGAAGGGATCATCAGAATGATGAACTCAGACCCTAAATTTTTAGGACCTGTGAATTTAGGAAACCCGAATGAGTTTACCATGCTTGAATTGGCCGAAGCAGTGATTCGATTAACCAATTCTAACTCTAAACTTAAATTCATGCCGCTTCCTCAGGATGATCCTAAACAACGTCAGCCAGATATCAATTTAGCTAAAGAAAAGTTAGACGGCTGGCAACCGAACATTCAATTGGAAGAAGGGCTACTTGAAACCATCAAATATTTTAAAACTAAAATATAAAGCAGCTTCGCTTTTATGAAAGTATCTATAATCACAGCCACCTATAACAGTGCCGATGTTATTGAAAACTGCATGCAGTCGGTATTAAATCAGGATTATCCTAATATTGAATACATCATCATCGATGGCCAATCTAAAGACCATACATTAAATCGTGTTGTTGAATACCAAAAGAAGTATGCCAACATCAAAGTAATTTCCGAACCCGATTCGGGAATTTACGATGCGCTAAATAAAGGCATACAAAGGGCTACTGGTGATGTGATTGGTTTTGTGCATTCCGATGATTTTTTAGCCAACCCCAGCGTAATTTCTAATATCGTAAAGGCTTTTAAATCAAAAAACTGTGATGGGGTCTATGGCGACTTGGAATACGTAGACCAACAAAACACCAATAAAGTGATTCGCTATTGGAAAAGCTGTGATTTTGATCAAAAATTACTAAAAAAAGGTTGGATGCCCGCCCACCCTACCCTATTTTTAAAATCTGACATTTATAAAAAACATGGTATATTTGATTTAGATTTTAAAATTGCAGCGGACTATGATTTTATTTTACGAGTTTTTAAAAATCCGGAGCTTCGTTTTGTGTACATTCCAGAAGTCATTACAAAAATGCGCATTGGCGGTGCCAGTAACCGAAGCTTAAAAAATATCATCTTAAAGTCGAAAGAAGATTATAAGGCACTGTATAAGAATAATATAGGCAGTTGGAATGCCTTAATCATCAAAAATGTGTCTAAACTAAGTCAGTTTTATAAAAAATAATATGCTTACAACCACTTTATCTAATCCTATTATTCTAGCTATCATTTGTTGCTGTGGGTCCTTTGGTTTGGTAAATTACATGATTCCTAAAATTATTTTTATGGTCAATCACCATAATTTAAGTGAAGCACCAGGACATCGAAGTTCACATACCCGAGCAACACCTACTATGGGTGGTCTCGCTTTTTTTGTGGCCCTCATCATTAACTTGTTTTTATTCAAACATATTGATGTAGATGCCATAGGCTTAAACTTAGCCGCTGCCTTAACCTTGGTATTTATAATAGGCTTTAAAGATGATTTATCAGTGTCAACCCCTAGAGCACGGCTTTTAATAGAAGCTGCAGCTATACTAATTGTTCTCTTTCACCCAGGCTTTCATAGCAGCTCTCTAGATGGTTTTTTAGGGTTTAGCCAAGTCCCTCAACTGATTATAGATGCTCTGCATATTTTAATCATTCTAACTATTATCAATGCCTATAACCTTATAGATGGTGTAGATGGCTTAGCTTCTGCCATAGGTATCAGTGGCTTTTCCATTCTGGCTTTAATTTTCCATAAAATAGATTTTCATTTTTACTTTATATTAGCCTTAGTCCTCATAAGCATGTTATTAGCCTTTTTAAAGTATAATTTTTCCCATAAAAAGAAAATTTTTATGGGAGACACCGGTTCTTTAATCATCGGCTTTTGCTTAGCTTTTTTATGTCTTCGGTTTTTAACCATGGATAGTAATTTACATGAGCTTTTTTCCTTTAAAACAGAAAACAAGTTTTTTTTGGTGTCTGGCATATTGGCGGTTCCTTTTTTCGACATGCTTCGGGTTATTGGAGTCCGACTACTTCAAGGATCAAATCCCTTAACTGCCGACCGTAACCACATCCACCACATTTTACTAGATTTAGGCTTGCCGCATTATAAAATAGCCTTAATTTTGGGCGGTCTAAATTACTGCTTAGCCATTTTAATATTTTACCTGTCAGCGAATCTTAATAGTTTTGCCATGCTTGGGGCTATACTATTAATCTTTCTTGTATTACTAGCTGTATTTTATAGGCTTAGTAATCGTATTAATACCCTAAAGCAAACCAAATAAAGATTAATCCATCACTTCTTATGAATAAACAATTCCCTTTTCAATTAACTTTTAATGCTATCCTTTTTTGCCTTAGTGTTTTATGTTTAGGATCCTGTGCGTCTCCAAAAAAAATTCAATATTTCCAGGAGACTGAGGGTCAGGCTTTAGAAAGCGATATAAGTTATGACGAACCAGAAATACAAACAGGTGATTTAATTTTCATTAACATAAGTGCCACCAATGCCGAAGCGGCAATCCCCTTTAATTTATACGAATCGCCTATAATTGGCGCTGCCGCGGCAGCAAAACCTCAAGCTTATTTAGTGGATACCGATGGGGTTATTAATTTTCCGGTCTTAGGAAAATTAAATATTTTAGGTTTAACGACGAAAGAACTTACTAAAAATCTCGAGGAACAGCTAAAAAACTACATCTCAGACCCTGTGATTAACATACGCTTTGCGAATTTCAGAGTATCGGTGCTTGGTGAAGTCAAAAACCCAGGTGCTATTCCGGTACTTAATGAACACATGTCTATTATTGAAGCTATTTCTATAGCAGGAGATTTAACCATTTATGGAAAACGCGATGATGTACTTTTAATACGCACCGAAAACGGCGAAAAAAAACACATCAATCTTGATTTAACGCGTAGTGATATAATTAACTCCCCTTATTTTTATGTGAAACAAAACGACATCATCTACGTGACACCCAATAAAACGAGAGTTAATGCCTCATCTGTTGGCCCTAATACCTCTGTAATCTTTTCTTCTATTTCTGTGCTACTTGCCGTAATAGCCCTTATCATTTAAAAAAACAAACATGCAAAATCAAGAGATACCTCCAAATATGATCATTGCTGAGGAGGAAACCACCAACATACGTCAAGAAATTGAAAAATACGCTATCCACTGGAAATGGTTTGTATTGAGTATAATTTTAGCAGGAATAGGCGCCTTCCTCTATTTACGATATACGCCTAACCTTTATGAGGTAGCTACCACCATCCTCATAGAAGATGATGCCAAAGGGGCTTCACCAGAATTAGCTGTTTTTGAAGAACTAGGCATTGGAGGCAATCAAAAAAACATTGCCAACGAAATCACCATATTAGAATCAAGAAGCTTAATAAACAAAGTTGGAGAAAACCTTAAACTCAATATAGCGTATTTTAAAGACGGAAATATAAGAAGTACTGAACAACTGAAGAACGAACTCCCTTTTAATATTAACTTCTTAACCGCTGATTCCTTCCTTTTTGACTTTAGTACAGCTTTTAAAATCAATATCGTATCTGATACAGCATTTGAAATATCTAATCTTGAGAATGAAAACAAGGAACAGCATAGTTTTGGATCTCCTATTGATTACAATGGATTAAAATTAATTATTACACCGAAAACTATTAAAAACACCGATGAGACATTCACTGTTTCAATAAGTCCTTTAAAACAGGTAGTTCAAGGTTTACGAAATCAAATACAGGTCACACTTTTAAATCCTAATGCCAGTGTTATAGAATTAAAAATGCAAAGCCGTAAGAAGGCAAAAGCTCAATTGATTTTAGATGAATTGGTGCGCCAGTACAATAAGGACGCTGTAGAATACAAAAACCTGATAGGCAATAATACAGACGCCTTTATAAAAGAACGTTTAGCACTTATTGAACAAGACCTTATTCAAGTAGATAAAAATGCTGAAACCTTTAAAACCGAAAATAAACTTACCGACATTAATACAGAAACCGGTATTGTACTAGCCACGAATTCTGAAATTGAAAAACAAATTATTGAACTCAACACCCAATTAAAACTAGTGGCTTATGTAAAGGCTCACTTAAAAGACAATCAAAACACATTAATACCTGAAAGTTTAGGCCTTAGTGATTCTAATATCAACACAAGTAGTAGCCAATACAATGAATTACTATTAGAACGTAACAGAATTTCAAAAAGTACCGGTGGTAAAAACCCGGTAATCATAAACTTAGACACGCAACTCAACCAGATACGTGAAAGTATTGTACAAGGACTCGATAATTTAAAATCTAGTTTAAAGATTTCTCTGAACGATGCTATAGTCCAAGAGCAAAGAATGGCTTCTCGAATTTCTACAGCTCCGAAAAGGGAACGCGAATTTAGGGACATTCAACGCCAGCAACAAATTATTGAAACGTTATACCTGTTTTTACTACAAAAACGAGAAGAAAATGCGATTTCTCTAGCGGTTACTGCACCTAACGCAAAATTAGTAGACGCGGCTGAAGGCGCAGCACACCCCGTGGGTCCCAATAGAAAAATGATATATCTAACAGCAATTCTTCTGGGGCTAGCTATTCCTTTTGGTATTATTTTTATAGTAGACTTATTAGACAATAAGGTACACACACAAAAAGAATTAGAAGAGACCATCAAAGCACCTTTTATGGGAGCCATTCCAACAACTTCTAAAAAAGATCGCATGTTGGTTAAAGGAGATCGAGGAAGTTTGGCAGAGGCCTTTAGAATGGTACGAACCAACCTAAATTTTATGCTAGGTAATACAGAGGTAAGTGGCAAGGCTATTTTTGTTACTTCTACCCTACCTGGTGAGGGTAAGACTTTTGTCACCATTAATCTGGCTACCGTTTTTGCTATGACTGATAAAAAAGTTTTACTTATTGGAGCAGACATTCGTAAACCTAAAGTGGTTGAATATTTAGATATTAGTGCCACACACAAGGGCTTAACAGAATACCTAGCGGATAAAACTGTAACATTTAAAGACATTATAGAACCTCAAGAAAGGGGCTTCGACCTCATACAATCCGGTATCATCGCCCCAAACCCAGCCGAACTCCTTATGAACGGCCGTTTAGATGAACTCTTAGCCTACAGCAAGCAGCATTATGATGTGGTGATTGTTGATACCGCTCCGGTTACCCTAGTGACCGACACCATCCAAATCGCTCCTAAAGCCGATTTATTCTTATACATCACCAGAGCCAATTACTTAGACAAACGCCTTCTAGACGTACCTAAACAATTGTATAACGAAAAACGTTTACCTAACATGTCGCTCGTTATGAATGGCACGGATCCTAAAAAAGGTTACGGCTACGGCTACGGTGGTTACGGCTATGGTAACGACGAAGAAAAGACACCTTGGTGGCGTTTTAATAAATAATGTCCCCTCGAGGGCAATACTTCTCGACTCCGCTCGAAGACCGTCACGAATCATCAATTTAACCGGTGTTCGAGCGGAGTCGAGAACAAATCTGTGTCTAAAACACCCTCAGTGAGTCTTTGTGAACTTCTCAGTGCCTCTGTGTAATATTAATTTCTTGTTTAGTCACAAAAAATACGATATAAAATCTGTGAAAATCAGTGTAATCTGTGTCTAAAAAAATCCTCTATGGGGCTCTGTGAAATCCTCAGTGCCTCTCTGTGTAATAAAACCAATAGCAAATCTCCCCAAAAACTTACAATCCCAAACCAAAACCCTCAACTTTAACACCAAATGAAAACATTTAACATTTCATTAATAAGGGTAAACACGATTTTTGTACTCTATATAGAGGACTTGTATATCAAAAGTTTACTTTAGCTATTTTTGGGTATACATGCTATGAGATGATAACGCATCAATAATTTAAAAGACACTTAAAACAAGAAACTATCTAAAAAGTAACACATTCTGGCATTCAGAAGGAGGAACGACTGAAGAATTTTTTACTAATCACTAAGATTCCTGGCACCCTTGTGATGACACCATTATTAATTTTTCAGATAAGCACCTTTTTTAATAAACCATCCAACTTATGAAAAAAATATTCCTACTATGCACCCTCCTTTTCGTTTCACTTGGACAAGCACAAATTTTCAACCCAGTTGAATGGTCTACTTCCGTTGAAAAACTTTCAGATTCCGAGTATAAGTTGATCTCAACAGCTACAATTGAAAAAGGTTGGCACTTATATTCTCAAGATGTTCCTGAAAACGGTCCGATTCCAACAACGTTCACTTATGATGATGGCGCTGGTGCGATTAAAATCAAAGGGAATACCATAGAAAACGAAGGACATACAGTGGACGATCCTGTTTTTGAAATGGAAATCACCTATTTTGAAAACACGGCTACTTTTGAACAGAAGGTTGAGGTTTCAGGAAACGAAACATCCATAGAAGCTATGGTGGAGTTCATGGTATGTGACGATGCCAGATGCCTACCCCCTACTGAAGTGGATTTGGTTTTTACCCTTTCGGAAAAAGCAGCGTCAATTTCTGAGCCTATAACTGAAGAAGAAGCTCATACTAATACATCTACCCTAAAAAACCATACCAATTCAAGCACTAACAAATCAAAGGAACAAGGTTTATGGGGCATCTTTTTTATCGCCTTCTTTTCAGGCTTTGCAGCATTATTGACACCTTGTGTGTTCCCTATGATTCCAATGACGGTGAGCTTCTTTACCAAACAGAGTAAAACCAAAGCCGCTGGTATTAAAAATGCGGTCATTTACGGCTTTTCCATTATTGTTATTTATGTGATCCTTGGCATTTTAGTGAGCCTTATTTTCGGTGCCGATGCCTTAAACGCCTTGTCAACTAATGTGTGGTTTAATATCATTTTCTTTTTACTACTCTTGGTTTTTGCAGCTTCTTTCTTGGGCGCTTTTGAAATCATGCTACCAAATTCTTGGGCAAACAAAGTAGATTCTCAAGCCGATAGAGGTGGGTTAATTGGCATCTTTTTTATGGCTTTGGCATTAGCAATTGTATCTTTTTCTTGTACCGGGCCAATTGTTGGAACTTTGTTAGTCCAAGCCGCCGCTGGTGGAAGTCAAATTGGTCCTATTGTGGGTATGCTTGGATTTTCTATGGCCATTGCGTTACCCTTTGCTATATTCGCGGCATTCCCAGGGTGGTTAAATTCTTTACCAAAATCTGGAGGCTGGTTAAATACCGTAAAAGTGGTTTTAGGGTTCTTAGAATTAGCGTTAGCCTTTAAATTCTTATCGAACGCCGATCTGGTTTTACAATTACATTGGTTAGAACGTGAAGTATTCATCGCAATTTGGATTGCCATATTCGGTGCCCTTGCCTTTTATTTATTCGGAAAAATACAGCTACCACATGATTCTCCGTTAACACATATTTCCGTAGGCCGATTAAGTTTAGGACTTGTTGTGTTATCATTCACCATTTATATGATTCCAGGGCTTTGGGGCGCACCTTTAAATTTAATAAGTGCCTTCCCACCACCTCAACATTACAGTGAATCCCCTTATGGTGTTGGCTATACGCAATTGGCTTCAAGTCATGTTCCTGGAGGGCAACATAATGAAGTTCCTGAAGGGGCACACCTCATGCCGCCTCATAATATTTTAGCTTTTAATGATTATGATAAAGGCCTTGCTTATGCAAAGCAAGTTGGAAAACCCGTTATGATTGATTTTACAGGACATGCCTGCGTGAATTGTAGAAAAATGGAACAAAACGTTTGGATTAAACCAAAGGTGCTCGATATTTTAAAGAATGATGTGATTTTAATTTCATTATATGTTGATGATAAACGTAAATTAAAAGATGCCGAGATTGTAGATTCAAAGTTAAAACCTGGCAAGAAACTAAAATACATCGGACAAAAATGGAGCGAATTGCAAACCATTAAATACAAAACCAATTCGCAACCTTTTTATGTTTTAATGGATCATAACGAAGAAAACCTTTTAGATCCTGTGGCGTATACCCCTGACGCTGATGCCTATTACAATTGGTTGAAAGAAGGGATTTCAAAGTTTGAGAAGTAGATAAATAGTTTGAAGTTTGAAGTATTTAGGTTTCAGGTTTCGATGCAGTTGATTAAAACACTTCTGAACTTGAAATCAACTTAAGAAATGGTGTTCGAGCTTGCCTATCGGCAGAATGGCGGAGTCGAGAACGTCTCGAATAATTTATTTTTTCGCTTTTAGGAATACGTTTTACATAACAGTAAAGCATATGAAGTTAGCTTTTTTACACCAGTTTATGAATACTTCTCGACTCCGCTCGAAGACCGTAACGAAAACCCGATAAAACCGGTGTTCGAGTACAGTGGAGAACGTATAGAAATAATAGTCTGATTACGACCTACAAAAACGTAGTAATCAACTTTAGAACGGTGTTCGAGCGGAGTCGAGAACATTTTCACACATTATAAAATTTAAAATATCACAACCAACCACATACCGCTTTTCAAATGAGTTTCATATCCAATATTTTGAACAAAGACCAAAAACCAAGTAAATTAGAAACCTATTTTGCGCCTTTCAGGAATCAAATTATAGGTAACGACACTTATTTTATTTCACCTTACGGAAAGCAAAAAATAATTTATGCGGATTGGACAGCTAGCGGACGGTTATACAGACCCATTGAGGAAAAGTTATTAAACGACATTGGGCCTTTTGTGGCAAACACACATACTGAAACTTCCATAACGGGATCCACAATGACGCGTGCCTATCATGAAGCAAGACATCTCATAAAAAACCATGTTAATGCTTCTAAAGATGATGTATTAATAACTGTTGGCACCGGGATGACTGGGGCTATTAATAAATTCCAGCGTATTTTGGGGCTTAAGCTTAGTGAAAATTTAAAAGATCATACCGTTATTCCAGAGGAAAAACGACCGATTATTTTCGTGTCCCACATGGAACATCACTCAAACCAAACCTCATGGTTAGAAACTATTGCGCGGGTAGAAGTGATTCCTTCAAATAAAAAGGGACTTCCCAGTTTAAAGGGACTGCAAGAATTATTAAAAAAATACAAGGATACCCCTTTAAAAATAGCCGCTGTAACTGGCTGCTCTAACGTAACAGGTATTCGCACCAATTACTATGAAATTGCTAAAATCATGCATAAAAACAATGGTTTATGTTTTGTAGATTTTGCTTGTTCTGCGCCGTATGTTAACATCGATATGCACCCTAAAAATGAAGATGAATATTTAGATGCCATTACTTTTTCACCGCATAAATTCTTAGGTGGCCCAGGAACTTCCGGTGTATTGGTGTTCAATAAAAAACTATATAAAAACTTAGTACCCGATAACCCAGGTGGCGGCACCGTAAGTTACACCAACCCTTGGGGTAATCATGATTATATCGATGATATTGAAACTCGAGAAGACGGTGGAACACCAGGTTTTTTACAGGCCATAAAAATCGCACTTTCCATCCAGCTGAAAGCGGAAATGGGCATTCAAAATATTTTAGATCGTGAGCATGAATTAAACACTCTCATTTTTAAAAAACTCTCTAAGATAAAGCACTTAAACATATTAGCACCAAAACACACCGATAGGCTAGGCGTATTTTCATTTTTTATAGAAAACGCACATTACAATCTCATTGTAAAGTTACTAAACGACCGTTTTGGCGTACAAACCCGTGGTGGTTGCTCGTGTGCTGGAACTTATGGCCATTATTTATTAAATGTAGATGAACCGACTTCCAAATCCATTGAAAAGAAAATTTTAGAAGGTTGTTTAATTGAGCGCCCAGGCTGGGTTAGAATGTCAATTCACCCAACAATGACTAATGCAGAAGTTACATTCATTTGCGACGCCATCCAAGAAGTTACCAAAAACCATGAAACCTGGGGAAAGGACTACACTTATAATGCCGTTAAAAACGAATTCATCAATAAGAATAATCTAGACGTAGAAAAAACCATTACGGAAAAGTGGTTTGAGTAATTATACCAATTTAACTGTATTATATCGCATATAATTTGTTTCTTTTTCGCCCATATTTCAATATAAAATAAAACCGTAGCTAATGCTATGCTTGAATTTTCTATCTCATCTGAACAAAAAATAATTCAAATTAAAAATACGACATGATACAGTTAAATTGGTATTAGGTGAAAATTTTAAAAGTGTATTGTAGAGGTGAGTAACTCGGACTCAAACACCCCTATGATCCCCTCAAGGGCTTTGCTTTACCTAAACGGCACAAGGAAATCGTTGAAGTGTGAACTTTTCTAATTCGCAACGTACTAACTCTGAGCGTGCGAAGATGATTCTACTTAACTACTGCTACTAGCCAAATCCTGACAAACCATACTACAAGGCTGAGCTAGCGAAGCCAAACACCTTAACTATAAAAACTGAGCCAGCGAAGTGATAACTACTAAAAACTGAGCCAGCGAAGTGCTAACTCCTTAACTACCCAACTCCTAAAAACTGAGCCCGCGAAGTGCTAACTACTCAACTCCTAAAAACTGAGCCCGCGAAGTGCTAACTACTTAACTCCTAAAAAACTGAGCCCGCGAAGTACTAACTCCTTAACTACTCAACTCCTTCAACCCCCAAACTACCCATCCAAATGCCTAGAATACCCACGCCACTTCTCCACACAAGCCTCAATATCCTCTGGAACAGCACTATCAAATCGCATAAATTCTTGAGTGGTAGGGTGCACAAAACCGAGAGTTTTAGCATGAAGCGCCTGTCTAGGTAGCACTTTAAAGCAATTATCCACAAACTGTTTGTATTTTGTAAAGGTAGTTCCTTTTAATATTTTCTCACCACCGTAACGTTCATCATTAAAAAGTGTGTGTCCGATATGCTTCATATGCACACGAATTTGATGCGTGCGCCCTGTTTCTAATTTACAAGATACTAGGGTTACATAGCCTAAGCGCTCAAGTACTTTATAATGGGTAACGGCAGGTTTTCCTTTTTCAGCTTCATCATCAAAGAAAACGGTGTTTTGTAATCTGTTTTTGGGATGACGACCAATATTACCTTCAATCGTGCCTTCATCTTCTTGCACATTGCCCCAAACTAGCGCGACATACTCACGTTCGCTTGTTTTTTCGGCAAATTGCAAGGATAAATGTGCCATAGCCTCTTCAGTTTTAGCAATGACTAACAATCCACTGGTGTCTTTGTCGATACGGTGAACTAGTCCTGGACGTTCACTGGAATTGTTAGGCAGATTCTCGAAACGATAAATAAGCGCGTTAATAAGTGTTCCCGAATAATTACCATGGCCGGGGTGAACAACCATACCAGCAGGTTTATTAACCACTAAAAGTGCGTCATCTTCATAAACGATATCAAGTGGAATATCTTCACCTACCAATAAATTTTCGTGAGGTGGGTGGGCAAACAATACACGGATTTTATCCAAGGGTTTCACCTTGTAATTGGATTTTACCGGCGTGTCATTCACGTAAATACTACCATTTTTGGCGGCATCTTGAATTTTATTACGCGTGGCGTTTTCAATAAAATTCATCAAATATTTATCAATTCGAAGTGGGGTTTGTCCTTTATCTACTGTAAAAGCATGATGTTCAAACAAATCGTCTTCGTCTGGTAATTGCGGTGTGTAATCATCCATAATTTAAGGGCGGTTGCCGTTTCCTAGTTGTAAGTCTATCACAGATGTTTTTGCCAGTTTATCGCCGGCATTAAGTGTGGTTCCTTTATGTGATAATTTAAGAACCATGTCTTTACCAATGTTATTTACGTAAGTAATTTTTCCAATTTGAAAACCAAAAGCTTCCAAGGTAGGCTTAACTTGACGGAAGGTTTTATCAATAAGTCCGTCTGGAATCGTCATTTTTCGGTATCCCGATGGGTTTAAAGTAATGTATATTTTTCTATCCTCTTTTACTTTTGTCCCAGATAAAGGTTCTTGCTCAATAACAGAAAACTTAGGGTAATTTGGGTTATAATTTGCAGAATCCTGTATTTTCATAACCAAATTATTATCCTCCAGTTCTAGCTTAGCGACGTTTATAGATTTTCCTTTTAAATCTGGAACCGTTTCAAATTTACCATGATTGGTTGTGATATTTAACCATTTTAAAATAACATAACAAAGTACAACCAAAGCGACTAAGGCTAAAGCTATTTGTTTTAAAAATGTTTTACTTGTAATAAATTTAACTAGGCTCATTTACAGAAATTTCGATAGGACAAATATATAAAAACAGAACTGTTTTTTCTTTTGCCATTTATATGATATTTTAGCTTAACTAATAATACTTGCACTTTATTGCAGATTTTTAGGAGAAACAATTATTTAATTCAATTTCCGATTGCGGAAATCAACAAATATATTAATGATGAAAAAGAATATAGCCATCATCATGGGAGGATATTCAAGTGAATATAAAATCTCACTGACTAGTGGAAACGTGGTTTATGAAACTTTAGACCAAAGTAAATATACGGCATACCGCATTCATATTTTTAAAGACAAATGGGTTTATGTCGATGCCAACAACAACGAACACCCTGTTGATAAAAATGATTTCTCAATTTCGGCACAAGGAAAAAAAATTACTTTCGATTGTGTATTTAATGCCATTCATGGTTCTCCCGGAGAGGATGGTTATATGCAAGGCTATTTTAAACTATTGAACCTGCCGCATACAAGCTGCGACATGTATCAAGCAGGAATCACTTATAATAAACGTGATTTATTGAGTATTTTAAAACCCTATGGCATAAAAACGGCTGAATCTTTTTATCTTAATTTAGGAGATACCGTAGATGCTGATGCCATTATTTCTAAAGTAGGTTTACCATGTTTTGTAAAAGCTAATAAAGCAGGGAGTAGTTTTGGAGTAAGTAAGGTTCATAAAAAGGAAGCATTACAAAGTGCGGTAGATGTAGCTTTTAAGGAAGATGATGAAATTATAATTGAATCGTTTTTAGATGGCACCGAAGTTTCGGTTGGTGTGATTAGTTATAAAGGTGAGGTTATTGTACTTCCAATTACTGAAATAGTTTCTGAAAATGATTTTTTCGATTACGAAGCAAAATATGAAGGGAAATCTCAAGAAATTACACCGGCTCGATTAACAAAAGCACAAGAAGCCCAAGTAAACAAAGAAGCTAAGAAAGTTTATGAGGTCTTAAAAATGAAAGGTTTTAGCCGTAGTGAATTTATTTTTAAAGATGGCGAACCGCATTTATTAGAAATGAATACCATTCCGGGTTTAACCCGCGAAAGCATCTTACCACAACAAGCAGCTGCCGCAAATATCCCTTTAGCGGATTTGTTCGCCAATGCGATTGAAGAAGCTTTAGCATAAAATTTTATTAATGACTATTGATTAATGACTATTTAATTAAAAATGCAGATTTAAAAATTAAAAACTATTGTGGTCCCGTCTTCTGTCTTCCGTTAATAGTCAAAGGTCAACAGTCAACAGTCAACAGTCAAAGGTCAACAGTCAATAGTCAATAGTCAATAGTCAATAGTCAATAGTCAAAAAAAATAAACAAAACACATGAAACGCGCATTATTCCCTGGGTCTTTTGATCCGCTAACCTTAGGCCATGTTGATATTATAACACGTGCGGCCACTTTATTTGATGAAATTATTGTAGCTATTGGAGTTAATGCCGATAAAAAATACATGTTCTCCTTAGAGCAGCGTAAACAATTTATTGAAGACACCTTTAAAAACGAGCCCAAAGTTAAAGTAGTAACATATGAAGGCTTAACGGTTGATTACTGTAAAGCCATCGATGTGCCCTTTATTTTACGCGGACTAAGAAACCCTGCAGATTTTGAATTTGAAAAAGCCATCGCACATACCAATAGAGATCTGGCACCTATTGAAACTGTGTTTTTATTAACCTCTGCACAAACATCTTACATTGCTTCAAATATTGTGCGTGACGTGATTAGAAACAATGGTGATTACACCAAATTGGTACCGGATGCTGTGCGTTTGAATAATTAATTATAATTGTGATTCAAAGAGAAAGCATAACGATACGCTAAATGATATAAACCAAAAAGCTCTAAAAAGTATTATTACTTTTTAGAGCTTTTTTATGCTTATATATGACCAAACAACTTCTTTTTAAAGTTGAAACATGTCATTTTTTTTTTTAGCGCTTAACGATAAGTTTTTTTGATGCTGATAAGCTTCCTGAACCATCAGATAATTTTACTAAATAGATACCGTTAGTTAAGCTTGTTGTGCTTATTGATAATTCATTAGTAAAACTCTCGATAGTTTGAGATAAAACGAGTTGCCCTTGTAAGTTTAAAATATCAACTTTGTTAACCTTGTTACTAAGGTTGTTTAAAGAAAAAGAGTCGTTAGCAGGGTTTGGGTATAAAGCAAAACCACTTAACTCATTTTCTTTTACAGAAGCTGTTGATGCTTCATAAAACTTAAGTTCACTAATTGTGTTCCAAGCACTATCTGCACGCCCATAACATTTTAACATCACATACTTTACATTAGCAAGAGGTGTTGTTAAAAGAAATTGCTTGTACTCAAGAGCAGTGCTACTTAAAAGATTTCCTAATGTAGGAAAAGCGTTAATAAAATCTGCCTCATTAGACGTTCCTGTAGATACCCAAATTTGAAATTGATACGTTGGATCTTTTGCAACCGTTAAGTATTGAAGTTCGGCTAATTCGTAAGAGCCTCCTAAGTCAAAAATAAGAGCCTCTCCACGGTTTGGCATATCTGCAGCACTCTCTCCTGCCCAATCGGTGTCGATGTCGCCATCAACAGTGTTAGTGGCATAGTTTAATTTACCCGCAGATACATCGACTTGCTGATTAAAATAAAAAGCAACAGTTACTCCAGAAATTTCAGTGTTTGTTGTAGAAACAGGTGTTTGCGCAAACCCTAAAGCGCCGACTAAAAATAGTGCGCAAGTTGTTTTGATGGTTCTCCATTTAATTTGGCTTGTTTGTAATTTTGTTTTCATTTTTGTTAATTTTTAGATTAGTTTCCTCTAAATTATAAAAAAAAACTAAGAACCTAAAGACAAGCACATTACGAAAATCACTACAAAAAAATCAACAAACACGTATCAAGCTACTAGTCAGCAATTTAACAGTATATCTAAGACGTGAAAAAAAGTTAAAAAAATACTAAAACACCCGCGTTAGGGATTGCAGCGGCATCCTTTTTTTGGTTAACCACCTCATAAACTACAAATTAGACATTCGTATTTAAGTAGTACTGAAGTTACAAATAAGCCACTTCTCTAAAAAAAGATATAGCGGAAAGCCCGACCATGTCCTGAGGGGAATCGAAGGATATGGTAACGCCCTAAAATTTATACTCACCTAGTCCTTTTGTAAAGGCTTCTGGATCTTCAGCCAAATGGTATCTTGGATCATCAATATCTTCCACAACCACCTCACGGAATTTAGGATTCGATTTATAAAGAAGAATTTTACAGTCTTCGCTTAGATGTTTTAATTTGATTTGTTTCCCGGCATCTTCGTATTTTTTAACTAAATTAAAAATAGCTTCCATAGCCGAATGGTCACTAATTCGCGATTCTACAAAATCGATTTCTACGACTTCTGGATCGTTTTTAACATCGAATTTTTCATTAAAAGCCGTTATTGAACCGAAAAATAATGGGCCCCAGATTTCATAAACCTTAGTACCATCTTCGCGCATGCGTTTACGAGCACGAATTCGTTTGGCATTTTCCCAAGCAAAAACCAATGCTGAAATAATAACACCTACGAAAACAGCAATTGCTAAATCAAAGATTACAGTTACAGAAGATACTACGATTAAAACCACGGCATCCGATTTAGGTATTTTTTTAATAATTCTAAAACTAGACCATGCGAATGTTTCGATAACCATCATAAACATCACCCCAATTAATGCGGCGATGGGCACTTGCTCTATTAATTTATCTGTAAAAAGTATAAATGTTAATAAGGTTACGGCCATCATGATACCCGATAGTCGACCACGACCACCTGCTTTTATATTGATTACGGTTTGACCGATCATGCCACAACCTCCGGTACCTCCAAAAAGTCCAGACATAATATTTCCAGCACCTTGAGCGATACATTCTCTATTTCCGTCCCCACGGCTATCAATAAGTTCATCAACAAGGTTCATCGTCATTAAAGACTCTATTAATCCTACGCAGGCTGCTAAAAAGGCATATGGTAAGATAAAACTAAGTGTGTCTAAATTGAAAGGTAAGTGCTGCCAAAGTTCCAGATTTGGTGTTGGTATTTCACCTTTTAATCCTGTTCCGCCGCCTTCAATAATATAAGAACCTACCGTAGAAACTTCCATTCCGAAACCAACAACAACCATAGTTGTAATTAATATAGCGGTTAAGGCCGCAGGAATTTTAGTTGTAATTTTAGGCAATAGCCAAATAATACCCATCGTTAAGGCTACTAACCCCATCATGATATATAATTCGGTACCATGCATGAAGGTGTTTACGTATTCCTTCACACCTTCGGCGGAAACTTGTAATGTTTTATGAGAAAACATTTTGACTTGCGCCCAAAAAATAACGATGGCTAAACCGTTTACAAACCCCATCATGACAGGATGCGGAATTAAACGTACAAAACGCCCTAACTTAAAAACACCTGCAAATATTTGAATGATGCCCATTAAGATCACACAGGCCATTAAGTAGAAGAACCCCATGTTTTCGATGGGCTGATCGAATAACATACCTCGCGTGTGGCCTTCGGCAATCATACCAACAAAAATAACGGCTACCGCACCTGCAGCACCAGAGATTAAACCTGGTCTACCACCAAAAATGGCAGCAATTAAACCCACAATAAAAGCACCAGAAAGCGCCATTAAGGGATCTATTTGAGCCACAAAAGCAAAGGCTACCACTTCGGGCACCATCGCTAAAGAGACTGTAATTCCTGCTAGAACATCGTTTTTTGCATTCGCTGCACGCTTAATAATAAAATCGGTCATGGTTCATTTTTTGGAGCTGCAAATTTAAGTTTAATAAGTTGTCTTGCAAGCAGAACCTATTTAATTTGCCATTAACCAAAACTATAACGTTTGATTTCGTGAACGTTGATTGCGATTATATAGCCGATATAGAGATTTTACAAGCCTTAAAAGAACAAAAACAATCCCATTGAGCCCGCGAAGTAACCCTCCTTAACTCCTTAACTACTTAACTACTTAACTACTTCAACTCCTCAAACACTGAGCCTGCGAAGTGAAATCTACTTAACTACTTAACTCCTCAACGACTAAACCAACAACTTAATATTAGCATACGAGTTATTCAGTGCCTCATGAGCTTCACTAGCATTTAGCCAGGCCACTTTAGTAATCCCCTCTTCTTCCTGGGCGTATAAGTTTCCAGTAAAGTTCGTTTTCATTTCAAACCAATGGGTTACTTTTATTTTATAGCGCCCGTGACGTTTAAAAATATGGTAAGTAATATCTAAAGGCTTTGTAATCACTAATCCGCCAACACCAGTTTCTTCGGTAACTTCACGAATCGCTGTTTCTTGAATGCTTTCATGGCGTTCGGCTTTCCCTTTAGGTAAATCCCATTTATCATTTCTGTATATAAAAAGTATGTCACCTTCGGCATTATAAACCTTACCGCCGCCAGCGATAACGTTAGGTAATTTCTTTAAAAACTTCTTTAATAATTTATCGGGGTTTTTATGAATCAAACGTGCTTCTTTCAAGGATGACGTATTCAATTTCCGAATTACCTTAACAAGATTCACCGTATTGAGTAAGTAATTCTTGAAGTTGGTTTCCTGCTCAACTTGAGTTGTCAAAATCATTGGTTTATCTCCAACAAAAACTTTATACATAGACCTTAATAATTAACAATTTCTTTTAGGTAAAAATATTAATTTTGTTCACATGGCAAACTTTGATCAAAAAATATTTTAATTAAAATAAAACTCCATTGATTTAAACTTAAATTTATCCGTAATTTTGCTAACATGATTTTCAACAAAGACACAGCTAAAAAAACAGCCGAAGTTTTATTGCAAATAAACGCTATTAAACTAAGTCCTCAAGAACCTTTTACTTGGGCATCGGGCTGGAAATCGCCAATTTATTGCGATAACCGTATTATATTATCATTCCCTCCTGTGCGTAATTACATTCGCGAAACTATGGGGAAATATATCGAAAAACATTATGGCAAACCCGACGTTATCGCTGGTGTTGCCACAGGTGCAATTGGTATAGGAATGCTTGTTGCTGAATACTTAGGACTTCCTTTTATATATGTAAGACCTGACGCTAAAGGCCATGGCAGAAAAAACCAAATTGAAGGCTTTATTGAAAGCGGACAAAACGTGGTAGTGGTAGAAGATTTAATAAGTACTGGAAAAAGCAGTTTAAACGCCGTAAAGGCTTTAAAAGAAGCGCATGTAAATGTAAAAGGCATGATTGCTATATTTACCTATGGTTTTGATGTTGCTGCTGAAAACTTTAAGCAAGAAAACATCCATTTAAACACATTAAGTAACTACGAGAACTTATTAGAGCAAGCTTTGGATACCAATTACATTTCTGAAAAAGAATTAAAGACTTTATCAGAATGGAATAGTAACCCAGGTGAATGGAACGCTAATTGATAGACACCTTGTTATAATTTGATTGAATTTATCAAATGAAACAATCACAATTTTAAAATATTATGAATTTAGAATCCCCAAAAGTTACAGTAACAAAATCTTCTGAAGAGGTTTTTAAGTATTTATCTGAGGTTAAAAACTTTGAAGCTATAATGCCGGAGAACATTAGTAAGTTTGAAGTTTTAGGAGAAGATAAATTTCTTTTTGCCTTAAAAGGAATGCCCGATATCGTTCTTAAGAAAAAGGAAGTGATTCCTCCAAATAAAATTGTTCTTGGTGCTGCAGGCGGAAAAATAGACTTTTCCCTAACTACGGCAATTAATAAAATTGATAACGGGGCTAGTGAAGTACAATTGCTTTTTGATGGAAACATCAACCCGATGATGGCCATGATGATTAAAGGCCCGATCACAAAACTCATTGAAACTTTAGCGACTAATATTCCTAAAGCTGTTTAATACAATAACGTTAGTTCTTTTAAATCGAATTCTTTTACGATGTTATCTTCTAATAACACTTTAAGATTTCCAATATTAGAAACACCTTTTATAAAACCAGAAAACTGTAAACCTTCAGCATCTTCGAATGTTGAAGGTTTGTTTTTTCTGAATAAGCATGATTCATACGCTTCTTTTAACGCCTCGTAATTCCCCTTTTCTAAGACTTCAAAATAATATTTTAGCTGATCCAAAATAGCGCAAGCCACTTCATCTAAATCATAAATGATCCCTGTGATTTGTTTTAAAGAAGACGCTTTAGGTAAATCTTCAAAGTCAATTTGATTCACATTCAGTCCGATACCAATAATTGATGCTGTGACATCCTGTTGTTTTATGACATTTTCAATTAAAACACCACAAATCTTTTTATTTACTGACAGAATGTCGTTAGGCCATTTGACATGTAAATGAGGAATCAAAAAGGACTGTAGCGCTTTTCTTAAAGCTAAAGACACCACCAAACTGATTGCAAATGGTGATTCAAGATGAAAACCACCAAGATCCTTGAACACACTAAAAGTAAGGTTTTTAGCGTCTTGTGACTCCCATTTCGCGCCCATTTGCCCTCTTCCATGTGTCTGCTTTTTAGCGATTACCATGGTAAAATCTGCAACAGTCTCATTCGTATATAGTTCTCTCAAATAGCTATTTGTAGAATCGGTGGCATCAAGTTTGATTATACTCATAGACAAGTTATTGATATTAGTCTAAATCTTATCATATTTTTAAAGTATAAAGAACTAAAAAAATAATAACTTTGCACAAATTAAATAAATTTAATGGCGAAAGAAAAAATAAGCGCAGACCAGTTAATATCCGTTATTATTAGTGGCATTGAGGATGTTAAAGGACAAGAAATAAATATTCTAGATTTAAGAGAGATTGAAAATACGGTTTGTGATTACTTCATTATTTGCGAAGGATCGTCAAATACACAAGTAAACGCTATTGTTAACTCCATCCAGAAAAAAGTAAGCAAAGAACTTAAGGATAACCCATGGCATACTGAAGGTATGGATAACGCCGAGTGGGTTTTAATTGATTATGTTAATGTAGTTGTACATGTATTCCAAAAGCAAATTAGAGAGTTTTACGACATCGAAAGTCTTTGGGGTGATGCAAAAACAACAGTAATAGAAACCAACTACTAAAAAAATCAAATGGCAAAGGACAATAAAAAACCAAAAGACAACAAACCAAAATTTAGTCCGTATTGGGTTTACGGCGCATTAATCGCTTTATTTTTAGGATTTCAATTATTTAGTGGAGATAGCTATGAAAGTGGTAACACTACAACACCTCAAGAATTCTTCCAATATTTAAAAGATGGTGATGTAGCTCGTGTAAACATTGTAAAAAATACACGCGTAGCCAAAGTTTATTTAACTTCTGATGCACAATCTAAAGAAGTTCATAAAGGCTCTAAGCCTCAATCCATTATCCCTTCGGCTACAGAATTACCTAATTACAAATTTGAATTTGGTGATCTTCAAAATTTTGAAAACGAATTAAATGAAGGTATAAAAGATTTACCTACAAAACCATCAGTAACCTTTGATACAGAAACGAATGACTTAGGAAACCTTTTAATGGGTATCCTACCTTTTATCTTACTTATTGGTGTTTGGATATTTATCATGAGACGTATGTCTGGTGGAGCTGGCGGAGGTGCCGGCGGCCAAATTTTTAACATCGGAAAATCAAAAGCCAAGCTTTTTGATGAAAAAACTGAAGTTAAAACAACGTTTAAAGATGTTGCTGGTTTAGAAGGCGCTAAAGAAGAAGTACAAGAAATTGTAGACTTCCTTAAATTCCCTGAAAAATACACAACCCTAGGTGGTAAAATCCCAAAAGGAGCTTTACTTGTAGGTCCTCCAGGAACTGGTAAAACCTTATTAGCTAAAGCTGTTGCAGGTGAAGCGAAAGTGCCTTTCTTCTCATTATCTGGTTCAGATTTTGTTGAAATGTTTGTTGGTGTTGGAGCTTCTCGTGTTAGAGATTTATTCAAACAAGCCAAGGAAAAGTCACCTTCAATCATTTTTATTGATGAAATTGATGCGATTGGGCGTGCGAGAGGAAAAAATGCCATGTCAGGCAGTAATGATGAGCGCGAAAATACCTTAAATCAATTATTAACTGAAATGGATGGTTTTGGCACCAACACCAATGTTATTGTGATTGCTGCGACCAATAGAGCTGACATATTAGATAAAGCATTAATGCGTGCTGGACGTTTTGATAGACAAATATTTGTTGATTTACCAGACGTTCGTGAACGCGAAGAAATATTTGAAGTTCACCTAAGACCGCTTAAAAAAGCTGAAAACTTAGATTTGGATTTCCTTTCAAAACAAACACCCGGTTTTTCTGGTGCCGACATTGCAAATGTTTGTAATGAGGCTGCATTAATCGCCGCAAGAAATAATAAAAAAGCAGTAGACAAACAGGATTTCTTAGACGCCGTAGATCGAATTATTGGCGGACTAGAAAAGAAAAATAAAATAATTACCCCTAGCGAGAAAAAAGCTGTAGCATTTCATGAAGCTGGACATGCCACTGTAAGTTGGATGCTAGAACATGCTGCACCATTGGTAAAAGTTACTATCGTGCCACGTGGTCGCTCATTAGGTGCTGCTTGGTACTTACCAGAAGAACGTTTAATTGTGCGTCCGGAACAAATGCTAGACGAAATGTGTGCCGCCCTTGGTGGTCGTGCAGCAGAAAAAGTCATCTTCGATAAAATATCAACAGGAGCTTTAAGTGATTTAGAAAAGGTCACGAAACAAGCACGTGCCATGGTAACCATTTATGGTTTAAGTGATAAAGTAGGAAACTTGACTTATTATGATTCTGGACAGAGTGATCATGGTTTCACGAAACCTTACAGTGAAGAAACCGCGGTTTTAATTGATAAAGAAATTTCAGCTATTATTGAAGAGCAATACCAACGTGCTATTAAGCTACTTGAAGAAAATAAAGACAAGTTAACCGAGTTAGCTGAAGTACTTTTAGAAAAAGAAGTGATCTTCAAAGATAACCTTGAAAAAATATTCGGTAAACGTGCCTTCCTGAAAGAAGAAGCTATAGCTTCTAAACCAGAAGAAAAAAAGACTGAAGAACAAGCTTAAAACGTTTTAATTTTTAAGTCCATTACAAAAATCTTAAATTAATCATATGATTAGTTTAAGATTTTTTATATTTGGTGATCCTCTCAACACAAATTCTTATAACCACAGTACTTAATGAGTCTTTTTAGAAAAATTTTTGGTTCAAAATCTAAGAAACCGGACGAGGAGATTATATCGGATCATAGGGGACGCTACATGCCTGAACAGAAACTACCTATTGATGAACGTTTTACAATAAACTTCAAGGCGAATGGTGGTAAATTTCTATACTGCGACGACTTTAAGGAAGTATATCAAAACTTAGGACACATCATTAGTGAAAATGATTGGCAAAAAGAAAATATCCTCCTATTGGATTCAGAATTACAAAATAAATTTAAAAATTTAAAGCTCAATCCCACTAAAAAATTAAACCAAGCACCTTTTTTCTTAACAACTTGCGAAAATTTAATTGCCAATGATGGATCTATCTTAATTTCATCAAAACAAATTTTTGAAAAAAAACTCATCGAACTCCCCTTTAATTTCATAGTATTCGCTACAACAAGTCAGTTAGTTGAAACTATTGGAGAAGGATTAAAAGGTATCAAATCAAAAAACTCGAAACAAATTCCCACTAACATCACTACGATCAAACATTTTAAATCTGGAGAAGATAATGACTTCCTAAGCTATGGCAGTAGTGCTAAAAACCTATACCTCCTACTCTTAGAAGATTTATAGAATGAAAGAAATAGTTGTTCGATCCCTTTCAGGGTTTCTATATATATCAATTTTACTTGTTTCATTATATTTTGAACATTTATTAATTGCACTTTTTTGTATTTTCGGAATAGTCTGTTTGGCTGAATTTCAAAAACTCATTCAGCTTAAAAGCAATATTCCTTATATCATATTCATTATTCTTTATATCTTCTTCGGATATTGGCAAACGGTTCTGAATACAAATGAAGGGTTAATCGAAGCCACTCATATCCTCTTAGTACTTTCGGTTTTTGTAAATCTATTTTTAATTAAAGATTTATTTTCCGAAAAGACTATTCCATTATTTAGCACTAAACGATTCTTACTTACAACTTTTTATCTGTCCAGTGCATTTGTCTTTTTAGTGCTTCTTACAGCAAATCACCAAGAATACAACCCGAAAATATTATTAGGGGCGTTTATATTAATTTGGGTAAACGATACATTTGCCTTTTTAGTTGGTAAAAACTTTGGCAAACAAAAACTATTCGAATCTATTTCACCAAAAAAAACAGTAGAAGGTTTTCTTGGCGGACTTTTCTTTTCCTGTGTAGCAAGTTATTTTATTGCTACCTTTACCGAGACCTTAAACGCCACAAGTTGGTTAGTTTTAAGTATTATTGTTAGTGTTTTTGGTACGCTAGGAGATTTAATAGAATCTAAGTTCAAGAGACAAGCTAAAGTGAAAGATAGTGGCGTAATCATGCCAGGTCATGGTGGCT
Organism: Pseudotamlana agarivorans; assembly: GCF_018860245.1. GTDB lineage: Bacteria > Bacteroidota > Bacteroidia > Flavobacteriales > Flavobacteriaceae > Pseudotamlana > Pseudotamlana agarivorans_A. Next base: position 300,090 of record NZ_JAHKPD010000011.1, read on the forward strand.
TATTAGACCGTTTAGATAGTATTATTTTTGCTGCACCGTTTATATATTTATTTTTAAGAATTTTATATTATGTTTCATAAAGAAGGCTATAAAATTATAGTGATAACGTTTATAATCGTTATAGGATCTGCTTTACTGGTTGATAGTTTCGTTACTGTAAATTGGCTAAAAACCTTGTTACTATTAACTTTAATCGTATTCCTTGTACTTATTCTTCAATTTTTTAGAAATCCTAAACGACATACCCAATTAGACGCCGACCAAGTATTATCTCCTGTAGATGGTAAAGTTGTTGTTATCGAAGAAGTATTCGAAAAGGAATATTTCAAAGAAAAGCGTTTGCAAGTGAGTGTATTTATGTCTCCAATAAATGTTCATGTTACACGTTATCCAATAAGTGGAAATGTTATTTTTAGCAAATATCATCCTGGTAAATATTTAGTAGCATGGCATCCAAAAGCAAGTGAAGAAAACGAACGTACAACGGTAGTGGTAGAAAATGAAACTTACGGAAAAGTACTGTACAGACAAATTGCAGGAGCACTAGCCAAACGTATTGTTAATTATGCTGCATTAAACGATAAAGCAGTTCAAGGTACGGACTCTGGCTTTATTAAATTTGGATCTCGAGTTGATTTATACCTGCCATTGGACACTAATATTAAGGTGGAACTAAATCAAAAAGTTCGTGGAGGCGAAAGTATTATTGCTGAATTAAAAAAATAAATGAGTAAGAGTGATTTAGATATTGAATTTGATCAAGCAGTAAATCGTGTAAATGCTTATACTGAGCCATTTCCTGCTGACACCTTATTAAAGCTCTATGCTTACTACAAAAAGGCCACTAATGACTATGGTCGTCCAAAAAGCAAAAAACCCATTATAAATGCATTTAAAACAAATGCGCTTTTTCAGGCTAAAGGGTTAACCGAAGACGAAGCCAAGATCTTATATATTGAGCTTGTCAATAATTACTTTTTATACAGAAAATAAGGGATGAGTAACTTTTTCATCTAGCAGTTTGCTGTTTATTATTTCTTCTTATAGCACAATTTTCATTAATAAAATCTAGACATAATATAATTAGATAAAATTCAACCATAGCCTTAGCTGCAGTTTTATTTTATATTGAAATATGGGCGAAAAAGAAACAAATTATACGCGACATTACAGCTCAAAAACACTATAAATCCAACCATTAATATTGTAGCGTATTAGAGACGCCACTTCCCGATTAAAATAAAACAAGGTATTAATATAAAAGTATGTTTAAAGTTGAGAAGTGTTACCACTTTAGAATAACATAACTGGTTTTACTGTTTATCATAATCTCATAATTAGCATTAGAAGTGAGGGCAATATTATTTAATAACCCATAAATATTATTACGTTTTTTAGGAGTATCATTTTGAACGAGCACTATTATAACATAAATTTTTAGATCGACACAATATGAAACTCTTCACCCCCCTTGCCACGTGCTCCTTTCTTTAATTAAAGAAGTACTATATCTGTTACCAAAAAACTTAATAAAAACGGGAGAATACCTCCCTTAAATTTTTACCACAAAAAAAGGCATTCTGAAAACAGAATGCCTTTTTTAAATTTATTATTGAATTGAATTAATTTCTATTTATTTCCAAATTAACTCATAATCCGTTCTACGGTTTTCTCTGTGTTCTGCAGAAGTACATTTTACACCATCAGAACATCCGTTATTTAGTTGAGCTTCACCAAATCCTTCAGATACAAATCTAGATCTTTCGATGCCGTGAGTCACTGCATAATCTACAATACTTGTAGATCTCTTTTGAGACAACTCAAGGTTATAATCTTTTGCACCTCTACTATCTGCATGAGATTTAATATCTAAAACAGCAGTTGGATATTTATTCATGAATACTACAAGCTCATCTACAATATCTTTATCGTCTGACGTTAAAGTTGAAGAATCAAAATGGTAATACACACGACGAACTTCACTTAAGTCAGAGGTCATTTTTTCACGTAAAATAGCTTCTTCGTCTACTTTAGGTTCTGGAGTTGGCTCTACAACTGGAGTAGCCTCAACAACTGGTTCTGGCTCTGGCTCTGGCTCTTTCTTCTCTACAACAGGTGCAGGCTCTGGTTGTTTTTTCTTTCCAAATGGTTTGAACACAACACCAATAGCATGCTGTATATGGTTATCTCCTTTATTATCTTCATTGATCCCCCATTTACCCATAGTATTTAAGTTGATCGCCCAGTTTTTTTGTTTTCCTAACCAAAAGTTAGCTCCAGCACCAGCATTAAAAGTAAGGATTCTATCATTATCAAGTGAAGAACCTCCCATACCGGCCTGTAAATAAGGATCAAACCACCCCTTTCTTGAGGTAAATTTGTCTAAACTAAAAGACACCATACCATCAACAGCCCAGTAATCTTGATCTTCTGTTAAAACTCGGCCATTTCTAACTTTACCTTCTTGTAAAGTATTAATACTACCAATAGCTTCAACAGACAACCCACTATTTCCTAATATATAACCAACATTTAATCGGTTAGGATAAGCAGTACTATGCCAGTTATCACTGATATTAAAAGGTTCTTTTCCTGCGGTATCAGAGTCATCAACAAAGTTATAACCTAGACCAAAATAAAATCCGCCTTCCCTACTTTCTCCTCTCGATTGAGCAGAAACGTCTGAAAGGGACCCCATGACAAGCATGAGCAAACTTAAAAAGTAAAATTTTTTCATAATTAATTAATTTAAGCAACTGATAATCAACAGTGAGTCTATTGATCCAATATTACTTGATTTGAGTATCAAATATAAAAAAATGGTAAGATTATTCATAACTTATCCATATAAATCTTAAAAAAATCTAAAAAATACGATTTAACACTACCTCAAATATATAATTCTACTTTTAGTAAAGCATAAATAATGAAACCTTGATTTTTACTCAACGGCTATTAAGAATACCTCACATCCAAAGTGCCAAACGTAACCCGTTTTTAATCTGCATGTCATTCTTCTAATAAACATATCATAAGGCTCTATTTTATCCTGCAGGCAAAAAAAAGAGCCTTTCAAGATTATTGAAAAGCTCCTTATAATAAATGCTTATGAATAAAAAACTAAGTTAGATTTGCCAAACTAGCTTTTAAGGTTTCAATTTTATTTAACGCATCGGTTTCTTTTTTCTTTTCACTAGCAACCACCTGTTCAGGAGCACCGGAAACAAAACGTTCATTGGATAATTTCTTTTGAACTGATTTTAAAAACCCTTCTGTATATTTTAATTCTTCAGTTAGCTTTTCAACTTCAGCTTCAACATCAATAGCTCCAACCATTGGAATAAAATATTCATTGGACTTGACTCTAAAAGTTAATGCGCCTTCAACAGTTTCATTTGTAAACAAAATACTTTCTAGGTTACCTAATTTAGCGATAACACCATCAAAAGTAGCGGTTGCTTTTTCATTGTTTATCACCGAAAAGGCGATAGCATCCTTAAACGCAATATTCTTTTGTTTTCTAATGTTTCTAATTCCTGAAATCACTTCAGAAGCAAATTCAAATTCCGCAATTAAATTAGCCTTTACGACCTTAGTTTCTGGCCATCTAGATACGATTAATGCTTCTTCTGGTGTTCTTTCTGAAATATATTGCCAAATTTCTTCAGATAAAAATGGCATAAATGGGTGTAATACTTTTAAATTATTCTCAAATGCAGCAATTACTTCATGGTATGTTTTAGCATCAATTGGTTTTTGATATGCTGGTTTGATGATCTCTAATAGCCAAGATGAAAAATCATCCATAATCAATTTATAAATAGACATTAAAGCATCACTCAACCTGTATTTACTAAAATGATCTTCTATTTCTATTAACGCTTTTTGAAATTTAGCTTCATACCACTCTAATCCAACTTTAGATGTTTCGGGCTGTTCAATAGTTTCATCTATTTCCCAACCTTGAATTAAACGAAAGGCATTCCATATTTTATTTCCAAAAGCTTTCCCTTGCTGACATAATGCTTCATCAAACATTAAATCATTACCAGCTGCTGAACTCAATAAAAGTCCTACGCGAACCCCATCTGCACCGTATTCTTCTATAAGCTTTAAAGCATCTGGTGAATTACCTAATGATTTACTCATTTTACGGCGCTGTTTATCACGCACTAAACCTGTTAAATAAACATTGTTGAATGGTTTTTCATTCTTATACTCATAGCCCGAAATGATCATACGAGCTACCCAAAAGAATAAAATATCAGGACCTGTAACCAAATCATTAGTTGGATAATAGTACTTAATGTCTTCATTTTCTGGATTTCTAATACCATCAAAAACGGACATAGGCCATAACCAAGATGAAAACCAAGTATCCAAAGCATCGGTATCTTGGCGTAAGTCTTCCGCTTTTAAAGCAGGGTTATCAGTAGCTACTATTGCTAACTCTAAGGCTTTTTCAGCGGATTCTGCTACAACAAAATCATTTTTACCATCACCATAGAAGTATGCTGGAATTTGTTGCCCCCACATGAGTTGGCGAGAAATATTCCAATCACGAATATTTTCCATCCAGTGGCGGTAGGTGTTTTCAAACTTTTTAGGAAACAATTTAATCTCAGGATCCTCACCTAAAACAGCCTCTATTGCAGGTTTTACTAATTCTTCCATTTTCAAGAACCACTGATCACTTAATCGCGGCTCGATTACAGCTTTTGTTCTTTCGGACGTTCCTACTTTATTGATATGCGTTTCAGTTTTAACTAAAATGCCTTTTTCTTCTAATTCTTGAGTAATTTCTTTTCTGACCACAAAACGATCTTTGCCCACGTAATGCAATCCGAAACTATTTAATGAAGCATCATCATGAAAAATATCAATAACCTCTAAGTTATGTTTATCTCCAAGATTTTTATCATTTTCATCGTGTGCAGGGGTCACTTTTAAACAACCCGTACCAAATTCAACATCTACGTACTCATCCTCAATAATAGGAATTGCACGATTACAAATTGGTACGATGGCTTTTTTTCCACGTAAGTGAACAAAACGTGCATCATTGGGATTTATACAAATAGCCGTATCGCCAAAAATTGTCTCTGGTCGCGTAGTTGCTATTGTTAACGTATCGTCACTACCTTCAATTTTATATTCTAAATAATACAAATTCCCCTGACGTTCCTCGTGAATAACCTCTTCATCTGAAAGCGTTGTTTTGGCTTCAGGATCCCAGTTTACCATACGATAACCGCGATAAATTAAGCCTTTTTGATATAAATCAACAAAGACTTTAATGACAGATTCACTCATATCATCATCCATGGTAAACTTGGTGCGTTCCCAGTCACAAGAACACCCCAGTTTTTTAAGCTGTTCTAATATCACACCACCATACTCGTGTGTCCAGTCCCAGGCATGAGATAAAAATGCTTCTCTAGATAGACTGTTTTTATCAATACCTTGCTCTTTAAGCTTAGCAACCACTTTAGCTTCTGTAGCAATAGACGCATGATCGGTTCCAGGTACCCAACAGGCATTTTTTCCTAGTAAACGCGCACGACGAATTAAAACGTCTTGAATCGTATTGTTAAGCATGTGCCCCATGTGTAAAACTCCTGTAACATTAGGAGGCGGTATAACTATGGTATAAGGCTCTCTTTCATCAGGTTCTGAGTGAAAATAATTATGTTTCATCCAGTAGTTGTACCACTTACCTTCTACTTGATGGGCATCATATTTTGATGGAATTTGCATGCTTTGGAATAATTTTTGAATAATAAAGTGCAAAAGTACTTATATTTCTTTTTCTGTGAAACTATTATATGAATTGATAAACTAAGCAGAATCCGATATTTTAACATTTATGAAGGTGGTCAATCACAAGTGATCCGTACATTTGAATTCAAGAATTGTGTTAACAACTAAGCATTACATCTTTTATTTTTGCAGATTATCGGAAAAGTAAGTATGTTTGAAGACTTATCACATGCAATAATTAAGCTAAGTCATTAAATTTTAACAAAAAAAACATAAAAAATGAAATCATTAATTACAATATTATTTATCGGGTTAATTAGCTTATCGGTTAATGCTCAGGCCAAAATTAAATTTGAGTCGGATACCATAGATTATGGAACCATTGAAAAAGGTTCAGATGGGGTTCGTGTTTTTAAATTTACAAATACGGGAAATGAACCGCTAATCATTTCTAAAGTATCATCTAGTTGTGGATGTACCATACCTAAAAAACCAAAAGATCCAATTTTACCAGGTAAAAATGGAGAAATTGAAGTAAAATATGACACCAATAGAGTAAACCCTATTAGAAAAACCATTACAGTAATTTCAAATGCCGAAACTCCAACAGTGGCTCTTAAAATTAAAGGTCTAGTTGTTGAAAAGAAAGGTGTTATGGATAAAAAAGACAAAAGTGTGATGCAATAACCAAGGCATTTCATTCACAAAACACCAAAAAGGCTTAAACATGTGTTTAAGCCTTTTGCATATTATAGCATTCAATAACATAAATTAACAAAAGATCGTGCTATTTCTTATCAAACTAATCAATTTCTTAAGCATACATCTATTTTAGTCGCGTTTATTGAAAAACTTAATAATATTTTCTCAACTTTACACCCTAAATTGATATAAATGCCAACCATATCTAATAAAGGCCGCAAAATGCCCGCTTCCCCTATAAGAAAACTTGTTCCGTATGCAGAACAAGCAGTTAAAAACGGAAAGCATATTTACTATTTAAACATTGGACAACCAGACATAAAAACGCCTGAAGTAGCCATAAATGCGGTTAAAAATAGTGATATTGATATTTTATCTTATTCTAGGTCTCAAGGATCTGAAACCTATAGAAAAAAGTTAGCGACCTACTACAACAAGCACGGTATTAAAGTGATTCATGAAGATATTATCGTTACTACTGGGGCTAGTGAAGCTTTACAATTTTTATTTAGCAGCATCATGGATCCCGAAGATGAAGTTATTATCTCCGAACCATTTTATGCTAATTATATAGCGTTTTCGACGGCAACAGGAGTAAACGTTGTTCCTGCTATTTGTAGCATCGATGATAATTTTGCGCTGCCCTCTATTGAAACTTTTGAAAGTTTAATTACCAATAAAACTAAAGCCATATTAATTTGTAATCCAGGGAATCCCACAGGAACCTTGTATTCTAAACAAGAAATAGAACAACTAGCCGCTTTAGCTATAAAGCACGATTTATTTTTGATTGCCGACGAGGTATATCGCGAGTTTATATACGACGGTGAGACCCATTACTCCATTATGCAAGTCGATGGTATCGAGCAACACGCCGTTATTATTGATTCGGTATCTAAACGCTACAGTATGTGTGGTGCACGCGTTGGCTTTTTAGTTTCTAAAAACAAAAAAGTTATGGATACAGTTTTAAAATTTGCGCAAGCAAGATTAAGTCCGCCAACATATGCACAAATTGCCAGTGAAGCTGCCCTAGATACCCCGCAAAGTTATTTTGATGAAGTGATTCACGAATATGTGGAGCGCCGAAACATTCTTATTTCTGAACTAAAAAAAATAGAAGGTATTAAAGTTGCTAAGCCAAAAGGCGCTTTTTACTGCATTGTTGAACTTCCGGTAAAAGACACCGACAAGTTTGCTCAATGGCTTTTAGAAAAATTTGAAATAAATGGAGAAACCATAATGGTCGCACCTGCAAATGGGTTTTATTCAACTCCTGGTGTTGGATTAAACCAAATACGAATTGCTTACGTACTTAACAAAGAAAGCTTAATAAAAGCAGTTCATATTTTAAAAGAAGCCTTAAAAATCTATAAAGACTAAAACTGTGCATATCGAACAAAACACATCCTTAAAACCATACAATACTTTTGGTATTGATGCTAAAGCAAAACATTTTGTTTCAGTCGATAATATTAATGAGCTAACAACGGTCCTTTCACTAAATGACTACCCTAATAAATTAATTTTAGGTGGCGGCAGTAATATGTTACTTACCAAAGATTTTGATGGCTTAGTGATTAAATTGGGTTTCAAAGGCATTGAAGTTGTTTCTGAGGATGAGGATTTTGTTACAGTAAAAGCTCAGGCTGGTGAAGTGTGGCATGATTTTGTACTTTGGACCATTAACAACAATTATGGCGGTATTGAAAATTTATCTCTAATACCAGGAAACGTTGGCACGGCACCCATTCAAAACATTGGAGCTTACGGCGTGGAGTTAAAGGACGCTTTTGAATCTTGTGAAGCCATTTCTATGGCTTCAAAAACCATGCATACTTTTACCAAAGCCGACTGTCAATTTGGATATAGAAATTCAATTTTCAAACAAGAAGCTAAAGGCAAATATATCATAACTAATGTTAATTTTAAGCTTACAAAAAAAGACCATAAGTTACATGTACATTATGGAGCCATTGCTTCAGAATTAGAGAATGAAGGGGTTACAAACCCTACTATTCAAGACGTTTCTAAGGCGGTTATTGCGATCCGTGAAAGTAAACTACCTAACCCAAAGATTATAGGAAACTGTGGTAGTTTTTTTAAAAACCCAGTGATTTCAAAAGTCGAATTCAATAAATTAACTGAGAATTTCAGTGACATACCTTCCTATCCAGTTTCAGACGAGACGGTTAAAGTCCCTGCTGGATGGCTTATTGAAAAAGCTGGATTTAAGGGAAAAACATTTGGGCATTATGGTGTTCATAAAAATCAAGCCCTGGTTTTAGTAAACTATGGTGGCGCTACTGGTGAAGAAATTCTAAACCTATCAAAATTAATACAGAAAACGGTAAAACGCCTTTTTGGTATATCTATTGAAGCCGAAGTTAATATCTTGTAATCAAAAAGAAATTTCTAACTTTGCAAACTTGCACATTCAGCAGGTTCTATAAAAAATCGTTATATATTGGTTTCAGCAATAGAAAAAGAAATAGTCAACCTCCTTCAAAAAGAAGATAAAAAGGCCATTAGTTTACTTTATGAAAACTATGCCGATGCCCTTTATGGAGTAATCCGTAAGGTGATTATTGATGAGGACCTAGCCCAAGATGTACTACAAGAAACTTTTGTTAAAATCTGGAGGTATGCAAAAAAATACGATGCCTCTAAAGCTAAATTATTTACTTGGCTCTACAGAATCGCATATAACACTGCGATTGACAAAGTTAGATCACAAAAAAATAAAAATAACAATGAAGTCCAGATGGAGACTTCGACCGTATATAAGGTAACATCCAACGAACTCAATCAGGATGTTTTAGATATTAAAAAACATTTAGGTAGCCTGGATGAAAAATATCAAATAGTGATTAACGCCCTCTTTTTTGAAGGTATGACGCAGCAAGAAGCTAGCGATGAATTAGATATTCCTTTAGGAACAATAAAATCGAGATTAAAAATTGGATTACGTGAATTGAAAAAAATTTACAATCCTTAAATACAATTTAAGTCATGAATGAGAAAGTACATACTTTTTTAAATTCTGGCCTATTAGACAAATATCTATTAGGAGCAACTACTTCTGAAGAAACTAAACAAGTGGAATCCCATATATCAAGATTTCCAGAAGTACAGAACGCATACAACACCCTGCAATCGAACCTAGAAGTAGTAGCAAAAAGCCAAGCTGTTGAAGCCCCTAAAAGCATCTTAGATAATATTTTAGATGAATTAGACCAAAAGCCTGTAATCGAGTTAAAACCTCAAAAAGCGTATAAATCGTGGTATAAATTTAGCGTTGCCGCTAGTATTGCAGCTTTACTTTTTGCCGGAACATCGTACATTTTTTATAATCAGAATCAAAAACTTTCTGAAGAAAACCAAGTGGTTGTTGAGGAAATTTTTGATTTACGAAGCGATATTGATAAACACAACGAGATGCTTGATAGCATGATGAGGCAACTTTTAAGGTTAAACAATCCAGAAACTGAAAAGTACATTATCTCTGGAAATGAAAGAGCAAAAGACTTAAAAACAGTAGCTTATATAAACTCTAAAGAAAAAACATCTATGATTGATGTGGTTTCATTACCGCAATTACCTAAAGAACAATGCTACCAAATTTGGGCAGACTTGCAAGGTAAAATGGTGAATTTAGGTATTTTAGATAAAGCCGATAGAAAATTAAGAAATATCCCATATATGGAAGATGTTCAAGGTCTGAGCATCACCATAGAGCCTAAAGGTGGCAACAACGTCGCCTCTAAGGAAAACTCAGTAGCAGAAATTAGTTTACATTAATCCATAGTTGAACTAAAAAAAGCCTCGTTTCGAATGAAACGAGGCTTTTTTATTTTACATCATCATGAATTGATGCTATTCTTTATCGAACAAAGCCTTATGCATAATTCCTGCTACAATAGCTCCTCCAATAGGGGCCACCCAAAACAACCACAACTGACTCACATATGCTCCACCTGCAAATAACGCTTGACTTGTAGATCGTGCGGGGTTAACCGACGTATTGGTAATTGGAATACTAATTAAATGAATTAAAGTTAAGCCTAAACCAATTGCAATAGGTGCAAACCCTTTAGGCGCTCTTTCATTTGTACTTCCTAATATGATAAGTAGAAAAAACATTGTGAGTAAAAATTCGGCAAGTAATGCAGATGACATAGAATATCCATCTGGAGACAATGCACCATAACCGTTGGAAGCAAAACCACCAATAGTTTCAAAGTCAGATTTACCAGTTACTATAAGATATAGAGCCCCAGCTGCTACAAGTCCCCCAGCTAATTGAGCAACTATGTAACCAATTAAATCTTTTGCCTCAAATTTTCCTCCTGCCCATAATCCGAAAGAAACCGCAGGATTAAAGTGCCCACCAGAAATATGCCCCACAGCAAATGCCATAGTTAAAACTGTTAACCCAAAAGCTAAAGCAACTCCAGCAAAGCCTATACCTAGCTCTGGGTATCCCGCTGCAAAAATCGCACTACCACAGCCTCCAAAAACAAGCCAAAAGGTTCCAAAAAACTCTGCGAATAATTTTTTCATAAGTGTTTTATTATATTGGTTAATGTTTTAAATGTACGAATTATTAACAAATAACAGTTTACTATTTTTAGTACGACCTTAACAGTTTTAGTTTCAAAAGTATTAAAAACCAAATTCTAAAAATTGTACCTTTGCAAAAACAATTATTTTTTAAAATGAAACTTTTTTTTATTACTATTGCGCTTCTAGCATTAGGTATTGCAGGTATTGCAATAAAAATTTGGGCTAAAAAGGATGGAAAATTTGCAGGTACTTGTGCGAGTCAAAACCCTATGCTTAACAAGGAAGGAGAATCTTGTGGTTTCTGCGGTAAAACACCAGATCAATTTAATGATTGTAATGAACCTTCACATTCTTAAGTAGCGTATGCCTTTACTGCTTTTTGTTTTCTATGCCTTTTTGGTTGTAGTCGGCATTCAAGTTTTATTCCATTTGGGATTCTTCGCCAAATTTGCTTTTTCTAAACAAAAACAAGAGTCAAAAAAGGATTTAGCAATATCAGTTATTATCTGCGCAAAGAATGAAGCTGAAAATTTAAAAACATTTCTACCGTCCGTTTGTGCTCAAAACCATCCTAATTTTGAAATCGTACTAATTAACGATTCCTCAACTGATGATACTCTTGAAGTTATGGAAGCGTTTTCTGAGCAGCAACCTAACATAAAAATAGTTAATGTTAAAAACATAGAAGCCTTTTGGGGAAATAAAAAATATGCCTTAACATTAGGTATAAAAGCGGCTACAAAAGAATTTTTATTATTTACAGATGCCGATTGCAAACCGCTTTCTGAAAATTGGATTTCAGAAATGACCGCACATTTCACGACTTCAAAAACTATTATTTTAGGTTACGGTGCCTATTCAAAAATAAAGAATTCACTTTTAAATAAACTGATCCGCTTTGAAACCTTGGTGACCGCTACCAACTACTTTTCGTTTGCATTAACTGGTATTCCATATATGGGAGTAGGAAGAAACCTAGCCTATAAGAAGGAGGAGTTTTTCAAAGCAAACGGATTTATAAACCATATTCAAGTGCGTTCTGGCGATGATGATTTATTTGTGAATCAAGTAGCGACAAGAATCAATACAGCTTCTGTTTTTTCTAAAGACAGTTTTACCGAATCTGTTCCTAAAAAAACCTTTCAAGCTTGGTACAAACAAAAGCGACGTCATGTTTCTACGGCTACGCACTATAAACGAACTCATAAAATATTACTCGCAGCATTGTATATTACAAACTTTTTATTTTGGAGTTTAGCGATCATATTATTTATTACCCAGTTTCAATGGGAATTTGTCTTAGGCGCTTTCTTATTCCGAATTGCTATACAATACTTAATTATAGGATTGGCTTCTAAAAAATTAAATGAAACCGATTTAATCCTACTCTTGCCCTTTTTAGAATGCTTCTTAATCATTACACAATTAACTATCTTTATAAATAATATCATCTCAAAACCCAAGCATTGGAAATAGATCTAGTCATTAAAAACGCAAAAAAAAACGACCAAAAGGCCTTTAACTATTTGTTAGATTTGTACTGGGACGACGTTTATGGCTTTCAACTAAAACGTACACAAAACGAAAATGACGCAGAAGATATTACCATTCAAACTTTTTCTAAAGCATTTGACCGCATAGAAACCTTTAAAGAGAAATACACCTTTAAAACCTGGTTAATAACCATTTCTAAGAATATTCATATCGATTTACTTCGGAAAGAAAAAAATTCCATTTCACAAGTTATTCTGAAAAACAATCGTGAAGTTTATGATATTTTAGATGAATCGCCTTCTCCAGAAGACAAGCTCATCACTGAGCAACATTTAGCGAAATTGCTACGTGACATCAAAAAACTAAAACCTCATTATCAAGAAATAATAAACCTACGATATTTTCAAGAATTGAGTTATAAAGAAATTTCAGAAGAACTGAAAGAGCCTATAAACAATGTAAAAGTAAAACTATTAAGAGCCAAAAAACTATTGGCTGAGATCATACAGAAGACATAGTAAAACCTTTCTTATTTAAGGCAATCATCACACCTACTTCTCATGGGCTAACAGGCCTGTTTTAAAAGAATACTTTGTATCTTTGCATTTCTATTTTTTTAGATTATGAACAGTGAAATAACTTCAAATATATTACCCGAACGCACACCAAAACCTAAATGGCTTCGTGTAAAATTACCAACAGGTAAAAAATACACCGAACTTAGAGGCTTAGTTGATAAATACAAATTAAATACTATTTGTACTTCAGGAAGCTGCCCCAATATGGGTGAATGTTGGGGAGAAGGCACAGCAACATTTATGATTTTAGGAAATGTATGTACGCGTTCTTGCGGATTTTGTGGTGTGAAAACGGGGCGTCCAGAAACTGTGGACTGGGATGAACCAGAAAAAGTTGGGCGTTCAATAAAAATCATGAATATTAAACATGCTGTATTAACCAGTGTGGATCGTGATGATTTAAAAGACATGGGAAGTATCATGTGGTCTGAAACGGTGAAAGCGGTTAGACGTATGAATCCTGAAACGACTTTAGAAACCCTTATTCCAGATTTTCAAGGAATTGAAAAACACATCGATAGAATAATTGATGTAGCACCCGAAGTTGTTTCACATAACATAGAAACGGTGCGTCGTTTAACGCGTGATGTTAGAATTCAAGCCCAATACGATCGTAGTATGGGCGTATTAAAATACTTAAAACAACAAGGTCAGCGTAGAACTAAATCTGGGATCATGCTTGGTTTAGGTGAAACACGTGAAGAAGTCATTCAGACGCTTCATGATTTAAAAGCAAACGATGTGGATGTTGTCACTATAGGGCAATACCTGCAACCTTCCAAAAAACACCTTCCGGTTAAAAAGTTTATCAATCCAGACGAATTTAAAGAATTTGAAGAAATCGGATTAGAATTAGGTTTCCGTCATGTAGAAAGTAGTGCTTTAGTGAGATCGTCATATAAGGCTCAAAAACATATTAATTAGTCATGATTCGTGTAGCCATTAATGGCTTTGGAAGAATTGGTAGACGTGTTTTTCGATTGCTTCAGGACTATAAAAATATTCAGGTTGTTGCCATAAATGATTTATCTGACGCTAAAACTTTAACACATTTATTAAAGTACGATAGTGTTCATGGTATTTTAAAAGGTGATTTTTCATCCAATGAAAACCACATCATTTATAACAATAGGGCCATTCCCTTATTAAATGAAAAACATCCAGAAACTATCAATTGGCTTCCTTTTAGCGTTGATTTTGTTGTAGAATCTACAGGCAAATTCAAAAATAAATCAGAAATAAGTCACCATATAAAAAATGGCGCTAAACGTGTTATTTTAAGTGTTCCACCAATTGAAGATGACATCAAAACCATTGTTTTAGGCGTAAATAATAACGCCTTAGACGGCACGGAAACCATAGTTTCTAACGCATCATGTACCACGAATAACGCGGCGCCTATGATTGATGTTGTCAACAAACTTTGTGGCATCGATCAAGCTTATATTACTACGGTACACTCTTATACTACCGATCAAAGTTTACATGATGTTCCGCATCGCGATTTACGTCGCTCTAGAGCTGCAGCGCAGTCCATTGTTCCAACAACTACCGGGGCAGCAAAAGCTTTAACCAAAATATTCCCTGAACTTTCAGATGTTATTGGTGGTTGTGGTATTCGCGTACCTGTTATCAATGGATCCCTAACAGACATCACTCTCAACGTTAAAAAAACGGTGACTACAGAAGACATTAACGCCGCATTTAAAGAGGCTGCTCTAAATCATTATAAAGGTATTTTAGAATATACAGAAGACCCTATTGTTTCTATTGATATTGTTGGAAATACACATTCATGTATTTTCGATTCTCAAATGACCTCAGTAATTGGCAATATGGTTAAAATTATTGGTTGGTACGATAATGAATCTGGTTATTCAAAAAGAATAATTGATTTAATTTGTTATTTGTCGGAAAAAGAAACTCTAAATCACTAAAAAGTTTATATTTGTTGGCAACACCAACCCAAATGGCAAATTTAAGGACATACCTATACGCATTAGTATTACTCATATTCTCAGGAGTTTCCGCTCAAACTAAGATTGAGCAAGATCCTGAAATTGTTCAAAATAATATTAACTACCGCATCACCCAATCACAAACTGAGCTTGAAAGTTACCATTATTATAACGCTCAAAAAAACCTAGATGAAGCTTTAGAGCTTGCCGAAAAAGCTGGAAACAAAAAAAGTGCTGGTGTTATTTATGCCTTGAAAGGACGCTTACAACTCATTATTCAACAAGAAGACAAAGCGCTCAAATCATTAAATAAGGCCATTGAAATACAACGCATTATCAATGACAACACAAACTTAGGCGCCTCGTATAAAATTTATGGTGATGTGTATTTCGCGAAGCAAGATTATTATGCCGCTTTAGATTCGTATACCGCTGCCAAATCGAAATTTGAAGAAGAAAATTTAAATAAAGAGCTTGCAGAAACACTAATACATGAAGGCAAAGTTTATTTTCAACTAAAAAATTATAAAAAATCTAGAGACGTTACTGAACAAGCATTAGCCATTGCAAAGACTTACGATTTTTACAAAATTCAAAGTGAAGCCCTAAACAACCACGCTATTATTTACAGCAAATTAGGAAACACCGAGAAAGCTATTGTTTCTGGCTTAGAGGGCTTGAATATTGCAAACAACCATAAATTCACAAACATAACTAACGATAGCTACTTAATAATTAGCGACTTATACAATAGCATTGGAAATTATAAACTTTCAAGAAAATACTTAAAAGATCATTTAAAACTTTCGGACTCTATTCGTGGATTAACCAGAATTTATTCTCCTAATAACCAAGAAACTCAATATTTACTTAATGAAGAGATCGAAAAAAATAATGAAATCGTTGAAAAATTAGAAAAAGCTGAAGAAGACAAAAATTTAGGAACACTCATCTCTATTTTGAGTGTCGCATTAATTACAATTTTATCGCTTTTAACTTTATCACTTTACAAAAATAACAACATTAGGCTAAAGACAAACACCATGCTTCATAAGAAGAATGGCGAGTTAATTATAGCCAAAGAAAAGGCCGAATTAGCTTCGAAAACAAAGGCAAATTTCCTATCGACTGTAACCCACGAATTAAGAACACCATTATACGCTGTTACCGGACTGAGTAACATGTTGTTAGAAGAAGACCCTAAACCAGAACAAGTACAACATTTAAAATCTTTAAAATTCTCTGGCGATTATTTATTAACCTTTATAAACGATATTCTTCAAATAAATAAAATTGAAGCCAATAAAGTTGATATCGAGCCAGAACCTTTCAATTTAAAGAAGAAAATTACAAACATTATTCTGGCTTTAAATAATTCGGCTGAAGACAACAACGTTAAAATTCACTTTGAGTACGATTCCGGATTAACAGAAAACTTTATTGCCGATCAGCTCAAAATTTCACAAATACTCATAAACTTAGTTGGTAACTCTATAAAATTTACCAAAAGTGGAGATATTTGGATTCGTGTCTATAAAATTGACCAAAAAGATAAAATTTACACCTTACGCTTTGAAATAGAAGATAATGGTATTGGTATTAGCCAGGAGAAACAAGACCATATGTTTGAAAGTTTTTCTCAAGGCTCGATACAAATTAACCGAAAATATGGAGGAACAGGTTTAGGACTTTCTATAGTTAAAGGTTTAATTGATATTTTAAAAGGGAAAATTTACGTTAAAAGTGAGCTTAATAAGGGAACTACTTTTTATTTCGAAATTCCATTAGAGCATACTACTGTGGAAGAGTCCTTAGAAGCTAAATCAAATTACTTTGAAGGTGACAAATCAGATTTAGACTTAACTAACGTGAAAATTCTTGTGGTAGAAGACAATAAGATTAATCAAATGATTACTAAAAAGATCCTCTCTAAAATGGATTTATCATGTGACATCATTGACAATGGCGAAGATGCCGTTGAAATGATTAAAAACAACGATTACAATATCATTTTAATGGATATTCATATGCCAGGGATTAGCGGTATTGAAGCCACAACCCTTATTAGGGAATTCGATAAAGATCTTACCATTTTTGCACTCACAGCCGTAACTATTGAAGATAAAATGCAGGAATTTGATGATGCTGGTTTTTCAGATATTATCCCTAAACCTTTCAAGCAAGATGAGTTTGAAAAGAAACTATATCAAGCCCTGGCTTCTAAGAAAAAACCATCTGCTAACGTTTAGTAAATGCCTTAATTAAGGCCTCGAATTTTGGCTTATCATCAATTTTAACTTCTATTGGAAGGTAGTAAAGCTTATCTCTCAAAACAGTATAATCTTTCATACGCATAAAATCTTTTTCTGTAGTCACTATTAACGATTTTTTAGAAAGTTCGACAATATCCTGTTCAGAGAACTCATGATGATCTTTATAATTGAGATGCTCAAAATTCAACTGTTTCCCTTTCAAAAACTGAACTAAAGGCGTTGCATTAGCAATACCTGTTACGAGTGTAAACGGCTTAATAGCTTCAAAAGTTATGGATTCAGCTTCTGAAAATAAAGTCTCAGAATAAACTATAGAACTAAAAAATACAGACTGACTTTTTAAAGGGTTGATACGTTTGATAATAGCCTCCTTTTCAGAATTATTGATATCCAACGGGCACTTAGTCACTACAATACAATGCGCTCGTTTAGCGCCACTTCGAGGCTCTCTTAAATCTCCTGTAGGCAAAACAATATCGCTAAAAAATGGATTAGAATAAGTGGTGAGCATGATATTAAATCCAGCTTGCACTTTTCGATGCTGAAACGCGTCATCTAACAAAATAACGTCTAACTTTTTAGATAAAGCTTGCAACTCGGCTATACCATTTTGCCTATCTGAATCAACTGCAACTTCAATGGCATCTTTAAACTTATTATAAAACTGAAATGGTTCATCCCCTATGGTTTCGACCGTTGCACTGGCATTGGCCAATTGAAAACCTGTTGTCTTACGCTTATATCCTCTACTTAAAGTCGCCACCTTATAATCAGCTTTCAATAGCTTAACCAAATACTCAATCATTGGCGTTTTTCCAGTCCCTCCTGCACTTAAATTTCCAACGCAAATCACAGGAAAATCATAATTCATCGCCTTTTTTATGCCGAGGTCATACAATTTATTACGCAACCAAGTCACCATAAAATAAATGGGAACCACAGGAAATAAGAGGTGTCTTAAAATTTTCATCGCAACGAAAATATAATATTTATATTTGTTATACCATTTCATGTTTAAAATTACAGTAAAAGAAGATAGCCTACCCCATTGAAGAATGGAAAGTTTTTCTATTTCTATATAGTAAAAAAGCGCATTTTAATTCTATCTTTTTTAAAGGATAGATACTGTTAAAAACTAATACTTAAAATTTATATGATTGTTCAAGATGTCATAAACCATTTAGAAGAACTTGCCCCCTTAGCTTACGCAGAAGATTTTGATAACGTTGGCCTTTTGGTAGGTGATAAAAAAGCAAAAATAACTGGTGTTTTAGTATCCCTGGACACTTTAGAAGCCGTTGTAGACGAAGCCATATCTGAAAACTGCAATATGATTGTTAGCTTTCATCCTATTGTTTTTAAAGGCCTTAAAAAAATAACCGGAAAAACTTATGTAGAGCGTGTCGTATTAAAAGCCATAAAGCATGATATTGCGATTTACGCGATGCATACAGCACTAGACAATGCGCTTTTGGGGGTAAATGATATGATTTGCAACCAATTAAAATTAGTCAATAAACAGGTTTTAATCCCGCAAAGCGGCACTGTAAAAAAATTAGTGACTTATGTGCCAAAATATGAAGCACATTTAGTACGTAGTGCACTATTTGAAATTGGAGCTGGAAGCATTGGCAATTATGACGAGTGCAGTTTTAATGTTGAAGGTTACGGCACCTATAATGGAAATAAAGAATCTACACCAACCAAAGGAGAAAGAGGATTAACCCATACAGAAGAAGAAACCAAAATATCAGTAACCTTCGCAAAGCACTTAGAATCAAAGGTACTACACACGCTTTTTAACACCCATTCTTACGAAGAAGTGGCCTATGAAATCACCACCTTAGAAAACAAAAACCAGCATATTGGTATGGGTATGGTTGCTGAATTAGAAACCGCCATGAATGAGGCGAACTTCCTAAAATATGTAAAAGAAAATATGCAAACCGAAGCCATACGACACTCGCCTTTTTTAAATAAAAAAATAAAGAAAGTGGCCGTATTAGGTGGATCTGGCAGTTTTGCTATTTCGGCTGCTAAGGCTGCTGGTGCTGATGTCTTTATAACAGCAGATCTCAAATACCATGATTTTTTTACTGCCGAAAACAACATTCTTCTAGCCGATATTGGTCATTATGAAAGTGAGCAGTTCACAAAAAACCTTTTAGTAGCACATCTTAAGAAAAAAATTACTAATTTTGCAATCATTTTATCAAAGACAAATACCAATCCTGTTAAGTATTTTTAAAGTATGGCCAAAAAGAAAGAAGTAACTGTTGAAGATCGCTTAAGAGCTTTATACGATTTACAACTCATAGATTCTCGTGTAGACGAAATAAGAAATGTTCGTGGTGAACTTCCTTTAGAAGTTCGTGATTTAGAAGATGAAGTTGCTGGATTAAACATTAGATTAGATAAACTTGTTTCTAATTTAGAAGTAATTGACAACGATATCGCTGGAAAGAAAAATTTAATTGAAGAATCTAAATCTTTAATTAAAAAATATAGCGAACAACAAAAGAACGTTAGAAATAACAGAGAGTTTAACTCTTTAACTAAAGAAGTTGAATTTCAAGAATTAGAAATTGAATTAGCCGAAAAGCACATAAAAGAATTTAAAGTTCAAATCGAACAGAAGAAAGAAGTTATCGCTGAAACTAAAGAGCGTTTAAAGGAGCGTGAAAACCACCTGAAACACAAAAAGAGTGAATTAGATGCGATCCTATCTGAAACTGAAAAAGAAGAGCAAGCTTTAATCAAAAAATCTGAAGAGTATAAAGAAACCATCGATTCAAGATTAGTTGCTGCTTATACAAGAATTAGAACGAATGTTAAGAACGGATTAGCTGTTGTACCCATTGAAAGAGGTGCTTCTGGAGGATCTTTCTTTACTATTCCACCGCAAGTACAAGTTGAAATTGCTTCTCGCAAAAAAGTAATTACCGATGAGCATAGTGGTAGAATTTTAGTTGATGCTGCTTTAGCTGAAGAACAAAAAGAAAAAATGGAAAAAATGTTTTCTAAACTGTAATCCATTTTCAATCATATTTTTTAAAAGCCTTCACACTGTGAGGGCTTTTTTTATGAATTTTAATTAAGGTTCTCCCCCTTCTTTCGACTATTAAAAAAACATAAAAATTAAAATCAGCATGAAACAAGTCATACCGTTGGTCTTCTTTTTACTTATATGCAGTTGCCAGAACACGGCACAATCTAATGTTGCTCAAGAAGCCGTTATAAATGCTAAACCGGTTGAAGTGCCACTAATCAATGGCATGGCTAAAGCCTATTTTGCAAGTGGCTGCTTTTGGTGTCTAGAATCTATTTATGAAAGCGTAAAAGGTGTTAAAGCTTCAATATCGGGATATGCTGGCGGACATACAAAAAACCCAACCTACGCAGCAAGTAACACTGGAAATACGGGACATGCTGAAGCCGTAGAAATAATTTACGACCCTAAAACAGTGTCGTTTAAAACACTGGTTGATGTTTATTTTGCTTCTCAAAATGTTTCACAAGTTAACGGACAAGGGAATGACCGTGGTTCGCAATACCGTTCCATTATTTTTTATCAAAATGAAGAACAAAAACAGATTATTCTAAAAAAGAAAGCAGCATTAGCAAAAAAAATCAACGCTAAAATAGCTGCAGAAGTTTATCCTTTTCAAAAATTCTGGATTGCCGAAGATTACCATCAAGACTACAAAAAGCATCACCCCAATAATAGCTACATCCTAAACGTTTCTGTTCCACGCTTTAATCGTTTTAAAGCTAATTTCCCTAAGCATTTACTTAAAAATGGTTATTAGAAGGGCATTGCCACTTGTTTAATTTATGACTAAAGAAGTTGTGCAAACACTATATTTGCAAAAAAAGAACAAATGAAAAACGCCATACTTTTTACATGCTTCGCTTTATTATTCTTTTCCTGTGAAGATGGGCAAAAAACACATGAGATCGCCGAAAAGATAGCAGTAGCTCATGGTTTTGAACATTGGGATAAGGTTTCAGAAATAAAATTCACCTTTAATGTGGATAAAGACAGTATGCATTTTGATAGAGTTTGGGCTTGGGAACCAAAATCTGATCAGGTCACCTTATACAAAAGAAATGACTCCATTAAGTACCTTAGATCGCAAATAGACTCAACTTTAATCCAAACAGATCGAGGCTTTATAAACGATAAATTTTGGCTGCTGTTTCCTTTTCAATTGGTATGGGAGTCTGAATTAACGTTTTCAGAAGTGACTCAAACGGAAGCTCCAATTAGTAAGACCTTACTCAATAAAATTACCGTAACCTATCCTGAACAAGGTGGTTATACCCCAGGAGATGCTTATGATGTTTTTTATTCTGATGATTATATCATTAAAGAATGGATTTACAGAAAAGCAAATCGAGTAGAACCATCTATGATTAACACCTTTGAAAACCTCCAAGATTTTAAAGGCTTAAAGTTAGCTTTAGAACACAAAAAAAATACAGGTGCCTGGAATCTAAACTTCACCAATGTTCAAGTTATTACTAATAAAATTTAAGTTTAAACATCCAAATTAGGCTATTTTATCGTATATTAGGTAAACAGCTTAATATTCCGCGTTTTGCGTCTATATATATTAAAGCGCTTAAACCAATGGTTTAAGCGCTTTTCCATTTCTACAAACCAGCATTTACGCCATTTTCACCCCTAACTTTAGTCTTCTTTCCTAAATTTATAATGCTTATTTTTGTTAGAAACCCTAAACATTCCCACGGTGTTCACTCATAATACAGGCCTTGAATACGCATTAAAACAAGATGAAACTGATGATTTAAAATCTTTCAGAAACCAATTTCACATACCTCAAGACGCACTGGGGAATGACCTAATTTACATGACAGGAAATTCCTTAGGCTTACAACCCAAACAAACAAAAAACTATGTTAATCAAGAGCTAGAAGATTGGGCGAATTTGGGCGTGGAAGGTCATACAACAGGAAAAACACCTTGGCTACCTTATCATGAGTTTTTAACAGAATCTATGGCTAAAGTCGTGGGCGCTAAACCTATTGAAGTTGTCGTAATGAACACCTTAACGGCAAACCTTCATTTTATGATGGTTTCCTTTTACCAACCTACCAAAACACGCTATAAAATACTAATTGAAAGTGATGCGTTTCCTTCAGACAAATATGCTGTAGAATCACAATTAAGACATCATGGCTTTGACGACAAGGAAAGTTTGATTTTATGGCAGCCCAGAGAAAATGAAGCGTTAATACGTTATGAAGATTTAGAAACCATTCTCGAAAAAGAGGGCGACAGTATTGCCTTAATTTTAATTGGTGGCGTAAATTATTATACCGGGCAGTTTTTCGATTTAAAACGCATCGCAGAATTAGGGCATAAAAGCGGATGTAAAGTTGGGTTTGATTGCGCACATGCAGCAGGAAACACGGCGTTAAACCTACACGATTCGGGGGCAGATTTTGCCGCATGGTGTACCTACAAATACTTAAACTCCGGCCCTGGTAGTTTGGCTGGATGTTTTGTTCATGAACGTCACGCTCACAATAAAAACCTCAACCGTTTTACAGGATGGTGGAGTCACAATAAAAACACACGCTTTAATATGCGCGATGACTTCGATCAAATCCCTGGTGCCGAAGGTTGGCAACTTAGTAATCCGCCAATATTATCTATGGCTGCCATAAAAGCTTCATTAGATTTATTTGAAAGCGTTGGCATGGAAAAGCTCCTTAAAAAATCGAAAAAACTAACCAGTTACTTCGAGTTTTTATTAAATCAATTGGGAGAAGAAACCATTCGAATTATCACACCAAGCAATCCAGACGAACGTGGTTGCCAGCTGTCTATTCAGGTAAGGAATGCAGACAAATCATTACATGATAAACTAACCGGTGCTGGCGTTATTAGCGATTGGCGCGAGCCCGATGTAATACGCTGTGCTCCAACACCATTTTATAATTCCTTTAAAGATGTTTATCTTTTGGTTGAAAAACTAAAGACTATTTTAGAAACTAATTAATTAAAAATCATTTTTCATTCATAAGAAAGTTAGCAACATGAACAACAAGCAACAAAACATACTGATTATTGGCGCAGGACTTTGTGGCTCTTTACTGGCCTTACGTTTGGGACAACGCGGCTTTAATGTTTCTGTTTATGAAAAACGTCCAGATTTACGCAAAACGAACCTTAGTGCTGGTCGGTCGATAAATTTAGCATTTTCCGATCGCGGCAACAAAGCCATGAAACTTGTTGGTTTAGAGGAGAAAGTTAAAGCACTTTGTATACCCATGCATGGGCGAATGATTCATGATAAAAACGGAGATACCTTTCAATCAAATTATAGTGGTAGAAAACACGAATACATCAATTCCGTATCGCGAAATGACCTAAATGCCTTGCTTTTAAATGAAGCCGAAAATCATGAAAACGTAAACTTCTACTTCAATAAAAAATGTAAATCGGTCGATTTCCAAAATACAACAGCACTTTTCCAAGATTATGACACTGAAAAAGATTTTGTAGAAGATGCCGACGTTATTATAGCAGCCGATGGCGCAGGTTCTGTATTGAGAAAAAGCTATTATCTAGATAAAGGTTTCCTTTTTAGTTTTTCACAAGACTATTTAACTCATGGCTATAAAGAACTTAGCATTTTACCCAACGAAAATGGAGACTACCTAGCACAAAAAAACGCGTTACACATTTGGCCTCGAAAAAACTTTATGCTTATTGCGTTACCAAATTTAGATGGTAGTTTTACGGTCACATTATTTCTAAGTTACGATGAAGGCAACTACAATTTTAGCAGCTTAAAAACAGAAGAAAAAGTAGTTGCATTTTTTAAAGAAGAATTTCCAGATGCTTTACTTATCATGCCAAATTTAGCCTCCGAATTTTTCAAAAATCCAACATCACCGCTAGGCACCATAAAATGTTCGCCATGGCATTATAAAGGCAACACGCTTTTAATGGGCGATGCTGCACATGCTATTGTTCCGTTTTACGGCCAAGGCATGAACGCTGCTTTTGAAGATGTAGTCGTACTCGACGCCATTTTAAATAAAAATTTAGAGCACTGGGAAGCCACCTTCAAAACCTATCAAAAAAACAGAAAAATTGATACCGATGCCATTGCCGATTTAGCGATTGATAATTTTCATGAAATGAAGGAACATGTTATCGCCCCAATTTTTCAAGAAAAACGGAAACTCGAAATGCTTTTAGAAAAGAAGTTCCCGACGCAATACCATTCAAAATACGCCATGGTAACTTTTAATGAAAATCTCGATTATCATGTTGCCATGATTCGAGGTCGCGCTCAAGATCGTGCTATTTTCAATCTGCTTTCTAGTGGAGAGATTGCGATAAACCATAAAACCACTAATGAAGATTTAGAAAAATTCTTAGAAAAAATTAAGCACGATACCAACCAAATTCTAGAAGACCAACTAAAGGCTGGCTTAAAATATTAACTCATGAAAAAAACGGTAACACCTCGCGGCGCTTATCCTCTAACAAAACGTATTGGCAATTTTATTTTTGTTTCCGGAACTAGCTCTAGACGACCAGACAATTCTATTGCTGGGGTAGATATTATTGACGATTTAGGAACTAAACACCTAAATATAGAAGTTCAAACACGTGAAGTTCTAAAAAATATAGAAACACTTCTCATTAAAGAGGGCGCCACTTTAAATGATGTTGCCGATGTGACCACATTTTTAGTGAACATGAATGATTTTGCAGGATATAATAGCGCTTACGCGGAATTTTTCAATACAGAAACCGGCCCGACCAGAACCACAGTGGCTGTTCATCAATTACCTCACCCCGATTTACTTGTTGAAATTAAAGTGACGGCCTATATAAAATCTATATGAAAATTAAAAACTTCATAAACGGTTCTTTTGAAGATCCCATGTCAAAAGATTGGCTAGACAATTTTAATCCAGCTTATGGAACAGTTTATGCCCAAACCCCAAACTCATCAAAGGGCGATATCGATTTAGCCGTAAAAGCTGCTGAAAAGGCCTTTATGAGTTGGTCACAAACATCTTTTGAAAAACGCAGCAGGATTCTAATTAAAATTTCAGAATTACTAGAATTTCATTTGGATAAATTCGCTGAAGCGGAAAGCAAAGACAATGGCAAACCGTTGCGTCTCGCAAAAGCAATAGATATCCCAAGAGCAGCGAGCAACTTTCGATTTTTTGGAAATGCCATAACACAATTTTCAAGTGAAAGCCATGAAAGTGTTGGAGCCATGGCTATGAATTATACCTTACGCCAACCTATTGGTATTGTTGGTTGTATTTCGCCATGGAATCTTCCGCTTTATTTATTCACTTGGAAAATCGCTCCTGCCCTAGCCGCTGGCAACTGTGTTATTGCGAAACCTAGCGAAATTACACCTATCACGGCTTACTTACTGGGTGACATATGTAACGAAGCTGGTTTGCCTAAAGGTGTTTTAAATATTGTTCACGGTTTAGGCGCTACAACAGGAAAAGCCATTGTAGAACACCCCAAAATAAAAGCCATTTCTTTTACAGGAGGCACCAATACAGGTACAGAAATAGCAAAAACAGCAGCGCCCTTATTCAAAAAATTATCTTTAGAATTGGGTGGTAAAAATCCAAATATCATTTTCGATGATTGTGATTATGAAAAAATGTTGGAAACCACAGTACGCTCCTCGTTTGCCAACCAAGGACAAATTTGCCTGTGTGGCAGTCGTATATTTGTGGAAGCTACCATTTACGAACGGTTTAAAACCGATTTTATCGAAAAAGTAAAGCAGTTAAAAATTGGCCATCCATCGCAAGAATCAACCGATGTTGGCGCCATCGTATCTAAAGGGCATCTAACAAAAATTTTAAATTATATTGACATTGCTAAAACCGAAGGCGAGATTCTTGTTGGTGGAAATCAAGTGATCATCCCCAGTTTTAAAAATGGGTATTACTTAGAGCCTACAGTTATTGAAGTGGATTCAAATGATTGTACCATCAATCAGGAAGAAATATTCGGACCTGTTGTGACGCTCATGCCTTTTGAAACTGAAGAAGATGTACTAAAAATGGCAAATGATTCCAATTACGGACTCTCAGCTACTTTATGGACGAACAATTTATCCAGAACCATGCGATTAAGTAATCAACTAGAAGCGGGTATTGTTTGGGTAAACACATGGATGCTAAGGGATTTAAGAACACCTTTTGGAGGCATGAAAGCCTCTGGAGTTGGTCGCGAAGGTGGTTTAGAATCCTTACGATTCTTCACCAAAACAAAAAATGTGTGTATAAAATATTAACAAAACCCACCTTCTCTATTTAGAGCACCTTCATTTTATAGAAGTAAAAAAGACATTATAATGGATTTAAAAATTAACAATAAAAACGCCTTAGTTTGCGGTAGCACACAAGGCATAGGAAAAGCAACAGCCATGGCCTTGGCTCAAGAAGGTGTAAACGTGACTTTAGTAGCGAGAAACAGAGAAAAAATAAAGGCCGTCTTAGCTGAACTTCCCCAACATAGAAACCACAGTTACATAGTAGCCGATTTTTCCAACCCTAGAGAATTGCAAGAACAGGTGATCACGTTTATTGAAAAAAATCACGGTTTTCATATCGTTATCAATAATACTGGAGGCCCTAGAAGTGGCGCCATTTTAGCCGCTAGTCTGGAGGAATTTGAAAACGCCTTTACCATGCATATAAAATGCAACCATGTTTTGGCTCAGGCTACGATTCCGTTTATGAAATCGGAAGGTTTCGGACGTATTATCAACGTCATTTCAACTTCGGTTAAGGAGCCCATTCCTGGCTTAGGTGTGAGCAATACCATTAGAGGTGCTGTAGGTAATTGGAGCAAAACCCTTTCTGACGAAGTTGCTGAATATGGTATTACAGTAAACAACGTCCTTCCCGGGTTTACAGACACCGAGCGCTTAGCTGAAATTGTAAAGATTAAAGCAAAAGCTGAAGATGTTTCTGTTGAAGCCATGGCCGAAACCATGAAAAACTACACGCCCGCGAAACGTTTTGCACAACCAGAAGAAACAGCTGCTGTCATTGCTTTTCTTGCTAGTCAAGCTGCGGCTTATGTGAATGGTGTTAATATTCCTGTTGATGGTGGACGCACGAAATCGCTGTAAGACTCCTGAATTATTATCTTTATAATCAAGTTTCATAGAAAATAAAATTAAACCGATGAAAACTAGAAATACAGATTACATATTAGGAAGCGTATTTTTAGCATTAACAATCGCGTTTATCATCATATCGATGACCAATAAGCCATTTTTTGATTGGGTTTTTGAGCGTCATCATAATCAGTGGAGTTGGTATCTCAGACCTTTATTTTTGATACCGTTTTGCTATTTCGCCTATAAGAAAAGCTTCGCGGGAATGATGATTTCTTTGTTCGCCTTATTTACCAGCATGTTTTGGTTTCCTAAGCCTGAAATCGTCAGTGACCAGGTGATTACATTTTTAGAATTTGAAAAAAGTTACCTCTACGACTCATGGGATTTAAATAAAATATTATTAACCTTAACGATACCTATTTCGCTTTCAGCCTTGGGTTTGGCCTTTTGGAAACGTAGTCTAATGATGGGGATTGCAGTGCTCGCTTTCATGGCGACCGGAAAAATGATATGGAGTATTCAACAGGCCGGAGAATCTGGAACATCCATTTTAGTTCCAGCAATCATCGGACTTATAATTTGTTGTACAATTCTTTATTTCGGATTTAAAAGACTTGAAAGAAAGAAATAGCCGGGATGTAAATGAAGAAATTAAGTTTACATGATACGTCCCTACCCTATACTTAGAACCAAAAAATTACCTACTTTTATATATTAAACTGAATGTTTTAACAAAAACTCAAATACCCGATTTGAGTTGCTCCCTAAGGAGCTTAATAGGGTTTCTTGACATGAGCCAGTTAACATCACCCATAAATTTTAAAGCTTGGATTGAAGAAAACAGACATCTTTTAAAACCACCCGTTGGTAATAAAGTGGTTTGGAAGGACGGCGACTTTATTGTCATGGTTGTTGGCGGCCCCAATAGCAGAAAGGATTACCATTACAACGAAACGCCAGAGTTCTTTTATCAAGTTGAAGGCGATATTGTTTTAAAAATTATTGATAATGGCACACCTAAAGACGTTCATATCAAGGAAGGTGATATTTATTTATTGCCACCAAAAGTACCCCATTCACCGCAACGAGGCGCCAACACCGTTGGTTTGGTGATTGAATACAAACGCCCAGAAGGCATGCGAGACGCTTTACTATGGTTTTGCGAAAATTGTGTCACCAAACTATATGAAGAAGATTTTACGCTAGAAAACATCGAAACCGACATGCCTAAAATATTCGATAAATTCTATGGTGATGAAAACAAACGCTGCTGCCCAAATTGCGGTAAAATTATGCAAGCTCCTAAAAAAGTAAAATAAGCATATAAGCTTTACTATTCCAATTAGGCATTCACCATGGAAAAACGAAAATTACGAATAAACGGCCATTCCCACCTGCTACCCTACCCGGAAGATATTCCTGATTTCATGAGAGAAAAGGAAATTTTTTGGGTGGATAAAGAGCGGAAATTCATGCTTCAAAAAGATTGGAGTCGTCCTGTAACACATTCTAGTTTTTTTCTTGAAGAAAAGCTGGAATGGATGGAACACAACACGCTAGATCATGCCGTTGTTTTAAACTTATCGCAATTATACGGTAATGGTTTACGCGTTGAAGAAATGAAAAAAGCATTACGCTTTCAAAATGATTTTAACGCCAAAATCCAGCACGACCACCCAAATAAATTCACAAGTGGTTTTGTAGTACATCCGGGATCTGTGAATAGCGCCTGTTGGGAAATTGAACGTTGTGTAGAAACTCTAGGCTTAAAGTTACTTTGTTTACCCACGCATTACATGGATACCATAGGCACTTGGCGTTGTATTTTTGATGAAGCCAATGAACCTATTTTTGAATTAGCTAACAAATACAATTTAGCTGTTGAAATTCACCCCTATGACGGCGAAAAATTCATAAAATTAGAAAATACCTCTTGGCGTTTTCACCTCATCTGGATGCTGGCACAATGCGCCGATGCCTACCATTTTCTAACCTTAAACGGCTATCAAGATAAATACCCTAATATGCGGACATGTTTTGCTCATGGCGGACAATTGGCACAAATTAACTTAGGAAGACGTATTCAAGGATTTGATGGCAGACCCGATTTATTTGAAAACAAACACCATCCCAGAAAGGCTGTTGGCCACAAAAACATCTTTTTCGACACTTTAGTTCATGATACCGGAAGCTTAGAATTACTTATAAAAAACCACGGTTCAAAACAAGTGATTATGGGGCTTGACGACCCCTATCCTTTAGGTGAAATGGAAAACGAAAAACAATCGTCTTACCCCGGTAAGATTTTAGATTTGGCTAAAGAAAGAGAAATCATCAATCAAGACGAATACGAGGCCATTTGGGAAAACAACGTGATTCAGTGGTTACATGGTGATGATAAATTAGCCAAAGAAAAGTTGATTAAAAGAATTTTAAGTTAATTTTGAAGCTTCTTAAGCATCAAATACAACAACAAGAATTAAACGCCAAAACACATGCATTTTATATCGGAAGCCTTAGATGATTATGTTGTAAAACACTCTGAAAACGAGCCAGAATTACTACAGCAACTCACCCGTGAAACGTATCAAAAGATACTGCAACCACGTATGCTTAGTGGGCATTATCAAGGCCGTGTGTTAAGTATGATTTCAAAACTGGTCAACCCAAAAAATATTTTGGAAATAGGTACATATACGGGCTATTCGGCGCTTTGTTTAGCGGAGGGCATGCAAAAAGATGGCGAACTCCACACTTTAGATGTTAATGAGGAGTTGTTTGATTTTCAGCGTAAATATTTTGACAAATCTGAGTACGGTACTCAAATTTTTCAGCATTTAGGCGATGCCTTAGAGATTATTCCAAAGCTAAATAAAACCTTCGATTTGGTTTTTATTGATGCTGATAAAGAAAATTACCCCAATTATTTCAACCTTATTATTGATAAACTCAATGTTGGCGGGATTATTCTATCCGATAATGTATTATGGAGTGGAAAAGTCTTAGAAGCCCTAAAACCCGATGACAAATCCACTAAAGCGGTTTTAGAATACAATACCTTACTCAAAGAAGACCCTAGAATTGAAACCGTGCTTTTACCTATTCGTGATGGTTTGACGATTAGTAGGAGGTTGTGATTGTTTTTTCTGGTTCTCCTGTATTACAGTTAATGTTGATGTATATATGGTTTGTTGCGTATTTTAAGCATCTAATTTAGCAAACATGTCTACCGACAGGCAGGCACAAACCGAATAGAATCCCGATAGCTATAGGGATGTGAGGATTTTCGTAAGTAAGCTAAAACTCTAGCAATAAATTATATACTTTGTAGGCTGTAGTTTTTTATATTCAGTAAATTTGTATTTTAGAAAAGTGGAAGAACAAGGCTATATAGAATTAAGAGTGACTAATAAGGATAATACCTTAAGTCCTAAAGACATTGATATTAATGAGGTAAAAGACTTTATATCAGATGTTGAAACATTCTTGTATCCAAATCGAAAGGAAAAACAAAATCGACCACATATGTCTTATGACATAGAAGAAGGTTCTGCCAAGCACAAATTCTTTTTACCAATTACAGCTGTTATATTATTCAATGGATTAACAAGTGAAATCAGAAGTAGAAACAACCTTGATTTTCTTGACTATAGAAGACAGTCTATAATTGATAAATTCCAGAAAAAAGCAGTTAAGGAAGGTTATATAATTGAGTTCAATAATTCAATTTCAGAAGAGTCATCATTAGTTATAGATTATTCTACAAATTTCGAAATGATTGCTCCAACTTTTTATGAAAGCGAATTTTATCTTTATGGTGAAATTTATCAAGAAGGTGGTAAAAATCCGAATTTACATGTTAGCACTAAAAAGTATGGTAATCTAACTATTTCTGCAACGAAAGAGCAGATAATGAATGGCGAAAAGAAGACGTATAAACCATATGGAATAAAAGTCAGAGGTAAGAAGAGCCTTGAAGACCATAAATTATCTGATTTAGAATTAATTGAATTTATACAATACAAACCTGTTTTTAATAAATCTCTTTTGGAAAAGGTTATTGAAAAGGCTTCTGTAAATTTGAGTAAAATCACAAATGTTGATACTTGGATTGATGATTTAAAAACAGATGGAATATGAAAGGAATAAGTAGTGTTCTTTTAGATAATTCTTTCTGTATTCGATTATTAAAATCAGATGATGAATACCATCAAAATGCGAAAGATTACTTTGAGTATTTTTTAGAAAATGGAATAGAAATGTATCTTTCTACTATTGTAGTTAGTGAATATGCTGTTGGTGATGATCCAGATAATCTACTTTCACTTAATGCTTTTAGATTGTTAGAATTTGATTATGCAGATGCTAAAACTGCTGGTAGCTTTTTTTTAGAACTCAAAGGAAATGAAACTTTAAGGGAATCAGAGCAAAGAAAAGTTATAATCAACGATATTAAGTTATTCTCTCAAATTCATAATAGAAAAATTGATGCTTATATCACAAAGGACAGGAAATCGTTAGGAAAAATGATTGAACCTTTGGGAAAATCACATAATTTAAATTTCGAATTTATTGATTTAACAATTCCCCTCAATGATAAATTAGGAAGATTGTTTTAATTCTATCAAAATTGTATTCAGGTTGTTTTAACTAAAAAAAAGCCCTTCGAACGAAGAGCTTTTATATAATTGAATGCCTAACAGGTAGATTAGATATGTTCGTTGTCTTACTTTCTAAATTTTCAATATTTTTTTTCATCATAATTCCCTCCTTTTCTTTATTTATATTCTCGTTATTAAATATTTCAATATTGTTGTAGCTCATTACAAGCTGTTTGGTATATTCGTACGAATGTAAAGTATACATTCCAGTTAAAATTAAGTAAAACACTATGACAAAGAACAATTTTATTCTGTTCCAAACCTGCGACCAGTAGTCTGCGAATTTGTTAAACAATAATATACTAAAAAAATCTGAATTAAACAAGTATTTGTTTAATTATTTTCAAAGTAAATGTTCTTCGGAATAATTCAGTTTGTTTCGAAGTGCGATTTTTAAATTACAGCCAACAAGAATATATAAATAACATTATACTCTCTACTCCCAAATACAAACCACACAACAGATATACCCTACACTACAGTAAAGAAATTTCGTATAAACAAACTAATTAAACCACAAACCATAGTGAAAAACTTATGTTTCATACTTTGGTTTAGATAAATATATACTACGATCAACTGAAATATTGAAGTTATTATTTTTCACAAGCTGTCTTTCTTGCCAATGAGAATTGCTTTTTCTAGCCACTTGTTTTTCTTCTCTGAATCTGTAAAAACCACAGAACCAAAATAGTACTTACGTTTAAATTTAATTCCTGTAAATCTAAAAATATCCTTCATCATTCTTCCTCCTGGATCTTTGTCTATCCATTTCATAAGTAAGGGAGGTGCGTCCATTGTTGAAATAATTGAAGCGGTTCTTCCTGTAAGAAGCTTTTCTACATTTGGAATTTTTCCGAAATAGGGTTTATGGTATTTGAAGGCGAAGTGAGAAATAATAATGACCTCCAAAAACAACTTCAATAATGCTGGTGGTGAAGCCCAATATGTTGGATATGCAAATACCAAGTGATGACTCCATAGTATTAATTCTTTAGAATTTCTTAAATCTTCAGAATCGGGTATAGAATCGTGGTTAGTATCCCATGTGTATTTTAGCCAGGGTTCTAAATCTAAATCATGTAAGTTTATGATTCTTAGGTCTACTTCATTTTTATTAGCACCTTCCATGTATTTCTCAACGAGTTCATTACAAAAACTTTCTTCTCTAGGGTGTGCTTTAATTATTAATATGTTTTTCATGTTGTTTGTGACTGATACTAAGAGTCGTTATGTGATTCAATTTTTATACTGGTGTCTCGTCACTAAAGTTACTAAATAGAAAATTAGTAAGATTTCACCTAGCAACCCTATTGTAATAAAACAAGAAAGCAGAAAAGCACTAAACTTTAAGTTTAATGCTTTTCTGCTTTCTTTCACTAAGGCTTATTAAAATACTAATTAATCCATAAAGCCAACAAATATTGATTTATATAATTATCTAAAGCATCGGAATAAAACATAACAGAGATACTATGTCCTTGGTTATTATCATGAAAATACACATATTGATATAAACCTTGAGTTGATGACGTAGGCGCTCTTATTTCTGTTTTAATACTTACAAGTGGTGAAGGCAAGGTACCTGTATATGTAAAAGACGGCATACCTAACTTATCAACTATTTCATCCATTTTTCCTCTTTCTGAACCACTAAAATCAAGAGTATCATTGATTAAATATGGATAAGGTTGAATGATAACGTCTCCATTGTATGATTGTAAAATCCTACTGTATGTATTGATCTCTGCTGAAGTAACGATATTTGTTTGCGTATTTACGATGAATAAAACACCAAAATAATAGCCCCAGGTCTCCTCATTTCTAGTAGTATGGAATAATTTTCCATGCGGCTCTCCTAAGACTTCTAAAAGCCTTTCGGTGGTATCAACGTCAATCTTAATACCTTCAACGATATTAGAGTTAACAACACCATGTTCAACAAACTCTAAATCTACAGATTTTGTTTCGCTAGTTCCTCCATTGGACAGCTCTACACTCACACTACCTTCTAAGCCTTTACTAGCGCTTATTTCATAAGTTGTTTTATCAACTTTATGAGACGATATACTAGGGTCTGAAAAAACAAACTCAACACTACTAAAGTGGCTAGCATCAATGGTTAATGTAATAGGTTCATCTGTAAACGATAAGTATTCAGAAACCGTTAAGCTATTAAATTCGACCGGAGTCATTGACTCTTCATCACTCGACGCATCGTCATCACTAGAACAGGCAAGGACAAAAAATGCCAGCATTAGGCCCGTAAGAATTAAGTTCGTTTTTTTCATTTGGTTATATGTTAGTTGAGTAAATAAAACAAGTATGCCACGCACCTATTTTATTGGAATGGCGAAATATAATATGTCTATCAATAAATCAGAAATTTTATGGTGAGAAAATTCAATAATTATCAAGTTGAAAATAAAATAGAAATAATCAAATAAATAATATTGGGATTAGGCTAAACCAGTACGTTTTAATTATTATGAAGCTGCACCAAATTAGCAAATACGCCCGCGTTAAGGATTGAGGCATTGTTGGAGCTCCTCGCAGAGAGCGACTGCCAAAAGCCTGACCCGATAGGGTAACGCCCAAATAAGTTGTAGGAATTTAGAATTTTCGTCGCACAGAGCCGGTGAAATCTTCTAGATCTTCTTTCACCTTATCAAGTTCACTCTTTACATCTTTAGTGATGCTGGTATCGATACCGCTATTTTCGGCGGTTTTGGTGATTTCGTGTTTGATGTCGTTTGAAGCGTCTTTAAGCGTACGCATACCTTTACCTAAACCTCTGGCAATTTCTGGTAACTTATCGGCACCAAAAACCATAATAGCAATAAATAGTATGAAGGCTATTTCTGCGCCGCTAATAAATAAGAATGTTGCTTGCTGTATCACGCTACAAATATACTAAGTTGTTTTGTTAGAATAAAAAAAAGCCGATTTTAAAAATCGACTTTCTTTATTACTTTTTATGTTAATTCTTATTAATTTCCTGATTTACTTTTAAAGGTATCAAAATCACTTGGTTGCTTAACTGCTGGCCAGGTGTTATTGCTGGTATCAATATCGGCAGTTTCTTCGTTTGGATCTATTTTAATAGACACGATTTCCTTTTCTGAAGCAATGGCTTTTGATACTTCCTTATCATTTAATCTCCAAATTTGCGCTGGGTATGTTTCGCTTTTAGTAGTTCCATCAGCATAGGTATATTCAACAATAACCGGCATCACTAAACCTCCTGGTTTATTAAAAGTTACACTATAGAAATACTTTGGATTTTTAAGTTTTGCACGCTCTTCTGGTGTAAAATTATCCATAAGGTATTCCTTTAATGTCGTGCTATGATCTAGCAGTTCTCCTTGGGATAATTCATCCTTATAGTCGTCACTACCTTCTTCAACCATATAAACTAACGGTCGTATATTTTTAATATCAAAACCTTGCGCTTTGGCCAACTCTTTTATTGTAGCATTTGGCTCTGAAGACACATAGAATTTTTTAACGTCTTTGATACCTATATCCACCCAATCGGTAGTATAGAACCAACCTCTCCAGTACCAATCTAAATCGAAACCTGAAGCATCTTCCATCGTTCTAAAGAAATCTTCTGGAGTTGGGTGCTTAAATTTCCAACGGTGTGCATATTCTTTAAAGGCATAATCGAACAATTCGTGTCCCATTACGGTTTCTCGCAAAATGTTTAAGGCTGTGGCTGGTTTTCCATAGGCATTATTTCCAAATTGGTAAGTATTTAAACCTTTGGTCATGATTGGCGCTATAAAATCTTGATCCCCTCCCATATAAGGTATAATCATTTTTGCTGGTCCGCGATCTGATGGGAAATGCTTGTCTTTTTCCGATAATGCGGCTGGGTATTTTTTACCAAAATCTTGCTCGGCTACATACTGAACAAAGGTATTTAACCCTTCGTCCATCCAAGTCCATTGGCGCTCATCACTATTTACAATCATTGGAAAGAAGTTGTGTCCAACTTCATGAATAATAACCCCCATCATACCATATTTAACACGATCGCTATACGAGCCATCTTTCTCTGGACGGCCGTAATTCCAGCAAATCATAGGGTACTCCATTCCTTGACGTTGTGCATGCACCGAAATGGCTTTGTGATAAGGGTAATCGAAAGTCATTCGAGAATAAGACTCTAAAGTCGTCGCTACGGCTTTTGTAGACCAATCTTCCCAAAGCGGGTTTCCTTCTTTAGAATAAAGCGAAACCGCCATAACATCTTTACTTCCTATTTTCACAGCCATCATGTCTAAAATATATTTTCTAGATGTTGCAAATCCAAAATCACGAACGTTTTCTGCTTTAAGTTTCCAAGTTTTAGTCTTTTTAGAAACAGATTTCTCACGCGCTTCTGCCTCTGCTTGAGTCGCGATAATTACAGGTTCAACAAAAGACTTTTTTGCCTGATCGTAACGCTTCATCATGTCTTTAGTGTATACCTCTTTTCTATTGGTAAGCACGCCGGTTCCATCTAATATGTGATCGGCTGGTACAGTAATATTTACTTCATAATCTCCAAAAGGTAATGCAAACTCATCACGCCCCCAGAATTGCGAATTTTGCCAGCCTTCGACATCACTGTAGACTGCCATTCTTGGGTAGAACTGTGCAATTACATAAGAGCGATTTCCGTTTTCTGGAAAGAACTCGTATCCTGATCGTCCGCCTTCATCAACGTGGTTATTGATATTGTACCACCATTTAATTGCAAAAGAAAATTTACCGCCACTTTTTAAAACTTCTGGCAACTCAATACGCATCATGGTTCTATTAATCATGTGAGGCAAGGCATTCCCGTTAGTTAATGTCACTGCTTCAATATGAAAACCACGATCTAAGCCATTTTGTAAATACTTATGTGTAAAGTCATTTGGTAGAGCAAAAGGATCAAAACCTGATGGCTCTATTAATGGTGATTTTGAATCTTCTGAACGTACATTTTGATCTAATTGCACCCATAAATATTTAAGATCATCTGGAGAATTATTGGTGTACGTAATGGTTTCATCGCCGCTAATTTTAGCTGCCTTATCATCTAACACAATGTTCATTTTATAATCGGCCTGTTGCTGATAATACGCTGAACCTGGAGCTCCTGAAGCCGCTCTATACATATTAGGCGTAGAAAACTCATCGTATAATTGCTTGAATTTGTTAGCATTTGTATGTCCTGTCTTTGCTTGTTCTTTCTCTTGCTCTTGCGCATACATTCCAGAAGTTACAAACACTAATGAAAGGCAGAAATAAACGATTTTTCTCATATGTATTCTATTTTAAAACTAAATAATTTGTTTGGTTTAGGTTCGTTTTATTGATTTTATCATTAAAAGTTAACGAAAGTACTCAAATTCAAAAGCAAATCCTTATTATTTCTCGAATTTTAACATGTAATAATCCTTTTGAGGATATAAAATGAAGCTTTTTTGCTTAGAATTGATCTTTGTTTTAATGATGTTTTGTTGATCTTCAAAAACATCAAAGAGTATCCTATTCGTTATGCCGAAGGTTTGTATAGACTGAACACCTTCAATTTCTAAGTAACACTTCATAACATCGGCTTCATAAGCTTTTCCTATAAATTTAAGTTGCATATCTGCCCCATTAATATGAATTTTTAATTTATCACTTAAATAACGCCCTATATAAGCGTCGGCTTCTGGGGATTCGTTTTCACCAGCTAAAGTGATGCCATCATCATAACGCTCACGTAGTAAACGCTCAAAATCATCAATAAAAATTCTAGAAATGATTTGGACAGATGCTTTCTCTTCGATGTACTCTATTTGAGTGACACTTATATAGTATTTATGTAGGCTAGAAAATGCGCAAAGCGGAAGGATAAGCAACAACAGCAATAACTTATTCAATTTCATTCGGAGAATTTTTTGGCTAAATTAAAGATTTTAAGGGCATAAAGATAATTCTAAACAAATTGAAACGGATTATCCTCTAATTTTCGAAGCTTTCAATATATTGATTATACTTCTTTTCTAAAAACTGAAATATTTCAAAATCTGTTTTATCCTGACAAGCTTCTTCGAAATTATCGTCTTCCTCGCAGAAATAGAAAAAATCGTTTCTTTTATCTTCTGGTAGGTTGTATAACTCAAAAAACGTTTCGGAATATCTTAGTTTAACTTTTCGCAATAACTCTGACTTTCTTTCCATTTCAACATGTGCTTTTAAAGCTTTGGTGTGCCCTGAAATTGCATTTATTAGAGTCACAGGATTTAAACCGCCTCGTGAGGCATCCAATAAGCGTTCACTTCTTGTAGCAAGTTTTCCGGTATAACCAGGAATACCAACATCATAAAAATTAATGGGTGCTTCTCCTGTTGTATTCTTAACATCAGACATTAGATCACCGGTTAGCACCTTTCCTATAGTCACTTCATCGAGCTCATTAATTTGTGATTCTAGGTGAATTACTATAATTTTATTTTTTAAGATCACTTCTGAAACGACCAGTTCCTGAGGCTTATGCTGTATGGATGAAAACATCAAAGTATCATTCAACTTAACAGTCATCGTAAACTCGCCCCGTACATTGGTAGTCGTAAAAAGCTGATGGGTTTTATTAATAACATGAATATTCTCGATATTGCCATCACTTTTAATCCTTCCGAATAAATCAACAGATTGAGAAGAAGCTAAAAATACCCAAGAAAAAAATAATACACATAGAATAATACGCTTCATTGTTGGTTTGGTTATAATACCATTTTAATTGGTATAACAACAAAAAACGTCTTTAAACTCTTAAAGAATTATTAAACAGCTGGTAAGATTAAGTTAAAAACGATGAAGCACTATTTTTTCGAGTTTAAAAACGCAATACTTTTTTGATTTAGAAACTCCAAAAACTCCATTTCATTACCGTAGTTAAGTAAATCGTAATCAAAAGCATCACGCTCCACAAACTGAATAAATTCATCAACACGGTGTTCTGGAATATTAAAATTATCAACTAAAAATTGAGCTCCGAAATAATGCTTAATCGATTCGATTGGCACTTCTGGTACGCCTGCCTTCTTTTTATTGGGAACGCTAGAGCGGAAAATAGGTAGAAGTAGTTGGTCCACCACATTTACGATGTTTAACCCATTAATCATATGCTGCTGCTGATAATTTTGCCCTAAATTTTCAACCTTAGTTTTACTATCAGGCTTAAATTCATGCTCCATATTATGCTTAACACCAAAATATAGCGCATCCATTTGAGGCTTAAAGGGTGTAGCTTCTTTCAAATCTACCTCTAAATTCCCTGTTAGTCCACCTTTAGCGACAATAACCTCCTCTAGTTTATTTATTTCTTCAATTAAAAAAAGCTTCATCCGCTTTGACTTTAGAATGGCTTCATTCACCTCAAAACTGATATTCTGATATTGCAATGCACTAACATTCACCACATCATTTAAGGTTACCTGTAAATTGAACTCACCATTATCGTCGGTAATAGTTCCTACTTTAGCCGTTTTATTATATACCGTAATGCCCGAGAGTTCGCCACCTTCTACTATAATTTTCCCTGACACCTCAATGCGATTAATATTTTGAGAAACAAGTTGTAACGACGATAGTACGGTAATAAATAGTAATACTTTTTTCATAAATATATTTTATTTCAATTTACCATTTTTAATGAAATTATTAAAGTAAAATTCTTTATAATTTTATTAAACACTAATTTTAATTAGTTTTATAAACAAATAAAAATCCTCATGAAAAACATTATCATTGCTAGTACTTCAACTGTTCACGGCTTGGGTTATTTAGAATACCTCTTAGATGAGCTTGAAGTCTTTTTTAAAGATATAAAAAGCCTTGTTTTTATACCGTATGCACGACCAGGAGGCATGTCGCATGATGATTATACAAATAACGCTAGAAAAGCCTTTGAGAAAATAGGCATCGAGGTAAAAGGAATTCATGAGTTTGACAACCCTATAGAAGGTATTAATCAAGCTGAAGGTATTTTTGTTGGCGGTGGAAACACCTTTGTTTTAACCTACCAAATTTACAAGAACAATCTTATTACCCCTTTACAAAACGCTGTTAAAAATGGTACGCCTTACTTAGGCACAAGTGCTGGAAGTAATATTTGCGGACTCACAATCAAAACAACCAACGATATGCCTATTGTATATCCTCCAAGCTTTAAGGCCTTAGGTTTTGTTCCTTTTAACATTAACCCACATTATTTAGATCCAGACCCCAAAAGTAAACACATGGGGGAAACCCGTGAAACAAGAATTAATGAGTTTCACCATTACAATACGCCACCTGTTATTGGTTTAAGAGAAGGCAGTTGGTTACATGTAAAAGGGGACTCGATTATTTTGAAAGGCACTTTAGACGCTCGTATTTTTGAATTCGGCAATGCGCCTTATGAATTGGCTCCGGGTAGTGAATTGAATGGTTTGAAGTAAAATTTTGGTTGTTAGTTATTGGTTTTTGGTTGCTTACTCTTACGGGATATTATTACACAGAGATGCGCGGAGATTTCACAGAGCACCACAAAGTTTTTTTAGACACTTACTTTGTAATCGCGTCCATCCTTGTCGACTTTATGACTTTGTGCAAAAAAACAACTGCTACTCCGTGAAACTCTGCGACACCCTCTGTGAATCTCAGTGTAACACTATAAATATTTAGGCATAAAAAAAGCCTCACATTTCTGTGAAGCTTTTTGAGCGAGAGACCGGGTTCGAACCGGCGACATTCAGCTTGGAAGGCTGACGCTCTACCAACTGAGCTACTCTCGCATTAATTCCGGCTGCAAATATAGATAAACCTTTAGATATTTTCCAAGAAAAATTTACAACTTTTTAAAAAAATGATAGCCTAAAATCGTAAACCCCTGATTATAATAAAACTTATGTGAAGCAGAATTATTCACATAGGTATTCAATTCTACAGATTCGTATCCTTTTTTGGCCACATATTCGTAAATCCAACTAAAAAAACGGTCGCCTAAACCGTTTCCACGATAAGCTTCGGCGATAAAAACATGATCGGGTTCTACGCTTCTGCCAGAATAATGTCTTGTACAATACCATAATCCGCAAACACCAATTAAAGTATCACCATCAAAAACACCTGCACATTCATAATTTTGAGTAAACATTTCTGTTATACGCCCTTTTAGCACAGCCTCTGAAATCTTATCTGCATTCAACTTTTTTACTAAGGGTAAAATATCATTAATATATTCTTTTCCTATAATTTTAAAAATGAATGCCATGATGCTTTTTATTTGGAGTAGATGAAGATCTCTAATTTTTATCTAATTTTGAGTTTACAAAAATATTAAATCCAAATATGAATCAAACCAATTTTCATATAAAACAAATCACAGTTAAAGAAAGTTACAAAGTAAGACAACCTGTTTTAAGACCGGGTCGCCCTATCACGTCCTGTGTTTTTGATGGTGATGATTTAACAACTACTATACACCTAGGTATTTACGAGCATCACAACATTATCGGCGTCTGTTCATTCTTTAAAAACGACCATAAGGAATTACCACACCCAAAACAATATCAGCTTAGAGGTATGGCTGTTATGGAAAGTTTTCAAGGCAAAGGTATCGGAAACCAAATACTAAGTTACGGCGAAAGTTTAATGAAAGAAAAAAACATAAAAGTCATTTGGTGTAACGCTAGGGAAACCGCTTTACCTTTTTATAAAAAATCTGGTTATGAAATTTTTGGAAACGCTTTCGAAATCCCAGGTATTGGTACGCACTATAACATGCTCAAAGCCCTCTAATTTTTCGCATAAAAAAACGCCCTGTTAAACAAAGCGTTTTTTAAAGAGTGACTAGCTCCAAACAATTATAATCTAATAACTATTTTCTAAATTTTTGCGCTATTAAATGATTATCGATAATCAATTTCGCATCGCTCGCTCCATGTAATTCTGCATATGTTGCAGCGGTTTTACCTTTGGCACATTTGGCTTTTAAATTAGCGCCGTTATCTATTAATAATTGTAAAATCTCTACACGATTAAACTTTGCTGCATACATAACTGGTGTCATCCCGTTTGATTTCGCATTAACATCGGCACCTCTTTCAATAAGCTTTCGTACGGTCTCAATATCACCTACGGCAATAGAAACACAAAATGAATTGACTTTAAAATAAGATTCTACGGCATTCGTTTTTAACGTACTAGGCTCTGGAGTTGCATGAACACTTACTATTGAAAAGCATAATGCCATGGTTGAAATAATGATTGTTTTTTTCATGATGAAAGGTTTTTAAGTTTGATTAAATGATTTTTCGTTTTTTGATGTACTAAAGAGACGACAAAAAAACCGATTTGTTACACATAAATTAATTGATAACAAATTTTTAACGTTTGATTCGCAACAACTTAACAAAAGACCACAATTCTAACAATATTCACAAAACACCTTTAAAACCAACACTTTTCATCATAAAAGATAAACTTCATTTTAACAAAAAGCCGTATATTTGATACGTTTTAAAATTTATAAAAAATGAACAAAAAAGTTATCTTAATGATTCTTGACGGATGGGGAAATTCGCCAGATCCAAAAGTTTCAGCAATCGACCACGCAAACATTCCATTTATTGATTCTTTATATACAAAATACCCTTACGCTACTTTACGCACTGATGGTTTACATGTTGGTTTACCTGAAGGACAAATGGGTAATAGTGAAGTTGGACACATGAATTTAGGTGCCGGACGTATTGTATACCAAGATTTAGTGAAAGTAAATTTAGCGGTTGAAAACAAAACCCTTAACCATGAAAAAGTACTTGTTGATGCTTTTGATTATGCGAAAACGAATAACAAAGATGTTCATTTTTTAGGTTTATTAAGTGATGGAGGCGTACACTCTCACATAAATCACCTAATTGGTTTAGTTGATGCTGCCAATGATTATGGGTTAAAAAACACTTATGTTCACGGGTTTACCGATGGCCGAGATGTTGACCCAAAATCTGGAGCTGGATTTGTAAAACAATTGGAAGCTCATATTGAAGGTACAAATACTGAAATCGCAACAATTTCTGGACGTTATTACGCTATGGATAGAGACAAGCGTTGGGAACGTGTTAAAGTTGTTTATGACGGTTTAGTAAAAGGTGAAGGTGAAAAATCTACAGATATCGCTGCCTCAATTGAAGCGGGGTATGCTAATGATATCACCGATGAATTTATCAAACCAATTATCGCTGTAGACGACAATAACGAACCCATCACAAAAATTAAAAATGGTGATGTTATTATCTTTTTCAACTTTAGAACCGATCGTGGTCGTGAGTTAACCGAAGTTTTATCTCAAGTAGATTTTCCTGAGTTTGACATGAAAAAACTTGACTTACACTACGTAACACTTACAAATTACAACGACACTTATAAAAACGTGAATGTTATCTTTAACAAGGATAATTTAACCGAAACTTTAGGTGAAGTCTTAGAAAAACACAATAAAAAGCAAATTAGAATTGCTGAAACTGAAAAATACCCACACGTTACGTTCTTTTTCTCTGGAGGAAGAGAGGCCGAATTTGAAGGTGAAAGCCGTATTTTAAGAAATTCTCCTAAAGTGGCGACTTACGATTTAAAACCTGAAATGAGTGCTTTCGAATTACGCGATGCTTTAGTTCCTGAACTTGAAAAAGGCGATGTTGATTTTGTTTGCTTAAACTTCGCTAATGGTGATATGGTCGGACATACTGGT
This sequence comes from Pseudotamlana agarivorans, assembly GCF_018860245.1. Taxonomy (GTDB): domain Bacteria; phylum Bacteroidota; class Bacteroidia; order Flavobacteriales; family Flavobacteriaceae; genus Pseudotamlana; species Pseudotamlana agarivorans_A. The sequence goes on from NZ_JAHKPD010000011.1 coordinate 344,000, forward strand.
GTTATGGATGCTGCTATAAAAGCTTGCGAAGCTGTTGATGAATGTGTAAAATCTGTAATTACTACAGCCTTAGCAAACGACTATACCACTTTAGTGATCGCCGACCATGGTAACTGCGAAACGATGATCAATCCTGATGGTTCACCAAATACAGCACATACTACAAATCCGGTACCTGTTATTTTAGTGGATAACGAATTAAAAGAAATTAAAGACGGAATTTTAGGTGATATGGCTCCTACTATACTTAAGCTTATGGGCGTACCTCAACCAGAGGCTATGACTAGACATGCTTTAGTTTAAGATTCTTCTAAAGATATTTTCATAAAAACCCCACTTTTCGTGGGGTTTTTAATTATTAACAATTGCACAAGTAATTAAGCATGGCTAGCTTAAAAATTATTGTATTTTTGCTCTAAACCCTTGCTTAACTTAATTTATGACATTTAGTAACCAGTTAATTATTGCTGTCGATTTTGATGGCACCATAGTTGAAGACGCCTATCCTAAAGTTGGAAAACCAATGATTTTTGCTTTTGAAACGCTTAAAAAGCTTCAAGAAGATGGACACCGTTTGATTTTATGGACGTATAGATGCGGTTCAAAATTAGACGACGCTGTAAAATTTTGTGAAGAAAACGGTATCGTTTTTTATGCCGTAAACAGCAGTTTCCCAGAAGAAGAATTTGATAACTCTGTAAGCCGAAAAATTAACGCCGATTTATTTATTGACGATAGAAACGTTGGTGGCTTTATTGGATGGGGTGAAGTGTATCAAAAACTTACCAACACTCAAGCTCCTATTCCTGAAAAGAAAAAAGGCTTCTTCGGACTATTCAGTTAATTACGAGTCAATTCAAAATAAGATTTATCTACAATTTCTCTGTGATCAGGGTGTGCAATATTCACTAAAGCTTTCACCCTATCTTTAATTGTTTTACCAAACAAGTTTGCAACGCCATATTCGGTAACCACATAATGCACATGTGGTCGTGTTGTAACAACCCCTGCACCATGATTTAAAGCTGGAACAATTCTACTTATACCTTTTGAGGTTGTAGAAGGCAAAGCCATAATCGATTTTCCGCCTTTACTTAAAGAAGCCCCTCTCATAAAATCAAGTTGTCCACCCACTCCAGAATACATTTTCGATCCTAAAGAATCGGCACAAACTTGCCCTGTGACATCAACTTCCAAAGCTGAATTTATAGCCACCATTCTAGGGTTTTGCTTAATAACAGCCACTTCGTTGGTGTAATCACAAGAACGCATTTCAACAAAAGGATTATCATCAATATAATCATACAAACGCTTAGACCCCATAACAAAAGTAGTTAATGCGCGCCCAGGCCCCACGCCTTTATAATTACCGTTTATCACATTATCTAAAATTAAATCAATCACCCCATCAGAAAACATTTCGGTATGAAGCCCTAAATCTTTATGATTTTTTAATCGTGATAATACCGCGTTTGGAATACTCCCCACTCCCATTTGTAGTGTACTTCTATCTTCAATTAAATTGGCGATATAATCCCCTATTTTATTTTCAACAGCATTAGGTGTACCGTAAATATGTGTAGGAATTGGTACGTTACCCTCCACAAACAGGTCGATTTCAGAATAATGAATCAAACCATCTCCATGGGTTCTTGGCATGTGCTCGTTCACTTGCGCTATCACCGTTTTAGCATTATCAATGGCTGCTAAAGTAGCTTCCACAGAAACCCCTAATGAACAGTAGCCGTGTTTATCTGGTACCGAAACATGAATTAAGGCCACATCTAAAGGCACGATATTTCGTTTAAAAAGCAAAGGCAATTCACTTAAAAAAACAGGTGTATAAGAACCATTTCCAGCTGCAATAGTGTGACGCACATTCTTTCCTATAAAAAAAGAATTGACATGAAAACTATCACGAAGCTCAGGATTCGCGTAAGGGGCATCCCCTTCAACATGTAAATGACAAACCTCAACATTTCGAAGTTCCTCATGCCTGTCGGTCATCGCTTGCAATAATAATTGCGGAGCAGCAGCAGCAGCTTGCACATAAACACGATCGTTACTTTTTATAACTTTTACGGCATCTTGTACGCTAACAACTTTATACATATCCTATTTATTTAGACTGCAAAATTACTCAAATCAGGTAGTGTAAAAGCTGTCAAATGTCAGTTAAAACACTAAAAAAGAATCACCAAAATTAAGTACCTTTGCAGTCCTATATTTATAATTATGATTATTGTTAAAACAAAAGAAGAGATTGAGTTAATGCGCGAAAGTGCGTTAATCGTATCGAAAACTTTAGGCGAAATTGCAAAACAAATCAAACCAGGTGTTACAACACTTCAGTTAGATAAAATTGCCGAGGAACACATTAGAGATCACGGTGCAATCCCAGGGTTTTTAGGGTTATATGATTTCCCGAACACCCTTTGTATGAGTCCGAATTCCCAAGTCGTACACGGTATTCCTAATGGCGATCCTTTAAAAGAAGGTGATATTATTTCTATCGATTGTGGTGCTTTAAAAAATGGCTTTTACGGTGATCACGCCTATACTTTTGCTGTTGGCGAAATCGCTCCTGAAACCGAAAAATTACTTCAAGTAACCAAGGAATCTTTATACGTAGGGATTAGAGAATTTAAAGCTAATAATCGTGTTGGCGATGTGGGTTTTGCCATTCAAAAATATTGTGAAGATCATGGTTACGGTGTCGTTCGTGAATTGGTTGGCCACGGTTTGGGAAGTACGATGCATGAAGATCCTGAAATGCCGAATTATGGTAAACGCGGTCGCGGAAAGAAATTTGTTGACGGTATGGTCGTTGCTATTGAACCGATGATTAACCTTGGAACACAACGCATCAAACAACACAGAGACGGCTGGACGATTACTACTTTAGATAATAAACCTTCGGCGCACTTTGAACATGATGTAGCACTTGTTGATGGGAAACCTGAGTTGTTATCTACTTTTGGTTATATATATGAGGCTTTAGGAATTGAAAGTAATGAGGAAGATGAGTTTAGACGTGAAGCTTTAGTGCTATAAATTTCAGTTATTAATTTTCAGACACAGATTTCACAGATTTTCACAGATTACCCACTCTGCTCTTAGAATTGACAAATTAACTATGCAAAATTTTCCATACAAAGACGATACCTACAAAATTATTGGAGCTTGTATGGCTGTTCATAGAGAATTAGGAAAAGGGTTTAACGAAATAGTGTATGGTGATGCTCTTGAGATTGAATTAACAGATAACAATATTAATTTCACAAGAGAAAAACAATTTAATATTCTTTATAAAGGCAATTTATTACCACATAAATATCAAGCAGACTTTATAATTGAAGACAAAATCATTCTAGAAATAAAAGCAATTAGCAGTTTAACTGATTCACATTCCAAGCAAATACTTAATTATATAGCTGTATCAAAGCTAAAATTAGGCCTTCTTATTAATTTCGGAGAAGACAGCTTAAAATACAAACGCATAATACTTTAAAAATCTGTGATAATCTGTGAAATCTGTGTCTAAAAAAGCTTTCAAATTAATCCTTAACATCATTCCAAGGCCAATTTTAATCAGGCTAAGCTACGTTATTCGTCCTGTTTTGGCTTCTTATTTAAAAGGCACGAACTTTACCGACCCCATAGACGGTAAAAGTTTCAAGACCTTCCTGCCTTATGGTTATGGCAACCAGAGAAACAATGTTTTATCACCTTCTACCCTGTCTTTAGAGCGTCACCGATTACTTTGGTTATACCTTAAAAACGATACCAAGTTTTTTACCGAAAACCTAAAAGTTTTACATTTTGCTCCTGAGCAAGCTTTTTATAAGCGCTTCAGATGCATGAAAAATTTAGATTATGTGACTACAGATTTAAATTCTCCATTAGCTGATGTAAAAGCAGATATCTGCAACCTCCCGTTTCCCGATGACGCATTCGATTTGATATTATGCAATCACGTTTTAGAACATATTCCTGATGACACCAAAGCCATGCAAGAGCTTTTTAGAGTGATGAAAAAAGGTGGTATGGGTATTTTTCAAATTCCGCAGGAATTAGATCGCGCCGTGACTTTTGAAGACGATTCGATTACCGATAAAAAAGAACGTGCTAAAATATTCGGGCAATACGATCATGTGCGTGTTTATGGTCGTGATTATTTCGATAAATTAAGAAGTATTGGGTTTACTGTTGAAGAAGTCGATTATACGGCAAAACTTTCCCAAGAAACGATTGAGAAATACTGCTTAGCTAAAGGCGAAATTATCCCGGTGGTTTTTAAATAATGTAATAATTACATAGAAATCAGCGAGCAATCACACATAATTAAATTAATTTTTCAGTAGCATGTCAAATCGAGCGCAGTCGAGATTGGTTGCTTTTTTATATTAAAACTTTCAGGACTGTACTCCTAAACAATAAGACCCTTCAGGTTTTAGAAACCTGAAGGGTCTGAAAAATTTAAATCACGTCGATAGAGTCGTTTTTCAAAACGTTCTCGGCTGAACTCGAACTGACAACAAGGTCAAAATCACCATGCTTTTTATCTAAAAATTCCTCGTGTCTAGAATGACACAAGCATCATCGCTTATTTTTCAACATCTTTAAATACATGTTTTCCACCTTGGTTCTTGCCCAGGGTGTTCTACGAAGAAACTTTAAACTAGACTTCACGGAAGGGTTTTCCGTGAAACATCTAATTTTTATATTATACCCCATGTATTCCCAACCGTAATGCGTTACCAAGTCATTAATGATTTGCTCAAGCTTTACGCCATGTAACGGGTTATTTGGTTGTTTTTCCAAGGGCTAATTTTTTAATTTTTACAGCTTTTTCAAAATGGTCTAACTGATGCGTTTCAATCCACCAGGTTGCAGCTTCCATCAATAATTCCGGATTATCATTTTTATTTTTAAAAAACGCATAGAACGAAATACCAACGTTGTCTCCTTTGGCGGCAATTTTCTTATCGCAAACTTCTAGAATCTTATCTTTTAAAACCTGTTCCAAAACCGCTTATCTTCTGTTGTCGCTGCTACGATTTGGTCGTCTTGACTTATTGCTTCTTCCTCCTGAATTTCTAGAAGAACTTCTACTAGAATTTCCTGAGTTTCCGCCTGAACTTTTAGAATTTGATTTTCGAGGCGCTCTATTCTGACGGCCTTGCCCCTGCTTTATTGGTGCTGTAGAAGCATTTGGGTCTGGCTCAAAACCTTCAACAATTTCTACTGGCAACTTTAATTCGATAAGTTTTTCAATATCTCTTAAAAAGGTCGTTTCATCGGCCGAAACTAAAGAAATTGCTTCCCCCTTAGCTCCTGCTCTACCTGTTCTACCAATACGGTGTACGTAATCTTCAGATACATTAGGCAATTCAAAATTTATCACGTGAGGTAATAACGGAATGTCCAATCCTCTAGCCGCAATATCGGTAGCGACTAAAACACGCACACGACCCGATTTAAAACCAGATAAGGCTTTGGTTCGTGCCCCCTGACTTTTATTACCGTGAATAGCGGCAGCAGTAATTCCTGCTTTCCCCATTTTTTCGCACAACTTATTAGCACCATGTTTTGTACGTGTAAACACTAAAACTTGTTTCCAATTACCATCTGAAATTAACTTAATAATCAAGCCTGTTTTAGATCCTTTGGCAACACGATATACTTTTTGTGAAATAGCTTCCACCGTGGTATTTTCAGGAGTAGCTTCCACTTGAATAGGATGATTTAAAATCCCATGGGCTAACTTCTTGATATCTTTTGAAAAGGTTGCCGAAAACATCAAATTCTGACGCTTCTCTGGCATACTTTTAATTACTTTTTCAATATCTCTTAAAAAGCCCATATCTAACATACGGTCGGCTTCATCGAGTACAAAAATCTCAACTCGTTTAAGCGATAATAAGCCCTGACTTTGTAAATCTAACAAACGTCCTGGAGTAGCCACTAAAACATCAACCCCTTGACGGATGGTTGCAGCTTGTGGTTTCTGGTTTACTCCACCAAAAATAACGGCACTTCGTAAGTTTAAAAACTCGCTATATTCTCTAACATTCGCGTACACTTGCGCTGCTAATTCACGTGTTGGCGTTAAAATTAAAGCACGAATAGGTCTGAATTTTTCTTTCGGATTTTCAGAAAGTATATGTAAAAGTGGTAACGTAAAACCTGCAGTTTTCCCAGTTCCTGTTTGCGCCGATGCTAAAACATCGTTCCCTTCTAAAACTGGAGGTATTGCTTTTTGCTGAATTGGAGATGGTGTTGTGTATCCTTTTTTGCTAATTGCTTTTAACAAGGCATCGGATAAGCCTAAAGATTGAAATGACATATATTTTGTTTATGAAGTACACATACAAAAATTTATAGTCTACTTCTTTAAGGGGGCAAATGTACAGCTAATTTTACCATTTGCGCTTAAATACTTATTGTTGTGTTAAATTTTGTAATTTTAAAGCGAAAGAGATTAGTAGCTAGCTTTGTACTTTAAATTGAGTTTTTAATAACACATCAAATCGCTTTTGATATATAATTTTAGATTTTGTAACGCTAATAATTATTGAAAAAATGTTCTCGACTCCGCTTGAACAGCGGTTCAATTAAGGTTTCATGACCGTCTTCGAGGGGAATCGATAAGTTTAATTATTTGCTTTAAACTGAAGTTTCGACTTCACTTTTCTGCCGATAGATAGGCTCAACAAATCTATAAAGTTAATTTTCAAGTTCAGCACAAATTCCGCGAAAGCGAAAAAAAAATAAATAGAAAATGGGAAAAGGAGATAAAAAAACGAAACGTGGCAAAATCTATAGAGGTACTTTTGGAGTAAGACGCCCTAAAATTAAAAAGAAGCCTTCCATAGAACATAAAATCGGCATTGGTAACAAAGCGCAACCCAAATAGAATGCGCTTTGTTTATGCATGCTATCTAATAAAAACCAAGTCGTTTTCTTTAGACATTGCTTCACTTAGTCCGTAACCTTCGTAATTAAAACCTTTTAAATCGTCAATGGTTTTTGCGTTGGTATCTACCACGTAACGCGCCATGAGTCCGCGGGCAGCTTTAGCATAAAAGGAAATCATTTTATATTCGCCATTTTTAAAATCTTTAAAATTTGCCGTTATAATTGGCACTTTTAGCGCTTTAGTATCAACCGCTTTAAAATATTCGTTACTGGCTAAGTTTAAGAACAACTCATCATCTTCCAATTCCTCATTTAGTGCTTTGGTAATGTCTTTTTTCCAAAACTCATAAAGATTTTTTTTCACGCCTACGGGAAATTTAGTTCCCATTTCCAAACGATAAGGTTGGATTAAATCGGTTGGTTTTAAAACACCATATAGTCCTGACAGAATTCTCACGGTACTTTGCAAGGTTTCTATTTTATCTTCAGGAATTGTGTAAGCATCCAAACCACGGTACACATCGCCATTAAAAGCATACACCGCAGGTCGGGCATTATCTTGGGTAAAAGGCAATTCCCAGGCATGATTGCGTTCGTAATTTAACTGTCCCAAAGCATCAGAAATACTCATAAGTTTGGATAAACTTTTAGCCGATTTCTTTTTTAATAATTTATTTAAACGCTCCGATTGTTTTAAAAACTGAGGCTCTGTATGTTCTGTTATAGGCAATTCGCTTTCAAAATCTAAGGACTTGGCTGGAGATATTACTAATTTCATAAATACTTTTTTGTCTTTTTCGCTTTCGCTGAATTATACCATTTTAACACAAACGAAATCTTTTACTTTCAGGTCAAATTTACAACTCCTAGGCTACTTTTTTTAAGTTCACTTAGAATTATTTATGATGTTTATATAGATAAAATTGATGTTTCATCTCTTTGTTGAAACCCATGTTTTTAATTCTATTTTTCTGATTTTTTATAGAACCATTCAATAATGAAACAGACACAAAAAATAGCCACTGAAACATAAACACCTACGCTATTCGTATCGAACTGCTGATTAACAAGTACTACTATAGCCACTATACAAAGCACAAAACCAATTAAAGGAATGATTTTACCTCCACCTATAGCATCAGACAGCTTATACCCTACAAAATTGACTATGGCAAAAATGAGTAAAAAACCAATACTTCCTGCGGTTGAAATACTTTCCAAATCTAAAACATTTACTAAAATTATAGTTGCAACGGCGCTAATCATCAACCCGATAGGTTGTTTATGAAATTTCCCTAAAAAATAATGTGGAAGTTCATCATCTTCAGCAATTTCATAATTAACGCGACTGCCTCCATATAGTGATGCGTTTATTGCCGAAAATGTAGAAATTAAAGCAGCAATTGTAATAATTGAAAAACCAATCTGTCCTAACATAGGTTTTGCGGCTTCTGCTAAAACATAATCTTCAGCTTCTGCTATATCGCCAAACGGAAGCGACCCCACCGTTACTAAAGCAATTATGACATAAAGTATGATTACAAATAACACGGAATAATAATAAGCACGTGGTATATTTTTCTCTGGGTTATCAATATCGGGAACAGCATTGGCAATAAGCTCAAAACCTTCGTAAGCCACAAAAATCACCATACCACCAGCAAATAATTTTATCGGTGTTTCCCATCGGGACATAGCCAATTGTGAGATATTTGGATTTCCTATTAAACCATAGGCCCCTATAAAAATAAAGCCCAGAAGAATCACCAATTTTATAATCACCGCATACGATTCAATTTTTCCAACAACAGTAATGCTATAATAATTTATAGCCGTTGCTAGTACGATTATTGCCGAGGCATAAATATGAAAGTTAATCGTTCCATTAGAAGTTATTTCGAATAAATTAGGAGCATAGGACCCAAAAGCAGAAGCATAGAGTGACATCATGATAATGTAACTTACCCACAGCAGATTATTTACACCACCGCTAAAAACCGTTTTCCCAAAACCTTGATTGATGAATTTTACGGTTCCACCACGATCAGGGTAGGATTTCGAGAGATTTACGTAGCTATAAGACGTAATCAAAGCCAAAATTCCCGCCAATAAAAAAGCAATAGGTGTTCCTCCTTTTGCCAAAGAAACAGCAAGCCCCAACACAGCAAAAATTCCGCCACCAACCATACCTCCTATCCCTATTGAAATGGCTTCTTTAAGTCCTATTTTTTTATTCTCAATAGTTGATTTATTCAAATTCTTCCAATGATTTAAGTATTAAAGCCATAATTCAAATTTACAATTCCTACATAATAAAAAAACCTTCTCTAAAAACTATTTACACAAGTGCTCTAAATAAGACACTAAAACAAATAACATATTTACTTTACATCAATCTTGTACTTAGTTAAAAGTCCTACAACACCATCTAAAGAAAATTTAGCACCTTTCATTTTATTGTTCTCTGGGTTCAGATTATAATTTATAGCTGTTCTGAAGTCTGCACCTTCTAAATTACTTTGACTAAAAGCAGTGTGTTTAAGGTCACAATTATTAAAAACAACACCACCTAAGTTTGCTTCAGTAAAGTCTACATGACTAAGATTAGTATCTAAAAAACGTGTCGATTTTAAATCCATTTGATAAAACGAACTGTGCTCTAGATTACAATTATTAAACTGGACTGAAAACCCAAAGGTATCGCAAGACTCGAAATGCAATCCCAACATTTTACAGCCTTGAAAGGTCACGTCTTGAAAGGTGCTATGAGAAATATTTGTTGAACTGAAATTACAATCTATAAATTCACATTCTAAAAACCGAATACCGTTTAAAAAAGCATTTGAAAAATTACAATTAGAGAAAGTACAGTATTCGTAATCGCCATGCGGCAATCTGTTTTCTGTAAAATCTTGTTTGTTGAATTTTTGATCTTCTACCATGGGATAAATTTACTTAAAACTTGAAAGGTATTAATTAGACATCTTAAGGTTGATTTTTAGCTTTAATTATGCATAATAACAAGTTCTCGACTCCGCTCGAACACCGTCACGAGTCATCAATTTAACCGGTGTTCGAGCGGAGTCGAGAACCAATACTCTTTATAATAAAATATGAACTTTAATTTCAACATAGATAAACTTGAACTTCTTTATGAGACCCTGAAATCAAAGACTCAAAGTGGTTAATCGAGTTCAGGGTGACGTTCGCGTCGTTCATTATTTATTAAAGGTATTCAAAATTAATTTTTATCAATCACACTCAATGCCAAACGAATTTTAAAATAATCTAAATCGCCGTTCAAGTGGTCATAATAAGGTTTCAGAGCGGTTGGGGCGTCTAATACAGATTTCGCTTTTCTTACGGCTTCCACCTCACTTTTAGAAACAAAATCGTAAATATTAACTGCTTTACCTGTGCTGTGTAGTTTTGCGATATGGGAGTATATGGTAGTGGTAGAAAGTTTGCGTTCAACAGAAATCTCTTCAACTGTAAGTCCGTTTTTATAAAGATCATAGGTCACCAAATGCGTGGCTTTCTTTTTAGGCTTTTTAACCTTCGAGCCCATAAAATCTAAGATTTCAGCAATAAATTCATCACCATAAACCTCAAGTTTTCGCTGCCCAACCCCGCTAATACTTAAAAAGTCGTCCTCACTTAATGGGCGTTCGCGCTCTATTTCCTTTAAAGTAGCATCACTAAAAATCAAATAAGCAGGAATATTTTCTTCTAAAGCAATTTTATATCGCAATTGTCTTAAACGCTCAAACAAGGTATTCTCTCGCTTTTTAACACGTGTTTTTGGTGTAGCTTTTGGTTTGCGCTTAACGCGTTCTTTCACCTTTGGTTCCGGAATATGAACGGGTTTAGTTAGCGACACTTTAGCGCCTTCAAACAATACTTTTTTAGAAAATTCGGTAAGCCGAAGGGCATTATTTTGATGAAAAGCAATTTCACAAAAGCCTTGATTAATAAGTTGAATAATTAAGTGCTGCCAATCGCGATACGCGATGTCTCTTCCAATACCAAAAGTTTTCAGTTGGTTATAGCCTTTATCTAAAACACCAGCGTTTTGCGAACCACGAAGTACATCGATAATCATACCTATGGCCTCCGATTCTTTTAAGCGATAAACAGCAGATAGTATTTTTTGAGCGATGATGGTACCATCGAAAATTTGTGGCGGATTTTTACACACATCACAGTTTCCGCAATTTTCCGCTAGAAGTTCCCCGAAATAACTCAGTAAAATTTTTCTTCTGCAGGTGGTCGATTCACTAAACTGTTTCATACGGTCTAGTTTTGCAATTTGAAACGCCTCATTTGAAGCCCCACTGGCAAAATTCCGTAGCTGAATCACATCCGCATAACTATGAAACAATAAAGCGTGAGATTTTAGTCCGTCGCGACCAGCACGACCAATTTCCTGATAATAACCCTCTATATTTTTAGGCATGTTGTAATGCACCACCCAGCGCACGTTCGATTTATCGATACCCATCCCGAAGGCGACAGTAGCACAAACAATTTGTGTTCTATCAAAAATAAAGGATTCTTGAACTTTAGAACGCTCATCAAAACTCAAACCCGCATGATACGCTTTCGCGGAAATACCGTTGGTTTTCAGCTTTTTCGCTAATTGTTCGGTTGTTTTCCGACTTAAACAGTATACAATTCCAGATTGGCCTTGATTTCTCTTTATAAATTTTACTATTTGAGAAATTCTATTATCCGCTGGGCGCACCTCCAATTCAATATTTTGTCTATCGAAAGAAGAAATAAATTGCTGGGCGTGTTCTATGCGTAATTGTTTAGCAATATCACTACGTGTGGCTTTATCGGCTGTTGCAGTTAAAGCGATAAAAGGCGTGTTTGGTAATGTTGATTTTAGAAAACCTAATTGCTGATATGAAGGTCTAAAATCATGACCCCACGACGAAATACAATGCGCTTCATCAATGGCGACACAACTAATATATTTTTCAGTAATAATATTTTGAAGTGCAGCTAGACTTTCTGGAGCCACATAAAGCAGTTTTAAATCGGCGCTAATAACACGTTCTATAATATCGTGTTGTTCACTAGCACTCTGACTACTATTGAAATATGACGCCGTAATACCATTGGCATTTAAACCATCAACTTGGTCTTTCATGAGCGCTATTAATGGTGAAATCACCAAAGTAACCCCCTCAAAACTTAACGCTGGCAATTGAAAGCAAATCGATTTTCCACCACCTGTTGGCATGATAACCAAGCAGTCTTTTTTGCTTAAAACGGTTTCAATGATGGCTTGTTGCTGCGCCCTAAAACTATCGTACCCGAAATAGGTTTTTAAATTTGAAAATAGCTGTTCCTGAACTTCGGTAGTTTGCATCAAAACTTCTAAAAATTAAAATTCCAGTGGTTAATTACCACTCTCTTAATTTATTTAAAGCTTCAATTTCTTCCAATTCCTTTTGCGGAACGACCTTTAAAAATGAAGGGTGTTGCTCGATAGCATACTCAATTTTTGTAATGATATCGTCTGTAGAATCATTATCATAATCAATATCTAAAGGCTCTTTAATCTCGAAAGACTGAAGAATATTTTTCTTTTTAATACGTAAACCTTTTTTATCAAACGAACGGCGGAAACCATCAATAACAATAGGCACAACAATAGGCCTGTAACGTTTAATAATATGAGCTGTTCCTTTTCTAACCGGTTTAAAAGGCGTAGTTGTACCTTGCGGAAAGGTAATCACCCAACCATCGTCAAGTGCTTTTCCGATACTAGAAATATCACTCATTTTCACTTGTCGGTTAACATCTTTACCTTCAGAACGCCATGTTCTTTCAATACTAATGGACCCCATATAAGCCAAGATTTTAGGTAACAACCCTGCTTTCATGGTTTCTTTTGCAGCCACATAGTAGATGTTCAATTTAGGATTCCAAATGTAACCCACGTTTTTAATCGAATCAACACGACCACTTAAACTGGCGTTGAATACGTGAAACATCGATACCACATCGGCAAAATAAGTTTGATGGTTTGATATGAATAACACTTTAGTATCTGGTAAGTTTTTAATGACTTCTGAACCTTCAATTTGCAGTTCATTAAACCCTCTAAAACGTCTATGTGTAAGTAGACCGAATATTCTAATCAGCCATTTTTTAAATAATAATATGTGTCCGAATGGATTTTTTTTAAGTAATCCCATAAATCCTTCTTCAATTTTCAGTTGGTGGTGCAAATGTAGTAAATCTCATAGATTATATGAGTTCTTTTAACAGGTCTTTAATTTCGCTCAACATCATCGCAGTGGCACCCCAAACAATGTGACCATTTAATTTAAATGCTGGAACCTCAACTTCAAGACTGTAAGAACTTTTAACTTTTTTAGTCACTAAGAAACTATCATCTAAAAAATCACTTAAAGACACCTCAATAATTAATTCTACCTCATCGGCTTGTTTCTTGAATTTTGGTGTTTTATGCGTAACCCCAATAAATGGTTGCACGTAAAAATTACTTGGCGGAATATAAACTTGAGACAGCTTTTTAACCACCTTCATATGTTCCATTGGCACACCAACTTCTTCAAAAGTTTCACGTAAAGCAGTTTCTTTTAAAGAATCATCGTCATCTTCATATTTTCCTCCAGGAAAAGCAACCTGCGCAGAATGTACGCCTTTATAGGTATTTCTTAGAATTAAAACAAAACAGGTTTCATGAGTGTTATTAGGGTAAAACAGGGCTAAAACACCAGCTAATTTTGCATTTTCTATGGCTACTTCCTGGTTTCGCAGAAACTCATGACGGAAAGACGGCACCATTTTAAAGTGCGATGCTTCGCCTAATATCGGTATATTTTCTATTTTTGAAAGCGCTTGCAAAAATGTATCAAAATTCATTTGAATGCTATTTTTCAATGGATAATAAAATTAAAGCTAATGAAGTTTAAACTTATTTTTTGCTTTTTATTTCTTCTTCTAAATTGTGAAGATAAAAAAAGTAAAAAGAAAAATACGCCTGAAACTAAAGTAGAGATTACCACAGAAAAAACGGAAAAACGAAGCCCAAAGGCTACGATAAAAAAGCGAGAATTCCCTAGGCTCACCGAAAAAAATGCCATGGATTTCTTCTTAGAGTACGACAAACATCACAAAGAAAACAAGGTAAGAATCTCAACAGATTTTGGCGACATAGACATCCTACTATACAACGAAACAAAATTTCATCGTTCTAACTTTATTTGGCTTACCAAACAAAAATACTTCAACAACACCCAGTTTTATCGTGTCATTGATAATTTCATGGTACAAGCCGGAAATAGCGATGAAAAAGAAACATCTAGAAAACGACATTACATCGGTAAATACCTGCTCCCACCGGATACAAAACGTGGCTTTAAACATGACAGAGGTGTTATTTCTATGCCAAGTAGCGATATTGACAACCCACACAAACTCGCATCACCTTATGAGTTTTTCATTGTACAACAAAAAGGGGGTGCTCATTTTCTAGATGGCGATTATACCATTTTCGGACATGTTATTAAAGGCATGGATGTCGTTGATAAAATTGCTGGTGTAGAAACCGACGATGCCGATTGGCCTAATCAAAATATTTACATACGTGATGTGAAAATTATAGAGTAGTTTAAACTATTCTTTATTACATTAATCACCCGTATTACCATATAAATTGGGCAGTGCAATTTTAAAAATCACAGCTAATAAACGCACTAGAATAACCACAAGTCCAGCGATTATAAAAATAAAGTCACCTTCAATTGGTAAGTACTGCAATATAAAATAAGTGATTCCCCCTAAGATACAAGCCGTAGCATAAATTTCTTTCCTAAAAATCACAGGAATTTCATTACATAGCACATCACGAACAACACCTCCAAAACAAGCGGTTATTGTTCCTATGGCTATACAATTTAAAGGATGTAAACCTACGCTTATAGCACGTTCTACACCAACTACGGTATAGAGTCCTATCCCGATGGTATCAAATAAAAAGAGGGAAGTTCGTAAATAATTTAGCTTATTTCTAAAAACAATAGCAAAAACAGAAGCTCCTAAAATAACATAGGTATATAAGATATCCGTCATCCAACTTACTGGCGTTACACCAATAAGCAAATCACGTAAGGTACCGCCACCTACAGAAGTTACAAATGCGATAATTATAATACCGAAAAAATCCATTCGCTTTTTTAAAGCAATTAAAACGCCTGATATTGCAAAGGCCGCAGTTCCAAAAACCTCAATGATATAAAACATAGTTAGTCCTTAATTAAATACGTTCTTAAATTAATTTAGGGAAAGTCTATTATTTAGCTATTTACTTTCGCGCCGCAAAAGTAGTCTTCATTTACATATTTTGAGTATAAAAATTATAATCTTTTAAAATAACTTTTATAAACTCCATATCAGAAGATTGCTTTACCTCTTTAATGCCTGCCACCTCTATAACCTTCTGGCGTAATTTGATTAGAGTTTTATAATCATTTGTCAGTTTTGAATTCTGAAACGTCTCTTTAATAATACGGGCATCGTTATCGGATAACTTAATCACGTTTGGGTAGGTGGGTATATAATTATCGGCTAAGTCTTCTAATATAGTATGGCTCATATTCACCTGATCTTTTAGCACAATAACAGCGGCTCCGGCTGCCATATCACCAATACGCTGTGTTTTCTTGTTCATAGACATGACAAAAAAGCCCAAACCAAAAATATAAATATCGGCTATGCGAAAAAACCATCGTACTACATAATCTGAAAATGAGGCTTGATAGCCATCAATTTTCACCACCCGTATTTTCATGATGCGCTTCCCTAAGGTTTGTCCGTTAAACATGAACTCCAAGACTAAAGTATAAAAGACAACAGGAAAACTTAGTACGGTATTAATAGCTATTTGAGACCACTCATCCATATTCTCAAAAACACCAAATAGATTACCTAGTACCATTAAATAGCCTATTTTAATAGCCATATCTATAACAAAAGCTAATAAGCGCTCTCCTGGACCTGCGGCTATAAAGCTTATTTTTACATTTTGCGTGGTGTTAATTTGTAACTCTGACATTTTATATTTTAATTTATCAAATATATGAGGGAAGTTTCATTCATCAAGCAAAATAAGGAAAAATGGTTAAGTTTTGAAAAGGCCATTTTCAATAACGATTTTGAAAACCCAGACGAACTCGCGACGCAATACATTCATGTTGTAAACGATCTGTCCTATGCCCAAACTTACTATCCCAAAAGCAAGGTTGTTATTTATCTCAATCAACTAGCTGCCAAAGCCTTTCAAAAAATTTACAAAACAAAACGCGAAGACACCAGCAGAATCGTCTCCTTTTGGAAAACTGAGGTACCCTTAATTTGTTACCAATATCGAAAATTTATTTATACCGCCTTTATCATCTTTTTTGCTTTTACGTTTGTAGGTGTTATTTCAGCAGCCAACGATGGTGAATTTGTACGTTCTATTTTAGGTGATCATTATGTAAACATGTCTTTAGAAAATATCGAAGCTGGCGATCCTGTTGCCGTTTATAAAAGTGGTAGTAATTGGGGAAGCTTTATTGGCATTACCATCAATAACCTTAAAGTTGGTATTATCGCATTTATATTAGGCGTATTTTTAGGTATTGGCACCCTATACATCATGTTTAAAAACTGTATTATGCTAGGTTCATTTCAGTACTTTTTTTATGAAAAAAATGTGTTTTGGGAAAGTGTTCGCGGCATTTGGATTCACGGCTCGATGGAAATTTTCGCCATTGTTATTGAAGCTGCTGCGGGTTTAATTTTGGGGGCAAGTATACTATTTCCAGCAACCCATTCTAGATACACTTCATTTAAACGTGGCGCAAAAACTGGAGTTAAAATACTAATTAGCACCTTTCCTTTTACCCTTGCCGCTGGATTTTTAGAAGGTTTCGTTACACGGTATTCTAACATCATGCCGCATTGGTTATCGGTGTTCATAATTTTAAGCACCTTAAGTTTAATAGCGTATTATTATTTAATTTACCCTTTTAAAATACAGAAGAAAATTACCAAAATCTCACCTACAACAATGCTACCTGCTTGAAACTAACCAAACCATACACTTTTATTCTTTTGGTTTTGGTGCTATGCTGGCATCAAATGGCCTTTTGCTTGCCTATAACTCAAGAACCTGAACAGCTTCGACATTTTGATGCTGATTTTAAAACACGCTATTCAGATTCTCGATTTAATTACGAAGGAGCTGCCGTTGTAAGATCTATAAAGCAAGGCAGTGGCAACTATAATGCCTACCAAAAAGGAGAGAAAGGCAACGGACTAGGAGACAAAACTCCAGAAGAAGAAAATAACCAAGATGATTTAAGTATAAACTTAGATCCTATTGGCTGGTTTTTCTATTTAGCCATAACACTGGCGGTAATCTTTTTGGTTTATATGATTTTTAAAGAAGGCGGCACGAGCTTGTTCACTTCAAAAAGAAATAAAACGGTTAATACTAATGAAGATATTACAGCTGAAAACATTGAAAATGCAGATATTAAAAGTTTAATACATCATGCTGAAAAAGACACAAACTACCGCTTGGCCATTCGATACTATTATTTGTTAGTATTAAAAACGCTTAGTATTAATAACCTTATAAAATTTGAAGACGACAAGACAAATTCTGAATATCTAAGCGAACTTCACAACACAGCTTTTGGTAAAGACTTTGGTTATATTTCGTATTTATACAATTACATCTGGTATGGGGAATTCCCTGTAAACCTTGAAACATACAACAAGGCAAAAAGCAATTTCGAAGCATTTTTAAAACAGGTAAAATCATGAGAAAAATTTTACCAATAACCCTAATAATAGTGGTACTCGTTATTATGGCAGTCATAATTTCCAGTGCTTCACGAACCAAAACTGTAGATTGGGCAGAATCCTATAACGAAAGAAGCAACAAGCCTTATGGCACAAGTATTTTATACAAAGAACTTCCTAAACTGTTTAAAAACCATAAAGTAAGAACGGTTTATCACCAACCTGAAAGTTATTTAAGCGCACATTCCAATGGGCTTTATGGTGAATTTGTGGCTGAAGGCAGTTACCTTATTATCGGGAATTCATGTTATTTATTACCAGAATCTATTGATGAATTGTTGAATTTTTCTGATTCTGGAAACACGCTTTTTATTTCAGATTACAGCTTTCCGCAGAAAATTTTAGACACTTTAGGAATAGAGACCACCTTTATAAAAAACACAAAAGACAGCATTTCAAGCCTGTCCTTAAAAGGTCTTGACCTAGACTCCATCAAAATTGATAAAAACATTGGAGACTCATACTTTTCAAGTTTCAACAAACAGAAACATGCGGTATTAGGCCATTCCAAGATCGATTATAAACATGCCAATTTTTTAAAAATACCGTTTGGAACAGGCACCATTTACCTACACACCGAACCTAAGGCTTTTACAAATTATAATCTTTTAAAGGAAAATCGCTATCAATATGTTGAAGGCATTTTATCCTTTTTACCCGAAAATGACATCTATTTTGATTCTTTTACAAAAGTGCAAACGCCTTACCATGCAGACGTAGAAAAAGAATCGAACCTCAAATGGTTTTTAGAACAACAGGCATTTCGTTGGGCTTGGTATACAGCCTTGGTTTTTGGTATTTTATTCATGATTTTTAATGCCAAACGCAGGCAGCGCATTATAAAAATCATCACGCCTTTACAGAACACCTCGGTCGCTTTTGTAAAAACCGTATCTAATTTATACTTTGAAACCAAAGACCATAAAAACCTTATTGATAAAAAAATCACTTACTTTTTAGAAAAAATTAGAACCGATTTTCAATTAAACACCAGTATTTTAGACGATGATTTTATAGATCGATTGGCTTCAAAAGCTGGTAAAAAAAGAGAAGAAGTCAAAGCATTAATAAATTATATAAGTTGGTTAAAAACACAAAATGACGTTACAGAAACCCAACTCATAAAACTAAACACACTTATAGAAGCCTTTAATTTAAAATAATTATGGACGAAAATATAGAACAGCAAGGACAACAAGATTATTTACCAAATACACCAAAAAACGCTATTTCAAATCATCAAGAAAGTGGTAATAATGTGCAGTTTCAAAGTCGTTTGGATTTATCTGAACTACAAAATAGTGTTCAGAACATAAAAGCGGAAGTCGGTAAAGTCATCGTTGGACAGTCTGATATGGTAGACATGCTAATCGCCTCACTTTTAGCCAAAGGCCATTCATTAATTGAAGGTGTTCCTGGTGTTGCCAAAACCGTAACCGCGAAACTATTGGCAAAATCATTAAGTGTTGGTTTTAGTCGAATTCAATTTACACCAGATTTAATGCCTAGTGATATTCTAGGAACCTCGGTTTTTAACTTAAAAAACACCGAATTCGAGTTTAAAAAAGGGCCTATTTTTTCAAACATGATTCTTATTGATGAAATTAACCGCTCGCCAGCAAAAACACAAGCGGCCTTGTTTGAAGTGATGGAAGAACAACAAATTACCATCGATGGAAATAAGTTTATATTAGACTCCCCTTTTATGGTGTTAGCCACCCAAAATCCAGTAGAGCAAGAAGGAACGTACCGTTTACCTGAAGCGCAATTAGATCGTTTTCTTTTCAAAATAGATGTTGACTACCCTAATTTAGAAGAAGAAATTGAAATTATTAGCAGAGAACATGCCTTAAAAGATAAAACGAAAATTGACGAAATCAATTCGTTTTTAACAGCAGAACAAATTATAAAATACCAGAACTTGGTGACTCAAATTCTTGTTGAAGAACATCTCATAAAATACATTGCACAACTCATTGTGGCCACTAGAAGCAATCAGTTTTTATATTTAGGAGCCTCACCAAGAGCCTCGATTGCTATATTAAAAGCGAGTAAAGCTTTTGCTGCCATGAGCGGACGAGATTTTGTGACACCAGAAGATATTAAACGTGCCGCTATTCCTGTATTGCATCATCGTGTTATTGTAACACCAGAGCGTGAAATGGAAGGCATTTCAAGTAAGCAAGTTATAAAACAAATTATTGAAACGGTCGAGATCCCGCGCTAGTTTGGGTTAATTCACAGAAATTGTTTCAAAGTTATAACACAGAGATACGCAAAGAACGCACAGAGGGGCACAAAGAACTGTTTCTCGCGGAGACGCTAAGGCGCAAAGGAATACACGTTAATACAATCTGTGAAAATCAGTGAAATCTGTGTCTAAAAACCCTCTGTGAAACCTCTGTGATTCTCAGCGTAACAACTATCAACCAATAACAAAAAATATGCCTAGGAGCTATGACATGAAGTTATTTCACAGAGATACGCAGAGAACGCGCAGAGGGGCACAGAGAAAGGTTTCTCGCAGAGACGCTAAGTCGCAAAGAAAAACACGTTAACACAATCTGTGAAAATCAGTGAAATCTATGTCTAAAAATCCTCTGCGAGACCTTGTGAACCTCAGCGTAACAACTAAAAACCAACAACCATCAACCAATAACCATCAACCAATAACCAATAACCAAAAAAATGTTTAAATCATTCTACATACAGCCTCGTTTTTTTTATGCCGGAATAGGCCTTGTGGTTTTGTTTGCTTTAAGTTATTTTGTTCCGTGGTTATTCATCATTGCGCAACTTTCCATTTTAGTTTTGGCTGTATTATTTATTCTTGACATCCTTATTATTTTCATGGGAAAAAATAATATTGAGGCTTCCAGGGTTTTACCTGATAAATTTTCTAATGGCGATCAAAATTTAGTTGAAATTGCAATTGAAAACCACTACCCGATTACCATTCATCTTGAAATTATAGACGAAATTCCAGAACAGTTTCAAGTGCGTGATTTTAAAATCAATAAAATGATTGCTTCACGTCAATCAGAAAATATTCCATACCATTTAAAACCAACCGAGCGTGGTTTATATAAGTTTGGAGATCTAAATATTTACGCCACTTCCGTTTTAAAAATAGTTGCAAAGCGTTATACATTTAATACAGGAAACGAAATCCCAACCTACCCCAGTTTTAAACAATTAAAAAAGTTTGAGCTGCTAAACATCAATAAAAACTCACTGGATTACGGATTAAAAAAAGTACGACGTCTTGGGCATTCCATGGAATTTGAACAAATTAAAGACTATGTTCTGGGGGATGATTTACGCACGATAAACTGGAAAGCCACAGCGAAGAAAAATCAATTGATGGTTAATCAGTTTCAAGATGAAAAATCGCAACCTGTTTATTCAATCATTGATAAAGGGCGCCTCATGAAAATGCCTTTTAATGGCTTGAGTTTATTAGACTATGCCATAAATGCCTCTCTAGTAATCAGTAATGTTGTTCTCAAAAAACATGATAAAGCGGGGCTGTTTTCATTTTCAAAAAATATTGAAAATGTCGTGATGGCCGAGCGCAGAAATTCACAAATGCGCCTCATTCTAGAAGCGCTTTACAATGTAAAAACCGATTATTTTGAAAGTGATTTTAGCCGTTTATACGGAAACATAAAAAAGCACATTACAAACCGTAGTTTGCTTTTAATGTACACGAATTTTGAAACTTTAGATGGACTAGAACGGCAACTACCTTATTTGAAAGCCATTTCTAAAAGCCATTTACTGGTAGTTATTTTCTTTAAGAACACCGAAGTAAATCAAATGACATCGAATAAAGCTGAAACTGTTCAGCAGGTTTACGACAAGGTCATTGCTGAAAAATTTGAGTTTGAAAAACGCTTAATTGCTAACGAGCTTAAAAAGTACGGTATTCACTCAATTTTAACTACGCCAGAACATCTAACTATTGATACTATTAATAAGTATCTGGAAATTAAAGCGCGTGGGATGCTGTAATATGGAACGTCGATGTGTTGTTTTTTCACGAAATAGAAAACCCTTCAGGTTTTAAAAACCTGAAGGGTTTGCAGAACTAAATCTACCTGTGTAAATTCGTTAAATTCAATCTACAAAAAAGAATACCTATTCTTACTATACTGTTTCGCTTAACCAAGCTTTCATCATCCAAACTGTTTTTTCCTGTTCGGTGATAAAATCACTCATCATCGAGTTGGTTCCTTCATCACTGGCGTCTCCTGCTTTCTCTAAAAGGTCTCTTTCTATTTTTAATAATTCAGATAAAGAGTCTACAATTAATCTAACGGCCAAATCATCCTTAGAAATGTTCTTTCCTACCGGTACTTGCGCTTTCGCGGAATAATCTTCGAAAGTATGTAAAGGTGTTGCTCCTAAAGTTAAAATACGTTCGGCGATTTCATCAACTTTGGTATTTGCATCGGTGTATAATTCTTCAAACTTCACATGTAAATCAAAGAAAGCTTTACCTTTAATATTCCAGTGAATACCTCTTAAATTTTGATAATAAATTTGAAAATTAGCTAATAAATGGTTTAAATCGTCTGCTAAAGCTTTCGTTTTTTCTGTATCTAATCCTATACTATTTAATTTCATAATTTCAATATTTTGCTATTTACTACAAATTTAATCTATAATTAACCATCTTATGTATAGATTTTATTGATAGTTTTTATACTTTTATAATCTAAATTGATAACATATGACTATTACCCAATTGTACTATGTTTTGGCTGTTGCCGAAAACCAGAACTTCACAAAAGCTGCCGAAAAATGCTTTGTTACCCAACCAACATTGAGTATGCAGATACAGAAACTTGAAGATCAACTTGATGTTCAAATTTTCGATCGTAGTAAAAAACCCATCGAGTTAACCGATGTTGGCAAAAAAATAGTTAATCAGGCCAGAAATATAGTTAATGAATCGTATCGCATTCAAGATATTGTAGATCAACAAAAAGGGTTTATTGGAGGTGAATTTCGCTTAGGAATCATTCCTACCATTATGCCTACTTTATTACCCATGTTTCTAAAAAGCTTCATTAAGAAACATCCAAAAGTGAAGCTTAAAATAGAAGAATTAACTACCGAAGAAATTATTACTAGAATTAAAGATGGTCATTTAGATGCAGCTATTGCGGCGACACCATTAGAAGATGAAAACATAAAAGAACGCGTACTTTATTTTGAACCTTTTGTGAGCTACATCCCAAATGGTCATCGTTTGCACACCAATAATAAGATTGATGTCACAGATTTAGATGTAGATGACATGTTGCTACTCGAAGATGGGCATTGTTTTAGAGATGGTGTACTTAATTTATGCAAGGCATTTAAGGATCATGTGGATGATAAATTCCAATTAGAAAGTGGTAGTATTGAAACCTTAATAAAGCTCTCTAATGAAGGTTTAGGGATGACTTTACTTCCATATCTGCACACTTTAGACATAAACAGTAGCGAAACTAAGAACCTACATTATTTCAACGACCCAACTCCGGCGCGTGAAGTAAGCATCATTTACCATAAAAGTGAATTGAAAATGCAAATTATAGAGGCGCTTCAAGACGTTATATCTGGAATTATACGTGGGGCGATTGCTTTTCAGAATGTAAAAATTGTAAGTCCCTTACCTAAATAATTTTTTATTTAAATTTTCTATAAACGGGCACAAAACAGCTTAGTTTCTAGGGATCAAGGAATATTATTGGGGAGCTGTAAAAATTAGGCATATAATTTAGTTAGTCTAAACAGGAAAAACGGGATATCTCTAACACCTCTAAACATAGCTCTGAATTCTTTAATCTTGGCATTAAAAGA
>NZ_JAHKPD010000024.1 GCF_018860245.1 Pseudotamlana agarivorans
CCCCAAGTTTTATGGTTGAGCCTTTTTTAGATTGTTTGTAATTGATAGACGTAATTAATCAAAAAAAAAAGCCCAACTGAAAAGTTGAGCTTTTGAAATTTTATAAAATGTGTTGCCTAGTTGCCATCAGCAAGGTTTTTCATTTCTTTTTCGATCATGTCATAAAACTGATCAATTTTTGGTAACACTACGATACGTGTACGACGGTTTTTAGCTCTGTTTTCAGCAGTGTCATTATCTACTAAAGGTACATAAGAACTACGTCCTGCAGCGATTAATTGCCCTGGGTTTACATCTAAACTTTCTAAAACTCTAATGATAGAAGTAGAACGTTTAACACTTAAGTCCCAATTGTCGATTAAAACACCCTTGCTATAAGGTACAGAATCAGTGTGACCTTCAACCATACATTCAAAATCAGGTTTGCTATTTACAACTTTTGCAACCTTAGCAAGAACTTCTTTGGCTCTAGATGTTACGTTGTAACTACCGCTTTGGAATAATAATTTATCAGCTATAGAAATAAATACCACGCCTTTTTCAACATTTACTTCAATGTCAGGGTCGTTGATACCAACTTCACGCTTTAAACTTGTTACTAAAGCTAAAGTTACACTGTCTTTTTGTGTTAATGCATCTTGCAAACGCGTAATTTTAAGTTCCTTCTCTTTAATGCTTTCTAACGTTTTTTCAACATTACTAGCACCTTTTGAAGATAGGATAGTTAAATGATCGTTGCTTTTACGTAAATCTGCTACTTGCTCCTCTAATGCTTTCGCACGTGCAGAAGATGTTGCTCTATCTTCTAAACAAGAATTTAACTTTACAGTTGCAGAATTAAGCAAATCTTGTGTTTCTTTTTGTTTTGCTTGTAAATCTGTAAATTGTTTTTTTGATACACATGAGCTTAAAATAAGCATGGCAGAAGCACTAAGTAATAAGATTCTTTTCATAATGGTGTTCGGATTAACTTTCTAAATTGATTAACAAAAATATATAAAATTCGGCTGACAAATACAATTTAACAAAACTTTTGCTTAAGATTTATAAACTGGTATAAACCTTTTTTTTACGAATAAAATAATCAAAAACTATGGATGTTCTAGATTGATACTTTATATGTTGTTTTGTTAATTTTCGCTGTTTTAATAATCGATTCAGTTGTCTGTAATAACTAAAATGTGCTTTAATTATTGCAAGCGTATGTTTTGGTTTTAATTCAGCAAGAAATTTGATACCTGCAATGCCGTCGAGGCACATTCTAACAAGTATTATGCCAAACAAAAAACCATTTGCGTTTTTTGTTAACATGAACAAGCTGTTTCTAAAATTAAGATAGGTTTTTTTAGGGTTTTGGGTGTTCAATGTCGCTCCACCAACATGGTAAACTTTAGAAGCTCCCACGTATTTAATTGAATATCCTTGATTTTTTGCGCGCCAGCATAGGTCAATTTCTTCCATATGGGCAAAAAAATGCTCATCCAAACCATTAAGTTTTTTAAAAACACTTCGTCTTATAAACAAACAGGCTCCAGTGGCCCAAAATATGTTTATGTTATCATCGTATTGAGCGTCATCTTTTTCTATGCTCTCAAAAATTCGACCTCTGCAATAGGGGTAGCCAAATTTGTCTATAAATCCGCCTGCTGCACCTGCGTATTCAAAATAGGCTTTGTTTTTATAATCTAATATTTTTGGTTGAATAATAGCAGTGTTTTCGTCTTGTATAAAGGAATTAACAATAGGTGTTAACCAATTTTTTGTAACCTCAATATCACTATTTAATAAACAAAAAATATCAGCATCTATATTTTTTAATGCATCATTATAGCCTTTGGCATATCCTCCATTTGTATTGTTTTGTATAATTTCTACAGTAGGGAAGTTGTTGATTACAAAATTAACTGAATCATCTGTAGAAGCGTTATCTGCGAGATAAATTTGTGCTTCTTTAGAATTTGCAATGATTGAAGGTAAGAATTGTTCAAGCAATGTCTTTCCATTCCAATTTAATATAACAACAGCTATTTTCATGAGGTGTAATTAGGGATGTCTTTTAAAAAAGTATAACATTCATTTTTAAAATCCATTTGGCAATAATAATGATTAAGTCCGTTTGTAACCATTAAATAAGTCGCGTTTAATTCTAAATTGTAACGCGAAATTTGATCGAATGTCGTTTGGCTAATAGTAATTTTTGGTGCTTTACACTCTACAATGAGGTGAATAGTTCCATCTGTATTAAAAACAACGATATCATAGCGTTTTTTTAAAGTATTGATGGTAAGTTCTTTCTCAACGTTTATTAGCGATTTTGGAAATTTTTTAACGGAAATTAGGTATTTAACACAGTGTTGTCGCACCCATTCTTCAGGTTGTAAAATCACAAATTTTTTACGAATAGGATCAAAAATAGATACTTTATTTTCTTTATTTTTG
The DNA here is from genome assembly GCF_018860245.1 of Pseudotamlana agarivorans. Taxonomy (GTDB): domain Bacteria; phylum Bacteroidota; class Bacteroidia; order Flavobacteriales; family Flavobacteriaceae; genus Pseudotamlana; species Pseudotamlana agarivorans_A. Next base: position 2,440 of record NZ_JAHKPD010000024.1, read on the forward strand.
AATCGAAACGAATATTCTGGAAAATTAAGCGCTTGCACAGTGTAATGTTTATTTTTCAAAGTTAAGCTACATTATAGAAATACCAAATATCCTAAGATAATTGTTGGAATTGGCTATTTTTTAATCTGAAATTTTATTGATTTGGACGAAGTCAAACAATTAGTAAACGATATAAAGAAAGGGAATTTAAAGCCAATCTATTTTTTAATGGGTGAAGAGCCTTATTATATTGATAGAATCTCCGATTATATTGAACAAACAATTCTGTCGGAAGAAGAACGTGGCTTCAATCAAATGGTATTATACGGCAGAGATGTTAGTGTTGAAGATGTTATAGGGCACGCAAAACGTTTCCCAATGATGGCAGAACATCAAGTGGTAATTGTTAAAGAAGCACAAGACTTATCCCGCACAATTGAAAAATTTGCTGCTTATGCCGCTAACCCGCAGCCAACAACAATTTTAGTAATCAATTATAAATATAAAAAGTTAGATAAGCGAAAAGCGCTTTATAAGGCCATTAATAAAGTAGGTGTTGTTTTTGAGAGTAAAAAACTTTACGAAAACCAAGTTTCAGATTGGATAAGACGTGTACTGGCATCTAAAAAGTACACCATTACCCCAAAAGCAGCGCAAATGCTAGTTGAGTTTTTAGGGACTGATTTGAGTAAAATAAACAATGAATTAGAAAAACTTCAAATCATACTTCCTAAAGAAACGCAAATCACCCCAGAACACATCGAAGAGAATATAGGAATCAGTAAAGACTACAATAACTTCGAGCTTAGAAAAGCAGTAGGTGAGCGAAACACAGTTAAAATATATAAAATTGTGAAATATTTTGCAGAAAATCCTAAGGACAATCCCATGGTTGTGACCGTGTCCTTAATGTTCAACTTTTTCTCTCAACTTTTACATTTTCATGGTTTATCTGATAAATCTCCACGTCATGTAGCCCAAGCCCTTAAGGTGAATCCATATTTTGTGAATGAGTATATTACCGCTGGTAAAAATTACCCTATGCGAAAGGTTAGTGCTGTTGTAGCAACCTTAAGGGAGTTTGATGTAAAAAGTAAGGGTGTAGGGTCTAATGCTGTTCCGCAAGGTGATTTGCTTAAAGAACTCATGGTTAGAATTCTAAATTAATTATAAAAGGTTATGATTGCTGAAATACAAGAAAGCTGGAAGCAACATTTAGAGAGCGAATTCGATAAGCCATATTTCAAGGATTTAATGACTTTTATAGCTTCGGAATATGAAAATAATCAATGTTTTCCTCCAAAGGATCAAATTTTTAGTGCATTTAACACTTGTACTTTTGAAGATTTAAAAGTAGTTATTATTGGTCAGGATCCTTATCATGGTTTTGGGCAAGCAAATGGTTTGTGTTTTTCTGTTAATGAAGGCGTTAAACATCCTCCGTCTTTAGTTAATATTTTTAAAGAAATTGAAACTGATTTAAAGGAAGCTTATCCTATAACGGGTAATTTAGAACGTTGGGCAGGGCAGGGGGTATTACTTTTAAACGCAACCTTAACTGTGAGAGCTCACGAGGCTGGTAGTCACCAAAAACAAGGTTGGGAATCTTTTACTGATGCGGTTATTAAAATAATAAGTGAAAAAAAGAAAAATGTAGTATTCTTACTTTGGGGTGGATACGCTAAGAAAAAAGTAAAATTAATAGCCTTAGACAAACATAAGGTAATAACTTCAGGGCATCCTTCTCCTTTAAGTGCTAACAGAGGGTACTGGTTTGGAAATAGAAGTTTTAGTAAAACAAATTTATATTTAAATGAAATAAAAAAAGCCACAATTAAATGGTGACTTGTTAAAAATTATATACTGGATAATAATTTTTTAAAATTGTCGTTATCCAGATTAACTTCCTGTAGCCGCTAAACGTGGTGAAAGCGTTTGTATTCTACTTTGAGGTTTTAATACGATTGGAGTTCTGTTTTTGTTTGTAGCTTTCTTAACTTTATTACAGCTAAATTTTAATAGTAAAAAATTAAAAGCTACTAATGCAGAAATAATTATGGTAGTTGTTAATATCATAAGTAGTTGTTTTTAATCTTGTTATAGATATATTAAGTGCGCTATTGGCATCAGGTATATCTATAAGATATAGTCTTTTGCAAATTTAACCAATAAAAGACTACAGCGCAATACGTAGGTATACCTATTTATTTTTTTTTAGAACTATCTAAAATTCAAGTTAAAAAATTGGCATAATCTTAGAATTTCTAATGTTTTTTGAGAAATGATACCCGATTTATCTATAGCTATACCCTTTTTTAGGCTGTATGGTACATTGTTTGTTGCAAAAATCATCAAGTTTGGATTTTTGCTTAAAAAAAATCACAACTAATTCGTTCAATAGAATTAGGGTAAATTTTCTTTTTTAAACATTTTAACTGTGACATCTTAACAAAAATTTTTCATTTTAGTAGTTGTGATTATCTTCAAATAAAGTCATTTTTTAGGCCATGAAATATGTGTTTTAAGGAAATAAAAATTATTTTTGGCTAAAATTATTAATATGGAAGAACCTAAATGGGTTACAGTTAAAGAATATGAAGACATTACATATAAAAAATGTGATGGTGTTGCTAGAATAGCCTTTAACAGGCCTGATGTTAGAAATGCTTTTCGGCCTAAAACAACTAGTGAATTGTACGATGCTTTTTATGACGCGAATGAAGATGTAAATATAGGTGTTGTGTTATTATCTGCCGAAGGACCTTCTACGAAAGACGGGGTTTATTCATTTTGTAGTGGAGGCGATCAAAAAGCTCGTGGACATCAAGGTTATGTTGGTGAAGATGGTTATCATAGGTTAAATATATTAGAAGTCCAACGTTTAATTCGTTTTATGCCAAAAGCAGTTATTGCTGTGGTTCCAGGTTGGGCTGTAGGTGGCGGACATAGTTTACACGTAGTTTGCGATCTAACTTTAGCAAGTAAGGAACATGCTATATTTAAGCAAACAGATGCAGATGTTACAAGTTTTGACGGTGGTTATGGTTCTGCATATTTAGCTAAAATGGTTGGACAGAAAAAGGCTAGAGAAATCTTTTTCTTAGGAAGAAACTATTCAGCGCAAGAGGCTTTCGAGATGGGTATGGTAAATGCTGTAATTCCACATGATGATTTAGAGAGTACAGCTTTTGAGTGGGCTCAGGAAATATTGGCGAAATCACCAACCTCAATTAAAATGTTGAAATTCGCTATGAATTTAACCGATGATGGTATGGTGGGGCAACAAGTTTTTGCTGGTGAGGCTACGCGTTTGGCCTATATGACTGAAGAGGCTAAAGAAGGGCGTAATGCTTTTCTTGAAAAACGTAAGCCTAATTTTGATAAAAAATGGATTCCATAATGAGGAATTTTTCCACGTGGATTTCCGCGATGCGTTTAAGAACACTGCCTTTATCTGTTTCGGGAATTATTTTAGCGTCTTGTTTGGCACAATACAACCAAGTTTTTTCTTGGAGTATTTGTATTATAGCTATTTTGACAACCCTGAGTTTACAAATACTTTCCAATCTGGCAAACGATTATGGTGATGGTGTAAAAGGTACAGATAACGACGATAGAATCGGTCCACAACGTGCTATTCAATCGGGTAAAATATCTCCAAAACAACTTTTAACAGCAATTGTAATTAATGTTATTATTGCACTTTTCTTAGCTATATTATTAATTTTTACAGCTTTTGGGGCAGAACATTTCCTGCTTTCTTTAGTGTTTTTAGTTTTGGGCATCGCTTCAGTGGTTGCGGCAATAAGATATACTGTTGGTAGTAGTGCATTTGGTTATAAAGGTCTAGGTGATATTTTTGTTTTTATTTTTTTCGGACTCGTAAGTGTGATCGGATGCTATGTTTTATATGCTAAAAATATCAGTTTTTTAACTGTTCTACCTGCGATAACAGTTGGGCTTTTAAGTACAGGAGTTTTGAACCTTAATAATATGAGGGACAGAATTTCAGATAAAAAATCAAATAAAATTACGCTTGCCGTGAAGTTAGGTGCCAAAAAAGTGAAAATTTATCACAATATTTTAATTGTATCGGCCATTACTGCTTCAGCTTTATTTGGTGTTATATTTTATACTTCCGTTTATAATTTAGTCTTTTTTATAGCATATATCCCTTTAGTAATTCATTTAAAAACAGTTAATAATAATAACGATTTGGCGTTATTAGATCCAGAATTAAAGAAATTGGCATTAACGACCGTTTTACTAGCATTGTTAATGGGAATCGGTCAATTGTTATAGAATTTTTGTAATTTAATCTTCTAATTTTAATAAGATGAAAATAACATTTTACGGGCATGCAAGTTTAGGAATTCAAGTAGATGATGTTCATATACTTGTTGATCCATTTATTTCTGCAAACCCTAAAGCTTCAGATGTTGATATCGATAATCTTAAGGCGGATTATATTTTAGTAACTCATGCGCATCAAGATCATATTGTAGATGTGGAGGCCATAGCAAAGCGAACTGGAGCTGTTGTTGTTTCGAATTTTGAAATAGTTTCATATTACGAGAAACTAGGTATCGAAGGTCACCCAATGAATCATGGCGGTAAATGGGATTTCGAATTTGGTATGGTAAAATACGTAAATGCAATTCACACGTCTTCATTCCCAGATGGATCTTATGGTGGTCAGCCAGGAGGGTTTGTAATAGAAGGTGAACGTAAAAATATATATATTGCTGGCGATACGGCTTTGACCTATGATATGAAGTTAATACCGCTTCAAACAAAGTTAGATTTAGCGATATTACCAATTGGTGATAATTTTACCATGGGCATTGACGATGCCATTTTAGCTAGTGATTTTATTCAATGTGATAAAGTTTTAGGGTACCATTACGATACTTTTGGATACATTGAAATTGATCATGAGGATGCTAAACGAAAATTCTTTGAAAAAGATAAAGATTTAATGCTACTTGAAATAAATCATTTTATAGAGTTATAATTCAAAAAATTTAAGCCCCTAATATGAACCAGAAAATTAAATTATTTTTCTTACTTATTGCTATAGTACTTGTTCAATTTCCTTTAAATGCTCAAGAACACAACAAAAAACCAAAAGTGGCCTTAGTTTTAAGTGGAGGAGGGGCCAAAGGAATAGCCCATATTCCTGTTCTTCAAAAATTAGATTCATTAGGTATTGTTCCAGATTTGGTTATAGGAACCAGTATGGGAAGTGTTGTTGGTGGTTTGTATTCAATGGGGTATTCGGGTAACGATATTGCTAAATTGATTACAGAATTAGATTGGAATCACTTGTTAGGGGGTAGTGTTACCTTATCTTTAGTAGGTAACGAAGAAAAAAGTGAATTTGACAACTATTTATTAGATTTAAATTGGAAGAATAATCAGCCTTCTATTAGTACAGCCTTATTGAATGATCAAAACTTAAGGGAATTTTTGGCTATTTTAACTTATCCTGTTTATGGGGTACATAACTTTGATCATTTACCAATACCGTATAGAGCCATCGCAACTGATATTGTTCATGGTAAAGAGGTTGTTATGAAAGAAGGTTCATTACTTACCGCTATGCGGGCTAGTATGTCTATACCTTCTGTTTTTAAACCGGTAGACTACAATGAGACCTTATTAGTTGATGGAGGTATTTTGAATAATTTTCCAACAGATGTAGCTAAGGAATTAGGAGCTGATATTATTATAGGTAGTGACGTAGGTGGAGGATTGAAAGATAAAGAGGAGTTGGATAATATCGCGTCACTTTTATTTCAAACCAGTATGTTGGTGAGCAATATAAAAAATCCAGTTAACCGAAAATTGTGTGATGTATTAATAAACCATACACCTAATTTAACATTCTCAACGGGAGATTTTAATAAAAGTGATGGAATATATGAAGAAGGAAAAATCGCAACTAATGAGAAAACCGATGCTTTATCGGAATTAGCCCAGAAATTGAAAGGGTTTAAACAAAGAAAAGTTAGTGTGCCCGAGGCACCTGAAAAGTTTACTTTAGATACCATAGTTTATAAAAAAATTAGTGAAGGAAATTTAGAGTTAGTAAAATCTCGAATAGAATTAGATGATGTAACCCCCTATACTCCAAAAGATATCGTAAATGGCGTAAATAAACTGATGGGAACCAATCTATTTAATCAAATTGTGGTTATTCCTAAAGTTAAGGATAGTTTATTACAACTTGAATTAAATGGGGTTGAGAAGTCCAAACACCAAGTAAGGGTAGCATTACATTATGATACCTATAGAGATCTTGGGGCTATTGTAAATTACACGGGCAGAAACATACTTGGAGATGCATCTCGTACTTTATTCACGTTTGATATTTCAGAACAACCTAAACTAAGACTACAGCACCAAAAAATATTTGGACAAGATCACAAATGGTGGTGGCGCTCTGAATTATTATGGTTAAAACTTAAGCAAAAAGTGTTTGTTAATGGTTTTGGATTAGACTTGTTAAAAAGTAATACTTTAAATTTTGATTTTCAGTTTAATAGGAACCTAATTGTAAATAAAAGTTATGTTGGGTTCGGCTTGTTGTCTAGCACAGTGAGATTAGAATCTGAAATAAAACCCGGAAGTGATGGAGATTTTGGGTTAGAACGCTATAAATTTAAAGATATTGGGGTAGACGTTCATTTTAATTATAATAGTTTTGATGAAGTTTTTTACTCCAAGCGAGGAACTTTTGTACACGCTTCAGTCAATCAATCTTTTGTTCATAAGGTGGATTTAAGGTATACCGATGATAGCGAAAATATAAACGGTGATACTAATGATTATACTAAGGCAAATGTTGTTTATGAACGCCGTGTCCCTATTAGTGGGGCATTCTCAATGATTATTGGAGCGCAAGGCGCGTTTGTGTTTCAGCAAGATTTAACAGGAGATGATATTAGCTTTAATGATCAGGGGGATGGCGCCAAATATTATATAGGAGGCAATGTAACTCGCCCTTTAAGGGATGCTTTTGTTTTTGCAGGTCTCGATGAAGATGAGCTGATTGCTACACAATTTATGTCCGTTAAACTTGGGGTACAATACCACCCTTTTAAAAAAGTATTTATTCAGCCACATGGTAGTTTAGCATCGGTAGGTTTTGGGGGTTTTGGGGATTATGTAGACCATGCTTTTTCTCCTGAAGGAAGCTGGAATGAAAGAGAAGACGTAAGTGCTATTTTTTCGGTCGGCTCAACGTTTTCATACCACTCTTTGTTAGGCCCTATAAACTTAGATGTTTCTTATGTGAATGATTTAGATAGAATTCGAGTGTTTTTAGGGATTGGTTTTCAATTAGGAAGGTCTAATTAATGAAAATGACAGCACAGTACTATAAATATATTTTAGATTTTAAACAGGCAAGTGGGACTTCTCGCGGGGTTTTAAAACAAAAGGAAACTTGGTTTTTAATTCTAGAAGAAAATAATAAACAAGGTGTTGGTGAGTGTGGCGTTTTTCGCGGACTAAGTATTGACGATACTTCAGATTATGAAGCGGTTTTAAAATGGACTTGTGAGCATATAAATTTAGGATTAGAAGTATTACTGGATAAACTTACCGATTACCCTTCCATTCAGTTCGGTTTGGAAATGGCTTTTAAATCCTTAGAAGCTCAAAATGCATTCGAATTATTTCCTTCAGATTTTACTAAAGAAAATCAAGGTATTTCCATAAATGGTTTAATTTGGATGGGAAGTGAGGCTTTTATGAAGCAACAAATTAAGGATAAGCTAGAGGCTGGATTTACCTGCATCAAGATGAAAATAGGTGCAATTGATTTTCAAACAGAAATAGATCTTTTAAAATCGATACGAAAAGAATTTTCAGCCGAAGACATCGAACTACGAGTAGATGCTAATGGGGCTTTTTTACCTTCTGAAGCCTTAGAGAAATTAAAAGTGCTTTCCGATTTAAATTTGCATTCTATTGAACAACCTATCAAGCAAGGACAAATTAAAAACATGGCACAATTATGTGAAGAAACACCTTTACCAATTGCTTTAGATGAAGAATTAATTGGTGTTTTTTCCGAAGAAAATAAGCAGGATTTACTCCAAGCTATAAAACCCCAATACATCATACTAAAACCTAGTTTGATTGGTGGTTTCCGCGGAAGCGATACATGGATTAAAACTGCTGAAAACCTGAACATCGGGTGGTGGGTCACTAGTGCTTTAGAAAGCAATGTGGGTTTAAACGCTATTGCGCAATATACTTTTTTGAAAAACAGTAAGTTACCTCAAGGCCTCGGTACTGGCGGCTTGTTTACTAATAATTTCGAGAGTCCGTTACAGGTAGACAAAGGTCATTTAAAATATAGTAAATCATTAAACTGGAATTTTAACTTAAAATAATATGTACATAGAGCAAGCCTTTAAAGGTTTACACGAGTGGTGGCGGTATATCGTAGGTGTTTTAATAATTTTTTGTTCCTGGCAAATAATAGGTATGCTGCCGTTGGTAGGTGCGTTGACTGTAAAAGCCATAGTTAGTGATGCAGAAGTAGAGGTGTCAACGATTCCAGAAATGATTGATTTATTAGGTAGCAACATGTTTTTGTTTTTTATGTTGTTTTCATTTGCTGTTGGTTTATTGGGGGTTTTTATAACAAGTGTAGGCTTACATAAGTTGCCAATTGTTAGTTTAACAACGGTTAGAAAAAAGATTGATTGGTCGCGATTTTGGTTTGTTTTTGTGCTTTGGGGTGCAGTTTCAACAGGATTTATATGTCTTGAGTATTATTTAGCTCCCGAAGATTATCAATGGAATTTTCAGTTGCAACCGTTTTTAATTTTATTTGTAATAGCAGTGATTTTTATTCCGTTACAAACCAGTTTTGAGGAATACTTTTTTAGAGGCTATTTAATGCAGGGATTTGGCATTGTTTTTAGAAATCGATGGATGCCGTTATTGATTACATCTGTAGGTTTTGGCCTTATGCATATTGCAAACCCAGAGGTGGAACAATTAGGCTATGTGATTATGGTTTATTACATAGGAACAGGGCTGTTTTTAGGAATAATAACCCTAATGGATGAAGGGCTAGAATTGGCCTTAGGTTTTCATGCAGCCAATAATTTATTTACAGCACTATTAGTTTCGGCCGATTGGACCGCCTTTCAAACCCACTCCTTATTTAAAGATTTATCAGACCCTTCAGAGATGGGGTTAATAGAAATATTTGTTCCCGTTTTTATTGTGTTTCCAGCGTTACTTTTTGTATTTTCAAAAAAATATAATTGGACTGATTGGAAAGGCAAACTTTCAGGAAAATTAATGGAACCAGAGATAGAGAATAATATAAAAATGAAAAGTTATGATGCCGAATTATAAAAATGTACACAACAGGTTTAAGTTAGATAATGTAAGTTATAAACATGAAGATTTAATGGAGGTGGCTTATAGCTATGTCAAAGAAGGTTTACCATTTCAACAAGAACTCGGTCTCTTTTTATTAGATTGGTTAGATGATTATGATTATGTAGAAGTACAAACTTCTGGTTCTACAGGCAAGCCCAAAAAGCTAAAAATAAAAAAACAAGCCATGGTGAATTCTGCCATTGCTACCGGAGATTTCTTTAATTTAAGACCTGGTTTTAAAGTATTACATTGTTTGCCTTCAAATTTTATTGCGGGAAAAATGACAATTGTAAGAGCTATTATTTTAGGCTTAGAGCTGGATATGGTTCAGCCTTCTGTTCTTCCTAGAATTGATTATGAAAAAAAATATGATTTTTGCGCTTTCACACCAATGCAACTAAAAAACTTTGCTAACCATTTAGATAGTATTAAAGCTGTTATTGTTGGTGGCGGGATGGTTTCTAAACATATTTTAGAATTAATTCAAGATAAAAAACCAAACGTTTATGAAACTTATGGAATGACGGAAACAGTATCTCATATTGCAGTAAGAAAACTTAATAATTTAGATAAAAATGAGAAAGTTGCTTATTTTAAAACGCTGCCAAATATTACCATCTCTACAGACGATCGTGATTGTTTGGTAATTCAAGCTCCTGCAATTTCAGATGAAACTATCGTTACAAACGATATTGTTAAAATTCACACTGGAGACAGTTTTGAATGGTTAGGGCGTTATGATAACGTCGTGAATTCAGGTGGAATTAAGCTGTATCCAGAACAAATTGAGCGTAAATTACAAAGTAAAATAAAAGAAGATTTTTTCATTTCTTCAAAACCTGATGATACTTTGGGAGAAAAGTTAGTTTTAGTGATTCAGAGCGAAAGCAATAATTTAAAAGACGAAGTTTTTGAAGAATTAGGGAAATATGAAAAACCAAAAGAAATAATTCATGTCGCGAAGTTTACTGAAACCTCTTCTGGTAAAATTCACCGTCAACGTACTTTAGACTCTGTGCAATAGTAAATTGTAACAAAATCTGCATTTTTTATACTTACAAGGAAACATTTATTTATGAGCTTTTTTAAACGCGTTTTATCTACATTAACTGGTATTATTTTATTTTGTTTACTATGTGTAATTGGATTAGTTGTTATTGGATTAATTGCAGGTTCTGGTTCTAGTGAAACCGTACAAGTGAAGCCAAATTCAGTTTTAAATTTGAAATTAGATTTTCCGATTAAAGATTATGCCGGTAAAGTCGAATTCAAACAATATTCATTTTTAAACGAGTCTAAGAAAAATGGTTTGTTTAATATCATTGATGCTATTAATTATGCGGCCACAGATAACAATATCAAAGGTATTTCAATAGATAACAATTTTGTAGATGCAGGAGTTACGCAAATAAAGGCATTGCGTGGCGCTTTATTAAAATTTAAGGAATCTGGGAAGTTTGTTGTGGCTTACGCCGATGTGTTTTCACAGAAAGATTATTATTTAAGTTCTGTTGCCGATACTATTTTTATCAACCCAGCGGGTATGATGGAATTTAAAGGATTGTATTCGGAACGTCTATATTTCAAAGATTTTCAAGAAAAATCAGGTGTTAAAATGGAAGTAGTGCGCTTAGGAAAATACAAAAGTGCAGTTGAACCTTTTTTAACTAATGAAATGAGTGATAATAATAGAGAACAAATTACGGTTTTCTTGAATTCACTTTGGAATGATATGAAACAAGATATTTCGTTAAGCCGAAATGTTTCTGTGGAAAAATTGAATGTTATAGCTGATAGTTTGTTAGCTAGGAATCCAAAATTAGCAAAAACTTCGGGTTTGGTTGATAAAATTGCATATCATGATGAATATGTGAATGGTATTAAGAAAGCGATTGGTGTGAAAGTTAAGGAGGAACTGGAATCTGTTTCAATTCTAGACTACTCCAAATATGCCTCTACTAAAATAAAAGATTATTCAGCAAAAGATAGAATAGCGGTGATTTATGCACAAGGCAATATTATTTATGGTGAAGGAGATGAAAACAGTGTAGGTCAAGGGGCGATGAATAAATCCTTGAAAAAAGCAAGAGAAAATGATAAAGTTAAAGCTGTAGTTCTTAGAATTAATTCTCCAGGTGGATCGGCCCTTGCTAGTGAACTTATTTGGCGTGAAATAGAATTAACAAAAAAAGTTAAACCAGTTATAGTTTCTATGGGCGATTTGGCCGCTTCTGGTGGTTATTATATCGCATCAAATGCTAATAAAATTATCGCAGAACCATCAACAATTACTGGAAGTATAGGTGTTTTTGGAATGTTACCTAACGGAAAGCAATTGTCTGAAAACATGGGGATTAATGCAGAACAAGTAGTAACGAATAAAAACGCTGTAACTTATAGTTTTTTCGAACCTCTAAATGAAGAACAACGTGCATTTATAAAAGAAGGAATTATTGATATTTACGATTTATTCTCTACACGTGTTGCCGATGGGCGAAACCTAACTAGAGAAGAAGTTGAAACGATTGCACAAGGGCGTGTTTGGACAGGTGCAGATGCCATTTCTATTGGCTTAGTAGATGAACTAGGAGGTTTAGATCTAGCTTTGAAACGTGCCGCAGAAGCTGCAGGTATTGAGAAATATAGAATTAATGAATTTCCGGTTTTCGAAAAGGATTTAGATAAAATGCTTCGTAAGTTTGGTTTGGTAAAAGCCAAAGAAACCATACTAGAGGAAGAACTTGGCTCAGAAAACTACAAGATGTTAAAGGAAATAAAAGCCATGACAGAGAAAAAAGGAGTACAGTTATTGTTTCCTTTTAGTACCGAGATTAAATAAAATTTTCTCATTCATTATTTTTAAGAGGACATGAAAGTTCAGTAGAATAGTAAATTACGACACATTAAGGGTATTCGAGAATTACTTTAAATTAAAAAAATATGGAAGTTTATGAATAATAGACATTTATTAAAAGTAGTTAAGGATAACTCTAAGCTGTTTGCAGACAAAGAGATTGTTTTTCACAAAAATGAAAACAAAAATGTATGGGAAGGGGTCGTTTGGAGCACGTTTTACCATCAAGTAGAGCAAGTTTCAAAGGCTCTAATTAATTTTGGAATAAATGAGCAATCCAATATTGGGATATTTGCTCAGAATATGACGGAATGGATTATTGCTGATTTTGGTATTATGGGAACTCGAGCGGTTACGGTGCCTATTTACGCTACAAATTCAAAAAAAGAAGCAGAATATATTATAAATGACGCTCAAATAAGTGTATTATTTGTTGGTGATCAGGAGGAGTTTGATAAAGCTGAACAAATTTCAAACCATAATAAATATCTCAAATTAATTGTCGTATTAAACCAAACCGTTGATTTAAATAACTTTAATAACGCGGTTTATTTGACTGATTTTATAAATGCCGACTTTCCTAAAAGTATTGAGGTTGAATTAGAAAATCGTGTTGCCGATTATAAACTTACAGATTTAGCCAGTATTATTTACACCTCAGGAACAACAGGAGAGCCTAAAGGCGTTATGTTGGATCATAATAATTTTGCATCTGTGCTTGAGGCGCATGTAGAAGAATTGAATGTAAATAGTAGTGATGTGTCGTTAAGCTTTTTACCATTAAGTCATATTTATGAGCGTATTTGGGTGTTTTTCTGCTTGCATCAAGGCATTCAAGTCTATTTTAACGAAGACCCGAAAAAAATAGCAGAGGTTTTAAAAGAGGTTAAACCGACTTTAATGTGTACCGTTCCAAGAATTTTTGAAAAAATTTTTAATGCGATTCAAGACAAAAGAAAAGAAGCTTCTCCATCAAAAATGAAGCTTGCTAGTTGGGCCTTGGGCATTGGAAATACTTACCATAATAAATATCTTAGATTAGATAAAAAAGTACCATTAGCAATAAAATTAAAGCACAAAATTGCAGATAAGCTTGTGCTTAGTAAGTTACGAGGTGTATTTGGTGGGAATATCAAATTCATGCCATGTGGTGGTGCTGCTTTGGCTCCAGATATGGTGTCTTTTTTTCATTCCTTTGGACTAAATATTAAATGTGGTTACGGATTAACAGAAACCACGGCCACGGTTTCGCTTTATGGTAACCAGTTTTTTGAGTTTAATTCTTCAGGAAAAATAATTAATGGTACCGAAGTTAAAATAGCTGTAAACAACGAAATTTTAGTGAAGGGGCCAGGAGTGATGCGAGGCTATTATAAGAAACCCGAAGCTACAGCTGAAGTTTTTGAAGATGGTTGGTTTAAAACCGGTGATGCAGGAAAAATGGATAAATACAATAATTTAATCATTACCGACAGAATTAAGGATTTAATGAAAACCTCTGGCGGAAAGTATATTGCTCCTCAAAAGTTAGAAACCACTTTGGTTGGTGATGCTTTTATTGAACAAATTGCAGTTATTGGAGATCAACAAAAGTATGTCACGGCATTGGCGGTTCCAAGCTTTGAAAACATTAAAAAATACGCCGAAGAGCACAAAATTAGTTTTAAAAACATAGAAGATTTAATTGCGAATACGCAAATTAAAGCCATGTTTGAAAAGCGCTTTGAGGATTTACAAAAAGAGTTTTCAAGATTTGAAAAAATTAAAAAATTCACACTACTACCAAAAGAGTTTAGTATTGAGGCTGGCGAAATTACAGCAACCTTAAAACTAAAACGAAAAGTCATTCAAGAAAAATACAAAGAGCTTATCGATAAAATGTACAAGGAGTAGTTTTTTGCATATTTGATATATTCTGTTAATGGACATAAACACAAAAGGCGTATGGGGTATTGAACCAAAATTCGCATCATGCTTTAGGTTTACAGAAGGATTAGCAGTTGCTAAAAGACCCGGTATGAAAACCACAGGTTATATAAACAAAACTGGGGAAATGGTGATTTCTGAAAAATTTAAAATAGCACTACCTTTTAAAAATGTACTTGCTTATGTTAAGGATAAAAAAAGACGAGGTTACATCAATAACTTGGGAGAGTTCGTTTGGAAATCAAAATAGGCTTGATTAATATAAAACCCATGCATTCATCGTGTCAAATTAATAGCTAATTAGAGTCTGTTTTCATAAAACCTCACGTTCGGATGGTTACCGGGGTTCTACTTGGTTTGTAATTGCTAAATTAGTTGTTTAAACACATTATAGTCATATAAAAAAATGAGCTGTCTTCGATAAAACGAAAGTCAATTAATAATATAATCTATGGGAAAAGAGCATTCTTATAACTATGAGCATTTTAATCCTAGAGATTATAATTTCAAAAACTTCAAAGGTCCCAAAGCAGGAGCGAAGTATATTGATTTTGAAGCCACAACATTAGACGGGAAAACAGTTAAATTTTCTGACTTCTTAGATAAAACTATCGTTTTAGATACAGGTAGTATTACTTGTCCGATGTATGCCAATACAACAGGCCCTATGAATCTGTTAAAAGAACAATTTCCAGACGTTCATTTTTTATTATTATATGTAAGAGAAGCCCATCCAGGCGGTAGAACAAAGGAAATAACAAATTTTGCTGAAAAGATGGGTAATGCAAAAGCGACAAGTGATTTATACAATGAAAAAAGAGAGGTGTTAGTAGACACAGTAGATGGAATTGCGCACAAACTCTATGGAAGCATGCCAAATATGACTTATGTAATTGGTAAAGATGGGATAATAAAGTTTAGAGCAAATTG
Source organism: Pseudotamlana agarivorans (assembly GCF_018860245.1). GTDB lineage: Bacteria > Bacteroidota > Bacteroidia > Flavobacteriales > Flavobacteriaceae > Pseudotamlana > Pseudotamlana agarivorans_A. The sequence goes on from NZ_JAHKPD010000024.1 coordinate 17,540, forward strand.
GGCCAATATAGATGCATTAAAAAAGGTGTTATTAAATCCTGATAAGATTGAGTCTAAGGATTATTATAGCGTTGTTAAACCGCCCTTGCGTATTGCCTTGAGAACACTTCTTATTGGTGGAGTACGCGCATTATATGAATTTCTAAAAGGCTTACCTCAATTAATGAAACAACATAAAGAAGTTGAATCAAAATAGTAGTGCTTGAAAGCTTAATAAAGTCCTTAATAAAGTTTTTGAAAAATTAATGGTGCTACTGCTGCATTTTTAAATAATAATCGGAAGAATTTTTACCAGAACCGTACACCAAAAAGAAACCACATACTAACAGTGAAAAAACGGCCAAAATAAGGTTGCCTGTATGCATTTCTCCAGCAAAATTAATAAGGATAGCACCAATTAGTATTGGTAGTTGAGCCATGATTGCCCAGCGGGTTAGGAGTCCGAAGGCAATTAATATACCTCCAATTAAATGTGCGGGTGCTACATAGTGAAGTATTAACATACTACCAGCAAAGTTTTGAACGGGTTCAAAAAGTTTCATAAGCATTTCTGTATTCGACATAAAGTTAATGCCCTTAAAGAACAGAAATACACCTAAAGCGATACGAACCATATCTAGAGGTAGATAGGTATGTGTATTAGCCCATTTATTTAATGATTTTATGGTGTCCATGATTGAAGTCGTTGATTATCAATCATTAAGATACAAAATATTGAGCACTTTTAAAAATTAAACTTGCAGCACACCCATGTTAAAAGGTTTTTCAATAGGCGCGTGGTTGGCGGCTTCAATCCCCATACTAATCCATGTTCTGGTATCTAAAGGATTGATAATGCCATCTGTCCATATTCTAGCTGCAGCATAATATGGCGAAACTTGGTTGTCGTAGCGGTCTTTAATTTTATTGAATAATTCAGCTTCTTTTTCTGGCGTGATTTTTTCTCCAGATTTTTCTAAGGAGGCTTTTTCAATTTGAAGCAATACTTTAGCAGCAGAATTTCCACTCATAACGGCCAATTCGGCGCTAGGCCAAGATACAATAAGTCTCGGGTCGTAGGCCTTTCCACACATCGCATAATTACCCGCACCATAGCTGTTTCCGATGATAATCGTGAATTTTGGAACCACCGAATTACTAACGGCATTTACCATTTTAGCACCATCTTTAATAATACCGCTATGTTCACTTTTACTTCCTACCATAAAACCTGTAACATCTTGTAAAAATACCAACGGAATTTTCTTTTGGTTACAGTTGGCTATAAAACGCGTGGCTTTATCTGCACTATCATTATAAATGACACCTCCAAATTGCATTTCGCCTTTTTGGGTTTTCACTAATTTTCTTTGGTTAGCAACAATTCCAACGGCCCAACCATCTATTCGAGCATAACAGGTGATAATGGTTTGTCCGTAACCAGCTTTATATTCGTCATATTCAGAGTGATCTACTAAGCGCTTAATCACTTCATACATGTCGTATTGGTCGGCTCGAGATTTCGGGATAATGCCGAATAATTCTTCAGGCTTTTTAGTAGGTTTTTTGGGTTCTATACGGTTAAATCCAGCTTTATCATAATCACCAATTTTACCAACAATATTTTTAATGGTTGTTAGCGCATCTTGGTCGTCTTTAGCTTTATAATCAGTAACACCAGAAATTTCACAATGCGTTGTCGCACCCCCTAAAGTTTCATTATCTATAGATTCTCCAATGGCTGCTTTTACCAAATAACTTCCAGCAAGAAAAATACTTCCTGTTTTATCTACAATAATAGATTCATCGCTCATAATAGGTAAGTAGGCACCTCCAGCGACACAGCTCCCCATTACCGCAGCAATTTGAGTAATACCCATACTACTCATTGTAGCATTGTTTCTAAAAATTCGTCCGAAATGTTCTTTATCTGGAAAAATTTCATCCTGTAATGGTAAATAAACTCCGGCAGAGTCTACCAAGTAGATAATTGGTAATCTGTTTTCAATAGCTATCTCTTGAGCGCGTAGATTTTTTTTACCCGTAATAGGAAACCAGGCTCCAGCTTTTACGGTGGCATCATTAGCAACTACAACACATTGCTTCCCTTGAATGTATCCAATTTTTACGACAACTCCTCCAGAAGGACATCCTCCATGTTCTTGGTACATGTCTTCGCCTGCAAATGCGGCAATTTCAATAGACTTGGCTTTGTCATCAAGAAGAAAATCTATGCGTTCTCTTGCCGACATTTTGCCTTTACTATGTAATTTCTCAATACGACTTTTTCCTCCGCCATAACTCACTTTTAGAAAGCGTCGTTTAAGGTCTGAGAGTAATAGCTTATTGTGATCTTCGTTTTTATTGAAGTTAAGATCCATGTTTGTATAGTTATAATGCTAAGGACAAAAATAGCTAATCTCACTTAATGTGTGAAAGTAAAATCGTAATCGTTTCGTGATATTAATCAATTTATGATGTTGTTTTCAAAATGAAAATGACAAAATATATAATATACATGGTAATATATACCTTGGTAAATAAATTATTTTGAAGTATATTTGTTTAATAAATAGAAAATTATGAAAAATGTAATCGCATTTGCGGGAAGTAACAGTAAATCTTCAATCAATAAGCAACTTGCTGTTTACGCAGGAAGTTTATTAGAAGATGTCACGGTTAATATTTTAGATTTAAATGATTTTGAATTACCACTTTATGGTGTAGACTTAGAAGCTGACAAGGGGGTGCCTGAAGAAGCACATGCGTTTATAGGTTTAATTAAGAACTCAGACGGAATTATTTTATCCTTAGCAGAACATAATGGTGCCTACTCAACAGCATTTAAAAATTTATTTGACTGGATGAGCCGAATTGAAAGCAAAACGTTTTTTGGAAAACCTATGCTGCTTATGGCAACATCACCAGGAGGTAGAGGGGGACAGTCAGTTTTAGAAATTGCTAGAGGGCGATTTCCATTTCACAATGCCCAAATAATTGACGTGTTTTCTTTGCCTTTTTTCAATGATAATTTCTCAGATAATAGAATTACTGAAGCAGGCTTTAATTCAGATCTAATCAAGAAAGTTGAAGCTTTTAAAAATGTGTTATAAGCCATGGGAGATATTTCAAAAGATATAAACTCGAAGTTTCCAAATGCTAAGGTAAAAGCTTTAATTAATATCATTTACACGGCAAATTGGGTAAATAACATTCAAAATGAATTTTTTAAACCTTTTGGAATCTCACCCCAGCAGTTTAATATTTTAAGAATTTTAAGGGGGGCAGGAGAACCTATAAGCGTTCAAACCATTAAAGAACGCATGTTAGAGCGCTCGCCGAATACGACCAGATTAATGGATAAATTATGCGCTAAAAATTTAATAGATAGATTGCCATGTCCTGGAGATAGACGTGTGGTGCATATTGAAATCACAATATCAGGATTACAATTGTTAGATGACATTTCTAAGGATTTAAATCAAGATTTATTAGAGAATTTAACAGAAGATGAAGCAAGTCAGTTAAGTGATTTATTGGATAAAATAAGATGAATCACCCGTGGTTTGAAATAAAATTAAAAGAAAGTGTAATTCTATGAAAAAAATAATTCATAAAGCAGATAGTAGAGGTTATGCCAATCATGAGTGGTTACAGGCTAATCATTCGTTTAGTTTTGCAGGTTATCATGATCCTAGTAAAATCAATTTTGGAGCTTTGCGTGTTTTAAATGATGATGTGATCGCTCCTAAAATGGGTTTTGGAACACATCCTCATGACAATATGGAAATTATCACGATTCCTCTAAAAGGCGAGTTAAAACATAGAGATTCTATGCATAATTCATGGGAGTCTGTATTTCCAGGAGAAGTGCAAGTGATGTCTGCAGGAACAGGAATTCAACATTCCGAGATTAACGGTTCGCATAAAGCGCATTTAAGCCTGTTTCAAATTTGGGTTATTCCTAATCAGCAAAATGTAGAACCCCGTTACGACCAAAAGGCATTTGATGAAGAAGACCGACAAAATAAGCTTCAGGCCTTAGTGACCTCAATGGGTGATGTTACTGAAGGCGTTTTGAAAATTCACCAAGATGCTAAAATTTCACGAATTGATTTAACCGAAGATCAGTCTTATCAATATGAAATAAAAAGTAAAAATCATGGTGTTTATGTTATGGTGGTTTTCGGAAAAACAGTGATTGAAAATGAAATTTTAGAAACGCGTGATGCCATAGGAATTAGTGAAACACCGTCTTTTTCTATTAAAGCTATTGATAATACCTCTATTTTGTTTATTGAGGTGCCTATGCAGTTTTAGTAATAGTTAGGTATTAAAAAAATGTTTTCCTAGTGTTTATATTATAAATATTGGTGACGTATATAATTAATGTATTTTTAACTAATCTTTATTCATACGGTCATAAATGATATGTTTAAAAAAATAATTGTTCTATTATTACTCACCTCGAGTACAGTTTCAGCACAGGCACCTATTCTTAAGGAACTCGATTCATTGAATTTTGTTGAATTGGTCGATAAGCTTTTTATAGACCATAATATTGAAAACTACTCACTACGATTATTTACAAATTATAAATCAAAGCAGTTTCGAATTAGTAATAACGATTTTAGATCACGTTACGTACCCAACAACAGATATGGTGTAGGTTTAGGCTTCGCAAGTAGTAAGATATTAATTGATATCGCATTTAATATTAAAGGAAATAAAGAAGAGGTAACCAATAGGTTTGATTTGCAGGGTACTACCATATTAGGTAAAAAAAATTATATCAATTTTTATTTTCAAACTTACAAAGGTTTTAGTGTTAAAAACAATTACGGTGCTCAAAAGGTTTTTCGGGATGATATTAAATCCTTTACAGTTGGTGTAAATGCTTTGCATACGGTACCAGAGATAGAATTTTCATATTCTATGCTAAAAGCTGGCTTGTCTCAATTAGACAAGAAATTTTATATAACTGGAGGTTATGGTGCTTTTTTGTTTTATGATTATTTTTCGGCGGAAGATGATGTTTTAGTAGATAGTGCGAAATTACTTTTTAATGAACAAGCACATATAAAACGCTATAACAGCACAGCTGTAGGTATATTAGGAGGCGTTTTGTCGGTATTTAGGCTGCCAAAAGACATTACATTATCATGTAATCTCATGCCAGGAATAGGAGGTGTATATAAGGAAGTAACATTAATGGATGGTTCTTATAAACCCAAAAACCATTTACTTTTAAAATTAGACTATTCGTTTGCCGTAGGATATAATGTCGATCGTTATTACTTAAGTATTATTTATGGTGGCGGATTGTACTCTACAGATTTAGGCTATGATAATAATTATGCATTCAATCTTACAAAGGCTAAAATAGCGTTCGGGTATAAATTATCAGGAAGAAAGAAAAAGTAATTGTTTTAATGTTGTTTTCGAGTTAATAACAATTATTGAGTTCGTTATTTCTTTTTATTAAGACTGTAAAGCACTATAATGTTTTAGAAATCATTCTTCGCTTTTGTTGTTTTCTTAAAAGAATAATACCAATGGCAATTAGAACACCCGTCCCAGCCATTATGGCACCAACCCAATCTGCTGAAGTATAGCCATATCCCATAGCGATGGGTATACCTGCAAAGTAAGCCCCTGAGGCATTTCCAATATTGAAAGCACTTTGATTGAGCGATGAGCCTAAAGTTTCAGAACCTTTAGACGCATTAATAATAGCGACTTGAATAGGAGTAGATAAGGAAAACGTAACCATTCCAATAATAAAGGTCATAACTAAAACTAATATTTTATCAGAAGCTAAAAATGTATTTAATGCTAAACATATCGCCATACAAACAAGGGTAATAATTATAGCGTAAATAGGCGAAAATTTCTCAGCCAATTTGGCGCCTAAGAAATTACCGATTACCATGCCTAAGCCAGCTAAAATCATAGCAATTGACACCATTTCTGGGGCATGATCTGCTACATCAGTAATTAAAGGTGCTATATAACTGTACCAAGCAAAGAATCCTCCAGTTCCTATAGTGGTTAATAATATAATGAGCCAAAGTTCCAAACGTTTAAAAATTTTAAACTCTTCAATAAATTTTACTTCCGAAGATTGCTTTAATTGAGGCATCCAATATTTGATGCTTAAAACGGTTAGAACGCCAACAATACCTACCATGTAAAAAGAAACACTCCATGAAAAATGTTTTCCGAGAAAAGTCCCTAATGGTACCCCAAGAAGGTTTGCAAAAGTTAATCCACTAAACATGATAGCAATGCCTTGGGCTTCTTTGCCTTGTCGTGATAATTTCCCGGCTACAACAGCCCCAATACCGAAAAAAGCACCATGAGGAAGAGCAGCCAAGAACCTTAAAACAATAAATGAAGTGTAGCTCGTTGCAAATGCAGATAGCGTATTAAATATGGTAAACCATAGCATTAGTACAAAAAGCACTTTATGAGCAGGCCATTTACTTGCTATTACCGTTAGAACTGGCGCGCCTAAAACAACTCCTAACGCATAAGCTGAAATAAAATGGCCTGCCACTGGGATACTAATGTTGAAGGCTTCTGCAACTTCAGGTAAGATTCCCATAATAACAAATTCGGTTAAACCAATGCCAAATCCACCAATGGCCAAGGATAATAGGGCTTTATTCATTATAAATTGAATTCATTAATTTAATTAGAGACAAATGTAAAGTTTAGAGTAGAAAGATTATTTTATCTGGTATTAAAATAAAAATTAAATAACTACTTAATTTATCAGGTTAACAGTGTAGTTTCTGTAGCCACTCTAAGTTTAATTACTAAATCGACATTACTATGAGTCAATAATTTAACTTATTTTAAAATTTCGAACTATAATCTTTATGTAAATTATTATATAATACTACTAAAAATGCGATATTTGTTTTTCAAATTTACGCAAGGCCACAAAGAAAATCCTTTTTTGATTTAAAAGAGGGGATTAAGAACTATTACGTTTTGTAACTTTATAAAATAGCTAAGCGTTTAAACTAGAAAATATATTATGGCAATGAATAAAAATACAGTGTTAGCTTGGGCAACATGGATCATGATAATTGTAGGATTATCATTAATTGCTCTTGGAGCTTTTAGGTATAATGATGTAGCTGGCTGGGGATTTGCAGCAGTAGGTATTGGTTTTTTTGCGGTAGCATGGGTATTTAATGCGTTAAAAGGACGTGTTTAATTTTGATTTAGTAATTCAGTAAAATTTACGATTATAATGAGTGATGATAAAAAAATAATTTTTTCAATGTCTGGGTTAACCAAGACATTTCCTAGTGCTAATACACCAGTACTTAAAAACATATATTTAAGTTTTTTCTATGGCGCTAAAATTGGGATTTTAGGTCTTAATGGTTCGGGAAAATCAACACTTTTAAAAATTATTGCAGGGGTTGATAAGAATTATCAAGGTGATGTGGTTTTTTCGCAAGACTATTCTGTAGGGTATTTAGAGCAAGAGCCTAAACTTGATGATGATAAAACCGTAATGGAAGTGGTTCGTGAAGGAGCTGCCGAAACGGTGGCTATTCTTGATGAATACAATAAAATTAATGATAGTTTTGGTTTAGAAGAAGTGTATTCTGATGCCGATAAAATGGAGAAGTTAATGGCGCGTCAAGCCATTCTTCAGGATCAAATTGATGCTGCAAATGCATGGGAATTAGATACCAAATTAGAAATCGCTATGGACGCCTTAAGAACTCCAGATGGCGATAAAAAAATTGGTGTGTTATCTGGAGGTGAAAAACGCCGAGTAGCACTTTGTCGTTTACTTTTAAAGGAGCCAGATGTTTTACTTCTGGATGAGCCTACCAACCACTTGGATGCGGAATCTGTACATTGGTTAGAGCACCACTTAGCACAATATAAAGGAACTGTTATTGCGGTAACTCACGATAGATACTTTTTAGATAATGTAGCTGGTTGGATTTTAGAATTAGATAGAGGCGAAGGAATACCTTGGAAGGGGAACTACTCTTCATGGTTAGATCAAAAATCTAAACGTATGGCACAAGAAGGTAAGTCTGCTTCTAAGCGTCAAAAAACATTAGAACGTGAGTTGGAATGGGTTAAACAAGGCGCTAAAGGGCGTCAAACCAAACAGAAAGCACGTTTAAAAAATTATGATAAGTTAATGAGTCAAGATCAAAAACAACTTGATGAAAAACTTGAAATTTATATTCCAAACGGACCACGTTTAGGAACCAACGTGATTGAAGCTAAAGGCGTTGCGAAAGGTTATGATGATAAGTTATTATATGACGATTTAAACTTCAATTTACCTCAAGCTGGAATAGTTGGTATTATTGGTCCGAATGGTGCGGGTAAAACAACTATTTTTAGAATGATTATGGGGGAGGAAACTCCAGATAAAGGAGAGTTTACGGTTGGAGAAACTGCTAAAATCGCTTATGTAGATCAAAGTCATTCTAATATAGATCCTGAAAAAACCATTTGGCAAAATTTTAGCGACGAGCAAGAACTCATTTTAATGGGAGGTAAAGAAGTAAATTCTAGAGCCTATTTAAGTCGTTTTAACTTTTCTGGTGGTGAACAAAATAAAAAAGTGAGTTTGTTGTCGGGTGGTGAACGTAACCGACTGCATCTCGCTATGACTTTAAAGGAAGAAGGAAACGTTTTACTTCTGGATGAGCCTACGAATGATTTGGACGTAAATACACTAAGAGCGCTAGAGGAAGGTTTAGAGAACTTTGCTGGATGTGCCGTTGTTATTTCTCACGACAGATGGTTCTTAGATAGAATTTGTACGCACATTCTAGCTTTTGAAGGCGACTCTCAAGTATATTTCTTTGAAGGTTCATTTTCTGAATATGAGGAGAATAAGAAAAGTAGACTTGGCGGAGATTTAATGCCGAAACGAATTAAATATAGAAAATTAGTTAGATAACATATTTAAAACGCTCACTGAAAAGTGGGCGTTTTTTTTTAGTTATTTCCGCCATACATGTGACCATCAGTAAAATCCTGATACGGTTTTTCTTCGTCATCATCATTTTTACTATCCATCATAGCATTCATGGCTTCTAAACGTTCATTTTCCTTTTTGAGTTGATATGATTTTCGAAGACCAATTATTAACAGTATTCCGAAGCAAATAAATATAATAATTAATATATTTAGTATACCTATTTGGTTAGCAATTGGTAGTGCTAATTGTTGATTTAGGAGGTTAATAAGTTGCATGAAAAATGCGAATTAAAGTGTTCAGTCAATCAAATATAGGCTAATTAATTGATTGAAAACTGTTTAAAACTAATTTCTTAGAAAGTATATTAGTTTTTCAATTTTAATTGTTTTGTTGATGGTTTTATAAAAAATAACTATGTTTTTTTATTGAAATCATGAAATCTAATTTGAGTTTATTAAAAAATAAAGGTTATAAAATGACAAATAACAACGTTAAAAATATTAAAAGCGCATTGCTTTCCGATAATTATTATATACTTAAAAAGTTCAGTTTTGACTATCTAATGTCTAATGGTGAATGGGTTACTCAATGGCGTGAAGTATATAATCGGGGAGATGGCGCAGGAATTCTACTATATAACACAACCAAGAAAACGGTAATTTTAACCAAACAGTTTAGAATGCCAACTTATTTGAATGATAATAAGGATGGACTGTTGGTTGAAATCTGTGCAGGCATGTTAGATAAAGACCATCCTGAAAAATGTGTGATACGAGAAACTGAAGAAGAAGTTGGCTACCGTTTAAAAGAAGTTAAAAAAGTTTTTGAAGCCTATTCTTCACCAGGGGTTCTGACGGAAAAAATGCACTTTTTTATAGGGGAATATACCGATGATATGAAAGTTAGTGAAGGTGGTGGGGTAGCAGGTGAACACGAAGATATTGAGGTGTTGGAAATGCCTTTTACCGATGCCGTAAACATGTTGAACAGTGGAGAAATTAATGATACAAGAACAATTGTGCTTTTACAATATGCACAGATTCATAAGTTATTAGAGTAGTAAATAAATGCCTTGGAGAGCAATGAAAACCAATAAAAAATATATTTTCATAACTGAGAGACTTGGTTTTCGTAATTGGGATAAAAGTGATTTGGATGCGTTTTCAAAATTAAATGCAGATCCAGAGGTCATGTCCTATTTCCCAAAAACTTTAACTCGCAATGAAACTGCTGATTTCATTGAGCGACTTCAAAATCATTATATAAAAAAGGGTTATAATTATTTTGCCACTGAAATTTTAGACACAGGAGAGTTTATAGGCTTCATAGGATTAGCTCATCAGAAATATGAAAGCGATTTTACACCAGCTACAGACATTGGTTGGCGATTAAAACAGAGCGCATGGAGACAAGGTTACGCCACTGAAGGTGCAAAAAAATGTCTTGAGTTTGCTTTTGAAACTTTGAAACTAAATAAGATCATAGCCACTTGTACGGTGCAGAATTTTAAATCGGAGTTGGTTATGAAAAAGTTAGGAATGAAGAAACTAACAGCTTTTAATCATCCAAATTTAAAGGAACACCCCGAATTTCAAAAATGCATTTGTTATGAAATTAACAAAAGCGATTATACAGAAAGTTAAAAAAAAACTAAGTTTTAACAGCCCTAATGAAGTCAGTAATTAAATAGGTAAGGAGTTTGCCAACCTGATCGGATTTCTTTTTTGTAGGAGCAGCTTCACAAAGGTGCAAATAGGTAACCTTTTTTTGTTTCGCAAAGTGATGTAAAAATTGTCTCGCTTTTTTTATGCTAAATCCGCTAGGCGACATGGCACTACTCGGTGTATTTTCAATAGCATCACAATCAATTTCTATTCCAAAAGGTGTCTCGCAAATAAATTCGGACGCACGGTTAAGTTCATTTTTAAATTTCAATTCATTTCTAACCTCTAAGGCTTCAAATGTGTTGTATTTCAGGTTTTTATTAGTTTCTAATGTTCTAAAAATACGGTCTGATGTATAATTTTCATGTAATCCAAAAACAAAGTAATGGTCTAAAAAGCCTTCCGCGAAAGCGTAACTAAAACCATTTCCACTATGGCGTCCTTCTTCGGCTCTAAAATCGGAATGCGCATCAAAATTAATGACATTCAAAGCATCTCCTAAGGCTAAACTAGACCCTTTTAGGTTGCCGTAAGCATTGTTATGACCACCACCAATAATAATAGGTTTCTTTCCAGCCAATATAATTTGATAAATAACATGTGAGACGTAACTATCTATTTTGTCAACGAGGTTCCTTGCTTTTAGAATATCTTTCTTTTTAGAGGAGTTGAGCTTTTCTAAGGTTTTAAGTTCTGAAGAAAAGTCTAAGTGACCTAGAACTAATACTTTATCTGCATGCGTAAAATCGTTGCTCTGAATATTTAATAATACTTTTAAAGTAGTTTCCCATGTTTTTGAGGCACCTGTATTGCCATGATTTGCAAAAACACCTAGATCCTCAGGCAGCCCAACTATTACAAATTCAACATCCAAATTTAAAAGTTGCTCGTATATATGACTGACGTTGGACAGCATTTTTACGTGTTGGCCAAACTTGGATTCTCCCAAGCGTTTGTTTAGTAGGTTATTACGTTTAGCATTATTAAATAAAACCAGTTTATCCATGAATTTAAGTTTGAATATTAAAAATACATTATAATAATTTTATAACCTTAACAAACCAAATAATAAAAATTACGTTTAACTTTATCAAAATTAAAACAACAAAATTATGGAAAATAACAAAACGAGTTCTGGATTAAAAATTGCTTTAGGTATCGCTATTGTTTTATTTTTAGGAACAGGATTTTATACTATGAACCTTTATAAACAGTCTAACGACGACAAAAAAGAGTTGGTAGAACAAAAGCAATTAGTAATGAACGATTTAAACGCTATGGCTAAGCAATATGATGATGCGATTAGCGAAAGCGAAATTACTAATAACAATTTAATTGAAGCTAGAGGTCGTATTCAAGGCTTAATAGATTCTTTAAAAATTTCTGAAACGAATGTAAAAAGTTTATGGAGATATAAACAAAAATATGTGTCATTACAGAAAGAAATGGATGCTATCATGGCTCAAAATGATTCTTTAAGAATTGAAAATTCATATTTAGCAACCTCATTAGATAGCACACGTGTTCGTTTAGAAGAGCGTACTGTTTTTACTGATTCATTATTGGTACAAAACAATGCATTAGCTGAAGTCGTTGAAAATGCTTCTATATTAAATACCTTAGATTTAAAAGGATCTGGAGTTATTGAAAGAACTTCTGGTAAAGTAATTCCAACGGAACGTGCTAGACGAGCAGATAAAATACGTGTTTGCTTTACAGTTGCTAAAAACGCTTTAGTTCAAGCAGGAGATCAAGAATTGTATGTTCAAGTTATCGACCCCAAAAACAATACTTTAGGACTTAACGAACAAGTAGAATTTGAAGATAAAATTTTAAACTATAGTATTATTAGTAAATTCAATTATGAAAATGCAAATTTAAATATTTGTGAATTTGTAGCTTTAAAAGATGATAATAAATTTGAAAAAGGACGTTACATTGTAAATGTTTTTAATCAAAAAGATTTAGTATCAACTTCAGAGTTTACATTAAAATAATAATACTCAATACACTTAAAGCCAAAAACCTCAAATGTTATAGTTTGAGGTTTTTTTTATGACTTCATTTAAATTACGGTATACATCGTAAATGTTACTTATTCCTATAATTTGTATATATTTAGATGAAATTTTCACGTATTATTTTGGTATGATCTCCCTCCCAGTACCTTGTAAATAATTTTCAATAGATTACATTATGGATTCTAATTATATTTTTTTAAACACTTTTTTAGATGTTTCTGAAGAGACTTATAGGCAGTTATTAAATATATCTAAGCTAAAAGAACTTAAAGCGAGAACTCAAGTCTCTAAAACGGGAGAGGTGCCTACAAAAATATATATGCTCGTTTCGGGAATGATGCGCGCTTATTTGAGTTCTGAGGACGGAAAGGAGTATACTAAAAGTTTTTTTACGCCCTTTAGCTTTGTAGGCGCCTTTACGGGATTAATTCAAAAAAAACCATCTAAATTGGTTTATGAAGCTTTAACAGACAGTAAAGTTTATGAATTAAATTTTATAGACTTTATGACACTCTGTAAAAAGGATATTAATGTAAGTTCTTTATATAATAAAATTTTAGAGCATATTTTCATAAAATATGAAGAGCGTCAATTGGAACTCATTTCTATGGACGCTACAGAACGCTATTTGAAATTATGTAAAGAAATGCCAGATTTAGAAAGACTGATACCACAATATCAAATAGCAACGTTTCTAAGTATAACCCCTGTTCAACTTAGTAGAATTAGAAAAAAACTAAAAGACATCAAGTAGGTAGGTTTTTTACTACGAAATATGTCTTGTTTTGTAAGTAAATGTTAAAATTTAAGGTTTTGTTAACATTATTAACAAATGTTAATATAAGGTTAACAAGATAATTCTATATTTGAGTAATTCATTTAAAGATTTATTTTTTTATGGACTGCCAACTAACTAGCTAACTAATTAACCAACCAACCAACCAACCAACCAACCAACCATAAAAAAGCAGGTAATTTCTATTACCTGCTTTTTTATATCTTAGTATTTGAATGATTATTTCAAACTTCCAACCATATCTTCTGGTTTTACCCAAGCGTCATAATCTTCAGCCGAAACATGTCCTAATCTAACCGCTTCCTCTTTTAATGTTGTACCATTTGCATGGGCCGTGTTGGCGATTTCAGCAGCTTTATAATAACCAATTTTAGGATTTAAAGCAGTTACAAGCATTAATGAGTTGTTTAATAACGTATTAATAACTTCTTGGTTTGGTTCAATACCTACAGCACAGTTTTCTTCAAAACTCACACATACATCTCCAATTAATTGCGCAGATTGCAACACGTTAGCAGCCATAACAGGTTTAAAAACATTTAATTCATAATGACCTTGTAATCCACCAACAGAAACGGCAACATCGTTACCCATAACTTGTGCGCAAACCATTGTCATCGCTTCGCATTGTGTAGGGTTAACTTTTCCTGGCATTATAGAACTTCCTGGTTCGTTAGCTGGAATAATAATTTCTCCAATACCCGAGCGCGGGCCAGAAGCCATCATTCTAATATCGTTAGCAATTTTATTTAAAGAAACTGCTAGTTGCTTTAATGCTCCATGTGTTTCGACTAGTGCATCGTGAGCTGCTAAAGCTTCAAATTTATTTGGAGCTGTTATAAATGGCAAACCTGTAAATTCAGCAATAAAATCTGCAACCACTTCACTATAACCAGCAGGAGTATTTAATCCTGTTCCGACAGCTGTTCCGCCTAAAGCCAATTCACTTAAATGGGGTAATGTGTTTTCTAGAGCACGAAGACCATGATCTAGCTGAGCCACATAGCCAGATATTTCCTGACCTAATGTTATTGGTGTAGCGTCCATTAAATGGGTTCTCCCTATTTTAACGACATTACTAAACGCTTTAGATTTAGCATTTAAAGTATTTCTTAATTGTTTTACTCCTGGAATCGTTGTTTCTACAATTTTCTTGTAAGCAGCGATATGCATACCTGTAGGAAAGGTATCGTTTGAAGATTGTGATTTATTAACATCATCGTTAGGTTGAATTGTTTTTTCGCCTTCGCCAATAACTTTTCCAGCCAATTGATGTGCTCTGTTGGCAATTACTTCATTTAAATTCATGTTACTCTGAGTACCAGAACCTGTTTGCCAAATCACTAAAGGAAACTGATCATCATGCTTACCTTCTAAAATTTCATCACATACTTGAGAAATTAAATCACGCTTTTCAGCATCCATAACACCTAACTTACAGTTTGTATAAGCAGCCGCTTTTTTCAAGTAAGCAAAGCCGTATACAACCTCTAATGGCATAGAAGCCGCAGGTCCAATTTTAAAATTGTTTCTAGAGCGTTCTGTTTGTGCACCCCAAAGTTTATCGGCTGGTACTTGTACCTCGCCCATAGTATCTTTTTCTATTCTGTAACTCATTTTGAAAGTATTAAATTCTAAGATGTAAAGTTACGGCTTTTACCAGTTTTTAAGAATAGGATTCATGTAATTTTTAGATTACTTTTTTAACAATTATATAATGATTTTGATCTGATAAAAAAATATAAATTAAGTAACTTAGCATATATGAGTCACTTATGTGATTTAACTAATTTTAATTTTTAACTAAACAGATCATATTATGGCAACAATTAGATTGGGAGATGAAGCTCCAGATTTTACGGCAGAATCTACAGAAGGAACAATTAATTTTCATGAATGGCTAGGGGGTAGCTGGGGTATCTTATTTTCACATCCAGCAGATTATACACCTGTTTGTACAACAGAATTAGGTACGGTAGCTAAATATAAGGCGGCATTTGACAAAAGAAATGTAAAAGTGGTCGCCTTAAGCGTAGATGGCTTAGACTCTCACCGTAGTTGGATAAAAGATATTAATGAAACGCAAGAAACCATAGTTAATTTTCCAATTATTGCAGATGAAGACCGAAAAGTCTCAGAATTATATGATATGATTCATCCAAATGCAGATAGTAATTTAACAGTACGATCGGTATTTGTTATTGGTGCTGATAAAAAAGTGAAATTGATGATTATTTATCCTGCATCTACAGGGCGGAATTTTGAAGAACTTTTGCGTGTTATTGATTCATTACAATTAACAGCGTATCATAAAGTGGCTACTCCTGCGAATTGGAGAAATGGTGAAGATTGTGTTATTGTACCTTCTGTGGCTACTGCAGATATACCAAGTATATTTCCTAAAGGGTTTGAGGAAATTAAACCTTACTTAAGAACAACACCACAGCCCAACTTAAATTAGTTGAAAACTCTGTTAATAAATTTTATATTGATTTTGTATAACAAAGGTCTTTACATTATATTTGCGACAGATTTTATAACCGACACTTTACATTATGTTTGATTTTGATCAATATTTAGGCTTTTTAGCATTTTTAACCATTTTAACTTTAGGTTTTTGGTTGATGATTTTTTTAGTAACATTTATAGTGCCTTACTGGATTGGGGGATCTATAATTGAAAAGTTAAAAGAAATTAAAGAAGAAAAGAAAGCTAAGCGCCAAGCTTAGAAAACATAAGTTTATTATAAAAAAAAGAGGTTAATTTCAAATTAACCTCTTTTTTTATGTTTTGTTATTTTTTATAAAATATTAACCTTCAAAATCGTCATCATCTCCACCGTGATCGTGATTGTTCCTTTTCTCGCGGTCTTGTTTTTTCTGATTGAATCTATAAATAACAGAAAGGTTGACTTGACGTTGTCTCCATTGTGACTCACTCTCTCTTTCAAATGTTTCGGTTTCTGTTAGAGAGATATATTTTCTAGAGTTAAAAACATCACGAACATTTAGAGAAGCTGTAACGTGATCACCAATTTCCTTACTAAAGGCTAAATCCATAGAGAAAACACCTTCTGTAGTGCTTTGTGCGTTTGAATTTGGACCTCTGTAATTCATGTTAGTTTGCCAATCTATTTCTCCCGGTAAGGTGACTTTACTGCTAAATCTAGCAAACCAACTATTGTCACTGTTGCCATAATCAACACCATTAAATTCGCCATCCTTTTTAAACTGAAAATAATTAAAACTAGAATTTAATCTTAGCCATTTATAAGGATTATAGAGCACACCAACTTCTGCACCTGTTCTATCATTTGAAGATAAATTAAAAGGAATCGTTCTAATAATATCAATTCCATCTGAAGTTTGTCTACCAGTATCTTCTTGTACACGCTCAAAGGAACCTGTTTCGTGCTGGTAATACACAGATGTTGTTAAAGTTAATTTATCCCATCGTTTTAAGTAACCAATATCGAAAGCGCTTGAAAAAGCTGGTGCAAGGTTTGGGTTTCCTTGAAACACATTTGTTCTACTAGATCTTGAAGGGAAAGGGTTTATGTAATATCCTCTCGGTCTGTTTATTCTTCTATTGTAACCAAAAGTGATACTTTCTTCTTTATTATCATCCTTTTTAGCTAGGTTATAGATAAGATTTACGGTAGGGAATAGGCCAAGATAATTATTGTTAAAATCCAGATCTATAGGAAAACCAAAAGCGTCTTCAAGTTCTTGGTCTGTTAATTGAGAATCGATAACCCCCTTTAATTGTGTGTTTTCTAAGCGAAGGCCTAATAGAAAGGAGAATTCTCCAAATTTAGTACCGTATTGCGTGTAAAATGCTGAAATATTTTCAGTGTAATCAAAAATATTAGAGATGGTATCATTGACAAAAAAATCTCCTGAATTAAGATCTTCTTGTCTTAATGTATAATCTTTGATTTCATTTTGAAAATTTCCTCTAAAACCAGCTTCAAATCTAGAGTCTTCACCAATGGGTAATACATAATCGGCTTGAATTAAATATTCTTTTTCCTTTTCAGTTTGATTAATTTTTTCTTGCTGAAATGGATCAGGATTCGTTTGGTTAGTGGTTATATAAATTTCATTAATATCAGAAAACTGGTCTTCATCTTTATTTTCATATTGAAAATCGGCAGTCAATTCATGGCCTTCATCATTGAATTTAGTGACATAATTTAAAGCAAATTGGAAACTTTTACCTGCTTCATTTTCGATTTCTTTTCTAAGGGTTTCTTCTTCTAAGATATTGGTGTTGAACCGCTTACTATAGTTTAAAGATTCATCGGCATCTTCACCATTTCTATAAAAAACGCTTCCAGTAATTGCGGTTTTATCGGTAAGGAAATATTCCATACCCAAACTGGCGTTAAAATTGCGATTTAAACGCGTAACCCTTTGATTTTCATTAATATTTTCAAATTCTGGAGCTACGGTTTGACCATTCTCAATTTTATCAAAATAATGTGTATTGGTCTTACTGTTTCTAGGCGCATCATAGTAGCGATATCCTAGGTTTGAAAAAAGATTGTATTTTTCAGTTCTGTAGTTTAAATTACTAGAGATTCCTGCATAATCAGGATTTCCAACTGAAGCAGTTATAGATCCGTTAAAACCAAGCGTTTCTTTTTGTCTTAAAATAATATTTAGAATTCCTGCTGTTCCCTCGGCATCGTACCTTGCTGAAGGCGAAGTAATCACTTCAACACGTTCGATGGCTTCTGCTGGTAATTGAGCTAGTATATTTGAGTCTCCAAAACCAGCCATTGTAGAAGGTTTTCCGTTTATTAAGATTCTAACGTTTTCATTGCCTCTTAAACTGATAGACCCTTCAACATCAACCGAAACAGAAGGTACATTGTTTAAGGCGTCGCTAACGGTTCCACCTGCTGCGGTCAAATCTTTTCCAATATTATATATTTTTTTGTCTAATTTAATTTGAACCGTAGTCGTTTCAGCAATGATTTCAACGGCATCTAAGGCTTCCATATTGATAGTTAATGAAATAGCCCCTATATCTAAATCTGAATTTATTACTTTATTAGGAAGTGTAATTGTAGTATAGGAAATGTATTCTATGGCAATATCGTAAGTGCCTTTAGAAATTGGAATACTGAATTTTCCGTTTTCATTAGTGATGCCACCTTCAACAATTTTATTTTCAGCTTTGCTAAAAAACGAAATCGTTGCGTATTCTAAAGGCTGTTTGGTTTCTTCGTCAATAACAGTACCCGTTATGGTTAGCTCCTTTCCTTTAATAGATTTTTGAGAGTAACTAAAATTTGAAATAAATAAAAAGGTAAAGAGTAATGGAATTAATTTGTGCATTAGTCGTTGTTTGTCGAGTAAGACCGTAAATTTATATCATGGTTTAAGGACGAATGGTTAATGTTATGTTAATAAAAACACCTGAGATTATATAATCTCAGAAATATTTTCAGGTGGTCTACCTATAACTGCTTGATTCCCATTAATTACTATTGGACGCTCAATTAACTTTGGGTTTTTAACCATGGCAGTGATTATTTCGGCATCACTTAAATCTTTATTTTTGAATTCACTTTTCCAAATGGCTTCGTTTTTTCTAACCAGCTGAATGGGTTTAATATTGAGAAGTTTAATGATGTTTTTTAATTCCTTTTCCGATGGCACATCTTCTAAATATTTAACAATTTCAAAATCTTTCCCAGATTCTTCAAGAATTTGAAGTCCGCAACGTGATTTACTACATCTGTTATTGTGATATATTTTAATCATTATAGTTTTATATTAAAGTTCTCTAATTGTTTTACTAGTTTTTCTGAGGAGGTAAAATGAATGCCGTGAATACCTATTTTTTTAGCAGCCTCTATGTTTCTTAAATTGTCATCAATAAAAACAGCGTTTTCAGCCTTAATGTTGAATCGGTTTAAAGTAAGCTCGTAAATATCTTTAAAAGGCTTTCGAGTATTTTCTTCTCCTGAAACCAATATAGCATCAAACCATTGTAAAAACTCAAATTTTTCTTGAGCAATAGGGAAGGTTTCAGCGCTCCAATTGGTTAAAGCAACCACTTTATACGTCTTGGAGTCTATGAGTTTTTTAAGAATGTCAACCGTACCCTTAATCGCACCACCTAGCATCATTTCCCAATTACCATAGAATAAGCGAATTTCTTTTTCGTATTCAGGAAAAAGTTTAACACGATCTTCGGTAGCTTGGACTAAAGGATAACCGGCATCTTGGTTTTCGTTCCAATCGCTTGTACAAATATGGTCTAAAAACCAGCGTGTTTTCTCTTGATCCCCATTAAAAACGTCTAAGAAAACATACTCAGGATTCCAGTCGATAAGCACGCCTCCAAGGTCGAATATAATCGTGTCTATTTTACTCATAATTGATTGTCGTCTTCAACTTTTTGGCCCATTGTCATGAGGTAAGACTTTAGAAACTCTTGAATATTTCCATCCATAACAGCATCTACATTTCCTGTTTCATGACCAGTACGTACATCTTTAACTAATTTATAAGGGTGCATAACATAGTTTCTAATCTGGCTCCCCCATTCAATTTTCATTTTACCGGCTTCAATGTCTTCGCGTTGTGCCAGTTGTTTTTGAAGTTCAATTTCATACAATTGTGACTTTAACATTTGCATGGCTCTCGATCTATTATCGTGTTGAGAACGTGTTTCAGAACATTGTATTTGTATACCAGTAGGCTTGTGTAGCAGTTGTACTTTGGTTTCAACTTTATTCACATTTTGTCCACCAGCACCACTAGAACGGGCTGTAGTGATTTCTATATCAGCAGGGTTGATATCTATTTCAATCGTATCATCTACAAGCGGATAAACGTAAACGGAAGCAAAACTGGTATGGCGCTTGGCATTACTATCAAATGGTGAAATACGAACCAAGCGGTGTACGCCATTTTCACCTTTTAACCAACCAAACGCGAAATCACCTTCAAGCTCTAATGTCACTGTTTTTATACCAGCAACATCACCTTCTTGAAAGTTAAGTTCTTTTATTTTGAAACCACTTTTTTCGGCGTACATCAAATACATACGCATGAGCATATTGGCCCAATCACAACTTTCTGTACCACCAGCACCAGCGGTAATTTGAAGCACAGCACTTAGACTGTCACCTTCTTCCGAAAGCATGTTTTTGAATTCAACATCTTCTAATAGTACAGCAGTTTTGTCATAGTGTTCTTGAACTTCTTCAGCGGTATATTCGCCTTCCTTATGGAATTCATAAAGCAAGTCAAGTTCTTCTATAAGCGATTTAATGGTTTTGTAATCTTCAACCCATTTTTTCTTGACGCGAAGCGATTTCATAATGACTTCAGCAGCTTTGGGATCGTTCCAGAAATTGGGGTCGAAGGTTTGTTCTTCCTCGTTTTGTATTTCTATAAGTTTGGCATCTATGTCAAAGATAGTGCCTAAGTTTATCGAGGCGGGTATTAAGATCTTTTATTTGATCGGATGTTATCATGTCATTTTACTTTTGAACAAAAATAGGATTTAATCAAGCAGTTGAAAACAATTCTGAGTATAATTTTATAGCTTTACATTAAAACCTCTAGAATGATAATAGACCTTAGAAGTGATACAGTAACTCAACCAACAGCAGAAATGTTAACGGCTATGATGGAGGCTAAAGTTGGTGACGATGTATTTCGAGAAGATCCTACCGTTAATTTATTAGAGCAAAGAGTAGCCAATTTATTTGGTAAAGAGTCGGCGTTGTTCTTTCCTAGCGGTACGATGGCAAATCAGACAGCTATTAAGCTGCACACAAACCCCGGCGAACAGATTATTTGTGATAAATATGCTCATATTTATAATTACGAATCGGGAGGCGCATCTTTTAATAGTGGTGTGTCGTGTAAGTTGATAGATGGAAATAGGGGAATGTTTACCGCCGAGCAAGTTTTAGAAGCTATTAATCCAGAAGATTATTATTATAGTAAAACCAGCTTAGTTGAAGTTGAAAACACCACAAATAAAGGTGGTGGGGCCTGTTGGGATATTAATGAAATTTTAGAAATAAAAAAGGTATGTGTTGAAAATAGCTTAGGATTTCATTTAGATGGCGCACGATTATGGAATGCGATTGTTGAAACAAACGTTTCGTTACTAGAATACGGTAAAGTATTTGATACAATTTCGGTGTGTTTAAGCAAAGGTTTAGGCTGCCCAATAGGGTCTGTTTTGGTGGGAAATGCCGAAATCATGAAAGATGCCTTGCGTATTCGTAAAATATTTGGAGGCAACATGAGGCAAGCTGGATATTTAGCGGCTGCAGGAAATTATGCTTTGGATCACAACATTGATAGGCTAAAAGAAGATCATAAAAAAGCTAAAGAAATAGGGGAGGCACTTACACAATTGTCTAAAGTAAAGTCTGTTGAAACTGTTGAAACAAATATTGTGATTTTTGAACTACATGATGATGCAGATGATAAAGCATTTGTTCAAAAATTAGCAGAACAAAATATTTTTATAATAGGAATGGGTAATAAAAAATTACGCATGGTAACACATTTAAATTATAGTGATACCATGCATAATAAGTTTTTAGAAATTTTGAAATCGAACAATTAATAAGACGCTGTTCAATAAAATTAAGCTTCTTTATCAACAACTTCAGCAGTTGGAGCATTGGTTTTTACGGATTCGATACCGTTTTCCATGCCATCTGTAGCGGCGTACATTTGACTTGAACCAATAATTTGTCCGTTAGCAGCTTTTATATTAAAATGAAACTTTCCGTTAGCAGCAGTTTTACGTTCAAATTTCGAGTCGTCTGCACAGTTTGTTTTTACAGATTCAATACCGTTTTTAGCTCCAGATTTATCTGCATAACCTTGACTAGCTAAGATAATTTGACCATTTTTTGCTTTCAGATGAAAATAGTATTTTTCGTTGTTTTCACTTTGAAATAATTCGAACATAATTTTTGAAATTTAAGATTAAAAACTAAAAATAAGAGAATTAAATTTATTTTGCTACTACTAGAGGTCAAAAAAATGTTATAAAATTTACTTTTACTTATTTAAACATATCCATTCCAGGGATGTTCGGCATACCTTCTTTTGCAACAGCGGCCAATTCTGCTTCGTTTACACTTGTTGCTTTTTCAATGGCTTTATTTAAGGTAAGAATTAAATAATCTTCTAATTGCTCTTTGTCTTCTAACAATTCGTCGTTTATATCAATAGATTTTATTGCTCTATTGGCTGTTAACGTTACTTTTAATTTTCCGTCATTGCTAGATTCATCAACTAAAACAGTGTCTAAACGTTTTTTAGTGTCTTCTACTTTTTGTTGGGTTTCTTTAAGTTTACCCATCATTCCCATCATATCTCCAAACATAATTTTTCTTTTTTTGTTTGATACAAAATTATTAAAAATAGACTAAATTTAGTGTTAATTAATATAAAATGAAAAATCAACTCTTTATTCTATGCTTAAGCATTATTTTTGCCCACTCTTGTAAAGAAAATGATAAGATGATAGAACATGAAACTCAGGCGAATCCTCCAGTCGCAAAAAAAATAGCACATAAGTTAAGCATTCATAATGATCAAAGAACTGATAATTATTATTGGTTGAACGATAGAGAGCATCCTGAAGTTATTGATTATCTCAATAAAGAAAATGAGTATACCAAAGCGATGATGGCACATACTGAAGATTTTCAGAAAACGCTATTTGAGGAAATGAAAGCCAGAATTAAAGAGGATGATACTACAGTGCCTTATAAGTTAAATGGCTATTGGTATATCACAAAATATGAAACAGGAAAAGATTACCCGATTTACGTTAGAAAAAAGGGAACCTTAGATGCTGAAGAGGAGGTTTTATTCGATTGTAACGAGATGGCAAAAGACCAAGCCTATTTTAACTTAGGAGGCTTATCTATTAGTCCAGATAATACTATGGCTGCTTTTTCTACAGATTTAGTGAGCAGGAGACAGTATACGATTCAGGTTAAAAACTTGGTTACAGGCGAAATTTATTCAGATAAAATAAAAAACACTACGGGAAGCGCGACTTGGGCTAATGACAATAAGACGCTTTTTTACACGATGAAGGATGAAGTAACCTTGCGTTCAGAAAAAGTTTTTAAGCACAGATTACATACAGAAACTACCGCAGATACCGTAGTCTTTTACGAAGAAGACGAAACATTCAACACCTTTGTTTATAAGACAAAATCGAAGAAATATATTGTTATTGGTTCTTCAAGTACTTTATCTGCAGAATACCGTTTTTTAAACGCGGATACACCTGATGGTGAATTCAAAATTTTTCAAGAACGTACAGAAGATTTAGAATATAGTATTGCCCATTACGAAGATTACTTTTACATTATTTCTAATACTGATGGCGCTACAAACTTTAAAATTTCAAAGACTCATGAAAATAATACGTCTTTAGAAAATTGGAAAGACGTTATACCACATAGAGCTGATGTGCTTATTGAGGATCTTGAAATCTTTAAAGATTATTTAGTTGTTAATGAACGTGAAAACGGACTTAATAATTTACGGATTATAAGTTGGAATGGTAAAGAAGATTATTATTTACCATTCAAAAGTGAAACATATACGGCCTATCTAGGGAATAATCCAGATTTCGATAGTGATACGATGCGCTACGGTTACAACGCTTTAACATCACCAAGTTCTGTTATTGATTACAACTTTAAAACCAAGCAAAGTGATATTAAGAAGGAGCAGGAGGTTTTAGGTGGAAATTTCAAAAAAGAAAATTACGAATCTAAGCGCATCTGGGCTACAGCAAGAGATGGTGTAAAAATACCAATGTCGATGGTTTATAAAAAAGGCGTGAAGTTTGATGGTTCTGCACCTTTACTACAGTATGCTTACGGTTCCTATGGATCAACTATAGATCCTTCGTTTTCAACGGTGCGTTTAAGTTTACTGGATAGAGGATTTATATATGTTATAGCTCATATTAGAGGCGGTGAGTACTTAGGTCGTGAATGGTATGAAAACGGCAAACTATTAACCAAAAAAAATACGTTCACAGATTATATAGATTGTTCTAAATTTTTAATTGAAGAAAAATATACTTCAAATAAGCATTTGTATGCCTATGGTGGTTCTGCTGGTGGTTTATTAATGGGAGCTATTATTAATATGAACCCAGAATTATATCATGGTGTTTTAGCAGCTGTTCCTTTTGTGGATGTGGTTACTACGATGTTGGATGACACGATTCCCTTAACTACTGGAGAGTACGACGAATGGGGAAACCCTAATGAAGTAGAATATTATCAATATATGAAGTCGTATTCACCTTATGATAATGTAAAAGCCATAAAGTATCCAAATATGCTAGTTACTACCGGATTGCATGATTCTCAAGTACAATATTGGGAACCAGCAAAATGGGTTGCTAAATTAAGAGAGCTAAAAACAGATTCTAACAAATTATTACTTCATACAGACATGGATTCTGGTCATGGCGGGGCTTCAGGGCGTTTTGAAAGTTTAAAAGAAGTGGCTTTAGAGTATGCCTTTTTATTAGATTTAGAAGGAATGCATGGTCAGTAGAAAAAAAAGTTTTATTTTTGTGGGGTTTTAAGCTGTTTTGCTTACAAATGGTAAGGCAGTTACTAAAAAGGATTTATGAAACAAAGAAATCACGTTTATAACAACGTATTAGATTTGGTAGGTAATACACCACTTGTCAAACTTAATCGAATCACTTCTAAGTTTAATGGTGACTTTTACGCAAAAGTAGAAGCTTTTAATCCAGGGCAATCTTCTAAAGACAGAATAGCACTTTATATTATTGAGGAAGCTGAAAGGAAAGGGATTCTTTCTCCAGGCGATACCATAATTGAAACAACTTCTGGTAATACAGGTTTTAGTATCGCTATGGTTAGTATCATAAAAGGTTACGATTGTGTATTGGCAGTAAGTTCTAAATCTTCGCCAGACAAAATTGATATGCTAAAAACGATGGGAGCGAAGGTATATGTATGTCCAGCCCATGTTAGCGCAGATGATCCGCGTTCTTATTACGAAGTTGCAAAACGTTTGCATAGTGAAATGAAAGGTTCTGTGTATATTAATCAGTATTTCAACCAATTGAATATTGATGCACATTACCACTCTACAGGTCCAGAAATCTGGAATCAAACTGAAGGTAAGATTACACACCTAGTAGCTTGTAGTGGGACTGGAGGAACTATTTCAGGAACGGCTAAATACTTAAAAGAACAAAATCCTAATATTAAAGTTATTGGTGTTGATGCTTTTGGGTCTGTGATTAAAAAATATCACGAAACAAGAGAGTTCGATGAGAAAGAAATATATCCATATAGAATTGAGGGTTTAGGGAAGAATTTAATTCCTGCAGCTACAGATTTTGATGTGATTGATGATTTTGTTAAGGTGACAGATGAAGAAAGTGCACATACTGCAAGAGAAATAGCAAGAACCGAAGGTATTTTTGCTGGCTACACTTCTGGAGCAGCGATGCAAGCTATTAAACAGTTAGGTGAAGATGGAACATTTGGTAAGGATGATAAAGTTGTTATTATTTTTCCTGATCATGGAGCCAGATATATGAGTAAAGTGTATAGTGATAAGTGGATGAATGATCAAGGTTTCTTTGACAGCATTAATGAAGCTGCCGCAGAAAGCATACAATACGTTAAATAAGATCCATTAGTTGATTGAAAAAGAGATTGTTTTTTACTTTTTAAGTAAAAAACAATCTCTTTTTTTATTTTATAATAATTGAATGCAAAAAATTATGTTCAAAGCTAATAAATAATTAATTTTGCAACAATTAACTTCAGACTAAAACTTACTTCTTTTTCTTCTATAAATAGCATTAATATGTTGTTGTTGAAAAGTACTAGAGTTTATAGTTCTGTTTTGATTTTTAATCGCAACAAGATTTATAATAAATGAGAGATTTATTTGATAAAATTTACAAGGATAAAGGACCATTAGGAAAATGGGCTTCTCAGGCTGAAGGATACTTTGTGTTTCCTAAACTAGAAGGAGAAATTTCTAACCGTATGAAATTTCAAGGTAAAGACGTTATCACTTGGAGTATAAATGATTATTTAGGTTTAGCAAATCATCCAGAGGTAAGAAAAGTAGATGCTGAAGCAGCTGCCCAGTATGGCTCTGCCTATCCAATGGGAGCTAGAATGATGTCTGGTCATACAGATTTACATGAAAAACTTCAAAATGAATTAGCATCTTTTGTTGAAAAAGAAGCGTCTTATCTTTTAAATTTTGGATATCAAGGAATGGTTTCTACCATTGATGCCTTGGTTTCGAAAGATGATATTATTGTTTACGATGTTGATGCTCACGCCTGTATTATTGATGGTGTGCGTTTACATATGGGGAAACGTTTTACATACAAACATAATGATGTTGAAAGTTTAGAGAAAAACTTAGAGCGTGCTACTAAAATGGCAGAACAAACAGGTGGAGGAATTCTAGTGATTTCTGAAGGTGTTTTTGGAATGCGTGGTGAGCAAGGACGTTTAAAAGAAATTGTTGAACTTAAAAAGAAATTTAATTTCAGACTATTTGTTGATGATGCTCATGGTTTCGGAACCTTAGGAGCAACAGGGGCAGGAGCAGGAGAAGAGCAAGGTGTACAAGCAGATATTGATGTGTACTTTGCAACATTCGCAAAATCTTTGGCGAGTACAGGAGCTTTTATTGCAGGTGATCAAGAAATTATTGATTATTTAAAGTATAATTTACGTTCACAAATGTTTGCAAAATCTTTGCAAATGCAATTAGTGGTAGGAGCACTTAAGCGATTAGAAATGCTTAAAACAATGCCAGAGCTTAAAAATAAATTATGGGAAAATGTTAACGCATTACAATCAGGTTTAAAAGAGCGTGGTTTTGATATTGGAACGACTCAAAGTTGTGTAACACCAGTATACTTAAAAGGGAGTATACCTGAAGCAATGGCTTTAGTGCGTGATTTACGTGAAAATTATGGAATATTCTGTTCTATAGTTGTTTACCCAGTAATACCTAAAGGTTTAATTCTATTAAGATTAATACCTACATCAACACATACTTTACAAGACGTTTCGGAAACATTAGATGCTTTTGATGCGATTCGTGAGCGTTTAGAAAACGGAACTTACAAGCGCTTATCCGCAGCTGTTATGGCGGCAATGGGCGAGTAGTTTTACTAAGATACTTATATAATAAAAAAATCCGATTCAGTTTTGAATCGGATTTTTTTATGAATTTATTTCACTTTTTTGTGTAATATAAAAAACAGGATACATTCAATATTTAAGTAAGTTCTTTTCTGAACGTTTTTCTGCGTTTTAAAACTTTAGGATCAAAATGCTTCCAGATTTTCTTTATAGCTTCATTGTCTTCTAGTTCGGGTGTGCGATAACAGGTTTCAATGCCTCGTTTTTTGAATGTTTCGTAATATTCATTAAAAATAACCGCATGTACACCTTTGTTTTGATAATCTGGATGCACCCCAATTAAATAGAAGTCAGCTGTTTTACTGTTCTTCTTAGCGTCTAAAATGTGTTTGAACCCGAATGGGAATAGTCTTCCTTTGGCCTTTTGCAAAGCTTCCGAAAATGAAGGCATAACTATAGCAAAAGCAACTAACTCATTTTGTTCATCAAGGACAAATTTTATAAATTCGGGATTTATGAAGCTTATAAATTTCTTTTTAAAATAAGCCTTTTGAATATCGTTGATGGCAACAAAAGAAGATAACGATGCATATGTTGTATTGAATAAATCAAACATTTTATCCACATAAGGCATCACATCATCTGTTTTAGCAAAATTAAGTGCTCTTAGTTTATAACGCCTCTTTATGATTTCTTGAGCCTTATAAAAGAATTCAGGTTTCACATTTTCAAACGGAAAAACACTTTCTATATATGTTTTTTCAACTTTAAAACCAGCAGCCTCGTAGTGTTTAATATAATAGGCGTGATTATACCATGTTACCATGCTTGAAATAGAGTCGAAGCCTTCGGTTAAAACCCCTACCTTGTCAAGATTTGAAAAACCTACTGGGCCTTCGGTATATTCTAATTGGTGTTTTTTTCCTATTTCAATAACTTTGTCTAAAAGTGTTTTAGAAACTTCTAAATCGTCAATAAAATCAAACCATCCAAAACGCATTTTTTTTTGGTTTTGACCATTAATTTCAAGCCAATTAACTATTGCTGCAACTCTTCCAACGATTTCATTGTCCTTGTAGGCTAGAAATAAGCGAGCTTCAGCATCATTAAAAACAGGGTTTTCCTTTTTGTTAAATGATTTGATTTCTTGGCTTATAATTGGAGGAGTCCAATATTTAGAGTCTTTATATAATTTAAAGGGGAACTTAACAAATGCTTTAAGTTCCTTTTTTGTTTTAACTTCCTTAAGTTTTATCATACTTTAATAACGCGTTCTAAGGCGTGTAGAATCAATCAAAATCGATATCCTCTTTTTTTCTTTTTTCAATAGGTTCTGGCTCAGAATCTTTTTTCTTTTTATCGGTATTACCTACATTATTAGGAACTCCATTTTTTAAGTCTTCAACATCATTGTTTTTGTTAGGAGCTTTGTCCTTATGGAAGTCTAATCTGTAAGATGCGCCAAAATTAACACTAAAAACAGCTGGCGTATCCTTAGTATTGAAAGTAATCGCACTGTCCAGTTGAAAGTTTTTATTCCACAAGTAAGCGCCTCCAAGTCTAAATAAATTATCCGCATAAAAATCACTCTTAATCCCTTGGGTTTCTCCAAATATAACCCATTTCATACTTACGGCATGCGTTAGGGTTAAAATGTATTGAAAATCCGATTGATCGGTACCAATTCTATCTTTAATAAAATTCATAACAAATACCCAGCCACTTGCAAAATTGTTTTGTGTGGCAATCATAACTTTTGGACTAAAGCCTTCAATACCACTAGCTGTAAACGGATTATCCGCCGAATCTATATTGCCACCAACATAAACCGAGACTGCAGGAATTAATGACTTCCATTTAAATGCTCGATTCGCTTTCCAGCTGTATAAGTTCGGTTTATCTTCTGGTTTGTTTTTAAGAGGATCGAAAACTAAATATTTCGCACCAATGGTAAAATATTTAAAGTTAGATCTTTTGTAGTCGGTGTCGTAATCAGAAGCGAATTTTTTGGTGTCATTTTGGTAAGTTCCTTCCAGGCTAATCTCTAAAGGTTCCCAAAGTAGGCCATATCGCGCAGCGAAATCTACACCAAAACCAGTGGCTTCATAGGTAGCTGCAGGGGTTCGCTCTTCTTTATTAAAATAAGGTCCAACCTCAAATTGAACGACATTAGTGCCTACAGAAAAAGCACTTCTAGACACACCAGGTCTATTCGAATTAATCACTTCTGTGTATTGGCAAAAACCTTGGGATGAGGCTAGGCATAATAGAATAATTAGCGTAGATTTTACTAGGTTCATAGGCGGTGGTTCAAAAAATGTTTAATTGTCAAGTTATTAAACGCTCCCCAAATATAGATATTTTATACTTTTTTTATCATTTTTCAGCTTTTTTTCAGAAGATAGAATTGTATTTTTGCTATCAATTACAAATAAAAGTTAAAAAATGGGGTTATTAAGAACCATACTTATAATTGCGTTAGTTTATTACGGTCTGAAAATTCTTTCAAGAATATTCGCACCTTTTTTAATGAAATACGTTTCAAAAAAGGCTGAAGAACGTTTTGGAGGGCAATTTGGTCAGTTTCAAAGAGAACCAAAAAAGGAAAACTCTAAACAAGAAGGAGAAGTTACTATTGATAAAATTCCACAAACAAAAACTTCAAATAAAAAAGTAGGTGATTATGTTGATTTCGAAGAAATAGATTAATTTTCGCAATCATTAGAATAAAAGCCAATCTATGCCATTTTCATTTAAAAAGTTTTTACCACACATATTAATACTTCTAGGTTTTGTAATTATTTCCCTAGCTTATTTCAGCCCTGTTTTAAAAGGAAAGGCGATTTATCAGAACGATATTGTTCAGTTTATCGGAATGAGTAAGCAGCAAACCGATTTTCGAGCAAAAACAGGCGAGGAAACTTATTGGACAAACAGTGCTTTTGGAGGCATGCCTACGTATCAGTTAGGTGCCAAATATCCACACAATTACATTAAAAAGTTAGATTTAGCACTTCGTTTCTTACCGAGACCTGCAGATTACCTTTTTCTTTATTTATTGAGTTTTTATATATTTTTATTAAGCTTAAAAGTAGATTATAAACTTGCTGCACTTGGTGCTTTAGCTTTTGGGTTTTCAACCTATTTAATTATTATTCTAGGAGTGGGGCATAATAGTAAAGCTCACGCTATCGCTTATATGCCATTGGTTTTAAGTGGTATTATTTTAGTTTTTAGGAAGAGATACATTTGGGGTTTTTTGTTAACAGTAGTTGCGATGGGTTTAGAGTTGGTGTCAAACCATTTTCAAATGACTTATTATCTAATGTTTTTGGTGATTGTATTGGGAATCGCCTATTTGGTTGATGCTTATAAAAAGAAAACTCTGCTACAATATTATAAATCTGTTGGTATTTTAGTTGGAGCAGTAGTACTTTCAATTGCTTTGAATGCTACAAATATTTTAGCAACACAAGAGTATGTTAAGGAGAGTAAACGTAGTAAAAGTGAATTAACAATTAATCCTGATGGTTCACCAAAAGTAGCATCCAATGGTTTAGATAGAGATTATATTACACAGTTTAGTTATGGTATTGTTGAAACTTTTAATTTATTCATCCCAAGGTTTGTTGGTGGAGGGAATTATGAAGATGTTGGTAAAGAATCTGCCACATATAATGCGTACCGTAAACTAGGGGCTACGACAACACAGGCTTTACAAGAATCGAAGCGTGCGCCTTTATATTGGGGTAATCAACCTATTGTTGAAGCACCTGCTTATATAGGGGCTGTTGTTTTATTCTTATTTGTTTTTGCATTGTTTCTTGTGCGTGGACGTTTAAAATGGTGGCTTGTAGGCGGAACGATATTATCTCTATTGCTTTCATACGGAAAAAATTTAGGGTTCTTAACCGATTTCTTTATCGATTTTGTTCCATTATATAATAAATTTAGAGCCGTAAGCTCCATACAAGTTCTTTTAGAATTATGTATACCTGCTTTAGCGATTTTTGGTTTGGTTGGGTTGTTTAATAATGCAATTGAAAAAGAAGAAAAGTTAAATGCTTTAAAATTTACAGCCATAATTACCGGAGGACTTACTTTGGTTTTCTTATTATTTAAATCTTATTTATTTGATTTCGTGGGTATTAATGATGGTGTGTATCGTCAGAATTACGGACAGGATTTTGTTGATGCCATTAGGTCTGATAGGAAATCTGTATTTACAAAAGATAGTTTAAGAACTTTGGTGTTGGTTTTATTTTCAGCAGGGGCTATTTTTATGTTTTTAAAGGATAAGTTGAAAGAAAAATGGGTGATTACTGCTTTTTGTTTCCTTATTTTATTCGATTTAGTTGGAGTAGATAGACGCTATGTGAATAATGATGATTTTGTTTCAGGTGTAAAAATGAGCAAGCCGTTTCAGGCTTCAGAAGTTGATAAATATATTTTACAGGACACTACTAATTATCGTGTTTATGATTTAGTTTCTGGACCTTCAAAGCCTTCATATTATCATAATTCATTAAATGGTTATAATGCTGCGGAATTAAGACGTTATCGTGAGGTGTTTGATTTTTATATTTCAAAAAACAACATAAATGTCCTCAGTATGTTGAATACAAAATATATCGTTGCTCAGGATGATAAGGGGAATGCATTTCCGTATGAAAATGAGGAGATAAATGGAAACGCATGGTTTATTGATAGTTTAAAAGTTGTTAATTCTGCCAATGAAGAAATTTTAGAATTAGACAGTTTAAATACGAAAATGACTGCTGTTTACATGCCTCATGTAGCTAGTGAGCTTGTTGGAGAACACAAGGGTGGTTTTAAGAATGATTCGGTTTCATCCATTAATTTATTGGATTATAAGCCAAATTATTTGAAGTATAAGTCTAACAATAAAAATGATGGTTTTGCTGTCTTTTCAGAAATTTATTATGGTAATGGATGGAAGGTTTTTGTTGATGGTGAACCAGCTAATTTTATGCGTGTAAACTATATTTTAAGAGGTATGCCTGTCCCTGCTGGAAGTCATGTTATAGAATTTAAGTTTGATCCAGACGTTGTTAAAACCGGAAGTAAAATTACACTTGCAAGTTCGGTGTTACTAGTTATTTTATTGTTGTGTGGGCTGTTTTATGAATTCAGGCGCAAACCTGAAAACTCATAAAAAGACTAAAATTTAGCGATTTAGATTTTTTAAAATCCAATTTACAGATTTCAATGGAACAAAAAAAAGTGCTAATTATAGCCTATTATTGGCCACCTGCGGGAGGTCCTGGGGTGCAGCGCTGGTTGAAATTTATAAAATACTTACCTGAGTTCAATATTGAACCTGTTGTTTATGTGCCGGAAAACGCTAACTACCCTTTGCTTGATGAGAGTTTATCTTCAGAAGTTTCGAGTGCATTAACGGTAATAAAACAACCAATTAAAGAGCCATACAAATTGGCCGGTGTATTTTCTAAAAATTCATCTAAAACAATTAGTAAAGGGATTATTTCAGAAGAAAAAAAACAATCAGTACTAGAAAAACTTATGCTTTTTGTTCGAGGTAATTTTTTTATACCAGATGCTCGAGTGGGTTGGGTGAAACCTTCTGTGAGATATCTTTCTGATTATATTGAAAAAGAAAAAATTACTACCATTATTACTTCAGGGCCACCACATAGCATGCATCTTATTGGTTTGCAGCTTAAAGAAAGGCTGGGAGTTCAGTGGTTGGCTGATTTTAGAGATCCATGGACCACAATTGGATATCATAAGCAATTAAAATTGACGGCGTCTTCGGAAAGAAAACATAAGTCTTTTGAAAAGCAGGTGTTAAATAAAGCCGATCAAATAATAGTGACAAGTTTTACGACAAAGACAGAATTTCTAAATATCACAGACAAACCTATCGAAGTTATTACTAACGGATATGATGATGAAGTTTCAATGGCTTGTAAGATGGATTCAAAGTTTTCTTTAGCCCATATAGGTTCTCTATTATCCAAAAGGAATCCTGAAATCTTATGGCGTGCTTTAAGTGAATTGGTGAATGAAAATGTAGAATTTTCTAAAGATTTTCAGTTGAATTTTATTGGTTCGGTAAGTGAAGATGTGATTAATTCTATTAAGATTCATGGTTTAAGTAGTTTTTTAAATGATGAGGGTTATGTTTCGCACAGTGAGTCTGTTGTGTTTCAGAAAAAATCACAAATTTTACTGCTAATTGAAATTGATTCTGAAGAAACCAAATGTATTATTCCTGGAAAATTATTTGAATATATGGTTTCAAATAGACCTATAGTAGCTATTGGTCCGAAGGGGTGGGATGTTGAAAAAATCATAAAAGAAACCAATACAGGGAATTGTTTTAATTATAATGATTTTGACCTTTTAAAAAACACTATTTTAGAGCATTATTATGCTTTTAAAAAAGGGAGGTTGCAAACACATCCAATAGGGTTGCAGAAATATCACAGAAAAGCATTAACAAAATCTTTGTCAAAAATGCTTTAAATGGGAGTCGTTGCAATACAGTCTTTTAAAAATATTCTTTCTACTTACCTTGGTTTTTTTGTTGGCGCAATAAATACTTTATTTCTTTATACCGAATTTTTAAGTGATGAGTATTATGGCATGGTTAGTTATATGTTGTCACTTGCTTATGTTGTAATGCCAATTATGGCTTTAGGAATGCATAATACTTTGGTAAAATTTTATTCTTCCTTCAAAACAAGGGTGTCATTGAATAGTTTTTTAACATTGATGCTGTTTTTGCCTTTGTTAGTGATTATTCCTGTTGTAATAATTACTTATTTCGGTTATGAAACTATTGCTGATTTACTTTCCAAAAAAAATGCCATTATTAAAGGTTATTTGTGGCATACTGTATTTATAGCGATTGCTTTGGCGTATTTTGAGGTGTTTTTTGCATGGGCTAAAGTGCAGATGCAAACGGTGGTTGGTAACTTTATGAAAGAGGTATTTCACCGAGTTGGCACTATGGTTTTGTTGTTTTTGCTATATTTTAAAGTGATTGGTGTTGAGCAATTTATGAATGGGATTGTTGTGGTGTATATACTTCGGATGATAGTCATGAAAATTTATGCGTTTAGTGTTAAGTTTCCTGTGATTTCATTTAAGCGCCTTAATAGTCTAGGCAGTATTCTAAATTATTCATTATTAATAATCATAGCCGGGTCAATCGCTACTGTTTTGTTAGATATTGATAAGGTTATGCTTGGACATTATATTGAAATTAAGGAGGTTGCATATTACAGCGTAGCCATTTTTATAACGGCTGTTATTGGTGTGCCTCAGCGATCTATGCATCAAATTTTAATGCCTTTATCTGCTAAGTATCTGAATGATAGAGATTTTGAATCTTTGGGAAATTTATATAAACGAAGTTCTTTAAACTTGCTTGCAGTAGGAGGTTTTATTTTCTTGTTAATTGTTTTAAATATTAATGAGTTGTATTATATCATACCAGAAGAGTTTAGCGGTGGCTTGTTTGTTGTATTTATTATTAGTATTTCGAAGCTTTATGATACAGCATTAGGAAGCAATAATGCCATTTTGTTTAATAGTGATTATTACAGAATCGTATTGGTGCTAGGTGTTGTATTAGTGGTGCTAATGGTGTTGTTGAATATGTTTTTTATTCCTAGGTTAGGTATTAATGGTGCGGGTTTAGCTACTTTTATAGCGATTTTTTCATATAATTCAGTTAAGCTGTATTTTGTTTACCGTAAGTTTAATATGTTCCCTTTTACAATTGATTCATTAAAGATAGGAGGTTTGGTTTTAGTAAGTGTGCTGCTATTTTATTTTTGGGAATTCCCTTTTCATCCTGTTGTAAATATTGCACTGAAATCAACTTTAGTTGCTATTCTTTATGGGGGGGTGGTGTATCGTTATAATTTTTCTGAAGATCTAACATCTCTTGTAAATCGCTTCTTGAAATTAAAATAAGGTAACTTTAGTAGAAAAAGAAAACCCCACAATGTTAAAAAAAACATGTGCGGGGATTTCAATACTAACCAACCAAAAAAGTCTTTAAGATCGTGTTCTGCTTGACGATCTTGTATTATTGTTAGATCTGCTCGTTCGATTTTGAGCAGTTCTTTGTGAATTACGATCTCTTGAACTTGAAACAGTCGATTTTTTTGATGTTCTCTGGTTGTTTTTTACCTGATTTACCTTTTGACTGTTTCTAGTCTTATTTGCGTTTGTATTTGATATACGCGTATTTTTATTATTTGGATTTTTTGTAACCGTTTTATTTCTAACCGTTTTGATTTTGGTGTTTCTGCTATTTACCGACCGACTATTTTTAGCCGTAGCTTTATTGTTGTTGTAACTATTGTTGTTGCGATTGTTGTATTTTCTATTATTCGAATTTTTTGCTACATTTCTTCTTGTCGTTACATTTTTAGTGCTTCTGTATGCTGTAGCGTAGTTTTGGTTTCTCTTTACTTGATGTCCTCGTCTTGTGGCTATAGAAGTTCGTGGTCTGCTGTTGTTAACAAAAGGTCTCACGTAGTTGTATCTAACAGGACGGTAATGTGTTCTGTAAGGTCTCGAGTAAACCACACAGTAGTTCGGACGAGGAACACGGTAATATCTGTGCCATGGGCGGTAGATGTATCCTCTATTATAGATATTGATGTATCCTGAGGTGTACGCGAAGTAGTTATTAGTGTTGTAAAACACATTTAAACTACCTATACGGGCTATGTTTCCGAAATTGTTATAAAAAACATTAATATTTCCAACTTGTGTAATGCGACCATATGGATCATAGTAAATTGGGGTGTTTTCAATTTGAATTATTGCGCCATACTCGTCATATTGCACATAGCTGTTGTAATTGTGTCCAGAATTGAAGCTAATGCTTGTGTTTCTAGTGTTTATTGAAACGTTAACAGTGTTATTGTTTCTTAAAATATTAAAATCAAATTGCCCATCAGGAAAGATCGAAAATTCGATATTGTTTTCCACAAATATGAATGACTTTCCGTAGCCATTATTGTAATTATTTATAGCTTCAAAATTCTTTTCGTAAGCATATATGTTATTTGTTAAAAAAGAAAGGCTTAAGCAAACCAGTAAAAAAAGCATTTTGTGTTTTAGTCTATTTAATTTTGACGTGCTGCTGTAGAGTTTTTGAATGTTTTGCATAATTGTAAATTTTTTAAGTTAACAATGACTTCTAAACAAACAGCGTGCCATAAAACAACAGTGGTCATTAACCGACTTAATATCAGTAGGTTATATATGTGTGATTTGTCGTGTGGAGACTTGTAACCCTGATTTTTTAATTTGTTTTTTGTTGGATGCACCTAGCTGGGAGTGTATAAAAAAACTTTAGCGAACAACTTTGGTTGGTTCTTGTTAATTACGTTTGTTTTGAGTAAAGTGTTTCTTTAAACCGTAATTTTTATAACAGTTCTTATTCTATGTATTTTTTCTTTATTAACCTTTAAGCTTTTGAAGTTTTGAAGGATTTAACCTTAAATAAGGTTTTGAATACTTGTTTTTTTTAGTTTGCAACTTTTTTTACGTAAAATACTGTTTTTAAGTGATTAGCGATGTAGTTTATGGTCATTCAATCCATGGGGTTTAGTTGGTTTTTATTGATTTGTCTAGTTTAAATCTAGTTTTAAATGCCACTAATAATCTTGTTGATGAGTTTGTATCGAGTTGTGATTTTGATAAAATACGACGTCAAAATTTATATTTGGTGAAACAATTTAACTAAATATTTAAGATTATGAAAAAAATTACTTTATTGTTGATGATGTTGGGTGTGATAACCTACACAACAAACTTGAAAGCTCAGACGAATTATATTTCAAGTATGAATGGTGGTACTCCTTATCTTTCTACAGAGAGTTTTGCTGGGTATGATTGGAGTGGCGTAGGTAATCATTCGTTTAATAATACGAATAGTAGTGCTATAACCTTTGAAATTACTGATTTCGATGAATCTAACCCGGAGGTTGGGGCGGAACTGTATATCAAACTTTTAAGAGTTGGTTTTGGGCATGGGGCGCTTAATTGGGGTTCTGACAACGAAACTTTATTGAAGACTATTTCTGCTGCAGATTTCACAAACGGCGCAGCAACAGTTACTGTAAGTCTGCCTAGTGGCACACTGCCCGTGGGTCAGACTGTTGATTATGAAAGTGGTTATCTGTGGGTGATTCAGGTGGCTGGAGCTAATGGAGGTGGAAAAACTTACATTAACTATGTGTCTAATATAGAAGAGGAAATTGTGTTAAGCTCGAAAGACTTCAACAAAAACAAATTGGGAGCTTTTTACAACTCTAATATTGATGCGATCGTAATGGATCAAACTTTAAGTGGAGACTATGCTATTTACGATTTATCAGGGAGAGCAATTACAAAAGGCCTTATTTCTAGTGAAATTAGTACATCTTCTTTGAAGGGAGGGATGTATATTTTATCTACCCAAGAAGGTGTTTTAAAATTTGTTAAGTAAATTTATTAATTCATGTGTTAAAAAAGGAGCTGTAAGAGGCTCCTTTTTTTATATTATTTTTTTCAGGGTGAAGTCATGAATTGGGAAATATCGATTTTGGGTTTTAGTAATGATTAGAGCGCACTAAAGCTTTTCTAACAAGTATTTGCCTATTTCAGATCTCTTGTTTTTAACAATATCCTCTGGTGTTCCTGTAGCTACAATATTTCCGCCGTTTTCGCCACCACTAGGCCCTAAGTCAATAATAAAATCGGCACATTTTATTAAATCAATATTATGTTCTACAACAATAATGGAATGGCCTTTTTCGATTAAAGCATTAAAAGATTTTAAAAGCTTCTGTATGTCATGAAAATGGAGTCCCGTTGTAGGTTCGTCGAAAATAAATAAAGCTTTCTCTTTATTGTTTCCTTTTCCTAGAAATGAGGCTAGTTTTATACGTTGTGCTTCACCGCCAGAGAGGGTTGAAGAGCTTTGTCCTAAAGTCACATAGCCTAAACCAACGTCTTGTAGCGGCTGTAATTTGTTTTTAATTTTAGATTGTTCATTGGCTTCAAAAAAAGTGATGGCATCGTCAATGGTTAGATTTAAAATATCATCAATATTTTTTCCTCCGAAAGTCACTTCTAAAACTTCTTTTTTAAAGCGTTTGCCTTTGCATGTTTCACATTCTAAATGCACATCGGCCATAAACTGCATTTCAATGGTTACTTCACCTTCACCTTTACAAGTTTCACAGCGTCCGCCATCTACATTAAATGAAAAATGTTTTGCTTGATAGTTTCGAATGCTACTTAATTTCTGCTTTGAATATAATGCGCGTATATCATCGTAAGCCTTAATATAAGTTACAGGGTTAGATCTAGAGGATCTTCCTATCGGGTTTTGATCGACAAATTCAATGTGATTAATATTACTAAAACTACCTTCAAGCGATGAAAACTGTCCAGCTTTATCGCTAAAATCTGTTAGTTTTTTTTGTAACGCCGGGAATAGTATTTTTTTAACTAATGTGCTTTTTCCACTTCCCGACACTCCTGTTATAACTGTAAGCATTCCAAGTGGAAAACGAACATCGATATTCTTTAAATTGTGCTCTCGGGCTCCAAGAATATCTATATAATATTTAGAAGTTCTTCTTGTTTTTGGAGTTTCAATATTTAAATCACCATTTAGGTATTTAGCTGTTAGAGATTCTGAATTTAAAATAGCTTCAAAATCACCTTCAGCGACAACATTTCCGCCTAAAGTTCCAGCTTCGGGTCCAATATCAATAATCGTGTCTGAAGCTTTCATGATATCCTCATCATGCTCAACTACAATTACTGTATTTCCTAGATCTCTTAACGCTTTTAATACCACTATAAGTTTTTCAGTGTCTTTAGGGTGTAATCCAATACTAGGTTCGTCTAAAATATACATCGAGCCCACTAAACTACTACCTAAGGAGGTTGCGAGGTTGATTCTTTGGCTTTCTCCTCCAGATAGGGTGTTTGACTTTCTGTTTAGAGTAAGATAGTCAAGACCAACATTGGTTAAAAAGCTGAGTCTATTATTGATTTCTTTTAGAAGTCTTTTGGCAATTTTGAAATCGTAATCGTTTAATTTTAACGCTTTAAAGAAAACAGCAAGCTTATCTAAGGGCATCTCTACTAGATCTGAAATTGTAGCCTCAGAAACCTTTACATAATTTGCTTCATTTCTTAAGCGTTTACCATCACAAGCCTTACATTTTGTTTTTCCGCGGTAACGCGAAAGCATCACACGGTTTTGAATTTTATAAGCTTTAGCTTCTAGTTCAGCAAAAAATGAATTTAAACCTTCGAAGTATTCGTTTCCTGTCCAAATAAGTTGTTTTTGAGCTTCAGAAAGTTCGAAATAAGGTTTGTGGATTGGGAAGTCAAATTTATGAGAATTGTTAACTAGTTGATCCTTATACCAACTCATGCTGTCCCCTCGCCAAGGAAATATAGCACTTTCGTAAACTGAAAGTCCAGTGTTTGGAATTACTAAATCTTCGTCTACACCAATTATATCACCGTAACCTTCACATTTTGGGCAAGCTCCATAAGGGTTGTTGAAACTGAACAAATGCACGTTAGGTTCTAGAAAAGAAATACCGTCTAATTCAAATTTATTGCTAAAGGGTCTCTGTGTATTAGTGTTAAGGGTTTCAACTAGGCAGGATCCTTTGCCTTCAAAAAAGGCTGTTTGAATCGCGTCTGCTAAACGGTTGTAAAAGTCTTCTTCATCTTTCTTGATCACACGATCTACAACTAAAAAAACACGATCCTTTTTTGAGGTTTTTTCAACTTCGTCAATCCTTAATACCGAATCATTTATTTTTATACGAGCGTAGCCCTGCTGATTTAGCGTTTTTAGTTTGTCTTCCATCGTTCTACCTTCTTCTAAGGTGATAGGAGCGAGCAGAAGTAGTTTTTCGCCTTCAGAGAAGGTTTTAATATAATTTACAACATCGGAGACCGTGTCTTTTTTTACTTCTAAACCAGAAACAGGCGAGTAGGTTTTTCCAATTCTAGCAAATAATAGTTTTAAATAATCGAAAATTTCTGTAGTTGTACCTACCGTAGATCGTGGATTCGTCGAATTTACCTTTTGCTCAATAGCTATGGCAGGAGCGATACCTTTAATATATTCAACTTTAGGTTTGTTTAAACGTCCCAAAAACTGACGTGCGTAACTTGATAAGCTTTCCACGTATCGTCTTTGTCCTTCGGCGTACAGGGTGTCAAAAGCCAAACTGGATTTTCCAGACCCAGATAAACCTGTGATAACAACTAATTTATTTCGTGGAATGACAACATCAATATTTTTTAAATTGTGCAATTGAGCACCTTTAATTATAATATTTTCTTTAGGGTTTACGCTGTCGATAGTAGATTTCATATACTTTTTAAGGAGATATTCGTGCAAAGATACTATAAGTAATTGTACATAAAAAGTGTATTGTATTTCCTTAAATTAATAAAAAAGCAATAAAATATTTTCGTATTCGACTTGAATGTTGTTATATTTGGTGATATTAATCATCATTTTAACAAGTTAAGCCTATAGCATAGAATTACTTTTCCAAACATTTTAACCTCAAGCAGCGAAGTTTACTTTGGTGTGTGAAAAAAAAGTAATTGATATGCAAAATGAACTTGTTACCGACGCTACCTTGGTTAGCAATTATATAAAAGGAGATGAAAAAGCCTTAGAAACTCTTATTGTAAGGCACAAACAAAAAATCTATAGTTTTATTTATTCTAAAGTTTACGATAGAGATGTTGCTGAAGATATTTTTCAGGACACTTTTATTAAAGTTATTCGTACGCTTAAACGTGGGGCTTATAATGAAGAAGGTAAGTTTTTACCTTGGGTTATGCGTATTTCTCATAATTTAGTCATTGACTTCTTTAGAAAAAGTAATAGAATGCCAAAATTTGACAATTCTGGTGAGTTTAGTATTTTTTCTGTTTTAAGCGATTCGAGTTTAAATGCGGAAAAAACCATTATTAAAGAGCAGGTTGAAAATGATGTTAGACGTTTGGTTGATAAATTGCCAGAAGATCAAAGGGAAGTATTGCTTTTGCGTATTTATAACGATATGAGTTTTAAGGAGATATCGGATAAAACAGGGGTAAGTATTAATACGGCTTTAGGAAGAATG
The DNA here is from genome assembly GCF_018860245.1 of Pseudotamlana agarivorans. Lineage (GTDB taxonomy): Bacteria > Bacteroidota > Bacteroidia > Flavobacteriales > Flavobacteriaceae > Pseudotamlana > Pseudotamlana agarivorans_A. Next base: position 59,345 of record NZ_JAHKPD010000024.1, read on the forward strand.
CGTTATGCGTTAATTAATTTACGTAAAATAATAGATAAACATAATATTGTTTTAACCAATTAGGCAATAATTTAATTTTTAAGCCGTTATCTTATAAAATCCGTTAAATATAAGACATGGCAAAAATTTACTCTGAAAATTCTATTAACAAGATGAATAATCTTGAACCGAAAGAAGAAACGGTTAATTTTCTTCTAAGTTACTCAAAGGCTTTAAGTGTTATTGATTATAATAAAATGAAGTTTGAAGCGCTTCTAAATTAAGTTTTCGAAAGTCCTGATATTAAATTATCAGGACTTTTTTTGTTTATAATAGTCGCTCAAAACAGTTTGTCTACCTATTGTTTTAGTGATGATATCCTTTTCTAGATCCCAGCCTCTGGCAGGTGAATATTCTCTACCATACCAAATAATTTGTAAATGCAAGTCGTTCCATAGGTCTTTAGGGAATAATCTTTTAGCGTCTTTTTCGGTTTGAATAACGTTTTTTCCATTTGTTAAGTTCCATCTATACATAAGTCTATGTATATGAGTGTCAACTGGAAATGCCGGAACGCCAAAGGCTTGAGAGATTACTACACTTGCCGTTTTGTGTCCTACAGCAGGTAGTTCTTCAAGTGCCTCCAAATCATTTGGAACTTTTCCATCATGCTTATCGATAAGGATATGCGATAGGCCATGAATGCCTTTGCTTTTCATTGGGGAAAGGCCAACGGGTTTTATAATTTCTCTAATTTCTTCCACTGAAAGTTTAATCATGTCATACGGATTATCAGCTTCTTTAAATAATAATGGTGTAATTTGATTTACGCGAACATCTGTGCTTTGCGCAGACATTAACACTGCAATTAATAACGTGTATGGGTCTTTATGATCTAAAGGAATGGGGATTTCAGGATAAAGATCGTTTAAGGTTTTTATAACAAATTCAACCTTTTCTTGTTTAGTCATAAATCGTATTTTTGTTAAAAATCAAAGTTAAGACTATGAAAACATTAAAGCAAGGTGAATCGGTTCCAGATTTCACATCAAAAGACGAACAAGGAAATACGATTTCGCTAAGTGATTATAAAGGAAAGAAACTAATTGTTTTTTTCTATCCTAAGGCAAGTACGCCAGGTTGTACTAATGAAGCCTGTAACTTAAGAGATAACTATGAAACACTTCAAGCTGAAGGTTATGAGTTGTTAGGTGTTAGTGCAGATTCTGAAAAACGACAAACAAACTTTAAAGCCAAATATAAGTTTCCATTTCCTTTATTAGCAGACGAAGATAAAACGGTAATTAATGCTTTTGGAGTTTGGGGACCTAAGAAATTTATGGGTAGAGAATATGACGGTATTCACAGGAAAACATTTTTAATTGATGAAAATGGTATTGTGGATCGTGTTATTGATAAGGTGAAAACAAAGGATCATGCTGCTCAAATACTAGAGTGATACTAAGCTATATTGTTATAAATTGAAAATCCCGTAAAATTTATGTTTTACGGGATTTTTTAAAATATGATAATATGAGTTTATTTTCTTTTCCTACTTAAGGTTAATGGTTTTCGGGTGTAACCAAATAAGCGGTAATCTTTAATAAGTTCTGCAGTGCCTTCTGGAACCATATCTTCCCAACCGCGTTCTCCGCTATTAATCATTTGTAAAATTTCTCGTGAAAAAATATTCATGATTTTAGGGTCGTAATCTGTAATGTCAATTACCTTACCATTGTATTTAAAGAATTTGTACAATTCTTTCATTCTTGGGTAAACCTTCAAGTTTTCACTTGTAATTAATTCTCCCGTTTTAGGGTCAAGCATTGGGTATAAGTAAACTTTTAAATCTTTAAAGAATAGTTTTCCAAAGGCTTCTAAAATTCCACCGCTAATGTGTCGGTAGTATTTTTCATCGAAAATATCCACTAAATTACTAACACCCATAGCGAGTCCCATTCTTGCTTTGGTGTAGTTTGAAAAGTATTCTACTACTTTGTAGTATTCCTGGAAGTTAGATATCATAACCGAATGACCTATAGAGCATAACAAATCTGCACGATCTATGAAATCTTGTTCGTCAATTTCTCCTTCAGCACGTAAATTTGATAGTGTAATTTCAAAAACTACGACCGTTTTGTTAACATCAACTTTATTTTCTTTAATAAACATGTCGTATGATTTCTCATACATCTCCATGTTTACTTTAGTTACTGGTCTGAAACTTCCGCGAAGCGCTAAAATGTTTTTTTTGTAGAATACTTTTGCTGGTAAAACATTTGTTCCGTCTGGTCCAAACATTACGGCATCGGTCATGCCATTTTTTACCAACTGCAAACTCATTAATCGGTTGTCTACATTATTGAATACAGGCCCCGAAAAGTTTATAGTATCAATTTCTAGACGGTCTTTATCTAAATGATCATAAAGATAACGCAGTAGTTTTTTAGGCTCGTTGTATTTATAAAAGGCGCCGTAAATTAAATTTGTACCTAGAATCCCTAAAGTTTCTTGTTGCAGTCTCGCATCAGTTTCTTTAAAGCGTAGGTGTAAAATAATCTCGTTGTATTCTGCTCCAGCTTCAACTTGATATTTAATTCCTACCCAACCGTGACCTTTAAATTGCTTAGCGAAATCGATGGTAGCAACTGTATTGGCGTAGGTGAAGAAAATTTTATTCGGATTTTTTTCACGGGTTAACCTGTTTTCCATCAAGCTCATTTCGTGAGCAAGCATTTTGCGTAAACGAGCTTCTGTTACATAACGTCCGTCGTCTTCAGCGCCATAAATGGCATCACTAAAATCTTTATCATACGCAGACATTGCCTTTGCAATAGTACCAGATGCACCACCCGCTCTAAAAAAATGTCGACAGGTTTCTTGTCCTGCGCCAATTTCGGCAAAAGTTCCGTAAATATTTTCGTTTAAATTGATGCGAAGTGCTTTAGATTTTAATGAAGGAATATCATCAAACTCTTTATCTCCTTTAATGGTAATTTCCATATGAAAACAAGTTATATCGTGTCATACAAAGGTATCAAATAAGTGTAGCAAACAAAAAAATAACCTTATTTTTGGCTAAAAATTATCAAATTTTGAAAATAACGTTTCTCGGTACAGGTACATCGCAAGGAATCCCCATTATAGGGAGCGACCATCCGGTTTGTAAAAGTTCAAACCCTAAAGATAAGCGTTTACGAGTGTCTGTATTAATAGAAAGTAGCGGTTATAATTATGTAATTGATTGTGGTCCAGATTTTAGATATCAAATGCTGCGTGCCGAATGTGAAAGAATAGATGCGATAATTTTCACCCATGAACATTCAGACCATGTGATGGGCTTGGATGATATTCGTCCTTTTTATTTCAAACAAGGCAATATTTCAATTTATGCGCACAAACGCGTATTAAAAGCTTTAAAGCAGCGATTTGATTATATTTTTGCTACAAAAAATAAATATCCAGGTGCACCATCGTTAAATGTGCATCGTATAAAGAACAAATCGTTTCGTTTATGTGAAGAGGTTGTAGTGCCAATAAAAGGTATGCATGCCGATTTGGAGGTTTTTGGTTATCGTTTTAATGAGTTTGCATATTTAACCGATATGAAATTTGTTTCGGAAAAAGAAATAGAAAAGCTAAAAGGCGTGAAGGTGTTAGTGGTTAACGCATTGCGAATTGAGCCGCATCATTCACATTTTAATTTAGAAGAAGCTTTAAGTTTTATAGAAAAGGTAAACCCAGAAAAAGCTTACTTAACACATATTAGTCATTTATTGGGGTTTCATGATGATGTTGAAAAAACGTTACCAGATCATGTGTCTTTAGCTTATGATGGCTTAGAATTAACAATTTAAAAATTTTTAAAATGAAGCAAAAAATTTTCATGTATTTATTCGTTTTTGCAAGTTTACTGGTGTTGTTTCAGTATGTAAATGCAAAGAATGTTTTTGAAGATATTGACAAGAAACTGGTTAGTAGTAGAACGCAGTTGAAAAAATATAAAGATTCGGTAGCTGTTTTACATGATGAGATTTTGAAAGTCTCTCATTTTAATTTGGATAGAAATGAAGATGCGATTACCTACTTTGAAAACGAAGGTTATAAAATTGATGAACTCATTCCTTTTATAAAAGATGAACTTTATAAGTTAAATGAAGTTAAAGGGGAGCATCCGCTTATACCTTATGCTTCAAGTGAGGGAAGGAAAATGATGCTAAACACCGTTAAATTGTTAAATCATAAATGGATTATTGTTGATTTTTCAGATGGTGAGTTTTGGGGGGAATTACTTTTAACTTATGAAATTATAGAAGATAAGGAATTGAAGTTTAATCTCGTTGAGCACTTTCTTTATCCGCTTCAATAAAATTAATTCATGATATAAGCAGTGCCTTGTTGTTTTTTAGTTTCCCCTACATACGAGTATTCGTAAGTATAGGACGAGTCGGTTGTTGTTAATATTTTTAAATGAATATCCTTGCGCTCGGCCATATTCTTTGGGTTTATGGTTTTAAAAACGACTTCACAATCATTTATCCAGCGTAAATTAGAAGAATCAATTTTCTTGTCATATTTCTCTACTTGAATGTTTTTGTCTCTTTTAAAGGTAGATTTAAACACCACGCCATCTATAGTAACCTCACTATAAAACTCGCCAATTTGATAAGGCTTACAGTCTCTAGCTTTCTCATAGCAGCTACACAAAACAAAAAGTAAAATAAGGGGGAGGAATCGCATAAAAATGTTTTCAGCAAAATTAGTAAAGAATACGCTTAATTCATGTAGTTTTTAAAAGTTCCGTCAGAATAAAAAATCACAATCCGATCAATGGTTTTGCCTTCAGTAGGAAGGTTGTGTGTTTTGTGTTCTGCAATTTCTTCAAAATTAAAATTTGTTTGCGGATTTTGAGATTTACGATTCTCAGGCTTCGGAAGTTTTTCTTCGCTCTGAGGAAATTCGCCTTTACCATTTAACAACCAATATAAATTCACTTCAGGAAAAGAGGATAGGATTTTAAGAACAAAATCTAAACTGGGTTTATTTCTTCCTGAAAGGATATGAGAAATACTAGAGCGCTGTACATCTATCTTTTCAGCAAAAGAAGAAGCCGACTCGCCATAATAATCCATGACTTTTTGAAGTCGTTTAATGAAATCTTCGTTGTTTACCATTGTAAATTGTTTTTTAGTAAAACTCTGTTACAAATGTAATGATTTATATGGAATTACATTTTAACAATGCAGATTAAGGTAATACATTGTATAATTAACTATTTAAGTAAGCGTATTTAACTAACTGAAAAACAAATAAATATATAATTTGTATCATATTTGTTTGTAATCTTAAATTTCTTGTATTAAAACACCTTTAAAACCGTTTATTAATGTAAACTTTTTACCTGATTTTGCTGTTTACATTTGTAATAAACTAAATGTTTACATTTGTAACCTAAATAAAAAGCATGAAAATAGAAGATATAAAATCCTTGTTTTTAAAATACAAAGCGGCAGACTTACATGGTCGATATATTACTAACCAACATATAGAACCGTTACTATCTAAATTACCTAAAGAAGCTACAGTAAATATTATAGGACGTTCTGTTCAGGATAAACCTATATATAGTATAAAAGTTGGTCGAGGGAAAAAGCGTTTATTATTATGGTCACAAATGCACGGTAATGAATCGACAACGACTAAAGCTCTTTTTGATTTATTAAACACGCTATTGCTTGATCATTCGTCTCTTAAACATCTTTTAGAGGCTTGTACTTTATATATTATTCCAATTTTAAACCCTGACGGTGCAGCAGCTTATACACGTATAAATGCTAATGAAGTTGATTTGAATAGAGACGCACAGAACTTAACACAACCTGAAAGTCGTGTATTACGTGCTATCTTTAATGAATTTAAACCTCATTTTTGCTATAATTTACATGGACAGCGCACAATTTTTAGTGCAGGAAATACGAATAAGTCGGCTACAGTGTCTTTTTTAACACCTGCAGAAGATGAAGCTTGTACTGTTACACAACAACGAAAGGTTTCTATGGAGGTTATTGCGGTTATGAATGCCACTTTACAAGAAGTGATCCCTGGTCAAGTTGGGGTATATGACGATGCTTTTAATATTAATTGTGTAGGAGATACGTTCCAGAGTGAAAATGTACCAACGATATTATTCGAATCGGGACATTTTCATGCAGATTACGATCGTGAGAAAACAAGAGAGCTCATTTATATGTCTTATGTAGTATCGTTAAATTACATAGCTAAAAACGATGTTACAGGTGCTCATTATAAGCCTTATTTAGATATTCCTGAAAATGAAAAACTCTTTTTTGATATTATTATTCGAAACGCTTTGGTTGATGGAGTGGTAGTTGACCTGGGAATCCAATATCAAGAGTTGTTAAATGGTGAAATATTAGAATTTATACCTAAAATACTGAAAATTGAAAAACTTGAAGGATTTTACGGGCATAAAGAAATAGAAGCTCATGGTAATGAGGTGCTTAATGAAATTGGTGAACGATTAGAAATTGATAGCGAAAACGTTTTAGTTCAAATAAAAGGCGAAAAAGTGTTGTTGAAAACAAAATAAATCACACAATTCATATATTATCTTTAAAGAAAATGTATTAATTTTGCTGTATATTTAAGAATAGTTAATTATGGGTAAAATAAAATTAGACGAAATAGATCATCAAATTCTTGACATGTTAATTGATAACACAAGAATTCCATTTACAGATATAGCTAAAAAATTATTAATTTCTGCAGGAACCGTTCATGTTCGTGTAAAAAAGATGGAGGAATCTGGGATTATTAAAGGTTCGTCATTGATGTTAGACTACAAAAAATTAGGGTATTCTTTTATAGCCTATGTTGGTGTTTATCTAAATAATACCTCTCAAACAAAATTTGTTTTAGAGCGTATTAATGAAATTGCTTATGTCACTGTAGCGCATATCACAACAGGGAAATTTAATATTTTCTGTAAAATTAGAGCTAGAAGTACAGAGCACGCCAAAGAAGTTATCTTTTTATTAGATGATATTGAAGGTGTTTATAGAACAGAAACAATGATTTCCTTAGAGGAAAGTATAAACGATAAAAAACGTTTAATGCATTCTATTTTTAATGAAATGTAATTAATAAAACATTTAGTATATAAAAAAAGCCCTTTTAAAGGGTTTTTTTATGAAAATAAGTTTCTTTTTTAAGTATAAAAAAAAGGTTTTATATGGCCACTTTTGTTTTATCGTTTGATTTAATCATCCTAGCAGGATTTCCAGCCATTACAGCATAATCAGGAACTTTTTTAAAGATAACAGAACCTGCTCCTACAAGAGCTTCAGCGCCAATGCCTTCAACGCCTGTCATTACTGTTGATCCAATCCCAAAGTAGGCCATATTACCAATTTTTAAACTGGCACCAATATTTACGCCAGACGACATAAATACGCCATTACCAATGGTATTATGGTGACCAATAGTGGTACCCATATTAACCATGAAGTAATCACCAATGGTTGTATGTGGCATAATATAGTTCCCTGGAAGCATATAGTTTGCTTCTCCTAAAACAACATCAGGGCCAATAGAAACTGTAGGATGAATAAAGCTAGGGGTATTGTAGCCTTCAGTTTTTAAAGTTGAAAGGTATTTTTGTCTTATAAAATTATCTCCTATAGGGCAATATACATCTGTTATTTCATTTTTTAATTTTTCATCAAATAAGTCAGCATAAGTACCTAAAACATCTATTCCATTAACTTGTTTGCCTTGAAAAGAGTCGGCATCATCAATAAAACCAACAATGTTTACATCTGCTTCTTTTAGGTATGAAGCATATATTTGCCCGTGTGTTCCTGCTCCAATAATTATTGCTTTTTTAGTCATATTTATGAGTTGCTTCCCGTAAAAGGAGTCATGTTTATATTAGCGGATAGATTTACATTTTCTTTTAAAATAACTTTTTTTACTGTTAGTAAAAGAATTTTTAAGTCTGTTTTAAATGACACGTTATTAACGTACCAAACATCTAGATTAAATTTTTTTTCCCACGAAATAGAATTTCGACCGTTAACCTGAGCCCAACCCGAAATGCCTGGTCTAACATTATGTCTTTGTTTTTGGTAATCGTTATATAGAGGTAGATATGTTACTAATAATGGTCTAGGACCAATAAGGCTCATATCTCCCTTTAATACATTTATAAGTTGTGGTATTTCGTCTAAGGAAAGCTTTCTAATTACACTGCCAATTTTAGTAACTCTTAAATGGTAAGGTAATAGGTTACCGTTTTCATCCTTATCATCGGTCATTGACTTAAACTTTATGAGATTAAAACTTTTACCATCCTTTCCGGGTCTTTCATGAATAAAAAATGGATTTCCTTTATATCTAATACTCAAAATTATTGTTAATGCTAAAAAAACAGGGCTAGAAATAAGTAGGCCAAATAATGCAGCGGTAAAATCTAATAGTCTTTTAAAATAATTTTTATACATATAATTAATATCGAATTATAGATTCTTTAAATCAAAGAAACATGCGACCAAAAGTATATTTAATACGATTCTTATCTAAATATTTTCGTTGAAATCCCTATAATTCAATTGAACTACACAAGGCGAAAATATGTTAAATATGCGTGGGAGATTGTCTTTATTATATGATTTTTTTTTCATTAATTGCACTAAGTTTTGTTTTTTGTAGCGTAAATTTCTTACAATTTATTGAGTATTTCTAATGCTCTTGTAGAATTGAAACCTTATAAGAATAATTAAATAATCTATACCAAAAAAGATGAGTAACCATAAAAAATTAGAAAATGCATTTGTGTCAATTTTAGAGATTGATGCTACTAGTATAAACGATGACCTCAAATATCAAAGTATCCCAGAATGGGACTCTATAAATCATATGTTTTTAATAACAGAGTTAGAAAATGTTTTTGATATTGAAATTGATTCTGAAGACATTATTGAAATTAAAAGTTTTGCCGATGCTAAAACTATATTAACAAAATATGGTGTTGCATTTTAATTAAACGACCTCATTTAAAGAACTATTATGATAAGCGAGAATAACTCTAATTTATTTGAATTAATAACAGAAAATAAAAACCTTGTGTTTATTGATGCTAAAGGTGATAAGTCGTTTCATTTAAATGAAATACTTTTACCGGTAGAATCTATTAGTGAGCAATCAAGAAGTTTAGTTTTTTTGTATTTAGATACAAATATTGATGCTTTGGCGGTCTATTTTAGTTTTCTAAAGAGTGATCATGCACTTGTTTTATTAAGTGATAGTATAGATATAAAGCTTAAAGAAAACTTAGAAAAAGAGTATGAGCCCACTATCATTTACGATGCTAATCGAGAAACGCCTTCAGGATATCAACCAAAGGAGGTTTTAGGTGATGTTGTTCATTTGGAGTTATTTGTGAATGAAAATTTTAATACTGAAATTCATGACAATATTAAAATATTACTTTCAACTTCAGGAACAACAGGGTCTCCAAAACTAGTAAAGCTTTCAGCAGATAATATTCTTCAAAATGCCTTATCAATTTGTGATTATTTGCCTATTAATTCTAAAGATGTAACACCTATTAATTTGCCGTTGCACTATTCATACGGGTTATCAGTTTTACATTCTAATGCGTTATTGTCAGGAACTATAGTTTGTGGTTTGCCAGATGTGCTTGACAGGAATTTTTGGAAATTATTAAGTAAGTATGGCTTTTCATCAATAGCGGGGGTGCCTTTTATTTATGAGATGTTAAACCGAATTGGATTTTTGAAAAAAGAATACCCATCCTTAAAATATATAAGTCAAGCTGGAGGAAATTTAAGTAAGAATATTAAAGAAGCGTTTAATAATTATTGCTTGCAACGTGATATTAATTTTTTTGTTATGTATGGCCAAACTGAAGCTACAGCAAGAATTTCTTATGTTCCAACTTCCGAATTAAAAAACAATATAACATCTATCGGGATTCCTATTAAAAATGGTAAAATAACCATTGACAAAGAAACAGAAGAACTTTTATATTCGGGTCCTAATGTCTTTGGAGGGTATGCAACTGGTAGAGCCGATTTGTCTATATGGGAAGATATTAAGGAACTAAAAACAGGAGATTTAGCTTATAAGGATGCTTCAGGTTTTTATCACATAAAAGGGAGACTTAAACGCATTGTGAAAGTCTTTGGGAATCGAGTGAATTTAGATGAAATAGAAGCATTTATTAAATCGTCTTTAAATACTAGTTTATTAGCCTGTACCGGTATTGATGATAAAATTATACTCATTGCGCATTGTAATAATACGATTGATGAACCAAAATTAAAAAAGTTAATTTTTGAAACATATAAAATTCAAGGTTCAGCCATAAAGTTTAAGTTTTTTGAGGTATTGCCGGTTAACAAAAATGATAAGATTGATTATAAGGCCATTAGTGCATCATTCTTAGGAGCTTAAAAACTTAAATTTTTCCAATATATAATAGATTTAGATAGATGAATCAACTGAAAGAGAAAATTAAGACACATGATATAAAGGTCTTGTTTACAGATTATTATGATACGTTAGTTCATAGAGAGGTGCATCCGAATAATACCATTAGGATTTGGTCTAAAATCATGATTAATGAGTTGGGGTTAGATATTTCTATCGATCACTTGTACTTTATTTATAAAGAATCTATCGCGTATTTGGTTAATGTTCTTAAAACCGACCGCAATGAATTATCATATGTTATGGTACAGGATGAAATATTCAATCGTCTTAATAATGCCAATGTATTAGGTGATCATCAAAAAGAAGTATTTATTCAACTTTTTGAAAAAGCGCATTTAAGGTCTGAAGTTAACGTGCAGAAATTAAATCCAAATACGTTAGGCGTTATAAAAGAATTTAAGGAAAAAGGAGGGAAGGTATATCTACTTTCAGACTTCTACGGACCAACATCTTTATTTATAAAATTGCTTGACCATCATAAAATTTCACATCTTTTTGATGGGGTCTATAGTTCTTCAACTGTTGGGAAAAGCAAACATACAGGTACGATTTACAAGCAGGTCCTTACAGAATTAAATCTTGATCCTAATCAAGTTCTTATGATGGGAGATAATGAAAGAAGCGATTTTAAAAATGCTGAAAAAGCAGGTCTGCATGCCTACCTTTTGCCACATGACGCCTATTTAAGAAAAAACAAATGGAATAGTTTTGGGGATGATAGCAGAAAATTAAAAAAAGTCACTTCTCAAATTTATAGCCTTTGTAATAAAAAAAGTGCGACACCTTACACAGAGTATGCTATTTCGTATCACTTTTTTGTAGAGCGACTTTATATTCATTGTAAAAAAAATAATATTAAAAGTTTGTTCTTTTTGTCGCGTGAAGGGTTGTTTTTAAAACGTCTTTTCGATTCGTATTTAGAATTTCATCAAATAGATAAAGGTTTTACAATTAGATCCCATTATTTAAAAATATCGCGACAAGCCTCGTTACAAATAGCACTTAACCCTATTGAAGAAGAAGAGTTTAAGTATTTAAACCAAAAATATAAATCGGTATTGAGTATTTACGAATTTTTAACCTTTTTTAATTTAGAAGAAGCTGTTAAAGTAAGTATAGTAGAGAGTTTAGAATTTGATAAAGATCAATTAGTAGAAGGTTTTTTTACTTCTGAAATTTTCAAAACACTTAAGCAAAACGAGATATTTAAAGAAGCATACGAAGCTCATAGACTTTCTAATAAAACCGTTTTTTCTGAATATATAAACTCTTTTAATGAAGATATAGAGACTGATGGTATTCATGTTGTTGATATTGGTTGGGGAGGTACCATGCAGGAAGCTATTTATAATTTTTACGATAGTAAAATAAAAGTCACTGGATTGTATTTAGGAGTGAGTAAAATTTATACGATTACGCCAGATACCAAACGTTATGGTTTGAATTTTTCCGTGTTGCCTTTTGAAAATTATAACACACATATTTTAAGAGCAAATGCCCAATTATATGAGCAATTTTCTGGAGCAGGACATGGTTGTTGTGTTGAGTATAAAAAGAATGAAGCAGGTTATACTATAGAGCATTATGATACGAACGAAAAGTGGTTGTACGATAACCATATTGGAAGTCATCAAGACGATATGTTTAAGGTTCATCAGTTGCTTTTAGAGAAGCTTAAAAATATTTGTTACAACCAGGATATGGTTGGAAATGCGTTAAATTATGTGGCGTTAAATTCTGGTTTAATACAAAACTCTAGAAAAATCAAGTTTTTAGACACATTAAATGAAGGGTATTTTCAAAACATTAGCATTAAAAAAACAGGTATAGATTATGAAGTTCCTGAAAATTTAATGACTATTAAAACCTTAATAAGTTTCCTAATTACACCAGAAATTTATTTTCGCTATTTGGTGAAATTAAAACGCAAGCTTTATGCTAAAAATAAAGTAATTGCATATTTATTTCCTTCATTTTTAATTTATGGCTACTATGTTTTTAACAAATACATTAGGTTTAAAGTGCTTAAAAACACTTCGTTGCTTAAATATAATTACTTAAGGTAAATTTAGTAGTTTAATTAAGGCTTTTGTATTCAGATAATAAAGCGTCCCAAACAACGTGTTTGTTGTAGTTGGAAACAATCATATCTCTACAAACACCCTTATTGTAGATTAATTTACCTTCAAATATTTGAAGCATTTTTTGGTAAAGTGCTTCGGTATTTTTTACAGGAATAATACTACCGTTTTTGTCTTCAGATATTATCTCATTACAGCCATTAATATCACTTACAATTGCTGGAATTCCCATGGCTCCAGCTTGCATGACTACATTAGGAAACCCTTCTCTATAACTAGGGAAAGTTAAAACATTAGAAATAGCAAAATAGGGACGAACATCGGTTACATGTCCTGTAGAAATTATTTGGTTATTACTTTCAATTAACGCTAAAGTATCTTTGTGTAACGGATCTAAATCGTTTTCATAACGTCCAACGAGTAAGAGTTTTACCGAAGATTCTTTTTTACTAATTTTATCAAAAGCTCGAACCAATTCATTAACACCTTTATCTGTAACAATACGCCCCAAAAAAATATAGACATAATCTGTATCTAGAATTCCTAACTCGCTTTTTAGTTTTTGTTTTTCGGCGGTATCAATTAAATCAGGATTAAAAATATCAATGTCGATACCGTTAGAACTTCCGTTGGCGATAACTTTTAGTTTAGATTTTGTCGTGAATTTATTGTCCAAAATGATGTTTTCAAGACCATAAGAATTGGGGTATATTTTAGTAGCGCAAGAATAGGTAAGTGTTTCAACAGCATTCAATACAGTTCTTTTTACTCCTGTAGCTTCCACAAGAGGTAAACCTGCTATGGTGTGCAACCTATGAGGTGTTCCAGATAATTTTGCAGCAATCATGGCTAAAGTTCCTGCTTTTGGGGTGTGAGAGTGAACTATAAATGGTTTTTCTCGCTTAAAAATTTTATAAAGTTGATAAACAGCTATGGTATCTTTGATAGGTGTTATTTTTCTGGTCATTTCCACAGGTACGGTAGTAATACCTTCAACTTTTTCGATGTTTTTAAGTTCGTTGTTATTTCCTGGTGACGCTATTCCTAAAACATTATAATAATTGGACATGAAATTTAATTGTCCTTTAAGTAATCCTCCTAAAGAGGAAGGTACCGTAGTTATTCTTATAATTAATTTGGGCATGGATTATTCAAGTTATTAAGGTTGTTATCTAAACAAATATAGAAAAGTAATAAGTGGAACGATTAAGCTTTAGACCAAATACAAATTAAGTCGTTATTGATACAAGTTCTTAAATTTTATTAATAGCGAAACATTCAATCACTTTTAGTTCATTTCATTTTTAAAACACTCAAGCTCGTACTTTTATAAACACTTATAATTTACTTAATTGTTGTTTTGATATTTATTAAACAGAAACTTGAAGTCTTTGAGGAAGGGGCTTTTCTTGTAACGTTTATTCAAATATAATATTAGTATTAAAACGAATACCTCTAGAATTAGACATGTCTATTTTTGATATTAGTTAACATTTGTCAGTTGAACTAAAAAACATGTTATTACGACGGTTTTGATTGTTTATTCATATATGAAAAATTAGTTTTAGCATATTATAAAGAAGCAACATGTATACATCTGTAATATCATATTTAGAAAAAAATGAAAACATTTCTACTGTTTTCATAGATTATTTTGACACAATAATTCACACAAAGGTTCATACAGATAATATCATAAGAATTTGGGCTAAAATTATGATTAGAGAAACTGGCCTGAATCTTTCTATTAATGAATTGTTCCTGATAAGAAAAGAATGTTCATCATACTTAGCAGATGTATTAAAAGTGGACCATCATAAAGTGCCCTATGAAAGTCTTGTTGAAGAGGTTGTAAATAGGATGATGTGCTCTGGTTATTTGGAGCCAATTAAAGTGAAATTGTTTAAAAATAATTTTGAACCTGCCATAATTAAGGCAGAACAAAATGTACAATATTTAAATGCAGATGTTGTAGAAACATTAGAGGTTTTAAAGCAAAGAGGTATTAAAATTTATTTAGTTTCTGATTATTTTGCTTCCATAGAAGTTTTAATAAATCTTTTAAAGCATCATAGAATCTTTAATTATTTTGATGAAGTATTTACATCCTCCTCACAACAATTAAGCAAAAGGTCTGGTGATATCTATCCTTCAATATTAAAAAAATTATCCTTAAAAGGATCAAATGTATTAATGATTGGAGATAATATTATTAGTGATTTTAAAAACTCAAAATCAAATGGCCTACATGCCATTTTATTACCGCACAAGAAATACTTGAAAAAAAATAAAATAAATAATTTCGGTAATGATAATAAAGATTATAAGAAATTAATTTCTACTTATCATGCTAAATGTAAAGATAAAAAGGCCGAACCACTTAGTGAATACATATTAATATATGGAATATTTATAGAGCGTCTTTATGCTAAATGTAAAAGAGATAATATTAAAAATTTATTCTTTTTATCTCGAGAAGGCAAGTTTTTAAAAAAACTATTCGATAGGTATCAAGAATATCATGCGCTTGAGAAATCTAACCTTATTAACACTCATTATTTAAGAATTTCTAGACAAGCCTCTTTCCAGTTTTCGTTTAAACCTATAAATGAAGAAGAATTTAAATATCTTAAGGTAAAATTCCCAAATATTTCAGTTGAAATATTTCTTAATCATTTTGATTTTCCAGAGAAAAATAAAACAAAAATAAAAGCATTACTTAATTGTGATTGTGAAGTAGTAATTGAGAGCTTTTTTGAGTCCTCTATGTATAAGGAGTTACTTAAGAACCCTATTTTTATTGAAACTTATGATAATTATAGATTGACGCAAAGAAAAGCGTTCCAAGAGTATATTTACTCTTTTGGTGTTGACTTTGAAAAACAAGGGTTGCATCTTGTTGATATCGGTTGGCGAGGGACAATGCAAGATTCTATTTATAATTTTTTTGATGAATCTATTAATATGACTGGCTATTATTTAGGGTTTAAAAAGGGGTATAATGTAAGTCTTAATAATAAAAATAATAAGTTAGGTCTCGTTTTTAGTATATATCCGGTAAAAAAGTATAGCGATTTCATACTTGATGTTAACTCTCAAATTTATGAGCAACTTCTAGGAGCAAATCATGGAAGTGCCGTAAGTTATAGTTTAATTGCACCAAATTATACAAATGAATCCTTTGAGCCGGTTGAGAAAGCGTTATATTCTAATTATATAAAGAAAACACAAAATTTCAAGTTTAATATATTTAAATCTCTAATTGAGGACTTAGAAAAAGTATGTTATGATGAGCAAATAGTAAATAAATATTTACCTACTTTAATGATGAAAATTGGATTTTTTCCCAATTCAAAGGAATTGATCTTTATGAATGTTTTGAATAAATCGTTGTATAACAATATAGGTAAACATAATATCGGAGTAGAGTATAGCCCCAAAGATGTTGGTAGTTTTAGGGGGGTTACGAAAACCTTTCTATTGAGGCCTGAAAAAACTTTTAGGTATTTTACTAAGCTCAAATTAATGCTTTACAATAAAAATAAAATGTTTGCTTTTTTATTTCCTATGTCATTGATCTTTTATTATTTTAAAATAAATAAATTCTTAAAAACATATTTTTTAAATAGAAGTTTTTATTTTAAATAT
Organism: Pseudotamlana agarivorans; assembly: GCF_018860245.1. Classification (GTDB taxonomy): domain Bacteria; phylum Bacteroidota; class Bacteroidia; order Flavobacteriales; family Flavobacteriaceae; genus Pseudotamlana; species Pseudotamlana agarivorans_A. The sequence goes on from NZ_JAHKPD010000024.1 coordinate 75,589, forward strand.
CTTAAAATAAATTAAATGTATGCGATAGATGCATATTTATTTAAGGTTTGATGAATTTCCGATTTATAGAAAAGGACTAGCGCAAAAATTTTAATTTTTAGTCGAGTGACTAAGCTATTAATTTATTGTGAATCAAATCTTATTACATTTTTTTTATAACCTTGTTATCTAATAATAAAGCATGTACGAGCTTGTTATTGATGTTGTTTCCATTCACTAAAATTGGCCAATTAAGCTTCTGGTTTCAAATTATGTAGTGTCGAGTATCAAGCTTTCTACCTTGCTTGGAGAAAAATGATTTTCCTTAGTGTTTTCTAGATTGTTTTGTTGGTTTTCCTTAATGTACATGGGGTGCTTAATCAATTCTGGATAATTTTATTGGAGGTTAATTGATCTCATCTTAAATAGTATAACGCTGTCTGAAAAGAGGATTGATCGATCTTACAATCTTATATACTTCACGAAGTAACTCTTTAAATGTTGTTAGATATTTTATAGCTAACCTATTGGTTTATAGTATTTCTAATTAACCAATCCGTGTAATTTGTACTACAATTAATAAGTTTTCATAAAATGGAGACTAGCGGTGGCTATTTCGGAGTGATGGTGCCACCTGTTTCGGTCAAACAGTGCCACTTTGAAAGATATTACAATTATATAAAAAAAATAATGTTATTGATTCTTTAAATTTCCTTTTCTTAGAGATTCTCCCTTAAGATCTATGCGATGTGAGGA
>NZ_JAHKPD010000009.1 GCF_018860245.1 Pseudotamlana agarivorans
AGTGGATACGTTGCACATAACGATCTCATGTAAGGTGCGTTGCGACTAAGAAAGCAGGATTTCCGTTTGGAAATCCGAAGTTGGATAGAGGTACTACACATTAACTTAACGCTAAAGTAAGCAATGGATTTTACATTTTGTTATGTGCCGCGTTTTTGTGTTGAGAAAATTGATGTTTTTTTACGTTTTAAACCACTTAAATTCCGCCAAAATTTGCCGCCCAGAAAGTCAGTCCGCCGTAACAGTTGCGCATTGCAATGGTCAGAAGCCGCTTGAGTAAGCAAATTGAGTGATTTTCACGATCTTATTCACTTTTATTATACAAAGATATGCCGCTTAGCTAATCAGTACCACACAACAGTTGCGTTTTGATTGGGACAGAAACCAGCAGAGTAATCAGGTTTTAATATTCAGATTCTTAAACAACTAATTTTTATACATAATTTCCCGTTTTGAGTATCAGTCCGCCACAACAGTTTCGTATCGTTAAAGTCCGAAATCGGTTGAGTAAGTTAGTCCGATTGCGCTTTGCTTTTTCCGTTATAATTTTGGGATTAGATGCTTTTCCAGCAGAGTGGATACGTTGCACATAACGTTTATGTATATGATTAGTGGCGTGTTTAAGCATCTAATTTAGCAAATAAACACCGAATAGAAAATCCGAAAGGATTTTCGTAAGTAAGCTAAAACTAGCCATTAATTATATACTTTGTTGTAGCCAGTTTTTTCTTTTTTATTCTTTCCCCAAGCAATAACTTTTACTCCTTTTGAGTATTGAATTTTGTCAGGTTCGTTTTTTATTAGTTTGTCAAATCTCGGATAATTAATTTCTAAATTCTTCAAGTCAATTTTATTAATTGGCCATTCTAAATGGTGGATTTCAAATTCGTTAATAGACGTTTCTGTGTCTTGAAAAAGAGCATATCTTTCGGTTAACCACTTTTCCAATTCCGTCTTCTCCTTAATTCCTTTTCCAATCTCAAACTGAATATTCAATTTGTCATTAAATTCCGAGTTATTAGATTTGTATTGGTTTTCAGTCCGTTTGATTTTTGAAAATCTATACGGAAGTTCAGACATTCCTTTCGCAACTTTACAAGACAAACTTTTTCCGCCTTCAATGCTCAAAAAATACACTCCAGTTTTGTTATTTGATTTTATATAAGTTCGGATATTAATTTCATCAAAATTCGAAATCGGTTGGAATGCAGGCAGGTTTTTCGGTCTTATCTTTTCCATAGTAAAAGCAACAACCGAAATCCAAGGTTTTCCGTCAAAAAGGTCAATTTCAAGTTCCTTTGGGACAAACTTTTTCAATTCGGATAATTCCACTTGCCAATGAAGAAATATTGCATTATTCCACTCTTGATAAAATTTCCATTTTTCATTCGGCAATTTCCAAGGTCTGTGTTCAGTTGTGTTTAATATCTCTCGGATTGTCATTTTTTCTCAAATTGGCTACAACGGTTATGTATATGATTTGGTGCGTGTTAAAACAACTAATTTGGTAAACTTGAACTTACCTTTTGTAAATCCACAGATATTCCAAACAAACCAAAACTAGCAATAAATTATATACGGTGTTACCAACTGGCTTTTTCTAGTATTTTATTCAGTTCAGTTTCTTTTTGAGTTCCGATTAGAAATTTTTTCCCATTTTGAAGCTCAATTGCCAAACCTTTGTTTCCTTTCGTATTATATACCGTTCCATATTTTGTCCAAAGTCGGATTCCCCAACCTCCAACAAATCCATAATTCACGATTTTTGCGTTTTTTATTTCTTTCCAATTTACTTGCTTTTTAACGAAAGGGAAGAAGTTCATTCGTATTTCATTTTGATCAATTTCAGTTTTCAGTCGCATAAACCAAAACATAGCTATTAAACCAAAAATGAGCACACAAAAAATTATAAGTCCGAAGTCAGACATTGGTTTATCTCCAAATTTTTCTCCGAGAATTAATTGTTTGTAAATTCCGAAAATCGGTAAAATTCCAATTCCGATTAAAATTAGCCAAAGCCACCATTGAGTGAATTTTTGTTCTTCTTTAAACTCGATTTTCATTTTGTGTTCGTTTTTTTTAGCTTGTTGGTAACGGATTATGTATATGGTTTGTTGCGGGTTTTAAGTAGCTAATTTAGCAAATACAAACTGAATAGAAAATCCGCGAGGATTTTCGTAAGTAGGCTAGAACTCTAGCAATAAATTATATACGGTGTTACCACACGTAATTATTCAGTTTATATTCAACCGTTGCATTTATTTTTCCAATTTTGTTTGAAGGAATTAATGTAATACCTGCTTTTTTAATTTTTTCGCTTTTTCCAGGTTCAAACGCTACTTTTGAATAAATTTCGTTTTCAATTTCAATTTCAGAATTCCCAACTAATTTTTTTCCTATTATATCTGTTGGGATAAAAGAATATTTATTCTCTCTTTTTAGTTTATCATTTTCAGTGTATGCTTTGAAAGTCACTTTTTGAAATAGAAATTCAGAGAGTAAAATTGGTTTTATAAAAAACAACAAAAATATTTGAGCATTTAATCCTAAAGATACAGGGCCAATATTAAGAGAAAAATGAAAATTCAGAAATTGAGAAAAATCAATAGTATATTCTCCAATTATCAAGTATGGAATTTGAGCAATAATCCAAATAACCCCTAAAAAATAAAAACTCGATTTTTTAGTAAAAAATAATACTGCTGATACAATTCCTATTAAACTGATAATAATTGTTGGATTTAATAATTCATTCAGGTTGTTGTTAATTGTTAAAAGACTTGTAATTAAAACAAAAATGTAAAATCCTGTTAATAGTTTCATAGGTCGGTTTTTCTTATGTGTGGTAACGTCTTCGTGTATGGTTAGTTGCGTAAAAGTACACGATTCATATTCCGCAAAACAATATAGTAAAAAGTACGCAAAGATCTTCGTCTTAACCAGCTACAGCTATTAACTATACACGTTGTTATATGAAGTTTCATGTACTCAGTTTATTTTAGCATTAACTCACGTATATGTTTTACTGGTGCATTACCATAGCTTAGGAACTGTTCGTGAAATTCTTTTAGATTAAATGAGTCTCCTTTTATTCCTTTAATCTCATCTCGAAGTTCATAAATTTGAGAGAATCCAGTAAAATAAGAACTAAGTTGAACAGAAGATAATGTAACTCTTCGCCACTTATTCTCAGCCTCCGTTTTTTCTTGGAAAGCGTCTTTAATCATAAGTTTCATCGCTTCTTCTTTTTCAAGATTAAGCACATGATAGCTATAATCTAAAATGGTATTCGTCACACCTCTCAAGTGCCATTTATTTCTCATCAACCACATTTCTGGCGAATTATTATATCCTTCTTCTAACATCATAATTTCTGCATAATTTGCCCAACCTTCAATCATAGCACCATTCTGTAGTATAGACTTAATTATGCTTGGAGACTCGTTTCCATAGACCAGCTGTGTATAATGTCCAGGAATCGCTTCATGTATATTTAAAATTTGAAGTATATAGTGGTTATATTCTCTAAGGTAACTTTCAGCTTCTTCATCGCTATAATCGTCAAGGGGAGTCACATTGTAATAGGTGTTCTTTCCTTTTTCGTAAGGACCAGGGCTACTTACAGATGCACCAGCACCACCACCTCGCATATATGGAGGAGTTTCGCGCACAACCAGCGGCTTAGACGGATCTTGTGTTAAAAGGTCATGATCTTTTACAAATGCAGATAGAATAGGAATTTGACGATTAATTTCTTCGAAGAAATTTTCACGACTCACATGTTTTTCGGCGATTTTATCAATTAACATCTTCACCATGGCAATTTTATCAGTAGGCTTTTCAATATCAACTAGATAATTATTCCATAACGTATCACTTATGACTATCATTTGCTGATGTAATGCCTCCTTTTCTTTTAGTGCTTTATTATAAATTTCTTCTGCCGTATAATTTGAGTTTACTTCTAATTCATATTTTTTAGTAAATAGCGCTTTCCCTATTCTTGGACTTGAGGCCGAACTACTGTCAAATTCTAATTTGAGTTTCTCAAGTGTTGAAATATAATTGGTAATTGCATCTTTTGATTCATTCACTCGCAATTTAAGCAAGTCTTTTCTCTTATCGCTTAAAGATGAGTTTGATATTGAATCCAGAAGACCATCATCTAAAACTTCCAATGCTCCCTTATTTTGAATCAGGCCTAGTTCTAGATGTTCCATCGTAGGATTTTTTAGGTTATCGATTCCTGATTGATAAAAGGATGGAACCTTAACTAGAAGAGTAGAAAGAATATCTAATCGTGTGTCAAGATCTGCATAGTTACCATTCATTATTGTCCATACTCGATCTGCTATGTTGTAATTTGATGCATTCCACTCATAGGACTTAAATTCATTGAGATACCATACTTCTGATTCAATAAAATTATCAATTAGATGATAGTCAATTTTATTACCATCATCTAATTTTGTTAACTCAAAAGTCTGGAGTTTCGATGCTATTTCTTTATTCGATGTAAGTAACTTTTGTCTATTTTCTAATGAGAAGGTATTCAATATGGAATCGTATTCATGCAAACCAGCCCAAGATGCCCAACTGGGATTTTGCTTCCAAAGTTCTAATAAGAATTCGTCTTTAAAGGACTCAAAACTCTCATTTTGGTCACTGTAGACTTCTTTACTTGTTTTTTCTTTGCAAGCCGTTACTGAAAAAATCAGCATCATTAATAATGGGAGAAGTCGTTTCATATTTTGAAGTTTTTTGGTTTATAGATGAATTCATTATTAATGTTAAATGTCGGTGGATTCAAGGTGCTAACGCAACAAGTGTTAATATTTTGGTTTGGTACAATTTAGTTTTTTCTTTCCAAAAAACCTTTTTTTTTTGAAGGCTTTTTAGAAAGAAAAAACTAGGCAGAGTTCTGAGTTAAAATTTCCATGGGTGTTTTATAGTTTAAGA
>NZ_JAHKPD010000010.1:0-2176 GCF_018860245.1 Pseudotamlana agarivorans
CTCAAATGCACTACAACGTTTATGTGTATACAACGTAGCGTGTAAAAAGGTAATATTTTTAAGGCTAAAACAGAGCTAAATTTTTAATTTTGTTTTTAACTTGTCAAAAGTAAAAGCCAAATTAAAAATTTGGCGGACTTAGTAAATAAGCAAAAACCTCTCGTAAAGCCTATTTTAGCTATGTTTTATACACGGTGTTGGCAACTGTTTTTTTTTAATATTCTATAAATTCAATTCGTTTATCAGTTTTCCAATTATCGTTTTCTTTTGAAAAAAACGCAATTTCCTCCCATCCACCTTTAACTCCGCCATATTTTTCATTAGTATATAAAACAGAAATATTTGCAACGATTGAGTCGTGTAAATCATTCGCCAAAAATGAATTGAAAACATAAATTATTTTATCATTGTTTTTAGTTTCTTTTGGATTTAGAAATTCAGTTGTTTTAGAATTTAGCTTTGATTTATTAAACACAAAAGAGTCTTGTTTAGAAATTAACTTTTTTAGTAATTCCGACTGTGATTTTGAATCCGTATTATTTATAACATATTTGAAGTCATTCAGTGTTTCTCCGTTCTTTTGACCTTTATATTTTATGTCAAAATTGTAAAGTTTGATTTCAGTTTCCGAGTGATTTTCCATAATCAAATCTATTATTTTATGATAATCAACGGATTCCAGAATCGGTTGATTAGTCACTTTTTTTTCAGAAGTCTTTTGATTGCAAGCAATCAGAATGGAAAATATCAAAAAAGTTAGAAATATGGAAGTGTGTTTTGTCATTTTTCAAATAGTTGCCAACGTTCACGGCTATGCTTAGTACGGGAATTAAAAGTAAATAATTTCCGTTTAAACACTTAGCCAAATCTTTTTATTTTGTTTTATCTTTTATAGTACTAAAGCCAAATCAAAAGATTTGGCGGACTTTGCAAATACAAACGAACCTTTAACTTAAGCGCCAAACCCGTATTAAGTATAGGCATTGTTGTGCTTAGTTTTTATTTCGTTAATATATAAAGTCCAGACTTTTTAGCCAGTTCTATAAGCGGTTTTATTTTTTCTTGGTCTCTAAACCAAATAATATTTGTCCAGTCCCATTCTTCACTATAAACTGCTTGAAATTCAGGAAGTATTATATCATACCGCTGTCCAGATTCACCATTTTGGTTTTGAATTTCACACTTGTTTAATAATTGTTTTTTTGTCTCAAATTGATATATGAAAAATTGATTTTTTCTTTTAATTTCAGAAGTGAAGGTCTGTGTCAGATTGAATAAGCCTATAACGAAGTTTTGGAGCTTTTCTCTTCTTATTTTTATTTCTTTTGCGTCTTCCGTATGTATTTCAGGTTGAAATTCATCTTGTGTTAACCAATGGTCAAAGACACTAACAAAAATCATTTGATAGTCAGTTTCATCCTTTTCATGAATTAGCTTTTGTAGAGAAGGAAGTATTTCGTTAATCTCCGTATTATAGATATTAGTTGTTTTTTGCATTTTAAATTTTGACTAACCTAAATGTTTTGTGTAACATTTTGTTTCTTAGTTTTTTGGGGTCTGATGAGCAATTAAGCACAACGGTTTCGTATAAGGTGCGATGCGCCTAAGAAGCTAGATTTTCCGAAGGAAAATCAGCAATCCAAAAAAGCGATGCCCTTTGTGTTTTGCTAAAATAAGCATTGCATTTTATACAATGTTGTAAATCAGTGCAATTTTATTGATTATACTTATAAAACTCTTTAGAAATACTGTAATATTTGCGTTTTTAAATTCGATAAAATATTTTTCCAAGCAGTTTTAATGGCAATTTTTTAACACACTAATTAGCCGTCCAGCGTATCAGTCCGTCGCAACAGTTGCGTATTGTTTTGGTCAGAAGCCAGCTGAGTAATCAGGTTTTATATTAAGATTCTTAAACAACTAATTTTTATGGAAAATTTGCCGTTCTGAGTATCAGTCCGCCGCAACAGTTTCGTATCGTTAAAGTCCGAAATCGGCTGAGTAAGCTAGTCCGATTGCGCTTTGCTTTTAAGTTTTTTGTTAAAGTAATTTTTAAGGGGTTAGGATTGCGTTGAGAGTTGATTTACACCCGAGTGGGGCATTGTTTACAACGGTTATGTATATGATTTGGTGCGTGTTAAAACAACTAATTTAGTAAACTTGAACTTACCTTTTG
>NZ_JAHKPD010000010.1:2478-4117 GCF_018860245.1 Pseudotamlana agarivorans
TTTTTTTAGCTTGTTGGTAACGTGATTGTGTATGATTAGTTGCGTGGTTAAGCAACTAATTTAGCAAATAAATCACAGATAGAATATTCCGCAGGAATGTTCGTAAGTCGGCAGTGAACCAAGCAATTAATTATACACGGTGTTGGCATTTCGTTGTTTTTATTCAGATTACTTTTTATTTGGCTTAATTTCGTTTTCCTTTTTTCCAGCGTTTGAGTGAATTCGGTCAGCGATTTATTCCGCAAACTTTTTCAATTCCGATTGAGTGAGCAATTACGCAACTTGCTAAATTCTGTTTTCAATTCAGTTTTTCATATTCTTACTTATATTCGATTTTAAAAGAAACTACCAATCGTAATGACTGAACAAATTACTAATGTTAAAAAGCTAATTATTATTAGTGGATCTCTTTTATTTTTCATCAAATATCTTATTCCAATAACTAAAAACACAATTTGTGCAATCAAAAATGGTATTGTCATTATTTCTCTAAAAACTCCTATTAGAACAAAATCTATTTTGTAAAAGTTAATTAGCCAAATGAGAATAAAGTAAGAGACAATTGCAAAATTCGCAATTATCAGATTCCTGTTTGTTAGTAATTTACTCATTTTATTAGATTTTGAGTGCGTTTCGTCAATGAATGCCAACGTTGTTGTATATGGTTTGTTGCGTGTTTCAAGCAACTAATTTAGTAAATAATTACCGACCAAGAAAGTCCGCGAGGACTTTCGTAAGTAGGCGAGAAGCCAGCAATAAATTATATACGGTGTTAGCACCAGTATTTATAATCTTAATTCTCCTTTCAATATAATTTGAGCTTCACTTTTTATCAATAATTTATTCTCACTAATTAGTTCAACTTCCATAAATCCAGTTCTTTCAGAACATTGATATGAATTCATTTTCTTTTTATTCAATCGATTGCTCCAATATTTAGCGAGGAAAGTATGAGTTCCTCCAGTTACAGGGTCTTCATTTGTTCCGCTCCAAGGCCAGAAATATCTTGATTCAAAGTCATAGTCATCCTTTTGTGAAATGGATGTAATTAATACTCCATTTATTGAATTGTGAGATTGTTTTAATTTTTCAAAATCTGGCGACAAATTTTCTAATTGTTCACTACTCTTAATTTCCAGAAGTAAGATATTTGTTTCCTTATTATACTCGCAATTTATGATTGTTTCAATTCCAAGAGCATATAATAATTCGTCAGGAGCATTTTGAGGAATTGTATCATAAACGGGAAATTTCATTTCAATTTTCTTTCCATATTTTTTAATCATTAAATCTAAATTCTGAATATTCTTAAAATGAATAGCATCTATTTTAGGATTAATTTCAAATAGTACTTTGGAAGATGCAAGAGTTGCGTGTCCACAAAGCGGGATTTCCATTACTGGCGAAAAATATCTTATTGAATATTTATCTTGATTATCAATTTTACATATAAATGCCGTTTCTGAAAGCCCCAATTCTTTGGCAATAGATTGCATTTGTTTATCAGTCAGTTTTTGGGTTAGAATACAAACACCTGCTGGATTTCCTTTGAAAGGCTTATTTGTAAAAGAGTCAACTATATAAGTTTCTATTCTGTCGGTCATTTTTTATATTGGTGCTAACGGTCTCATGTAAGGTG
>NZ_JAHKPD010000021.1 GCF_018860245.1 Pseudotamlana agarivorans
TAATTCATTGCTAATACTCGCCTACTTACGAAAATCCTCGCGGATTTTCTATTCGGTTTGTATTTGCTAAATTAGTTGCTGAAACACGCAACGAAATCATACACAAACACGTTGCCAGTAATTTGAAAAACATACATATGAAATCAATATTAACTCTTTTTCTAATTCTATTTTTATCAAACTGTGGACAGAAAAAGGTTGTGGAATCAAAACCAAAAAAGACTTTAACGAGAGAACTTTCAGAGATACCAACATTTCCAAATTGTGAAACCTATAAAGATTGGATTGAAAAAGAATTTTGTCTGACCAATAGTATTCAAGAACTGATTTCTAAAAACGCTAAAAAAAACAATCTTACTCTAACTAAAGATACATTAAAGGTTGCAATCAGAATAGAAATTGATGGTTCAAGCACAATAATGGAAAACAAATCAAATAATAAAAAATTAGAAAGTTTAAGCCAAAATGTTCTAGAAAATTTACCTTACATAGAACCTGCAAGTTCAAAAAGTTTAGACAGAAAAGTCACTTCTGCATATTCTTTTTATCTGATTTTTGAGAATAATGAGATTACTAGTAAATTGAAAAAATAAAAAACTACTGGCAACATTGTATATAAAAAATTGCTATTTTGTGCTTAACCAATGTGAGTTGCTTTGTTTGCTAGCTTCTGATTTTCCTTCGGAAAATCCTCGCACACAAACACGCAACTTTCCATATACGTAACCGTTGTGTGTAATTTAAGAAAAACCGAACTGAAATTTGAAATTGATGAAAAATTTATATTTAATTCTTCTTATTCTAATAGCTTTTAGTTGCAATGACAAAAAAGAAAAAACTGATTTCAAAGAAAATAATGGACTTATAATTGAAAATAAGAAAGAACCGAAAATAAAAAACGTTTTAAGCGAAGAGAAAACTAAAGTTCAATTAGAAGATACAACATCAAAAACATATGTTGCGTTGAAATTTATCAACGACTATGTTGTGAATTGTAACAAAATGAAAGAACAAATAGGAATCGTTAAATGGGTGAATTTTAATCAGGATGTTAGTCAAGAATTTAAAGAAGAACTAACAAAAATGATTGAAGATGCTTATAAATCTGAACCTGAATACGGACTTGGATTCGACCCGATTTTTGACGCTCAAGATTATCCCGATGACGGTTTTAAACTTGCGGAATTTGACTCTATTTCAAATTATTTGACTGTGGAAGCTAAAACTTGGAAAGGTTTTTCTATTAATATGAGGATAGAAGAAGTGAATAATAAATGGTTAGTTGACGGTTGTGGAGTAATCAACATTCCGAAAAACAAGCAAGCTGAAAGATAAAAACTACACACAACACCGTGTATAAAACATTGCTAAATTAGGCTTTCCGAGAGGTTTTTGCTTGTTTGCCGAGTCCGCCAAATTTTTAATTTGGCTTTTACGTTTGACAAGTTAAAAACAAAATTAAAAATTTAGCTCTGTTTTATCCTTAAAATATATTACCTTTTTACACGCTACGTTCCATACACATCAACGTTGTGTGCAATTTGGCTGCGTTACCAAGATTTGGTATATTTGAGTAAATTTATAGTTAAAATGGGAAAAAACACATCAATATCACTCGGAAATCATTTTGAGGATTTTATCAGAGATGAAGTAAACTCTGGAAGATATGGTTCGGTTAGCGAAGTAATTCGTTCCGCATTACGTTTGTTAGAACGTGAAGAAAAAAAAGAAAGAGAACTGATTAAAGCTCTAGAAGTTGGGGAAAACAGCGGGTTTGTTGAAAATTTTGACCCAAAACAACATCTGAAAGAATTACATCGTAAACACTTATGAGTAAAAACAAATATCGCATAAGCCAACAAGCGATTGAGGATTTAGATAAAATTTGGATTTATACTCTTAATAAATGGTCTAAAGAACAAGCAGACAGATATTACGATTTAATAATAGCAGAAATTGAATTTATTGCGGACAACTATCTGATTGGAAAATCCGCAGAGCAAACTCGAAAAAACTATAGAGTTACGAAAATCAAATCCCATCTGATTTTTTACAGAAAAGTGGATAATGAGATTGTGGAAATTGTTAGAGTTTTACATCAGAGAATGGACATTAAAAAACGACTGAAATAAAAACTGCACACAACAATGGCTATAATTAATACGGGTTTTGGTGCTTAACCCAAAGTTTAGAGCTTTTAGACAAGTCCGCCAAATCTTTTGATTTGGCTTTAGTACTAAAAAAGATAAAACAAAATAAAAAGATTTGGCTAAGTGCTTAGTACGGAAATTAATTACTTTTAATTCCCGTACTAAGCATAGCCGAGAACGTTACAAAACATTCTCCAAATCAGAATCCGATTAATTCCTATAGATAACAAATAATATTGTATTGTAAGAAAATTACTGTAAATTTGACGTTAGTTGAAATTAAAGCTTAATAACCTCAAAAAAATGGCTAACGACAAAATAACTATTCACGAAAAAGAAAATCCTCCTAGAATAAAAGAAGAATATAGTACATTATCCATAACTATTACGTGTGATGATCCTGATGTAATAATAGCACCAGCAGCTCAAAAACCTGCCACATTAAAATTTGCAAAACCTTTAGTAGAAAAAATTGAAGGGCCATTTGATGAAAACAATGAACTTGTAGGAGAAATGGAAGTTGACAAAACTTATATCTTCAAAGCTACAAAATTCAAAGAATCAACTTTTACACCAATAAAACATATTTGGTTCGCCGAACAATTAGATGACAGAGAGATTGTAGACCTAGAGTACAAAAAAGGAGAAAACCCATATTTAGATGAGGAAAAAAATGTATGTTATAAATACAAATATAAAAAATATGCTAACACTAAAATTTATGCATATGTGTGGAAGCCTGATAAAGAAGCTTGTATTGATATCCCAATTGTAATACCTACAGTTGTCATAACTAATAAAAGAACTGGTTTTACTATACAAGAATTAAAGGGGATGGACGTATCAAAGTTTGCTGTTTGGACACCAGCGGTTGTTGTGCCTACATATGAAGCACAAGTAGTTTTAGTAAAGGGAGAAGAAAAAGAATACCAATTTTCTTTTAATGTAACCAGGGATGCTTGGTATAGTTTGGGTAAGAATGAAAGCGATGAACACGTTTTATTGAACAGAGCATTTGTCCCTGATAGTTGGGAACGAAATTTGTACGGTGCAAAATGGTATCCTAGTTATCCTAATCCAATTTCAACAACTTATGTACCTAGTAATATAGATGCCTTTATGTTAACTAGGTTTGGCAAAACTAGTATACCTGCAACACCATTAAAAACACAAAACAAATTAGATGGTTCGCTAATTTCTTCGCCAAGGATTAATGAAAATTTGGCTAGTGAAGTGATGATACATATAGGAGGAACTTATAAAGCTAATGGATTAACCGCCTTAGGTGGTTCTTACGGTTGTTTTGGCTATATTCAACCTGAGCATACGTTTGACACCGTTGAAAGAGCTATAAAAGCATCTAAAGATGATGATTATGATGATTTAACGAGTAACACTAACTGGAAAATAGTTGCTGATAAGATAAAAAAGTTATGGAATTACAATAGAAAAATGCATATTTTATTAGAAGAAAGAGACGAAACAAAAAATTACCAACCAAGTATCGTATTTGAAGAATAGGCATGAAAATATATATTATTGTATTTGGTATAATAGGTTTATTAATTGGTATTTATTTTCCAATTGTGGGTGTATTATTTAAGGTTGCAGAAACACAAGGCATGTGTCTAAATGGCTGTGATATTTCATTTTGGGACAATGCCAATAAGTTTGATATAGCATTAACTTTCTTAATGGGTATTGTTGGCGGTTTATTAGGCTGTTTATTTGGTTTCTTTGTATATAAAATATTCAAAAAATAACGTTTTGTAACAAAATGTATAAAACATAGCTAAATTAGGCTTTCCGAGAGGGTTTTGCTTATTTGCTAAGTCCGCCAAATTTTTAATTGGGCTTTTACGCTTGAAAGTTAAAAACAAAATTAAAAATTTAGCTCTGTTTTATCCTTAAAAATACTACCTTTTTACACGCTACGTTCTATACACATCAACGTTGTAGCTAATATAAAAACTAGACTGTGATTGATAAAACCAACAAAGAACTATTGGACGTTATAGCTATTTTTATTTCTAAAGCTGAAAGCTCAGACGAGACAAAAAAATTAGTTATTGAACTTAAACATCTAAAAAATGAAGGTTCTGGTAATGACGAAGCTAAAGCAAAACTTTTTTTGAAAATTTCTGAGTTATTATACAATTCTTCAGAACTTTCTAAAGAAGGTTATTATTTTTATCAGCGATTTTCTATTGAAAGTTTGATTTTTGAATCAAGAATGATAAATAATGTTTACGATTCTGAATTAAATCCGATTACTGATAAAATGCGCTTAGTAGAAAAGAAACACGGACTTAATGATGATGAATATTGGACTATCGAAGAATATCCACCGGAGTATAAAAAATTAAACGATGAATATGAAAAAGTACTGGACCTAAATACTGAATTATTATATAAAAAATATGCGCCAAAGGAAATATATGAACAGTATGTAAACAACAATAGTGAGTTTAACGAAATAGCTCAAAAAGGACATATCGCTAAAAATAATAAAGACGAAATAGAAAGACTTATTGAATTATCAAATGTCTATCAAAAAGAAGCTGAAATAAGTGAGAAAAATCAAGCTTTTTTAGCTTCTTCAATTCTTTTAGGAGCAACCATAGAAACTAAAATGATTATTAAATGTTTGAGAAACACTACTGAAATTCAAACAGCTATTCAAAAAATGGGAATTCCAAATAAACAGATAAAGTCAAAGAATCCAGTAGATTGGACTTTGAATACATTAATAAAAGTTTGCGATAAATGTGGATGGTTACCTAATATAGAATCTGACAAATACACTTTTAAAACAAATAATATTAGCCATTTTTTAAGATTGACAAGGAATCTTGTTCATCCTGGGATTATCATAAAAAAAGAAAAAACATTATCTCTTGATTCTCAAAAATTCAGTACAATAAAAGAGTCTTATAAATTAATCAGTTTAATTATTGACAATTAAAATACTAGCTACAACAAGGGCTATAATTAATACGGGTTTTGGTGCTTAACCCAAAGTTTAGATCTTTTAACCAAGTCCGCCAAATCTTTTTGATTTGGCTTTAGAACAAAAAAGATAAAACAAAATAAAAAGTTTTGGCTAAGTGTTTAATCGAAAGTTCACTACTTTTAATTCCCGTACTAACCATAGCCGAGAACGTTGGCAAACATTAAAAACTCACTCAAAAGTTTACATTTAACGAAACTTTATTTATATTTGTATCAAATTTGATTTTACAACACGAATGATAAAACGATTTGAAACGAAATTGCTTGAAGAAGCTTTTGAATTTGTAGAAAAGCAAAACCTAAAAGCAAGGAAAAAGATATTTCAAAATATAAGAAGAGCCGAACAACATTCTGACCCAAAGTTTTTTAAAAAACTGACTGACGATATTTGGGAATTTAGAACCTTATATTCTGGAACACAATATCGCCTTTTAGCCTTCTGGGACAAGGATGATAAAACCGAGACATTAGTTTTTGCTACTCACGGAATTATTAAGAAAACAAGCAAAGTGGATAAAAAAGAAATCGACAAAGCTGACAAAATCAGAAATACATACTTTAAAAACAAAAAGAAATGAAAAGTTACACTTTAGACCAAGCAGAAGACCTTTTAATTGGAAAAAAGGGAACTGAAGAAAGAGACGAATATGAATTTGAGTTAAAACTTGAATTGATTGGCGATATGATAAAAACCGCCCGAAAAAAACGAAAACTGACTCAAGAGCAATTAGGAGAATTAGTTGGAGTAAAAAAAGCACAGATTTCTCGACTTGAAAACAGCACTGGAAATGTGACTTTTGAAACTGTAATGCGCATTTTTAATGCTTTGGGTGCTAAACTAAATTTAAATCTACAGATATAAAATAACGTTTGCCAACAATGCCTATACTTAATACGGGTTTGGTTTTTGATTCAAAAGTTAGTCTGTATTTGCAAAGTCCGCCAAATCTTTTGATTTGGCTTTATTACTGAAAAAGATAAAACAAAATAAAAAGATTTGGCTAATTGTTTAAACGGGAATTATTTACTTTCAATTCCCGTACTAAGCATAGCCGAGAACGTTAGCCCACATTTTTACTCGGCTCATCAAAATTTAGTCCCTTAAACACTTTCTCCAAACTCCTACTCTATTCTTATCATAGATTCCTTAATTTCTTTCTCTAAAAATTTAATTTTAACAAAAAAATTAAATAACTATTACCTCCTGGAATCGAAGCGAAAACAGAAATTTAAAATATAGCGCAACGGATTATACTCACTCAACCGATTTCTGACCCTAACAATACGAAACTGTTGCGACGGACTAATAAGCTGGACGGCATATTAGTCTGTTAAATAGTTATGGTTTAAAACTCTGATTACTCAAGCGGTTTTAGTTAATAGCAAAACGAAACTGTTGCGACGGATTAAAAATCTACACGGCAACTCTAAACGCGAAGCAAAATCAGTTAAAAATGTGATTAATAATGCGGATCTAAACCTGAATAAACTAAACGTGGGCTAACAATATGTAAAATCCATTGCTTACTTTAGCGTTAAATTAATGTGTAGTACTTCTATCCAACTTCGGATTTCCAAACGGAAATCCTACTTTCTTAGTCGCAACGCACCTTACATGAGACCGTTGCCATTAATACCGAAATGAAAATAAACTACTTACTTACTAACTTGGATTTTTTAGAATATCAGCTATATACTTCTTCAAAATCGGAATCACAGAAAAAGAAACGTTTTCGTTCTAGATATATAGTCTTTATATTATATACATTGATAGGACTTTATTTTGCCTATAAAAATGAAAATAATAGCATTGGCGGAATAATAGCTTCTTTGGGTTTATTATGGTTTGCTTTTTATCCAATGTATGCCAAATGGAATTATAAAAGACATTTCAAAAAACACATTGAAGAAAATTATAAGAATAGGATTAACAAGCCTGTGGAAATTGACTTTGACGAAAATTTCTTGAATGTGAAAGACTTTACTTCTGAAAGTAAAATAAATGGAACTGAACTAAAGGAATTGATTGAAACAAAAGACCATTTCTTTATTAAATTGACAACTGGATTATCTTTAATTATTCCAAAATACTCGATTGAAAACCAAACGAAATTAAAGAAACGTGTAACTGAATTCGGAGCTGAATATATTGATGAACTGAATTGGGAATGGAAATAAGTACTAATGGCAACACCGTGTATAAAACATAGCTAAATTAGGCTTTCCCAGAGGTTTTTGCTTGTTTGCCGAGTCCGCCAAATTTTTAATTTGGCTTTTACTTTTGACAAGTTAAAAACAAAATTAAAAATTTAGCTCTGTTTTATCCTTAAAAATCTTACCTTTTTACACGCTACGTTGCATACACATCAACGTTGGCAACAATAAAAAAAATGAGAACCAGAATTCAATAACTTAACGCAACAAATCAAAACTTTAGATTTGTTGTATGGACACAAAAAAATATAAGCGATTAACCCTCAATGAAAGAG
>NZ_JAHKPD010000015.1 GCF_018860245.1 Pseudotamlana agarivorans
CCCTTAACCCACTCCAAGACAAGCTTAATAATAGACCCAGGAAAATCTTAAACTATAAAACACCCTCCCAAACTTTATCTCCAGCCTGTTCCTACTCAACGCGTTCTTCTTTTGGAATTGCATTCAGCGGTTGTTTCGAAAGACTCAGACACATCTCCACCTCAGAAACTCTTAACACATGCAGCGTTACAACCTTGACTCCACCAGAATACTAAAACTAACTTTTTTACTTCTATTAATAATCTCTTGCAAACAAAAAAAAGAGGAAATTAAACCTGAATTAAAAATTGAAAATCAAAAATCGGAAATAGTTACTGAAGAAGAACAAATGAAAATTGTGATGGATTCGATTTATGAAATATATAAAAAAGGGAAAGTTGAAAACTTCGATTGGGATTTAGTTTTTAATAAAGCTGATGAATACCGAAAAGTTTCTGAAACTTACTCTGATAAAGAATTAATCCCAAAAGACTTTCTTGAATTCAGCCAAAAGTTCATTTCTGACTCTGAATTTCAAAAAGCTCATATAGATTTTGAGAATTTAATAGCTGTTGTTGGAGCTTGTGAAGAAACATTTGTTCTGAAAGAAGACAATTGGGTTATCGACGATTGGGATTTTATTTCGGAAATTGGAATTGACAAAGAATTGGAAAATACATTCCATTTTTCAAATAATATTTTCTTCTCTGAATACGAACTTAAAGAAGTCGGAACTTTAACAATGCTCGGATTTGAAAAAATAAATGGTAAATGGTATTTAACTCTATTGTTTCAAAATGATTGTTAAATTACTGTTGCCAACACCGTGTATAAAACATAGCTAAATTAGGCTTTCCCAGAGGTTTTTGCTTGTTTACCGAGTCCGCCAAATTTTTAATTTGGCTTTTACGTTTGACAAGTTAAAAACAAAATTAAAAATTTAGCTCTGTTTTAGCCTTAAATATATTACCTTTTTACACGCTACGTTCCATACACATCAACGTTAGCCCACATTTTTACTCGGCTCATCAAAATTTAGTCCCTTAAATTCTTTCTCCAAACTCCTATTCTATTCTTATTATAGACTCCTTAATTTCTTTCTCTAAAAATTTAATTTTAACAAAAAAATTAAATAACTATTAGCTCCTGAAATCGAAGCGAAAACAGAACTTTAAAATATAGCGCAACGGATTATACTCACTCAGCCGATTTCTGACCCTAACAATACGCAACTGTTGCGGCGGACTGATCAGCTAGACGGCAAATTAGTTTGTTTGAAATTAGTGGTTTAAAACTCTTATTACTCAACCGGTTTCTGACCCTAACAATACGAAACTGTTGCGACGGATTAAAAATCTACACTGCAAATCTAAACGCGGAGCAAAATCAGTTAGAAATGTGATTAATATTGCAAATCTAAACCTGAATAAATTAAACGTGGGCTAACAATATGTAAAATCCATTGCTTACTTTAGCGTTAAATTAATGTGTAGTACTTCTATCCAACTTCGGATTTCCAAACGGAAATCCTACTTTTTTAGTCGCAACGCACCTTACATGAGACCGTTGTAAACAATGCCCCACTCGGGCGTAAATCAACTCTAAACGCCATTCTAAACGCTTAAAAATCACTTTTACAGACTCTTAAAAGCAAAGCGCAATCGGACTAGCTCACTCAGCCGATTTCGGACTATAACGATACGAAACTGTTGCGGCGGACTGATACTCATAACGGTAAATTTTCCATAAAAATTAGTTGTTTAAAAATCTGAATATAAAACCTGATTACTCTGCTGGCTTCTGACCAAAACAATACGCAACTGTTGCGACGGACGGATAAGCTGGACGGCTAATTAGTGTGTTAAAAAATTGTAATTAAAACTGCTTGGAAAAATATTTAATCGAATTTCAAAACACAAATATTACAGTATTTCTAAAGAGTTTTATAAGTATAATTAATAAAATTGCACTGATTTACAACATTGTATAAAATGCAATGCTTATTTTAGCAAAACACAAAGGGCATCGCTTTTTTGGATTGCTGATTTTCCTTCGGAAAATCTAGCTTTTTAGTCGCATCGCACCTTATACGAAACCGTTGTGTATAACGGCTCACTCCTATCTGAAAATCTCAATTCCTTAATATCTAGCTCTTAAAAACTCTGGTTTTCTCAAAAAATCCAAAAACTAATTCTCCTGGAATCTAAGCGAAAACAAAATTTAAAAATATAACGCAATCGGATTCTGATTACTCATGTGATTTCGGACAATAGCAATGCGCAATTATGACGTAATTCGGACTTTTAGAACGCAAAAAATATGTTTAACAAAGCTCAAAAAGCTGATTCTGCTTACTCAGACGACTTCGGACACCAATATTGCGCAACTCTTACGGCGGACTGAAAATCTGGACGGTAAATTAGTTCCGGACAAAATTGAGGTTTAAAAAGATAAAATATTTCAATAATTACCTGAAAAGCAAAACGTAAATTTTACGGCAAATTTCTCGCAAAAAAATAAAATAAAAACCCTTAATTTTAGAGGTTTAAAGCATAAAATCGGACTAAAATAGCGCTATACACAACACAGTGTAAAATCCATTGCTTACTTTAGCATTAAGTTAATGTGCAGTACTTCTATTCAACTTCGGATTTCCATTCGGAAATCCTAACTTCTTAGTCGCAACGCACCTTACACGAAACCGTTGTAGGTAATTAGAAATCAGCGTTTAATGAAATTACTATTTAAACTTTAAAAAACTAAATAATGGCAAATTTAAAAACCAAAAACTTATCCCTAATCATTTATTTTGTTTTTGTATTAAATATGCCCATACTTGCTTGTACTGGAATTACATTATGCTCTAAAGATGGAGGTTTCGTTGTTGGTAGAACAGTAGAATGGGCTTTAAGTAATGCACATCTAAATGATATTCTCGTAGTACCAAGAAATAAAAAATTCAGAGGTTTACCACAAGAAAGTCTTCAATGTAAAGAATGGACTGGGAAATATGGGTTTATTACTATGACTGCTTATGGCCAAGATTTTGGGCCAGATGGATTAAATGAGAATGGTCTCTATGTTGGTGTATATTATTTACCTAATTATGCAGACTATGCAGAATATTCTGTTGAAGATGCTAAAAAATCTTTAAGTTTAGGAGGATTGATGCAATGGGTACTATCTTCCTTTAAAAATGTTGACGAGGTGATAGAAAATCTTGATGGTATTAAAGTGGTTCAGGTTGATAGTAAAGAATATGGGGGCGCACCAATGCCATTTCATATGAAAATAGCGGATGATAGGGGAAATAGTAAAATAATTGAAATCGTCAATAATGGAGAAATTAAAATATATGATCCATTTTTAGGAGTAATTACCAATGCGCCTACATACGATTGGCATTTAACAAACTTAAGTAATTACCTTAATCTTTCCACCACTGCTAGTACACCAAAGAGTTTTGGTGATTATACAATAAAAAGTTTTGGAGGTGGATCTGGCTTATTGGGATTGCCTGGAGACTACACTTCTCCTTCTCGATTCGTTAGAGCGGCTACATTAACTGCTACTTGCAGGCCTTTAGAAACAAGTACTGATGCCGTTTTTGAATCGTTTAGAATATTAGACAATTTTAACATCCCCATCGGAGCTCAAGTTCCTGCAGACAAAATTCCTGAAAAGATGGAAAGTGTAACTCAAATTACAAGTTCTTCTGATTTAAAAAACAGAGTATATTATTTTCATACAATGGGGAATAGAAATATCCGTAAAATTGAATTAAATAAAATTGATTTCGCAACAGTTAAAGAAACTGTAATTAAAGATAACACAGGTAGTATTCAAGAAATAAAAGACGTTACACCGATAGATGGAAAATAACTACCTACAACAATGTATATAAAAAATAGACGAAATAGCAATAAATCCAAGGCTTTTGGCACGAATCAAACCTTGTGCTTAACCGAAAGTTTCGTGCTTCGAAATCGCCTACTTTTCATATACTAACCGTTGGCAGTAATACGATACTCAGACACTTTAAAGAGAAGGAATTAAAATGATAAGAAAACAAATAACACTATTTTTTGCGGCTTTTTGCCTTATGCTAAACATTGCCCTATGTCAAAATATGAGTAATCAATTAACCACAATGACCGGTGAAATGGAACTCATTTTTGACCTTTCTGGGATGAAGAACGCTAAAGAAGGGAGATTAAAGATAACAGGAGATTACATATTTGAGGAATACGAGATAGAAAATGACCAACTTACAGTTAACCTTCAATTGAAGGAACCAACAAGTATTTATATTAGTTTCTTCTCAGCCAAAAAATTAAAAGAAAACCCCAATAAATCTGTGTTTGATTTGGCAACCGCATTTGGAGACTATAGTGAAATTTTGGCTGTTCCAGGGAAGTATAATATCATCATAGATAGCATAATGGCGAATATCCAGATTGTAAATGAATCCCATCATCAAAAGAAATTTACAGAACTCCAGCATTTAAAAGAAAGTTTTCAGAAAAAACTACAAGAAGAAATATTAGATGAGATGAAACCAGAACTCGAGGATGCTGGAATTGAATTCCCCTTTCGAGACGATATAGATAAAAATGTTAGAGATTCTGTGTTACAAATATTTAGAGCCAAGTACCGTAAACCATATAATGAGATGTATAGGGAAAAGGTGTTTAATTTTATAAAACAGAATCCTGACGAACCGGTATCTTTACTAGAACTGGCTCACAATTCAAGCACTGTAGGACGGGTAGGCAGTAACTCAGGCCAGTTTGATATGGAACAGTTTATTTATCTGTATAACAACCTCACAGACAGGATTAAAACTTTGCCATCTGCAAGTTCAGTTTACGCTCAAGTCTTTGGGGGTAGTATGGTGGGCAAGCAGGCTCCGGAATTTAAACAAAACGACCCATCTGGTAATCTAGTGTCTCTCGAGGAGTTTAAAGGAAATATAACACTATTGGAGTTCTGGGCAAGCTGGTGTGGACCTTGTCGCGCTGCTAATCCTGAGCTTGTAAGAGCTTTTGAAAAATACCATGACAAGGGTTTTCGAATCTTAGCCGTGTCGCTTGACACAAATAAAAAGAGTTGGTTAAATGCAATAGAAAAAGATGGTCTTGAATGGACACATGTTTCTGAGTTAAATAGGTTTAAAAATAAGGCTGCGCAATTATATCATGTTTCAGGCATACCTTCCAATTTTCTTATCGATAGAAATGGTAAAATAATACAGTACAATCTTCAAGAGGAAGAACTGAATGTTTATTTAAAGAAATTACTTGAATAACAAAATCCGAAAATTATTTACATAGTACTACTGCCAACAATACCTATAATTCAGCGTGGCTTTTCGCTTAATAAAAAGTTTGTTGTATTTTAACCAGCTTGATTCCAACAGTGGAAAAGTCTCCGATATTTTCCACGCCGAAATCATAGCTTAAACGTTGGCAGTAATTCTCACCTTCCTACTTTCCTGAAATAGGTTGACTAAAGATTAAACCTTTGTAAAATATTTAAGTCAAAGTATCAAAATCTTAAAAAATTATGAAAATCACTTTCTTAAATCTGTTGTTATTAATTACACTATTTTATGGATGTAGTAATGATGAAAATACCGATATAAATAACGAATCTAGTGAAGAAGAGGTTATTGAATTACCAACCCCTGACAAACCTTACTCAATTGTTGATACAGGTGTTTCTGAATTTTTCAGCGATACTGCGTTAATAACTGAACTAACAGTAGAACAGGCTTTTTATGGGCAAGATGCTACCTATAGTGGTAACCTAGCTTCCTACACAGACAATGGAGATGGTACTATTACAGATAATGTAACTGGACTCATGTGGGAGCAAGATATGGGCGATAAAATCACTTTTGATGAAGCGTTTACAAAAGCTGAGAATTCATCTTTGGGTGATTATACCGATTGGAGGGTTCCTACATTGAAAGAGCTATACTCATTGATTAATTTTACAGGAAGAGTACAAGGTGAAACCGCGATTGATATGTTTATTGATACTGATTTTTTCAACCAACCTCTTGGTGACACAAGTATTGGAGAAAGAGAAATTGATGCGCAAACTTGGTCTAGCACTGAATATGTTGGATTAACAATGAATGGAGACCAAACTGTATTTGGAGTAAACTTTGTTGATGGAAGAATAAAAGGTTATCCAAAATTTAAACCTTTATCTGGTACTGCTAATGAAATGTATTTTAGAATGGTTCGTGGTAATACAGAATATGGAGAAAATAACTATGTTGATAATGGAGATGGAACCATAAGTGATTTAGCTACAGGATTAATGTGGCAAAAAGCAGATGATGGAGTTTCTAAAGATTGGGAAGAAGCACTTGAATATTCAAAAAATTTAGAATTAGCTTTATATAGTGATTGGAGATTACCTAATGCCAAAGAATTACAAAGCATTGTAGACTATTCAAGGTCTCCGCAAACTACAAACTCTCCCGCAATAAGCACTATTTTTGAAACCACAGAAATTAATGACCCAGAAGGTAATCCTGGACATTATCCATTCTTTTGGACCAGTACAACACATCTAGATGGCGTAAATCCATATAATGGTGCAGTTTATATTGCTTTTGGAGAAGGGTTAGGACAAATGAATGGCAATCTTTTAGATGTTCATGGTGCAGGCTGTCAACGAAGTGACCCAAAGAGTGGTGACATTAATGATTATCCTGAATACTTTGGACCACAAGGTGATGTTAGATATGTTTATAACTATGTGAGAGCCGTAAGAACTATAGAATAACTACTGCCAACAACGTGTATAATTAATTGCTTTGGTCGTTGCTTATTTGGAAAATTCCTTCGGAATTTTCTCGCGTTCGTTTTTGTTTACTAAATTAGTTGCTTAAACACGCAACTAACCATACACAAGACCGTTGTGTGTCATACCGAAAAAAGACCCAGAATTCAATAACTTAACGCAACAAATCAAAACTTTAGATTTGTTGTATGGACACAAAAAAATATAAGCGATTAACCCTCAATGAAAGAGTCATTATTCAGACACTTTTGGAGGAGAATAAGGCCAAGTCTTTCATAGCAAAAAGACTGAAGCGTTCTAGATCTACTATCTATCGAGA
>NZ_JAHKPD010000017.1 GCF_018860245.1 Pseudotamlana agarivorans
TGGCTATTTCGGAGTGATGGTGCCACCTGTTTCGGTCAAACAGTGCCACTTTGAAAGATATTACAATTATATAAAAAAAATAATGTTATTGATTCTTTAAATTTCCTTTTCTTAGAGATTCTCCCTTAAGATCTATGCGATGTGAGGAATTTACAATTCTATCCAAAATAGCATCAGCTATGGTTCCCTCTCCAATAATATCATACCAAGCAGATACTGGTATTTGAGAAGCTATAATTGTGGAGGCCTTATGGTGTCTGTCATCTATAATATCCATTAGGGCTTCTCTGGCGTGATTATCAAAACTCTGTAGACCAAAGTCATCTAATATTAGTAAATCTACTTTAATTAATTTTCCGAGTTCCTTAAGATAGGTACCGTCTACTTTGCTTAGTTTCAGTTTATTAAAAAGACGCGCAGTGTTGGTGTATATGGTTTTGTATTCCATCATACACGCCTGATGTCCTAATGCCTGAGCCAAATAGCTTTTGCCTACTCCAGAAGCTCCAGTAAGAATAATATTTTCTTTTCTAGTGATAAAATTCAGAGTACTTAAGCGGGCGAACATATTCTTGTCTAGGTTGCGATTCTGATTGTAATTTACATCAGCTAGACTAGCCTGTTGTTTAAAATTGGCTTGTTTTAGAAGCCGTTCTATCTTTCTGTTTTGTCGGTCTTCCCACTGATGGTCGATTAGTAGAGCCAGATATTGATCGGCTGTAATGTTCTCTATGCGGTTGTCCTGTATGTGTTGCATGTGTAACTGAGCCATAGCCCCAAGACGCATTTGTTTTAGTTTTTCAATAGTCTGATTGTTGTTCATATTTATTAAATTTAAATGGTTTAATCGTATATTATTTTTTGTTATTGGTATGCCGAAGCTCCTCGTATGTTATCGTGTTCTGGTATGTGGGATTGGTCTTCTTCTAAATTCTGGTAGAACAGGGAGCTTTCGTCTAAATTGTTTTTTAGGATATTTTTGATGCGCAAATAACTTGTGGCATCTGCTTGAAAAGCTCTTTTACAAGCGTTGTCTAAACGTTTAGAACCATAGGCTTTATGAAGTTGTATCACACCCATTGCTCTTTTATATCCTATCTCTGGATAGTCTACTTTATCGATTATTTTTTCTACGCATCTCACAACATGCTCTCCATGGATTGCAGCTTTCTTTTTAAAAAATTCAAGGCTCCAATCGCTATAGTATTTGTGAGTGCTACTTAGATACTCTTTGTTGGTATTGTAGCTCCCTTTGGATGTATTACGAGCGTGTAAAGCAATCCGCTGATGGTTATAATAAACTTCTACCGTAGAATTGGTGTAATGGATGCTTGTTTCTTTTCCCATGTAGCGATAAGGTACACTGTAATAACTTTTATCAGGAGAGAAGTACACGTATCCCATTTTCTGAACCTTTGCTCTTCGGTAGCCTTTTAGTTCATAGGGGATGTCTGGCAAGGGTTTTAGATATTCCCGTTCTACGGACTGAAAGAGCTCTCTGCGACTGGCTTCTTTACGGGAGAACAACAAATCGTTATAACGTTGCAGTAGACGTTTTATCTCTCGATTTAGATCTTCTAAAGAAAAGAAAGTCATCTCTCGTAGTGGGTAATAGATGCGTTGATAGGCAAGGTTTACAGCGTTCTCCACCAAGGCTTTGTCTTGTGGAGCATAGCCTCGGGCTGGATTAATTACACAGTTGTAATGCCGTGCGAAGTCTTTAAAACTTCGGTTTATATCTGCTTCATACCTGCTGGCTCTTGTAACAGCCGATTTTAAGTTATCGGAGACAATAGCTTTTGGAGCTCCTCCATAAAACTGTAGTGCATTACAGCAGCAGTTAATCAGGTCTTCCCGTTTCTGACTTTTACAAGCTTCCACGTAAGTGTACTGGCTATTAGGCAGAATGGCAACGAATACTTCTACTGGAATAAGCTCTCCAGTTTCTTTATCTATAATCTCCAGTTTTTTACCGGTATAATCAATAAAGAGTTCATTGCCAGGATCATGTTCAAGTTTCATAGAACCTTTAGCCTTGGCATATTTGCGCCGGTAATGCTCCATAAACTGTGTATAGCTATACGGGGCTTTAGCCTGATCTACATATTCCTGATAATGGTATAAAAAAGTAAATCCTGGATGATTACGAGCTTTATTTACCCCTTCAAAAAATAGCATGAGTTCCTCGTAACGCGGGTTATTAATGGTGGTATGGGAAGGGAAAAGCTTCTCCAGGGTAGCATTGTCTAAGCCTAATAGCTCTTTAAAAGTAGAACCGCTAGCCTTAAATAAACGCATATAAGTATTTACAGTATTGCGAGAAATTCCTAGAGTGGATCCTATTTTGCGGTTGCTAAACCCATCAAGATGAAGAGTGATAGTTTGTTTTAAGTCCATTGGATCAAGTGTATTGGCCATATCGCTAGTTTTTAAGCGACAAGGTATTAT
>NZ_JAHKPD010000002.1 GCF_018860245.1 Pseudotamlana agarivorans
TGGCAGCATCACCCGACGCACTTTGCGCCGAATAAATACCTGTGACGGAAGATCACTTCGCAGAATAAATAAATCCTGGTGTCCCTGTTGATACCGGGAAGCCCTGGGCCAACTTTTGGCGAAAATGAGACGTTGATCGGCACGTAAGAGGTTCCAACTTTCACCATAATGAAATAAGATCACTACCGGGCGCTGAGAGATCCCCTCATAATTTCCCCAAAGCGTAACCATGTGTGAATAAATTTTGAGCTAGTAGGGTTGCAGCCACGAGTAAGTCTTCCCTTGTTATTGTGTAGCCAGAATGCCGCAAAACTTCCATGCCTAAGCGAACTGTTGAGAGTACGTTTCGATTTCTGACTGTGTTAGCCTGGAAGTGCTTGTCCCAACCTTGTTTCTGAGCATGAACGCCCGCAAGCCAACATGTTAGTTGAAGCATCAGGGCGATTAGCAGCATGATATCAAAACGCTCTGAGCTGCTCGTTCGGCTATGGCGTAGGCCTAGTCCGTAGGCAGGACTTTTCAAGTCTCGGAAGGTTTCTTCAATCTGCATTCGCTTCGAATAGATATTAACAAGTTGTTTGGGTGTTCGAATTTCAACAGGTAAGTTAGTTGCTAGAACCCATGGCTCCTTTGCCGACGCTGAGTAGATTTTAGGTGACGGGTGGTGACAATGAGTCCGTGTCGAGCGCTGATTTTTTCGGCCTTTAGAGCGAGATTTATACAATAGAATTTGGCATGAGATTGGATTGCTTTTAGTCAGCCTCTTATAGCCTAAAGTCTTTGAGTGACTAGATGACATATCATGTAAGTTGCTGATAGGTTTCCAGTTTTCCGCTCCTAGGTCTGCATATTGTACTTTTCCTCTTACTCGACTTAACCAGTACCAACCCAGCTTCTCAACGGATTTATACCATGGCACTTTAAAGCCAGCATCACTGACAATGAGCGGTGTGGTGTTACTCGGTAGAATGCTCGCAAGGTCGGCTAGAAATTGGTCATGAGCTTTCTTTGAACATTGCTCTGAAAGCGGGAACGCTTTCTCATAAAGAGTAACAGAACGACCGTGTAGTGCGACTGAAGCTCGCAATACCATAAGTCGTTTTTGCTCACGAATATCAGACCAGTCAACAAGTACAATGGGCATCGTATTGCCCGAACAGATAAAGCTAGCATGCCAACGGTATACAGCGAGTCGCTCTTTGTGGAGGTGACGATTACCTAACAATCGGTCGATTCGTTTGATGTTATGTTTTGTTCTCGCTTTGGTTGGCAGGTTACGGCCAAGTTCGGTAAGAGTGAGAGTTTTACAGTCAAGTAATGCGTGGCAAGCCAACGTTAAGCTGTTGAGTCGTTTTAAGTGTAATTCGGGGCAGAATTGGTAAAGAGAGTCGTGTAAAATATCGAGTTCGCACATCTTGTTGTCTGATTATTGATTTTTCGCGAAACCATTTGATCATATGACAAGATGTGTATCCACCTTAACTTAATGATTTTTACCAAAATCATTAGGGGATTCATCAGTACCGGGCGTATTTTTTGAGTTATCGAGATTTTCAGGAGCTAAGGAAGCTAAAATGGAGAAAAAAATCACTGGATATACCACCGTTGATATATCCCAATGGCATCGTAAAGAACATTTTGAGGCATTTCAGTCAGTTGCTCAATGTACCTATAACCAGACCGTTCAGCTGGATATTACGGCCTTTTTAAAGACCGTAAAGAAAAATAAGCACAAGTTTTATCCGGCCTTTATTCACATTCTTGCCCGCCTGATGAATGCTCATCCGGAATTTCGTATGGCAATGAAAGACGGTGAGCTGGTGATATGGGATAGTGTTCACCCTTGTTACACCGTTTTCCATGAGCAAACTGAAACGTTTTCATCGCTCTGGAGTGAATACCACGACGATTTCCGGCAGTTTCTACACATATATTCGCAAGATGTGGCGTGTTACGGTGAAAACCTGGCCTATTTCCCTAAAGGGTTTATTGAGAATATGTTTTTCGTCTCAGCCAATCCCTGGGTGAGTTTCACCAGTTTTGATTTAAACGTGGCCAATATGGACAACTTCTTCGCCCCCGTTTTCACCATGGGCAAATATTATACGCAAGGCGACAAGGTGCTGATGCCGCTGGCGATTCAGGTTCATCATGCCGTTTGTGATGGCTTCCATGTCGGCAGAATGCTTAATGAATTACAACAGTACTGCGATGAGTGGCAGGGCGGGGCGTAATTTTTTTAAGGCAGTTATTGGTGCCTAGAAATATTTTATCTGATTAATAAGATGATCTTCTTGAGATCGTTTTGGTCTGCGCGTAATCTCTTGCTCTGAAAACGAAAAAACCGCCTTGCAGGGCGGTTTTTCGAAGGTTCTCTGAGCTACCAACTCTTTGAACCGAGGTAACTGGCTTGGAGGAGCGCAGTCACCAAAACTTGTCCTTTCAGTTTAGCCTTAACCGGCGCATGACTTCAAGACTAACTCCTCTAAATCAATTACCAGTGGCTGCTGCCAGTGGTGCTTTTGCATGTCTTTCCGGGTTGGACTCAAGACGATAGTTACCGGATAAGGCGCAGCGGTCGGACTGAACGGGGGGTTCGTGCATACAGTCCAGCTTGGAGCGAACTGCCTACCCGGAACTGAGTGTCAGGCGTGGAATGAGACAAACGCGGCCATAACAGCGGAATGACACCGGTAAACCGAAAGGCAGGAACAGGAGAGCGCACGAGGGAGCCGCCAGGGGGAAACGCCTGGTATCTTTATAGTCCTGTCGGGTTTCGCCACCACTGATTTGAGCGTCAGATTTCGTGATGCTTGTCAGGGGGGCGGAGCCTATGGAAAAACGGCTTTGCCGCGGCCCTCTCACTTCCCTGTTAAGTATCTTCCTGGCATCTTCCAGGAAATCTCCGCCCCGTTCGTAAGCCATTTCCGCTCGCCGCAGTCGAACGACCGAGCGTAGCGAGTCAGTGAGCGAGGAAGCGGAATATATCCTGTATCACATATTCTGCTGACGCACCGGTGCAGCCTTTTTTCTCCTGCCACATGAAGCACTTCACTGACACCCTCATCAGTGCCAACATAGTAAGCCAGTATATACACTCCGCTAGCGCCCAATACGCAAACCGCCTCTCCCCGCGCGTTGGCCGATTCATTAATGCAGCTGGCACGACAGGTTTCCCGACTGGAAAGCGGGCAGTGAGCGCAACGCAATTAATGTGAGTTAGCTCACTCATTAGGCACCCCAGGCTTTACACTTTATGCTTCCGGCTCGTATGTTGTGTGGAATTGTGAGCGGATAACAATTTCACACAGGAAACAGCTATGACATGATTACGAATTCGAGCTCGGTACCCGGGAATTAAAGAGGAGAAATTAAGCATGGTGAGCAAGGGCGAGGAGGATAACATGGCCATCATCAAGGAGTTCATGCGCTTCAAGGTGCACATGGAGGGCTCCGTGAACGGCCACGAGTTCGAGATCGAGGGCGAGGGCGAGGGCCGCCCCTACGAGGGCACCCAGACCGCCAAGCTGAAGGTGACCAAGGGTGGCCCCCTGCCCTTCGCCTGGGACATCCTGTCCCCTCAGTTCATGTACGGCTCCAAGGCCTACGTGAAGCACCCCGCCGACATCCCCGACTACTTGAAGCTGTCCTTCCCCGAGGGCTTCAAGTGGGAGCGCGTGATGAACTTCGAGGACGGCGGCGTGGTGACCGTGACCCAGGACTCCTCCCTGCAGGACGGCGAGTTCATCTACAAGGTGAAGCTGCGCGGCACCAACTTCCCCTCCGACGGCCCCGTAATGCAGAAGAAGACCATGGGCTGGGAGGCCTCCTCCGAGCGGATGTACCCCGAGGACGGCGCCCTGAAGGGCGAGATCAAGCAGAGGCTGAAGCTGAAGGACGGCGGCCACTACGACGCTGAGGTCAAGACCACCTACAAGGCCAAGAAGCCCGTGCAGCTGCCCGGCGCCTACAACGTCAACATCAAGTTGGACATCACCTCCCACAACGAGGACTACACCATCGTGGAACAGTACGAACGCGCCGAGGGCCGCCACTCCACCGGCGGCATGGACGAGCTGTACAAGTAATCTAGACAGCGCTTTTCCGCTGCATAACCCTGCTTCGGGGTCATTATAGCGATTTTTTCGGTATATCCATCCTTTTTCGCACGATATACAGGATTTTGCCAAAGGGTTCGTGTAGACTTTCCTTGGTGTATCCA
Organism: Pseudotamlana agarivorans; assembly: GCF_018860245.1. GTDB lineage: Bacteria > Bacteroidota > Bacteroidia > Flavobacteriales > Flavobacteriaceae > Pseudotamlana > Pseudotamlana agarivorans_A. The sequence goes on from NZ_JAHKPD010000002.1 coordinate 4,223, forward strand.
ACGGCGTCAGCCGGGCAGGATAGGTGAAGTAGGCCCACCCGCGAGCGGGTGTTCCTTCTTCACTGTCCCTTATTCGCACCTGGCGGTGCTCAACGGGAATCCTGCTCTGCGAGGCTGGCCGGCTGCAGGCATGCAAGCTTGGCACTGGCCGTCGTTTTACAACGTCGTGACTGGGAAAACCCTGGCGTTACCCAACTTAATCGCCTTGCAGCACATCCCCCTTTCGCCAGCTGGCGTAATAGCGAAGAGGCCCGCACCGATCGCCCTTCCCAACAGTTGCGCAGCCTGAATGGCGAATGGCGCTGATGTCCGGCGGTGCTTTTGCCGTTACGCACCACCCCGTCAGTAGCTGAACAGGAGGGACAGCTGATAGAAACAGAAGCCACTGGAGCACCTCAAAAACACCATCATACACTAAATCAGTAAGT
>NZ_JAHKPD010000025.1 GCF_018860245.1 Pseudotamlana agarivorans
GCAATATTCTTTTTACACGAAATCTTCTAAAAACTTTAAAAGTTATTGAATGTTCTTCCTATTATATAGGTACACATTATATGTAACGAGAATAATTCCGCCGAAAGGCTAAACCCACATACCCTAATAAATAGTATTAATAAAAACAAAAGCTTCAGAAGTTAAGGGGTGCAAAAAAACAGCATTACAAAACTAGGCATCAATAATATTGCTATCATTATGGATGAAGTAATTCACCCTTCCGCCGAAAGGCTTATAAAAATGAGTTAATATTAAACAAGAATTAACCTATCTATATAGTAAGTCGTAATTAGCCAAAAGCAAACGCCAATCATTAGATTCGATGTAATCAATAATATCTTGAGATATTTCGTTCTTTAATGCGGCATCAAATTGTTTAGAAAACGCCATGGCATACATAGAGGTATTAAAGGAAAACTTGGATACTTCGTATTTTGAATCGTCTAAATCCTTTAATGTAAATCTAATTAAAGGTTCGTCGTAAGCTAAGGCTTGAATTTCATCGTTATTTAAACCTTCCATTAATTCTGAAAATGTTTGATAAGAGCTCACTTTATTAAAGTAGTGGTTTACTAACCAGGATTCGGTTGCTGATTTTTTAACGGTACCAATTTTGTAATTCTTAAATGTATCAAAACTATCGTCGGAAATACGCAGTTTATGCACGGTTAACGATGATGCAATACTGGCTGTTATACCTGAAATAAGAACGATAGCGGTAAACATCCAAATTAACCCGACAAACCTACCTCCTACCGTTTTAGGAGATTTATCGCCATAACCTACCGTTGTCATGGTTACTGCAGACCACCAAATACTATTAAAAACACCATGCCAACCTGGGCCAAACTCATCTTTGTTTTTATGACGCTCGAAAAACCAAACTAATACCCCAAACAGGGTTAATAAGAATAGTAACGTTCCTATGACTTTTAAGAAGTTGAAACTAAAAAAAGAATTAAGATAATCAATTAGCCTACCGCCTTGAGATTTACTTTTAATCAAGCCCTTACATTCGGATATATAATAAGGTACAGAAAAGTCCATAACAGCATGGCGATCACTAGTGATGGTTAATGGCGATAACGACATATCTATTTCGCCATTTCCAACTCCTTCTAATAAATGTTCTAATGTGCGTTGTTCATAGATATAAACATGATCATTTAAGGATTTATTGATTTTATGCCACAACCTCACACTTATCCCTTCTAATTTTCCGTTTTCTAAAAAGCAAAAAGGCGGATCAATATTATAACCGATTATAATAGTATCTTTTCCTTTTAATATATCGCTATCTATTTGTTGGGCGCTAACCGCCTGTAAACTTAATAAAGCGATTAAAAGGGTTATTAGTTTATTCATAAAATAGGTTGTTGATTTCAAATATAACAATTTATAAAACGTGTACAACCCTAACTGTAGCAACTATAAACAATCCATTTTAATGCATTTTAGTATTCATAACATCAACCTTACTTACGTTAATACTGTAAACGTTCAATTATAAAAACTTAGTTATAATATGCACCGGTATGATAAGGATTATAGGATTAAAAAAAGTACGTCCACTTATATCAAAATAGGCCGAGCAATGATTAACCTGCCAAAAATCATTAAAATAATAGCTATCAACTTTAAATAATAATACACTGTAATTGTATTAACAATTTTATACCATTATCTTTGCAGCCAGATTTTAAAATATTTTATGATACATATTACATTACCTGATGGCAGTGTGAAAACGTTTGATGAAGGCGTTACACCTATGGATGTTGCAAAAAGCATTAGTGAAGGATTTGCTAGAAACGTGATTTCTGCAAATTTTAATGGTACAACTATTGAAACAGTAACTCCATTAACTACCGATGGTGCTTTAATTTTATACACCTGGAGGGAGGACGAAGGTAAAACCGCTTTTTGGCATAGTTCTGCTCACGTTTTAGCTCAAGCTATTGAGGAATTGTATGAAGGCGCTAAACTTACTATTGGTCCGGCTATCGAAAATGGTTTTTATTATGATGTTGATTTTGGCGACCACACTGTTTCTGAAAAAGATTTTAAAGCCATTGAAACTAAAATGCTTGAAATCGCAAGAGGAAAGCATGAGTTTAAAATGCGTTCGGCAAGTAAGGCTGAAGCTTTAGACCTTTATAAAGAAAATCCTTTTAAAACAGAATTAATTGAAAACTTAGAAGATGGCACCATTACATTTTGTGACCACGCTACGTTTACCGATTTATGTCGTGGTGGGCACATTCCAAACACCGGAATCATCAAAGCAGTTAAAATATTAAGTGTTGCTGGTGCTTACTGGAGAGGTAATGAGAAGAACCCACAATTAACACGTGTTTACGGCATTTCGTTTCCGAAGCAAAAAGAGCTTACCGAATATTTACATATGCTTGAAGAAGCAAAAAAACGCGACCATAGAAAACTTGGTAAGGAGTTAGAACTTTTTACATTTTCTAAACGCGTTGGACAGGGTTTACCGTTATGGTTACCTAAAGGTGCTGCTTTACGCGAACGTTTAGAGAATTTCTTGAAAGCGGCTCAGAAAAAAGCAGGCTACGAAATGGTGGTTACCCCACATATTGGACAAAAGGAACTGTATGAAACATCAGGGCACTATGCTAAATATGGTGAAGATAGCTTCCAACCTATTTTAACACCTAAGGAAGATGAAGAGTTTTTATTAAAACCAATGAACTGTCCGCACCACTGTGAAATTTACAACAGTGCACAATGGAGTTATAAAGATTTACCAAAACGTTATGCTGAATTTGGTACCGTATATAGATATGAACAAAGTGGCGAATTGCACGGTTTAACTCGTGTACGTGGCTTTACTCAAGATGACGCCCACTTATTCTGTATGCCAGAACAATTGGATAAAGAATTTAAGGATGTTATCGATTTAGTACTTTATGTATTTGGTTCTTTAGGATTTGAAAACTTTACGGCACAAGTTTCTGTAAGAGATCCTGAAAATCCAGATAAATATATTGGTGATGTTGAAAACTGGGAAAAAGCAGAACAAGCGATTATTAATGCCGCGACCGATAAAGGTTTAGATTTTGTTATTGAAACTGGAGAAGCTGCTTTTTATGGTCCGAAGTTAGATTTCATGGTGAAAGATGCTTTAGGAAGACGCTGGCAATTAGGAACGATTCAAGTAGATTACAATTTACCAGAACGTTTTGATTTAACATATAAAGGTAGCGATAATGAATCCCACAGACCAGTTATGATTCACCGTGCTCCTTTTGGAAGTATGGAGCGTTTTGTAGCACTATTGCTAGAACATACAGGGGGTAATTTCCCGCTTTGGTTAATGCCAACACAGGTAATTATCCTATCAATTAGCGAGAAATATGAAAAATACTCACAAAAAGTTTTAAATTTGCTAGAAAATGACGAAATTCGCGCCCTTGTAGACCATAGAAATGAAACTATAGGGAAGAAAATTAGGGAAGCCGAAATGCAAAAGCATCCTTATATGATCATTATAGGCGAGCAAGAAGAACAAGAAGGTAAAATCACTGTACGTCAGCACGGTGGCGCAGATTTAGGAATGATTTCTGTTGAAGCTTTCTCTGAAATTATAAAAGAAGACATTAAAAAAACGTTGAAATCGTTTTAGAAAATAATAAGTTTAATTTAAAATCATAAGGCCATAGCAATTAGAAGAAGACAGCAACCAAGAAGGGTTTCGCAAGAAGACAAGCATAAAATTAACTCTAAAATTACTGCTCAAAAGTTACGTCTAGTAGGCGATAACGTAGAGATTGGTATTTACACTAAAGGTGATGCTTTAAGAATAGCGAATGAGCAAGAGTTAGATCTTGTAGAAATATCTCCTAATGCAGACCCACCGGTTTGTAAGGTTATGGACTATAAAAAGTTTCTTTACGAACAAAAGAAACGTGATAAGGCTTTAAAATCTAAAGCGACGAAAGTTATCATTAAAGAAATTCGTTTTGGTCCACAAACCGATGATCATGACTACGAGTTTAAAAAGAAACACGCAGAGAAGTTCTTAAAAGAGGGTGCAAAATTAAAAGCATTCGTATTCTTTAAAGGACGTTCTATCATATTCAAAGAACAAGGGCAAATTTTATTATTAAAATTAGCAACCGATCTTGAAGAATTTGGAAAAGTAGAGCAAATGCCTCGATTAGAAGGTAAGCGTATGACCATGTTTATTGCTCCAAAAAAGTAATAAGCATTAGTTAAAGTAGAACAAAAAGCTGAACATATATTCAGCGTGAAAATAATTAAGCGAAATAATTATAAACTAGGAAGAAGAAAATGCCTAAAATGAAAACAAAATCTAGTGCCAAGAAACGTTTTAAAATAACGGGTACTGGAAAGATCAAAAGAAAGCACGCTTTTAAGAGTCACATCTTAACAAAGAAATCTAAAAAGCGTAAGCTAAAGTTAACTCATGATGGTTTGGTACACAAAGCAGATGAGGATAACATTAAAACTATGATGCGTTTAAAATAAACACATCGGTTTTAATCGGTTAAAACAATTTATAAACCCTGGAGTTAGGCCAGTAAAAAAGAGTTAAAAATTAAAAGTTAGAAGTTTTAAATCTAGAAATAGACCAAAAATGAATAACTAGAAAGCATTTTAACCGCCTACTACAAAACACATTAAAATTATGCCAAGATCAGTAAACTCTGTAGCAAAAAGAGCCAGAAGAAAAAAGGTTCTAAAACAAGCAAAAGGTTACTTCGGACGTCGTAAAAACGTTTGGACAGTAGCAAAAAACGCGGTTGACAAAGCGATGCAATACTCGTATAGAGACCGTAGAAACAAAAAGAGAACATTCCGTGCCTTATGGATTACGCGTATTAACGCTGCAGCCAGAGAACATGGTTTATCTTATTCTCAATTCATGGGCCAATTAAAAGCTAATGATATCGAATTAAACCGTAAGGTTTTAGCCGATTTAGCTATGAACAACCCAGAGGCTTTCAAAGCTGTAATTGAAAAAGTAAAATAAGGCTTTTTGCCTATTGTAAAACATATTATTCGCTTAATAAAAAATCCGATTCGCAAGAATCGGATTTTTTTTGTGGTATTTTGGGCGCTTGCTTCTTTATGCTATTACGCAGAGAGGCACTGAGATTTCACAGAGTTTCACTGAGAAAATCAATGAATTAATACGCATGCTATTATGTAAAAAATTAGTAGGCGAGCAAGGCTCCAAAAACTAATAACCAAAAACCAGCAACCAATTTCAAGAAGCTATTACGCAGAGTTTCACAGAGAATGACACAGAGCTCCACTGAGAAAATCAATAACTTAATGTGCATACTATTATGTAAAAATTAGCATACGACTAAGCCTCCAAAAACTAATAACCAAAAACCAGCAACCAATTTTTCCAGACACAGATTTCACCGATTTACACAGATTTTAGCTCAAAACCTTATTTTTGACACGAATTACACTAATTATCATTAATTTTTGTGTGCTACATCTTGGCGACTTTGTACCTTTTCGAGAAATAAAATACTAGATTGAACTTCGTTAAAAATTTACTCAAATGGCTCCTTAGGTAATGCTTTTAGGTTTTTGATGTACCGTTCTAGATTGAATGGTTTTTGATTTTTTATAACTTCAAATAACTCAACAGACACGCACTGTCCAATCATCTGTTTGGTATCAAAATCATCATATCCGTTTTTTATCAATCTATTATATGTCACCTTAACTTCAGGTGGATTATTATCCCTAAGTTGATTTTTTATAATCTCAAAAATCTGTTCTCTAATTTTTTCATTTGCTTCCATAAATATAGTATCTCTAAGTTCGTTAGACTTCAATCTATAATTTTATTAATTCCCAAAAGCCGTAACCACAAGACTACGAGCCCCTCCATAATCACGATGTTCACACAAATAAATACCTTGCCAAATCCCCAAATTTAATCGTCCGTTTGTAATAGGGATTTGAACAGAAGCACCTAATAAAGAAGCTTTAATATGTGCTGGCATGTCATCAGGACCTTCGTAATTATGTTTGTAGTAGGGCGCATTTTCAGGAACCATTTTATTAAAATGACTTTCAAAATCTTGACGCACGGTAAAATCGGCGTTTTCGTTAATGGTTAAACTGGCTGAAGTATGCTTGATAAAAACTTGCATCTGCCCCATTTGTAAATCTTTAATTTCAGGCATTGCCTTTAGAATGTCCTCTGTAATTAAATGAAACCCTCTAGAATGTGGTTTTAATTTTATTTCCTTTTGAAAAAAATTCATGATTGAAAATATAATCGTGCAAAATAATTGTTACTGATCAGTGAAGAACTTGTACTTACAATACAGTCGACCTCGACTGCGCTCGGCCTGACACTTTACTAATCATGTTATTTAAAAGTATAAATCTAACAAAGAAAATTCAATTAAGTTTTTTGTTTCTTCTTTTTTGCAGCTGGAAACAACACATTATTCAAAATTAGGCGATAACCTGGAGAGGTTGGGTGTAAGTCTAATTCTGTTTTAGCATCCCCTACCCGATGCTGATAATCTTCAGGGTCATGTCCGCCATAAAACGTAAAAAAACCTTTTCCTTTTATTCCATGAATGTATTTGGCTTCACCATTGGATTTTGTTTCACCCAGAACTAATACATTCGATTTAATTTCTTCACGTGTAAACGCCGTAGTTTGTCCCATAAAACCTTTTACTAAAGCCGTATGATTCTGGCACAACATAGTCGGAATAGGATCCCATTTTGCCGAAAAATCCATTAGTGAAAAATAATCTGCTGTTTTAGGAATCATGCGTTTTCTTGTCATATCAATAGAAGAGAACTCATAAACTACTGGGCTGCGTTCAATCAAAAAATCGGTAAACGCAAAGGTTTTAGTGTAGTCAATTTTATTCTGATAATTTGGATCACTACCATCGCCGTCAAACATAGGTTCACAAATATCGACACCTTCAGCAGAGAGTGCGATATCAAAACTATCGGTCGCACTACACATGGCAAACATAAAGCCGCCACCAATAACATAATCTCTAATTTTTAAAGACACGGCTAATTTTTCCTCAGAAACTTTACTATAACCCAATTTTTCGGCTAAATCTTCGGCTTCTTTTTTCTCGTCTATATACCATGAGGTTGCACGATATTGGGCATAAAATTTGCCGTATTGCCCTGTGAAATCTTCGTGATGCAAGTGTAACCAATCGAAAACAAGTAAACCATCGTTTAAAACTTCTTCATCGTAAACCGTTTCATAAGGGATTTCGGCATATTGAAGTACCATGGTTACGGCATCATCCCAAGGTAATTTTCCTTTAGGTGTGTAAACCGCTATTTTTGGTGCCTTCTCTAAAACAACAGCTTCCATGTTTTTGCTGGGACTGCTTATATCTTCAAGGATACTTTCTGTTTTAGCATTAGAAATGATTTCAAAAGAAACCCCTCGAATTTGACACTCCCTTTGAATATCTTCGGTATCAGGCAATAAAAAAGAACCACCTCTAAAGTTTAACAGCCACTTCACTTTTAAGTCTCTGTTAAGTGTCCAATAGGTAATTCCGTATGCTTTTAGGTGATTTTTTTGGCTCCCGGCATCCATAGGAATGAGGATGTAGGACGCATAGGAATTAAGCCCTAAAAATATAAAGAATAAGGTAAATATTATTTTTTTCAATTTGAAAATAAAAGTTTTTAAGTTTTCTCAATCGTTACTTTTCGTAAGGAAAAAACTCAAAGGATTATAAACTGAAAGATACTTAAAAATTACAGCTCATTAAACCATTTAACGAAATATTACGCGTTAAAACGGCACTTCATTATCATCGTCATCATTGAAAGAGCTACCAAAAGCTTGATCTGGACTGGCCTTAAAATTATCAGATTGGAACGTATTATCGTTTGCTGCGGCATTCATTTTGGAATGAAATTCATTGTCTCCAAACGGCGAATCAAAATCATCTAAATTATCAAACTTACCTAAGTGACCTAAGAATTTTAAACGGATGTTTTCCAAACCACCATTACGGTGCTTTGCTACAATAAACTCACCTTGCCCTTCTGTTGGAGAACGTTCTTCGTCATCCCATTCGTCAATTTTATAATATTCTGGTCTGTAGATAAAGGATACAATATCGGCATCCTGCTCAATCGCTCCAGATTCACGTAAATCGGAAAGTAAAGGTCTTTTACTACCGCCACGAGTTTCAACGGCACGTGATAGCTGAGATAAGGCAATTACAGGTACCATAAGTTCCTTTGCTAAAGCTTTAAGGTTTCGAGAAATCATTGAGATTTCTTGCTCACGATTTCCACCATGGTTAGAACCACCTGTCATTAACTGTAAATAATCAATCATGATCATTTTAATACCATGTTGCGAAGCCAAACGGCGCGCTTTTGCTCTTAGATCAAATATAGAAAGTGACGGCGTATCATCAATAAATAACGGTGCGTTTTCTAAACCTTTCACCTTTACATTTAATTGTTCCCATTCGTGTTTTTCTAATTTTCCAGTACGTAGTTTTTCCGAAGATAATCCTGTTTCACTAGAAATTAAACGCGTAATTAATTGTACCGATGCCATCTCTAATGAGAAAAAGGCCACTGGAATGTTTTGATCTACGGCAATATTTCTTGCCATGGATAAGGTTAATGCTGTTTTACCCATACCAGGACGGGCTGCAATAATAATTAAATCGGAAGGCTGCCAACCTGAGGTTAGTTTATCCAATTTATGAAAACCTGTAGGAATACCACTAAGCCCCTCTTTATTTGAAATTTCTTCAATTTTCTTTTTCGCTTGAATTACCAAGTCCAGTGCTGTTTCACTAGATTTTTTAATATTACCTTGGGTAACTTCGTATAATTTTGATTCTGCTGTATCTAATAAATCAAAAACATCTTTAGTTTCATCGTAGGCTTCTTCTATAATTTCATTAGAAATTTTAATTAAACTACGTTGAATAAATTTCTGTAAAATAATACGTGCATGAAACTCAATATGAGCCGATGAAGATACCTTATTTGTTAATCCGATAAGGTAAAAATCACCTCCAGCAGCCTCTAACCTAGCGTTCTTTTTTAATTGGGTAGAAACGGTTAATAAGTCGACAGGCTCACTGTTTTCAAACAGCTGAAAAATAGCTTCAAAGATGTATTGATGGGCTTCTTTATAGAAAGCATCTTGACTTAAAATATCAATAACTTCATCTACACCTTTTTTATCAATCATCATAGCACCCAACACAACCTCTTCTAAATCAATTGCTTGAGGCGGAATTTTACCTTTTTCAAGGCTAATAAGCGTACTTTTGTCTACTTTATAGGAAGAGATTTGATTTGGTTGTTTCATGACTGCGAAAGTAACTAAAAAGAAAGTGTTTTGATGAATTTTAACGCTTAGGGTTGTTCACTACTCGTTAACAATCAGCTGTTAATAAATAAATTATTTTGTTAATAAGCACAAAAAATCTGAAGTTGGTATTACTTCAGATTTTAATACGTTTCGGTTTCAATAGGCTTAGCCTTTAAAGACTCCCATATTAGCATATTTATCCATACGCTCTGAAACCAAATCTGCTGGTGATAACTTTTTAAGCTCCTCAAAAGATTTTAAAATAGTATCACTAACCGATTGAAATGTTTTTTCACGATTTCTATGTGCGCCACCAAGTGGTTCTTTAATAATACCATCTACAAGTTTCAATTTTTTCATATCTGAAGCTGTAAGTTTTAAAGATTCAGCAGCTTGTTCCTTATACTCCCAGCTACGCCATAAGATTGAAGAACAAGATTCTGGCGAAATCACAGAGTACCATGTATTTTCTAACATGAAAACTTTATCACCAACACCAATACCTAAAGCTCCCCCAGAAGCTCCTTCACCAATTACGACGGTAATAATAGGCACTTTTAAACGCGTCATTTCTAAAATATTTCTAGCAATCGCTTCTCCTTGTCCGCGCTCTTCAGCTTCCAAACCTGGATAAGCTCCCGGTGTATCTAAAAAAGTTACCACAGGAATACCAAATTTTTCAGCAGACTTCATTAAGCGTAACGCTTTTCTGTAACCTTCTGGATTAGCCATTCCGAAGTTTCTATATTGCCTAGTTTTGGTATTAAACCCTTTTTGCTGACCAATAAACATAAAGCTTTGGTCTCCAATTTTACCTAAACCACCAAGCATAGCCTTATCATCTTTAAAGCTTCTATCGCCGTGAAGTTCTAAAAAAGAAGTGCCACAAATCGCTTTAATATAATCTAAGGTATATGGTCTATCTGGATGACGTGATAATTGCACACGTTGCCATGGCGTCAAATTTTTATATAATTCTTTTTGAGTATCTTTTAACTTCTTTTCAATCTGAGAACAAGTCTCAGAAACATCAACATCACTTTCTTGTCCAATGATTGCACATTTTTGCAATTGGTCTTCAAGTTCTTTTATTGGAAGTTCAAATTCTAAATATTCCATAGAAATTTAGTTATTACTTTTTAAACAAAGGTTAGTCTGCAAATATAAAAACTTTAATTATGATATGATGTTAAGTTCGCTTTCTTTTTAGTTTTCTTCCCCCTTTTAATCTAGCGTTTACAACAATGAATCCAATAATAACAAGGGCTCCGATATAAAAATTAGTGCTCATATTTTCTTTTTCAGGAAACAAATTAACGGCTAATGTAATACCATAAACTGGCTCTAAATTATAGGTTAACACAACAGCATACAGGTTAATAATTACAACTGTTTAAGTCTAACGTTTGGCATTGGACATCAGGAATATAGCCAAAATACCAAAAATAACATTTGGAAACCATACAGCTACTAACGGCGGAAAATCAGATTGCTCTGCCATTACCCCGAAAATCTTATCAAAAAACACGAAAACCATAGCGATGCAAATACCAACAGCTAGATTAACTCCCATACCGCCACGTCGTTTCATTGATGATACAGCCACGGCAATAATGGTTAAAATAAACACAGATACTGGTAAGCTCCATTTTCTATATAGTACCAATTTAAAGCGCCCTACATTACTAGAACCTCGAGCCTCTTCTTTAGCTATAAAGTTTTTTAAATCGCCATACATTTTAGTTTCAGCAGCATAAATAACAGGAATTAAATCATCGACATCAAAACTGAAAAGGGTATCTTTTCGTCGTACAATTTCTAATTCATCTTCACGTTCCCCAATAGTACGTTTCACATAATTGGTAAGGCGGTACAAAGTATCTTTTTCAATATATTGAATGCTCGAGGCATTAATTTTATACGCTAGTTTGTTGTCTTCAAAATGCTCTAAAGTGAAGTTATTACCTCTGCTGTTTTTAACATCGAAACTACTAACATAAATAATATCATTATCATTAATTTGTCTGTAAACATTGGTATTATCTACGTCACTACGCCCTTTTTTAAAATATTTGTAGCTAAAATCATTAAAACCTTCACTTGCCTTAGGCGCTAGAAAAAGCCCCATTATAATGGCTAGAATCGACACAATAAAAGCGCCAATCATATAAGGTCTTAAAAACCTAGAAAACGAAACTCCTGAGCTTAAAAATGCAATAATTTCGGTGTTATTAGCCAGTTTAGATGTAAACCAAATAACAGATAAGAATAAAAATAGTGGAAATAATAAATGAGCAAAATAAACAGTAAAATCTAAGAGGTACACTAAAACCTCATTTAAAGGCACATCATTATCTAAAATTTTACCAATTTTCTCTGCCAAATGCACCGTTATCCCAATGGGAATAAAGAGCAGTAACATCATAAAAAATGTAAACAAATAACGTTTTAGTATGTACCAATCTAAAATTTTCATGTTACTTATAAACGATTATCCATTTGTTTTACCATTTTGTCTTTCCATGTTCTAAAATCTCCTGCTAATATATGTTTTCTAGCTTCGCGAACCAACCATAAATAAAATCCTAGGTTGTGAATAGTGGCAATTTGTTTCCCTAGTAATTCATTAACAGTAAATAAATGACGTAAATATGCTTTCGTATACTCGGTATCCACAAAAGTGATTCCCATCTCGTCTATAGGTGAAAAATCGTCTGCCCATTTTAGGTTTTTAATATTTATAGTACCGTTGGCAGTAAATAACATGCCATTTCTGGCATTTCTAGTAGGCATTACACAGTCGAACATATCTACACCTAACGCTATATTTTCTAGAATATTGATTGGTGTTCCTACCCCCATTAAGTATCGTGGTTTGTCTTCAGGTAAAATAGAACATACTACATCGGTCATGGCATACATTTCTTCCGCTGGTTCTCCAACCGATAAACCACCAATAGCATTACCTATTGCTCCTGCATTAGCTATATACTCTGCCGATTGTTTTCTTAAATCGGTATACGTACTCCCTTGTACAATTGGAAAAAATGCTTGATTATAATCATATTTTAGCGGTGTTTTTTCTAAATGATTAATACATCTATCCAGCCAACGGTGGGTCATGTGCATGGAACGCTTCGCATAATTATAGTCGCAAGGATAAGGGGTACACTCATCGAAAGCCATAATGATATCGGCACCGATAGAACGTTGAATTTCCATTACATTTTCTGGAGTAAACGTATGATAGCTTCCGTCGATATGCGATTTAAACTTAACACCTTCTTCTTTAATTTTTCTATTGGCAGAAAGTGAATATACTTGATACCCCCCTGAATCGGTTAAAATATTCCTGTCCCAATTCATGAATTTATGAAGTCCGCCAGCTTTTTCGATAATATTCGTTTGTGGGCGCAAGTATAAATGGTAAGTATTGCCCAATATTATATCTGGATTTATATCATCCTTTAACTCACGCTGATGCACGCCTTTAACCGTTCCAACAGTACCTACAGGCATAAAAATAGGCGTTTCAATAACACCATGATCTGTTGTTAATTTACCTGCCCTAGCCTTACTCTGTGGGTCTTGTGCGTTTATTTCAAACTTCATCTTATTTCTATTATGCTTTTATGAACATGAATTCTAGGGAAAATGCTCCTTAGATTAAAGAATGTCACCATTAAGTGGACAAAGATAATTAACTGAAATATGAAAACGATTGTATTAAAAAGAAAATAATACTGTTCTAATGTCGTTAATGATTTTATATTTGAACTTAAAACAAACAACATGACAAACTTAAAAATTATGGTAAAAAAATGCTTCCAGAAATCAGGAATTGGAAAGAAACTCTTTTTTATTTTATTAATTGGAGTAGTTCCAAATCTATCCATAGCACAATCAGAAGCTGGTTGGGGTATTAAAGGTGGATTAAATTATAATGCCAATGGTGATTATTTTGATGCTGTTGAAGACGCTTATAAAGACCCCACGGCAAATGCTGGTTTTCATATAGGTGTTTTTGGAAAAACAGGAGGTTTTATATTTCTTAAACCAGAACTTGTTTACACGAATACGAAAACAGATTATGACGGTGATGCTTTTAAAATGCAAAAAATTGATGGTACTATACTTGCTGGATTAGATGTTATAGGTCCGCTAAGTTTATTTGCCGGTCCTTCATTTCAATATATTATAGATTCTGAATTTGAATCGCTTTCGATAGGTGATTTGGAAAAAGACTATACCGTTGGACTAAATATCGGATTAGGATTTAATTTGAAAAGAATAGGTATCGACTTAAGATATGAACGTGCTTTTACTAAAAATGAAGCTTCTATTATAGATTCTAATTTTCCGGGAGGCGCAACAGGACGCATCGATACGCGCTCTAACCAACTTATTTTGAGTTTATCTTTATTGCTTTAATCATTTACTTGAATTATAAACATAAAAAAACCTCGCTTAACGAGGTTTTTTTATGTTTAAATACTCTATATCTTATCTACATCGTAATTGGCTTCCGTTTCTTCGGGGTCTAAATACTTCGGAATTCCGTTTTTTCCAATATCATTTGTTGGATCCCCATCACCATCAATATCCTCATAAATAGTTAACACACCATCGCCATCATCGTCGGTATCATAAGCATCTATAACCCCATTACCATCGGTATCATCACCATCAAAAACATCGACTGCTGAATTTAAGGTGAATTGGCCATCGCCATTAATATCTTCCAAATAAGAAGGCACGCCATCACCATCATGATCATTTTCGAACATTTGTAACAGATCAAAAGTAAAAGCGATACAGGTATAAGCTGGTATACTTGTACTACCTGTAGAGTAATATGCTAATCCAGAAGGTACAAACATCACCCCTACACCATGATTTACGTAATTAGAGGTCCCGTCTGCATTTTCGTTAAAAGTTTCTGCTGTGTGAAATTCAGGAATCACTTTTTGCCAAGCCGTGATAAGGCTTAACAAGTCGGTATTAAAAGCACCATTTGTAGATCTATCAAAAACTTCATTATCCAAGGTAAACCCTTCATAATTTGTTACAACATTATCACAAAAATGTGGTGAAGGCGCATTTGGATCTACGTTTCTGTTTAAATCCAAATAATAAATTTCGTAATCTGTATCGGCATAATTCACATCCTTCGTGATCACATCATCAATTAACAACTTATGACCTACAGGAACGACATCACCATCATTAAGCTCGGTAATTACAATATCTTCAGATTTAGGATCTGGATTAGAACTATCAAATTTAGAGGCATTATAATAATGCGTTTCTAAATAATCAAGTAACAACGCTTTATCTTCAACTTGTTGTTCTGTTCTATCTCTTATTACTATTGTAGTACTATCATCATCATCGTCCTTGTCACAAGAAAAAAAACAGGTTGCTAAACCTAATACAAACAAACTTAATTTCATTAATTTCATTCTCAAAATCATTTATTAAAGTGAAGGAAAACGGGTATAAATTCAAACCCAACAGATCGTAAGCGAATTTATACGCAATAAAGTTCAATATTCCTTATTTTTGAAGCCGCAAGATACGATATAAATATATTCTTGCACAATAAGATTAACGTAGTTTTAGTATTAATTATATGCGAATAGACAAGTATTTATGGTGTGTTAGATATTATAAAACCAGAACACTGGCAACTACGGCGTGTAAAAAAGGTCAGGTTCGAATTAACCAGGAGATTGTAAAGCCAAGCCGTGATGTTTATCCTTTGGACACCGTGGAATTAAGAAAAAACCAAATTAACTATAAACTTAAAGTTAATGACCTACCCCCAAACCGTGTTGGCGCTAAGATAGTAGATCTCTATCGAACCGATATTACTCCAAAAGAACAATTTGAAGCACAAGAGCTTCTTAAATATTCGAAAGATTATTACCGAAAAAAAGGAACTGGAAGGCCTACCAAAAAAGACCGTCGAGATATAGACGATTATACCGATGAAAATTTTATTGAGGAAACAGAATCTTAAATAAAATTGAGTAATTTTATGCTTTAAATATACAATGTATGACAGTTAATAATAATATCATCCTTAATCATAACGAAATCAATCATAAAATAAGACGTATTGCGTTTCAAATTTATGAAAGCAATGTGGATGAAAAAGAGGTTATTTTAGCTGGCATTGGAACCAACGGCTATATTTTTGCGAAAAAGCTAAAATTAGCACTTCAAAAAATATCTGAGATTTCACCTGTACTTTGTAAAGTAACTATGGATAAAAAACAACCATGGTTAGAAATTACCACGTCATTAAAACCTGAAGCGTATAAAAATAAATCTTTAGTGCTGGTTGACGATGTTTTAAATTCTGGAACAACATTAATTTACGGTGTAAAGCACTTTCTAGATGTACCATTAAAGCAATTTAAAACAGCCGTTCTCGTGAATAGAAATCATAAAAAATACCCTGTAAAAGCAGATTTTAAGGGTATTTCATTATCGACTTCCTTAAAGGAACATGTTCATGTGACTTTAGAAGGTAAAAATTTTGAAGCTGTTTTAGAATAATACAGACAGTACATCTTCTACAATTTCATCTTTTGCTTTGTTATCTATTGATACTTTAATTTCAGCTTGACTGTAAAATGGCGAACGCTCAAATAAGTGTTTCCCAATGAATTCAGCCATGGCTTCTTCAGTTTCAATATGAGCAATTAACGGACGCTTGGCTTTTTTACGCAGCAACTTTTCGGCTAAAGTTGGAATCGTCGCTTTTAGGTAAATACTTTTAGCGTTTTCAGCATCTAAAATATCCTTCATGTTATTACTGTAACAAGGCGCTCCTCCTCCAACTGAAAGGATGATGTTTCCAGACATGGCTAAAACTTCTTTAAGATACTCGGTTTCTTTTTTTCTGAAGTAAACTTCACCTTTATTTTTAAATACTTCTGTAACCGAAGCATTTTCTTTTTCTTCAATCAGATCATCTAAATCTATGAAGGTATAGTTCAATTTAGCGGCTAATCTTTTTCCAATTGACGTCTTTCCAGAAGCCATATATCCTATTAATACAATGATCATTTTCTCGTTATAATTTGATTTCTAAAAACATAGATTTATCTCTCACAAAAAAACGAAAATTTATTTAAAAAAAGCATTGTATTTTTAAATAAAGCTTTTATATTTGCACCCGCTAACGACAATTAGTTAGCTTGACATAATGACCTGGTAGCTCAGTTGGTAGAGCATCTCCCTTTTAAGGAGAGGGTCCTGGGTTCGAGCCCCAGCCCGGTCACATTATACAAAAAAGCCTGTAACTTACGTTGCAGGCTTTTTTTTGTTATTACGCAAAGTTTCACAGAGGTAACACAGAGTTTCGCTGAGGAAATTTTCAAACACTGATTTCCACTGATTTTTTTTCAGGGTTCGCTAGTTCGAGTTTGTAACTCGGACTTTCACAGTTATCCCACACACAGCAAATTTATGTCTATTTCTTTTTCTTGACGGCACTCGTTGAAAACGAGCGCTAACAGGGTAGTTTTTAGCGTTTACTCAGCTTTATGAATGTCTGAGTTACAATCTCAAACTAGAAAATTACGTATAGAATCTATGAAAGTCTGTGTAATCTGTGTCTAAAATAATTCTTTGTGATTTTTCTTGAAATCTCAGCGAAGTTCTGTACATCAATAATTTTATTTCTCGCAGAGACGTAAAAACACAAAGGTTCATTACTTGAAAAACTTGAGACTTCTATTACAAATAATATTATGAAAGTCCGAGTTACAAACTCGAACTAGCGAATTACGTATAGAATCTGTGTAATCTGTGTCTAAAATAACTCCTCAGCGAAACTCTGTGTAATCCTCTGTAAATCTCAACGTAATAACAAAAAAACCTAAATAGATAGTAAAAACAAAAAAGCTCCACTATTTCTAGTGAAGCTTTTCGTGAGCCCTTCAGGATTCGAACCTGAGACCGCCTCCTTAGAAGGGAGGTGCTCTATCCAGCTGAGCTAAGAGCCCTAAAGAAAATCATTTTTGATTTCCGGTGTGCAAATATAAAAATTAACTACATACCTAACCAAAAAAAAGATGATAATTTTTATTAAAAAAACATATTTCAGATAAACAGCTTGATTTGCTGAGACTTAAATTATGTTTAATTCAGTGCCTTCTACCAAAATAACGCATACAACACGGTTAAAATGATACAAACTACAAAGGAACCTATATTAAATAACGGTGAAGTTTTGAACAACTCCTTTGATATCTCAATACCCTTAGGATCATCTGCCCCTTTATTCTGCATGTAACTTAATAGCATAATAATAGCCATAGTTAATAATGCCGTTATCCCCATTTGATGCATCCAAGGTTCTAACATTGGAATTGGTAAAAACTTAAGGGCTAAGGCAATTGGAATTGATGCTACTGCACCCCAGATAGCTGCATTATTTGTTGTTTTCTTCCAGAATAGCCCCAACATAAATACTGCTAAAATACCCGGACTTACAATACCCGTGTATTCTTGAATAAATTGAAAAGCTTGATCGATACCTCCTAATAACGGTGCCACAATCACCGCTATAATTAACGCCACAGCACCAGATATACGGCCCACGTTTACTGTAGCCTTATCGGTTGCATTTTTATTAATGTATTGTTTATAAATATCCATGGTAAATATGGTCGAAGTAGAATTTAACATTGATGCTAAAGAAGACACCACTGCAGCCGCTAATGCCGCAAAAGCAACACCTTTAAGACCTACAGGTAAAAACTGCAATAACCAAGGGTACGCTTTATCCGCTTGTTCTGCAGACGGTACATTTAACATACCTACTTCTCCTAAATTAGCCATAATAGCAGGATCGTTAACCATTACATAGGCTGCAATACCTGGTATCACAACAATTAATGGAATGATTAACTTTAAAAATGCCGCCAACAGAATACCCTTTTGAGATTCTTTTAAAGATTTTGCTGCTAAAGTACGTTGGATGATATATTGGTTGAACCCCCAGTAGTACAGGTTAGCAACCCAAAGACCACCAACTAACACCCAAATACCAGGTAGGTTGTTATAATTATCGTTTGTTTCATCAAGAATCATATGGAAATTTTCTGGTGCTGCTTCCCAAACTTTAGAAAAACCTGCTAACATGCCTTCCCCTCCTGAAACTGTATTTAAGGCCAAATAAGTGGTTGCCAACCCACCCAATACTAAGAATACCACCTGAATAACGTCTGTCCATGCTACGGCAGATAATCCGCCATATAAAGAATAGGCTGCTGCAAATAATGCTAAACCAATAATAGCATACATCATATCAACACCCATAATGGTTTCAATGGCTAAACCGCCTAAATAAAGCACAGAAGCTAAGTTCACAAAAATGTATAATCCTAGCCAGAATACTGCCAAAATGGTTTTTAAGTTTGTTGAGAATCGTTTTTCAACAAATTCGGGAATGGTATAAAGTCCCTTTTCAATAAAAATGGGTAAAAAGTACTTACCCACAATAATTAAGGTTAATGCTGCCATCCACTCGTAGGAAGCAATCGCAATACCGAGTGCAAATCCAGACCCAGACATACCAATAAATTGTTCTGCTGAAATATTTGCTGCAATTAATGAGGTACCTATAGCCCACCATGGTAGTGACTTACTTGCCAAAAAGTAATCTTCGGCGTTTTTTTGGTGTCCTTTCTTATCTCTTGATACCCAAAGCCCTACACCTAAGATTAAAATCGCATAGGCAATAAAGACTACATAGTCCCAGAAATCAAATCCTGCTGTCATAATTAGTTAGTTTATTTAGTTAAGTTAATTCCAAATATAGAGATTAATTTATAATAATCTTAAATTTTACTAAAAAAAACCAACTAGTAGGGTCTAGTATGTTTTGTGGATTTTTTTATATATTTGCCGAACACTATGATTCAAATTAAAAAAAATACAGGCATCCCAATATACAAGCAAATCATTCATGCTATTGAAGCAGCTATTGCTCAAGGGGTATTAAAAAAAGGAGACCAGTTACTTTCTATTAACAATATTAAGTCAACACACAAATTATCACGAGACACCGTTTTAATGGCGTATAACGACCTGAAAAACAGAGGCATTATTCAATCGGTAGTTGGAAAAGGTTACTTTGTAGCTAGTGAACATGTTAATATTCAGCAAAAGGTATTTTTACTTTTTGACGAGCTAAATACATTTAAAGAAGACCTCTATAATGCTTTTTTAAATCGTTTGGGACAACAGGCCGAAGTTGATATTTTCTTCCATCATTTTAATGAAAAAATTTTCAGTAAACTTATTAATGACCACGCTGGTGACTATAATCATTATGTGATTATGCCAGCGAACCTAGAAAACACCACTGAAATAATTGAAACCCTTCCTAAAGATCAAGTGTATATTCTAGATCAGTTGCATGACGAATTATCAAACTACCCAGCTATCTATCAGGATTTTGAAAATGACATTTTCAACAGCCTCACTAAAGCGGAGCATCTCATAAAAAAGTATAGTCGTATGGTTTTAGTTTTTGATTTTAAAAAACAACCTGAAGGCATGCGTAAAGGCTTTGTCAAATTTTGCGAAAAACAGAAAATGGCTTATGAAGTGACACCACATTTTCAAGCTGAAACTTTAGAAAAAGACACCATATATATTACACCCGATGATCGCAGTTTACTGAGTCTGATTAAAAGCTCTAAAAGTCAGAACTTAAAATTATCAAAAGACATCGGTTTAATCTCATACAACGAAACTCTTTTAAAGGAAGTTGTCGAGGGCGGCATCACCACCATTTCAACCGATTTTAATTTTATGGGTAATCGGTTGGCCGAAATGATTTTAAATAAAGAACAGATTAAGTTAAAAAACCCAAACAACATCATTATTAGAAACTCATTATAAAACGACCAACCCATGTACCAGATTAGACATCATAAAGCCGCTCATATTTTAGAAATTGAAAATAAAGCATCTGCAATCTCTGCTAAAATTCAGCTTAACGAAGGGGCTTCACTGCAGGAATATACTTTTAATAATTTACTAATAATTAAAAATTTAGAGCCATTAAGCTATCAGAACACCTATGCCTCGGCTATCCTTTTTCCTTTTGCAAATAGAATAAAGGATGGTAACTATACCTTTAATGGCAAAACTTATCAGTTTCCTATTAATCAAAAGGAAGAAAACAATGCGCTGCATGGGTTAATTTTCAACAAAACATTTAAAATTTCGGAAACCGAAGCGTTAGTAGATACGGCCTCAGTAACACTAGAATACACAGAAAAAGGAGACTCTCAAGGTTTCCCTTACCCCTACCATGTTTCCATTAAATACACCTTTACAAAAACAGGTCTAAGCTTAAGTTTTTCTGCTAAAAACACGAGTAACGAAGCTTTTCCTTTTACCGTAGGCTGGCATCCTTATTTTGCTTCTGAAAATTTATATGAAAGCACCCTTCAATTTGACAGTAGTAATAAGTTGATTATTGGTGATAGAAATATTGGTACAGGAATAAAAGCCAACGATACCCCTGAGGGTTTTCAAATAAAAGATCAACAGCTTGATGATTGTTGGGTTCTTAATCAGGATAAAGTGGTATTTACAACACCTCAATACAAATTACAGTGCTCTTCAAACGTTGAAGGCAATTTTTTACAGGCCTATACCCCCCCTTTAGAAAACATAATAGCAATTGAACCTACCACTGGAGTATCCAATAGTTTTAACAACAAAATAGGCCTTCAAGTATTAGACCCGGGAAACACCTATAATATCGCTTGGAACTTAAAGATAAACCACATCTAAACACACTACAATGAACAAAACACTAATTAATGATGTAAAAAAAGCATACATCGACACCTTTAAGGAAGCCCCTTTACTGGTGTTTTCACCTGGGCGTATAAATATTATTGGCGAACATACCGATTATAACGATGGTTTTGTTTTTCCAGCAGCCGTCAATAAAGGGATTGCAGCAGCCATTCAAAAAAGTAACTCAAACGTTTCTACAGCCTATGCTTTAGATAAAAACAGTAAGATTGAATTTCAGCTTGATCGCATACAACCTTCAAAAGAAGGCAGTTGGCAAAACTATATTTTTGGTGTTGTGGCCGAAATCCAAAACAGAAACAAAACTTTAGAAAACTTTAATATTGTTTTTAAAGGTGATATTCCCGGAGGCGCAGGCATGTCTTCTTCGGCAGCCTTAGAGAACTCGGTAGTTTTCGGATTAAACGAACTCTTCGACTTAGAACTTTCTAAGGAGGACATGATTTTTATTTCGCAGAAAGCAGAGCACAATTATGTTGGTGTTAATTGCGGTATCATGGACCAATACGCTAGCATGTTTGGTATTAAAGACAACGCCTTGCATTTAGATTGCAGAAGCATTCAAGCGAAACCCTATAAGATTGATTTTAAAGATCATCAATTAATGCTCATCAACACAAACGTAAAACACAGTTTGTCTGATAGTGCTTATAACGACCGTCGTTCGGCTTGTGAAAATATTTCAGAATTGCTAGACATTAAAGCTTTAAGAGACGCTTCTGAAGCGGATTTAGAACGCATTAAAGATCAGGTTACGCCTGAAAATTTTCAAAAAGCATTGTTTGTGATTCAGGAGAACAAAAGAACCAAAGAAGCCGCTAAAGCCATTGAGAATCATGACTTAGAAACCCTTGGGGAATTAATTTACGCTTCACACCACGGATTGCAGCACCAATACAAAGTAAGCTGTGAAGAATTAGATTTTCTAGTAGATCAAGCAAAAGCCAATAATCATGTTTTAGGTTCCAGAATGATGGGTGGCGGTTTTGGTGGTTGCACCATTAATTTAGTAGCAAAATCTGAAGCTAAGGCTTTTTCCGAAAAGGCTTCTTTAGCCTATAAACAGGAATTCAACAAAGATTGTTCGGTGTATTTTATTGAACTGTCTCAGGGCACGCATCGCGTCGAATAAAATCATATTTCTATTAAAATGAAAAATACAGACTTACAAGATTACTCGCATAAACGCTTTAATATACTAACTGGTGAATGGGTTTTGGTTTCTCCTCACCGCGCTAAGCGTCCGTGGCAAGGTCAAAATGAAGCGGTTTCTAATGAAAAACGCCCAACCTATGATGAATCCTGCTATTTATGTGCCGGAAACACCAGGATTAATGGTGAAGTGAACCCTGATTACACAGACGTTTTTGTTTTCACCAATGATTTTGCCGCACTCCAAAAAGATTCAAAAACTTTTAATATGAACGACGGCTTATTGGTGGCACAAAGCGAAACCGGTATTTGTAAGGTGATTTGCTTTAGTCCAGACCACTCCAAGAGTTTAGCTGATATGACTCCTACTGAAATTCAGAAAGTGGTTTTTGCATGGCAAAAGGAATTTAAAGATTTAGCCGAAAAACCAAACATCAATTACGTTCAAATATTTGAAAACAAAGGTGCCGTGATGGGCTGTAGCAATCCGCACCCACATGGTCAAATTTGGAGCCAGTCTACGCTTCCTAATGAAGTCGATAAGAAAAACACCCAGCAACTTAAATATTACAACGAAAACAAGCGCAGTTTGTTAGGGGATTATTTAGCCCAAGAGCTCGAAAAGCAAGAACGCATCATTTTTGAGAATGATGGTTTTGTGGTTTTAGTGCCGTTCTGGGCCGTTTGGCCTTTTGAAACTATGATTGTTCCTAAAAGACCACAGACTAACATCCTTGACATGAACGACCAAGAAACCTTACAATATGCCGAAGCTATCGCAGTAATCACCAAAGCTTACGACAAACTGTTTATGACGTCGTTCCCCTATTCTAGCGGAATTCACCAATCGCCAACCGATGGCAATGACAACAAACACTGGCATTGGCACATGAGTTTTTATCCGCCACTTTTAAGAAGTGCTACCGTTAAAAAATTCATGGTGGGTTACGAAATGTTCGGTTCACCACAACGTGATATTACCGCCGAAACTGCAGTAAAAATGATTCGCGCGTTATTATAAAAATTCCACAACCACTTATTACTACTACTTTAAAACCCTTGATCTTAAAAACATCAAGGGTTTTAATTTAACCATGTTAATTCTTCATTAAAACGCACGTTAAAGTCTCTTAATAAAATGCTTTCAAAAGTGATAAAGGACTTAATTTGAGCAACCAACCAATACTTATTATCGTGAAAAAGCTCAACTGGGTTCTATTGCTTTTACCTTTAACAACCCTATCTCAACAATTAAAGGGGAAAGTTTATGATAGTGAAACAACAGTAAAAGGCATTGTAGTTTATAATATCAGTGATTATTCAAAAACTTTTACAGACGATGATGGCAACTTCATCATAAAAGCTTCAAAAAACGATACTTTATCCTTCCACTCGACTTTTCATTACAAAAAAATCATTGTTTTAAAAGAAGCCAATTTTAATCAGGTTATGGTTATTGAACTTCAAAAAACAGTGAATGCATTAAAGGAAGTATTAATTACTAATAACTATAAAGATTTTAATGAAGCTAAAGCTGAAAAAACCTTAGCTGAAGAAATCACAAAAGACACCAAAGCGAATCCGCACTTATACGGTACCTACTCCAGCTATGGTCTTGATTTTGTACGCTTGTATAAATTAGTATATAAACCTGAAAAGTCTAAAAATCAACCACAGGTTATTAATGCTAAAAATTTAGATTCACTTTTTCAACATGATGATTTGTTCAATAAAAAACTTTTATATGAAGACCTTAAAATCCCAGAAGAATTTTCGCAACAATTCTTCAATTACCTCGAAGCCCAAGCCATAGATAAAAAATTGTTCTCGCCCTCCAATAAGCTTCTACTTTTGGATCAACTTATTATTTTCAGCAAATCCTATTTAAAAATACGAGAAGAAGCAAAGTAAAACTAGTGCTGATTTAGATAATTTACTGGATTTCATACTAAATCATAGCTTCAAAAGTTATATTTTTAGCCATCCAAAACTTAAGCTTTTAATGAAACGCCATTTATATTTTTTTATCACTCTTGCTTTTTTAACCCTTTGGAGCTCTTGCCGGAAAGATTTTGAATTTTCGCCAAGCACTGGAAGGTTGCATTTTTCAAAGGACACTGTGTATTTGGACACCGTTTTTACGAATATTGGATCCAGTACTTATAATTTAAAGGTTTACAACCATAGTGACAATGACATTTCAATCCCTACGGTTAGTCTTGCTTTAGGTGATGCTTCAAATTACAGATTAAGTGTTGATGGTATTGCTGGAAAAACCTTTCAAAACATAGAAGTACAGGCCAACGATAGCTTATTTATTTTTGTAGAATCTACTATAGATATTAATAGTCTGCCAAGTTTAGACGGCACTTTTCTATACACCGATCAAATTGAATTTGATGCCGGTTCAAACCTTCAAAAAGTGGAATTGGTGACTCTTGTTCAAGATGCCGTTTTTATTTATCCAGACCGTGATAACACGACGAAAATTATTGAAACTTTAAAATTAAATATTGAAGGTGAAATTGTTGAAACCAATATTGAAGGCCGCGAACTTTTACCTACCGAACTCACTTTTACAAACCAAAAACCATACGTTATTTATGGGTTCGCTGCCGTTCCAGAAAATGAAACACTAACTATTGAAGCCGGAGCTCGTATACATTTTCATGAAAACTCTGGAATTATAGTCCTTAATGAAGCATCAATAAATGTAAATGGGGCCTACAGTAACGATCAAGATCTATTAGAAAACGAAGTTATTTTTGAAGGTGACCGTTTAGAACCAGAATTTTCTGAATTACCTGGCCAATGGAGTGCTATTTGGCTTTTTGATGGTAGTAAAAATAACAGTATCAATTATGCCACCATAAAGAATGCTACCGCCGGAATTATTAGTGATGGAAACCCGATAGGGGCAACCGATAAACTCATTATCACAAATAGTAAAATTTACAATTCTAGCAGTTATGGTATTTTAGGACGAAACACCTCTATTCTAGCCGAAAATATCGTTATAAATAATTCTGGCCTATCTTCTTTTGCAGGAGTTATTGGCGGAAAATACAATTTTACACACGCAACACTTGCGAACTATTGGAATTATGGCTTCAGACAATTTCCAACAGTTTTGCTAAATAATTACACCATTGACGAGGATGACACTATTATTATAGCCGATTTAACTGAAGCTAATTTTAATAATTGCATTATTTATGGTGATGAAAATATTGAATTTATTCTTGATGAAGTTGAAGAAGACCAAGCTGATTTCAACTTTAAATTCACCAATTGCTTAGTTCGTTTTAATGATAACAATGATGAATTTGAAGGTGAAAACTATGATTTTACAAACACCAATCATTATGAAAACATCATATTTAATGAAGATCCAAACTTTAAGGATAGTGATTTAAACCAATTGCATATTGGTGATGAATCTGCAGCTATTAATGAGGGCAATGCGAGTTTTGCTTCACAAGTGCCTTTCGATGTTTTAAATGTGAGTAGAACAGCCGCTCCCGATTTAGGCGCCTACCAACATGTTACTTTTGAGGAGGATACAACACCATAATTCGTTTCATGAAAACAGTTGTAATTTCAGGGAGTTCTAGAAATGATGGCCATACTAAAGTGTTAACCGATCAACTTGTTAAAAATTCAGGTTGGGATTTTATCAACCTTAATGATTATAACTTCTCGTATTACGACTACGAACATTTAAACAGCAATGACGACTATATTCCGTTAATGCGAGAAATCATTCAAAAATACGACTGTTTAGTTTTCGTCACGCCTGTTTATTGGTACGCGATGAGTGGTATTATGAAAGTGTTTTTTGATCGCTTTACAGACTTATTAACCATAGAAAAAGACCTCGGCAGGCAATTACGTGGAAAACACCTGGCCGTAATCTCTAGTTCTATTGGTGAACATTTAGGCGATCAATTTTGGTTACCTTTTAAAGAAACTGCCAAATATTTAGGTATGATTTATATTGGAAATATTCATACGTTTTCAGGAGAAGATAACACCAAAAAGATTAGTGGGTTTGTTGATCTTGTTGATCTTGTTGAAAATAATTCTAAATAAACATTATAAGCTGACTAAGGGCTATATATTCTATAGTGGGTGTAATTTGAAAATCGAGCTTAATTTGGAGTTTTTACCAATTTTTGGTAAATTTAATTAAAAATAAAACAATGAAGAATACATCCATATCACTCGGAAATTATTTTGACCAATTTGTACAAACTCAAGTTTCTGCTGGTAGATACAAAAACGTTAGCGAAGTTATCAGAGCTGGACTCAGAATGTTGGAAAATGAAGAAAGTAAAGTAATTGCATTACGAAACGCCATACAAGAAGGATTAAACAGTCCATTAGTTGAGGATTTTGATTTTGATGAAAATCTGAAAAGACTAAAAGCAGAAAAAAGAAAGAATGGCTAAAGTTATACTGAGACAAGAAGCTATTGATGACTTAAATAGTATTTGGGAATACACTTTCGAAAAATGGTCGGAAAAGCAAGCTGACAAATATTATGCAACAGTTAAAATGGCTTGTAATGGAATTGGAAATAATCCCGATATTGGAAAAGAATATTACGAAATAAACAATAACTTACTCGGACTAAAATTTGGAAAGCATATAATATTTTATCAGCAAATGTCAAATGATAGAATTGAAATAATCAGAATTCTACACGAGAGAATGGATTTAAAAAATAGAATAAGCGAATAAAAAAACTACACCCAACAATGCCTATACTTAAGACGGGTTTTGAGTTTAATTGAAAAGTTGGTTTGTGTTTGCAAAGTCCGCCAATTCTTTTGATTTGGCTTTAGCACTAAAAAATATAAAACAAAATAATAAGATTTGGCTAAATGCTTAGTACGGAGATTATTTACTTTTAATTCCCGCACTAATCATACCATAACGCTGGCAATAATTAGAGAAACCCGATGAGAATAATAACAATAATCATTTTTTTGAATTATTTCAATCAATCTTTTGCGTGTGAATGCAAAACTTATCCAATTACTATTGAAAAAAGTCATTCGGAACTGAAATTAGAAGATAGCTTTGAAAGTTCGAATGTGATTTTTTACGGGAAATATATTGGTGATGGAATGTTTGAAACAATAAAATTATATCGCGGAAAAAAAATACTACTGAATCGGAAATTAATTGAGGAAAAAGAAGATAAGAATAATTGCGACTATTTTTTCGAAAAAAACAAAAAGTACTTAGTTTTTGGAAAAATAGATGAGAACGGAAAATTGTGGACAAGTATCTGCGTTTCGAATTCCCAAATTGACAATAAATCGGAACTGAAATTCGTAAAAAAACATCTAATTTAATAGAATTCAAACTTAAAACGTGTATAATTAATTGCTTAGGCAGGTACTTATTTGGAAACGATTCATATTTGGTGTATATTTACACCAAGCTATAAAATTATGTCAAGACAAAGTATATCATTTACAAAACCGAATGACGAATGGTTAAAAGCTCAAGTAGACAACAAAGAATATTCAAGCAAAAGTGAATTAGTTAATGACTTGATTAGACAAGCTAGAAAACAACAGGTGCAAATTGACTGGATTAGAGCAAAACTGGAAAAAGCTGAAAATAGCGGATTTACGGATGACAGTAAAGAAAGTATTTTAGCGCAATCAAAGTCCTTGCTTAATGGCTAAATACAAGCTAACCAACGAAGCAAAAAATGATTTGATTAGAATTCATCATTACGGAGTTAAAAAATTTGGAATGACTCAAGCGGACAAATATTTTGAATCCTTTTTTGAATATTTTGACATTATTTCCGAACGTCCTTTTTCATTCGAGTCAGTTGACTATATAAAAAATGGTTATAGACGTTGCGTATGCGGAGTTGATAGTATTTACTATAAAATAAATGAAAATAATATCGAAATAATGGCAATCGTCGGAAGACAAGATATAAACGAAAAACTATAACTAAATTTAGTTCCTTTAAAATGGACTTATACCCACTCATTAAAGGCCTTTCTGAATTTTAAAACAAGTTGATTACTCCTGCTCAACTTTTAGTGCGTTTTTCAATAAACTTCAGGTATTTTTTAAAGTTGTAGTTTATGCCAGAGCGTTGACATTAGTTTATACCCCTAATACGAAAGAAGCATATTTTGAAAAGTAAAATTATAAGGTTCGCATAATTAACACCCCCACAAACAAAAAAATCCTGCTTCACGCAGGATTTTTTATTATCAGCTCAAAAAATATTCAAGCTCTATTATATTTTAAAGTGCATTACACGAATAAAGGTTGATCCTTCATCATGTCATTTACTTTTACTTTTACAGCTTCTAAAACCGCTTCATCTTCAAAATTGGTGATCACTTCATCAATTAATTCAACGATAGCTTTCATATCATCTTCTTTTAAGCCACGTGATGTTACTGCAGCTGTTCCTAAACGAATACCTGAAGTTACAAACGGTGATTTATCATCAAAAGGCACCATGTTTTTGTTTACGGTAATATCAGCTTTTACTAAAGCCTGTTCAGCATCTTTACCAGATAAATTTTTATTACGTAAATCAATCAACATACAGTGGTTATCCGTTCCGTCAGAAATGATTTTATAATCTTTAGCTACTAAACCTTCAGCAAGCGTTGCAGCATTTTGCTTCACTTGTAATTGGTAGTGTAAAAAGTCGTCTGTTAAAGCTTCACCAAAAGCAATGGCCTTAGCAGCGATGATGTGCTCTA
The DNA here is from genome assembly GCF_018860245.1 of Pseudotamlana agarivorans. GTDB lineage: Bacteria > Bacteroidota > Bacteroidia > Flavobacteriales > Flavobacteriaceae > Pseudotamlana > Pseudotamlana agarivorans_A. The sequence goes on from NZ_JAHKPD010000025.1 coordinate 29,146, forward strand.
ATGGTCCACCTTGATTACCTGGGAAAACTGCAGAATCTAACAAAGAAGACATTTTACGCAAGTTTCCGTTTTTAAGTGTAATTCCGAAAGGGTTTTCAAAATCTTGCCCCATCATAATCATACCACCTCTAGGACCTCTTAAAGTCTTGTGTGTCGTTGTAGTAACAATGTGACAGTGTGGTAAAGGATCATTTAAAATACCTTTAGCAATAAGCCCTGCTGGGTGTGAAATATCAGCCATTAATATAGCACCAACGCTATCTGCAATTATTCTAAAACGTTTAAAATCAATATCACGAGAGTAAGCTGATGCCCCTGCAATGATTAATTTTGGTTGCTCTTTAGTGGCAATCTCTTGAATTTTATCATAGTTTAAAACACCTGTTTCCTGCTCTACACCGTAAAACACCGGGTTATAAAGTTTACCAGAAAAGTTTACTGGCGAACCATGAGTTAGGTGACCACCATGCGATAAATCGAAACCTAAAATCTTATCACCTGGATTTAAACAAGCGTGATAAACAGCAGTGTTTGCTTGACTTCCAGAGTGTGGTTGTACGTTCACGTAGGCCGCTCCGAATAATGCTTTAGCACGATCTATTGCAATTTGTTCTACTTCATCAACAACTTCACAACCTCCATAATAACGCTTTCCAGGATACCCTTCAGCGTATTTGTTAGTTAGCACAGATCCTGCAGCTTCCATCACTTGTGGGCTTACAAAGTTTTCTGATGCAATAAGTTCTAAACCATGTAATTGGCGTTCTTTTTCAGCTTGAATAAGTTCAAAAATTTGTTCGTCGCGTTGCATAAATGTATATTTTTTTCATTTCCATGAATCCCGATAGCTATTGGGAGGAAATCTAATTCTATTTAAATATCCCGCAAAAATAGCAAATAGATTAGTTAATAGCATTAAAAAACATAGAATTACTTTTAAGTTTTCCACCATCTTATCAACTGTTAAAGCTTACTTATATTTTATTCAATTTTTTCCATTAAAATAAAAAAAATGTGTAGGTTTGATAAGAATACAATAACATTAAAAAACAAGTTATGCCATTATCAGCTAACAACCCAGATAGAAAATCGTGGTTACACGTAGATAAAAATTCCGATTTCCCGATTCAGAATATTCCGTTTGGCGTCTTTCTAACACGAGACGACATTATAACTATAGGCACCCGAATTGGTGACACCGCTATAGATTTAGGTGCTTTGCATCAATTAGGTTATTTTAATGATATCCCTTTAACAGACGATATTTTTCTTCAAGATTCTTTAAATGATTTTATTGCCGACGGAAGAAAAACATGGCGTGCCGTTAGAAATAGAATAGTTGAAGTTTTTGATGCTGAAAACGACACCCTTAAAAACAACTCAAAACATAAAGAGACCATACTTTTCAGGTTAGATGAAATTGAAATGCAATTACCAGTTCAAATTGGCGATTACACCGATTTTTACTCAAGTATGGAGCATGCTACAAACGTAGGCTTAATGTTTAGAGATCAAGAGCATGCTTTGTTGCCTAACTGGTTACATATTCCTATTGGGTATCATGGTAGAAGTTCTTCTATCATTCCATCTGGAATCCCCGTACACAGGCCAAATGGACAAACTTTGCCAGAAGGTGCAAGCGAGCCTGTTTTAGGACCAAGCCAATCGGTAGACTTTGAGTTAGAAATGGCTTTTATCACAACAGATGCTAACGATTTAGGTGAATCTATCCCAACAAATGAAGCTGAAGAATATATTTTCGGATTGGTTTTATTCAACGATTGGAGTGCTAGAGACATTCAAAAGTGGGAATATATCCCATTAGGCCCCTTTTTAGCAAAGAATTTTGCTTCGTCTATTTCTCCATGGATTGTCACATTGGATGCCTTGGAACCTTACCGTGTTGAGAGTCCGAAACCTATCAAGCCACAATTAGATTATTTAAAATACGATGGCAAGAAGAGTTACGATATTAATTTAGAAGTAGCGATTCAACCTAAAGGCGCTAAAGAAACTGTGGTTAGTAAATCAAATTTCAAATATATGTATTGGAATATGGTACAACAAGTTGCACACCATACGATAAACGGTTGCCCAATTAATTCTGGTGATATGATGGGTAGCGGAACCATTTCTGGTCCTTCGGAAGACAGTTTTGGATCTATGCTAGAACTTACCAAAAATGGTGAAAAACCATTAAAAATGAAAGACGGCAGTACTAGAAAATATGTTGATGATAATGATACCGTTATCATGCGCGGACATTGTGAAAAAGACGGAACCAGAATTGGTTTTGGAGAAGTCTCTACAAAACTACTTCCTGTTTACAAGAAAAAAAAGTAGCTACTAAGTTAAGTTTATAATAAAAAAAGGCTGTTCAAATTATTTTGAACAGCCTTTTATTTTTCACTGTAATTAAGAAAATCACCAGAAGTTATTTGCTTCAGCCCTTCTACCGGGTGATTAAAAAAGTATACCCAAGCCTCGATTACGGAATGATCTTCTAAATAAATAGACACGATATGTCTTTGAAACAAGTCAGGTTCTAGTGATTGCGGATTAACACCTTCATAAACATCTAAGGCCTTAAAAACAGTTTCAAAATCGAAAACTCTAAAAAGTGATCCATAAACTTTTTCTGAAGGGTTTTTACTCGGAATAGCTCCTGGAAACCATGAAACAAGATATAGTTTTCCGTAAAAACAACCGTCAGCTTCATGCGCTGAGTGCTTCTCTAAGAACTTAGACATGCTATGCTCTGCATCCTTTAACAGGGTGCCGTAAACAAAAATATAATCTGACTTCAATGAATTAATACTATTGCTATTCCTTCCAATTTTGAAGACGATCTAGGTACAAATAACTTTCTACAAATTTCCTATGTTCAAGACTCGTCATTTTCTCTAATAAATTCAAGGCAGAAATATAACTCGCTAAATTTCCATTGGAAGAACTAAATTTTCCGTCCTCAACAAAAGCCACAATACTATCGTCTTGTACTTTTAAATTGGGATAATCTTTCTGTAATTGTTCACCGCCACCAATCCACGTTACAATTTTATGTCCATCTGCAATGCCAGATTTTCCTAATAATTGCGCGCCAGCACAGTTACTCACCGTATATTTAGTCTCCTTATTTTTTTCTTTTATGAAATCCACAATGTTTTCGTTATGCTCCTGAGTATACATATCGTAAGCACTTGGCACAAAAAGAGCCGTTAGTTTCGGACAATTATTAAAAGTAAAATCTGGAACAAAATGCATACCTTCCTCTGTGGTGATTGGGTTTTCAGTTTCTGCGATTGAAACGACATTAAAAAGCTGTATCCCATCTTCGGTTGGTTTTGCAAAAACGTCTGAAGTCGCAATTACTTCACTCTGTAAAACGCCGTTATACATTAATAATCCGATTGTTGGTAATTCCGGATTAAACGGTTTTAAATGTTTTGTGAGCGCATCTGTTTTAGGTTCACTTTTTAAGACCTCCTGATTTTCTGTTTTAATTTTTGACTTATCAGTGTTACAGCTCGTAAAAACAGTAGCAATAACCATGAGCATCACTACAAATTGTTTCATCCTTTTTTATTTTACAAGTTACTAAACAAAGCTAGATAAATCAACACTGCTAATCGCGCCATGAGATTCATGTGCCACCACTTCCCCATTTTTAATCACTAACAATTGCGGAGACTCGTGTCTTACTTGAAATTTGTAACCTGTTTCGTTAGACACTTCTCTAAAGTTCAATAAATCTAGATAGTATAAATCTACATCATCTTGCGTTAAAGCATAAGCAGAAACAAATTGTTTCATCGCCATTCTACTAATACCGCAGGTTGTAGAATGCTTAAATATAACCTGAGTCTTCGTATTAGACTTTTCCTTGATGTCCTCCAATTGCGATACATTCACTAAAGGAATCCACGGCAAAACCTTTTCTTCTTTTTTCTCTTTCTCTACAGACGACCCAAATAATTTATTTAATAAACTCATATTTAATAGCTTTAAAGTCTTCCGCGAATCCCGATTGCTACCGGACGAAAAACTGTATATTATTTTCTTGTTGCACAATAAGTCGTTAACTTATGTAAATCTTACAAAAGACAAAAAGTCAGCTTAAAATTAACAATAAGCGACATTTTGTCTGATAAATCCTATTGGTAGGATTATTGACTTAATGTGTTTGTAAATGTAAAAGAATTAAGATTTCTCCCGATAGCCATCGGGATCTACCGAAATGTAAAAAAAAAAAAAAAAAAATAATAATCAAATGAATTTAAATAATTATACCATAAAATCGCAAGAGGCCATACAGCAAGCGCAGCAAATCGCGCAGGGTTTCGGACATCAGCAAATTGAAAACGAACACATCTTCAAAGGTATTTTTGAAGTTGATGAAAACGTTTTACCCTTCCTATTAAAAAAGCTAAATGTAAACGTTTCTATTTTAGAACAAGCTTTAGATAAGCAAATTGAAAGCTTTTCGAAAGTTTCTGGAGGCGAACTTATGCTTTCTCGTGAGGCTGGAAAAACCTTAAACGAAGCATCAATCATCGCTAAAAAGATGAAAGACGACTATGTTTCGGTAGAGCATTTAATTCTTGCTGTTTTAAAATCTAAAAGCAAAATTTCACAAATGCTAAAGGACCAAGGCGTAACCGAAAAAGGGCTAACTGCTGCTATAATCGAATTACGTCAAGGCGAAAACGTGACCTCTCAAAGTCAGGAAGACACCTATAATTCGCTTAACAAATACGCAAAAAACTTAAATCAGTTAGCCAAAGACGGCAAACTAGATCCTGTTATTGGTCGCGATGAAGAAATTAGACGAATTCTTCAAATTTTATCACGTCGAACCAAAAACAACCCGATTCTAGTAGGTGAACCTGGCACAGGTAAAACCGCCATTGCCGAAGGTTTAGCACATCGTATTATTGATGGTGACATTCCTGAAAACCTAAAGGACAAGCAAATTTTTGCCTTAGATATGGGCGCCCTTATTGCGGGTGCCAAATATAAAGGTGAATTTGAAGAACGCCTAAAAGCCGTGATCAAAGAGGTTACCACTAGCAATGGTGATATCGTGTTATTTATTGATGAAATTCACACACTTGTGGGTGCTGGTGGCGGACAAGGTGCTATGGATGCTGCTAACATTTTAAAACCTGCTTTAGCTCGTGGAGAACTGCGTGCTATTGGTGCCACAACCTTAGATGAGTATCAAAAATACTTTGAAAAAGACAAAGCCTTAGAGCGTCGTTTTCAAAAAGTGATGGTTGATGAACCTGATACCGAAAGTGCAATTTCAATTCTTCGTGGTATTAAAGAAAAATATGAAACACACCATAAAGTACGTATCAAAGATGAAGCTATTATTGGTGCCGTAGAATTATCTTCTAGATATATCACGAACCGATTTTTACCAGACAAGGCCATTGATTTAATGGATGAGGCTGCATCAAAACTACGCATGGAAATTAATTCTAAACCTGAGGAATTAGATGTTTTAGATCGTAAAATCATGCAGCTTGAAATTGAAATTGAGGCGATTAAACGTGAAAAAGACGAAACCAAGTTAAAATCGTTACGTGCTGATTTGGCCAATATTAAAGAATCCAGAAATGAAATTAATGCAAAATGGAAAAGTGAAAAAGAAGTTGTTGACAACATCCAAAACACGAAGCAAGATATTGAAAACTTCAAGTTGGAAGCTGAAAAAGCCGAACGTGAAGGTGATTACGGAAAAGTAGCCGAATTACGATACGGAAAAATAAAAGAAGCTCAGGAACAACTTGAATTTGCTCAGCAAAAATTAAAAGAACACGCCGAAACTTCTTTAATTAAAGAGGAAGTGACTTATGATGATATCGCTGAAGTGGTTGCTAAATGGACTGGAATTCCGGTAACAAAAATGCTTCAAAGTGAACGTGAAAAACTACTTAAACTGGAAGATGAATTACACAAACGTGTAGTTGGTCAAGAAGAAGCAATTGAAGCCGTTAGTGATGCCGTAAGAAGAAGCCGTGCCGGATTACAAAATCCGCACAAACCTATTGGTACCTTTTTATTCTTAGGAACAACAGGTGTTGGTAAAACAGAACTTGCTAAAGCCTTAGCTGAATACCTGTTTGATGATGAAAACGCTATGACAAGAATTGATATGAGCGAATACCAAGAGCGCCATGCGGTAAGCCGTTTAGTTGGTGCACCTCCAGGATACGTAGGTTACGATGAGGGCGGACAATTAACTGAAGCAGTAAGACGCAAACCCTATTCGGTGGTACTTTTAGATGAAATTGAAAAAGCACATCCAGATACTTTTAACATCTTACTACAAGTTTTAGATGAAGGGCATTTAACAGACAACAAAGGGCGTGTAGCCGATTTTAAAAACACCATTATAATCATGACTTCTAACATGGGGAGTCAAATTATACAAGAGCGTTTTGAAGCGGTTAAAGATATTGAAACAGCCATTGAAGGCGCAAAAGTTGATGTATTAGCCTTATTAAAACAAACGGTAAGACCTGAGTTTTTAAATCGTATAGACGACACCGTGATGTTCACACCTTTAAGTAAAGAAAACATTGTCGAAATTGTTGGCCTACAACTAAAAGGCATCACTAAAATGATTGCCGAACAGGGCATAACCTTTGATGCCACACAAGAAGCTATTAATTATTTAGCTGAAAAAGGCTACAACCCTGAATATGGTGCACGACCTGTAAAACGTGTGATTCAAAAAGAAGTATTAAATGCTTTAAGTAAAGAAATTCTAGCAGGCAAAGTAACTACAGATAGTGTCATTTTACTTGATGCCTTTGATGAGAAACTCGTTTTTAGAAACCAAGGCGATTTAGTACAAGAACAATTTTAAAAAATTAATAATAATTTAACAAGAAAAAAAGCACATAACACACTTAATTTTAAGTGATTAACAACAAAAGCAACAAGAATACCATTATAGTATTCTTGTTGCTTTTCTATTTTTACAAGGATATTCTTAATGATTTAGTAAAAAAAACTTAAATAATAAAATTTTGAAGGATGTTTTCTACGATTTACACAAGCAGTATACCGTTTATCTAAAATACGTATAATTAAGATCAATTAATTTGATATATTTTTTAGATTAGCCATGTAATTATCCCCCTAAGCATATTTTATTTTTTCACCACAGGTTGTTAATCAGAAATAAAGTATCAAAAAAAACTAATTATAAACTAAATGAACATAGCCTCTCACCTAGATTACACGCTCTTAGAATCAACCACTACAGAACGTGAAATTATAGACCTCTGCAATAAAGCTAGAGAAAACAACTATTTTGGTATTTGTATTAATGGATCATATGTATCATTAGCCAAACAATTTCTACAAGACACAGCTATTAAAGTTTCTACTGTTGTTGGTTTTCCGTTGGGCTGCTCAACAACAAAATCAAAAATTTACGAGGCCAAGCAAGCGGTAGAAGATGGTGCTGAAGAAATTGGTATGGTAGTAAATATGGGGTATGTAAAAAGCAAAAACTATGTTTCTGTTTTAAAAGATATTAGTGATGTAAAAATGGCCATTGGAGACACGCCTTTAAAAGTCATTATCGAAATTTCAGAATTAAACAAAAATGAAATTGTAAGAGTTAGTGAAATCTGTATAGATGCTAACGCCGACTTTATAGAAACTTCCACAGGGTTTTCAAAAAGTGGCGCCACCCTTACGGCTATAAAAATTATCAAAAAAACCATAAAAGATGCAGCACAGATAAAAGCATCAGGAGACATTCTTGATTATGAGTCGGCTGTAAAATACCTAGAAGTTGGTGCCGATCGTTTAGGCATATCAACAGCTTTCAAAGGACTAAACAACAATACCCGCCAGCAAAGAAACAGCAAAATCTACAAGCAATATTTAGAATCTGCGGCAAAAAAATCTGAAGGTGCAAATCAAGATACAAATCTTAAAGAAACAACCTCTACTAAGTTTTAATACCCGGTTTCAATCCTCTATTTAACACAGAAATTGTGATTAACTAGAAAAATGTTGATACCTTTGGAATAATGGCATCTCCCTATGCATTTAATGTTTAAGTAGTATGCTTGTTTATTTAAAAGTCAAGACATGAATCCGTTTAGTCAATACATCGACCACACCCTCTTAAAAGCAACAGCAACAACATTAGATATTATCAAACTATGTGAAGAAGCTAAACAATATCACTTTTTCTCAGTTTGTGTGAACAGTTGTTATGTAAGTTTAGCAAAAGCTTCTTTGTCTGAAAGTAACATAAAAGTATGTGCAGTAATCGGATTTCCCTTAGGAGCTATGTCTACCGCTAGTAAGGTATCTGAAACAGCTCAAGCATTAAAAGATGGAGCCGATGAAATTGATATGGTTATCAATGTAGGTTTCCTTAACAGTAAAGCTTTTGATACTGTTGAAAAAGAGATAAAAGCTATCAAAAGTATCATGCCAAATAAAGTTTTAAAAGTTATTCTAGAAACATGTTATTTAGATGATTCCGAAATATTAAAAGCCAGCGAAATAGCTATAAAAGCAGGAGCCGATTTTATAAAAACATCAACAGGGTTTGGAACCCGTGGGGCAAGTACGCATGATATAAAAATCATGAAAAGCGCCCTAAAAGGTGATGTAAAAATCAAAGCTTCAGGAGGCATTCGCGATGCGGAAACCGCTTTAGAATATATAAATTTAGGCGTTAAACGACTTGGAACTTCTTCAGGAATCGCCATTGTAAATGGCACAACATCAAAATCTGACTATTAAAAAGAAAGACTATGAGCGTACATATAGAAGCCAAAAAAGGTGAGATTGCTGAAACCATTTTACTACCAGGCGACCCTTTACGCGCTAAGTGGATTGCAGAAACCTTTTTAGAAGATCCCGTTTGTTTTAATAAAGTTAGAAATATGTTTGGCTACACTGGTAGCTTCGAAGGAAAGAAAATTTCCGTTATGGGAACCGGTATGGGTATCCCATCCATTTCTATTTATGCTCATGAACTTATTACCGATTACGGCGTTAAAAATCTTATACGTGTTGGAAGTGCGGGTTCATACCAGAAAGAAGTAAAAATTAGAGATATTGTTTTAGCTATGGCAGCCTCGTCAAATTCTGGATTAAATGAATTACGTTTTAATGGAGCCGACTACGCGCCTACTGCAAATTTTGACTTATTCCAAAAAGCCCTAGACGCTGCTAAAGCAAGAGACATTCCAGTAAAAGCGGGTAATATTTTTAGTTCAGATGAATTCTATGCCGATGATTTTGAATCGTATAAAAAATGGTCAAAATTTGGCGTACTCTGTGTAGAAATGGAAACCGCTGGCTTATATACGGTTGCCGCAAAGCACAACGTGAAAGCCCTTTCTATTTTAACTATCTCAGATTCTTTAGTGACTGGAGAACGCACAACGAGCTTAGAACGCGAAACCACTTTTAAAGATATGGTTGATATTGCTTTAGAACTCGCTTAAAATAATATATTATTGATACAAGTCGCTAATTTCCAATTCTTAACTTAAATATTCGGTAGAATATCAAACTGGGTACCCTCGAGTTTGAGTCTTTTTAACAAGATAACAAGAAAACCTTCGCGATAGCACCATCTTTATTTACAAATAAAACGACACTTCAGCGCTTTATAACTCCTGTTTAGCTACTCATCTTACTTAAAAACTGAGAACCAAAAAGATCAACAAAAAAAGGCCACACTCGAGTTAGTTAACTCATATTGAACAACTTCTAACCGATTATCGCAACACACAAAACTATAGCGTTAACCCCTTCATGGTCAACGACAAGAAAAACAGAATATAGAATTAGAAACACACCTTTAAAACCAGTGAAAACAAAAAAGCTGGTCTAAAATAGACCAGCTTTAAAGGAACTTAATTATAAAATAAAGTTATGAAAACTCTTAATTTGTCAAGTTAGGATTACTTTGAATCTCATCTTGAGGAATTGGCGTATCATAATCAACAGCCGCATTCCAATCAGGCTTAAGACCTTCATATCCAGAAGCACCAAATACTTGATCACCTAAATCTCTACGCTTGATATCATACCATCTTTTACCTTCGAAAGCTAATTCAACTCTACGTTCTTCTATAACATCAGCAACAGTAACAGTTCCAGTTAAATCGGCTGGTACAGCACTAGCTGGTACAGTTTCAGGAACATAACCACCATTTGTAGATACACCACCTTTTCTAGCTCTCGCTCTAACTTCGTTGATATACTTTAATGCATTAGCATTATCACCAGCTTCAGCAGCACACTCAGCAGCAATTAATAAAACTTCAGCATAACGCATCATTGGGTATTTAATACTTGTAGCACGCTTGTTACCTCTAGCATAATCACCAGGGAAACGCGTATACTTAGCAATATATGGCATGTTTCCTGCATGCTCATGACCACTAATAGTAAAGTTGGTATAATCAACAGTTGTTCCACCAATAGTAGCTTCAGTCTGGAAACTTACACGTTTTCTATAATCTCCATCTTCGAACGAATCATAAACAGCCATTACAGGAACAGCAACAGACCAACCTTGATCATCATCATCACTTCTAACACCCGTCATTGGTGCAACTTGATCGTATGCATTATCATCAGCCTCTACATTGTTATAATCTAAAGTAAAGATCATTTCAGGAGAATTTGCAGATTCACTTGCATTAAACAATGTTTGGAAATTATCATCTAAAGAATAAACACCACTATTAATTACCTTTTGAGCATATAAACTAGCTGTATTAAAATCTTTTGATTCACGAGCATCACTAGTTGCTCTAGTTAAGTGCACTAATGCTAAATAAGCACTTGCAGCTCCTTTAGATGGAATTCCTGGTGCAGCAGTAGTATCATCTAACCATTGTTCAGCATATTCTAAATCTGAAATAATGTTTTTATAAACGTCTGCTTCTGGTGTACAACTGATATTACGATAAAAATCAGAATTACTACCATCAATAGTTTCAGCGATATAAGGCACATCACCAAACAAACGTACTAGGTGGAAATAATACCATGCTCTAATAAAATAAGCTTGAGCAGTAATCGGGTTTTTTAAATCATCAGCAGCAACAACATCATCTGCTCCTTCAATAGCATTATTAGCAGCAGCAATACCTAAATAGATTCTTCTCCATGGATCGTAAACCATTTCGTTATTTCCAGTAATTGTATGCATATCCATTTCAACTCTACGAGCCTGACTAGATTGCACATTAACCATATCAGAACGTAACATTAAAGCTACAGATAGTTTTCTACCCCAGATTTGTTCATTAATTGCATGCGTTAACGCACCATCAACTGCAATTTGAATGTCTCCAGGAGTGTTAAAGAATCCATCAGGAGATAATAAACCTACTGGTTCTTCTTCTAAATCCGAACATCCCATTATTGATAATCCCATTACCAATAACCACATTATATATTTCGTATTTTTCATTATTTATATTTTTTTAAAATGATTCTTAAAATGTTAAGTTTAAGCTGAAACTAAAAGATCTAACAGTTGGATAAGATCCAAAATCGAAACCTCTAGTTGTATTGCTCGCTTGGTTGTTACCATTTGTTCCCCCTTGAGCTCCAAAATAACTTACTTCAGGATCTAAACCAGAGTAATCTGTAATTGTAAATAAGTTTTGACCACTTACAGATAATCTTAATTTTTCAATACCAATGTTTTCTATAACCTTAGAAGGTAAGTTATATCCTAAAGCTAAGTTTTTCAAACGAATATAGCTTCCGTCTTCAACAAAACGAGAAGAAATCTCTCTAAAACTTGCATTACCTACACGTGGCTCATTAGTATCGGTGTTACTTGGAGTCCAAGCATTGTTAAAATAATCGTAAGTTGTATTAGAATCACCATTATTTAACTGTACAGCTGTCATGTTAAAGATTTCATTTCCTTGAGATCCTTGGAAAAAGATATTTAAATCCCAGTTTTTATATGTGAAGTTGTTTGTGAAACCCCAAGTAAAATCTGGATTTGGATTACCAATCATAGTTCTATCGGCATCAGTAATTTCCCCATCACCATCTAAATCTCTAAATAAAGGCTCACCAGGAACCACTACTCCATTCTCTCTAGATGCAGCAATTGCAGCAGTTCCAGCAGGAGCACCTCCAGATTGAGCTACACCAGCATAATCATATCCCCAGAATTGTCCAACTTCTTCTCCTTCTCTCAACACGAAAGTATCCTCAAGACTAAAGTAAGATGGCGCTCCGTTTCCAAACCAGTCATCTCCATTAATTAAAGAAGTCACTTTGTTAATGTTTTTAGAGAAAACGAAATCAGTAGACCATGTAAAGTTATCGTTAGTAATGTTATTAGTAGTTAAAAATACTTCGAAACCAGTATTATTCATAGCACCAACATTTACTAAAGATTCGTTGTTATAGAATCCTAAATAATCAGGTTGACCTCTATTTACCATAATTAAATCTTCAGTATCGATGTTATAGTAGTCTAAAGAAAGTGTAATTCTGTTATTTAAAAATCCGAAATCCAAACCTAAGTTCGTTTGAATAGATGTTTCCCATTTTAAATCTGGGTTTGCCATTTGATATGGTGTAATTGCAGCAACAGTAGATCCAGCGCTTGAAGCATAAATAACTTCTGAACTCGCTAAAGATTGGTAAGGTGCAATAGAAGGGTTACCTGTTTCACCGTAACTTGCTCTTAATTTTAAGTTAGAAATAGCATTACTATCTTCTAAAAACTTTTCGTTAGAAATTTTCCAACCTAAAGCAGCTGAAGGGAACGTAGCATATTTATGATTTTCAGCAAAGTTAGAAGCTCCATCACGTCTTACTGTAGCAGTAAGTAAGTACTTATCGTTAAAATCAAAATTTACTCTACCAAAAACAGACTGAATTGTACGCTCGTTTGTGTAAACTTGTCCTGAAGTTGGTTGAATTAAACTTGTTGCAGTATATAAACCATAGTAAGAGAATGAATCTGAAATAGTACCGATTCCTTCATTGTAAGCACTTTTGTTTGTGTTTTGTTGGTAAGAGTAACCTCCTAATAACGTTAACACACCTTTTCCGATTTCTCTATTATAAGTTAAATAACTTTCACTTAAAACACTTTCAGATTTTGTGTTTTGCATAATCGCTCTACCATTCTCTGTACCAGCAGTAATTTTTAAGGTACGAGGCATATACATTCCTCTAAAAGTATTCTCTCCACTAATACCAAAAGTAGTTTTGAAGTTTAATCCTTCTAAAATATCATAGCTTGCAAAAAGATTTGCTCTAAAATTATCAATCTCAGTATCATCATCTCTTTCTGTTGCAACAGCATAAGGGTTATCAACTGCATCACCAATAGCATCATTCGTAGAAAACGACCCATCAGCTTCGTAAACTCCTTTATCTGGAGCAAAACGCATTGCTAAAGATACAACGTCATCACCACCCACAGTTACAGAACCGTTAGATTGTGTAGTTACACCACTTTTTTGACTTCTACCTCCTACTAAGTTTACACCAACTTTTAATTTGTCAGTTACTTGTGCATCTAAGTTAGATAAGAAAGTAAGTCTCTCGTAATCAGAGTTTACTAAAACACCATCTTGACCGAAATAAGTTGCCGAAGCATAGTATTTTACTTTTTCAGAACCACCTGAAACAGCTAATTGATGATTTACAACACTACCATTTCTATAAATCATGTCTTGCCAATCAGTATCATATGGCCCTTGAGGGTATGCATTAGAATTCCCTTGGTTTACACGAATATTATTTTGGTATTTTGCAAAATCATTTGCATTTAATAAATCTAAACTGTTAGAAGTAGATTGTACTTGGTAAGTTGTATTAAAATCAATATTTAATCTACCAACTTTACCTTTTTTAGTTGTTACTAAAACAACACCATTAGCACCTTGCGAACCATAAATCGCAGTTGCAGAGGCATCTTTTAAAATTTGCATAGACTCAATATCACCAGCTTGTGGCATGTTACCACCTACGAATCCATCTACAACAATAAGAGGACTACTACTTGCATTAATAGAAGTATTACCTCTAATTTTAATACTAATAGGAGCACCTGGCTCACCACCGTTATTAGATTGAACATCTACACCAGCAGCACGACCTTGTAATGCTTGAGAAGCATCTAATACAGGGAACGCTGTTAATTCTTCAGTTTTTACTGAAGAAACAGAACCTGTAACATCACTCTTTTTACGAGCACCATATCCTACTACTACAACTTCTTCAAGTTGACTTGCATCCTCAACCATAACAATGTTAAGAGACTTTTGATTTGAAATCGTAACAGACTGTTTAACATAACCAATGTATGAAAACTGAAGAACGTCACCTGGCTTAACGTTTAATGTAAAACCTCCATCGAAGTCTGTTGCCGTTCCTGTTGTAGTTTTGGCAATAATTACATTAATACCCGGAATAGGGGTGTTGCTTTCATCTGTTACAGTACCGGACAACTGGTACCCATCCTGTGCAAACAATGATATATTGAATATCATCATTAACATTAATGTTAGTTTAGTTTTTAAATTCATTTGTTAATTTTTTTTTGTTAATAAAATAATTAGTCTATGGTAAACCAATCTGGTTTTTTAAACTGGTACACCAATTTGGCGATGCTAATATATGTTATTAATATGTTAAAATCACAATCATTGTAGAAGAAATCTAGAAATCACGGTAAAAAAATCATGATATGATAATTAAAACGTGTTAAAACCTAGATATACTTAGTTTCTGTTTAACACTATTTTAACTAAAAAATTTAAAATATGAATTCAAAACACCACACAAACACTTTAAACTGTAAGCATATCGCCCTAATCACAATAATTCAAAAAATATTAAACGACTCTTATTTATACTAAATCTAAACCCAGACCTCTAATACATTATCTTATTGTAAACAATGTTTTAAAAAATAGTTAAGCTACTCAAACCACATCATCACTAAGCTACCGCATATATAACTACTAATCAACAAACTACACAAAACACCATATAAATAAGGAACTCCAAGAGATGATATATACTTTTGTGGAAAGTAAATTTGAGCTAAAAAGAGCAAAAAAATTAATCAAGAAATTTAAAACTGCATACTTTACCTGTATGCTTTTGAGAAAGCAAGTCAAGACTAGTAGCATTTAATTGCAAAACTCTTGGATATCCACCTGTAGTTTGACAATCGCGCATTAAAACAATCAATTTACCCGATGGCGTTAATTGAACTGTCCCAGGCAAAACCTGAGCTGTAATTATGGCTTCCAAACTATTTTCTAGAGGCTCCTCCAATTGATAAGCCATCCTATTATTGTTACTAGAAATACTAAACTGAAAAGACATGAGGTTTTGCTGCTGCTCTTCAGACAAAAAATCAAATTCAGGGCCTTTAGTTACCCTTAATTCGGTTTCTTCAAAGTAATTATGATTTACCTTTAAAGCAGCATAATGATTTACATCAATATCACTATAAGACTGAATGGATAATTCATCGCCATTTTGAATCACATGGCATGAGGTTAGACCTTGATACATGCTGCGACTATTCATAACTAATTCAGTTTGAAAACCACCTTTAACAGCCAAATAGGTTCTAAAACCATTTTTAGGCGACGAAAAACTTAAAACATCACCAGCATTTATTTTTAACAGTTTATATGCTGAAACTTTCTTATTATTAATTTTGGGTTGCATAGAGGCCCCAGAAACACTAATTAAGGTTTCGCACGTAAATTCTAGTTTGGCACCAACCATTGTCATTTCAAGAACAGCGCTATTTTCATCATTACCCAAAAGCGCATTGGCCAACTTTAATGCTTGAACATCCATAGCTCCAGAATACGGCACACCAAATTCTTGAAAACCAAATCGACCTAAATCTTGAATTGTTGAATAAAACCCGTGTTTTAAAATTTTAATCATAAAGTCCCTCGCTTTCTATTTGATACACACCAGCATCCACCAAAATTTTGATATCGTTAAACGCTTCAAGACTTACTGAATAAAATTTTATGCGGTCTCCAGACTTCGCAAAACAAGGTGGTTTTAAATTTGGGTTAAAAAAATCAATTGGGGTTTGACCAATTATATGCCAACCACCGGGACTTGGAGAAGGATATATACCTGTTTGGTTTCCGCCAATGGCAACCGCACCTTTTTCAACATTTAGTCTTGGAGTTGCTTTTCTAGGAGTGCTTAATTTTTCATCTAAACCACCCAAATATAAAAAACCAGGTAAAAACCCAATAAAGTAAACCGTGTATAATACGTCTGTATGCCGTTTTATAATTTCAGGTTGTGATACGTTTTTCGTTTGCTCGAGATCATTTAAATCTAAAGCAAAAATTTCATCATAACACACAGGAATACGCCAAGTATTAGATTTTATTTCTGAAATATTTTTTTCTGAAAAATATATCTTTTTCAACACCTCCACTTCCTTTTGAAAATCAATTGCATCGTAAAAAATAATTAAAAGGGATTGATAGGCTGATCTAATTTCCTGTATATTTTTGACTTCCGAAGTCTTTAATTTTTCCTTAAAACCTAACACATCCTTTAGAATGGATTCTAAAATCTCCTTTGGCCACTCGATTAAAATCGCTTGTTCTCCAAAAGGTTTGTATGAGAGTTTGAAACCCATCTTATATGATTTGAATCCCATTAGACTTTAAGCGATTGGTTAAAGCTGAAATTAACGCATAAGCATCAGGACTATCACCGTGAACACAAAAAGTATCTGCTTTTATATGGACGTATTCTCCTGTTGCAGTTTTTACTTTTTCATCTGTAATCATATTAAAAACATGATCAAACATAGTATCTGGATCTTTTATTAATGCGTTCGCTTTTGTTCTTGAAACTAAAGTTAAATCTGAATTATAATTACGATCTGCAAAAGCTTCGTACATGATTGGAATTTGGTTTTCAATTGCCATTTTAGCAATTACCGAATTGTAAGGCACATAAAGTCGAATGCGCAACATTAAAGCCTTCATCACCTCTATAATGACTTGTGCTATTTTTTCATCTACAGCTGCTAAATTATACAAAGCACCATGTGGTTTTACATGATGAAGTCGCAAATGCTCCTCATCTAAAACCCTTATTAAATCTTTAATTTGATTTTTAATAGACGTGTACAAAGCTATGCAAGGCATCTCAATCGCTTTTCTTCCAAAATTATCCTTATCAGGAAATGAAGGATGCGCTCCAATTTTCACCCCATACTTTTTAGCTAATCTCGAAACCGTTATCATAGATTCCAAATCGCCAGCATGACCACCGCAAGCAATATTACATGAAGTGATATATGGCATGAGTTTGGATTCATTCCCGATTCCCTCGCCTATATCGGCATTTATATCTAGGCGCGTTTGCATGGTTATTTTATTTAATTGAAAAATATTTTTATAAACAATCAAATATAAGATACTAATATTTAATTTTCTATTAAAGCCTACCTTCATAAATTACAAAACATCCTGTCGTAAATCATGATTTAAACACCTATTCAAAACGAATTAATTACGCCAACCACTAAGCATCAACCTATTAAAAAAAAAGATTATCATATCTTAAAAAACACCCCACTTAGACGCAACTATTTTCTTTTGCTAGCATCTTATTGAAACAAATTAAAACCCAAAAGACAATGAACAAATCAATTTTAGTAGTTAAAAGTATTTTAGCATTAACTTTTTTAAGCGCATTAATAGTGAGCTGTAGTGATGATACCAGTGAGAGTTTATGTATGGATCCATTAGTAGGAGCACTTACTGATCATGAAACAGAATTTTCAGGTACTTGGATACTAAAAAGCGTTGTTGCCGACGAGGCAATTGACTTAACAGATGATGATACCGATAACCCAAGTACAGATATTTACGCCCAGTATGATGCGTGCTCACAAGATGCATCCTACACATTTAGCAGCGACAGGGGCTATACTTTTGAACAAGGAAATCAAGCTGGTGATTGTGAAAATCAGCAAGAGGGCGATGGCACATGGAAATTAGAAGAAAACAACATTTTAACTTTTGTTTCTAATTGTTTTTCTGCGAATACCGCACTGGAATTAAATGAAGACATTAGTGAGTTCTCTATTGAAGGACCTGCTGTTTTTCAAGATGTTGATGGCAACAACGTGAAGGTCATCATTATTACAACTTACGAAAAACCAGCAATTAATTAGTAAGAAAATAAATAATCTAACGTTTACAACCGTGTCGTTATCCTCCAGATAAAATACCTAAAAAGGAGGCTGGCAAAATATGTAAAGTTTACTTCTACCTGAACTCGATCCGGATTATCACAATAAATGATTATCCATATCATGTGATCCTGAAATCGAAGATTCAATGCAGTTTAATAAATTCAAAATGACGTACTTTCATAATTTTTGGACAGCCTCCTTTTTTTTACCCCAACCATCCTTCACGATCTAAGCTCCTGTACTGAATAGCCTCACTTATATGTGTGCCATTTATGGCTTTTGAACCGTCTAAATCGGCAATCGTTCTAGAAACTTTTAAAATTCTATCGTACGCTCTAGCGGAAAGATTTAACTGTTCCATAGCTGTTTTTAATAATGCCTTCGAAGCATCATCTAAGGCACAATGTTTTCGAATTTGCTTGGTATTCATTTGGGCATTATAATGCACCGTTTCCGAATCGGAAAAACGTTGCGTTTGAATCTCTCGACCTCGTGTCACGCGTTCTCTAATAGCAATTGATGTTTCACTTTTTCGCTCATCTGAAAGTTTCTCAAAAGGCACCGGCGTCACTTCTATATGAATATCGATTCTATCCAACAATGGCCCTGAAACCTTACTTAAATACCGTTGCATTTCAGCAGGACTAGAAGTTACAGGCGCACTAGGATCGTTAAAATACCCACCTGGACTCGGATTCATACTCGCTACTAACATAAATGACGAAGGATACGTTACCGTAAACTTCGCTCTAGAAATGGTGACTTCACGATCTTCAAGCGGTTGACGCATCACCTCCAAAACTTCGCGTTTAAATTCGGGCAATTCATCGAGAAATAAAACACCGTTATGAGACAATGAAATCTCTCCTGGTTGCGGGTAACTTCCGCCGCCTACTAAAGCGACATTGCTTATGGTATGATGTGGACTTCTAAAGGGGCGTTGCGCCATCAATCCAGTATCTTTTACACGCCCAACAACAGAATGAATTTTAGTTGTTTCCAAGGCTTCATGAAGCGTCATTGGCGGTAAAATACTTGGTAATCGTTTAGCTAACATCGTTTTTCCCGCACCAGGCGGACCTATTAAAATAATATTATGCCCACCGGCTGCCGCAATTTCCATACAGCGCTTAATGCCTTCCTGACCCTTAACATCATTGAAGTCGAACTCAGGAAAATTCAAACTTTTATTAAACTCTTCACGTGTGTTTATAATGGTTTGTTCTAAAGGCACCCCTTTGTCAAAAAAATCAATGACTTGCTTGATATTATCAACGCCATAAACCTTAAGATTATCCACTATAGCAGCTTCCTTATCGTTAGATTTTGGCAGTATAAACCCCTTAAAACCTTCTTCTCTAGCTTTTACAGCAATAGGCAAAGCGCCCTTAATTGGATGAATACTGCCATCTAAGGACAATTCACCCATAATTAAATATTGATCTAAATTTTCAGCTTGAATTTGCTTGGAAGCGGTTAAAATTCCAATAGCCAATGTTAAATCGTAAGCACTCCCTTCTTTTCTTAAGTCGGCAGGTGCCATATTGATCGTTATTTTTTTCCCTGGAATTTTATAGCCGTTATTTTGAAGCGCTGCAGCGATACGAAAGTTACTTTCCTTGATCGCATTATCTGGTAAACCTACTAAATGATAACCAATTCCGCTATCGACATTAACCTCAACGGTAATCGTTGAAGCTTCAACACCAAAAACGGCGCTGGCAAAAACTTTTTTCAGCATAAATATTATTTATGTGATAAATGTAAGAAAAGTATTTTGTTAAACAAGAAAAATCCCGCAACTGCGGGATTTTAATTCGATTATATTTAAGTCGTACTAAAATATTAGTTCAAAAATTTAGGTTTGAACACTAACATGGCCCAAGCCCAGTTTTGAATATCATCAGCATCTACCTCAGCAACATTTTTCAGCTCATACATACCATCGGCAGGAAACATATGAGAATACCCTACTTTTAAAGCATACCCTTTAAATTGTTTAGCAAAAACTAAATCTAACTCTGTACCCAATGCCTTATCACCGCTAGGTAATTCCTGTTGTCCACTAAAGTTTAATGCTTTTACTAATAAGCTTGTTGAGTCATTAAATTTGAAATTCGCACTAACGTGAATATCAACTAAACCAATAGAATTCGCATGGTTTCCTACGTAGAAATAATCCATAAAACCATTGAATTTATGATTGGTTCCGTATAATGGAAAGAAAGCACTTGTATTAGCGACATCAGCTTCACCGTTACCACTAATAATTTCACCACCAAGACCTAAAGTAATTTTATCGGAAGCTTTAAATCCGAAATCTAAACTAGATAAATAACCACCTTTTACATCTTTGTATGAAGTCCCGTAAATTGCTTCACCTGTTTGTAAGTATAAATTAGCAGCTAAAGAAAACGCCCCTTTTCCATATTTTAAATGCACACCCATAGTTTGCAAATTAGCTACATCATTTAACCCAGCGGCATCATTTTGAAAGCCATTATTCATTAATAATAAGCTTCCTGAAAAGGCACCCCATTTATCACTTAAATGCGCCATGTACATGGTTTTATAAGAGAAAAACCCACTAGTATTATATTCATTTCCTTGTGATACAAAACCAGTTGGATTAGAATAATCTTGATTAAACGCTAAAGCTACATCTAAAGCAAAATCATTTTTCTTATATGTAATAAGCCCTGCATCATGGTTACGACCTTGTTGTGCCCAATCTAGACCACCTAAAATACGTTGATCATCATAAGACAATACTTGACGACCTAATTTTGTATTCCAACCTGACCCTAATTTAATTTCAGCCCAAGCTTCAAAAACTGCAAATGAATTGTTTTGATCGTAAGGTAAAATTTGTCTGTTTTCACCCCAAACGAATACATCTTGAAAACTGATATATGCTTTGTAAGAATCTGATTCATAGCCTGCATTTAAACGCACTCTGGTAGAAATACCATAACCAGGCTCGGAAGCTTCTGGAATTAAGGAACCAAATCCGTTACGGTATTCTGTTCTAGGTCTTAATTGCCCGTCTATTGAAAATTGAGCTTGTGCGAATTGAATACAAGCGAATAATAGCGCAAAAAGTAAATATTGTTTTCTCATGTTGTTTTTTTTTAAGTTTGATTGTTTGTTATTTTTTGTTTTGGTTTATTTATAAAATTCACTAAATATAAAAGTACGAAAATACATAGATCATGACAATTATCATGTCATATTAAATATTCAAACGCAATCTATATTCTGGTTTATTAATGTTCTAAAAAATCAATTAAATGTTTTCTGTATTTGTAATAATCGTCGTGTTCTAATACTGATTTTCTAGTTCTTGGTCTTTCGAAATCAATATTTAAAATATCTCCAATTTTTGCTTTTGGGCCACTGGTCATCATAACCACTCGATCGGCTAAGAATATCGCCTCATCGACATCGTGGGTAATCATAACTGCGGTAATTTTTTCCTTGTTCCAAATCTCAATTAGAATATCTTGAAGCTCTCCTCTGGTTAAAGAATCTAGCATTCCAAAAGGCTCATCTAAAAGCAATACTTTAGGCTTAATAGCAAAGGCTCTTGCAATACCAACACGCTGCTGCATCCCTTGAGATAAATCGCTAGCTTTCTTATGAAAGGCATCTTCTAGCCCTACTTTCTGTAAATAATATTTCGCAACATCATGACGTTGCGCTTTGGTTGCATGAGGAAAAACTTGATCGACACCTAATAACACATTTTGAAGGGCTGTCATCCAAGGCATTAAACTTGGCGACTGAAAAATAACACCTCGATCTGGGCCTGGGCCTTTAATATGCTTACTTAACACCGAAATACTTCCTCCTGAAATCTCGTTTAAGCCAGCAATCATAGACAGCATAGTCGTCTTCCCACAACCAGAATGCCCAATAATAGTCACAAACTCTTCTTTTCTAATCTGAAGATTTAAATCCTCTAGCACCACATAATCCCCTTTAGGTGTTGGATACACTTTCTTTAAATCTTTTAAATCTAGCATGACTTCAGATGAAGGAAAAACTTCAGGTTGCGTAATCACACGTTTCGGGGTATTATCTATAATATTTGTAGTCATTTTTCTAATTATTTAAAGCGTCCAACAAAACTTTTTGGTTCTAATTCAGGCAATTCAAAAACTTCTTGAGCTTCAGATTTACGATCGTTTCCAATCTCCATTAAGTATTCAATAATGGAATTTCTAGTTTCCTTGAAACTCTCATTATCGTTTAATTCGGTTTTATCACGAGGGCGTTCAATATCAATTTTAAATTCTGGTCCTAAAGTGGCTTTTGGCCCTGGTTTTAAAGGAATAATACGATCTGCCATATAAATACCTTCATCTACATCGTTGGTTATTAATAAGGCCGTTCGCTTATCTTTTCCCCAGATATTTAAAATTTCATCTTGAAGATTTCCACGTGTTAAGGCATCCAAGGCTCCTAAAGGTTCATCCATAATAATCATCTCTGGCTTCATAGCTAAAGCTCTAGCTACAGCAACACGCTGGCGCATCCCTCCAGATAATTCATTGGGACGTTTGTTAATCGCGTGCGATAAGCCTACCATTTCAACATAATCCTTAACGATCTCATTTAACTCCGTTTTGCTTTTCTTAGGAAAGGCTTCTTTAACAGCCATATATATATTTTGAGCTACAGTTAACCAAGGTAATAGTGAGTAATTCTGAAAAATCACACCACGTTCATGGCTCGTTCCAACTACGGGTTCTCCTTTAAATAAAACCTCACCACTTGTAGGTTGTATAAGCCCGTTTATAAGATTAACTAAAGTTGTTTTTCCACTTCCTGTGAATCCTACAATTGCTACAAACTCACCTTCTTCAATGGTTAAATTGATATTTGAAAGCACTTCGGTTTCGTTTTCACCTTGACCGTAAGATTTATATATATTTTTTAGTTCTAAGTAAGCCATTTCTTTTATGTTTGTTTGTTAAACCGTTGATTTGTTGATTTGTTGATTTGTTTAATCGCCTAAACCCTTCAACAATGTAATCCCATTATATCGCATCTGATTTATTAAACGATACCCAGTTTTGAATGGTAAGCATAATGCGATCTAATAAGAATCCGATAATACCGATAACAAACATGGCTACGATAATTTTTGAATTTGAATCGTTGGCTCCGTTTTGAAATTCTTCCCAAACAAATAATCCTAAACCTGGACTCTGCGCTAATAATTCAATGGCAATTAAAACCATCCATGCTACAGATAATGTAATCTTTAAACCTGTAAATATTAACGGTAAAGACGATGGTAAGATCACTTTAAAAATCTTTTGTACTGGTCCTAACTTCAAGACTTTAGCCACATTAATATAATCTTTATCTACTGAGGCTACACCCATAGCTGTATTTACTAAAGTTGCCCACATCGAACAGAAACCAACACTAATAAAAGAAATGATGAACGAGCTATCTTCTGTAGAATCGATTAAAATTGTTTTTACAATCATAAAAACTAATAAGTACCATACTACAGGCGATACAGGTTTAAAAATTTGAATAAACCAGTTGAAAGCACTTTTTAACGTCGGACTTAATCCTATAAATATTCCGATCGGGATTGCAATAATTAAGGCTAATAAAAACCCTGCGAATACCGTTTTTAAACTCATCACGATTTGATCGATAAAAGAAGGTCTACCTGTATAAGTAATCGGGTCTTTACCCGCAGCAATACGTTTTTCATTTAAAGCCGCTGTTTTTTCAATAAACGCCGCTTTATCGGCTCTAATAATGTTGTGATCTCTAATTAAAGACTGGTAAGAGCCCCAAACTTGACCAGGAGATGGTAAAGTGTTTGGCTGGCAGCTAATATCTCCAGAAGCGATACATGTACGCATAGCCTCAGCAGCTTCTGGCCCTTGGTCAACTAAAGCTGTTTGAATTTTATAATTAGCTTCTCTTTCATACAAGGCTCTTGACCCCAGTTGCCACAGTCCGATAAATAAAAGAATAGAAGCAAGCGGTACAACTACTTTACGTAAAAATTTTACAAAATCTTCTTTCTCTAACTTCCCCGTGAACAGATCCTTTAAGGTGGTTAAAAAACCCAATCCCATAAATTTGGATACTTTATCTAATGTTATACTTTGCTTCATGACTCTTATTTATTTGATTAGTGATTATCTAATAAGGAACTTCTTAACTCCTAAACTTCTATGCTTCTTTATTTTTTAATTACTGTACTGCTTCGTCTTTGTTTCCTATCTTGAAACTGTTGATGTATGATATTGGATCTTTACCATCATAAGTTGTTCCATCGATAAAGTCTGCTGTTGCCGGCTTATAACCGTCTGTTGTTGGAATATCTCCTGCAGGAATGTTTCCTTCTTCTACTAAAAGATTAGCCGCTTTAGTCCAGATATCTGGTCTGTAAATATCTTTGATCGTTTCAGCATACCAATTTGCTGGTTTCGCTTCAGGAATTTGTCCCCATCTACGCATTTGCGTTAAGAACCAAATACCATCTGAATAAAAAGGATAAGTTGCATTGTACTTGTAGAATACGTTGAAATCTGCCATGTCACGTTTATCACCTTTTTCAAATTCGAAAGTTCCTGTCATAGAGTTTGCAATTACTGCTTCATCAGCACCTACATATTGAGACATTGATAAGATTTTTACAGCTTCTGCTCTATTTCCTGGCTCATCTAACCATTTTCCAGCTCTAATTAAGGCTTTTGTAACAGCGATCGCTGTATTAGGATTTTCTTCAACAAATTTTTCAGTCATTACAAATACTTTCTCTGGGTTGTTTTTCCAGATATCTAAGTTGGTTACAACAGGCACACCAATACCTTTAAAAACAGCTTGTTGATTCCATGGCTCACCTACACAATATCCGTGAATTGTTCCAGCTTCAAGCGTCGCTGGCATTTGTGGCGGAGGCGTAACAGATAGTAAAACATCAGCATCAATTTGTCCTTGAACGTTATCAGCTGTATACATACCAGGATTAATACCTGCAGCAGCTAACCAATATCTAATTTCGTAGTTGTGTGTAGATACTGGAAATACCATACCCATTTTAAAAGGTTTCCCTGAATTTTTATATTCTGTAATCACTGGCTTTAAAGCATCGGCTTTAATTGGGTGAACAGGTTTTCCATCTGAACCATTTGGTACGTTAGGTTTCATTTTAGACCAAACATCGTTTGAAACTGTAATCGCGTTTCCGTTTAAGTCCATTGAAAAAGCAGTGACTAATTTAGCTTGACGACCAAAACCAGCACCTGCTGCAATAGGCTGACCGGCTAACATATGCGATCCGTCTAACTGACCATCAATTACGCGGTCTAAAACATTTTTCCAGTTTGATTGTGCTTCTACCGAAACAAATAAACCTTCATCTTCAAAAAACCCTTTTTCTTTTGCAATGGCTAATGGCGCCATATCTGTTAATTTGATAAAACCAAATGTTAATTGTGGTTTTTCAATCTCTAATGTTTTTGTTTTTGAAGTTTCAGGAACTATAGTTTCAGCTATAGTTTCCTTTTTTTCTTTATTACCACAAGAAAATAGCAATGCTGCTACTGGTAAGATTAATGTTGATTTTTTGAATAGTGATTTCATTATGTTTGGTTTTAATTAAACTAAGTATTAATACTTATACACGGCAAATATATAAGTAGTACTCGTTTTATTTCATGATGGATACCATGTACAAACCTCTTTTTAAACCACATTAAAACATGTTTTAAAACATGTTTTTAAACTAAAACACTATTTAACAACCTATTAACACAAAATAAACATACTTAATTACTCCCCTCATCACATACGTAGAACACTTAGTTTTCAAAGTATTTGTCAATTTTTCAAGTATTTTTCTCAATAAAACATCTAAACAAGCGCTATGAAAACGAATAAAACACGTAGTTAACTAAAAAAACAATTCATCGTATTTTTCCTTCTCATTATATACTTAGCCTTCAATCACTACTAACCACCGCACCTAGTACGTATTCTTATAAGCAAACGCATTATTAGCCCATAAAAAAACCAGCCTTTAATTTATAAAGACTGGTTAATAACCTTGTTTTGAACACAAAGCTCTAATTCATTATAGCAACAAGGTTTACTTCTCTAAACTTTCAAGCCAGGCTTCCTGGGAAAGCGCTTTATATTTTTTATGATCTCCATAAGGGTCTTTTCCACCATCAAAATAGGCCTTAATGTATTTCATAGGTATGGTATCTTTTAACTTTTCAGGGACATCATATTTATGATTTCCATGAAAATCATGACATTGAATACAAGTATTCCAGGCTTCTTGAGCAATTAATTTTTGATGAGAAACATCTAAAGGGTCATCTTCTACCTCTAAATCTTGATGACAGTTCATGCAATAATTAATATTCGCTACCGAAACACGCTCGTTGCCATGTTCGGAATGACAAGTGATACAAGTTGTCGCATCAATATGTGTAATCGCTTCCTTAAATCGAGGTTCAGAAAACCGATACGTTGGATGTCTGTCGTTAGCTCGGTCGTGACATTGCAAACAGTTATCGACCGTTACATCTTGGGTTCCAAAATCTACTCCTTTTTCTCTAGCGCCTACTGCGTGAGAGATATTAGATTGCACTTGCTGCAATAAATTACCCTTAGCATCAGCGTGACAAGCAAAACAATTAAGATCTTGATGACCTGTATTCATCGGACCAATGGAGACATAAGACTCTGTAGACTCTAGAGTTAAAATATAAAACAATGCCCCGCCCAGCACCAAACCAATGATGCTTCCTAAAACTTGTCTTTTTCGTAACGGACTTACTTTAAACATTTATTAAAAGCTTTAATTTATAATTCAATCACTACTTTTTCAGACGCAGGATAACTCACACAGGTTAAAATTGCACCACTTGCCACCTCACTTTCAGGCAACAAATGCCCTTCAACCATTTGAACTTCGCCTTCCACGCATTGTGCTTTACAAGTCGAACACATACCTGATCTACATGAATACGGAATCACCACATTTTCAGACATGGCTTGCTGCAGAATAGACTGGTCTCCCCTAACTTTTAACTCATGGGTTTTACCATCCTGTTTTAAAGTCACTTCACTGAGCAAGTTTTTTCCTGAAACTTTTATAGTAGGACTTTTAAATACCTCTAATTTTATTTTTTCTCGAGTAACTCCATTTGCATTTAATATTTCTTTAATTTTCTCCATATATCCTGAAGGACCACATATCATATACTCATGGTCTTCATACTTCAAATCGTGTTTATAAAAAACCGCATCTACAAGGTCTATTGTAGCCAAACCGGCATGGTAATTATTCTCCCCTTGAGGATTAAAAGATATGATATGCTCCACAGAAAATTTTTCAGAATAAGCAACCTCTAAAGCTTTAATTTCATCATGGAAAATAATAGAATCCATGCTTTGATTGGCGTAGATTAGAAGCACTTTAGAATTTGTCTCCTGGGTAAGTATTGATTTCACAATTGAAAACATGGGGGTTATACCGCTTCCTCCTGCAAATAACACATATTGCTTTTTGGCCTTAGCTTCTGGCTCAATACAGAATGTTCCTGCTGGAAGACCGACTTCAATTTTATCGCCTGCACTTAAAAAATCGTGTACATAATTTGAAATTAAACCTTCCTCGACGCGCTTGATGGTTATTTTCAAGTCCTTATCGGTATAAGGGTTGCTACTAAAAGAATATGCACGATTATGTTTGACGCCTTCAATTGGAATCTTTATGGTTAAAAACTGCCCCGGCTTGTACTTTAACTTCCTAAAAAAGTTTCCGTTTTTAAAACAAATACTTACCGCATCGTCTGTTTCTTTAATTATATCTTTTATTAATAGCTTCATTCTTCATTTATTTATAATAAAATACCATAACCACATGAAACAACAGCAATATACTCACCATCATAGACAGAGCGACATGAGTAATCATCCACCCTTTAAACCAAGCATCACTTCGACTCTTAATCACATCTAGATTAAGGTAACCTAGCAAGGTATTTGAGAAAAACACATAAGAAAGCAGCAATAAATAGCCGTAGCCTAACGCCATACTATGGAAGTAAAAAAACAACGGACTTATTGCACCTAACCACTTGTGAATGGTTTGCATGGTCATCGC
Source organism: Pseudotamlana agarivorans (assembly GCF_018860245.1). Taxonomy (GTDB): domain Bacteria; phylum Bacteroidota; class Bacteroidia; order Flavobacteriales; family Flavobacteriaceae; genus Pseudotamlana; species Pseudotamlana agarivorans_A. Next base: position 57,561 of record NZ_JAHKPD010000025.1, read on the forward strand.
GTGTTTACGCCATTTTGAAACCGTTCGTGTTAGCGTAAGCATCCATTGAAAGCAAATAAACAGCGCCAAAACCAAGCCAGACCAGCGTTTATACATTTGGTCCTGCTGCAATACCTCCAGCCATTCCCATGAAAGTCCTAAAAAGTATTGCAGAAAGTAAGCGCAAAGCAACAGCAATCCTAATACCGTGGATTTATTCGTACTTAATACCATAAATAGTTATGATTGTTTGTTGTCATTGAAAAACACAACCTTTTAATTTTATAATAAAACCTTACGGAAGGCTGCCTTAATCTTATTGATTTCTTTTTACTCAGAAGTTACTACCAAATGCTTCACCGTTTCATATGAAGACAGCTTTTTCACGCTATCTAAAAACACTTCAGCTGAAGGCAAATAGAAGCCTTCTTCTGGCCATTTATCACCTATCTCTGGTTTTTCACTTGCTTTAAAATTTTCAATTTCATCTAAGTATTCCATATAAACATCTACTGTCCCTTTAGCATAAGAACTAAGTACATCCACCGTTTCCTTATAAGTTAAAGAGTCTTTGGGGTATTGCCAAGTTGTGGCTCCCATGACATCACCTAGTTTCCAATCAGATTTGGTCGTTTGCGGGTGCTTATTGTGACAGGTTACACAGGCATCTGCACTGGCTAAATCTGCAAACATGGCCGTATGCAATTTCTGGTCTTCATCAAAGAAAAACTGCGGTTTTTGGTCTTTTTTAATTTGAGTAAAAAGTTCGGCTTGTTTGCCTTCAAACTTATTCGCGGCGTTCACCGGAAAATCAGAACCCAAATACAAACCTAAAGGCACTGGGCTCTTTCTAAGGCTCGTTGCGACACCACGTAAAAATAATGCTGGTAAGGGTCCCGCTTCTACGTCGTCTTTTCTCCAATCCTCATCAAACTTCATCCCTTGAGTTTTTCCTTTACCAACAATGGCTTTGGTGTATAGAGTTCTAGTTACATCATTTTCTTTAGAGACCATTTCTAACACCTCTTCTACCGAAAAAGCATTTTCAACAGTAGCCGTATCCGCTTTATCTTCCGGTACACCCCCGCAAGAATGTAACATACAAATACTCGTTCCTAATAAAATGGTTTTTAATAGTATTCTCATAATTACTTAGTTTTAATTAATATGCAGCTTCAATCATCACACTTGACATGGTTCCATAAACCTCAGCCCAAGCGTCTTTAACTTCAGGTGTAAAATCATCACCCAAGCCTGCGGCAAGCGTACCCAATAATGCAGCACCTACAGTCTCGTAATGAGAAGGCTCTACCTTATAGGCTACATGGCGCTTACCTAAATCTTTTAAAACTGGAATTAATGCATCTAAATTATTAAGGCCAGCAACGGCCGCTCCAAGCATAGTCATTAACTTATTACCTTGAGTTTTCATCGCATCACCGTCGCTAGGAAACAAAGGCTTTAATTTAGGATCGAGTTCGAATAGTTTTGTATAGAATATTTCTGCAGCAGCAGGTGCTATAGGTTTTACTTTTTCAAAAGAGTCTTGTACAAGAGTAACTGTTTTTGCTTCCATAAATTATAAATGTTTTTGGTTTGATTAGGTTTTTAATAAGTATTAATACTTACCCAAAGCAAATGTAAAATGTATATGGCTAACCAATTATGAAATAAAGCAGGCTTAAAGAAGCTTTTATTCCACATTAAAACATGTTAAAACGCAGAAGTTAAAAAAAGAGCAAAAAAAAGGGTCTAAGCCCAAGACATTAAATATCTAGAAAATAATTATGGTCGTTAATCTCTTGTTTGAGCAAGCGCACATCTGGAATTCCAATTTTTTTCCCTTTTGCTGAAATAAGATTTTCCTTTTTTAGAGCTGAAAAAATGCGAATCACCTGTTCCTCTGTAGTTCCTGCATAATCTGCATATTCCTTACGGCTTAAAGGTAATTTTAAGAAACCATTTAAATCACCAAACTTGCGATGTAAATATAGTAAGGTATCAATAACACGCTCACGAACCGTCATTTGAGAAATAGACTTGACTTTATTTTCACTTCTATTGAGTTCATTAGCATAAAACAACATCATACTATAGGCAAACTGCGGATTTTCAAACAAGGCTTCCTGAAGTTCGTCTTTTGAAAAATAACACAACAGCGTATCCTGTAACGCAATGGCTCCAATAGAATAATACTCTTCGGTACCAAAACCACGATGTCCGATAATCTCACCTTCTTTAGCAAAACGAACAATTTGCTCTCTACCATTAATACCCGTTCTAAATACTTTAACGGTTCCTTTAAGTATAAAAAAGAGTCCATTTACAGGAGCGCCTTCCATAATAAACTGCTGCCCTTTTTTACATTTTAAAGTGTTTTTGCTTTTTACGAAAGTAGAATCTAATGCCGTAGACAAACTGCTTTTTATTAAACAGTTTTGATTTAGGCAAACTTCACAAGACACATCGTTTAACGATTTGTTTCTTGAATTGGAATGTAAAGCTGATAAAGGCATAAAAGTGATATCTTTTTCAAAATTAAGTAATAATACTTAGTTTTAAAAACTATTACTTATTTTTAGGAGTCTAACAAAAAACACCAACCGAAATTATTCAATTGATGTTTTGCAGCCTTTATATTCAGAAATCAGGAAGAGACTAAGCTTCCTTCTTGTATCTCAAATTACCCAATTCGATACCTATGGCTGTTTTAGCAAGTATCGTAAACACAAAAGCACCCATAGCCCAAATACCTAGAGTCACGCCTATTTCTATACCTGTAGGTGTGTATTCAACAATTTTACCATAAGGCCCTGGAATAAAACCAGGCACAATTAATCCGAAACCTTTTTCAATCCAAATGGCCACAAACAAGAGGAAACAACAAAAGAAAAGCACTCTAAAATTATTTCTTAATTTATGAAAAGTCAGCAATACGGTAGCCAGTACATTCATAGGAATCGCCGTCCAAATCCATGGTAACAAAGCGTCTTTTCCGTGTAAACCAAAGAATAAATAATAAGCGCTTTCACTGTGGTGTGTAGGTGCATAAAATTCTTTAAAAAGCTCCGAAACCAACATAATTAGATTAATTTGGGCCGCTACAGTAACCACCATAGCAATTTTTCTAAGGGTTCTATCCTGAACTTTGAATTCGGTAAAGTTTCTAATAATTGCTAAAACTAATATGATTAACGCAGGTCCTGCAGCAAATGCAGAGGCTAGAAAACGCGGACCTAATAGGGCATTATTCCAAAACGGTCGAGCCTGTAAACCTTGATATAAAAACGCAGTAACCAAGTGAATACCAACAGCCCAAAACACCGATAAAATAGCCCCTGGAATATAAACACTAGACTTTGCCTCCTTACCTTGATAATGTCTAAATAATATATATAACGGTATGGTGATATTTAAAAACAGATAACCATTTAGTACCAAAACATCCCAGGTAAGCATAGAATTAGGGAAGTTAAACACCCCTATCCCGGGCAACATGTGCCATAACACCGAAGGTCCTCCCATATCTGCAACCACAAAAGCCAAACACATAATTAAAGCAGCCACAGCAAGCCCTTCACCTATTAACACCGCTTGTTTAAAATCTACATCATGCAAGACATAAGTAGGCATAACAAGCATAACGGCGGCGGCGGCAACTCCAACTAAAAATGTAAAATTAGAGATATAAAGTCCCCAGCTCACACGATCGGTCATTCCCGTAACACTCAAACCTTCACTCAATTGAATGGAGTAGCAATACATACCCACCAACATGATAAAAGTTAATGCCCCCATCCAAATATGATACCTCAAAGAACCGCGCGTTATCGTAGCTAAACTGTCCTTAACCAAACTTCTAAAAACTTTAAATCCACTCATGTTTTTAATAATTCTTTTTTGTGACTGATTATTTGTTTAATTGTTTATTCGTTTAACCGATCTTCCTTTTTCAACATTTCGACTAATAAATCAACTCTACTATTCCTTGTGAAAGTTTATTCGTTTAATCGTTTATTTGTTGAACCGATCTTCCCTTTGGTTGTTTAATCGTTTATTTGCTTATTCGTTTAACCGATCTACCTTTTTCAACATTTCAATTAATATATCTGCTCTACTGTTCCTTATGAAAATTTATTCGTTTAATCGTTTATTTGTTGAACCGATCTTCCTTTTGGTTGTTGAATCGTTTATTTGCTTATTCGTTTAACCGATCTTCCTTTTCAACATTTCTACTAATAAATCAGCTCAATTAATTCTTTGGTGAATGTTGATTCGTTTAACCGGTTCTCCCGATTAAACAGTTCAACGATTCAACATATAAACAACCTTAATCCATAAAATACCAGAACTTAGGTTCTGTTCCTAAATCTTCTTTCAGTCTAAATACTTTCTTATTTTCTAAAACCCATCTAATCGTACTTTTAGGGTCTAATAAATTCCCAAAAATTCGCGCACCTGTTGGGCAAGCTTCAACACAAGCAGGATTTTTACCAGCTCTTGAACGCTGTACGCAGAACGTACATTTTTCCATCACACCTTTCTTACGCATACGGTTTCCTAAGTAATGCTGATTGTGGTTAACTTCCTTTTCAGGAACCTCAGGTTTACTCCAATTGAAGCGTCGCCCATCATAAGGACAAGCTGCCATACAGTATCTACAGCCCACACACCAATCGTAATCGATAACCACTAAACCATCATCTTCACGCCAAGTAGCTTGTACCGGACAAACCTCAACACATGGCGGATTATCACAATGAAAACACTGTGTCCCCATGTAAAAATGACCTTCCGCAGGCACTTCATGGTAATAATTATCATCAGCTTCATTGAAATTAAAGCCTTGACCATCTTTCATCTCATGAATTCTAATGTATTGCATTTCCGAATCGCGGTCTTGGTTATTCTCCTCAACACAAGCATTCACACAATCCATATAACCTTGACACTTCGAAATATTAAAAGCATAACCAAACAAGACATCTTCCTCAGCATTTTTTGAAGACATACTTAAATTTTTCCCTGTTCTTAATTCGTAAGAGCGCATTAAACGATCAACCGTAGCCCCTTTTTCCTCATCAGACATCAATTTGTAGTTCCCCTTAAATTGCTCTTCCCAATCTATCTGTGCCTTCTCTTTGCTTTCATCACCACCTATCACACTACAAGAGGTACTTACCGCACCGGCACCAATTAACAAACTTGCTGTTAATTTCTTAAACGCCGTACGTCTGTCCATTTTCACATCAAAAACCTGATCGAAACCATCTTTTTTAGTTTCCTCTCCAATCGATGCCTTTATAGCAGCTTCAGCAAATTCTGCATCAGTCATTTGCGCTACATCTGGTATTTCACCACTAGAAGGTTGATGAGAACCACAGCCTCCAGAGGTTTTTCCGCAGCCACAAGACCCCTTATCAGGTTCATTATTTCTACCAAAATTTAAAGAAAACCATTTTTTGTTAGTACCGCTCATGTCTTAAATATTTTAAAATCTTCGTGTATGTTTTACTATTTTCTTTCTTCTTCTGTAACTGTATTAAATCGTGCTGGCCACCTAGACTCGAAACCAGGTTTATGCGGATTATGACAATTAACACAAGTCATCGCAGCTCTTGGAGGCGCCCAACCACCAATACGTTTCCCGTGCGCCCCACCTTTCCAATCTTCAAATTGCTTGGTGTGGCATTGGCTACATAATTGATAACTATTATTAAAATCGATATCCTTGCCTGTCAGACTTTTTAATTCGTTCATATTATTTGGGTTATGACAAGTCACGCAATTCATCGTATTTTCGTTAGCATGCACCAATTTCATATCCCAATGCGCCTTTTGCATGCCTTCACTATGCATGTCACTTAATGATTTGGAATGGCATTCGGTACAAGCATAAGATCGAATGTCTCCTTTTCGCTCGGGAATTAAAAACGTATGACCACCTTCGGTGATTTCAATCATTCTTAGATCTTCTAAATATTTTTCAGATGAAATCGACGTCCCTTGATAGTTTTTACCTTCAGCGTTAATTTTTTCAATAACACCATGATACTCGCCTTCGCCATGTTTACATGAAAAAAAGCAGATTAATATCATAAAGCCATAAACTATTCTATTCATAATATATCTATTGCACTTCATTGGTATGCATTCTTTTAAAAGTTCCTATATCTGTCATTTCCTTATTATTAGGCACATGACACTGACGGCAATTAATACGTTCGGGATGTGTTACTCTAATTTCCTTTGGAGCAGCAGGCCCCGCATGACAAGACAAGCAATTTTCATGTAATTGTATTTGATGTGGTATAATGGGCGGACTCGTTAAAAGGGCATTGTTTACACCGGCTTTTGGCGCTTTCATCTTTTCAAAATTGTTCGCCACAAATAACTTATCGGTTTGTTCTGGTACGTGACATTGCCTACAATTTACCAACTCGGGATGAGGCGTTACTGGAGCATAAGCACCAAACTTATCTACAAAACCACCATTTTGATGACATTTTAAACACACATTCTCCCCCATACTACGCTCGTTAGCCACAGGGTGTGGAATACTTGGAGGTGCGCCATGAAACGCTCTATTCTCATAGTAGGTTTCTAAAGATCTTTGATGGGCTTCATCAATTGGCATGTTGGCGTAATCCAAAGCATATTCAGCACGTGTAAAAACACCAGACTCCGACGGAATTGCAGAAATATGATTATCACTTTCAAGTGGAATATAGGCTTCCTCAAGCCCTTCTTGATAACTATAACCCCAAATAAAAATGAAGGCTACAAAAAGCACTACAAAAAACGATATGATACCCATTCTCTTTTTCATCCTTATACTTTTTCAACTTTAACGGCACATTTTTTATAATCTGGTTCTTTAGATATCGGGCAAAACGCATCTAAAGTCACATCGTTAATTAGCATGTTTTCATCAAAGAAAGGCACGAAAACCTGACCTTTGGTTGGCAAACCTCTTTCGTTAATCGATGCTGGCAACACACAAGACCCGCGTCTTGATGTCACTTTTATTTTTTCGCCATTTATAATACCTAATTTCACAGCATCATCTGGATGAAATTCCACATAAGCATGTGGCATGGCTTTATGGAGTACAGGAATTCTTCGCGTCATAGACCCCGTATGCCAATGTTCGATAACACGCCCTGTATTTAACCAAAAAGGATATTCGGCATCAGGAATCTCCGGAGCAGGCTCGTAAGGTCGCTGCCAAATCACAGCTTTTCCATCAGGTTTTCCATAAAAATGAAAGTCTTTATCATTCGTACAAGCAGGATCGTATTTTGCATTAAAACGCCATTGTGTAGACTTACCATTTACATAAGGCCAAATAGCGCCAGACTCCTTTTTAAGAACCTCTAAAGGTGCCATACCATGCTTTGCGCCATCATGAAATTGACGGTACTCATTAAAAATTTCTTCTACGTGGTTTTCTCTAGAATATGGGAATAATTCACCATAGCCCATACGTTTCGCCACTTCAATAAACATCCAAGCATCGGGCATGGTGTCTCCTGGACCTTCTACCATTTGTTCCCAATACTGGGTTCTACGTTCTGAATTTCCGTATAAGCCACCTTTTTCAATATGCCAAGATGCTGGTAAAATAACATCGGCTACATCTGAAGTTGGCGTAGGAAACACATCTGAAACCACCACAAAACAAGACTCTTTTTCCATTGCTGGACGGTAACGACTTGTTTTAGGTAGAGAAACTAATGGGTTTGTGGCTTGTGTCCATATAAATTTAATATCGCCGCGATCTACAGCTCTAAACATTTCGGTAGCGTGATAAGTTGGTTTAGAAGGAATACGCTCCACGGGAACTTTCCATATTTTAGCGGCCATTTCACGATCCTTAGCATTCATTACAACGCCATGAGGTAATTTGTGCGTAAAAGTCCCTACTTCCCTAGCCGTACCACAAGCAGATGGCTGACCCGTTAAAGAAAACGGCCCATTACCTGGTTGTGAAATTTTACCTGTAAGTAAGTGAATGTTATAAACTAAGTTATTCATCCAGGTCCCTCGTGTGTGCTGGTTCATACCCATACACCAATAAGAAACAACCTTCGTATTAGGATTTCCATAAATTTCTGCGAGGTATTTAATATCCTTTACAGATACTTTGGAGTATTTAGAGACCTTTTCTGGCGTGTAATCTTCTAAGAATTCTTTATAAGATTCAAAATCTATTTTAGTAGGTTTATCAGCGAAAGCGTAATTATCTTCCAAACCATAACCCATTTCTGTGAGACCTTTACTGAAATTTATATGGTTTTCTACAAAAGAATTATTAACCCAGCCATTATTAATAATTTCGTAGCAAATAGCATTGGCTACCGCTAAATCTGTTTGAGGTTCAAACAAAATAGACTTATCAGAAGCCATACTAGAACGCGTTGTTCTAGTTGCAAAATCTATAATTTTAGCCCCTCTTCTATTCTTCTGCTCTAACATTCTTGAGAATAAAACAGGGTGCATTTCAGCCATATTATTTCCCCAAGTGATAAAATAATCGGCATGATCTATATCTTCGTAGCAGCCCATTGGCTCATCGGCACCAAAACTGGTTAAAAATCCAGTCACAGCACTGGCCATACACAAACGCGCATTACAATCTAGGTTATTCGTTCCAATAGCCCCTTTCATTAATTTTGAAGCCACATAACCTTCAGGAATCGTAGATTGCCCAGAGGTATACATCGCTACCGAATCTTTACCATGCGTATCCATAGTTTCCTTCATCTTGTTAGCAACGATATCTAAAGCCTCATGTATTGGCGTTTGAACATATTTACCGTTTTTCTTAACTAGGGCGTGTGTTAAACGGTCTTCTGCTTGAATACACATAATTTGGTGATAGCCTTTAACACAAAGCAATCCTTTATTGACTGAAGAATTAGGATCTCCTTTCACCGCAACTGCTTTCCCTTTATCAACACCTATTAATACTCCACAACCTACACCACAAAAACGACAAGGTCCTTTTTTCCAATCTAAATCACCACCGTTAGGCAGATCTTTTTCTTGGTCTTCTGCAAATAATATTCCTGGAAACATGGTTGCTGCAGCTGTCATTGCAGACATGATTGCCATTTTTTTAATAAAACTACGTCTGTTCGTTAACGAGGTATACATACTTAATTGCTTTTAGGTGTATCAAATCCAGAAACCATTGCCAACAGTTTTAAACTAGCAATAGATTCTATCTGTTCTTTTAAATTTTTATCTTCGGAAATATCGTTGGTATCGGTAACCACTATAAGTAAATCTTCATTCTCTGCAGGAATAACTTCACAATGATTTAAATTAGTTAAAGCAGTAAGTAACTCAGCTTTTTTACCGTCTTGCGGATGTGCTAAATAGCTTTTAATTGGCATATTATTAAATTGTTGTTAAGTTCTTTAAAGATATGATAAAATTATGTTAAATAAAAAATGAATAAACTGACATTTATCAAGTTTTAAAATAAAATGAATTCGCTATATTTGCACGGATATAACGAATCCGAACCACATGATTTCTATTTCCGAAGCGATTTCTGCAGTAAAAAACCAAAGAAAACCACTTACCGTAAAATGCATAAAACCCGTTGAAAAAGCTGGTGGTTATTTACTTTTTGAAGACATAAAATCACCTATAAACATGCCGCCGTTTAGACAATCGGCCATGGATGGTTATGCCTTAAATCTTCACGATAAAATATCTTATAAATTAATAGGAGAAATTAAAGCAGGTGATGCCGTTCGTCTAAAATTAAATCCAGGAGAGGCCGTTCGTATATTTACAGGCGCTGCGGTACCAGATTCAGCGAATGCGGTGATGATGCAAGAAAAGGTACAAAATCATGGTGAAACCATAGATATCCAACATCAAATTGATTTAGAACTCAATATTCGTCCGTTAGGCGAACAAGTAAAAACCGGTGATATTGCCTTAAAAAAAGGCACGAAACTCACTCCTGCGGCTATTGGTTACCTCCTATCTTTAGGAATCACTGAAGTTTCAGTTTACAAAAAACCAAACATTGCACTAGTTACAACAGGCAACGAACTTGTAGAACCCGGACTAGCACTCACGCATGGAAAAATTTACGAAAGTAATTCCAGAATGCTTTTAAGTGCCCTCTATAATTTAAAGTTTTACGACATCACATTATATAAAGTGGAAGATGATTATGCCCAAACAGTTTCGGCATTAAATTCAGCTATAAACGACAATGATTTGATCTTAATAACAGGCGGTATTTCGGTTGGAGATTACGATTTTGTTGGAAAAGCTCTAAGCGAATTACATGTTGAAGAACTTTTTTACAAAGTGAAACAAAAGCCTGGAAAACCTTTATTCTACGGAAAAAAAGAAGATACACAAATTTTTGCCCTTCCGGGGAATCCTGCAGCGGCACTCAGCTGCTTCTATGTGTATGTGTACATTGCTTTGCAAAACTTGATGGGTCGCAACGACACAGAGCTTCCAAGGGCTCAAGCAACATCTACTTCGGTGTTTAAAAAGCGTGGCGACCGTCCGCAATTTTTAAAAGCTATATATCAAAATGAGACCGTTGAAATTTTAGAAGGTCAAAATTCATCTATGCTACAAACATTTGCGCTTTCAAACGCATTGGTACACATGCCTGGTGAAGTTTCTGAAATCAACGAAGGAGATACTGTTGAAGTCATCATACTTCCGCAATAAAAAACAAACTATGGGATACAAAATTAAAAGTCGCATTTGGATTGAATCCGATAACCATGTTATTCTTGGCGAAGGTCGTGTGCATTTACTAAAAGCCATTCATGAAACCGGTTCGCTCTCAAAAGGCGCAAAATCTTTAAATATTTCATACAAAAAAGCCTGGGGTTTATTGGATTCTGTAAACAAATCGGCCAAAAAACCCGTAACCATAAATTCTGTTGGCGGCAAAGGCGGCGGCGGCGTGCAACTTACAGATTACGGCAAATCATTAATTAAAACCTTTGACGAGATAAATAAAAACTGCTGGAAGTTTTTGGATGATCAGGTTGCTAAGTTTGAAACCTTGTAACAATGAAGTGCCTAAAATTATAAATGCCTAAAGTTTAAAGTATTTAAAGTGCCTAAAATTAATTTAAATGAATAATAAAGAATTTGCGAAGCAATTAGAGTATCGAACTAGACAATTTGGAATTTCAATTATCAAATTATCAAGTGTGCTACCTAACTCTATTGAAGCTAAGGTTATAAAAAACCAGATTACAAAATCTGGTACTAGCATTGGCGCTAATTATCGTGAAGCAAATCGATCTAGAAGTTCAAGAGATTTTAAAAACAAAATTAAAATTTCAGAAAGTGAAGCTAGTGAAACGGAATATTGGTTAGAAATTATAAATGATATGAATTGGGTAAAACCACAAGAACTAGATAAAATAATGAAAGAAGCAAAAGAACTTTTAGCGCTTTTTACTTCAATTTCAAATAAACTTATGTGAATTAAAGTGAGCTAAAGTTATAAGTATTTAAAGTGCCTAGAATTCAAAGTGAGCTAAAGTTATAAGTATTTAAAGTGCCTAGAGTTATCAGTTCAAAAAATTAGACGATATGAAAAACAACTTTTTAAAAGCTTTAAACTTTAAATACTTTAGCGCACTTCTAACTTTAAACTTTAGGCACTTTAGCACACTTTAGACACTCGAATAAAAAAATGCTACAAACCGAAAACATATACCTCTTCCTAGCAATCTTACCGATTGTATCCTTCCTCTACGCGAGCGTTGGTCATGGTGGCGCGAGTGGTTATTTGGCGCTTATGGCATTATTTTCCTTTGCTCCAGAATCGATGAAACCCACGGCTTTATTGCTGAATTTATTTGTGGCAGGTATATCGTTTTACTATTACTATAAAGCTGGTCATTTTAATAAAAAACTGTTTTTATACTTCGCCATTGCCTCCATTCCGTTAGCTTTTTTAGGGGGTACTATTGAAGTTGACGCTTCTATTTATAAAAAGATTTTAGCCGTTTTACTCATATTCGCCATTTTAAAAATGCTGAATGTTTTCGGAAAAGAAAGCGACAAAATAAAAGACGTTAAACTCTGGCAAGGACTAATCGTTGGCGGGGTAATTGGGTTCTTCTCCGGACTTATTGGTATAGGAGGCGGCATTATTTTAACCCCTATAATTTTACTATTACACTGGGGGAAAATGAAAGAAGCCGCGGCGGTTTCGGCACTCTTTATTTGGGTGAACTCTGCAGCGGGGCTAATCGGACAAATAAGCAGTGGTGTTACCATTGAAAAAGAGCGTTTTCTTTTAGTAGCCATTGCGCTCGTTGGCGGAATTTTAGGTGGTTACTACGGAAGCAAAAAAATAAACAACAACATACTACGATACATTCTAGCCTTTGTTCTTACTATAGCATGTGCTAAATTATTTTTCACATAAATGATAGACAAAAAAGACATCACAGGCATCATTTTATCTGGCGGAAAAAGCAGCCGCATGGGTTCCGATAAAGGTTTTTTACACCTTAACGGAAAACCATTTGTGCAATACAGTATCGATGCCCTTAAACCTTTGGTTTCTGAAATAATCATCGTTTCCGACCATTCGGAATATGATGAATTTGGATACCGAAGAATTACAGACAACATTAAAAATGCAGGACCAGTAGCAGGAATTTCAGCAGGTTTGGAAGCTTCTAAAACAGTATATAACCTGGTTTTGAGTTGTGATATTCCGATGATAACTTCCGAAATATTAGAAAAACTGATTAAGAATTCTGATCCTGAAAGTGATATCATTCAAATAGAAAGCCAAAGTAAAACCATGCCTTTGATTGCATTATATAAAAAATCCTGTGGTCCAATTTTTAGAAAATTAGTTGAACAAGATGAAAGACGTTTACGTGTTGCCGTAAACTCCTGTAAGGTGAAAAATGTGGATTTAGAATCGAAAGACGAAAAAATGACCATGAATGTGAATACCCAAGAAGAATTAAAACAATTGAAAAATGAATTTAACCATTCACTCGATTGTACAAATAAAACGAATAAATAACTATTAAAATGAGTAGGCAATACAAAAAATATTAGAGTACGTCATTCTGAACTTGATTCAGAATCGCATCATATTGATAAACAATCATTATGAGAACCTGAATCAAGTTCAGGTTGACGACAACTTTACTTTTTAGACAGCCTCAATTGAAAGATGCTATTAACCATTAAATATTTCGGACAAATTGCTGAAGTCACTCAAAAAGAAGAAGAAACTTTAGAATGCTCAGCAAAAAACATCTCTGAACTTTTAGCCCTTTTATATTCAAAATATGAAGGCCTGAAAATAAAAGATTTTCAAGTCGCGCAAAATCAAGAACTGGTTTCTGAATCCACAGAAATCACAGGAGCAGAAATTGCTTTGTTGCCGCCTTTTGCGGGGGGATGATAAAAAATTGTTTAACTGTTTAATCGTGTAATCGGTTAAACAAATAAACGGTTAAACGAATAAACATATTTATGAGATACAACAGACATATCATTTTATCTGAAATCGGCCAAGTAGGCCAGGATAAGATTTCTAAAGCCAAAGTTTTGGCTATTGGTGCTGGCGGACTCGGGTGTCCGATTTTGCAATACCTCGCTGCGGCTGGGGTTGGGACGCTTGGTATTATTGATTTTGATACGGTAGATCTTTCTAACCTTCAGCGTCAGGTTTTATTCGGAACAGCTTCCTTAGGCAAAAACAAAGCCCTAGCTGCCAAAGAACGTTTGGCCGATTTAAACGGCGACATCACCATTAACACCTACCCTGAAAAATTAACGCATAAAAACGCCATTACCATATTCGAACAATACGATATTATTGTTGATGGTTCCGATAATTTTGAAACACGCTACCTCGTAAACGATGCTTGTATCATCACCAATAAACCCCTTGTTTTCGGCTCGATTTACAAGTTTGAAGGTCAGGTTTCGGTATTCAACTATCAAAACGGACCTTCGTATCGCTGTTTGTTCCCAAGTCCTCCAGAACCGGGCGCTGTACCTAATTGTTCAGAAATTGGGGTGCTAGGCGTGCTTCCAGGTATTATTGGCACCATGCAAGCCAATGAGGTCTTAAAAATTATTTTGGGTCTTGGCAAGGTGCTTTCTGGCAAATTACTATGCTATAACGCCCTAACCCTTCAAAACCATATTTTAAAAATTCAACGTTCGGAAGAAGCGATTCAGTCGGTTTTAAAAGATAAAGCCAACTTTAACAACAAACATATTGCCCCAGTAAATTGCACATTAGAACCCGATTCTGTTTCTATTGCAGACATTAAATTAGACGAAAACATACAGTTTGTAGACGTTCGTGAAGCGCATGAACAACCAAAAGTTGAAGGCGTTTCCGTAATTGATATTCCCTTAAGCGTATTGGAAGATGAGTACATCAACATAGACCCTTCTAAAAAAACCTATGTGTTTTGTCAAGCGGGAATACGCAGTCAGAGCGCCGTTGAAATCCTTCAGGAAATTGGCGTCCCAAACTGTTTCAGTATTGAAGAAGGGGCTTCAGAAATAAAAAATTATATAAATAACCATTGAGAAAGAGAAACGACTGTTGTAATCATTTAAACAGATTGCTTCGTACCTCGCAATGACAAAAACATAAAAAATGAAAGATAAAAAACCTAAAAATGTCTTTAGAGACGGCGCGATTTCCTCAGATTTCATAGGAAATTCCATTTATAAACATCAAACCAAAACAAGCATCGGTGCCCATAATATTTTCTTAGGCCAAGTACGTGCCGACGACATCGACGGAAAAACCGTTGCCGCTATTGAATACACAGCCTATGAAGACATGGCTAACCAGAAATTTCATGACATACGCGAATCGGCCTTCGAAAAATTCGACCTCACCTGCATGCACATTTACCACAGTTTAGGCACGGTAAAAGCTGGTGAAATTTGCTTATTCGTTTTCGTATCCTCACCAAGACGCAAAGTCGTTTTTGAAGCTTTAGAATATATTGTAGAAGCTATTAAGGCAGATGTTCCTGTTTTTGGTAAGGAGATTTTTGAAGATGATACGCATCAATGGAAACAAAACAATTAGTTAATGGTTAATGGTTAATGGTTAATGGTTAATGGTTAATGGTTAATGGTTAATGGTTAATGGTTAATGGTTAATGGTTAATGGTTAATGGTTAAAATAAATTCCCAAAAACTAACAACCAACAACTATTAACAAAAAAAAACAAAAAAATGGTCGATATAACAAATAAGTACACCACCCTACGCATCGCTACCGCACAAGCTGTGGTAAAAGTTAGTAAGCAAGAAACTATTGAAGCGATAAAAAACGATACGGTTCCAAAAGGGAATGTCTTTGCTATGAGTAAAGCAGCTGGTCTTTTAGGCGTAAAACGCACACCAGACATTTTACCTGATTGCCATCCCCTACCAATTGAGTTTACTGGTGTGGAATACAAAATAAACGACTTGGAAATTTCAGTGATTTTCACGGTAAAAACCATATATAAAACTGGTGTTGAAGTGGAAGCTATGCATGGCGCGAGCGTTGTGGCTTTAAACATGTACGACATGCTCAAACCTATTGATAAAGGCATCGAAATTCACGCAATAAAACTGCTCAATAAAAAAGGTGGTAAATCAGACTTTAATGATAAGTTTAGAAAAGATTTAACCGCAGCCGTTGTGGTTTGTAGTGATACGATTTCGGCTGGACATAAAGAAGATAAAGCAGGAAAGGCGATTATTGCTAAACTAGAATCCTGTGGGGTGAAAATTTCTGAATACGTGATAATCCCTGATGAAAAAGAGGTCATTCAGCAAAAGGCACAAAGCTACCAAGAACAAGGTATCGATATGGTGATTTACACGGGTGGCACCGGACTTTCAGCTAGAGATGTGACACCAGAAGCTTTAATTCCGATTCTAGATAGACGTATCCCTGGTATTGAGGAAGCTATTCGCAGTCACGGTCAAGAACGTACACCGTTTTCTATGCTATCAAGAAGTGTTGCTGGCACCATAGAAGACGTGCTAATTTTAGCGCTTCCAGGTTCAACAAACGGCGCCAAAGAATCCATGGATGCTATTTTCCCAGGCGTTTTACATAGTTTTCGTATTTTAAAAGGAGCGAGACATGATTAAAGTTGATTTTTGGTTATTAATTGGTGGTTGTTAGTTACTTGATTATAAATATCTAACTACTTTAACTTCTTAACTACTTAACTACCTAACTACCTAACTACTTAACTCCTTAACTCCTAAATAATGTTAAATCGTTAAGGCGTTGAATCGTTTATCCGGTTACACAATTAAACAAATAAACAGTTAAACAAAGCGAAGAAATGAGCGACAACATACTACAAGATTCCCACGGCAGAGACCACGCTTACCTGCGTATCTCGCTAATTGAACGCTGTAATTTGAGATGTACCTATTGCATGCCAAAGGAAGGGGTTACATTATCTCCAAAAAGTGATTTAATGAGCTACGAGGAGATTTATGAAATTGCCAAAACATTCGTAGATCACGGGGTTACAAAAATCAGGTTAACAGGTGGCGAGCCTTTAATTAGGAAAGACATTCCTATTATCTTAGAAAAACTGGCAACCCTTCCAGTGGAATTATCCATCACCTCAAATGCGGTGATTATCGATAAGTTTATTCCGGTTTTAAAAAAATATGGGGTTAACAAAATAAACGTGAGTTTAGATTCTTTAGATGAAGGTAAGTTTAAACATATCACGAGACGTCATGAGTTCAAACGCGTGTATGACAACATCCTGCTTTTAGTCAAAGAAGGTTTTACGATAAAAATCAATGCGGTTTTAATGAAGGATTTCAATGAAAACGAAATCATTGATTTTATCAACTTCACAAAAGATTTACCAGTTTCGGTGCGTTTTATAGAGTTCATGCCTTTTGATGGCAATAAGTGGGACATGAGTAAAATGGTGTCTTATGCCGATGTTATGAAACTCGTAAATGCTTCATTTGAAGAACACCAAGTTGAACGCTTACAAGACGCCCCTAACGACACCTCTAAAAACTATAAAATAAAAGGCTACCAGGGGACTTTTGCCATTATTAGCTCAGTGACTAATCCGTTTTGCGATTCCTGTAACAGATTGCGTTTAACGGCCAATGGACAATTGAAAAACTGCTTGTTTTCTTCCGAGGAATCGGATTTATTAACCACGCTAAGAGCAGGAAAATCTATAGAACCCGTTATTCAAAAAGCGGTGTTAGCAAAATTTAAAGTACGTGGAGGCATGGATACCCTAAAAAAACTTCAAGAGCCTGAATTACATACTAAAAATAGAAGTATGACGGCGATTGGTGGCTAGATCGTATTATCGACGTGATTAAATACTGCAATCGTATAGGCACTTTGATGGTGGTGAATGCAAATTATGCTAATAAGCGGTACTTAAATAGTTATGAAGAAAAGATTTTAACCTACTTTTTATTAGGACACAAAAGAGAGGATGAAAAATCTGCCGCATTTTCACTATCAGCTATAAATTTTAAGATTTTAACTCTTGACTTCAATAGGCTTGAAATGTAGCTTTTAAGGAATAACCTGTTCACGAGTTCCCCAAAAATCCCATAAGGTAATTCAAAAGAAAAATTATCGGTCATGATGGTTTTATCGCCTTTTTCTTCAAAAATATGTTCGTGACGATAAGACTTAAACACCCCTAAAACCATCTCATTAACAAAATAATTAGGTTTATCAAAAGCCACAATCTTGGTAGTTAGATGCTGTGCAAATCCTAAATGATTTGCTTCCCAACTTACCCACTCACCATGTTCTATGAGTCCGCTTGTTTTTCCTGCAATAGGAATTTCCTTGGTGTGTTTCAAGGATTCTTTGACAATATCAATGTTCCGAGCTAAATCGAAACACGTATGTATATCAGAATTAATTTCTGAAGTTAATTGGATTGTAGGCATTACTTTAGTTAAGTTGGTCAAGTTTGGTTCGCAAACTTAATCAATTTCCCTTCTTAACAAAAATTAACTTACATTTAACATTAAAACTTAACGTTAAATTTATACGTTAAATAAGAAATGCATAACATCTCCGTCTTTAACAATGTAATTCTTGCCTTCAACACGCATTTTCCCAGCTTCTTTAACTTTAGCTTCGCTACCTAATTCTACATAATCATTGTAAGCGATAACTTCAGCACGGATAAAACCTTTTTCGAAGTCGGTGTGAATAACACCAGCCGCTTGTGGTGCGCTGGCCCCAATATCAACAGTCCAAGCACGAACCTCCTTAACACCAGCAGTAAAGTATGTTTGCTGATTTAATAATTTATAAGCACCACGTATTAGTTTTGCAGAACCCGCTTCTTCTAATCCGATGTCTTGAAGAAACATTTGACGCTCTTCATAATCTTCTAATTCATTAATATCCGCTTCTGTTCCAACCGCTAAAACAATCACTTCAGCATTTTCATCTTTAACCGCTTCCTTAACTAAATCCACATAAGCATTTCCAGAAACAGCAGCACCTTCATCTACATTACAAACATACATAACAGGTTTATCTGTAATAAACTGTGATGGTACAACGAACTCTTCATAATCATCTTCAGAAAATTCTAAAGCTCTCACAGAAGTTCCAGCCTCTAACCCTGCTTTAATTTTTAATAAAACAGCTTCTTCTTTTTGAGCTTCTTTATTTCCTGTTTTAGCGGCGCGTTTAACTTTATCTAGTTTTTTTTCGGCAGTTTCAAGATCTTTCAATTGAAGTTCCATATCAATGGTTTCCTTATCACGAATCGGATTCACATTACCGTCAACATGTACAATATTATCGTTATCGAAACAACGTAAAACATGTAAAATAGCATCTGTTTCACGAATATTGGCTAAGAACTGGTTCCCTAAACCTTCTCCTTTACTTGCTCCTTTTACTAATCCAGCAATATCCACAATTTCAACCGTTGCAGGTAAAACACGCTCTGGATTTACCAAAGATTCTAATTTCTCTAAACGCGGATCTGGAACGTTTACAACCCCAATATTTGGCTCTATAGTACAAAAAGGAAAGTTTGCACTTTGCGCTTTTGCATTAGATAAACAATTGAATAACGTTGATTTTCCTACGTTTGGTAACCCTACTATACCTGCTTTCATGTGAACTATTTTTTTCATTTCCGTGAAAACGGAAATCTTATAACAACAAAGTTTAAAAAGATTCCTACTTTCGTTGGAATTCATTTTGCGAGTGCAAATGTAGTTAATTCCTTTATTATTTTTTGTAACAATTTTAAGCTTTAATCGTTGAACGTTTATAATCCGGTTTGAATGAAAAATATTCCCCTCTTTATATTAGCTTGCTGTGCCAACTTTATCGCACATTCCCAAAGTATCACTGCGCAACTTATTGATAAAGGAAATGGCAACCCAATCCCTTATGCCACTATTAAAACAAACGAACATCAAGGGGTAATTTCTAATGAAGAAGGTTTTTTTACAATCCATATTGATGAATCGGTTAAAACCTTAAGTATTTCTTGCCTGGGTTATAAGCATAAAACAATTGAAACCAAAGACTTAAAAAACACAAACACTATCATTACGCTTGAAGAGGCATTAAACCAATTGGATGAGGTTTTTATAAGTAACAAAACGCCTAATGCGCGAAGTATTATCGCAAAAGCAAGAGAAAACCTTTCAAAGAATTACACTTCAAAATTGAATAAGTATAACGTTTTTAGCAGAATGACCAATTATATCGATTTTAAAGTTTTAGAATTTGAAATTGAAAAGGCTTCACATGTCAATAATAAAAACATAGAAGCTGCGAATACCGATTTAGTGGCTATGTCTAAAAAAGTACGCGAAAGTAATATGGTTCAATTTGAAGATTTTAAGGGAGAATTGTACAGTCTTAACAGGGATAGCAGTAAAATAAAGGTATCGAAAGCAACAAAACTTTTAGATCATACCAACGATTTTTCATTGGATGATATACAGGAGAAATCACAAAAAATCGTTTTAAAGTATTTAGACAGTTCAAAAACCTACAAAATAAAATCGGGATTGTTTAAACTTGAAGACTCCTTAGATCTAAACGATGAAAAACTTAAAAATCTTCAGAAAAAAGAATACCAATTAAACGCTCTAAATACAAACACACGTAGAGGCCTTAGGGGTGCTCAGTTTTATCAGGACGCGTTTTTAAATAAGTTTTTAGATGAAGACTTATACCAATATCGTATAGAAAGCACCACTTTTGATAACGATGAACTTACTTACGTTATACGTTTCATACCAAGAAAAAGCAAGGCAAAATACACCGGATCACTTTCTATAAACCATGGTGATTTCGCTATTACTAAAGTGGATTATCATTATTCTGAAGGAAAACAAGGTAAAAAAATTAACCTGAAGTTTCTCCTAGGGGTAAAATACATACACACCATAAGTAGTGGTACGATTTTATATAATAAATCTAGCGACAGCTTGTATCACCCGAAGTATATTAAGCACAATTATGGAAATTATTTTTATGCGAGTAGAGACGTGAAATTTATAGAAAACAGTAGAGATAAAAACAAAGTTAGCTTCAGTTTTACAGTTGAAGGTAGTAGCCGTTTCAAACAAGAACTTCTCATTACAGGACATGAAGCTTTAAGTGAAGTAGCTTTTAATGCTGTAAAACAAGATACTGCCGTTGCTTATAAAGAATTAAAGAAATTCGATAAATCAATTTGGGGAAAGGATCAGATTTTGGAACCATCAACTGAGATTAAAAATTTTCAATCGGAATAAAAAAAGGCTGTATATAAGGTGAAATTTTCGCCAACATAAACGGATTACTTATTTACAAACAACCTCTTTTTAATCTTTTTTTTTTAAACGACAATAACCAGCTATATAAATAACATTATCAAGGTTAGCACGACTCCAAAAGCAGTAAAATACATGCCTTTTTTAAAGATTTTAGTTTTAGGCATAAACATCCAAAAAGATGATATTGCAAAAAAGAAAAGCGACACCCCAGAAAACACATTTAGCCAGAATAAAGGCTCTTGTGAAGTGGCTTTATGCAAATGTGTCATTCGACTAAGTACATAAGGCAACTCTTCTTTAGTATAATTAGCAACACCAGTGGTTTTGTTATATTGGCCATTTTTAAATATAATTAAATCGCCTTCATTTTTTTCAGCTTTAAACCGCTTAATTTTTAAAGCACGTCCAACGGCTTCGCCTCTTAAATTTGGCTTTAATGCTTTTTCTACTTCAATTTTACTTTTTAAAAAATCGGTATTTCTAAAAATTAAAATAACGCCGCTTAATGAGTAAACAATCATTACTCCTATTAAGAAAAAACCTAAATATCGGTGTATTATGCGCATCCACTTGTTTGTCATACTATATGTTTTTGACGTTAGACCAAATAATATTATTATGGTTTAATAAAGATTAAAAAAGTTTCAAAGGTATTCTGTTTAAAAAAAATATCCCAAGCTAAAGCTCAGGATTTTTCATTTATTTCAAAGTATTTTTTCTATTTTAAATAGCAGCTTCTTGTGTTTGCACAAATTCTTCTATAGCTTTCTTTTTAGTTAATTGTATAATACCTAAAATTCCGAAGATAATTGGGCTAAAAGACACCAATAAACTAACTACTACTCCGGCCATAGCCAAAGCCCCTTCAACATTGCCATCGGCGCTAACCAATCCTTCCATGGTAAACGCTGTAAAATCCCATAAGGCATGTAATATTATAGCCGGTACAATACTTAAGGTTTTTATTCGAATCGCTAAGAACAGCACCCCAGAACTCATTGCAAAAAATGCCTGTGCGATACCTTGTCCCAACTCTCCAGTTGTAAATACATTCATGATATGAATCAATCCGAAAGTCACAATAACAACAATAGCAGCTTTCCAAAATCCAAATTTCTTAGTTAAACTACTTAATAATATCCCGCGAAACATTAATTCTTCAGAAATACCAACAAAAATACAGTTAAAAAGTACCCACTTGTATGAATCGAAATCAGAAAATATACCATTTAATCCACTAGTTATTAAACATAAAGTGATAACAAATACAGGGTAAATTAAAATCCAGTTCTTCTTGGCTTTAATTTTATTCAGACCTACAATAATATTGGCTGGTCTTATATAACTGTAAATCAAAACAGTTGCAGCGGCAAATAACAAATGCATAGCTAATCCGCTATGTACTAACTCTGCTAAGGACATTTTTTCAGAAGATACAAATACTTTGGCATAAACAAATGTAAAAAAGGCCCAAAGCACAGTTACTATTAATAAATGGGATAATGGGATACGTTTCATAAAATTTTTGGTTTGGTTAATATTGGTTTGAATAATTAAAGTAAATGTAATTTTTTTGTTAAATAAAGGCCTACAAACAAAAAAGACCACCTTTAAGGGTGGTCTTTTAAAATATAATTCAAAAACTTTATCTATCCATCAGGATGCATAAAGCGTTGTTTTGCTAATAATTCATCTTCAGTTTCTACATGTTCATCATCAGGAACACAACAATCCACTGGACATACTGCCGCACATTGAGGTTCATCATGAAAACCTTTACACTCGGTACATTTATCTGGTACGATGTAATAAAGTTCGTCACTAATAGGTTCTTGAGCTTCATCAGCATCCACTTCAGAGCCGTTCGTTAGTACTACTGTTCCGTCCAAACTTGTACCATCTTTGTAGCGCCAATCATCTGCACCTTCATAAATTGCCGTATTCGGGCATTCCGGTTCACATGCACCACAATTTATACATTCGTCTGTTATTATAATTGCCATAGCGTTTTTTTCTTTCTAAATTTGCAATAGCAAAAATAACGCCTAAACCTTTCATAACCAAATTCAGAATGCAATTACAAGAAAGAATTAATGCTTTTATAAAATTAGGAGATTTTTTAAGGCAATTTTCTAACGAAGTTGTTCAAAAGAATGATATTGTTGAACATAACGATATTTTCTTCGATGGCTTTAAACATCAGTTAAAATTAGCAGAAGAACATAATGGCTGGTTTACTCAGGAAAACATACGTTTTGCTTTAAACTCGTGGTCTGAAGCTTTAACTCAGGAAAATTTAAACGCCTGGTTAAAACCTTATAAAATTGGCAATACCAACCCCAAAACAGTAGCCATAATAATGGCCGGAAACATACCTCTTGTAGGGTTTCACGACTTTTTATCGGTTCTAATTACAGGGCATGATGTTTTGGTAAAGCAGTCTTCAAACGACAAACATCTTCTACCCTATCTAAGTAAATATCTGGAATATGTGGAACCTCAGTTTAAAGGTAAAATTAACTTTACTGAAGGAAAAGTAGAAAATTTTGATGCTGTTATCGCCACAGGAAGCAATAATACGGCACGTTATTTTGAATATTATTTTAAAGATAAACCATCAATTATTAGAAATAATAGAAATTCAGTAGCCGTTTTAACTGGAAACGAAACTGAAGCCGATTTAAAAAACCTGTCTGAAGACATATTTAGATATTACGGATTGGGTTGCCGAAACGTCTCGAAACTCTACCTCCCAAAAAATTACAATTTCGATGCTTTCTTTGAAGGTATGTACCACTGGCATCCTATTATCAATAAAGCCAAATACGCGAACAATTACGATTATAATAAAGCGGTCTATTTAATGAGTGAATTTGACATGCTTGAAAATGGCTTTTTCATGATTAAAGAAGACGAAAGTTTAGCTTCACCTATTGCTACTGTTTTCTATGAGTATTATGAAAACAAAACGCAATTAGAAGAAAAACTAAAAGCAAATAAACAGCAAATTCAATGCATTGTGTCTAACGGATTTACAAAAAGTGAAATTGCTTTTGGAGCCACTCAAAAACCACAACTTTGGGAATATGCAGACGATGTGGATTCTGTTGAATTTTTATTAGCGATTTGATAAAACTTTTAAAGAATTTTTAATTAAAAATCAGTAATTAATTAAGACCTTTACATCTTAATTTTTACCAAGAAAAATGAAAAAACATAACTTTAGTGCAGGACCTAGTATTTTACCACAAGAAGTTTTATTAAAAGCTTCAGGGGCAATTGTAGATTATAACAACAGTGGATTATCCTTAATTGAAATATCTCATAGAAGTAAAGATTTTGTTGAGATTATGGACAACGCTAGAGCCTTAGCTTTAGAGCTTTTAGGATTAGAAGGAAAAGGTTATACAGCTTTATTTTTACAAGGTGGTGCTAGTATGCAGTTTTTAATGACCGCATTAAATCTTTTAGAGAAAAAAGCAGGTTATATTAATACAGGTGCTTGGAGTGGAAAATCAATTAAAGAAGCTAAGAAAGTAGGAGAAATTATCGATGTAGCTTCTTCTGCCGATGCTAACTTCAATTACATTCCTAAAGGATTCGAAATTCCTTCAGATTTAGACTATTTACACTATACATCAAACAACACTATTTTTGGAACGCAGTTTAAAGATATTCCACAAACCGATGTGCCATTAGTATGTGATATGAGTAGTGATATTTTCTCAAGTACTTTAGATTATTCAAAATTCGCTTTAATATATGCAGGTGCTCAAAAAAATATGGGACCAGCAGGAACAACGCTTGTTGTTGTAAAAGACGAAATTTTAGGAAAAGTATCTCGCGATATTCCATCAATCTTAGATTACCAATTACACATTAAAGCAGGTAGTATGTACAACACACCTCCTGTATTTCCTGTGTACACATCTATGTTAACTTTAGAGTGGTTAAAAGGATTAGGTGGTATTGCTGGAATTCAAGAAGAAAACGAAAAGAAAGCAACCCTAATGTATTCTGAGATTGATTTAAATCCATTATTTAAAGGATTTGCAGCTAAAGAAGACCGTTCTACAATGAATGCGACATTTAACTTAACAAACGAAAGTTTAAAAGATACTTTTGATGCCATGCTTAAAGAAGCTGGAATTAGTGGTGTAAACGGACACAGAAGTGTTGGTGGATATAGAGCATCTATGTATAATGCATTACCTCTAGACAGCGTAAAAGCATTAGTAGAAGTCATGAACGAATTAGAGGCTAAAGCATAAAACAGTTCTCTCATTTCCACGAAAGTGGAAACTAAAGGATTCAACTAAATAATTACTATTAATATTTTCGCTTTCGCGGAAATAAAAAATAACAAAACAATGAAAGTATTAGCAAACGACGGTATTTCACAAAGTGGTATCGACGCCTTAGAAAAAGGAGGATACGAAGTAATCACTACTACCGTAGCACAAGAGCAATTAATCAATTATATTAATGAAAAAGACATCGCTGTTTTATTAGTTAGAAGTGCAACTACTGTACGTCAAGACTTAATCGATGCTTGTCCTGGATTAAAAATCATTGGACGTGGTGGTGTTGGTATGGATAATATCGATGTAGCCTATGCTAGAGAAAAAGGACTTAGTGTTATTAACACGCCAGCAGCTTCTTCGCACTCTGTTGCTGAGTTAGTATTCGGTCACTTTTTTGGATTAGCACGTTTCTTACATAACTCAAACAGAGATATGCCATTAGAAGGTGATCAAAACTTTAAAGGTTTAAAGAAAGCTTATGCTAAAGGTACAGAATTAAAAGGTAAAACTTTAGGTGTTTTAGGTTTTGGTCGTATTGGTCAAGCTACCGCTAAAGTGGCCTTAGGAGCTGGAATGAAAGTTGTTGCTTTCGATCCGTTCTTAGAAAAAGCAAACTTAGAATTGGATTTCTTTGACGGACAAAAAGTAAGCTTTGAAATTGAAACAATTTCTAAAGAAGAGGTTTTAAAACAAGCCGATTTCATCTCATTACACGTTCCTGCACAAGATAGCTACGTTATTGATGAAGCAGAATTCAACATCATGAAAGATGGTGTCATTATCGCTAACGCAGCACGTGGTGGTGTGGTTAATGAAGTAGCACTTGTAAAAGCCCTAGAAAGTGGTAAAGTTTCTAGAGCTGCTTTAGATGTTTTTGAAAAAGAACCTAAACCAGAAATTCAGTTATTAATGAACCCAGCTTTATCTTTAACACCACACACTGGTGCTGCAACTAACGAGGCGCAAGATAGAATTGGTACTGAATTAGCAGAACAAATTATTAGTATTCTTGGATAATATTTTAATTGAAAATTAATCTTCAACTAAAACTTGAGTTAAGGTTGTTTTGCTACACGTGTTGAACGCTATCTAAACATCCGTTACCCATAAAAGAATTCTATTGATATATTAAAAAGTCCTAGCATAAATATGTTAGGACTTTTTTTGTACCTTAAACATCCCTTAAAAAAATATTAATTAATTAAACATAAAAATCATGTCTGGAATATTAGATATATTAAACAGCGACCTCGGAAAATCAATTGTTAACGGCGTTGCTGGACAAACCAATCAACCACATAGCAAAACACAAGATGTTTTAACCATGGCCTTACCGCTTTTAACAGCAGCCATGAAACGTAACGCGAATTCACCTCAAGGTGCAGACGGTTTAATGAAGGCATTAAATACCAAACACGACGGAAGTATATTGGATAACTTAGGTAGCCTATTTGAAGGTGGTGTTAATTCTGATGTCTTGAAAGATGGTGGCAATATTTTGGGTCATGTATTAGGTTCAAAACAACAGCATGTTGAAAATACTCTAAGTGCGAAATCGGGAATGGACACGAATTCTATTAGTCAAATTCTTAAGGTTGCGGCACCGCTTTTAATGGGTTTGATAGGCAAAAAGAGCCGACAAAACAATGTGAGTAATTCAAGCGACTTAGGCAGTCTTCTTGGCGGACTAATGGGCGGGAATTCTAGTGGTCAAGAGCAAAACTTTCTAGAAAGCATTTTAGACGCCGATGGAGATGGTAGCGTTATTGATGATGTTGCTGGCATGATGCTAGGTGGCGACAAAAGCAAAAGTGGTCTTGGAGGTATGCTAGGCAGTTTGTTTGGTGGAAAATAATCTGAAATCAAAAAATTATTAAAGAGCTTGTGTTAAATTGAAACCTTTACGCAGGCTCTTTTTTTATTTGCACTTAATTAAAATATGTATTGATTTTTGTATCTTAAAATGCCATTTTAAAAAATAATGGTTTAACTGTTTCAATTTTAAAAAAATGAATCATCTCATGAAGTACTTGCTTTATTTATCACTTATTGCTTGTTTTATATACGGTTGTAAAGCCGTAAATAAAACTACAGTGCCAATAAAAGATGAAAATCTGGAAGCCTTGAAACGAAATGATACAGTCACTATAGTTAACGAAGAAGAAGCATATGAAATCATTATAATAGAACCTGGATTTAATTTTTGGGTAGCCAGTCAAGCGCGACCTCGAGGGTATTATTCTCAAAGTTTTATGGAAAACAGAAACCATTTATATGTCATAGAATGGAACCAACGGGTTTTACAACCTCATCGTTATTCGCCAAATTTGTATGAATTACAAATCAATTACGATCATGTTACTGACTATGGTTACGAAGTAAACTACCTGCTTTATAATTATTTTCTTTATTTTCAACGCACCTATAAACAAAGATTAGGACCTTTTGTTCCTAGGATTTAATTAAGATTTAATTACTTTTGCAGCCAAATGAAATTTGTGGAAAAATTAAAAGCACGTTGGGATATTGAACATAACTGGGAAATCATAGTCATTTTGATTGTGTTCTCTGTTACGGGTTCAACAGCATCATACATTGGGAAGCCTATAT
Source organism: Pseudotamlana agarivorans (assembly GCF_018860245.1). Classification (GTDB taxonomy): domain Bacteria; phylum Bacteroidota; class Bacteroidia; order Flavobacteriales; family Flavobacteriaceae; genus Pseudotamlana; species Pseudotamlana agarivorans_A. Next base: position 85,286 of record NZ_JAHKPD010000025.1, read on the forward strand.
TACGCTATCTAAGTATTACAACCGAAAACTTCGGGACTTTTGGATATTGGGTAATACGCATTCTTTTATTATTTGTTATGTATCAATTCATGCTGGTCTTTTTTGGATGGCTATTTGGTCAACATAAATTTTTCTGGAATTTTGAAAAGAAAATGTTACGCAGAATTGGTTTAAAACGTTTTGTAGATTAATGATTTCTAAACAGCAACATATTATATTTAAAGTGTTTACACTTTGCTTAGTACTGAGCTTGCTGTTTCCTGCTGCGACAAAATTCGTACATCTATTTGAACACCACAACCATGAGGTTTGTAAAGATGGCGACACCACACACATTCATCAAGTTGATTTAGACTGTGAGTTTCAAAAGTTTTCTTTACATACACACATTTTTATAAGCGATACTAGCGCGTATTGGACTGCAGTTAAGCGGCCATCAAAAGTATCTATTACGACTTATAAAACACTTAAACACCACAAACCGCTTTCTTATTCGTTAAGAGGCCCTCCTGTTTTAGCTTAAAATACTTATTTTAAACTAAAACAAAAATTCAATGAAACAATACTTATGGATTGTAGTGCTTTGCTTTTATAGCCTAGCCTACACCCAAAACTGTACGCATTCCCTAGATGGTACTGTAACAGATTTTCATGATGGTAATCCTTTGTCTGGAGCCACGATTCATAATGAAACTGCAAACACTTATACCTCTGCAGATATTAATGGAAAGTTTTCCTTTTCAGATGTATGTGAAGGAACTATAGTATTGGTTGTTTCACATGTGGGCTGTGATCCCGAACGCCTTGAAGTAGACGTACCTAACAAACGTTATGTAGACATACATATGGAGCACCATTTAGAAGAACTACATGAAGTTTTAATTACTGGTACTTCTAAGGAGGAAAAAACGTCTATCCAGCAAACGGTTCATAAAAAACAGATAGAAACTTTCACCGATAAATCACTAGGAGATGCGCTTAATACGCTAAGCGGTGTATCTTCCTTAAATACTGGAAACACTATCGTAAAACCGATGATTCATGGGTTGCACAGCAGCCGGTTAATAATTATCAATAACAACGTACGCTTGTTCGACCAGGAATGGGGAGATGAACATGCTCCAAATATTGATATTAATACCAGTAATCAATTAGAAGTTATAAAAGGAGCGAATACCTTAAGGTATGGAAGTGATGCCATAGGAGGCTTAATTCTAGTAAAACCTAAAAAATATGCCCCTAAAGACAGTCTTTTTGGTAGCACTTCACTTTCAATGAATAGTAATGGACTTGGTGGCAACCTAAATTCTGAACTTATTAAAACCTATAAATCGGGATATTATGCCAAAACACAAGGGAGTTATAAGCGATTTGGTGATTTTAAAGCACCCGATTATTACCTAACCAATAGCGGCTTAAAAAACGCTAATGTTTCGGCAAATGTGGGGTATTCGAGTTTTGAAAAAGGATTTGACGCCTATTATAGTTTTGTTGATAATGAATTAGGCATTTTAGCAGCCTCCCATATTGGTAACGTTAACGATTTGGTTACCGCCATAAACAGCAAAGAACCTCGAATTACGGAAGATTTCTCATACCATATTGAATATCCAAAGCAACGCATTTCACACCATTTAGGAAAGTTGGATGCTTACAAGCGCTTTAAGCGCTTAGGGAAATTATCGATGCAGTACGATTTTCAAATCAATAGAAGAAAAGAATATGACCTAAGGCGAGGAGACCAGGCCGATACGCCAGTAATAGATCTTCGTTTATTTACAACGTCTTTTCAACCTAATTTACAAATAGATGCCTTCGAGAATACGGAAATTAATACTGGTTTTTTGCTACGGTTTCAACAAAACGATGCCATTTCAGGAACTGGTGTGAGCCCTTTAATTCCGGATTTTGAAAAATATGATGCGGGGGTTTATGCCACGGGGACTTACAAGCTGAATTTATTTAGTGAAATAAGTGCCGGTTTTAGGTTTGACTTTTCCAAAATTAAAGCGCGAAAATGGTATAACACCACCGATTGGGAAGACACCTATAACTATGATGAATTGTTTCCAGAATTTGAATCGGGCATAACCAGTAATTCTAAAACCTTAACGTATCCAGAGTTTTCGTTTCCAAATTTCTCGGCTAATTTGGGCTACATGAGACATTTTAGCAATGATTTTGAATTCTTTTTGAATTATGGTTTAGCCTCTAGAATGCCAAATCCGTCCGAATTATTTAGTGATGGCCTACACCATAGTGCAGCAAGAATTGAAATTGGGAAATTAACCATTGGAAAAGAAGTTTCTAATAAGGTAATCGCTTCATTACAAAGAAACAATCAACATATTGGATTCACCATTAGTCCTTATTTCAATTACATTAACGACTATATTCAACTTATCCCTACTGGTATTACAACAACTATTAGAGGGGCTTTTCCTGTTTGGGAATACGATCAAGTTGATGCAACCATTTATGGTGTAGACTTGGATTTAAATGTGAGAATTAGTGATAAAATTAGTTATAATGGAAACTTTAGCTGGTTACGAGGCCACAATGAAACTAACGACATACCGTTAATTAACATGCCTGCAGCAAATTTTAACAACAGTATTACTTACTATAACAAAGACTTAAACCAACTATCGGTTAGTTTAATTAATAAAACTGTATTACAACAAAAAAATTACCCAGATTATAATTTTTACACATACAACGCTATTACCAACACTAACGATTATGTTGATATTAGCACCCCGCCTTCTTCCTATTCTTTATTTAGCTTTAATAGCGCTGCCAATTTTAAGGTATTTAAGACAGGGACTTTAAAACTAGAATTTAATATCGATAATATTTTCAATACTTCGTACAGAGATTACTTAAATAGTCTTCGATATTTTGCCGATGAATTAGGAAGGAATGTAAATTTAAAAGTTAAAATAAATTATTAAAAAAAATATTATGAAATATTCAAAATCAATTACTATGAAAACAGTAAAATTATTAGCCCTATTTTTTGTGGCAAACCTAGCTTTTGTAGGTTGCTCTAGCGATGACGACGATCACCACGATCATGATCACGAAGAAGAACTTGTCACTACCGTAATCTATGCTTTAACCAATGGCAATGATGTGGTAACTTTAACATTTCAAGATTTAGATGGTGAAGGTGGTAATGACGGCACTTATATTGTTTCTGGACCATTTACAGCCAATACTTTCTATTCTGGAAGAATAACATTATTAAATGAAACAGAAAGCCCTGCGGAAGATGTTACAGAAGAAGTCGAACACGAAGGAGACGAACACGAGTTTTTCTATATTTCTACGCCTAATGACATCACTATTTTAAAAACTGATGTAGACGATGATGGCAACCCTATTGGTATTGAAACTACTTTAAAAACTGGTGATGCTGGTACAGGATCGCTAACTATCATCTTAAAGCACGAACCTAATAAGCCGAATAACGACACACCTACTGATGCTGGAGGAAGCACAGATATAGAAGTAACTTTCCCTATTACTGTACAATAATAATCTGGGGTTATTTTGTTGTAAATACAGATAAAAAAAAGAGGCCAAAAGCCTCTTTTTTTTATTTAAATTATAATTTACTCTTATCTAGAATAATTAGGAGCCTCTTTGGTAATAGTTACATCATGAGGATGACTTTCAGCAATACCTGAAGCTGTTATTTTTACAAAAGCTGAGTTGTTTTTTTGATCTTCAATACTTGCAGAACCACAATACCCCATACCTGCTCTTAATCCACCAATAAATTGGTGCATCGTCGCATATAATTCACCTTTATACGGTACGCGACCTTCAATACCTTCTGGAACTAACTTTAAACTATCATCTTCTTTTCCTTGGAAGTAACGGTCTTTTGAACCGTTTTTCATAGCCTCTACAGAGCCCATTCCACGGTAAGATTTAAAACGACGTCCGTTAAAAAGAATAACCTCACCTGGAGCTTCTTTAGTTCCTGCTAGCAGGGAACCTAACATAATAGAATCGGCTCCAGCTGCAATAGCTTTAGGAATATCTCCTGTAAAACGAATACCTCCATCTGCTATTACTGGCACGCCTGTTCCTTTTAAGGCTTCAGCGACATTCATGACCGCCGACAATTGTGGGTATCCAACACCTGCAACCACACGTGTTGTACAAATAGACCCAGGACCAATACCTACTTTTACGGCATCTGCTCCAGCGGCTACCAAATCTAAAGCTGCTTTTTCGGTAACAATATTACCTGCAACCACATCTAAATTTGGAAATTCAGCTTTAACTTCCTTTAATTTCGTTAATATATTAATTGAATGTCCGTGCGCAGAATCTAATACTACGGCATCAACGCCTGCAGCAACTAATGCTTTTACGCGATCGATACAGTCTGGTGTTACTCCTATAGCAGCTGCAACTCTTAATCTACCGTACTCATCTTTATTTGCACTTGGGTTTTCTCTAACTTTAATAATATCTCTAAAAGTAATTAAACCAACTAATTTGTTTTTCGCATTAACAACAGGTAGTTTTTCTACTTTATTATCTTGCAAAATATCTTCAGCTTGTTTTAGAGACGTGCCTTCCTTTACTGTAATTAAACCTTCAGAAGTCATTACTTCAGAAATTAGTCGTTTTTCATTTCTTTCGAATCTCAAATCACGATTTGTAACTATCCCAACTAACTCATTATCAGAATTTATCACTGGAATACCACCAATTTTATGTTCAGACATCAAATTATTCGCGTCTAGAACCGTGTCGGTAGCTTTTATAGTTACAGGTTCTAAAATCATTCCTGCTTCAGAACGCTTTACCTTCTTAACTTCTAAGGCCTGTTCTTCAATGGACATGTTCTTATGTAAAACACCGATTCCACCTTCACGAGCCATAGCTATTGCCATTGCAGATTCCGTTACCGTATCCATTGCAGCAGATATGATTGGTGTATTTAAAGGAATATTTTTTGAGAATTTTGAAGCGATATTAACCGTGTTGGGTAACACTTCTGAATAAGCCGGTACTAAAAGTACGTCGTCATAAGTTAGACCTTCTCCTAGAATTTTGTTTTGATGTGAAATCATGATGCAATTACAGTTTAATTGCGTGCAAATATACATCTTTTTTCTGTTTCGTTATCTTAATATCTTCACAAAAAGAAATAATACTAATTAAGATTTATTCCGTGCATTTTTAACCCACATGAATAATCACACCAAATTAATTTCTTCCACGACCTCGGCCTCCTGAGCCTCCAGAACGTCCGCCTCGCTCTCTATGGCCGGAAGGCACATTCATGTTTTTACCTGCTATTCTTCCAAATTTATAGACGAAAGTAGCCATAAAATACTGCTCTAAGATTAAATTTTCAACATCTTGAATATAGGTTTCAGAAACTGATCTTCTAAAGCCATTATTCATATCTAACATATCATACCCTATTAAGGTCAAGGTTGCCTTTTCATTCCATAATTGAACACCTAGCCCAGCATTCCATAGTACGGCATCACCATCGAATTCATCACCCACCCTACTATTGTATTGGTAAGATATTTTATTCGAAAAGAAAAAATTCTTCAAGAAAAAGATAGAGGCCTCAAAATTTAAGTTTTGAAGGAAAAAAGCATTATCGGCAAACGTGTCGGTATCATAAATATTTTTATTCATTGAATAACTGTATGATGCGCTTAAATCGACTTTACTATCATATGAATACCTCAAGGCAAGCGTTGGTTTTAACTGTGAATTCTTTGCTGTAAACTGTACATCGTTCTGGATTGACAAATTATTAGAGTAACGTCCTGATAATCTCATATTGATATTAAAGTTCGTTTTTTTACTATAAAAGGATTTAGAAATTGCAGCATCACCATGAACCGCATAAGATCCATTAATATTTTTATAGGTGGTGTATTTAATTAAATCTGTATCTGTTAGTGTGGCATTAATAATTTTATTTTCATAGAACTGAGCCCCTGCTCTACCAGTAATATTAATATTATTGAAGGCTAAATTATTTTGATATTGAAAACTTAAATTATGATTTACCTGAGGTTCTAATAGTGGATTTCCTATTTTGATATGAGTTTGATTACTTTCATCTACCACAGGCTGCAACTGGGTAGCAGAAGGTAAATTCACACTCTGGTTATACCTCAACGATATATTTTTATAACCATTTTTATCACGATAACGAATTCTACCAGAATAGTTAAAATACTCAAATTCTGTATCAAAATTTCGAGCATCAATGAGTTGATCAGTATAATTACTAAAGGTATTTGTATAGGCTCCCTCTATTTCAAAACGAAAATCTTTATACTCATATCTAAGACGCAAGGCGGGCACTACGGTAGTTGTAGCATACTTACTATCTGCACTTTGTAATTTATTAAAATCAGTATAGTCGTTAGTTATGGAGTCTAGATCATAAATAAGCATTTCATTTTGATTGTAACTAATCCTAGCTGTATAACTTGGTATGGCTTTAAAGTTTGGAAACAACTCCTTAAACCAATACGCGTTTAAATTGACATTCATATCATCCTTATCCGAGCTTCGTATTTGATCTTGAACCCGAGTCTCATTTTTATCATAAAGGATATTCTCTGAGTAGTTTGAAGATTCTGAATTGTTAGAGTTATAACTCGTGTTCACATTGATATTAAAAAAATCTGAGCCTTTACCTGTTCTTGTTATCACTCCAAATTCATTCTCTATTCTGTTCTGTGTTGATGTGGACTCATTATTAGCATTCACTTCACTAATAAGGTCATCATCCATAGATTTTGAAACCGTACTCGAATTTGAGAAATTATCGGAAGCCGAGCTATTAAATTTCAAATCATTAGAAAGTTGTACTTTCCTTTTAGTTAATTTATTTTTTGGTTTAATAATATAATTGATGTCTAAACCCGCTGTATGGGTGTCTACATCATTAGTGCTTGCACTTTCCGTTTCTGAAATGTAATTCAAATTTGGAAGAAAGTTTTCTCTCACGCGTTTTTGAGCATTATCGGTATTGTTTGCATCGAATTGATAATTACCATTAACCCGAGTTTCATCCCATTTACCCTTGGTATAGTTGGCACCAATAAAATCTGATTCTATATAACCATTACTAGATCTGGCATCTGGTAAGGCGTTAAATCCACGTTTCATATTAATATTATTGGAGCCAGAAATCACACCAATTTGTTTCCCGTCTACAAGCTGAAATAAATTGGCGTTAACTTGATACTTATCATCGGTACCATAACCTGCATTAAAATCACCAAAAAACGCTCTATTTTTTCCTTTTTTAATTTTAAAATTAATCTCTTTGGTTCCAGAGTCCGATTCTTCTCCTGTAAATTTTTGCATATCACTTTTATAATCGGTAACCTGCACTTTACTAATCACATTACTCGGCAAGTTTTTGAGGGCTATATCGCCATTTTTCTCACCAAAAAACCGCATGCCATCCACGTTAATGGCTTCAACTTCCACACCATTTACGGTAATGAGTCCGTCTATATCAATCTCTACGCCTGGTAATTTTTTTAACAGGTCTTCTGCACGATCATTAGGGAGTGTTTTAAAACTATCTGCGTTATATTCTATGGTATCCTTTTTTATAACCACAGGAGGAGATCTGGCAATAATAGACACCGTATTGAGTGATTCTACAGCGTCTTTTAAAGTTAAAATACCCACATCTAAATCCTTCGATTCTGGAACTTCAACAAACTGCGAATAAGGCTCATACCCTAAATAAGCAACATTAAGTAATACTTTGGGTGCTTCTTCCGCATTAACTCGAATTGAAAATTTACCATCATTATTGGTTATACCATAAGCTAGAATTAAACTATCTTGAGTACTCTGAATAAAAACGGTAGCTGCTTCTAAAGTTAAATTTTGATTGTCCTTTATAATCCCTTCTAAGGTGAATTTTTGCGCGAATAATGAGGTCGAAACCACTAACAGTAGGGCACTTAGTAAAACTTTCAAATCTTGTCGTGTTTAGTCGTTGTCTTTTAGACTAAAGAATAAAGCAAAAGTTTAATACCTTTTTAAAATTTGTTTCATTTAAAAGCGCAAGGAAATCTAGGGGTTTATTAGCTACCATTTATACTAAAATGTTGCAAGCCAGCATTTGTTTTGATGTCCAGTTATGTGGCAATTATAGTTAAGTGGCGAATAGGCATGCTTTATTTAGGTACATTAAACTTTGTTGTACCTCTAAATATATTACTAATGATTTTCACAAAAATCTCTAAGTACATGCAGTGCGTAATCATATCGGTTTTTGGTCACACTAATATCAGATTTAAAACGAATTTTTTTAGGAACCAAAACGCAATAGAAACCTTTGCCTTTTGCCATGCGTTCTATAGTACGAAGTCCTTTATCATCTATACCTTCATAAATACCTTTTAACCAAATGTATTGTTCTTTATGGATTATGGATTCATCCCATTGCATCGCCGCATTAGATTTCAAAACGTCTTCACTCAAATACAAGGCCTTCAAAGTTTTAAAAGCATGGTTAAAAACGGTTTCACTGCCTTGATATGCGTAGGATTTGACACTTTTTGTTGTAAATACGCTAAAAGGAAACGCATTTACTAGTCGTAATTTATTCGATATATAATACGCCATCTTGGGCCAAACGACCTCACAATGTCTTGCTTCCATTTTAGAAAAAAACCATTTGTAAAAATCGCGACGCTCCTTTATGGTTTCGTATTCCAAAAAATAATTGTGCTGTAAATTGTAAATATTAGCATTCTGCCAAACTTGCGTATTTCGCCTGCGATCCGATTTTAACCAGTCGGTAGCTCTTAATTCCCTTTTGCCGTTTACTTTTTCAAAGGCATTTAATGATTTCCATTCTTTAGCATGCCCAAAGCAGCATACCAAAAGAAAACCTACTGAAAAAATATATCGCATTGCACATGGGTTTAAGACTTAAAAATACGAGTTATTTTTAAATTTTTATCTCCAAAGTAGCATACCAGTTTCTAGGTGCCGAAGGAATAATACCAGGACCTGGATAACCCGTTGCACGACGCGTGAAGTAGCTGTTGTCTAAAACATTGTTTAAACCCGTTTCTAGTTTGAATCGTTTATAGCTATAAGACAGTGAGATATCTAAAACATCGTAAGCAGGAATTTCTCCAATTACCCCACTTAAACTAGGCGTAACAGAATTAGTTGCATCGGTAAATTGACTTCCTAAATAGGTATACTGAATACTTCCTAACACGTTTTTATATCCACCACGTAAGCCAGTTTTAAAATTTAAATCTGGCACAAATTCTACTTTGTTACCCACAATACCAGCTTGTTCTGAATGGGTATATTCTGATGCTATAAAAGAAGAGTTTATAAAATAATTCAGTTTAAAATCATTATTTAAACCAATGATAGATTTCAAATTAAAATCGAATAAGGATTCTACGCCATACATCACGGCATCACCAATGTTCCCACGTTCGGCCACAATTTTACCATCAGGCAATACAGTTTGCACGAATCCAATTCTATCCTTATAAAACAAGCCAAACGCACCTAAATCGTACGACAGAAAGCTACCGTAAGTGCCTCGCATACCCATATCGGCCGTAAAACCACTTTCGTCGCTAATATCAGGATTGATAGTAAATGCAGGGTTAGTAACATTAATATCTGAAAATGTTACCGAACGGTAATTCTGTGAAATATTCCCATAAAATTCTAGGTTAGCATTAGCTTTATAACTTAGCCCCAAACCTAACAACACAAAGGCACGTTCAAAATTTTGATCTTCTTCAATAGTTTCTTCAAAAATGACATTTCCAGCACTATCCAAATTAAAATTCTTATAGTAACCATCGCTTTGCGTTTTTATATACTCAAAACGGAATCCTGGTGTTACTGAAAATTTATCGGTTACATAGAAAATATTTTCTCCAAAAACTGACACATTAAGGTTAGGCAAATCAAATCGTGATTGGTTTTTATAATAAGGAAAATCATTCGAGGCGAATTTAAAATCTGGACCAACACCATCGCTTCCTGGCCCTTGCTCTTGGAAGTTATTGGCCTTATAAAACTTGGTTCCAATTAAAAAAGTAGCATCCTTATCAAAAACTTCATACTTACTTAATAAGCGTGATTCAAATCCGAAATTATTAAAATCCCCAACTATTAAATCGCGTACACCTCCTGGATCGGCTTGATTAACTCGATTGGTACGAAACCCTAAGGCTTTTCTAGATGCTTGTAAACCAAAAAAGTTAAAAGTAAAATTGGTGTTTTCTGTAAATTCGTGCGCAAATTTTAAATTATAGAGCAACCAATTCACTTTAAACCAGTTTCTTTCTCTATTACTTTGCAACGGGTCGTCTTCAAACATATCATCGGTTAAACCACCTCCTTGTTGCGCCAAATAATGCAAATAAGAAACATCGCCTGTTAATGAAGTTTTCTTATTAAACTGATACCCTATTTGAGCAAAAACATTTTTTGATTCAAACTCCGAATTGGGTCTAAACCCATCCCCTTTCTTATAGTTAAAATAGCTGTAGTAGCTCCATTTATCACTGGTACCACTTAAACTTGTAAAGTTGGTATATAGCCCAAAACTTCCAACCGTATTTCTGGTAATAACCTCAATGGGTTTATTAGGATTAGGTGCCTTCATTTTGAAGTTTATCAAACCTCCAAACTGTGTTCCGTATTGCAAAGAAGCAGCACCTCGAATGACCTGAATTTCTGACAAACCTTCTGAAGCTGGGGTATAATAACTTTCTGGATAACCTAAAACATCGGCGCTGATATCATAACCATTTTGTCTGGTGTTAAAATTTGCCGTTCTATTGGGATCCAAACCACGACCACCAACATTTAACTGTAAACCAGCATCATCATTTTGATAAATATTTAAACCAGCAACCTGACTAAAAATTTGACGGGCATTATTAGAGGCTAAATTCGCCATAGACTGATCTACTAGAACCACTTCGGTTTTTTTTCCGGCGTAGATAGCGGTTTCTTCCACATCATTTAAGCGTTGCATCTCAAAAACTCTTTCTTTTCTAGCGGTAATTTCAACTTCAGAAAGTTTGGTGGTTAGATCCTGTAATTCAATCCTTAAATTTTCGGCTTCTGAAGTGCTTATCGTAATCTCTTTAGTTTCATATTCATAAGAAAAAAATACTAAAGTCAGTCCTTTTTTAGAAGTTTGAAAACTAAAATACCCCTTGGCATCTGTAACTGCTTTTTCCCCTGAAGCTTTATCATATATCTGAACATCGGCAACAGGTTTTTGAGTTTCAGAAAATACAACAACACCATTTACAGGGTTTTGTGCATATAGTGAGATGCTGAAAAATAGCGTGAATAATAATTTATAGGCCTTTAATGTCATCGTTAAAAGGTAAGATCCAGTGCTTGGGTTTAAATGATTCTTTTTCTTGGTACAAATCTACTGTTTTATCTATATATGGCGCGCTTAATCTGCCATTTAATGTTACATAACTTTCAACAAAAACTTGTACGTTTTTATGCCCTTGTGCTGTAAAATGATCGCCCAAATAATGAGCGTATTCTAAAATAAAATCAGGTTGAGACCCCATTTGCTTTTCCTGAAAAGGGGTTAAAAAATCTTTATTGTCTACATAAAAAAAGTTACCCGTTTTGGCATCAACAATTTTAAAGGTAGATATTCCCATTTTTTCCATAAGCATGACACGCCATGAAAAACGGTACCCTTCTTCGGTCCAAAAAAGTTCGCCTGGATATAATAAATAACGAAACGGAAACGCCAATTGAAACACAAAAAACAACCCGATAAAAGCAACAAGTGGCTTCTTAAAGGTGTATTTATAATTGGATTGCGTTGCAATTAATGTTGAAGGTTTAAGGTTTTGAAATACATCTTTTATAAGGCGGATAATTTTTTTATGAAACCCAGCTTCAAAGAAAATTAATGTTGAGGCAATCATTACAAATGGAAACATCCCGATAGGAAACAAAACACGTGTAAACACATGAAAAATGACTACCAATAAAAAAGCGAATCTGCGCGTGGGTTTGTAAAGTAACAAAAATGGAATCGCCAAATCATAAAGCATACCGCTCCAACTCATCGCGTATTGAAACCAAGTTTGATGCATCAAAGTATCACCTATTAGTGGTAAATCATATTTAGAAGGCAACCATATTTTTAAAGGCATCGCCTGTAATAACCAATCACTATTTAATTTGGCCAAGCCTGCATAAAAATACACAATCCCTAAAAGTAGCTTTACAGCATCAATAGTCCATTTTGGAATGTTTTGATAAGATCGCTTTCTAATTAAATTATCTATTGAAAGCTGTGCGTTAGCGGGAAGAAAAATCATTAAAAACGCCATTAAACTAATAAAGTAGTAATGATTGAGATAGGTGGTTTTATCCATCAATTCGATGTAAGTAAAACTGAGAAAAAAAGTAATTATTGCGAGCCTATATTTTAAACCAATAGCCACAAAAATTGCTGAAAGCGCGCAAATAATAAATAATAAATAAGTGTAATTACCTAAGGGTTTTACCCACTCAAAACCGAAATAAGTAAAGTTAAATTTTGGCTGAATGTATAAAGTATCTATCCAACCATGATACCAAAACCGAATCATGCCATAGCACATCATCAAACCAAATAGCATCCTGAACACCGCTAATGGTGCCGCATTGGTATACTGGTTAAAATATGATTTAAAAGTCATGGCTATAAATGTGAAAAAGCTATCTGCAAAGGAGTTTCTTTATAGATAGCTTTAAAAGTTATTTTTTTATATATGATTAATCACCATCATTATCTTGATACCCTTCATCCAAACTCACTTGAAATACAGCCATCATATCCGATTTTAACGAGACTACGGCTAATTGCAAAGCATCGTAAATCATAGTCATTTTAGAATTATCTGTATTAATTTGCGAATAAAAATTGGCATCTACTACGTCAATTCTAGTTCTTGCGTCATTAAATCTTGAATTTATTAAAGTGGCGATATCATCACGCTCTAAATACACTAAGTACGAATAAAAGCTTTCCCCTTTAGAAGATCCTTTATACGCTTTACCATTAAAGAAATCTTGAACAGCATTTAAAGCGTCTTGAATTAATATTTTTGACACTTCTTGATTGTAAAAAGCCTCTATCTTTTCTGGTAGCGGTGTGTTAGAGAAATGACCAATAGGAATAGCAATCTTAGCTGCTCTTAAACGACTTTCATAATAAAAATTATAATCGTTAACTATTTTATTAACACTACTAGTTCCAGTGTTTCCGGTTTCTTTTACAAAAGCATCACGGTAAGAAGTCGTCCAATCGTTTAACACGATCTCTGTTAGATTTTGCATCTGATCAATAACATCAGATAAATACGTTTGATATTTAGCATCTGTATATTTTGCTACAATTGAAGCCTCATCAGCAGCAACACCGTACAATAAGTAATCTACCGCAGGAAAACCAACGGCATCATTATTATTTGGGTGTGTTAAATCGTATGTTCCGTTTGCTATATTGGTTTCTACCTCTTGCACAGAAGTAGGATACACATTCATTTGAAAACCGTACAGCATTGATTCGGCTTTACCAATATTAAACATTTCAACAGATTGCCACACTTTATAAGCCGCTAACCAAGAACCTCTTAAAGTTTCCAAGTTCGTTTGATTTGGAGTTGCAATAAAATTGTCTTTATCGGTTTTAAGCGTTTTAAGTTTAGTGTTTAAATCTAAAAAAGCAGGAACGATAATATTATCGGCTAAATTTAATAACAATTCACCTCTATCGTAGGCATCCTTTCCGTCTGTACCATTATCATCTGAAGAAGATGAACTACAGGCATTAAAAAACATAACGACGCTTAGGGCTAAAAAAACTTTTCTTAATGTAAACATATCTTATAAATATTGGCAAAAATAGCAAAACAGCAAATGTATTAATTCATTTGCTGTTTATAAAAATCTTTTACTTAGTTAGATGCATCTGCTGCAGCTTCAGTTGAAAAACCAAACCTTGCAGAAATGTCATCAGATAACTCATTTAAAGTAGTTTCTGAAACGCCCCAAAAACCATTATTCCCCATTAAATCGGCTAGCATTCCGTCTACCTCATCCTTTGTAAAATAAGGGCCGTCAGTGGCGTTATCTCTTGTGAATTGTAAGCTATAAATAAATCCGTAGGCTTCAGATAAAGCGTGAAATGCAGAAGCTTTATCTGCAGTTAAACTGTTTTTTCCAGATTGTAAATAGTAAACGGCACGCACAGCAGGAACCAAAGAAATACGTTCTCTTAAAATTTCAACTTGCTCATCACGTACAGTATACTCTCCTTCTGTAATCGCAGCTCTACCTAATTTAAAAGCATTATAAACATCTTCATCTAAACCATCAAAATCAGGATCTGCACTTACACGATCTAAATATTCGCTTAAAAATTGATCTGCACCTAATTCTGGCTCAGCAGGGTTAACTTCAGCACCATATAAGTAACCGTAAGCCTCATCCCATTTGTGCTCCATGGTTGTATAATCTTTACCAGATTCTAAAACTCCTGCATCATTATTTTCTTTATTCGAACCAGCATCTAAAACAGCTGTTCCTAAGTAATTATTTAATATTTGATCAATCATTAAACCACCAATAAGCCCTTTCGCGAAAGCTTGGTTGTATTCTAATCCTTCTGCATTTACGTAACGAATGGTTCCACTTGTTTGCTGAATTGCACCAGCGTTACCCTGAGAAGCTACAGCCCCCCAATTTGGGAATACACTATTAACTTGTCCCGAAATCCAAGAATCGAACTCCGCTTTAATTTCGTTAGATACTGTAGTATTTGTTGAAAAATAATCTGTAGACGCCGCCACTTTACTTTTTACACTTTTATTTGAAGCATTCAAATCTGCATCTGAAAAATCATTAGCATTTTCAATATGCGCAAACATCGCGTCAATTTGGGCTTGTGAAGAACCATTATCTTTTAATGCAGTAACAATTTCTTCTGCCATTTGAATTCTAGTGGTTTGACCAGAAAAACTTACTGTTGAATTTCCATCTCTTGTAAACACGTAGGTTTCAGGAGCATCAACATTGTTTCCATTATCTCCACCGTCATCATCATTTGTACACGATTGAAATAAAGCAGATACTACAAATAGACTTAAAACTAATTTTTTCATTATAAACTTAATATTGGTTTTTATTTTTATTTAGACTGATTGTAAACAGCAGTCAATTTTCAGCTGCAAATATAAAACTCAATAGCAGTTAGACAAAATTTATTTAGATTAAATTTAAATAAATGAAGAATTAGTAATAAACCTTAAAGATTTTTGAGGCTTCATTAAAGGCACTTTCAAAGCTTAGGGCGTTCAGGTTATTTTTTTGTTTAGTCGTAAAATAAGATAATAATTTCTCGGTGGGCATGTTGCCAATCAACTCATCTTTTGCCATTGGGCAACCTCCAAAACCTTGTATTGCACCATCATAGCGTGTACAACCAGCATCATATGCGGCATCAATTTTTTCAAACCAAGTTTTTGGGTTTGTATGAAGATGAGCACCAAATTCAATTTGAGAATATTCAGGAATTAAATTAGAAAACAAATAATTGATAGTTTCTGGTGTAGAAGAACCTACGGTATCGCTTAATGATAATATTTTCACGCCCATTTTAGCCAATTTGGAGGTCCACTCGCCTACGATATCAACATTCCAAGGGTCTCCATACGGGTTTCCAAAGCCCATTGAAATATAAACGACTACTTCTTTATTGGCTTGATCGGCGATTTCTAAAATTTCAGAAAGGGTAATTACTGATTGCGCAATCGTTTTATGCGTATTCCGCATTTGGAAGTTTTCTGAAATTGAAAACGGATAGCCTAAATAATTAACTTCTTGATACTTACTCGCATCTATAGCACCTCGCGTATTAGCGATTATGGCTAAAAGTTTACTAGTCGTTTTGCTTAAATCTAACTGCCTTAAAACCTCTGCAGTATCAGCCATTTGTGGTATGGCCTTTGGCGACACAAAGCTTCCAAAGTCAATGGTATCATAACCAACACGTAATAATGATTGGATATATTGAACCTTTTGAGCGGTTGGAATTAATTGTTTTATGCCCTGCATGGCATCTCTAGGACATTCAATAATTTTTATTGGTGCAGACATAAACTTCTAAATGGAAGATAAAAGTAATATTTATTATTTAATAAATTGAAAACGCTAATCACATCTCTTTAGCATACTTGAAAGCAAGAGCAAAAGATAGCCTATCGTCACCCTGCATTTAATTCAGGGGCGCTTCATAAATCGTATTATCAATATAATGAGTTGCCGAATCGCGATCGGCATGACGCGTTATTGCTTTAAAACCGCCTTATTGATTTCCTTTATCAAGCCAGGACCTTCATAAATAAAACCAGTATAAATTTGTACTAGATCGGCACCAGCTTCTAACTTTTCAAGCGCATCTGTTCCGGAATGCACACCTCCCACTCCAATTATAGGGAAAGCTTTATTACTTTTTTCTGATAGGTATTTAATAACGGCTGTACTTTTTTCTTTAACCGGCTTTCCGCTTAAACCACCGTTTCCAATAGATTCTAATAATTCATCTGAAGCTTTTAAACCGCTTCTATCCGTAGAGGTATTACTAGCTATAACGCCATCTAGATTGGTTTCATTAACCAATTCGATGATTTCATCTAACTGAATGTTATTTAAATCCGGGGCGATTTTAAGTACAATTGGTTTTTGTTTATCGAAGTTTTTATTCGCCGTTTGTACCGCACCAATTAGTTCTAAAAGATAATCTTTATCATTTAATTTGGCGTGACTCCCTACATTAGGGCAACTTACATTAAGCACAAAATAGTCTACGTAAGGGTGCAGCGCATTAAAGCACTCTAGATAATCTTTAGTATAATCTTCAGGTTTTGTGGTTGTATTTTTACCAATATTACCACCAATGATCAATTTACCTTGGTTATTCTTCAACTGAGAAATAGCAGCATCTAATCCTTCATTATTAAAGCCCATACGGTTTATAATCCCTTGATCGTCTTTTAATCTGAACAAGCGTTTCTTAGGATTACCTTCCTGACCTTTAGGTGTTACTGTTCCTATTTCAATAAAACCAAATCCGAAATTGGCCAACTCGTTATAAAGCACGGCATTTTTATCAAATCCAGCTGCTAATCCCACTGGGTTTTTAAAAGTAAGTCCGAATAATTTACGTTCCAGGCGCTTATCTTCAATCACATATAAACTTCTAAATAAGGCAGAAACACCAGGGATTTTTGAAGTTATTTTTATTAAAGAAAAGGTGAAATGGTGAATTTTTTCAGGATCGAACAAGAAAAATAAAGGGCGAAGTAAAAGTTTGTACATCTTTATTATTTGTGCAAAAATACCGCTAATTAATCTAAATAAAAAATCAACTAAATGTTAAGCCAAAAAAAATTAATATTCGTAAATTAGATGTTCAATTTTCAAACAATTATAGCACTGAAAACCAACAGGTTTACAAGTTAATCCCTTAATTTTATTTAGAATGATCTCAAAAGAACACATTATAAAACGTTTTGTTAGTTATGTTACTGTAGATACCGAATCTGATCCAAATTCAAATAGCACGCCTAGCACAGAAAAACAATGGGATTTAGCCAATAAACTGGTTGAAGAATTAAAGACCATTGGACTATCTGATGTTAGTATAGATAACAATGCCTACATCATGGCCACCTTACCTAGCAATGTAGATCATGAGGTTCCAACTATCGGATTTATTTCGCACTTCGACACCTCACCAGATTTTACAGGCGCTAACGTAAATCCACAAATTATAGATAAATATGACGGTAAAGATATTGTGCTAAACGCAGCCGAAAATATCGTTTTATCTCCAGATTATTTTGAAGATTTAAACCTTTATGTTGGCCAGACTTTAATTACAACAGACGGCACCACACTTTTAGGCGCCGATGATAAAGCTGGAATTTGTGAAATTATTTCGGCTATGGAATATTTAATCAATCACCTCGAAATAAAACACGGTACGATTAAAGTTGGTTTTACACCGGATGAAGAAATTGGTAGAGGTGCTCATAAATTTGATGTCAAAAAATTTGGAGCAGACTGGGCTTACACCATGGATGGCAGTCAAGTTGGTGAACTGGAATACGAAAATTTTAATGCGGCAGGGGCGATTGTTAAAGTAAAAGGAAAGATCGTGCACCCAGGTTATGCTAAAGGCAAATTAATAAACTCGATGTATATTGCTACAGAGTTTATTAACTCCTTACCAAGGATGGAAACCCCAGAACATACCGAAGGGTATCAAGGTTTCTTCCATTTACATAATATGAAAGGTGAAGTTGAAGAAACCGTACTAGAATATATTATTCGCGATCATGATCGTGGACATTTTGAAGCTCGAAAAGAAGTGATGCTTAAGCTTACCAACGAGCTCAATTCGCAATACGGATATGAGGTGGTTTCTACAGAAATTAAAGATCAATATTTCAACATGCTTGAAAAAATTGAACCCGTAATGCATATTGTAGATATTGCAGAAGAAGCCATGAAACAGGTTGGTATCAAGCCACATATTAAGGCCATTCGAGGTGGAACTGATGGGGCACAACTGAGTTATATGGGGTTACCTTGTCCAAATATTTTTGCTGGTGGACATCATTTTCATGGTCGTTACGAATATGTGCCAGTAGAAAGCATCATAAAAGCGACAGAAGTGATTTGTAAAATCGCAGAACTCACAGCAAAAAAGAAATAGTTATTGTAAAGTTGAAAACTCAATTAACCAAGAATGCCGGCATTCTATAAAAACAAAAGTTATGAAATTAAATATTTTAATGCTTTCAATAATTCTATTGGTTTGCAGCTGTAAAGCACAAAACACAACAAATAAAAAAGAAGATGCTATGCCTAAATCAGAAACAGTCACACACGACATTAGTATGTATCCAAAGGCTAATAACAATCAACTTAGACATATTATAAACCTGCCTAAAACAGAAGATGATTTTGATTTTAAAGTGGAAATCTATGCCGGTAAAATGGCTGAAGTAGACTGTAACCAAAGCACATTATCTGGCTCTTTTAAAGCAGAAACCGTATCTGGCTGGGGCTATTCTTATTATAATTTCGACACAAACGGACAAATTGCAAGCACAAGACGTATGTGCCCAGATAATTCAAAACACCAAGCATTTGTGCAAACTCAAGGTGAAATTGTACGCTATAACAGCAAATTACCTATTGTTGTTTACACACCAAAAGGCTATGAAGTACGTTATAAAATTTGGTCAAGAAACACTTCTGAAAAAACAGCCATTATAAAATAAATTCAACGTAGAAACTATTTAAGATTTATAATAAATGAAAATCAATAACATATTAGAAAACATAGGCGATACGCCTGTGGTTAGATTAAGCAAGCTATTTCCAAAAGCTCATGTTTGGATGAAACTTGAAAAAGCAAATCCAGGTGGAAGCATTAAGGATAGAATTGCACTTTCTATGATTGAAGATGCTGAAAAAAAGAACCTCTTAACTAAGGATACCGAAATTATTGAACCAACTTCAGGAAATACAGGTGTTGGTTTGGCTATGGTTTGCGCTATAAAGGGTTACAAGCTTACCTTAGTGATGCCAGAATCTATGTCTGTTGAAAGACGCGCCTTAATGGCCGCTTACGGAGCAAACTTAGTATTAACTCCGAAAGAACAAGGTTTGGGTGGTACTATAGCCAAAGCAAATGAATTGGTTGAAACCACAAAAAACGCATGGATGCCTTCGCAATTTACAAACCCTTCGAATCCTGAAGTCCACAGAAAAACAACGGCTTTAGAGATCGCTAAAGATTTCCCTGATGGTTTGGATTATTTGATTACTGGCGTTGGAACAGGCGGCCATATTACTGGGATTTCGGAAGTTCTAAAAGAGAAATTTTCGAACTTAAAAGTCCTTGCTGTTGAGCCTGACGATTCGCCCATTATTTCTGGTGGTGAACCAGGGCCACATCCTTTACAAGGGATCGGGCCAGGTTTTTTCCCTGAAGTATTTAACAAAAACGCTATAGATGGTGCTGTTAGAATTACCAAAGAAGAAGCTTTCGCTGAAGTTCAAAACATTGCTAAAACAGAAGGTATTCTAGTTGGTATCTCTACAGGCGCTTCATTAGCCGCTGTTAGAAAACAATTATCAAACTTTAAGGAAAGTGATGTTGTTTTAACTATGAATTACGACACAGGTGAGCGTTATCTTTCTATTGAAGGATTACTATAAACAAACTTCTTTTTGAAATGGTTATGTATTTCGAAATCGAACACCGTCTCTGAACTTGCTTGTTCACGGTGTTCGGGCGGACTCGATAACTTTTCGACATCAAAAAAAGCAATCTCGACTGCGCTCGATTTGAGATCCTACTAAAAACTAAAAAAGCTTCCTCAAACGGGAAGCTTTTTTGATAACAATTTAATTGTATAATGTCGTATTTTTAATTTGAATTATTTTTTGTTCAGATGAAATAGAAAATTCAAGCATAGCAGTAGCTACGGTTTTATTTTATATTGAAATATGGATGAAAAAGAAACAAATTATATGCGATATTATATGGTTAAAATGGTATAATATCAGACAAAATATAGATAATGTCTACATTATTTATAGAGATACTTTTGTACCTACATCTTTTCCGTCGATAATATCTATAATGGTATTTGGATTTGTACCATTTGCAATATAAGTTGGTATATTGTTAGCGGCAGCTGCCTGAGCGTAGTCTAACTTAGACCCCATTCCACCACGGCCTTCACCTTCAGCTTTATTACTACTTTTAATATAACGTCCCAAATCATCTTCAGGATCTACATTAGATATTAAATTACTGTCTTTAGCTTCAGGGTGCCCCGTGTAAAGTCCGTCAATATCTGTTAAAATAATAAGTCTATCCGCTTCAATTAATTGCGCAATTAAACTGGCTAACTCATCATTATCAGAAAACATCGAATTCCTTACCGAAACAGCATCATCTTCATTGGCAATAGGGATAACACCTTCTTGCATTAAGCCTTCTACACAGCTAATCATATTTTCTCTATGAACTCCAGGAGAAAAATCACGTTTGGTAGGCAATACCTGTGCACATTTCATTCCGTAATCATAAAAAATATTGTAATACAAACGCATCATTCTTGGTTGCCCAATTGAAGAATACACCTGACGACGTTGTGTTTTATTTTTAATTTTAGCTTTACCTAATACTTCCTTACCTGCAATAACAGATCCAGAGGATACTAAAACCACCATGATATCTCGATCGTAAAGTTCAGCGATTTGTCTAACTAAGTTTCGTAAAACAGGTCTAACAATTCTGTTGTCTTTGTTGGTCATCACATTGGTACCAACTTTAATAACTATTCTTTCTTTATACATCTTAATGTTCTTGTCCTAATTCAATTGCACGATTAAACGCAGCGTATGCGGCATCTCTAATTAACACATTTACTTTATTATCTTCCATAGAATTCAAAGCTGCTCTGGTAGTACCGCCCTTAGAAGCAACTCTATCCATCCATTCTCTAGGCGTAATATCCGATTGATTAAAAAGATCTACAGCGCCTGCAAAAGTTTGCGAAACTAAAGTAGTCGCATCTTCTTTAGAAAAGCCCATTTCTGTAGCAGCATTCATCATACTTTCCATAAAAAAGAATACATATGCTGGTCCGCTTCCTGAGATACCAGTTGAAGCATCAATGAAGTTTTCACTTGAAACTTTTAGAGATTTCCCTGTCGTGTTTAACAAAATCTCTACGTTAGACGCCTCTTGAGTAGAAACTTCAGGTGAAGCCACAAAAGACGTCAATCCTTTACCTATTTGTGCTGGTAAATTTGGCATTGCTCGAACTACTTTGTCAAGTCCTGACATTGTTTTGATAGCACCTATAGTTACTCCTGCCATAACAGAAACAATTATTTGCTCCTTATTCGTATAAGGCTTTATATTTTCAAAAACGCTAGCAGCGTGAAATGGTTTTACCGCTATAAAGATGATATCTGCCGCTGGCACACAATCTTTTAAATCTCTATGAGCATCAAAATATGGAATTTCATCAAGTTGTTTTAGCTTTTCTTCGCTATTATCAAGAACCATAATGTTATTATTTTTTAGAAGTGTTGACTTCGACATGCCTTCTGCATAGGTTAATCCCATATTTCCGGCTCCGATTACTAGTACTTTCATCTGTTTTTTTAACTTATTTTATTTTAATTAATAGCTTGATTTTCTTCAATTTAAACGAACAACATTTTGTTGTTATTATCGCTTACTTCCTTATAATAAGTTTCCTTATTCATACGAAGTGTTTTAATGGGCATTCCAAAAAGATACTTTTTAATAGAAGTAACTTTCGTAATTAATTGGCCCATTTTAATACTGTATTGTTTATCGTATTGTATTTGACGTTTAATATATAAAATTTTCATGTATTCGGTTTTAAACTTTATGCAATTAATCTTTATTATCTAGTTAATCGCATTTCAATATTACGAGCCTCAAATCCTTCATTTTCAAATAACTCAATCATAGGATTATGTTTATTAATATGTATTGCAATGGCTCCTCTGCAATACTTTTTAGTATGTTTTATCAAATCTGAGGAAATCCCTTTTCCTTTATACGCCTCTTTCACAGCGATATAAACCAATATGTTTTCAGATAAATATTCGTTCATTCCTGTTTTATTTACCACCACAGCGCCTACAATTTGGTCTCCATCCTCCATTATAAAAACATACCCGCCCAAGCCGGCAATTTCCTTAGCAGCATATAGCAAGGACTTCCTTATGGCGCTTTTAGAATCTCTAAAATCACCAGAATTAGCATAAATAAAATTGGCCGTGCGGTTAATATCGTTAATTGATAACCTTGTAAAGGCATCAAATGTTTTTATGGTCATTGATTTGGTTTCGGACATAAAAATAGTTTACATCTAATTTATAGATACAACAAGACGTGCATTTAAATAAAATTTACCTTTTAAATATAGCTGAAATTACATCAAACATATCTACAAGGTAATCGTTATAAAGGGAGATCGATAATGGATATGAAAGCTAACGTGAAGGTGGAATGAATTTGTCAGATTGGTTTCTAAAAACTAGAAAGTTGAAGTTAAATATTCTGCAATTCTTTTCATGTATTCCTTTTCTCATTAGCCAAATTTAGGTAATTATACCCCTAATAGCAAATTTGAAACGTTAAGATAATTTAACAAGAAAAGTATGGAGCAAAAAAAAGCTCCCAAATTGGGAGCTTTAGTAATCAATTATCAAAATAATTATTTCTTTTCTGGAGCATTAAGTTTCGTACTCATCTCCATTGAAATTGCCGATTTATCGAATTTCAATTTTCCAGACATCGTTTCTAAAACACAACTTCCGTCTTTATCATTTAATTCTAAAACTTTAGCATGTAAACCACTTTTTGTGATCACTTTATCGCCACGTTTTAAATCTGCTGCAAATTTCTTTTCTTTCTTTGCGCGTTTCATTTGTGGTGCAATCATAAAGAAATACACTACCACAAACATTAATACAAACGGCAGTAAACTACCAATACCTTCACTCATTATTTATAGATTTAGCTATTAAGCTGTTATTTAACTTTTGGCAGCTTCTGGTTTCACAAAGGCAGAAATTTTAACAACTTCAGTTCCTTTTTCAGTGTTAGCTGTAACCGTAATTGATTTAGTAACTTTATTAGATCCGCTACCATTAAACTTTACTGTAAATTTTCCGCTTGCTCCAGGTGCTAATGGTTCTCTACTCCAATCTTCAGGTACCGTACAACCACAAGAACTTTTAATGTCGGTAATTACTAAAGGTGCATTACCTGTATTTGTATAACTAAAAACAGTTTCAACAGGTGTTTTAGCTTCTATTTCACCAAAATCATGCTCCTTCTTATCGAATTCTAATACTGGAAAGTTTGAAGCGTTAGCATCACGTTCTGCCGCTACCGCTACGTTTGTTTCATCAATTTTTGCCGCTGCATTATCCTTACAAGATGTAAATGCGATTAAACATAAGGTGCTTAATCCTAAAATTATTTTTTTCATATTCCTTCTTTTTTTGGGTTTGGTGCGTAAAAATAGTAATTATTTATACTATTAAAAATTTTTGCAATTTTCTTAACAGATATTATCAGTAACACCTTACATCAAGCCTCGACCAATTTTATTTAAGGTGCCTTCCGCCTCGTATTCCTTCACTAACTTGTCTAAAATACCATTAATGAATATGCTACTTTTTGGTGTTGAATATTCTTTAGAAATTTCCAAATACTCGTTCATCGTTACTTTCACTGGGATTGATGGGAAGTTTTTAATTTCCGAAATAGCCATTTGCAGTAACACATAATCTACATTTGCAATACGTTCTGCGTCCCAGTTTTGGGTTTTAAGTTCGATTTCCTTATTTATTGCCGACCTATTTAGTAAAGTCTTTTTGAATAAGGTTGTCGCGAACTGCTTATCTTCAATATCCTTATATAGTTTTGGTGTAAAATGTTTTTCAGGTGAAGTAACTTTAGCTTTTCTAAGCAACTTTAAAATGGTTGTATTTACAGTTGGTAAATCATCTAACCAGGTTAAATTCTTATCTTCTATATATTCGTATAACTTTTCGTTAGGTGCAATGATGTCCTTAAACACATCTACAATAAAAGTACGATCTTCTTTAAAGTCTGAAACACGGGTTTTCATATACTCCACATATAAATCGCTTGAGGTGATGGCTTTAAAAACAACATCAACATACTCACTATCTAATGCCCAGTTAATATGTGCATTTCCATTAATCTCATCTTCTAATTGAATGTTATCCTTTAAGAGTTTTAAAAGTTCGTTATTCACAAACTTTCGGTTAGGATCTTTATCCTCCTTTGTAGCAAGGTGTTTGTTTTGTTTCTTTTGTAAATCGTCTTCTGCTCTTTTTTGTACTTCAATTAATAAAGAAATAATTAGAAGGTACAAATTGTACATATTTTCAATACTGTAAATTAGAAACTTTTGATCTTTACTAAAATCATCACTTTCACTACCTTTAAAAGCATACATGGTTTGCATTACTTTCACACGAATATGTCTTCTGCTTAACATCATTACAAAGAACTTTAATTAAAATAGGTGAAGTTTTTTATTATTTTCACGCTGCAAAAATAACACTATATTTAAAAACTAGTACAGTAAATTATGTTTTATTATCGTTAAATAGCTTTAACGATATTTAACAAATAGCCCGATACTTACAAGGTGTTAATTATCATAGATACCCTATATTTGTTCTACAATTTTAAATATTGAATGAAAGAATTACAGCACCTTAATAAATACTTTTTTAAATACAAAACACATCTTTTAACGGGTATTGTAATTACTATAATTGCTAGAATATTTCTACTTTTTACACCGCGTTACATCAAAGAGATTTTTGTAATTATAGAAAATTATTTAAAAGGCGGTGTTACAGAAGCCTCGATAAAAACCGATTTAACCGAAGCCATTTTATACATTATAGGAGCTGCCATTATAGGTGGTATTCTTACTTTCTTTATGAGACAAACCATTATTAATGTCTCTCGTTATATTGAGTACGATTTAAAAAATGAAATTTACGAGCAATACCAAAAGCTCTCCTTGAACTTTTATAAGAAAAATAGAACTGGCGATTTAATGAACCGCATCACCGAGGATGTTGGTCGTGTTCGTATGTATGCTGGTCCCGCCATCATGTATAGTATCAACACGGTAGCACTTTTCGTTATTGTGATTATTTACATGTTTAACGCGTCGCCAAAATTAACACTATACACCATTTTACCTTTACCTATTTTATCGATTATTATTTATAAACTAAGTAAAGAAATACACAAACGTAGTACGGTTGTTCAAGAATACTTATCTAAACTTTCAACCTTTACACAGGAATCTTTTAGTGGAATTTCGGTGATAAAAGCGTATGGTATGGAACCACAAACTTCTGAAAATTTCAACACATTAGCCAAGGAAAGTAAAACCAAACAGATAGACTTAACCAAAGTCCAAGCTTGGTTTTTCCCTATGATGATTTTACTTATAGGCATGAGCAACTTACTTGTTATTTATGTTGGAGGCATGCAGTATATTGATGGTGAAATAGAAAGCATTGGCACCATTGCCGAATTTATTATTTATGTAAATATGCTAACTTGGCCCGTTGCAACTGTAGGCTGGGTGACTTCCATTGTGCAACAAGCCGAAGCGTCGCAAAAACGAATTAATGAGTTCCTAAAAATAGAACCCGAAATAAGAAACTACACGTCTAATCATACAGAAATAACTGGAGACATTGTTTTTAAAAATGTACATTTCACCTACGACGACACCAATATTAAAGCTTTAAAAGGTGTTAGTTTTAATATTAAAGAAGGAGAAACATTAGCCATTTTAGGGAAAACCGGTTCTGGAAAATCAACGGTTCTAGATTTAGTGGGGCGCCTTTACGATATTGACAAAGGATCTATTTTGATTAACGATACCGAGATTGATCAGCTTAATTTAAATGAATTAAGAAATAGTATAGGCTATGTGCCACAGGATGCTTTTCTATTTTCCGATAGTATAAAAACCAACATCAAATTTGGTAACCAAGAAGCTAGCGATGATGATGTTATTGAAGCTGCAAAAAACGCACAGGTTCACAAAAACATTATCAAATTTAATAAAGGCTATGATACTGTTTTAGGAGAACGTGGCATTACGCTTTCTGGCGGACAAAAACAGCGTGTTTCCATAGCCAGAGCGATTATAAAATCACCAAAAATCTTATTGTTCGATGATTGTCTTTCTGCCGTAGATACCGAAACGGAAGAGAAAATACTAAGAAATATTAATAAACTCTCTAAAGGAAGAACGAGCATTATAGTGAGTCACCGGGTTTCATCAGCAAAAAATGCCGATAAAATTATAGTATTAGAAGATGGTGAAATAGTTCAGGAAGGTACGCACGAGAGCTTAATAAATGTAGAAGGTTACTACAAGCACTTGTATTTAAAACAGCTTAGCGAAAACACAGCTAACCCACTGTAAATCTATCGAGTAAACTAAAGGCACCAACCATATTATTTAATTAAATACAACGAAAAAGGGCATTTCAAAAAGAAACCTCAAATTTTGTTGCTTAGTAACGGTTTTTTTTAGATTTTTGATACAATTATGATTATAAATAAATTTTAATTCAACTATGAATAATAACGGTATGATGGAGAAAGAGGAAATTTTTTCAAAAGTTTTAAGAGCAGGAAGACGCACTTATTTTTTTGATGTAAGAGCTACTAAAGCAGATGATTACTACTTAACAATCACAGAAAGTAAAAAGTTCACAAACGACGACGGATCATTTCATTACAAAAAACATAAAATTTATATATATAAAGAAGATTTTTCAGAATTTAAAGCCATTTTATCTGAAATGACTGATTATATCATCAATGAAAAAGGAGATGAAGTGATTAGTGAACGTCATCAAAAAGACTTCAAAAAAGACTACGATCCAACAAGTCGTGTTACTGAAGACGAATTAAAAACACCTGGCAGCTTTACAGATATCAACTTTGACGATATTTAATATAATAGCATCATAAATTACAAACCGTTAAGCCTAAGTTTTGCGGTTTTTTTATGCTATAATTTTACCGCTAATAATACGATAATTAAACTAACCAAAACGTAAGCTAAAGCCATATTTAATCCAAAAATTAGACCAACAACCAATGCCGTTAACAATAACCAAAGTGGTCCTAAAACAATAGTGACTGCAAAACGAAAAGTGGCTACAAATTCAAGTTCCTTAATTTTTGGTTGCGCATAATATTTCCAAACTGCATAGGGCATAATAAAATTACATGTCAGTAAAAAACGAAACACCTTTTTTATACCTACGAGGCTATCCTTTGGTTTCGGTACTGGCACTTTAAAATCATTTTTTATACAAGCATTCACTGCTTGGGGATTAAGATAATCTACATTTAAAGTCTCTAATTTACTAAGTGTTTCAGGATAATTATTAATAGGAATAACCGCGGTAAGTTCGGAAAGTTCTGCTTGAATTCTCGATTTTAACCGTACCACATCATTATTTCGTTCGCCAGTATAAAAATCTTTAGCATTCACAGGTTTTCCAAAATATATGGCAACACTATCTGGAAACTTTAAAGGGTTTGCATAATTTAAACCCATAGGGGCCAACTGTAAATCGGTTTCTGGATATTGCTCTAAAGTATCTAATACAATTCTTGTAAACCCTTTACTTAACGGACGAACCGTACGCCTTAAATCATGCCCACCTTCAGGAAATATTACCACCGTCTCTCCCCTACTTAGTAGTCTGGTACAGCTTTGAAAAATCGCATTGTTATTGGTTAAATTCCCCCAACCATCACGAATACGGTATACAGGAAGCATTTGAAAAACATAAAACAACTTTGCTAATAATGGCTTCGTGAATACACCTGCACGTGTTAAAAAATAGAAAAAACGCTCAAACCGCACAGCTAATAAAAGCGGGTCTACTAAGCCATTTTGGTGATTACTCAAAATGAGGACAGGTTTATCCTTAGGTACACGTTCTTTATTGTAAACGGTTATTTTTTTGAAATAGAAAAACATTCCTATATTCATATATCCTCTTACAATTCTTAAAAAAAAATATTTCAAACGATTATTACTTCTTAATGTTTTTTATTGAATCTCCTAAAAAATGGAGTTATCAACCCTAATTAATTTACGGTAGTTCCGTTTTTAACTCCAGTTTCAGGGTTTAAAAGTAATACATCTTTACCTTTCACAGCGCCTAGAATTAAACATTCACTCATAAATTTAGCGATTTGTTTCTTCGGAAAATTGAGCACTGCTATAATCTGTCTGTTCATCAAGTCTTCTTTTTTGTAAAGTGTTGTGATTTGTGCTGATGTTTTTTTAACTCCCAATGGTCCAAAATCAATATGCAATTGATAAGCCGGATTTCTGGCTTCAGGAAAATCATGCACTGCTATAATAGTACCTATTCGTAAGTCTACTTTTGCGAAATCTTCAAAAACAATGAGGACTTTCATTTTATAAAAATATAAATATTCATACGGTTAAGAAATCCATTAACTAACATTAACGTAACATTTATACTCTAAACACATCCAGTTTCCTAACTTAAACGGAGTTCCTACCTAAAACCAAAATTTTAATTGTGCGATAAAATCGACAAAAAAACATCTCACAAAAAACATGAAAAACAAATACCATATAAGGTCACTGTTTTTGATAGCTATTTAAACCAGTAAACATCTTCTTACCATGGTGAAATTTAGCAATCAAGTTTATGTCTAGTAATAATCTTAAAAAAAAACACTATTTATCGACACTACTTTTTTTTGTCAAGTTATAATCTAGTTAAAACAGTCTGACTTATAGATTGTTATGATAATTTTGAAATCAGTTACTTAACCACATCTAGATTACCCCTAACTACTAAACAAATATAACATGAAAAAAGTCAACTTATTTTTAGCCCATTTTGGCTTGAAAACACATACTTCAAGAGAATACAGCCTTCAGTGGATTTGGATTCCCACGCCGTATAAAACAGAACTTACTCTAGAAGCTTATTTTCACACATCATTTCGAAATTCCGTAAACATGGCTTGAGGTAAACCTAGGTTTTATCTGGTAGAAATTATAACATACCACTATTACAAAAAACGCATTACTCTTTTTAAGGATCTTATTTAAAACACTTTAGACATTCTCACAACCCAATTGTGTCAATGCACACTGTAAATGTTTGTATGGCCTTCCAAAGTCACTTTTTAACGCGTTTTTCACCCAGAAAGCCTTTTTACTAACCCTTTATACTAGAGTAGTACTTCGTGTACAAACCACTAAACCAATTAGGCATTTTATTGCCTCCCAATTTCTATAAATTATGAAGCTTAATAGGACTTAAGAAAACTTGTACCGTCACAGATTAACTCCAAGTCATAGCTCTTTTAATGAAAAGATATTGAGGTATTTTATCATACTAAATACAACTAAAACAATGAAAAACAAAAACAAATGGATACTTGGTATAGGACTCCTATATTATGGTACGGGATTTACCCAAAATGTTAATGTAGATGTTAACCTAAACATGAAACACTCGGTGGAAAATGTGTCCGATTTCGGTAGAGAGCGACACATGACCATCCACTCCACGCCTTTCGAAAACGACTGGAAAGGCGAGGAAGACAAGCTGGACTACCTCATTAATGACCTTGGCGTGTATTTTGGAAGAGAAACCGGATCGGCCACATGGAAAATGCAGGGTGTAGAAGAAGACCCCAATAATCCAGGCTGGGCCAATGAAGCCCAAATGATAGCACATTCTAACGGTTTAAAAGCATGGGAGTCTTCTGCAGATTTTATATCAGGGCAACAGTATGTAGGCAAAACCAATAACATGATTATGGGTATAAATGACACCAGTCCCATGTATTCTGGACTTTCTTGGCATCCAACATTTGGTAAAGGAAAAGACGGATGGTTTGTTAAAGATGTTGATGCTTCTGCAGATTGGGTAGGCAAATATATGGACCACTATTTTGCAAAATCCCCTGGAGAACCGGGGTTTAGACTTCCAAAATATTGGGAATGCTATAACGAGCCAGACATGAACTTTATGAACCCTTCCTTCGGAATGATTATTTCTAGTCTAGAGAAAAACTGGGAATACCATAAATTGGTAGCTCAAGAGGTTCGTGGTAGACTAGGTAGTCAAGCCCCTTTAATTGGAGGTATGTGCCAAGGACAGCATGACTTTTTCAAACAAGATGGTATTCCTTCACGTACCGACGGACAGTTTTGGTATGACAACTCCAGCCCAGAAGCCAATGCCTTATACGACAATATGCTTTCTGGTGTAAACGGTTGGCCAAAGGCTTGGGATAGAAGAACCGACGACTGGTGGCAATGGGATTACCTATGGCAAGGATTTATCGATTATGCCGGTGCCGATATGGATTTCTACGGTGTGCATATTTACGACTGGCCAAATGCTACCGATGCACAAGCAACAACTAGATCTGGAGGACATACAGCCGCTATGTTAGATTTATTGGAATGGTATGATAACTATTCATTTGGAGCAAAAAAAGACATTGTTTTATCTGAGTTTGGAGCAGTAAACACCACATATATTAATAGTCTTCCAGACAGACGTCGAGATTGGGAATTTTTAAAACCTTTCAACCAAATGTTTATGCAGTTTTTAGAACGCCCTTCTCATGTAGTCATGAGCATGCCATTTGCTCCAGCAAAAGCAATTTGGGGAGCACATTTTAAAAACGCTACAACCATACAACGTTATGATGGAGCTACACTCTTTGAACCAAAAGGCCAATGGACAGGAGATGAAGCTACTTGGACTATGAATGAACCAACAGGTGGTTGGGGTTGGAGCCCTATTATTTATTATTTTGAATTATGGAAAGATGTTGAAGGCACACGTATTGACTCCAAATCTAACAACCTGGATGTTCAAGTAGATGCTTATGTAAAAGATAAACATGTATATTTAATTCTGAATAATGCTGAAGCCGATTCTAAAACTATAAACTTAAATACCTTTAATACAGGCGCGGCAAATAGCGTAGCTAATGTAGAAATGCGTCACCTATTTTTCAATCCGAACCTTGGAAGCCAAGGGGAGCCAGAATATGTGATTGCAAATTTAACTGATGCACCTGCTCAGGTCACATTAAAACCTAATTCTACGATTGTTTTGGATTACACTTACTCCAATAATGTAGTTATTGACAAAGAATCTAAGGAAACAAAATACATGTCAGCTCCGCTTACTTCTGGGAAGAACTCAAGAGGCACGCTACTTTGTCGCTTAGAAGGAGTTAACAACTTTACAACAACAATTCCTAATGTTGTGAAACCATCAAAAGGTGAAGCTGTCGTTAGAATTGGTGGATTTTTCTACAATCCTACCGATGGATCAACTGGTATTGGTGGAACTATGCAAGTACATTCTTTATTGGTAAATGGCAACGAAGTGGTTCAAAACGGACCAATGCTTGTCAACCCCCGTGGTTATGTTAAAGGCGGCTGGAAGGGCGGCTGGTTTGGCGTATTAGAAATAGAAGTACCAACAGGCTATTTAGTTGATGGTGAAAACACCATTTATTTTAGACGCCAACAACAAGCAGATTTTACTTCAGTAATGCTACAAGTTTGGGATATGGATGAAGACCCAGGGCGTACTGATACTGCTAACATAGATTTAGTGTCTATCGATTTAGGTAGCGATACCGAATCTTTAATGAACGGAAACAATTTAGCGATTGTACCAACTTTTACTCCAAAAGACGCAACAAACAAAGGATTAACTTGGACATCTTCAGATACTAGTGTGGCTACAGTAGATGAAAACGGAATTGTAACTGCGGTTGCCGACTCAGGTACGGCTATAATCACAGCCACAAGCACACAATCGGCTAGTATTCTTGATACCAAAACTATTGAAGCCATGCCTTACCAAATTTCTGCGGTGACTTCAATAGAAATTTTAGAAGGTGATGCCTTTACAACCGATCATTACGTAAATACACCGCTAACATTACAATTAAACCCTACGCCAAGCAATGCTCCCGAAATTGAATGGACTTCAAGTGATGAAGACATCGTCGAAGTACTTGCTTCTGGAAAAGTAGTAGGCAAAGTTATTGGTGGCTCGGCAATAATCACAGCTAAAGTTAAAGGTACCAATATCTCTGATGCGATTACAGTTAGCGTTCGTATTGCAGGAAATGAAACGGTATTTACCAAT
Organism: Pseudotamlana agarivorans; assembly: GCF_018860245.1. Lineage (GTDB taxonomy): Bacteria > Bacteroidota > Bacteroidia > Flavobacteriales > Flavobacteriaceae > Pseudotamlana > Pseudotamlana agarivorans_A. The sequence goes on from NZ_JAHKPD010000025.1 coordinate 118,247, forward strand.
GCTTTACCTGATTTTATTCGTCCGTTTACTACAGAATCGGTGGAAGTACCTATTACAGCAATGGGAGCCCGTACTGTTATGGTAGAATTATTAAATGGATCAACGGTTTTGGGGTCTGGAACTCAAAACGTAGGCGTCATGGGGGATGATACCGTTTCGGTTACCTATAATTTAGCTAATGCTCCAGCTCCGGGAACGGGTTATTCTTTTAGAGTGAGTTTAAAAGATGGTAACAATGTTTTAGATACAAAAACAAAAGATATTGAAATCAAGGCTCATATTGGTGTTGCTTCCGTAACAATTGAAGATGGATTACCAGCAGTGGAAACCGGAAAAATGATTACGCGTACTGCGGCTATTTTACCTCTAGATGCCTTTAATAAGGACATCATCTGGAGTTCTAGTAACACAGCAGTAGCCACCGTTGATGCTAGTACTGGTGAAATTACAGGAAAATCAACGGGAGATTCTATGATTAGAGCAACCTCAGCAGATTCAAGCACGATTTATGATGACGTTTTAATTACGGTACAATCTAATGAAGTTTCGGTTCCTGTAACTTCAATTGATTTGCCAACAACAGCACACTTATTCCCAGGTGGAAACAAAACACTAACCGCTACACTAAACCCTTCCTACACTACAGAAAAGGATGTTGTTTGGTCATCAAACAATGGTACGGTATCGGTAGACCAAAACGGCGTAATTACCGCTGGATTAACAGACGGAACAGCAATCATCACCGCCACATCTACTTCAGATTCCAATATATCTGCGACATGTACAGTTTCTGTTTCTAAAACTATTTATATTGAAGCTGAAACTCTAGTAAATACAGGAGGTTCCTCAAGTGGAATGATTGTGAGTTCTAACGGATTTAACAATAATACTTCTGGAGACTGGGCAGACTACACTGTTGATATTCCTGCAAGCGGCTCTTATACCATTCAGTACCATACAGGTTCACCAGCCACAACTGGCATAGGTGTTAACACCTATGTAGATGGCATATTGTTAAATACAACATCACTTTCAGGAACAGGAGATTGGGATAATTATGTAACCCAAGATGGGTCGGGAAGTATTGATATATCAAGTGGCACTCGTACCATTCGTTTTGAATCAACCGGCGCAACAGAATGGCAATGGAATGCCGATTGGTTTAGCTTAACCTTCAACGGAACACTTTCGGTTGGCAATAAAAAACTTGAAAACATTTCTGTCTACCCAAACCCTACTCATGGTTACGTGATTATAGAAGGTGTAAAAACCACTTCTACTGTAGAAGTATTTAATATTCAAGGCGGTTTAATTAAAAGAATAAATGTTCTTGAGAGCCGTGTTAACATAGATCTTTCAGATTACCAAAACGGACTTTATTTAATTCGAATTACCGATGAAGGTGTTAGTGATTTATTTAAGATCATTAAAAAATAATAACATACATAAATCCATTTAGTTCACTATTAATTAGTTAAATACAAGGAGGTTGCTTTTTATAGCGGCCTCTTTGTTATTTATAAGGGTTTTGAAAATACTGAGTACATCATTTTAAAACAACCCAAATATTCACGAACTTTGGATAAACATTTTTATCATGGCAGACACACCTTCAAACATGTTACCTTTAGGGACTAAAGCGCCTTATTTCGCACTTCCAGATACCGTAAGTGGCACTACATTAAGCTTAAACGCTTTAAAAGGCTCAAAAGGGACAGTCATCATGTTTATTTGTAATCATTGTCCGTTTGTAATTCATATCAATAAAGAAATTGTAAACATCGCAAACGCTTACGCAGAAAAAGGCTTTGGGTTTATCGCTATTTCAAGTAATGATGCCATTAACTATCCTCAAGATGGTCCGGAGAAAATGACCTTACATGCGCAAAATGAAAACTACCCTTTCCCTTATTTATATGATGAAAGCCAGGGTGTAGCTAAAGCTTATGATGCTGCATGCACCCCTGACTTTTATGTTTTTAATAGTGATTTAAAACTTACTTACCGCGGACAATTAGACGACTCCAGACCTGGAAACAGCCAAGCCGTAACCGGGAAGGATTTAAGGCAAGCTCTAGATTGCCTAGTCGAAACCAAAGAAAATACCGCCACTCAAAAACCAAGTATTGGTTGTAGTATTAAATGGAAATCTTAATTAAGTTTTAATTGCCATATACCTACATGCTGCCAAGTATTAAATTTATAGCCAACTTCTTTTAGATGGGCCACTTTTTCGAATCCAAATTTTTCATGCAGTTTAATACTTGCATCATTTGGAACAGTGAGCACCCCTAAAACCGTGTGAAAATCGCGTTCAATTAATTGGGCTATCAATTCAGCATAAAGTTTAGTTCCAATAGCTTTGCCATGAGTGTCATGTTTCACATAAACAGTGGATTCTACCACGTCGTTATAGGCTGGTTTCGGGCGAAACCGACTACCATAAGCATAACCTAAAATCTCGTTGTTTTCTTCAAAAACTATAAAAGGATAATCTTTATAAATCTGGTCAATTTTGTTCTGAAATTCTTCTAAACTCAGCGCATCAACATCAAAAGTAGCTACTGAATTTAAAACATAGTAATTATAAATATCTAATACATCTTGGGTATCTTTTTTCTTGAGGGATCTTATCATTTTTAATTAATTTATATTCTTGTCACTTCATTTTAAAATTTGTTCAATATGCGCATAATGGTGATTACTATGCCATGCATAATTACCTATTTGATAATTTAGTTTTACTTCGCTGTTTGTCTCAGGGTGAATGAAACTTTTGTTTAAATCGGCTTCCGACAAAGTTTTCAATAAATAAACCAACTTAAAATGTATCGCTTTTATATGTTGCAGAGACATGTTTATCGGTGCCGATTTGGAATCTATAAGCTCTGCCCAGCGTTCTTCAAAATAAGCTTTAATTACAGGTTTATCTTCTGTAAGCGCCCATTTAAATCGGGTATAACTATGATGATGGCTATCAGAAACATGATGAACCACCTGCCTAACCGTCCAACCACCGGTTCTATAAACCGTATCTAGCTGCTCATCACTTAATCCAGCTACTAACTTTTCCAAGCGATTTGGAAATGCCTCTAAAACAGAAATCCATTGTTTGATATCGGATTCTGATATCTTTTCAGGGCATTCAAAATGACCGATGGGATATTTTAAATGCTCTAATTCTTGATTTGTCATATATTCTAATGCTTCTAATAGAAATATGAAGTTACATATTTAAAATGTACCACAAAAAAAAGGCTGCTTAAAAATTAATTTTAAACAGCCCTTTATAATTTATAATAAAAACGTTTATTTCACGTCCATTAACTCTACGTCAAAAACTAAGGTTGCATCAGCAGGAATAACGCCTCCTGCACCTCTACTTCCGTATCCTAAGTGACTTGGAATAACAAAACGCGCTTTATCACCAACGGTTAATAATTGAATACCTTCATCCCAACCAGAGATTACTTGTCCCATTCCTAAAGGAAAATCGATTGGTGCATTACGTTTGTATGAAGAATCGAAAACGGTACCGTCAGATAATTGGCCTTTATAGTGCACAGAAACTGTTTTACCTTTTTCTGCTTTAGCACCATCACCTTTTTGAATGATTTGGTAACGTAATCCGCTATCTGTTTTATTGAAACCAGTTGCTATTTTATCTAATTCTGCTTCAGCAGCAGCTTTAGCTTCAGCCAAACGTTTTTCCCTTGAACCTTCAAAATTTCTAAAAGCTTCAACAGCTTTAAACGCTTCAGCATCTGCACCTACACGAATAATTTCTAAAGAATCGATTTTATCACCTTGAGCAATAGCGTCAACCACATCTTGTCCTTCTACAACTTTACCAAAAACGGTATGTTTATTATCTAACCAAGACGTTTCAACATGTGTTATAAAAAACTGACTACCATTCGTTCCAGGGCCTGCATTTGCCATAGATAAAACGCCTGGTCCATCATGTTTTAAATCTGGATGAAACTCATCGTCAAATTGATATCCGGGGTTTCCAGAACCAGAACCTTGTGGACACCCACCTTGAACCATAAAATCTGGAATTACTCTATGGAATTTTAAACCATCGTAGTATTTTGTGCCTTGTGCCTTTACTGAATTTTCTAAGTTTCCTTCAGCTAAAGCAACAAAGTTACCAACCGTTCCTGGTGTTTTTTGAAACTCTAAAGCAACTAAGATTTCTCCTTTTGTAGTATTAAATTTTGCGTATAATCCGTCTTGCATTGTTCTATTTTTTAAGAAAGCACAAAGATAGTGATTGCATTAAGATTAATAAATTTAGAAAAGCTTTTTTTAACGACTAAAATCTACTTAACTACCAAACTCCTTAACTATTTAAAAAAACCTCCTTAACTCCTACACTACTTAACTACTATTAACTCCTTAACAACTCAACTACTATTAACTCCTATACTCCTTAACTACTATTACCCCCTAACCTACTTCACTTCTCAATTCGCCACTTCACTAATAAACTTAATACGATACAACCTCAATTCTTCATCGTCATAATCGCCATCAAACTCATCGATTGCAGCAGTAATATTGTCAGATTCCGATTCCATAAAATAATCATGAATTTCCTCTTGTTGGTCTTCGTCTAAAATATCATGAATCCAGTAATCAATATTTAGTTTAGTACCTGAATACACGATGGCTTCCATTTCCTTAATAAAATCTTCCATCGACATCCCTTTAGAAGATGCAATATCATCAAGCGGTAGTTTTCTGTCGATATTCTGAATGATGTACAGTTTATTCGCTGAATTAGTTCCAGTCGATTTTACAACCAAATCATCTGGTCGGGTAATATCATTTTCTTCAACATATTTTGCGATAAGCTCCACAAAGCTTTTTCCATACTTTTTTGCTTTGCCATCTCCAACACCATGAACATTAGCTAATTCCGCTAAACTTATTGGGTATTTTAAGGCCATATCTTCTAACGAAGGGTCTTGAAAAATCACGAAAGGTGGTACACCAAGTTTCTTGGCGTTCTTTTTACGTAAATCTTTAAGCATGCCCATAAGGGTTTCGTCGGCAACAGCTCCACTAGCTTTTTGAGCGGTAATGATACTACCATCTTCCTGTTCGCCTTCAAAAATGTGATCTTCGGTCATTATAAACGAGATCGGGTTTTCAATAAAATCACGTCCAGCATCAGTTAGTTTTATAACCCCATAAGTTTCAATGTCTTTTTTAAGATAACCAGCCACTAGAGCCTGTCTTAAAAGGGCCATCCAATATTTCTTATCGTGATTTTTTCCTGTACCAAAAAATGGTTGCTCGTTCGTTTTATGTGAGTTGATTAAAGCGTTTTCTTGACCAACAATAACGTTTACTAGGTCTTTCGACTTGTATTTCGCGTTAGTATCACGAATCACTTCAAGCAATAATTTAGCTTCAGTTTGCGCTTCGGTTTTCTTTTTAGGATGTCTTACGTTATCATCCATATCACCACCATCACCGGTTTCATTATCAAACGCTTCACCAAAATAATGGAGAATAAATTTTCTACGCGAAATAGATGTTTCCGCGAAAGCGACCACCTCTTGCAATAATGCTTGTCCGATTTCTTGCTCGGCCACTGGCTTTCCAGACATGAATTTTTCTAATTTCTCAATGTCTTTATAGGCATAATAAGCCAAACAATGCCCTTCGCCACCATCACGACCAGCACGACCAGTTTCCTGGTAATAGCTTTCTATACTTTTTGGAATATCATGATGAATTACAAAACGCACATCTGGTTTATCGATCCCCATTCCGAAAGCGATGGTAGCCACCACCACATCAACATCTTCCATAAGGAATTTATCTTGATGGCTCGAACGTGTTTTGGCATCTAACCCTGCGTGATAAGGCACCGCATTGATTCCGTTTACTTGTAGAACTTGCGCTAATTCTTCAACGCGTTTTCTACTTAAACAGTAAACAATACCCGATTTTCCTTCATTTTGTTTTATGAAACGGATGATATCGGCATCAACATTTTTAGTTTTTGGCCGTACCTCGTAATATAAATTAGGTCTATTAAAGGATGCTTTAAAAGTGTTAGCATCATGAATACCTAAGTTTTTAATAATATCTTCTTGAACTTTAGGCGTTGCCGTTGCTGTTAAACCAATAATCGGAATATTATCGCCAATACGTTTGATAATATGACGTAAATTCCTGTATTCTGGTCTAAAATCATGTCCCCACTCACTAATACAGTGGGCTTCATCAATGGCCATGAATGAGATTTTCACAGACCTTAGAAATTCAACATTTTCTTCCTTAGTTAAGGATTCTGGCGCGACATATAACAACTTGGTTACCCCGTTGGTAATATCCTCTTTGACCTGTTTAACTTCTGTTTTGTTTAATGAAGAGTTTAAAACATGAGCAATTCCTTCTTCTTTGGAAACACCACGAATGGCATCAACTTGATTTTTCATTAATGCGATTAAAGGCGACACCACAATGGCTGTTCCTTCTTGCATTAATGCTGGTAACTGGTAACATAAAGATTTACCACCACCAGTTGGCATGATCACAAAAGTGTGGTGCCCTGATAATATACTTTCTACAACTCCTTCTTGTAGTCCCTTGAATTGATTAAATCCAAAATACTTTTTTAAAGCTACATGTAAGTCGTTTTTTGCTATTGACATCAATTTAAAATAATTAATTTACCTGCTTCTTCTTTTTAAAATAACTATAATCAAAGAACTAATTTATTAATGTAATTAAAGATCCCTCATTTATTTTTTCGTTAGTTTTGTAACGAAAATTCAAAATACATTAAAATTCAATTCTGATTATTACTTAAAGATACTAAAATCTTTAAAAATCAACCCAAAAATACGAAATTTTGAAAGACAAACAGTCTATTATTAATATTGCTAAGCAGACCATTGAAATGCAAAGTCAAGCGATTTTGAACTTATCTAGTCTTGTAACCGATGAGTTTGCTAACGCAGTTGATCTTGTATATAACTCCAAAGGTCGTGTTATTATTACAGGCATTGGAAAAAGTGCCATTATAGGAAACAAAATTGTAGCGACTTTAAACTCCACAGGAACACCTGCAGTTTTTATGCATGCCGCCGATGCCATTCATGGTGATTTAGGACTTATTCTAAAGGATGATATTGTTATTTGTTTATCAAAAAGTGGTAATACACCAGAAATTAAGGTGATTATTCCGCATATAAAACGCGCAAAAAACAAATTAATCGCGATAACCGGAAATAAAGGTTCTTTTTTAGGACAACATTCTGATTATGTGCTAAATGCCTACACCGAAAAAGAAGCATGCCCGAATAATTTAGCGCCTACTACTAGTACCACCGCACAATTAGTGGTTGGTGATGCTTTAGCGATTTGCTTGCTCGAATTAAGAGGATTTACAAGTAACGATTTTGCTAAATACCACCCAGGAGGTGCCTTAGGAAAGAAATTATATTTAACCGTTCGTGATATTTCTTCGGTGAACGAAAAGCCACAAATTGGCCCGAATACGAGTATTAAAGAGGTGATTATTGAAATTACCGAAAAAATGCTTGGTGTAACTGCCGTAGTTGAAGACAAGAAAATATTAGGAATTATCACCGATGGTGATTTACGTAGAATGTTAACCAAAGTAGACGACTTTTCCAACTTAACAGCAAAAGATATTATGGGTGCAAACCCAAAACGTATTGAAGCCAAAGCCATGGCAATTGAGGCTCTTGAGGTTATGGAAAGTAACGAAATTTCGCAATTACTAGTGGAAGACGAAGGCAATTATGCAGGCGTTGTTCATCTACATGATTTAATAAAAGAAGGCATCATATAATGGCAACAAAAAATATTAACGAGATGTCTTTTTTAGACCATCTTGAAGACTTAAGATGGCATCTTATTCGAATTTGTGGCGCTGTTATCCTTGTAGGTACTTTGGCTTTTATTTTTAGCCGATTTGTTTTTAACGAGATTATTTTTGCACCTTTAAACATGAGTTTCCCGACTTATGATTTTCTATGTCAAACCGCGAATTTTTTAGGATTAGACACCACGTTCTGTAATGAAAAAATCCCACTGATTCTACAAAACAGAACCATGGCGGGACAGTTTTCCGCAGATATCTGGACGGCCATATTGGGCGGTTTTATCATATCATTCCCTTATATTATTTATCAACTATGGAAGTTTGTTAGCCCAGGTTTACACAGCAACGAGCGCAAACATTCTAGAGGATTCATTATTATTTCCTCAGCTTTATTCTTTATTGGTGTCCTTTTTGGCTACTACATTGTAACACCATTATCGATTAACTTTTTGGCAAATTATAGCATTTCGGAGATGGTAGATAATCAAATTGATATCAGTTCTTATATTGCTTTGGTAAGATCTTCAGCATTAGCCTCCGGACTTATATTCGAGCTACCAATCATTATTTATTTCTTTACAAAAATAGGTTTGGTAACACCAGAGATTTTAAAGCAATATCGAAAATACGCCTTGGTAATTGTCTTAATTCTTTCAGCAATTATCACCCCACCAGATATTGCCAGTCAGGTAATTGTATCCATTCCAATACTAATTTTATATCAAGTTAGTATTCTTATATCTAGAATTGTAGTTAGAAATCAAAAACGAAACGAAAAGCAGCATGTCAAATAAAGTTCAGGAATTCAACGACTACCGTGCTAAAATGAATGACAAGATTTTAGCCGATAATAATAAAATTATAAAACGCATCTTTAACTTAGATACTAACGCTTTCGCGGAAGGTGCCTTAGATTTGAAAACAAAAGAACTACTAGGCTTGGTGGCTTCTACCGTTTTACGCTGCGACGACTGTGTGAAATACCACTTAGAAACGGCTTATAATTTAGGTTTGAAAAAGGAAGAGGTTGTAGAGGCTTTAGGTATTGCAACTTTGGTTGGAGGAACAATAGTTATTCCACACTTACGACGTGCTTACGAGTTTTGGGACGACCTAGAGTCTCAAAGTTAATAGGCCTTTAGAAAATATAACATATCTGTCTGTTCGAGCGCCGTAGAGAACTTTCAATCGTTAAAAATCGGGACTCCAATGCGCTCGACCTGACATTTCAATAATAAATTAAATTGATGTAAAAAACCTACTGCCACGTGTTGAGGCGTATATAATTCTATAAAAAAACAGTTAGTACATCACATTTTACTATTTTTAGCATTCAGTATATAAAATTATGATTTTAAAAGCTCAAAATTTAATGAAGTCCTATAGCGGACGAAAAGTTGTTAAAGATGTTTCTCTTGAAGTCAGACAAGGTGAAATTGTTGGTCTATTAGGGCCTAACGGTGCTGGAAAAACAACATCATTTTACATGATTGTAGGCTTGATAAAACCTAATGGCGGACATATATTTCTCGATAATACTGAAATCACCAAATACCCCATGTACAAACGTGCCCAAAACGGTATTGGTTATTTAGCGCAAGAAGCATCGGTTTTTAGAAAATTAAGTATTGAAGATAATATTTTAAGTGTACTGCAACTTACTAAATTGAGTAAAAAAGAGCAGCTTCACAAAATGGAATCGCTTATTGAAGAGTTTAGTTTACAACACATTCGTAAAAGCCGTGGCGATTTATTATCTGGAGGCGAACGTAGACGTACAGAAATTGCACGAGCCTTAGCCACCGATCCTAATTTTATATTATTAGATGAACCTTTCGCAGGGGTTGACCCTGTTGCCGTTGAAGACATTCAACGTATTGTAGCACAACTTACTAAAAAGAATATTGGCATTCTTATTACCGATCACAACGTCCAAGAAACCCTTGCCATTACCGACAGAACCTATTTAATGTTTGAAGGAAGTATTCTTAAAGCAGGAAAACCTGAAGAATTAGCCAGCGATGAAATGGTCCGTAAAGTATATTTAGGTCAGAATTTTGAATTGCGTAAGAAGAAGATTCGGGAGTAGCGAGAAATGTTTATTCGTTTATGTGTTGATTTGTTTAATCGCTAAACTGTGTAACTGTTGAATTGGGGATTTTGACGGGAGAGAGATGACCGAAGACGGGTGACGGAAGTATAGTAACTTGAAACTTTCAAGACGTTGATTTGTTGATTTGTTTAACCGTGTAACCGGTACTTAAAAGGAAATGATTGCTCCTAACGTCGGAATGACACGTACAATTCCAAATTTTAACTTCTAATATTTAAACGTGTTTTAAATTTAAGCATATTAGACCCTTCAGGTTTTAAAAACCTGAAGGGTCTTCTTATATTAACGATAGCGCCGTCAAGAATTTTTCGGTATCAAAAGTTGAATCTCGACTGTGCTCCACATCACATTCCGCTAAAAATTCAAATTAAAAACATATAATATACTAATTACCTTCATCTTTTTATACCCTAAAAAAGCCCCCTACTAAAATAAAACACAATACATTATTAATTTAAACAGCTTGTTTTCAACCCGCTGCAATTGGCTATGTTTTTTCCTCCAATTTATTGAATTGGAATTAAGATTCACAAGAATTGTACGTACAAAATATTTTAAGTTTTTTTCAAATAATCCAAAACAGAGTTATGTCTTTATGATATCAAAATAATATCATTTTAAACCAACTATAGAGTTATGAATTCAGAAAAAACAATCACACCAACGAATGGCTATCTCATGCTATTTGTATTCTTTATTACCCTTTGCGCTAGTATTGCAATAGTAGCCTTAACCAGAAGCATCTTTTATATCGTACCATTTATACTTTGTGCCTTCATATTTAAGGGATTTATAATGGTGCAGCCGAATAACGCTAGGGTTTTATTACTGTTTGGAAAGTACATAGGAACCGTTAACAAGAATGGTTTCTATTGGATTCTTCCTTTTTATACTCAAAAGAAGATTTCGCTACGTGCTAGTAATTTTGACAGCGAACGCTTAAAAGTAAATGATAAATTAGGAAACCCAATCATGATTAGTACAATTCTGGTTTGGAGAGTAAAAGACACCTACAAAGCAGCCTTTGATGTTGATAATTTCGAAAATTTCGTTCGTGTTCAAACCGATGCTGCAGTACGTAAACTAGCAAGTATGTATCCTTATGATAATTTTGCCGATGAAGGTCATACAGAAGATATCACACTGCGCTCAAGCGTTAATGAGGTGAGTGAAGCTTTAGAAAAGGAAATTCACGAACGTTTATCGATTGCAGGCATTGAAGTCTTAGAGGCTAGAATTGGTTATTTAGCTTATGCTCAAGAAATCGCTAACGCGATGTTAAAAAGGCAGCAGGCTACAGCTATTGTTGCGGCTAGACACAAAATTGTGGAAGGTGCCGTTAGCATGGTTGAAATGGCCCTAGACGAACTTGGAAAAAAACAAATTGTTGATTTGGATGAAGAACGTAAAGCAGCTATGGTTAGTAATTTAATGGTCATTCTTTGTGGAGATAAAGATGCTTCACCTGTTTTAAATACTGGTACTTTAAATCAATAAACTATTTTTGCTATAAATAATTAAAAAGTAACTATGGCCAAAAAAAAGGCTTTTGCACTACGTATTAATGAAGAAATGCTAAAGGCTATTGAAAAATGGGCTGCGGATGAATTCCGCAGCACCAATGGTCAAATAGAATGGATGCTTAATGAAAGTCTAAAAAAAGCCAAACGCACTCCTAAAAATAAAAGCACTAAATCGGAAGAATAATACTTTCTAAATCAGAATATGACACTTCTTTAAACACCATATATAAATTTAGAATTTCTTCTTTATAAACTTAAAACCTTCAATCACTAAAAAGGCTGCTAATCCAATTAAGAGTCCTAAAATAAATTCTCTAACAACACCTGGTAACACATCTAAAAAATGATGAAACATATCTATGTTGTGTGCAAAAATACCTCCTGCAACAAGTAACAAGGCAATCGTTCCAATTATAGACAGGCCTTTAATTACCCAGGGTAACGTTTTTATAAGCAGGTTTCCCGTAACATAAGACACACTTTTTTTGTTGTCGTTTAGGCTAATCAACTTAAAACCAAAATCGTCCATTCTTACAATTAATGCAACAATACCATAAACCCCGATAGTAGCTAAAAAAGCAATCACCGTAACCACAAGAATCTGAGTTAATAAGGGCTCAGAAACCACAGATCCCAAAGCAATTATCACAATTTCAACAGATAAAATAAAATCGGTTACTATTGCGGCTTTCACTTTCTTTTTTTCAACCGCAAGTTGTTCTGCTTCAGTAAGATTTACTTTTGTAATTACAGGTGTTTCGTGTTCAATTTTATGCGGAAAGACATAATGAATAACCTTTTCAACCCCTTCAAAAGCTAAATAAACCCCTCCTAAAATTAAAGCTAAAGTGACGCCCCATGGCGCAAAAGCACTTAACAAAAAGGCAATAGGTAGAATAATTAATTTGTTTAAAGCCGAACCTTTTGTAATCGCCCATAACACAGGAAGTTCCCGAGAAGCTAGAAAACCAGTTGCCTTTTCCGCATTCACGGCTAAATCATCTCCTAAAATCCCTGCTGTTTTTTTAGCTGAAATTTTACTCATAACTACCACATCGTCCATTAAACTAGCGATATCATCCAATAATGCAAAAAAACCTGAAGCCATTTATTCTATTTTGAAGTTGAATTATCTATAACCGACATGATAATGTAAAACAATATAATTACCGGTATGGCGATATATTTTAAAACCACCATAAACACCAAACTTAATATTAAAAACACATAACGCATGGCGTTTCCTTTAAAGCGGAAATCCTTGAACTTTAATGCAAATAGTTTCATGGACATATTTAAGAGGTAACAACTTAAAATGGTAAGCCCAATTAAAAACCATTTATTAAGAATGATGCTATTAATAAAATCGTTATTCTGATATTCTAAAATTAATGGCAGACCTAAAATTAATATGGTATTCGCTGGTGTAGGCAACCCTTTGAAGAAAGATTGCTGTTCGGTATCGATATTAAATTTAGCCAAACGGTACGCCGAACCAAGCGTGATTAGGAGTCCGAAAAACGGCAAAAGCATTTCGAATTCTAAATTTGAAAAACCATACCCAGTAGTTTCCATTGCATCCAAATCATTCCAAGCAGGAATGGACAATTCTAACAACTTATACATGACAATTCCAGGCACTAAACCACTAGTTACCATATCGGATAAAGAATCTAACTGCAAGCCTAATTCACTAGAAACATTAAGTTTCCTGGCTGCAAAACCATCAAAGAAATCAAAAAATATCCCTAAAAACACAAAAAAAGCGGCACTTACCAAATTATCATTCACTGCTAAAATTACGGCAACACTTCCGCTAAATAAGTTTAATAGCGTTAATGCATTTGGAATATGTTTCTTCATTTCTAAATTCTAATTTTCAGTAAAAATAACAAACAAATTGAGTCTTTAACAATATCTATATCAAATTGCAGTTTATAGGTTTATAAATAATGTGCATCTTTGTAAAAAACTAGCCATTGAAAGCCTACATTACCACATTTTTTTGTGTGATAACTTTTTCTTTATTCAGCCAAACCGTTAGAAAATACTCCAACGAGTTTATGAATATTGGTGTCGATGCCGCTGCCTTAGGTATGAGTAATGCAGTAACTTCGCATTCAGCCGACGTGAATTCAGGCTATTGGAATCCCGCAGGACTTTTAAAATTAGAAGACAGCCAGGCTTCACTTATGCACTCCAGCTACTTTGCGAATATTGCAAACTACGATTATGCTGCTTTTGCTATGCCTATAGACGACAGAAGTGCCGTTGGTTTTTCGCTTATTCGTTTTGCAGTAGATGATATTCTAAACACCACACAACTTATTGACGCTCAAGGAAACATTAACTACGATCGTATTAGTTTATTTTCAACAGCCGATTACGGATTAACATTTTCTTACGCCAGACACATGCCAATTCAAGGCCTTAATTATGGGGTTAATGCAAAAGTTATAAGACGTATTATTGGTGATTTTGCGACTTCTTGGGGTTTCGGACTCGATTTCGGAATGCAATTTGAATCCAAAAACAATTGGAAATTTGGTGTCATGGCGCGAGACATCACCACCACTTTTAATGCTTGGGCTATTGATGAAGAGGAGTTTAAAACCATCAGTGACGCCATTCCTGGGCAGAATCAAGATCTACCCGAAACCACCGAAATCACGATACCTAAACTTCAAGTTGGTATCTCTAAAAAAGTGGATTTCAATTATGATTATAGTTTACTGACTTCAGTTAATTTAAATGTACGATTTGAGCAGAATAATGATATCATATCCACAGAAATTGCAAGTATCAATCCTGCCCTTGGTTTTGAATTTGGCTATATTGATATGGTTTACTTACGCGGCGGCATGGGGAATTTTCAAAATGAATTACAAATCGATAATTCTGAACAAGTAAGCTTTCAGCCTACCTTTGGTGTCGGGTTTCAATATAAAGGCATTCAAGTGGATTATGCTTTTACAGATATTGGCGACCAAAGTGTGGCTTTATACTCTAACGTTTTTTCTTTAAAACTTGATTTTAGTATTTTTAGATGATGCAAAAAACATTCAGCTTCTTCCTATTATTTTTAACTATTCAGTTTTCATTCGGGCAACAATATCAACTGTCTGAATCTGCTACCATAAGCGTACTTACTGTAGGCCCTGGAAAACATTTAAACGATGCTTTTGGCCATAGTGGTTTTAGAATTAAAGATCGTTTATCTGGACTTGATGTGGTTTATGGTTATGGTGAATATGATTTTGACACGCCTAACTTTTATCTGAAATTTGCTCAAGGCAAGCTTAATTATTTAATTAGTAAGACTGAATTCAATCGGTTTTTTCAAGCGTACCGCTATTACGACCGCTCAATTGATGAGCAAGTTTTAAATCTATCGCAAGCGGAAAAACAAAAATTATACGATTATCTAATCAATAATTACAAACCTGAAAACCGCGGGTATTTGTATGATTTCTTTTTTGATAATTGTGCCACAAAAATCAAAGATGTTACTAATCTTGCTGTAAACAACAGTATTAGCTTCAATAAACCTGAGGGTTTTAAAGATACCTCCTTCCGAACTTTAATCCAGAATGAACTGAACAGAAACTCTTGGGGCAGCTTGGGTATTGACATTTGTTTAGGTTCAGTGATTGATAGAACAGCATCTCCCGAAGATCATATGTTTCTACCTGAAAATATCTACAAATTCTTTAAAAACGCAACAATCCATAACGACAAAACACCTCTTGTGGCCGAAAGTCGTAATTTATATACTCAGCAAGATGCTACAAAAAACAGTTCTTTTTTTAGCAGTCCGCTTTTCGTTTTAAGTTTAATAAGTTGCTTCATACTTTTCATAACTTACAAAGATTATAAAAACAAAAAACAAAGCAAGTGGCTGGACATTACTTTATTTAGCATCACAGGTATTGTAGGCATACTTATTCTACTCCTTTGGTTTGCTACAGACCACAAAGGCACACATCAAAATTACAATCTGCTTTGGGCCTTTGCTCTTAATATTTTCGTTATCGTACAATTTTTTAAGGACAAGCCTGCATCCTGGTTTGTAAAATACGTGAAGCTATTAATTATTCTTTTATGCCTCATGATACTGCATTGGATTATTGGTGTTCAAGTTTTCGCTATCGGACTTATTCCTGTGGTGATTGCTCTGTTGGTGCGTTATGTTTTTTTAGTAGTAGGAGGAGTTCAGGAGTTAAGTAGTTGAAGGAGTTCAGGAGTTCAGTAGTTGAAGGAGTTAAGTAGTTCGGGAGTTAAGTAGTTATGGAGTTAAAGTAGTTGAGGCGTGAAGTTCCATTCTTTACTATTGTCCTCTTAGAAACACTACAGTACTCATGGTTTTTACTAAAATGATTATATCTAGGTAAAATCCGCGGTGTTTAATATAGTACAAGTCATATTGCAGTTTTAATAAACTATCGTCTAATGAAGACCCGTAGCGTGTTTTTACTTGCGCCCATCCTGTAAGTCCGGGTTTTACAATGTGCCTCGTTTCATAGAAAGGTAATTCTTTCGATAATTCATTTACAAAAACTGCACGTTCCGGTCTTGGACCAATAAAGCTCATTTCCCCTTTTAAAACATTAATAAACTGCGGAAACTCATCTAACCTCGTATGCCTCATGAATTTTCCAAATGAGGTAATCCGGTCATCACCCGCTTTGGCCCAAACTGGACCAGAAACCTCAGCATTTTCAATCATGGTTCGGTACTTAATAATCTTAAACACTTTACCGTTTTTACCAATACGTTCTTGAACATAAAAAAGAGGCCCTTGATTTCCTATGAGGTTTCCAACTAACACCAGCGGAAGTAGCATTAATCCCACACATAAACCAGTAATAGCCAAAATCAAATCGAATATTCGTCGGAAAAACAAATACAATTTATTTTGATTGTTTCTACTAAATGGAAAATATTTATAAAAATCCTTACCCACAAACTGAACAGGCACACGTTGTGTCATCTCCTCATACACATTGGTGTACTCGTTAATAGGAAAACCAGCCTCCAATAGCGTTATGAGTGTGTTATAAACCTCTTGTGTGATCGCTTCAGAATTATAACTGGCTACAATAACTTCTGATATGCCTTCAGACTGAATGATCTCTTCTATTTCTTGAGGAGGATATTCATTAACTCCATCAAGTATTATTTCATTTTGTTTCTGTGTATCACAATTCACAAAAGCAACAATCTTATAATTTGGATCGGTCTCATTAAAGACCTCTATAATCTTTTCAATGGTACCAACTTCACCAATAATTAAAACTTTTTTATAAAATCTAGGAGAAGCCACAAATAAAATATAAGCCCACCTCCAAATAAAAAGTGCCACAACTATCGCAAGGTAAAACACCAAAATTTGAAATCGGTTATTAGGTAAAACTGGTGTATAGAATGGTGTTAATAAATAAAACAACACGGTTACGGAAGCTGTTATACCAATTCCAAAGGAAATGCTTTCAATTTTACTAGATTTCTGTAGATCGTAAAGTTCAAAAATAGATCCGAAAATAGAGATATATAACACCAGGACAAAAATCCACGTCCAATTCTCTTTATTTATTGTAAAATAATCAAAATGAAGCACATGACTTACTAAATACAAGATACCAAGTACAGAGAATATATCGAAAATACGCAGTAATATTTTACGTTCGGATATATTAAAATGAATATTACTTTTAGGCATGAATTAATATTTTGAGAGTCATTAAAGATAACAAGTAAATTTAACTACACCTTGTTTTCACTAAAGACTTTAAACCATTGTTTTTTGACATGATTCCAATCAAACTGCTCTGTGTATTGACGCCCATTTAATGTCATCTTTTCTATTTTAGAAACCTCATTAAACGCTTCGGTAATAGCCTTTACAAAACCCTGTACAGAATTTGGTTCTACTAATATACCATTTTCTTTATTTTTGATTAGAAAAGGCATGCCTCCAACATTTGTAGAAATGACTGGCATACCTAAAGCCATGGCTTCAATGACACTTACAGGCATATTATCAATATTTGTGGTGTTTATAAACATGTTGTAGTCTTTGGATAAGGCTATCCATTCCGGTTTCGATAATTTCCCCGTAAAGGTAACGGCAACCCCTAAACTTTCGGCGTAATTTTTCGTTTTCTGTAAACTCCCATCAACATCAGGACCTACCATACATAATTCGGCAGCTATGTTTTTATTTTTTAAGGCTTTTAAAATATCTACAGCCAACAAGGGATTATAAATTTCCGAAAAAGAACGCACCCAAAGCAACTTGACTTTATCGAAGCGCCGTAGTTCAAACGGATAATTTTTCAACTCAATCGTATTTGGAATACAGGTGATATTACTATAACCTAAGGCCTCAAAATTTAATTTGGTATAGTTAGAAGGCGCCACATTCACAAACGCCCTATTAAATAATGTTTTAGATAAATTAGGAGATTGTTTTAAGCGATCTGGTAATTTTCCCCCGTGTAAAATAGGAATGTATTTTAAGTCGAGTTTTGCACATAAATTAGCACTCAAATAAGCATAGTAGAAATTTTGTGTGCTATAAGTATCAATTAATACATAGTCTAGCGTTTTTCTATACCTCCAAATATACCAAAGCATATCCAATACTCTCGCGACTTTATTTTCCTTTTTTGATGCGGTAATCACTTTAAATCCAAAATCAACTAATAACCGACTTAAGGTATCAATAGTCGTTACCGTTTTATTCTTATTGGCTAATTGATTCCCTATGTAAAGGATTGTTCTCATAAATTTTTATATGAATAGTAATAAAACTGAAATTAGATCTCACTAAGAAACCGGTTTTAGTTCTTGCTTTTTAGTTGGTTTAGTCTTATAAGTTATATTTAATAACGACAAGGCATAAATAAAACCTGGCGCTGCAATACGCATTGCCGAGTGATTAACGGTGAGAAGCCAGAAAAAATAAAACGAAAAGAAAAACAAGTTTTGTCTGTTTCCAATTCTATAGATTAATGGGGTAATTAATAAAATTGCAAAAGCAAAAAGCCCAAACAAACCATGTTCGGCAACAATACGGCTCATTTCGTTATGAGAGGCAGCCGCAATACCGGTTTCATTTAAACGTATTTCTTTAATTTTCCCTACACCAACCCCTAAAAAGGGATGATCCATAAATTCACTAAATTCTTGCGCCAATAAATCGGACCTCCCTGTCGTAACATCGGCCTTTTCTCTACCTGCTGCATCTTGGTTCGCGTAACGTTTATCTAGCAACCCACTGGTTTGCAACGAACTCATTAACCAAATAAAAATAATAGCTCCTGAAAAAACAAGAGACAAAAATTTAATTCTGAATTTCGTTTTTAAATTACCTTTTAAATAGTAAAGGCCTAAAAAGCTTAAAATCATGACTACACCAGTAATCACCCCACCCCTACTAAAAGTGGCTAAAGCTCTAAATGCCAATAAACCTAAAAGAAATAAATCGAACCCTTTATGTACTATTCCTTCTTTAGACAAAAAGAAACGTACTGCCAAAACAAAAATACCTATACCTAAAACTGATGCCATTTGATTTGGTCCAAAACCTCCAGAAGCCGCAAAATTAGATCCTGTACTTGTAATCACTTCCCTTAAATCGGGCGTATACAAAAACAAATAGGTGGTGGTACTTACTAATGGTAATAAAAAGGCCCATAAAATAATTTTCATTTGATTCATGGTTACCGTACGCCGATAACAAAAAATAGCAGCAACACCCAGGCTTACGGGGCCACTTAAATTAAAGGCAATAGCCTTTCTAATATTCGTTTCAAAGCCCATCTCGGTAACAGCCACAAAAATACCGGGAATCAATAAAAGAATATAAATGACATAAATTAAAGACTGTCGAGAAAACCCATTACCCAAAATGCCCATTACAGAAAACACAATCACCAGGTATTTGCTCGCCTCATAAAATACGGTTCCGCCGTTCATTCTTAAAAACACCTCCACACCAACCACGTAGGCACAAGCGATTAAAACATAAAAGGATTTATATTTTTGGGAAGCTTTTAATATTTTATAACTAAAAAAAGCTGTTGTAAATAAAAAGTACAATAGCGCTAGTGGCTTAAAGATATAGACTCCAATTGCCAAAACGACATGAAAACCGAGCAGTTTGTAAAATAGATTCAGCTTCATGGTTTATTTGAATTATAAATGGTAATTAAAGCGTCTATAACACCGGTTTCTGAAAATTCACTTAACACTTTGGCGTTTAAATTTTCGGCTGCTACATTTCTCAATTCTGCATTTTCAATATACGCTGTAATGGCTTGAGCTAAAGCTTCAGAATGCTTCGGTTCTACTAAAAGTCCTTCCTCTTCTGTCGAAATCACTTTATGGCAGTCCCCAACATCTGTAGCGACAACAGGCAGTTTAGATAAACCATATTCCAAGAGCGATACTGGTAAGCCTTCAGATTGCGATGCCAATACGCCTATGTCACTTTGATTTAAAACATGATGGATGTCTGAACAACTACCATATATAAAAGCGCTTTGTTTTAAGTTGTTTTTAGAGATATATCCCTTTATTCTAGAAGCATAATGGTCCTGAAAATCTTTCCCAACTAAATGCAAGGTCCAATCTGCATGTTTTTTTAAAACCAACTGAAAAGCTTTTAATAAGTTTAAATGATCTTTTTGCGGACGTAAATTTGCCAAACAAACGATACGTTTACCAAACACTCCTTTTAGAATAGTTTGAGGTTCATTACTATCCACTTGAGCGAAATTAGGCAAATAGGTTACCGATGCGGTAGACAAATTGGCTATGGCCCAAGATTCTAATTTAGCATTTACAGTAATGATATGATTGAACCATTTTGAACATTTTTTTAAAACATAACGGGGGCGACTTTCTAAAAACTCACTGTTCCCGTAATGGTCGTGCCAAACTAAAACCAAATTCGGATTTAATATTTTTATCAATGTCGCTAAAAAAAACGAGGTCGCATGCGCATGAATCACATCAATATTATTCTGTTTCAAAAAAGTGTTTAACCGTTTTATTGCAGCTAAATCTATGGTTTTTCTTTTATTTAAAAACAGATACCCAACATCTTTAGAAATGCTTTCCATTAGAAGCCCTTCTTCTCGTGTCGCGCACAAATAGGAACCCTCTAAACGCGATGCTAAAACACTAGCGTAATTCACCGCTACACGCTCTGCGCCCCCTGCATTTAATGAATCTATTAGTTGTAATACCCGCACACTTGCCTTTTAGGGTTTAAATATAATTTTATTATTGGTAAGGTCATGGGATATGGGTGGATTTTTGTTAGATTGGTTGTTTATTGGGGTTGTCGGTTTCTAGTTATTGGTTTTTAGTCGCTTACTCTTGAGAAGTTATTACGCGGAGTTACGCAGATGTTTCACAGAGGCTCACTGAGGGTGGAACTGTTCAACAAAAACTCCAATTGAAAAAGTTTCTTCTTTCGTCAGGAATGAAAACTTGAAACTTGAAACTTGAAACCTAAAACTAGATTCCCCCCCAGATTAAACAGTTAAACAAATAAACGCTTAAACAAGCTACCTGAATTTAGACACTGATTTTTATTGGTTGTTGGTTTCCTGTTATTGGTTTTTGGTCGCTTACTCTTGAGAGAAATTATTACACGGAGCTACACTGAGATTTCTCAGAGGCTCACAGAGGGTATAACTATTCAACAAAAACTCCAATTAAAATGGGGACTTCTTTCGTCAAGAATGAAAACCTGAAACTTGAAACTTGAAACCTAAAACTAGATTCCCCCCCAGATTAAACAGTTAAACAAATAAACGCTTAAACAAGCTACCTGAAGTTAGACACTGATTTTTATTGGTTGTTGGTTTCCTGTTATTGGTTTTTGGTCGCTTACTCTTGAGAGAAATTATTACAGGGAGCTTCGCTGAGATTTCACCGAGAGGCACGGAGGATTTTTAGACACAGATTTCACTGATTTTCACAGATTTGCATCCAAACCCTATTTTTGACACGAATTTCACTAATTATCACGAATTTTTGCGCGCTAGTTCAACTAAAAACTCCAATTAAAAAGGGGACTTCTTTCGTCAGGAATGAAAACCTGAAACTTGAAACCTCAGACTAGATTTCAACCTCTCTCCCGACTAAACAGTTAAACAAATAAACGCTTAAACAACCTACCTGAATTTAGACACTGATTTTTATTAGTTGGTGGTTTCTAGTTATTGGTTTTTGGTCGCTTACTCTTGAGAGAAATTATTACACGGAGCTTCGCTGAGATTTCACTGAGAGGCACGGAGGATTTTTAGACACAGATTTCACTGATTTTCACAGATTTGCATCCAAACCCTATTTTTGACACGAATTTCACTAATTATCACTAATTTTTGTGGGCAACATTTAGGCAACTTTGCACCTAATCAAGATACTATTACACGGAGCTACACGGAGATTACTCAGAGGCTCACCGAGGGTTTATTGTTTATTTTATGAGATGTTTATTTGTTTAATCGTTGAATTGTTTAACCGTGATTGGGGAGTTATATAACTACACATCTGTAATATCTTGAGGTTTTTTAATTATTCCATTTTCATTGAACTGCCTTATCATGGACGCTACAGTGATGCCGCTATTTCTTTCTTTCAGAAAAATATTTTGAGTTTAGTTTTACTAAGCAAAAACATTATAAGCATAAAGACAAATAATATTACTTTCATGTTTTTTGATTTAGATATCAATTATATCTAACCCATTATGCCTTGTTATGTTCGTAGGTAGTGTAAAGAATTACTCTTTTTTTAGATTATTCTCCGTTCTTTATCTCACAATACTTTTGGGTAGCAAACTTATCGAATAATTCTTCTCCATTTATCTCACTAATGTCTAGTTCTATTTTTTCCATAATACAATATTTATCGCGTCCAAAAACATCATGTTTTAGAGGAAAAAAACCATCTATTCTTCTAAGGTATAATTTACAATCTGTTGTATTAAAATTAAACAGCATCGTAACATGGTTTCCATAATGATCTCCATTTGTAAAACGGAATGAATTAGAATTAATTTTTATGAATTCCACAGATGAATTAAACAAAAGTTCGATGGCCTCAAACTTATAGATTTGACTGCTTGATAAGCTAATTACAAACTCAAAATCTTCCTTTAAAAAAACAATACTTTTTACAGTTAGGAGTTCTTTCTTATCATTAGCACTTTTTCCCTTACTATTCTTACAGGAGAAACAACAAAAACAAACAATTAATAATAAACTTAATTTCCATAATTTCTTAACCTGCTCCATCAATCTTAGTTATTGAAATTACATTATTATTCTTTTCTAATGTGTAACTATAATATTCTTCTCTAACATGTTCTTCATCCTCCTCTTTTGTGATCTCTTCTACACAAAACACCTCTAAACGTATTGTTTTCATACAATCCTTTGGCAACACGATTAATTCGTTTTCACAGAAACGATCTTTAAAGATATGAAAAATGCTATTTTCCTGAAGACTTGTATATTTTATAGGAGCTGTTGAAAAGTCGTAATCAACATTAGATCTGATTGTGGTTTTTAATTCTCTAAAATGCTCGTTCAGATGTTGCACATCGTACTCTGAAAAACAATTTTGATAAAGGGTTTTAGGTTTCACTACTTTTCTGTTAGATAAACTAAAATCTTCAAGCATGATCTTTTTAAAATTTAGTTGGTTGCTAGAAACCTTAGTCATAGTCTTAGCTTCTTCCTCTTCACATATTTCTTTCTCTACTTTTATTTTATTTAAATCTAAGCTATCGATAAACACCTCATTATTAATCGACCAAAACCTATCTGAGTTATGAATTCTACTTATCGTGATTTGTTCTTGTTGTTGACTATTTTGATTGAATACTTCAATATTAAAAATACCATCATGATTCTTTTTAGTTGTTGCTAATAGAACATCTTCTTCTTGTCCCCAATTATGATAAATCTTGTTGCCTTCAAATCTGTACGAAGCAACATACGCATCACAGGGTTCAAAAATTATTTTCTCAGAATCACGATCTGTAATTCTATAAAAAGTATGTCCGTCAAAATCATTTAATTCATCTTTATGCTGACAAGCCATGAAATTGATTAGGATTATTAAAATAGAAATTTGTTTTAGTAAGTTCATTTTTAAATTTTAACAATTTGTCCTTTATCTTTAATTTCATAATAAGATTTTGATTTCTATCAATTATCTCGTGTAATTAGGTGTTCTTTTACTTTGTGCTTTTGAAAGTTCAGTCTTTTTCAAACAAAACTTCCTGACCTCCACTTATAACTGGACTTACACCATAATATTCCTGACCCTTTTTATATAACTTTAGTAAAGGTGGTTTCTGATTTTTATTATAATCTGTACCTTCTAAACTTTCCTTGTAATAAAGTTTCAGAGTATCGTTCTGCTCTATGGCACTACATAAATCGTAGAAGTTGGTTTGGTAACCTTGTCCTGATAAAAAGACGCTATCTTTTTTGATTTTAATATCATAAAAAATCGATTTACCTCCCATCCCATCCTCTTTTATGTCAATAATTTCTTCATAAACAAAATCTCCTAATGGAAAATCACCCAAACTTCTTTTATTCAAAAAAGAATTAATTAAATTATAATATTCATCTTGTTTTTTTAGAACAATTTTTCTTTTAAAAACTAAATCATCATCAATCAGCGAAAACAAACTCACTTTTGAAGGGTATTTTAATTGATAAATCCAGCCTTCAGATTTTCCTTCATTATAGCTCGCTGGTACTTTTTCAACTTGCTTCAAATCAGCAAAAACAATTTTTTTCTCTTTCTTTTTTTTTACGTTGATTCTATAGAAGACTCCTAGGCTTGAGGTGCTATCATTAGCAAATTCAATACAAACATCTTTACTGAAATCGAATTTTCCATTTACGTTTTTTGTTCGTATATAATTAGCAATTCGTTTTTCTTCAGTTATTTGTATTTCTTCTTTACAACTTATTAAAAGAAATGAAATAATTAATACTCTAAAATATATCATTTTGAATAGTGTTTTCTAGGTGTAAAATAATGAATTATTTTTCCGGTCACAATATTGTCCTTTAAGTGATTCTTATCCTTTTCATACAACCACTCAACAACACCATTAAAATATATTCCTTCATGCCAGGAGTATGACTTTTCTGATATAGCTTCAATTGTCAAGACATTTTTACTTGAAGAAAAATATTTTTTCACAACACCTGCATGCCCGTTCCAAACAAAAATATCACCAATTTTCGGGTCTCCTGTATTTTCTTCAAGTTTATCAGGATGTTTTGCTGCATAACTTAAGATTCCTTTAGTATTAAGCCATTTCACCTCCTTACTCCATCCTATTTTATGAAGGTAACGGCAAACTAATTCAGAACAATCCATGTTTTGGATTCCTTCTTTAGACCAATCTACCCTCTTATTAGCATCCTTCCCTGATTCTTGCTTATAACCTACTATGTATTTTGTTTCAGCGTTTTTTCTCAACTGCTCCTCTTTTATTGAAATACTAGAAGCCCAATTTAACCCTTTTTGTATTTCTAAATCAGAATTTTCAACTACAGTAGTTGAATTAGAATAATCGCATCCATTTTTACAATTATTTCTGAAGTTCATTCCTTTATTCAAATACTTTTGAACACCTTTTTTTATCTCTTCTTTTGAGACTTGTCCATCGTTATTACCGTAATTAGCATTAGTGTCAAAGCCTGAATTTTGTTTATAAGCCCTAATTCTACTTTTATAATTTTTATCTGTTTTGATAAGGCCAGTACCATCTTTAGAAAAAACAATATGATTATCAGGTTTTCCCATTGAAGCAGGGTAAAGTACTTGCAGATAAAAATCTACAAATTCGACGTCTTTATTTTTTAATTTTTTAAAATACTTCTCCACATAATCCAATTGCTCAATTTCTGACATGTTAGCAAATTCTTTGATTCTTTTTAAAGATTTCCCTTTACCCCAATAATTATCTACAGTTTCTATCGTTATTTCTTTTCCTAATAGTGCTTTTGCTGTGGAAGGCATAAATTGAATCAGCCCTGTTCCTCCTGAATTACCCATATTAGGTGTATCTGACTTGAATTTCTCACCGCTTTCCCATGCAAATACAGCCATGAGGTTATTTGCCATTTCAACCTTTTTCTTTTGCCCCCATAAGTTCTTAGCTACCTGAATCACTTTATTTCTAAATTCACAACTAACTTTATTTCCCCAAATTAATGTTTCACAACCTTGGTTTTGCAAATACATCCCCCGCATCTGTCTCACAAAACTATTCACATTAAAATGCCATAGCATGTCTGAACTTGGTAAGAGGCGGGTTTCGGGTGCTTTGTATTTCCCTTTTTTGTATTCTTGGTCTAAAGCATCTTTTTGAGCATCTAAATCGGCTTGTTTTTTTTCTTTTTCTGCGCCTTCAGGCATATCTTTAGGATGAACAAAAGGCTTTGTGTCTATTTTGGCTTTTTTCTCTTCGTATTCCTTGTCATTTTCCGTCGTTTTAGGCGTGTAGGTCGTATTTTGTAGTTCTTGCCAAAACATGAGGTTTTTAATTTTCTCCACCAAATGCTCTAATTCAGCATCACGTTTTTGCTCTAGAAGCTTCTTTTTATTGGGGTCTTTTTCTAAATCAATACCCAGTTTGTAAAACTCTTGGGCTTCCGGCTTAATCGCTTCTGGGGTGAAGCTCCACTCACTTTTGTGTTTGACTACCATTTTTCCCATTCGTTCCGATTTGTGCGGATCATGTTGGGCGCATAAAAATTCCATAGGCGTGAGTACGCCGTTGCCATCTTCATCTACCATTTTCCAAAGGTCATCAATGAATACATCGGTTTTAGGTGATTTATGATAATCCTTCATCGCATAGACATACTCGCTACCGGCGTCGTAAGTTTCAAAACCAAAATTCCGCCATATAAAAGGGTTGATATCCTCTATGTCCACATCATCAGTCTTTATCCACCCGGTATGCTGATAATGCTCTTTTTCATATTCATAACTTTCCTTTACGAAGTACCATTGTTGTCCGTTATCATCAGTAATGGTGGTTTCTGGTTTCCCTTTAAGTTCAATGTCTTTTTTAAAGGTATTCCCGCTTTCGTGGGGTATAAGAGGTTCTTCAATATAAATATGACAACTATCAGAATCCAAGATAGTTTCTAACCCAGAAGTAACTGTCTCACCTGCTTTCAATTTTAATAATGATTTATCAATCCAAAATTCTTGGTTCCAAAAAGGAGGTTCTATGATAATTTCCCTAAGAGTACCTGTATCTGTTTCATAAAAATAAACAAAATCTCCTTTGGTTAACAGACCATTAAATTGCTTATTGACATACTCAAAACTACCGGCATCAATTTCATACCTGGTTCTGCTATGGTTACATATTCTATCTTTGATATAGACTATCTTTCCTTTAGAATTTTTACCTAAATGTTTAGCAGAGAGATGTTTCTCTTTATCAATAACACGAATAAGACTTATAACTTTTACTTGAACATAGTCCCCTTTAGCTTGGGTAACACGAACCGGTGTCCCAGCCTTGAGTTCCTTTTTGCTTTTCAAATAAGGTTCTAAAGTTATCCCTGACAATAGCTTATAACGCAGAAAATTATCTTCACCATCACCGGCACAATTATCTAATAAGGCAGAGACATCGGTATCATCAGCATCGGTAAATAGTTCCACGTGACTGGCATATTTTTTTTCATGCTTACGGAAACCAAATGCTCCCACATAAGCCACTGTTTGTCCCGCTTTGATAGGAATATCACAGGCTATTATTTTATCGACAAGTTCGTTGTTTACAATTTTAAGTGCTTCAAGGTCGCGTACTTGCACATAACCTCGGTATTCCCTTTTTGTACTCTTCACCCTCACCCATTTTTTATCTTCAGATTCTGAATTTTCGATAATTGTAACCTCGGTCCCCTTTGGAATCACATCAATACAAGTTCCGCTTTCTGATTTTCCAATATTGCTAGCCGTAATATTGTAACATAACGCACCATCTTTTAGTGCTTTGTTTAAAGAAGCGCCCTGATTGTTGCTGCCACTGGTAGTGAAATTGGTCTCCTTATCATAAGTTATTTTATACTTATCCGATTCCCCGGGAACTAATTTTAAACAATTGGAATGAATATGAATGTCTTTATAGGTCGTCTTAGTAAAAGGATCGGTGTAAGTGTAGCTGTAATATTTTTTATCTTCGGAAGTTTTTTTTGCGTTATAGGCCATGGCCCAATCGGCTAGTAATTCATCATTATTACGGGTAACGATGTGATTCTTCGGTATCAATACGATTTCTGGACCACGCTTTTTTCCTTTTTCAGCGAAAGCCGAACGCGCTCTCACGCCTTTTGGTGTATGAGACGCTTTAATTTTGGTCACTTTTTCACTAAGGTAATCTGGAATCTCTTGATGATTAATATCGATATCAAACTGACTCGCAATGTGATGATACAGACTATAGAAAGTGAGCTCATGGCCTTTCGGACTCCTATACTCATGTTGTAAGAGTACAAAACCATTGGAATAGGTCTCGGGACATTCATGTCCGCTTTGCAAATATTCTGAAGGCAATTTATAAGCTATAATCCGCGCATCACTTATAGCGACCAAAGCTGCCAAAGGTGTTTCAATATGCACACCACCATGCCAAGTATTGTAGCTGCTTAGCGGATAATTACCAAAAGCACTTGATGTTTTACGTTGATCTAGATTGCTGTCTTTTTGGGGATATAAAAATTTCAATGGGTGATTTCGTAAGGGTTAAACACTAAAACTGAAATCACCTAAAAAGCCGTTTTCTTTGGCTTCTTCTTGGTTTTTCTGCTGTTGTTTTGTGGCTTCTTTTACTTGTTTTCCTTGACCTGTAAGTACCGACAATGCGCGTTCTGAAAGTTTAATTTCTGGAAGCTCTATCCGATCCACCGGTGCCAGGCTAGACGGCGTACCTGTACCTGTATTCACTAGCACGTTAGGTTCTCCAATGGTTATGTTACCTCCATGGGCTGTTGCACTTCCAAGTGTTGCAACTGGCATACCGTTAATAAACACATTCGATTCTCCGCTAATGACAACGTCTGGTGGCCCTACACAAACGCAGGCGCTACCTACAGTTGCTACGGGTTTTCCGTTAACGAGCACATTCGGGGTGCCTTGTGATACGGGTCCTCCAACATGAGGTACCGTTCCTGAGCACATGGGGCAAACATGCATGCTTCCCATAGTGGCTATTGGTCCTGGCATAATAGTTTTGGTTAGTTGGTTATACTTTTGTAGTAATAATTTTCACAAATGTAGGAAAATATTTCTATTTACAAATAGTAATTTAGTTATTACACGGAGGTTTTTATTAGTTGCTGGTTATTAGTTTATAGTTATTGGTTACTTACTCTTGAGAGAAATTATTACACGGAGTTGCGCTGAGATTTCACAGATTTGCCTCGAAAACTTATTTTTGACACGAATTTCACTAATTACCACTAATTTTTGCGTGCTAGTTCAACTAAAAGCTCCAATTAAAATGGGGACTTCTTTCGTCAGGAATGAAAACCTGAAACTTGAAACTTGAAACCTAGAACTAGATTTCCTCCCGCCGATTCAACAGTTAAACAAATAAACGATTAAACAACCTACCTGAATTTAGACACAGATTTTTATTAGTTGTTGGTTTCTAGTTATTGGTTATTGGTCGCTTACTCTTGAGAGAAATTATTACACGGAGTTGCGCAAAGGTTTCACAGAGAGGCACGGAGTTTTTTTTTATATAGATTACACTGATTGACCTCGAAATCTTATTTTTGACACGAATTTCACTAATTACCACTAATTTTTGCGTGCTAGTTCAGCTAAAAACTCCAATTAAAATGGGGACTTCTTTCGTCAGGAATGAAAACATGAAACTTGAAACTTGAAACCTAGGACTAAATATCCTCCCGCCGATTCAACAGTTAAACAAATAAACGATTAAACAACCTACCTGAATTTAGACACAGATTTTTATTGGTTGTTGGTTTCTAGTTATTGGTTTTTGGTCGCTTACTCTTGAGAGAAATTATTACACGGAGTTGCGCAGAGGTTTCACAGAGGGGCGCGGAGGTTTTTTTTTATATAGATTACACTGATTTACATTGATTGACCTCGAAACGTTATTTTCGACACGAATTTCACTAATTACCACTAATTTTTGCGTGCTAGTTCAACTAAAAGCTCCAATTAAAATGGGGACTTCTTTCGTCAGGAATGAAAACATGAAACTTGAAACTTGAAACCTAAGACTAGATTTCAACCTTCCGCCGATTCAACAGTTAAACAAATAAACACTTAAACAACATACCAGAATTTAGACACAGATTTTTATTAGTTGGTGGTTTCTTGTTATTGGTTTTTGGTCGCTTACTCTTGAGAGTAATTATTACACGGAGTTACGCAGATGTTTCACAGAGGCTCACAAAGGATTTTTAGACACGGATTTTCACAGATTTTAGCTCGAAAACTTATATTTGACACGAATTTCACTAATTGCCACTAATTTTTGCGTGCTACACCTTGGCGACTTACCGGCTTTGCGAGAAATTATTACACAGAGGTGCGCTGAGGTTTCACAGAGAGGCACAGAGGTTTTTTTTATATAGATTACACTGATTTACATTGATTGACCTCGAAACCTTATATTTGACACGAATTTCACTAATTACCACTAATTTTTGCGTGCTACACCTTGGCGACTTACCGGCTTTGCGAGAAATTATTACGCAGAGGTGCGCAGAGATTCCACAGAGGGGCACGAAGTTTTTTTTGACACAGATTTCACTGATTATCACAGATTTTAGCTCGAAAACTTATATTTGACACGAATTTCACTAATTACCACTAATTTTTGCGTGCTAGTTCAACTAAAAGCTCCAATTAAAATGGGGACTTCTTTCGTCAGGAATGAAAACCTGAAACTTGAAACCTAGAACTAGATTTCCTCCCGCCGATTCAACAGTTAAACAAATAAACGATTAAACAACCTACCTGAATTTAGACACAGATTTTTATTAGTTGTTGGTTTCTAGTTATTGGTTTTTGGTCGCTTACTCTTGAGAAGTTATTACGCGGAGATGCTCGGAGATTTCACAGAAAGGCACAGAGGATTTTTAGACACAGATTACACGGATTTTCACAGATTTGCCTCGAAACCCCATTTTTGACACGAATCTTACTAATTATCACTAATTTTTGCGTGCTACACCTTGGCGACTTACCGGCTTTGCGAGAAATTATTACACAGAGGTGCGCTGAGGTTTCACAGAGGCTCACAAAGGATTTTTAGACACAGATTACACTGATTTTCACAGATTTTTATTAGTTGTTGGTTTCTAGTTATTAGTTTTTGGCTGCTTACTCGTGCGACAAATTATTACCCAGAACTACACTGAGATTTCTCAGAGGCTCACAGAAGGTGAACTGTTCAACTAAAATCTCCAATTGAAAAAGTTTCTTCTTTCGTCAGAAATTAAAACTTGTAACCTGGGACTGAGACTGAGACTGCGACTAGATGATACATTTAAATCCCTCTACCCGATTCAACAATTAAACCCTTAAACAGCCTACCTGAATTTTGACACGAATTTCACTAATTACCACTAATTTTTGCGTGCTAGTTCAACTAAAAACTCCAATTAAAATGGAGACTTCTTTCGTCAGGAATGAAAACCTGAAACTTGAAACTTGAAACTTGAAACCTAAGACTAAATATCCTCCCGCCGATTAAACGATTCAACAAATAAACAGAATCAGCCCTATACCTTCCATGGCTCTGTTAATTCATAATTTGTACTACGACCTCCTGATTCATCTTGTGTTAAGATTCCTTTTTCTATTAAATCCTTTATATCTCGTAAGGCTGTATCTGAAGAACATTTAGTAATCTTTGCCCATTTTGAGGACTTTAGCTTACCATCAAAGCCGTCAAATAATTTATTTAACAAGAGCCTTTGGCGACTATTTAGAGTGGTTTCTTGATGCTTATCCCAAAATTCAGCTTTTAATAAAACTTGTTTTAAGGAGTCTTCAGTGTTTTGTAATGCACGATACATACAATTTAAAAACCAATCTAACCAATCTGTGATATCACCAGAGCTGTATTGAACTTTCTGAAGAATTTCATAATACTTCTTTTTTTCTGTTAATATTTGGTTTGACAAGCTGTAGAACCGTTGTGAACTTTCCTCTGAACGCGCTAGTAACATGTCAGATATAGCCCTAGCTAGTCGTCCGTTTCCATCCTCAAAAGGATGAATAATAATAAACCAAAAATGAGCAATAGCAGCTTTCAAAACCCCGTCAATATCTACTTCTGTATCTAGCCAATTCAGAAAGGTCGTCATTTCTTTTTCAACAACATTTGCTTGAGGCGCTTGAAAATGAACTTTTTCTTTTCCCATTGCCCCTGATACTACTTGCATCTCTCCGCTACGATAACAACCTGTTTCAATTCTATACATGCCACTCCATCCCGTTGGAAAAAGTGATGCATGCCATCCAAAAATTCGTTCATGATCAAGCCTTGTATCGTACCTTTGCGTGGCATCAAGCATCATCTCTACAACCCCTTCAACATGTCTATTTACATGATCTATGCCAGCAAGCTCAAATCCAAGTTTCTTGGCTATGGAAGAACGAACTTGCTCTTGATTCAAAATTTCACCTTCTATCTCAGAAGATTTCAAGACATCAAGTGTTAAAGTTGATAAAATAGTTTCTTCTTTTATTGAAAATCCGAGAGCACTCATCTGACCAAATACCTTTCCCTGCAAATGCCTAACTTTCCCCAAGGTCACAACAATTTTCTTATCATTCCATGTGAATGTTGGCCAATTATCATATTCATAGATGTACTTTGGCATAATTTATCTTCATTTGCGGTAAATATACGGAATAATACCCGCATATTTAAGGGGAATATGTTCATTTTTCTCCGCATGTATACTTGATTGTTGGTTATTAGTTTTTGGTTTTTAGTCGCTTACTCCTGCGTGAAATTATTACACGGAGTTACGCAGAGGTTTCACAGAGGCTCACAAAGGATTTTTAGACACAGATTACACTGATTTTCACAGATTTGCCTCGAAACCCCATTTTTGACACGAATCTTACTAATTATCACTAATTTTTGCGTGCTACACCTTGGCGACTTACCGGCTTTGCGAGAAATTATTACACAGAGGTGCGCTGAGGTTTCACAGATTTTTATTAGTTGTTGGTTTCTAGATATTGGTTATTGGCCACTTACTCCCATGAGAAATTACAACACAGTAGGGGTAACTGTTCTACTAAAAACTCCAATTAAAATGGGGACTTCTTTGGTCAGGAATGAAAACCTGAAACTTCAAACTTGAAACCTAGAACGAAATATCCTCCCCCGATTAAACAGTTAAACAAATAAACGATTCAACACTTTTACAGTAACTTAACAATCTCCGCTTCAAACCGGTCCAAGGTGTACTGCTGTGACCATTGGGCGGCTACTTGAGACATGTCTTGCAGCCTGCTAGGTTCGTTTAACAAGATCATTAGGTTGTTACAATCGATCTGAAAATCGTTCGTTAATAAGAGTCCGCGGTTGCCATGGTCGAGCATATAGGGTACGCAAGATACCGGTGTTGCGATGGGAATAGCCCCAAAAAACATAGCTTCGGCAATGGCTTTTGGCCAGCCTTCAGATTTGGAGGGTAGGATGGAAAAATGGGCTGATTTTATGGCTTCTTTCACCTCGCTTTGTGGTTGATTGCCGTGAAGAGTTACGATAGTCTCTAAATTATGGTCTGTAATATAGCTTTTAAGGGATTCTCTTAAAACGCCATCACCATAAAGATCTAAGGTG
This sequence comes from Pseudotamlana agarivorans, assembly GCF_018860245.1. GTDB lineage: Bacteria > Bacteroidota > Bacteroidia > Flavobacteriales > Flavobacteriaceae > Pseudotamlana > Pseudotamlana agarivorans_A. The sequence goes on from NZ_JAHKPD010000025.1 coordinate 151,681, forward strand.
ACCGCTTTGTCATTTTTGTATAATATTTCTACCAACTGAATCGCCAATAAGGGTTGTTTCCCTGGAGCTAAGGTACCCACAAATACAAATTTTAATGCTGCGGTATAATCTCTAACCATTGGCTTTTCTATTTCTGAATTTTTATACGTCGCTGTGAAAAAAGGTTTGATATTATTACTTTGATTCGGCCAATCGCCATAAATCAATACCTGCATGTTTTTGGTTAAAACCGTATTGCTTAAAATCCATTTTTGAAACTTATAACTTAAAGGTTGTTTGGCTTTGGGATCCCAATTGCCTGCGTATTTTGCAGTTTTTGGTTTCTTCGGAAAGAAAATTTGAATTAGACAACCTAAAAGACCAATGTTACCTGGGCATCTTAGGTGGATGTGGTCGGAATTTTTAAAAGCCCTAAATAATTTAAATGCAGTAACAGGTATGCTACTTAAGCTAATAAAACTATTTTTTAACGAAGTGAAATTTAGGGCGGACACCGAATTCACCATAGGTTGCTTAAAGAATGAGCGTGTTAAAAGCGGAGCATTATACTTTGTAGGAGACAGAACAGTGACATCTGTGATGTGCTTAAACCACATGTCCATTTCCAACACATAAGGTGCATAAGCACCATACAGGTCATCCTTTTTTAATGTTGGCGCATCCGAAATTACAACGAACTTCATTAAATATAATTTTTTGAAGTATTATCTGAAATCACCTTAGCTGGAACACCTAAAACGGTTTTATTTTCTTCTACGGAAACATTTACTAATGAATTTGCTCCTATAACACAATTATCACCAACTACTATCTTTCCAGCAATAACAGCATTAGCACCTATATAAACGTTGTTACCAATAATTGGAACCCCTCTTTTTCCATCTCTACCACTCACCCCAATGGTTACCCCTTGAGAAATGTTACAATTCGTTCCAATTTTGGCTGAAGGATTAATTATGACACCTCCAAAGTGTCCAATATAAAATCCTGCTCCTATTTGAGCCGTGTATGGTAATGAAATACCCGTAATAATTTCAATCCATTTTTGACTGATCACAGCAAAAACCAACAATACTTTTATTATGATTTTCGGTAATTTACAGTGATAAACAGCATTAGATATTCTGTACACGAAAAGAGCCCACAGCCCTTGATTAGTCAAAATTAAAACCAAAAGCGATTTATTCTTACTATACTTCTTATATTTTTTTAAATCGGAAGAAAAGCTAGACATTTATCTCTTAACATTAGGTTTATTAAAAAGTAAAGATAACCAACCTACCACTCTACCCAAACTTTCAGTAAGCGCTTCTTGTTTTTTGTTGGTTGTAATTACATTTGTAAATCGAATGGTGGTTAAAACAAAAGCAGTGGCATGCCATTTAAAGTAGGCTTTTAAAGAAGGTTTTGCGTATTTAACGCGCCAAACATACCAGCCATTTCTTATTACCATTTTACCGTATTTGTACTGGTTAGGGCGTCCAGAGGCATCATGAAAGTGTTCTAGTTTTGCATTGGTGTTTACAAATAATTTCCCTTGTTTAGCGACGCGTAATGAGAAATCGGCATCCTCATATAAGCCGTACCCATCAAAGTAAGATGAAAACCTAAGCGACTCAAAAATCGTTTTTCTATAAGATGAAACGCCTCCCATTAATTGTTCTGCTCGGTAAACTTTCCCTGAAGGCGGTAAAAAACTTATAGAACGTCCGTGTGAAAATGAAGGCATAAACCCTGGCACAACATCAGGTAATAATCCAAATATTTTACGAATTCTAAAGCGAGAAGGTTCAGTTCGCATCCAACCGTCATAATAAAAATGATTTGATTGCGCTTGCTCGTCTGCTATTTTCCAAATCACCTCATTTGTGATATAACCACCAACTGCTAAAGCGTCAGATTTAACATGATACGTATTCAATAATTGCTCAAAATAATCTGATTCTAAAATCGTATCATCATCTAGAAAACATACGAATTCACAGTCTTCAGAAACTCTACCTACTCCATAATTACGCTGGTTGGTTAAACCCCTATCTTTTTCTTCAACTTTATAATATTTTAGGTTGTCAAATCGATTGGCTTTTAAAACAGTTTTAGTTTCCTGATTCGTCGAACCATCTATAATTAAAATTTCGCTAGGATAAGTTGTTTGCTTAGCGACCGACTTTAAAAGGGTTAACAAAGGTACTGGGCGCATGTAGGTGCAGATGATTAGGCTGAAGTTCATAACTTATTTGGATTAAAATTATCACTTACTGCTTTAAAATAACCTCCCACGTGCCCAATTTCTTCCCAAAGCGCTCTATTAGATCGTTGAATTTGCTTTAGCTCTTCGTTAGATTTCGAATTATGAAAATCAACCAACACCTCTGCTATTAGATGTCTTTGCTTCCAGGAGATTCTCAGTATATGTTTATCCCAATCTATGTGACTCTCTAAAGGCAAACCGCCATTGGTATCGATATACACTGGTATACGTCCTACTGCTAAGGTTTCATAAAAACGCACTGAAAAATTACCAACGCCACGTACACATAAGGTGTATAAATTATTTTCCATGTTTGAAAAATAGTCTAAGGTGGTTTGCTTTCTTAAGGCTTCGGAATTTGCTCCTGCTCTATATTGCTTTCGGTATATAAAATCACTTTCTAAACCAGTACTTGATTCTAAGCGCTGTAATAGATCAAATCTATATATGGAAGACGGAAAAAACTTTTGCTTGTCTGTTTTTCGTTTCCCTAAATAGCAATCTGTATTGTATTTTAAAAAAATCACGAATTCCTTGCTCCATTTTTCCCAACCATTTGTTGCGTGCCCCACAAATCCAATAGTTGGTTTTAGTTTTTTATCTAAGGGCGTGAAAACAGCGTGACTCAAACTATTCTTATAGGGGTCTGATATAAAGCTTGGTAATATTAACGTGTTTTCTACTTGATATTTATTTTTAAAACCCCCTAAACGAAAGGTATAAACTGCATCATGTAAAGTCGTACCAAAATCTCCTGAACTATACCCCCACAATGGTTTGTTATAGTGTTTCGATAAGGCCAAAAAGTTTTGGTACACCTGCTTTTTGTACTTTAAAACATACTCCACATGTAATGGTAATACGAAAACATCTGCATCTTTTATGTTTTCGGTTAAAACAAAGTTATCTTTCACCAAAGGCAGCTCTTTGTAATGTAAACCTAAGAGCAACGGGAAGATCTTGCCGCGATGGGCTTCCGTAAGATAGCTGGTATCAGTATATAGTTTTAACATATTATTTAACCGCTCTGTTTAACAGGAATTGTGCCCACTTATGACTTTGCTCCCACTGGGAATTAAAACGTCTTATTTTAAAAACATTGAATTTATAAGTTTTAAAAAACAACATCAACTTATAGCCTCGTAATTGTTGAACGGTATCATGTTTTAATTTCAAATACATAATGGTTGGTGATGGCTTGGGTTGGACAACCTCATCAGACCAGAGTTGTTTAAATTCTGTTCTAAAACCACCCATTGGAGCTTTGAGGTGTAAAATACTGGGTTCAGGAAAATAGATAATATCTACACCTAAGGCCCTAAGTTGATTACCGTACATAGTATCTTCCCCAAAACCATGTTCCAAATTTAAATCAAATAATACTTTCTTAGCACACTGTGAATTAACAATGGAACAACCTGAACCAAAAATCGATGTTTGATGAATTATATTATATGTTTTTTCTTGTCCGCTTAACAGGCAACTTTGCATAGCTGCTTGGGCTCCATTTAACCTCAAGTTTCTTATCACCGTTTTCAAAAAATCAGATTTAAAACGAATATCATCATCAGCAAAAAAAACCCATTCACTATCCACTTTTTCAAGCGCTAAGTTTCTAGAAAAACAGGCTCCAGTTCGATGTTTAAACACATGATCTATTTTAAAAGGCCATATTTCAGTAGTAAGATAATTTAAATCTGAAGTGCTTCCAGAATCAGGATTTTGTTCTACAACTATTACCTTTTTTGGTAAAAGTGTCTGTTTGGCCAAGTCTTTTAGAACATCATATAAATATTTTTTTCGACCTATGGTTGGGATGATAACATCTATATTTGAAACTTCTTCTTTAACTTTTGGTTCTTCAGAAATATCAAGGACTTTAAATACTGACAGCCTTCTTTTCACACCAAGTGTCCCTAAAGCACTAAATAGTGCCCATCTTTTTTCATAAATAAGCAGGTTTAAGAACAATAAACCTACCCAAACGTTTTTGTAATGTTGTTTTACAAATTTAAAGAGTGTTATTATAGAACTTGCTTCTTCTGAGACAACCAAATCTCGTTTAACCAATTTGGGGTCGGAATAACACCATAAACCTTGTGGCATAGCTAGTTTAGCAATGGAACATAAAGCATAACTAAAATTAGCGTCGTTTACAAGGTGTTGAAATTGTAGCAGATTACTTGCTTTAATACAGCCCACCTGTCCAGACATTTGCCAAGTGGGATAGCATACTTTTTTGTTTACCGCGATAAATGGCGACTGTTCCACATAACCAATTTGAGGTGGTAAAAAGGCATTGAAACTGAAGGACAACATTTTTTTATGAATAACCGGAACATCAGCGATATAATCCAAATCCAATTGCCCTGCTAACGACTCGTGCTGCCAAACCAATAAAGACTCTGGATTTTGACGAGCCAAAGCGTAAAGTACATCTATTACAGATTGCTTTGGAGAAAAGTCCAAAACCGCTTGCTTCGCTTCAGAAAACACACGGATTACCTGTTGGTTGTTATGGGTAACAAGAATCATGAATTTAAAATCTTTTTATAAAACTCAACATTCTTCTCTACCTGTTTTTTCATATCAAAATGCTGTTCCACATAGGTTCTGGCCTGTTTCCCCATGTTCAAACATAAGGTTTTATCTGCAAACAGACTTATGATACGCTGGGCAAATAGCTCATGATCACTAGGATGTACCAAATAACCACTTTTTCCGTCTTCCATCAGTTCCTGCGCCCAGCCTATGTTACTATTCACCACCGGTTTTTGCAAAGCCATGGATTCGATGGTTACCATACCTAAGGTTTCCGCATAAGTAGGAAACACACAGACATGGGCTTGGCGGATATGCTGTTGTACTTCAGCATAGGGTAATTTCCCTAAATAGTTTACGTCATGGAGTAAGTCCGAATCAAAGGTTTCTTGTAATAAGTTCCAAGTCGATGAGCTACCTGTTTGAATATCTGCCGAATCACTCCCAATTAATAGCAATTTAGCATTGGGGTATTGGGTCTTAACTTGCTTGAATATTTCTGGAAGCTCAAAAACGCCTTTTTTACGAATTAATGTACCTATATAAAGTAAACTATACTCCTGAAACTGTTCAGGCACTGTATTATTGAACTGCTCCAATTGTAAACCATAATGAATGGTTTTTATGGTTTTATTTTTAATCTCAAATAATTTTTTAGATTGTTCGCCCGCAAAAGTAGTGGGAGCAATATAGGCTTGAGATCCACGAACGGCAAATTGTTCAAAAAACTTATTCTTCTTTTTTTGTGGGCGTTCTTCTAAATGACAAAAATAGGTGTCACTACCATGGAAACGCATCACTAAAGGTACCGAAAATCGCATAAAAGCCGAAATACCCGTCCAATCGGGCACTTCTAAAAGTTGAATTTTATGCTTTATAATTTCCTTTTGCACATAATCTTGTATGTGTATTCTATACCTAAACCATTTTCCTAAAGCATAATTCTTATCTGCGATTAAATGAAAATGTATACCGTCTTCTACAAAATCAGTAGTTTCTTTTTGACCATACACAAAAACATAGACGTCATGGCCGGCTTCCACCAATGCTTTAGTAAGATTTCCTATGCTAGTCCCTAGACCTGCCGCATGTTTGACTTTGGGGTGAGGGTATTCTGGAGTTATGTAGGCTAGTTTCATTTTAAAACTGAATCAATTGTTTCCCAAATAGCTCTAGAAGCATCACAAGGCTTTTCCCCTGCCACAATCTGAAACCATTGCTTCCCTTCCTCTACATTAGAAAGCTTACCATCTAAAATTTGTTTCACTAAACCTTCTAAGTCCTTTTTATCAGTACAAAAAACAGCAGCTTGATCACTGGGCATACTTCTAAAATGCACATATTTATAATTTTGCCCAATATCTCTGATACCTTTTTTAAGTTGGGGTTGCTCATAGTTGTAATAAATACAAGGCTTGTCGTGAGTTACAAAATCAAAAACCGTTGATGAGCATACGTTTGTGACCATCTCACTGTGTTCACAAACGTTGTAAAGCATATTAAAATCCTCAGGGGTTGGCAACACTTGATTCCATTGTGAGCCTACCTGTTGCCATAAGGGATCTAACACTTTAATGATATCTTTATTCGCTTTTATGACCGCGTCGTATCTCGACGTAAAATCTACAGGACATTTTCTGTAAATAATTCCCAGATTATAGCCTTTAGTATTTAAACTTCTCACGGCATGCGCTAAATCCTCCAAATAATATTGATCTAGCGGCGATGTTGTTTTATCATCACCAGAATAGCAAATGTATTTTTTATCAGTGTCTAAACCATACAGCTCAAAAAATTCTTCGCGCGTTTGTTTTAAAGCTTCATCATAATGGGGTTCAAACTGTGGGGTGCCTGTTACAAAAACTTGGTCTTCCCTAACAAAAGGATAGTACTTTAAAAGTTCTTCTTTCATCAAATCGCTCCATACGCAGTAATAATCGGTTTCTACCACTTGCATGGCCTTCGGGACATTATCCCATGAATACACAAAAGCCACCGTTGGAATGCCTAAATCTTGAGCCGCTAACAAGGCACTTATTGATTGGGTTGCACGCTGCGTGGTACAAAATATCAAATCAGGTTTATGAGTTTCAAGCTGAGCTTTACAGTACTTGTATTTTGATGTGGAACGCTCTAATTCATTAATCTTTTGGCGTAATTTGAGGAGTCCCTGCTCTGAATTATAACGTCCAATAAGTGCTTTAGTAAATAAACTTTTAAAGGTGTTTTTTACGCCCTTATAATTAAAAGGAAATTTATACGTAGGATACACCTCATCATTGAACTTCTCACGGGATCTATTTAATTCGATACGTTTTCGTGCCCTGGAATAATAAGGCAATAAAGGGTGAGTGGTGTGATCCTCTATTTTAAGTTCCTTAAAGTCTAAATTATCCTTTATAGAAAACACCGTATTGTTCCAATAAGTGATATCGAAGCCCATTTGTTCCCCAATTGTTTTAAAATTGGTAAAGGCAAAATTTCTTAACCCCACCCCATCAGGGAAAAACACAAATACTTTTTTAGCCATTAATACTTTAACCTTTTTGGTTTTTCAACTTATCACGTTGTACCTGCTCAATAGGCAAGACATCTTGTTTCTTAAAGCTCAAGGCGTTATGTACAGCCTTTAAATCCCTACATAATTTACGTAAGCCCATAGGTTCTAAGGACGCTGCATGATCTGTTCCTTTCCATGTTCTATCAATGGTATAATGGCGCTCTATAATATTTGCGCCTAAGGTATAAGCCGCGACATCAACTGCAATGCCTAAGTGATGCCCAGAAAAACCAATGTGTTTGACCTCATCTTTGTACTTTTCAATTAATAAGTTGATATCTAAAAGACAAACATCTTCAAAAGGCACCGGATAGCCCGAAGTACAATTATAAAGCACTAAATCTTTATTTCTACCATACTTTTTAAACAAAGCCACCAAATCTTCAATTTCATTTTTGGTCGTCATCCCTGTTGAAATATGCAATTCACCTTTGTAATTTTCACACAACCATATTAACATGGCTTCGTTATTATTACAAGCCGAAGGAATTTTAAGAAACTCGGGGTTTAGAGACGCCATTTCTTTTGCTGAAGTGACATCCCAGACAGAAGTCGAATAGGTAATCCCTATTGCCTCGCAATACTGTTTCAATTCTTGATGTTGGCTTACATCAAACTCTAAAAACTCACGGTGTGCTCCATAAGTCTCTCCATAGGAATTCACCGGATTGGGGTGCGGTTGATTGTATTGCTCCTCTGTTAAAAGTTCTTTATTGTTTCGCTTCTGAAACTTAACTGCATCGGCGTTACAAAATATTTTTGCGACTTTAATCAGTTCTTTGGCGATCGTCATATCGCCTTTGTGGTTGCACCCTATTTCGGCGATGATGTATGGTTTTTTATAGGAATTCATTTATTTTAATAATCTTTTATAGCGGCTTATAGCTAACTGTATTTTTCTATTTATTTAATAAGATGTCATGCAAAAAACGTGTTTATTTTACCAAATATCGGTAAACATCCTAATGCCTTTGTTGTCATTCCGAGGTATCGAGGAATCTCACAGTGATTAAAAGATTCTTCAGTCGTACCTCCTTCTGAATGACAAAATCATATACTGCCCTCAAAACCTTTTATTATAATTCATAATAAACTGGCAGGCCTCACGAATAGCTCCTCCCCCTGAAGGTTTTGACAACACCACATCGGCATGCTGTTTTACAATATCTGTGGCGTTATTTGGCGCTAATGACCAGCCTACGCTACACATATTGGTTAAATCGTTCACGTCATCCCCTACATAAGCCACATTACTCATGGACATGCCATGCTTTAAAACCAGACTATTGAGTAAAGTATATTTATCTTTCACCCCTAAAAACACATGGTCAATTTTTAATTTCTCCATGCGTTGTGCAACGAGTTGGGAATTCTCAGAAGTCATGATCATCACCTGAATATTAAATTGCCTTAATATTTCCAAGCCCATACCGTCACGCATATCAAAATTCTTGGTATGTTCCCCATCTTTTGTGTAGGTAATGGTACCATCGGTAAAAACCCCGTCAACATCTAAAACCACGTGAGTAATCTTTGCCGCTTGTTTTGTCTTTTTTTGACGTTCTATTAGTAAGCTTTCTACAGCAACCCAATCGGTTTCACTATCTATTTCTAAAAGCGAATCTTCAGGCATTTTTACAACTGCTGTTCGTTCCCCTAATCTATTTTTATGTTTTTTCAAAACGGATTTTTTTGCGGTATAAACCGCACCGTTTTCCACTAACAGCCCCTTAAAATCTTGACGTCTTGGTCTATTTAAAGGATCGTAATTGATAGGCGTACCATCGGCATTCCATAAAAACCGATGAGTATTTACAACGGTTAAAGCCGAATCATAATCTGGGTTTAATTGATCTAAACAGCTATTAATATCGTTTCTTGTTGTAAAAGGTGATGTCGCTTGCAACAAACAAAACACATCAAAATCATAATTGATGGATTCACAAAACTCTAACATGGCAAACTCGGTCGTAGCGGTATCTGTTGCACTTTCAGCACTTCGTAAAACGCCTTTCACTTTAGCCGTCCAATGATATTCTTTATTTATAAAATCTATAATACCTTCGTCATCCGTGTATACATAAACAGCATCTAACTCGGAAAAAATGGCTTCTCCTAAAACCCATGTAAATAATGGTCTACCCACCATTTTACGTTTGTTTTTGTTCGTAATGCCTTTGGAATTTTTTCGCAGGGGTATGAAGCCTATTTTTTTCATAAATAGAAAAATAAAATGTTCTTAATTTTTGCTAAAATACATTTTTTTAAAAGGAAAATATGCGTTTTATCGCAAATGCTAGATTAATAATTATTTGTTTTTTCTAGAAAATCACTTAGTTCCGAAGTAAACATTTCCGCCCCGTTTTTAAGTAAGTGCGAAGAATCAAAATAGTACTCTCTTTTTTTATAATTTAAGTTAAGAGTATCATATACCACAATTAAATTTTCTGGTTGAACTAAACTTTTAAATCGTTCGTAAAAGGAAGTATTAAAAGTGTGATAATTGGGAGAAAACACAAAAATGAGTTCAATATTATTCTTTTTACATTGTTCTTGAATGTTCAAAAAAGAATTCAACCTATCGGCTTCCTCCAAATTCTGGGCATATTCTGTTTTTTCGGAATTATAAACCAACTCTTTATGGTTTGGTTTTAAATTAAGTATAGATCCACACCTTGTAATCGTGTTATTTAGTCTCGAGGATCTCTTTTTCATATTAAAATCTGCTCGATTTACTCTTGACAATGCAAAAAACTTGGAAAGTACATTTTTCTTCTTTTTTTCAATTAGAACATCATTAATATAATCATATTTAGATAAAGGGAATAATCTATCGTATCTAAAAGTTAAAGTTGACTCCTCCACAAAAGTGAATTTATGATCTAAAAACAATAAAATTATTTGAGGGTTTTTGTTAAATTTTAAATAGGTTTCTAAAATGAAATCATGAAATATAACATTAGAACCTTTATAAGATAAATTATAAGATTTCAAACCTGTTTGATTTTCTAACTGACAAGCTACGACATTGTTTGCTCCTCTAGACGAACCTAAAATGATAAGTTCATAATCCATATCATTATTAACAATATTTTCAAGCCTTTTATCATATTCATTCTTTGGAGCTTGATTTAAAAAATAATAAACCCCTTTTTCAGCAACAAAAAGGAGAATACTAAATAAAATAATATTTTTAAAAAACTTTCTCATTATTAAAACTGAAAATATATAAACTCTTGTTGTGTTTCATTACTAAACACAAAAATTAAGGCGATGACAAACATATAGAATGTCCATTTTAAGACTCTTGATCGTTTAACAAATAACACTTCAAGCGCATATTGCTGGCGTCTTCCAACCCATTCAATAAGCATAAAAAAAACAAGCAAGACTAAAACATTGGTTGGTCTAACACTTGGTAAAGAAAACAAACTAGAGCTAAACAGCCCTTTTAAATAAGAGATGGCATGAGAGACGCTTTCTGCCCTAAAAAACACCCAAGCAATAACGGTTAAACCAAAAGTTACCCCAATATTAAACAATGCACTTAAACTAGGCAGCATCTTATTTTCGGCAACAACGTCCAAATGGTTTCGATTACGATTGGCTAATAACAAGGGTAAAAAATACAGAGCATTTAATCCTCCCCAAATAATAAAAGTCCAATTCGCGCCATGCCAAAAGCCACTCACTATAAAAATAATAAAGGTGTTTCGTATTTTCATCCAAGTACCGCCTCGACTTCCCCCTAAAGGAATGTATAAATAATCTCTAAACCAGGTGGATAAAGACATGTGCCAACGTCTCCAAAACTCAGCGATATCTCTTGAAAAATATGGAAATGCAAAATTTTGTTTTAAGTTAAAACCGAATAATCTAGAGGTTCCAATGGCAATATCAGAATACCCTGAAAAATCACCATAAATTTGAAACGTAAAAAAAAGGGCACCCATAAATAATGTACTCCCAGAATAATCATCCGAATGATTAAAAATCTGATTCGCATACTGGGCACAACTATCGGCAATCACAACTTTTTTAAAAAAACCCCAAAGTATTTGTCGGCAGCCATCTACAGCCTGACTATAATGAAATTCTCGTTTTTTATAAAATTGTGGTAATAAATTAGTAGCACGTTCAATGGGGCCAGCGACGAGCTGCGGAAAAAAACTAACAAAGGCTAAAAAAGACACAATATCTTTAGTCGGTTCTAGTTTTCGTTTATAAACATCTATGGTATAGCTTAATGTTTGAAAGGTGTAAAAACTAATACCAACAGGTAAAATAATATCTAAAGTATTGGGTTGTATTTTGTTTCCGAAAAAGGAAAAAGCTTCAACAAAATTTTCAGCAAAGAAGTTATAATATTTGAAAAATCCTAAAAACCCTAAATTAACCAAGATGCTCGTCCACAGCAAAAATTTCCGCTTTGATAGTTTTTCTTGTTTGCTCAATTGTATGCCAATAGTGTAATCTACTAAAGAGCTAAAAATGATTAAAGATAAAAATCGCCAATCCCACCAACCATAAAACACATAACTAGCAATAACCAATAATAGATTTTGAAGCTTTAAATCTTTATGTGTTACAAACCAATAAAGAATAAACACTACCGGTAAAAAAACCGCGAAATCTAATGAGTTAAAATACATTTATCCTGAATAATTTAATCCTTGTAATTTTTTAATCGTCTGTAACGTACCAGCCTTAACAGGCTGTCTATAGCTTAAAATACTTGGGAGTTTCAATACTGCCAACACACACACGTATACAAAGGATTTAAAATACTGCCAATCTGTTACTGCGTACTTTTTAAAGTTGTGGACTAATAATTTAACAATTTTTAAAAAAGGTGACTTATAATAAACAAGATAAAAGCTTATACTATTTTTAAGTTGTTTCTCAAACCTAAAATAATTTCGACCTTGTAATTTTCGTTTTTCAAAATCCACTCGATGATTCACTTTAATTTGGGGTTGATATAAAATATGAAAACCCAAATCTAAAACTTCTAGCGCTAATGCAGGCTCCTCACCATAAATATCTATCCAAACCGGAAAACCATTTGTTGCTATGTATACGTCTTTTTTTATAGCAAATCCACAACCCACAAAATCACTGGTATAATACGCATTTCTTTCTTTTGCATACAATAAGGCTTCTGCATCCTGATTAAACACCCCTCTTACTTCTTGAAAAGCAATAATACCTAGGTTTTTATTTAATGAGAATTCTAATTGTATTGAAGTTATAAAGTTTGTACTTATAGGATGCGCATCATCATCTAAACCAATAAAAATAGCCCCTTTTGCTTTTTTATATAATGTATTTCTAGCAGGAGAAGCGCTCACACTCTCTTTTGAAATGGTCCAATATACCCATTCAAAATCCTTAACAATGGTTTCTGTTCTAGAACAGCCGTCTATAAACACTAAAACTTCATGATTAGACAAGTCGATTATGCTCTTCAACTTATTTAAAGTGAACGCTAAATCTTCTGGTCTATTTTTAGTGACTATTAAAAATGAAATTTGCATTTATTGATGTTCCTGATAAACGGTTTGATAAAGTTTTTCTATTTGAGGTCGCAATGTAGCACGATTATAATGGGTTTGCATCAAATTGATATTGAAATCTTGAGCGCTATCACGTCGTTTTACATCCTTTAAGGCTTCAACAATACGAGTTGCTATTTCTTTCTCATCTAAAGCATTATGTATTAATAACCCGTTTTCGGTATCGGTAATCACCTCTTCGGTAACGTTTCCTGGGTTTGACTGTATAGGAAATGCACCCATAGCCATGGCTTCTAACAATGCATTTGGCATACCATCCGAGATACTATTTGCAATATGAATACAACTCTTCCCCATTAATGCTAACAATTCTTGATTTTGAATAAATTGAGACCTCAAATGGATGGTTATTGATAAACCTGAAAGTATTTTAGATTGTTCTATTTGTTGCTTAATCACCTGGTCTGCACTATATACAACAACACGTTTACCTTCTAAATATGTTGTTGATACTAAAGCTAAGGCTTCCAAAACTTTTGAAGCTTTCCCTACGCCATCATCATAACCTTTTATTAAAATAAGTGATCTTTCGGAAACCGGTTTTATTTTGGAAATGTTTATTTCCAACCCTCCATTTCCTGGAAACACTCCTAAAAACGAATTAGAATATCCAAATTTAGTCACCAATTTATAATCTCTTTTACAATCGGTAATTAAATAATTAACACGCTTATAAAACTGTTTTAATTGCTGATTTGAAACCCCTAATTTTTCAAAATAAAACACATCGCTTCCCCAAGAGGAGTATATAAATGGTATGTTATTCTGTTCCATTATAGGTAAAATAGGTAATCCTGCTAACTGCATTTCAAAACAATGCACTATATCGGGTTGAAACGAAGTCAATGTTTTTTGAAACTCCGCTAACACACTGTTTTCATTACTTTTTTGGATGAATTTATAGAGTTTAAGACATCTTTTTTTTAGGGTACTTCTAAACGGAAAATCCCATTTTAATTTCCACCCTTTAATTTGTGTGACCCAGTCTATTTTTTCAGATTTTGAACCACCATCGGTCACATCAAACCAACACACTTCATAACCTGAATCTTTCAACTGGTTGGCCCATTGAAAAAAGTGATGGTTTGGTATGGCTACTAGGAGGATTTTCATGACAACTCTAACAAGTTTCGATAAGAATTATTAAAGTTATCAATATTAAAATTAGCTATTGCATATGTTTTTGCAGTATCTGACATACGCTGTATTTCTGCTTTATTTTCGATTAAAAAAGTAATTTCTTTAACAAAATCATTAACCAGTTCACTATATGAATTGGAAGAAATTAACAAGCCGTTATCTAAATGTTTTATATGCTGACTAATACCACCAACATTAGTTGCAATAGGTATTGTGTTAAAAACCATTGATTCCATGATAACCATTGGGAACCCTTCATAAACCGAAGAAATTATAACACCTGTTAAACTTTCATATAGCTTATTTAATTCAACCTGACTTGTTATCTCTCCTAAAAAATGAACTCCAGCTTCATTGATTTGTTTTAAATTGGATTTCATTCCTGTACCTGCCATAACAAACTCAACATTTGCATGGTTTGCTTGAATTTTCTTTGCCACCTCTAAAAACAATTCCGGTCTTTTCTCTTCAGACCATCTTCCTATAAAACCAAATTTAATATTTTGACTAGGCTGCTTTGTTAACTTTGAAGCTTCATTAATGACCACACCGTTTTCGATAATTTTTAATTTATCTACTAACCCCATTTCAGCATGGTACTTTTTATAAATAGCTGTTAAATCGTTTTTTGCTTTTGCATTAATACATATACGATGGTCTACAAACGGAATAGAACTCGCTAAAACCGCTTCTCTTTCATCATTTTTACTCAACGCATGAATTAAATCAACACGTTTTATATTAGTTTTAATTCCTGGTAGTATTTCATAAAAAAAAGGTGTGTTACAACCAAAAACCGCATGTATCGATTGACTTGTGTTGATGTTTTTTAAAATACTTCTTTTCAAAATTTTATTTAAAAAAGCAGATTTTTTATTTCTTATACTATTTAATTCAATAATTTGGGATTGGCTTTTAAAAGCTTCATAATAATTTTTAGTTGCTGAAAGATGAGTAAATATAACACAGCATTTTTTATGCTTTACAGCATTTAAAATATCAAGATGTACTTTTTCCGCACCTCCCGTGTGGTAGAATGGTAATATAAAAATGATATTTGCTTTTTTTATTTTATTCGATTCGATTAGAATGAATTTTAAATAACAAAAATAACCGTAAATTATCTTTATGATCTGTTTTATAATCTGAATCATTATAATGAAGTAGTTTTTTTGTCTTCGTATAACTAAGTAATATTTATGATTAAATTTCTCAAGTTTCTTTCTAAAAAAAAAAGAACCCTATAGCCAAATAGCAAACATTTTAATTCAAACATTTTAAATAATGATATTATTTTATTTTTATAAAATAAATTAATCAAATTATTATTTTGTTTTACTAAATTTAATTGACTTGGAAACATAAAATCTCTAAACCATACTTTTAAATAGTTGTTTAAATATTTTTTTAAATAATCTTTTTTACCATCACTTAAATTACCACAAACTTCTGGAACAAAAAGTAATAAACTTTGGTAATATTTATCTTTTAGGGATACCCAGTTTACGACACTCATGTTATATATAGTATCATAACCAGCATCAGTAAAAACCTTAAATTTAACATTTGGAACCAGCAAAGCTCTTATCATTAATTCTGGATCATTTAATCTTGGATACCCCTCTTTAAAACCTTTTAAATCATGTATAAATTGTTTTTTCCAAATTGGACACATGGTCTGCCAATGCAATTTATAACTTAAAAAATCTTTAAGATACGAATCACTTTGTTCTATTTTTTTAATAGTTATTTCGTTATTTACTTTAACAGCCATCGGAAAAACCAAGAAGTCATTGTTATTATTTCTTCCGAACTCCAAAACCCTATTTTCTAAACACGTAGTTATCAAGCAATCATCTGAATCTAAAAAAATAATATAATCGCCTAATGAATTTTCTATTCCAATATTCCTACATGTTGGCGCCCCTTTCATAGATTCGATAGGCCTTGAAAACATTTTAAACCTATTGTCTTTAAAACAATATTCGTTTACAACATTTAACGTGTTATCCGTAGAACCATCATCTACAATGATACACTCCCAAGTAGAATACGTTTGCCTTAAAACACTATCCAAAGTATCTTTAATAATAGATTCTCTATTAAAGGACGGTATTATAATTGAAACTAATTTTGTCATATTTAAAATGAAGTCGCATACTTATACTTTTCGGTGGCAAACACAATTAAACTTTTTACCCCAGCATATACCGCCGTATTAATTTTAATTTTTTTAGCATCAAACAGAGTTGCTAATTCATTCGCCGTTTCTTTTTCACCATTACGATGATAATCATCAACAATAATAATAAAATCATCACTTGCTCCTAAATTTTCTACAAATTTAAGAATGTCATATCGAGAATAATTTAAACTACCTAAAGGACCATCGACAATATACAAATCAAATTTAGAGTTTGTAAAATTTTCAATTTGATCATATCCATTTGTTTCAACCCCTCTAACCTGTTTAGTAACTAAATTACATACTTCAATTTTTGAATTCTGAAACAACTTAAAATTACTGTTAAAGCTATCCCTCCAATCGCTACTTTCCTCTATAATCAAATGACTTGTATCCTTTGAATAATTTTCAATAAAAACAGAAATAAATTTAGATGATTCCCCCAAGCCTAATTCTATAATAGAGTTTGGTTTATAATCAGTAAGAATTCTATTTAAAATATAGAAAAAAGTATAATTTCCTGCCCACCTTCCTATGTTTAGAGAAAGGTTTTGCAACTCCTTTTTACCTCTAATACTATCATGATATATGTTCGCCCATTCTAACTCCTTTAAATGTGCTTTATTTTCTTGATGCAGCCTTCTGTTTTCATCTATGATCGTTTTAATTATTCTCTTAAACATACTAGCTCTCAATATTTTTATTATTCATTGTAACTATTTTTCTTAAAAAACCCTCCTATTTTTTCCCTTTTAATAAACTCAAATTTCCGTAGTTTAACATTGATTTCACCTTATATATCAACGCCTTCTTCTCTACCAAATGCCATGACAAATATCCGAAAACAATAGAAATTAATAAAGACCAAAATATCAATTGATAAACATCTAGTTTATAAAAATAAACAAGTGTTTGCTGAATAGGGAAACTATATATATAAATGCCATAAGACATATCGCCTATTTTTTCGAAACGACTAAAAAAAGGAAATGGTATAAACCCGATTAATAAAATTACTACAGGAAAAACAATATGTTTTACCTCTCTATAAAAATTAAATGTAAGGGAAAATATTAAAATAACCACAGTAACAAAGAGTAATAACTTTTTGTTATTAATATTTTCAAAACCATAGGCTGCTAATAAACTACCACAAACAAAAAAGGCACCTAAATTTAATATATGACTCCCCTGCATACCCAAAATAGATGAACCTCCAAATCTTGCCATAAAAAAATTATAAACTATAAGCATTGCGATAAAAACCAACGCTATTAACACTCGCGTCATTTTATAATTATGCCTTACGGCATAAAGAAGTCCGACAGCGATATATAATGAAAACTCATATCTAATAGTCCATAATGACCCATTAATGGAATGGTAAGGGTTATTATCAAAAACACCCTTTATAACAGGTTGAAAATTATACAGTGATAAGTTATTAGGTAAATAAGTAAGTACCTCAACATTTTTATACATAGGCACGTCTCGTTCATAAACAAACGGTAATAACAGTAATGTCAAAATCAAAACCACAAATAGCGCAGGAAAAAGTCTTAAAAAGCGTTTTTTGTAATAGGTTAAAAGCGAATCACTACGCTGCATACTTTGAAAAATGAAGTACCCACTAATTACAAAAAAACCACTTAATCCTATTTGAGAAAAAGCCGTTTGACCATTTGACCATTGATAAAGCCATTCATTGTGCTCACCCTCGCCAGAAATCGCAAAGGCATGTGTTAAAACTACAAATACAGCAAACAAAAATCTTAAAAAGTCAAAATTATTTTCTCTATGCATGAAATTACAATTAAAATTTTTTAGGTTTATTAAATTGAAATTTTATCACATACAAGTACTTTTTAACAAGATAGAATAAATCTACAAAGCTACCTCTCATCAACCTTAAAACTGACATCACAAAACCTTTCGAGGCACTTAAAAAACGAACATCCTCATGCCAAAGCTGGTAGTTCCCATCCATATCATTCTTAAACCTAAAAAATAATTGTTTTTTTGTTCTCTTTATTTGATAAGAAAAAATTGAAGCGACAAATTCAATATCAAACCCCGCTTTCAAGACACGTACTGTCCACTCTTTGTCCTCAAAAGTAGCCACATCTTCTCTAAAAGGGTGTTGCTCCCATACTTTTCTATTAAAAGCCGAACCAGAAAAAATCAACCCTGATTTATTGGGGTCTTGAGTAGCAGGAATATTATAGATAAAATTTCTGTAATCATTTGGACTATGTAAACACCTCAACCCTGCCAAATTAGAATTTTCATCAAATTTTTGTTTAATCAGTTTGAAAAAATCATGACTCACTGGGTAGGAATGCGCACTAAACATAACCACTATAGAAAACCTAGTATGTTTAGCTGCAAAATTAGCACTCCCACCATAACTAAATTTTTCAATTGTTATAAACCTTGCTCCGTATTGTTTTGAAACAGCTTCGCTAGCATCTGTTGATAGATTGTCTATGACAATAATTTCACCAAGATCATCTAAATACCTTTCTGTTAAGTTTTTTAACAAAAAAGTAAGTGCTTCAGCTTGGTTTTTATTTCTTATTACTACTGAAATCATTGTTATGGCTTAGAAACTATTTTTTTCAACAAATTATAAGGCTTCATAAGAAATTTGCCCAACTTATATTCAAATGACTCTCTAACTTTTAACTTTCCTGACTTATGTGTATTAATCTCATAAAATAAAACTTTCAAACAGTTATCAAAATCTTTAATATATAGTTCTTTATGTTTTTTAAAGATATATTCCCTAGAAATTTCTAAATAGCTTTTGATAGATTCTGTTTGCCTTGACACTTTTGCTTTTCTATAAAAAAACAAAAAAGAATCTATAATTTTATAATCCCATCCTTGCTTAGTAATCGCAAGCCAAAACTCCCAATCTTCAAAACCTTTTACCATTTTTTCATCATAGCCCCCTACAGCCTCCCAGCATTGTTTTCTATATAAAGACGTCGCTACAAGTTGATTTACATACATTAAACTCTTCCAGTTCGTTCCCTTTGGCTTTAAATCATAAAATGTATTATTTAAATCTCCTTTAAAAAATTTGGTGTAGCATGACACAATACCTAAATATTCATTATTTAACAACTCAGGAACAACTTTAAACAAATAATCTTTTGAAAGATAATCATCCGCATCTAGGGGAAGAATAAAACTCCCTGAACTCATCCTAATCCCCGAATTTCTAGCACTTGATGGACCTCCATTTTTTTTACACAAATACTTAAAACGAGAGTCTTTTTTAACCCATTGATTAATAACCTCCTCACTATTATCCGAACTTCCGTCATTAACAACAATACATTCCCAATTTGTGTAAGTTTGATTTAGTACCGATTGTAGTGATTCATTTAAAAAGCGAGCCTGGTTATAACAGGGAACGATAATAGAAACTAGTGTATTCATTTAAAAAAGATTATTTTGAATCAAACAAATATTTGAATCACGATACAATTCTTTTTAAAAACCTCAATGGAGCTAAAATAAGACATCCAAGCCTGTAATCTAAGGACATTTTGGTTTTTAATTCTGTACGTCGTAATATATGATTTCTATAAATCACTTGATTTGTAAAAGAATCCAAGTTATCAATAAATAATTGTTTATGTTTTTTAAAAATATATTCTCGTAATTCTAAATCATAATTTTTAACAGCTACACGATCTCTAGATATTTTTTTTATTCTATAGGTAAACAAAGGTTCTTGAATGATATGCATCTGCCAACCATTTTTTAATATTGAAATCCAAAACTCCCAATCTTCGTAACCATGCACCATCTCCTCATCATAACCAGAAACTTGCTCCCAACAAATTTTTCGAAACAATGAATTTCCTAATCCATTACTTTTAACTAAAAAATTTGACACACCTCCTCCTAAAGGTTTAATAATTTCTTTTTCAATTTTATTGTTTTTAAGGGTTTTATAAAAACATCCTACAACTCCAACACCTTTATTTGCATCAAGATATTTAACTGCTTTTTCAATAAAAGTAGGCTCAAAATAATCATCGGCATCCAAGTTTAAAATATATTTGGTTTTCGCTAAACTTATCCCTTTATTCCTAGCTTTACAAACCCCTTTATTAACTTGAAAAACAACCTCTACATTTTCACAGATAATCTTTTCTAAAACTTTTTTTGTTGTAATATCAGATCCGTCATCAATAATAATAATTTTATCTGCTTTTAGCGTTTGGTTTAAAATGGAATTAAGCGCTTCCATAATATAGGCTCCATCATTATGACAGGGGATTACTACGGTAACATTACTTATTGAACTCATCTACATGTTAATTTTTTTAGATTTCCATCGTTTTTCAACCTTATATACCCCCCTCGACAAAAGCAAAAAAAGATGACCAAATAATTTTATTTCAAAAACTAACAGCCTATTATCGCTTGACTTCAATAAAGGGATAAGATTGTCTAATACAAATTTCGCGTTTTTTTGATCCTTATTTTCAACACTTCTAAAAAAAGCATCAATGATATATTTATATAATGAATTAATTAATACGTGATCCTGCAATATTATACTTTTTTTAAAATTTTCTATTGCAGTATAACTTTGGGAGCTTTTGTATGGCTTCACATATTTTAAACTAGCATCACTTATCCTATTATTGTGTTGCCTATATAAAAATAACGGTGTATTTAAAACCTTGTAACTATCTTTTTTGATTCTAAAAAACAGCCTTGAGAACAATTCTGTTTCCTGACCCTTAGATATATTCTCATCAAAAAGAGTGGTTTTTAATAAATAGGCTTTTCGAAATAATATTGAATTTGTAATAATTCTCAACTTCCACAATAAATAATCTTTAAATAAATAAGAAGTTTCTTCAAGTTCTTCAAATTTAGGGTAATTCAAATCCTCATCTACTAGATAATGAGAGGCAATAACGAATTTTGTATGCGTTTTAAAACCGTTTATTTTAGTTTCTAAAAATTCTTTTAACATCACGTCATCATCATCAAACCAATTGACAAACTCCCCTTTACTAACCTTAAAACCATAGTTACGTGCCGCATTACCTCCAGGCAACCGTTCTTCAGGTCGGTGATGATATTGAAACCGTTCATCTTCACGACAGTAATCTGCCATTACCTTATCAGTATCATCAGTACTCCCATCATCCACCACAATGCACTCCCAATTGGTATAAGTTTGTGCTAAAATAGAGTCTAAAGTTTCTGCTAATAGACATGCTCGGTTATAAGTTGGAATAATAATAGAAACTAAGGGGTTATGCATAAATAGAATTATGGAAACAAATATATTAATTTTATTAGTCTAATTAAGGTGCAACTTAGAAGCTCCTTACCACTTCTACAATCATTTGAACAAAAAGGGAAATAACTTCTGTCTTTGTCTTACAATAGGAAAATATTTTACACTAAGGAAAGAAAACATTAGCCTAGGTGATCTAAAAAATAAAAACCACCAATACCCAATATCATTAATCAATATTTTTTTTTGCTTAAATTTAATTATCCAAATCCTATTTAATAATGCATCTATATATTTTAGATCAACTTCATTTTTACTACTCCAACATAACAAGGATTCGTACATTTTCATATCATAGATTTTATACAAATAATCATTATAAAAAACATTATTATCATGAACCCCTCTAATGGCGACTGAATAATCTATAATACCACTATATAATTTTGCTTTTAATGTCATTTTCCATATCAACTCGGTATCTTCAGCAACGATTAAATCTTCATTAAAAAGACCTGTTTTCTCAAAGATCATCTTTTTTACTGTTAAACCATCTATACTAAAATGCCCCTTACCACCTTTCAATAAGACCATGAAAAGATTTTCCGGGCTAACCTTCTCGGTCATGGTACATAACTCTAGTCTTTTTCTTTCCTTAGCTGAAGTGGAACGGTAAAAGTGTGCTCCTATAGCGTTATAAACGCCATCTACTTCTTCTTCATTTTCAAAAATCAACTTATCGTTGTTAAACCTATTTGGTAAATAATAATCATCGGCATCTAAAAAAGCAATGTAATTTCCTCTTGCTTTTTTTATGCCTAAATTTCGACTTGCTGACCGTCCTTTATTACATTTATTATCATGATAAAGCACTCTGACTTTCGAGTTTTGCTCAAGAATTTGTGTTAAGATTTCTTCAGTTGCATCCGTACTTCCATCATTTATAATGATAACCTCAAAAACCTCTGATTGTTCCAAAGCAGAGGATATAGCTTTTTCAATAAAACGCTCCGCATTATACACTGGAATTATTACAGAAACTTCAAATGCATTCATACCCTTAAAACTCATTTAGCATTCCAAGCTTAACCAATAATTTTAACTTTTTGGAATTTCTTAAGTTACTTAAAGTACGTTCCTGCTCAAAAAATTCAGATAAATCGTTCATTAGTATTTGAAACTCACTATCTAAAACAGCCTGCCTTTCTTTTTGCATAATTGGTTTATTTGCTATTAAAGAACTGATACCTCCCAAATAAAAATTTGTATAAACAGCATCTACATATTTATAGCTAGAATTATATTTTAGCAACGCTAGTATTAAAAACTTCCAATCGGCTACAATTTTTAAACGCTCATCATAACCTCCATATTTGTCAAATAAGTCTTTTTTTATAAATGTAGATTGATGAGGAGGCAAATCACTATGCAAATATTTAAACGTTAACTTTTCAGGTGGTCTTTTAATAGCAAAATTCTTTCCATCAATTTTATTAATATTAAAATACACAAAACCTTCTCCGTTTAAATGCTTAACAACCTTTTTTAAAGCATATTTTTCAGTAAAATCATCGCCACTATTTAAAAAAAACAGATATTCTCCCTTAGCTTTTTTTATGCCTTTATTCATGGCATTGTAAATACCAGAATCTGGTTCGCTTACCCAATAATCAATATGCTCTTGATTTTTTTCTATAAGCTCTTTACTGTCATCATGAGAACCTCCATCAATTACAATATATTCAAAATCTTGAAAAGTTTGAGACAACACACTTTCCATCGTGCGCTCCAAACCTTTGACGTCATTATAATTTATTGTGATGATTGAAATAAGCATGGAACTAATCTTTTAGAGTACTTTTGAACAATTTAGAGTAGGCTTGTGCTTGAACACTTAAATCGTATTTTTTTGCAGCATTTTCTCTTATACGTTTTTTATCAAATCTATCTTTAATGTTTAGAAACTTTTCAATAGCTTTTTTTAGCCCAAAACTACTAATTTCATCACACAAAATTCCATTTTCTCCTTCCTCTATCATATCTGGGATCCCACCTATATTAAACCCTATTACAGGTGTACCACAAGCCAACGATTCAAGCACTGTATTAGGTAAATTATCCATTAACGACGGAATAACAAAAACATCGGCAGCAGAATACGCTACTGCCATTAAGCGCTCGTCTTTTATTTCTCCCAACTCCAAAACATTTCCAAAAGTACTTAATTCCCCTTGTTTTTTACCAATTGCACACAATAATACATCCTTAGAATTTAGTTCTTGTATTGCCGCCTTCAATAACCTGAATCCTTTTCTGTTATTGTTTATCGAATCTGCAACAAACAAGACAATCGTCTTATTGTAAGGCATATTAAATACCGCTCTAGAGTATGTTACATCTATAGATTTAAACAACTCCATGTTTAAGCCATAAGGTATCGTTAAAACTTTTTTATTTTTGAAAGCCGTACTTTTCTTTACTTCTAAGGATAACCAATTTGAAGGTGTTACAATGGTTAAATTTTCAACAGATTGAAGTATTTTCGACTTATAGCCCACCAACTGTTCTTCTATAGATTTTTCAATTTGCAATCGCTTTCGAAGAATTGGTGTTCCATTTTCATCTATACCTAAAAAATTTTCTTTATAATGCTCTCCACCTAAAAAAGGATTCATATCATGCAAAGTCCAGATTACAGGTTTTTTGTTTTTCTCAAAAAAGGATTGGTAATCTAAAAAGTTGGCAACCCAATGTAAGTTAATAATATCTGCCTCTTTATATAAAGGGGATGCTGTGATATCAAAACTTGAATTTGGAAAACTAAACATCTCTAATCCTTTTGGACGGTCTTTTAAAAATTGCGCTTCTTTAGAGAAAGGTTTCATCTTAATAAATCCTAAAACTTTTAAAAAGAGAATTAATTTATTAAAAATAATTTTCACTCTAGGTTCCTTCTTTTTCTGGAAAACAAATTGCGTAGTTTTATTTATATGCTTTTGTTTTTTTAGTACAAGCACATTAGAATTGACGTCTTCACCTAGTAATCCTTCGTGTAAACGTAAGCAGGCATTTGCAGCTCCACCTCTATCGTATGTATTGACTATTAAAACCTTAACTTTGCTTGATTCCATATATGTTTAATTGCCCATCCATATTATTATATGTTTTAACTTTAACAAAAGGTGACTTATTTATTAAACCTGGAGAAGAAATATAAAGTCTAAAATTAGCCTTTTCTAAAATATTCACAATCTCACCTAAAGATTGGATTTTACCAACAAACGAATGATATTCAACAAAAACATGTTCAACATTTATTAATAAATCATCAATATCTATTAAAACTTCAGTCTCTGATCCTTCAATGTCAAGTTTTAAAAAATCAACTTTTCTGTTTAAATATGGTCTTAATGATTCTACGTCAATGCTCTCAAATCGGTCATCATTGTTCGATACTAAATTACCCGATAGCAAACCAGCATCAGCCCCCTCACTAAAAAAAGACAACACCTTATTTTCATTCCACAGCCCCTTGTTTATTAACTTAACACTATTAAATCCAAACCTTTTGATATTGTTCGCCAAAATATCAAATATTTTTTTATCGGGTTCAAAAGCTATTATTTCTGAGTCTGGATAGATTTTTTTAAAATAAATAGTTGCCATTCCTATATTTGCACCGCCATCAATTATATAAGGCTTACTACTATTTGAATTAAACTTATAAATTTCTTCAACAAAAATTTCCTCATTCATAAAATGATAGGAAGCATTATCAGGTATTAAAATATCTACACCTTCAAGCTTCACCGTAGTCTCAGTGTATCTTGGTATTTTTAAATAATTATTCTTAGTACCATCTAATCTTAATTTAAGCTTCATTGATTGCACTAAATCAGGATGTAGTACTTTTTTAATTATTTTAATTATTTTTTTGGTTAAAGGTTTGGACTTTTGACTTCCATAAGCTTTCAAAAAAAAATCTTTTAATTTAAAATCCCTTTTTGTCATTTCAATTTTGTGTATTTGCTAAGATTTTCAATATTTTAATTTAATAACCAATGGAGTAGTACAATGAAAATAGATTATACAACTAATATTTCACTATAGAATATACTTTTAATCCCATCTACAAGGCAAGATGACACAGCCATAATCTTTGCCAACATATTTAAACATTTCTGAACCTGTCTCTTCAATATTAAAATTGACAATATTTTCTAATAAACTAATCATTTCTCGATTTGGGACATGATATGCAATAGTTAAATTATAATTATTAGGTACTAAAGTAGACTTTGGTAGTTTAATTTCTACAACTCCTAAATCTCCATTTACATACGACACAATCCTATCTTCAGAAGAAAAGACTATACGCTCTTTGACATCAATTAATCTAAAACCTATATAAGCATCATTCAAATAAAATGCATTAGACGAAAATTTAATTTGAATTTTTATTTGTTGATTAAACCCATAGACATTTTGCAATTGATTTTCTTCATTAATTACCCGTACTTCTGTTACATCAACTTCTTTTGGTGATTTATTTAAATAAAAAGAATTATTACTAGTTACACCAGAACTTAGATAAAAATCAACAGAAGCTTCTGAGGTTCCTTCAAACACCACTTTACCATGTTCCAACACCACACCACGAGTACACAAACTCTTCACCGCCGCCATATTATGACTCACAAATAAAACAGTCCGTCCTTCTCCTTTAGAAATATCCTGCATTTTCCCAATAGCCTTTTTCTGAAATTCAGCATCTCCAACCGCCAAAACCTCATCGATCACCAAAATTTCGGGTTCTAGAAACGCCGCTACGGCAAAGGCTAAACGCACGGTCATTCCAGAACTGTATCGTTTTACAGGGGTATCAATATAACGTTCGCAACCCGAAAAATCAATAATTTCATCTATTTTAGAAGCGATTTCCTTTTTGGTCATGCCCAAAATTGCGCCATTCAAATAGATGTTTTCGCGTCCAGTCATTTCACCGTGAAAACCTGTACCCACCTCTAAAAGCGAAGCAATTCGGCCTTTTGTTTTAATCTCTCCTGTAGTTGGTGAGGTTACTTTGGATAGTATTTTTAAAAGCGTGGATTTACCAGCACCATTTTTACCAATAATACCTAAGACCTCACCACGTTGCACTTCAAAATTAATGTCTTGCAAGGCCCATACATAATCGGAATCTCCTTTAGTGCTACGGTCGTTACTTTCACCTATTTTTAAAAACGGATCTTCCTTACCTCGTATACGGTACCACCAACGTTTTAAATCGTCACTTAAGGTTCCTGTACCTACCAAGCCCAAACGGTATTGTTTGGAAACATTTTCAGCTTTCAGTATAATATCTTTCTTTGCCATCTTAAACGGTGTCTATAAAATTCTTTTCTGTTCTATTAAACACGATAAGTCCAAATAAAAAACACCCGATGCTTACTACGGCTGCATATAAAAAGTAACCTAATGAAAAAGTACCAACACCCAAGGTCATGTATCTAAATAATTCTATAAAAACAGTCATGGGATTATATTCAATTAACCAGGCATACTCTGGTAATTTCTCTTTAAAATAAGATAATGGATACATGACTGCCGAACCATACATTAACAACTGCATACCAAAGCCTACTAAATAGGTAAAGTCTCTATACTTGGTGGTTAATGATGAAATAATCATGCCTAAGCCCAGTCCTAGTAAAGCCATAAAACAAATTAAAATAGGAAGCAGTAAAACACTAATGTTTGGAGCGGCCAAAGCTGCTTTATTAGTGAAAAAAACGAAATAAATATAGAATCCTATAAAGACTAACAAGCGAATACCAAACTTTACCAGGTTTGATATCACTACCGACATTGGAGCGATCACCCTAGGAAAATAAACTTTCCCAAAAATACCTTGATTGCTTTTAAACGTACTACTGGTTCCTGTAAAGCATGTACTAAAATAATTCCAACAGCTTAAACCGGCTAAATTAAACAGAAAAGCGGGGATACCATCTCCTGCTGGGATGTTCGCTAAATTATTAAAAATAAGCGTAAAAACAAGTGTAGTAAACAAGGGCTGAATCAAGTACCAAAGTGGCCCTAGTACCGTTTGCTTATAAACGGTAATGATATCACGCTTCACAAAAAGAAACAGTAAATCTCTATACCTCCAAATTTCTTTAAAGTTTAGGTCTATTAATTTCTTTTTAGGTGAAATGGTATATAACCAATCGGTATTTTCAGTTGAATTCAAAATTTATACTTAGAATTATTTTATTTAGTTTTTTAGTTTTATCTATACACTTAGACAGGCATCGTAAACTCATGAATTTTCTTAATGCGTTAGTCTTTGTTTTTAGAGTCTTACTGTTAGTTAATGTTCCCTTACTAATTTTATGAGATTCTGAAATAAATTCAGAATGACGCTACGACTTAGGTTGACCATCAGATTCTGAAACGCGTTCATAATGACGACACAACTTAGATTTAAGTGATATACCAAATCAAGTTCGGCATGACGCCAAAAAACTAAGCCTTTTTATTGCTCTTAAAAAAATGTTTTACCTTTTTAAACAAACCTTGTTTTTTATCATCCTCATGGTAACCGTTGGCATAGTTTCCGTAGCCATAGCCGTAACCGTAGCCGTAACCATAACCATAGCCGTATTTGGCCTTTTGATCGTAACCATTATAGACTAAACTGAGGTTTTTTATCTGTTTTGATTTGTACTTTTCATTAATAAAATTAAGCATCCCTTTTTTCGTATAATCTTGGCGTACCACATAAATAGAAGCATCAACAAAATCTAACAATTCTAAGGCATCGGCTACCAAACCTACCGGCGGTGTATCTAATACGATGTAATCGTACTCTTTTTTTAAAGTACTTATTAAAGTCTTCATATTTTCGCTCAGGAGTAACTCTGAAGGGTTTGGTGGTATTGGCCCAGAAACAATGAGGTCTAAATTTTCTACACCACTATTTTGAACCACTTCCTCTAATGTTGATTGTCCGATTAAGTAATTCACCACACCAAGGTCATTTTTAATCTTGAAATCACCAAAAATCTTAGGCTTTCTTAGATCTAAACCTAATAAGATGGTTTTCTTTCCGCTTAAAGCGAAAACGGTTGCCATATTAATGGAGCAAAATGTTTTTCCTTCACCACTTACAGATGAGGTTAACATAATCGTTTTTGATCCGTTGAAATCCTTTGTTTTGTAGTAATACTGCAAATTACTTCGTATTGCTCTAAAGGATTCTGCAACTGCCGATTTTGGTTTTCGATGTACTACTAAATTATTATCAAGCGTATTTTTACCAACCACGCCTAACAACGGAATGGTAGATAGTTTTTCAATATCCATCGGACTATGAATATTATTATCTAAAAAGGTTAAAACAAAGGCGATTACTAAAGGCAACAACAAAGCTGCAAAAAAAGCAAAAACGTAACGCACATTTAAATTTCTTCCCAATACTGTCGCCCCTGTATTTTTAGCAGGGTCTACTATTAAAATATCTGAAACATTGGAGGCTTTTATAATTTCTGCTTCTCCTCGTTTGGCCAGAAACACATTATAGGTTTGCTCGCTTAAGGTGTATTGACGCTTAATGGTTAGGAGTTTTTGCTGATCTTCAGGAAGTTTACTAAATTCAGATTCCACCTTATGCAAGTTTCCATAAACAGATTCTAGATCTCTTCTAAGGATGCTCGTTACCGAACTGATATTCTCCAAAAGCACATTTTTTAAGCCTTCTATTTGTCGGTTTAAATCACTAAATATCGAAGCATCATTTTTAACAGAATATTGCAATTTTGATTTCTGAACCGAAAGCTCGTTTATTTTAGCCACATTAGACAAAATATTCGGATCGGCAACTCCAGAAATGGAAGGCGCAGGAACATCTGTAAACGAATTACTGGTTAGCAAATAGTTTTTAAGAAGGGCGTAATAATCTAACTGCTTGTTAATGGATTCTTTTTCTTCTTCGTACTTCGAGAGCTTCTCATTCAACAAAGTACCGTCACTATCCAACTGATAAATTTTATTCTCCTTTCGGTAATCATTCAATTCTGTTGCGTTATCAGTCATTTCAACTTTAACCCGTGATATCTGATCGTCTATAAACTGAATGGCGTTGGTAACATATTGGTTTTTTCTACTTAATTGATCTTCACTTAAAACAGCCACCACCTCATTGAGATAATCCACAATTTTCTCGGTGTTTTTATCTATTAAAGTAAGATCTAATATGGGAGAAGATTTTAAATTATTAACCCCCATTCTGGCGTTATAACTAGCCACTACGCTATTAAAATTATTAAACTGAATAAAAAATTCGGACCCTGGTGCCGCTTTTCTATTTTCAGCCAACTGCACAATCCCTTTAAAAAAAGGTAATACAATAGGTTCGCCTAACTTAAAGGTTTCTTTAAATACCCCCACAGGTACATCGACTCTGGAAATTTCCTTGGTATTAAAATTTTGAACCGATACCGTAGATCCTGTAAACTCTGCACTTAACTCAAAAGCATCCTGTTCTAAAAAAGTAATTTTAATGGGTATACCAATTAGTTGTCCGAAATCATTATCCTGATAAAAACGAAAAGGTGCGGCCTTATAAATATCCTGCTTTCTAAAACGTCCTGCTTTTAAATAGGTTTTATAGAACTCTAAACGGTCTACTACTTTTTCATGATGTGATCGCGACTTTAAGGTCACAATCGTAGTTTGTACTTTCGCCGTGACCCCACCCCAGTTAAAAGTTAAACTGGCATTCGATGTGAATAGTGGATTGCTATCATCTTCAACAGAAATTTTTGTTCCTAAGCGGTATGAAAACTCTTCGCGTATATTTTTTTGATATACAAAAAAGACACCTATAGCTAAAAGCAGCACAAACAACTTCCAGTAACTTAAGGCTCTAAATAAAAACTTTTTTATGTCGAAGCTGGATGCTGATGATTCCGAAGCCTCAAATTCTTCCGTCATAGTTTCGAAATTAAAAACTCTTTGTTAATACGTAAAGGGAGGTAATACCTGCCAAAATAGACATCACCGTTGCAAAATTTTGCATAACGGTTTGTCCAGCACCAAAAACCTTACGTTTTAATGGTTTAACTAATATGATATCATTGGGTTGAATGTAGTAATACGGGGAATTCATAGCTTTTATATCGGTTAAATCGATATGATGAATACGTTGCCCATCGGGATATTGCCGCACTATTAATATATCTTTTCTGTTTCCTGTAAGCATCACATCACCAGCATTAGCTAAAGCATCAATAATATTTACCCGGTCTTCAAATATGGTATAAATCCCTGTACCATTAACCTCGCCTGTAACCGTATAAGTCACCCCAGGCAGCCTTACCGTGACAAACAACTCGGCGGTTTCTTTAAAATATTGTTCTAGAAGTTCTTTTTTAACCAATGCTTCAATTTCTGTAGTGGTATAGCCCAAAACGGTGATTTCACCAAGTATGGGAAACTTAATTTTACCGTGATCGTCCACGGTAAAGCCGTTAAAATACAACGAGGATTGACTTTGACCATTTGATGAATTCGTATTCGTATTACCTTGAATCGGATTAAATATTCTGGTAAGTTCTTCGTCTAAAGCCTTCACATTGATGCTTAACAGGTCATTAACCTGTACCTTATAAGGTTTAGGCAGTTCACGTAATACGGGAATGGTATCATTACCATCACTATGATCTTGCAGATATACGACATCTTTATTAGTGATGCAAGACACAAAAACAGTGTTTACCACCACGAAAACTACAAGAAACCATTTCTTCATATAAGGGAACTTTTTCAAACACAAATATAACTTTTCGACTTGAACCATGAAACTTATGCCGTTATTTTTGTTTTTTGTACGTTCTTTGCAAAAAAAACAAATAGACTTTGAATTATTTAACTGTTGAAAACATATCAAAATCTTACGGGGAGCATGTGCTTTTTGAAGACATTTCTTTTAGTGTTCATAAAGATCAGAAAATTGCTTTTGTCGCTAAAAACGGGACCGGAAAAACTTCCATCCTAAATATTCTTTCTGGTGATGATCAAGCCGATTCTGGAAATGTGATTTACCGAAAAGATATTAAAGTCTCCTTCCTGTCGCAAGACCCTAAATTTGATCCTAACTTAACGGTTGAAGAAACTATTTTCGCTAGCGACAGCCCGATCTTAAAAGTGATCGCCAATTACGAAAAATCACTTTTAAATCCTGAAGACACCGATGCTTACCAAGCGGCTTTTGAAGCTATGGAACGCCATCAGGCTTGGGATTTTGAAACACTTTATAAGCAGATTCTTTTCAAGCTGAAACTGGACAAACTCGATATGAAGGTTAGCGTGCTTTCTGGCGGACAAAAAAAACGTCTAGCACTTGCCAATGCTTTAATTAACAAACCCGACCTTTTAATTCTTGATGAACCTACCAACCACCTCGATTTAGAAATGATTGAATGGCTGGAAGCCTTTTTTGCCAAGGAAAACATCACCCTTTTTATGGTAACGCACGACCGCTACTTCCTAGAGCGTGTGTGTAATGAAATTATTGAGCTCGATGAAGGCCTTATGTACAGTTACAAAGGCAACTACTCCTATTACCTTGAAAAACGCGAAGCACGTATTGAACGTGAAGCCGTTGAAACAGGTAAAGCCAAACAACTTTTTAAAAAGGAACTGGATTGGATGCGTCGTCAACCTAAAGCCAGAACCACAAAATCTAAATCTCGTATTGACGATTTTGCCGATATTAAACACCGCGCGCACCAACGTCGAAACGACCACCAAGTGCAACTTGAACTTAATATGGAACGCATAGGAAGTAAAATCCTTGAGTTTCATAAAGTAGGCAAAGCTTTTAAAGACAAAGTCATTCTTGATAATTTTGAATACAACTTTAAAAAAGGGGAACGTGTAGGTATTATTGGAAAAAATGGCACGGGAAAAACCACTTTTCTAAATATCCTTACCCAAACAGCACAACCAGACTCCGGGAAAGTTGTTAAAGGGGAAACCGTAAAATTTGGTTACTACACGCAAAACGGCATCACCATTAAGCCCGAACAGAAGGTTATTGATGTGATTCGTGAGTTTGGTGACTATATTCCTCTAAAAAAAGGACGCCAAATTAGTGCACAGCAACTTTTAGAACGCTTTTTATTCAGTAGAAAAAAACAATACGATTTTGTTGAAAAACTAAGTGGTGGCGAACGCAAACGTTTATACTTGTGTACGGTTTTAATTCAGAATCCGAATTTTTTAATTCTCGATGAGCCTACCAACGATTTAGATATTGTTACGCTAAACGTGCTTGAAAGTTTCTTATTAGATTTCCCTGGCTGTATTATCGTGGTCTCTCACGACCGTTATTTCATGGATAAAGTCGTCGATCACCTTTTTGTTTTTAGAGGTGAAGGCGTTATTGAAGACTTCCCTGGGAATTATACCGATTATCGTGTTTATGAGGATAGCCAGCCTACTGTTTCTGCTGTTACCGAGGAGAAAAAAGATAACAAATCACAGAAGCAAAACGAAATCGCTAAACTGTCCTACAACGAAGAAAAAGAGCTTAAAAACATTGAAAGCAAGCTTAAATCTCTGACTTATGACAAAAAAGAACTAGAAAATAAATTCAACAACCCAGATTTAACACAGGATCAAATCAATAAACTGTCTGATGACTTACAGAAAATAATTGACGTCATGGACCAGAAGGAAGAACGTTGGTTTGAGTTATCGGCGAAGTTGGAGGGATAGTTGATGGTTTTTTGTTATTAGTTATTGGCTATTACGCGGAGTTTCTTTTAGTGAAAAATTAAAAGTGAAAAGTGAAAAATGGCCTAAAAAAGAATATCAACACATAAGAATTAAACACCGATTGCACAGATAACCACGAAGTTTTTTTCAGACACAGATTTCACAGATTATCACAGATTTTTTTGTTTGTTAGAATTAAACACTTGACTATTGACTTTTAACTTTGAATATTCAACTTCATATATTGGCTAATTTTTAATTTTTCCTTTTTCATTATTAATTGAACGACTGTTTATTTGTTGAATCGATTAATCGTTCACCTTTGACTGTTGACTGTTGACTGTTTACTGAACTTTCAACTTCCTGGTTAATTTTTAATTTTTCCTTTTTAATTATTAATTGAACGACTGTTTATCCGTTGATTCGTTTATTTGTTGAGCCGGCAACTAGGGTTGAGACTTTTGACCATTGACCATTGACTGTTGACCATTGACTGAACTTTCAACTTCTAATATTGATTAATTTTTCACTTTTAATTTTTCACTTTTCACTTAATTCGCAACGACTTTAAAAACTCATCGGCGGTCATTACGGGTAATAGTGATTTTTTGAAGTCCTTGCCATTTCTTGTGATAATCACTTCACAATCAGAATCGGCAGCACTAAAATACTGCAAAGCATCTTCAAAATCAGCTATGTTTGAATTTAGTCCCTTTTCAATAGTATGCGAATCTAATGCACATATTTCACAAATTATTTTAAACTTTCTTAGCTTTTCCCTCGCTATTTTTGCATTCTCAAATTTTGAAATGAAATAATTTACGGTGGCAAACGAAATTGGAGAAACCACCATGCTTAATTTTTCCTTTTCCGCTAAAGTGGCTATCTTGGCTATGGCATCATAAAAAGGTTGTCGTTCTCCCAAAAAATCTAACATGATATTGGTATCAATAAAAATCCTCCTGCTCATTTGTACTTCTCCATTAAATGATCAGTATATTCCTTTTTATAGTCTAAATCTGTTGGAATTTCTGTTCCTGTGGCAATACTTTTTACAAAAGGAGAAATCTCAAATTCAGGATTATCCGATGTACTCGTTAGCGATTGCAAATAAGCCTCAACAATTCGAGATAAACTCATTTTTTTGTTGGAAGCATAAGCCTTTGCCTTTTCGATAATCTCTTGATTTAGCTTCAATGTTAACTTGGTATCCATAATATTGATGTTAATACAAATGTTATACGTACAAATATAATGAATTAATGCGTATAAATATTGTTTATTTGTTGATTTGGAAACTGTTGATTCGTTGAATCGTTTATTTGTTCACCTTTGACTGTTTACTGAACTTTCAACTTCTTGGTTAATTTTTAATTTTTCCTTTTTAATTATTAATTGAACGACTGTTTATTCGTTGAATCGTTTATTCGTTCACCTTTGACTGTTGACTGTTGACTGTTGACTGTTGACAGTTTACTGAACTTTCAACTTCTTGGTTAATTTTTAATTTTTCCTTTTTAATTATTAATTGAACGACTGTTTATTTGTTGAATCGTTTATTTGTTCACCTTTGACTCTTGACTGTTGACTGTTGACTGTTGACAGTTTACTGAACTTTCAACTTCTTGGTTAATTTTTAATTTTTCCTTTTTAATTATTAATTGAACGACTGTTTATTCGTTGAATCGTTTATTCGTTCAACTTTAACTGTTGACTGTTGACTGTTGACAGTTTACTGAACTTTCAACTTCTTGGTTAATTTTTAATTTTTC
>NZ_JAHKPD010000018.1:0-267035 GCF_018860245.1 Pseudotamlana agarivorans
TTTTTTTTGCAAAGATAAGATTCTCCCCAAGTTTTATGGTTGAGCCGTAATAACCTCCCTCCTCATTGGGAAATCTGTGTTAATCTGTGAAATCCGTGTCTTATAATTGGTTGTTGGTTGTTAGTTTTTTGTTGTTGGACTCTTACTCTTACGCATATTTTTTTCTCTGTGTATCTCTGCGAAATTCTCGGCGGAACTCTGTGTAATAACCTCCCTCCTCATTGGGAAATCTGTGTTAATCTGTGAAATCCGTGTCTTATAATTGGTTGTTGGTTGTTAGTTTTTTGTTGTTGGACTCTTACTCTTACGCATATTTTTTTCTCTGTGTATCTCTGCGAAATCCTCGGTGGTACTCTGTGTAATAACCTACTCATAGTGAAATCTGTGTTAATC
This sequence comes from Pseudotamlana agarivorans, assembly GCF_018860245.1. Classification (GTDB taxonomy): domain Bacteria; phylum Bacteroidota; class Bacteroidia; order Flavobacteriales; family Flavobacteriaceae; genus Pseudotamlana; species Pseudotamlana agarivorans_A. The sequence continues at coordinate 394 of NZ_JAHKPD010000018.1, forward strand.
TGTGAAATCTGTGTCTTATAATTGGTTGTTGGTTGTTAGTTTTTTGTTGTTGGACTCTTATGCATATTTTTTTCTCTGTGTATCTAAAACCCTTGGCGGAACTCTGTGTAATCAAGTTAGTGTAATAATCGGATATTGTATTTATTGATGTCTGGGTTACTAACTCTTACTCACCTCTAACTTCACGATGTATTTGTAAAAGTGAATTTATAGTGAATTACTTCAGAACAAAATGATATCTTTAATTTTAAAATCTTATTTTTTAATCATAATTAAATAATTATTCAAATCCATAATTAATGAAGCGTATTTTATTACTCTTAGTTGTTTTTGTAGTCTGTTTAAATACAGCTGCACAATCGTTAGATCTCAGTCAACCTTTATCTACAAACTCTAAAATAAAAAAAGGGGTATTGCCTAATGGTTTAACGTATTATATCTATAATACAGATGTTACCAAAAAGGCGGTTAGCTACTATATTATTCAAAATGTAGGTTCTGTTTTAGAGAATGACGACCAACAAGGGTTGGCACATTTTTTAGAACACATGGCGTTTAATGGTACCAAAAATTTTGAAGGCAAAGGCATTTTAAACACACTTCAAAAGCATGGTGCTGTATTTGGAAAGGATATTAACGCCTATACAAGTTTCGATGAAACGGTATATAATATGAATGATATTCCTGCTACCCAAGAATTAATTGATACCTGTCTGCTAGTTTTACACGATTGGTCGAATGATTTGTTATTAACAGATGAAGAGATTGACGCAGAACGTGGTGTTATAAAGGAAGAATGGCGAACAAGGCAGAGTGGTAGGATGCGTGTTTTGAAACAATCACTACCAACTATGTTTAATAATACGATCTATTCTAAACGTATGCCTATTGGTACCATGTCTGTTGTAGAAAATTTTGAATATAAAGCGCTTCGTGATTTTTATCACGATTGGTACAGATCCGATTTGCAAGCTATTGCCATTATTGGAGATGTCGATGTGAATACTGTAGAGAGTAAAATCATAAAGTTATTTACACCAATACCAGCAGTAGACAATCCTAAAGAACGATTTTTAGTAAATATTCCAGATAATAATCAGATGTTATATAGCCTAGCTATGGACGAGGAAGTAACAACATCTCAGATTAATTTTAGTATTCGTCATCAAAAAGCATTAACTAATGAAACTGTTGCAGATTTAAGACAATCATTAATTAATCGTATGATAATATCTATGCTGTCATCTAGAATTAGGGAAATTTCGAAGAAACCGGATGCACCTTTCTTAGGAGCTGGAATTAGCTATGGTAATTTTACCAGAACAACTAACAGTTTGAATTTAAATATTTACCCAAAACCAAATGAGCAACATAAAGCTTTTAAAGCCGGATTAGAGGAATTAAACAGAGCGGTTAAATTTGGTTTTACTGAAGGTGAAATTGAGCGTACAGAAATTAAAATTAAAAACTCGTATGAAACGCAAATAACTAAGGTAGATGATAAATCTCACAAAAGGATTGCTTCGGAAATTCAAAAGAATTATTTGGAGAATACAACACTTTCAGATGTTACTAAGAATTATGAATTAGTAAAAATTATTCTTGATAAATTGACCGCAGATGATATACATAATCGGTTAAAGGAGTTATACACTCAAAAGAATAGATCGCTCATTGTCACTGGTGTAAAAGGAAAAAATAATCTGACAGAATCTGAGGCACTCGATATTATCAGTACAGTTGAAAATGATGAGAGGTTATTGGCGTATTTTGATGATTTCGGTGGTAAAGCTTTGATGTCTGGTATCGAAATTATTCCTGGTGAGATTAGAACTGAAAGAGATAATGAAGCCATTGAAGCAACGACGTTTAGACTAACTAATGGCGTAACGGTGCATTATAAATATGCTAATAAAAATAAAAATGATGTGCAATTAAGAGCTATAAGTTATGGTGGGACATCTTTATTAAATAATGATGATTTACCTTCGGCAGACCTGTTAGGAAATTTCATCGCAAGTTCTGGTTTAGGTAATTATTCTGCAACCGATTTGGCAAAAGTTTTAGCTGGCAAAACAGCAAAAACCCATATAGAAGTCAACGGATTGACAGAGAGCATTACCGGATCGTCTGTTACAAAAGATGTTGAGACTTTATTACAAATGATTTATTTGCGTTTTGTTAAACCAAGGTTTGATGACGATGCCTATAAAGTGCTTATGGGTAAAATTGATAATTACATTATTAGAAGAAGTAATGATGTTAATCAAAAAATAAATGATAGTGTCACGATAGCTGTTTATGGCAAAAATAATCCTAAAAGGGCTTTGTTTACCAGAGAGTATGCAAATAAAATGACATTTGATAAAATGAAATCTATTTATTTAGATCGTTTTAAAAATGTTGCTGATTTTGAATTTTTCATTGTTGGAGATATCGATCAAAAAACCTTAAAACCCTTATTAGAGAAGTATATTGCTAGTATTCCTGCTACTAAGGAAAAGGAAACTTGGAAAGATAATTCTGTAAATTGGGTAAGCAATTCAATAGATAAGGATGTATTTATAAAAATGGAAGACCCCAAAAGTACTGTGCATATTGCATATAAAAACAATATGGATTATAGTTTAGAAAATGAAATAATAGCAAAAACTGTTGGTGATATTTTGCAATTAAGATTTACAGAAACTTTAAGAGAAGAAGAAGGAGGTACTTATGGCGCGAGCGCCTTAGCTAGCATCGTAAAACGACCTTTAGAGCAAGCATTTATTAGTGTTAATTTCGACTGTAATCCTGAAAAAGTTGAACAACTAATAAGTATTGTACATGCTGAATTAAAGAAAATAGCCAAAGGTGAAATTAATCAGGTAGATTTAGATAAAACAACTACGAATTACTTAAAGGAGCGCAAACAACAGCAAGATTATAACAGTTATGATATGACGCTGCTAACAAATTTTTATAGAGAAGGTTATAATATGAATAGTCCTGAAAACTTTGAGAAGATTATAAATGAAATTTCGGTTAAGGATATAAAATCATTTGTAAAACATGTGCTTAAAAAAGCGAAAACTTATGAAGTTGTCATTAAACCCAAAAACTAAATATGAATATGAAAAACCTTGTTTTTATCCTTACGGTAACCCTTAGTACAATAGTTTACTCTCAGATTCATGATCCTGTGAAATGGCAAACCAATGTAAATAAAATATCGGACACAGAAGCGGTATTAATTGCCACTGCAAAAATAGAAGCGGGCTGGCATTTATATTCGCAATCGGTTCCTGATAATGGTCCAATTCCTACTAGCTTTACTTTTGAAGGTAATTCATATTATTTAAAAAAAGGAAATACAAAAGAAGGTGCTGGACATACAGTAAATGATCCAGTTTTCGAAATGGTTATTAAGTTTTTTGATAAAGAGGCACAATTTAAACAACGTGTGAAGCTGAAAAACAACGAATCATTTGACATCAAAGCTGTTGTAGAATTCATGGTTTGTAACGACACACAGTGTTTAGCTCCAAAAGAAGTAGATCTTGTTTTTAAGATAAAATAAAACCATCAAAATAAAATTTATGTTATAAAATCTCAGGTTAGTAATTAATCTGGGATTTTTTTATTCAATAAGGTTGAAAATAGAATAACGCTGCCTTTTTAAAATACCTTCTACTTTATTAAAAATGTTTTTTTTCTTATATTGAGCAACGTTAATCTAAATCTGAAAAACCGTCTTATGTATTATGTGGAAGCGCTAAACATGGGATTTTAAACTGATCAAAATATGAGTAAACTTAATATTTATTTTGTGGCCCTAGGGCTCGCCTTGTTACTTCTGTTGGTTAGTTTAGGTTTTATTTTAACTGGAAATATTGCAGATTGCGGACCGTTATTGATTGCTTTTTTTTGTTTGCTAGCCTTTGGCTGTAAAGGGGTTGAATCTTTGAATGGTTTTGTTTTTACAGCAATTATTTTTGCAGGAGTAGTTTTAGCGCTTTATTATCCACAGTATTTTGTGAGTATGGGTGATGTTCAATTAACTATTCTTATTATTCCTTTAATCCAGATCATTATGTTTGGTATGGGAACTTCTATGAGTATCCAGGATTTTGGAGCAGTTATTAAATCACCAAAAGGGGTGTTTGTTGGTGTTTCAGCACAACTTGGAATCATGCCTATAATGGGTTTTGTTCTTGCTAAATTCAGTGGTTTTCCTCCTGAAATTGCGGCAGGAATTGTATTAGTAGGTTCTTCTCCTAGCGGCGTAGCATCTAACGTGATGGCTTATTTAGCCAAAGCTAATTTAGCACTATCGATTACGATTACTTCTATAGCGACTTTAATCGCACCTTTTGTAACGCCACTTTTAATGAAGGTTTTTGCTGGAGAATTTGTTGAAATAGATGTTTTTGCCATGATGTGGAGTATCGTTAAGATGATTATTTTACCAATAGGAGCCGGTCTCTTGGTTAATCAACTATTAAAGGAAAAAATGGATGGCTTTAGAAAAATATTACCCCTAATTTCTATGTTCGGAATTTGGGCAATTATTGTTGTAATTACCGCTGCAGGCCGTGATAATTTATTAGAAATAGGAGTATTATTAATGGTTCTAGTCTTAATTCATAATATTTTCGGTTATTTCTTAGGCTATTGGTATGCCAGGCTTTTGAAATTAAATAAACAAGATTCAAGAACTATAGCTTTAGAGGTTGGTATGCAAAATGGCGGTTTAGCTTCGGGAATAGCAAACTCCTTAGGGAAAATTGCAACCATGGGACTGGCGCCGGCGGTTTTCGGGCCGTTAATGAATATTTCGGGTTCTATTTTGGCCTCTTATTGGCACAAAAGACCTGTTGATATTGAAGAAAAATAGTAAATTAAAAATTATTAGCGAACCATTTCTGAATAAGGAATTAAGGTTTCAAATCCCTTAGATTTAAAATATTCAATTGGATTATTAGCTGAAGCCACCAAAACAAAATCGCCACCCCAAGCACCTAAACTTTTTACAGCACCTTGAAAATCTTTAAAGTATAAATCTTTTATGGTAGTTTGTTTAGTGATTTTTGAAATGTAATTTTCGTGTTCGGTAATTAAATTTTTAAATGCCTCCAAATGCATACAAGTCAGTAATTCTTTAGTGATCGTGTTAATCGCTTCTACCGAAAAGTTAGAGTCTCCCTTGGCTTCTTTATAATGTTTTATGCCTTCACGACTGTTTTGTTTTTTATTCAAATGAACAAAATATAAGTTGTCTTTAAAAGATGGATTAAATGTGCAGGGAAGCACGATAGGATTTCCGTTTTGTAACTGGTAGGTTATGGGGGTGTTATTTTCCGCGCAAGCGATATCATAACCACTGCCGCCAAATGTTTTGTTTAAAAGTTGATAGGCATCAACATTGGCCCAATTTGCAATATTGTTAATGAGCGTGGAAGATGTTCCAAGTCCCCAGTTTCTTGGAAAATCTAATTTTGTTGTCACCTTATAGCCTTTTGTTGAATTTAAAAACTGAGGGTTTAATGTTTTTGCTGCTTTTAGAATTTGAATAATTCGTTTAGAGATATCGCCTTGTTCTTCCGTTGAAAAATTATCTAAATTGAAACAACCTTCAAACCAAATCCGGTCTTCATGATCAAAACTTACCCAATAGATTTTAGATTCAGAAATTGGACTTATGGTTAATGATTGTCCGTATTTAGTTGGAACGGCAAGTGATAAGGCGCCATCGAGGACGACATATTCTGCAGTTAAAAGTAGTTTTCCGTTGCTATAAAAGGTTTTACTTTTCACGATTTAATCTCTTAATGCTTTTAAGGCTTCAATGACGGCATTATGGGTAACGGCATTGGTTTCAAAGTGTTTTGTTAGTGCAGTTTTTTCTATGTCGTTCGCTTCAAACTGATTTAAAATATTCATCAAATGCATTTTCATATGACCTTGTTGAATACCTGTAGTTGTTAATGAACGTAAAGCAGCAAAGTTTTGGGCTAATCCTGCTACGGCAACAATTTGCATCAATTCTTTCGCTGATGGTTTATGCAGCATTTCTAAAGATAGTTTCACCAAAGGGTGCAAACCTGTTAATCCACCAACTGTTCCTAAAGCCAACGGGATTTCCATCCAAAATTTAAAAATTCCGTTTTCAATTTTAGCGTGAGATAAACTGCTATAACGTCCGTTTCTAGATGCATAGGCGTGTACACCAGCTTCAACAGCTCTAAAATCGTTTCCTGTTGCTAAAACAACGGCATCGATACCATTCATAACACCTTTGTTGTGGGTTACGGCTCGGAAGGGTTCAATTTCAGCAATGTTAACAGCTTGGATAAATTTACGAGCAAAAGCTTCACCGGTAATGTTTGAATCTTCACTTAATTTTTCAACAGGGCAATTCACCTCTGCACGTACTAAACAATCTGGTACATAATTAGATAAAATGCTCATAACGATTTCAATTTGCTTCTCTTCTTCAGAAAATAAATCAAAATTTAAAGCTTTGTTTTTTAAAGTTTTTGCAAATTGTTCTAAACATGAATTTATAAAATTGGCACCCATGGCGTCTAGGGTCTCAAAAGAGACGTGGAGCTGATAATAGTTTGCGATTTCAGTTGTTTTATCGCGCAATTCTATGTCTAAAATACCACCACCGCGCTTGGTCATGTTTTTCGTTATAGCTTCCGATTCCTGAATTAGTATGGGCTTCACATAATTAAAAAATGATTCTAACTTTTTAAAGTCACCTTTGTACATAAAATGTACTTGACCAATTTTTGTTGTAGAAATTACAGTGGTTTTAAATCCACCTCTCGCTAGCCAAAACTTAGCAGCCTTACTGGCTGCTGCGACCACCGAGCTTTCTTCAATGGCCATAGGTATCGTGTATAACTTATCGTTTATTAAGAAATTTGGCGCGACACCAAGTGGTAAATAGTAATTGGTTATGGTGTTTTCTATAAACTCATCATGAAGCTGCTGTAGTTTATCATTGGTATTCCAATATTGCTTTATTTTGGTTTTGGCATCTTCTGCATTTGAAAAATACGTGTCAACAATCCAATCTATCTTTTTAGATTTAGAAAGTTTAGAAAAGCCAGAAATCGTTTTACTCATAACCTTGTAATTTGCTGTGCAAAGATAGTATTCTTGATAAGATTACGCGTAAATGACTTTTGATTATAACGAGCACTGACAACAAAGAAAGGGCTTTTAACAAGATCGAGTAGTGGTGGGATGTAATAAATTATAACCAAAAAAGCCTAATCATGTTTCAATCGTGTTATTTATGTGTTAATAATGATTGTTTTTTGCGTTATTTTTAGTAATCTTGAGTTCATTTTGAAAAAAAAATAGTTTTATTGAAACGTTAATAACCGACTCATTTTTGCCTTACAAATTATGACTTTTTCGACGTTTCATGTACTTCTTAAAACCAATTGAAAATATTACATGAATTATCTTAAATTATCGCTTTGTGTTTGTTTATTTATTACTTCTTTCCTATCAGCACAAAACAAAGACATTACCCTTGAAGACATTTGGAAAAATGGCAGTTTTAGAACAGAATACATGGATGTTTTGCATTCCATGTCAAACGGACAGCAATATTCGGTATTAAATTTCGATCGTGCTACTCGAAGCACCTCTGTGGATATTTACGATTATAAAACTTTGGAAAAGGTAAAGACGCTAGTAAGTTCTTCAGATTTATCTGCCCTACGTTATTTTTCAGACTATACCTTTAGTTCAAACGAGCAGAAAGTATTGTTGGCAACTAATGAAACATCTATTTATCGACATTCTTCCTTAGGGAATTATTATGTGTATGATGTGGCAAATGGGGAATTAAATTTGATTACTGAAGATGCTATTCAAGAACCAACCTTTTCTCCAGATGGTACTAAGGTAGCTTTTGCTAAAAATAATAATTTGTTTGTAAAGGATTTGCAGTCTAATGAAATAAAGCAAATTACTTTTGATGGCGAAAAAAACAAAATTATAAACGGTATTACCGATTGGGTTTATGAAGAAGAGTTTGCGTTTGTTAGAGCATTTGTATGGAATACAGCTAGTACTAAAATCGCTTTTATAAAATTTGATGAATCTGAAGTGCCTGAATTTTCAATGGACGTATATGGAACCGCGCTATATCCAACTCAGCAGGTTTTCAAGTATCCAAAAGCAGGAGAAGCAAATTCGAAAGTATCACTTCAATTATATGATTTGGTAACAGGAAAACTTTCAGGTTTACCGGTATCTAAAAATTATGAAGATTTTTATATTCCAAGAATTAAATGGACAAATAATGCAGATATATTAAGTGCTCAGTTCTTAAATAGACATCAAAATGAGTTGGATTTATGGTCTATTGACACGAAAAATAATTCAGCAGATTTAATTTTAGAAGAAAAAGACAAAGCCTACGTAGATGTTACCGATAATTTAACCTTTTTAGAAGACAATAGTTTTATTTGGACCAGTGAAAAGGACGGTTTCAACCACATATATCATTACGATAGAAACGGAAAACTTATTAATCAAGTGACTAAAGGTAATTGGGAAGTGACCGATTACTATGGTTATAATGAAGACAAAGATATAATCTATTATCAATCTGTTGAAAATGGTTCGGTTAATCGTGATGTATACGCGGTTAAACTTAACGGACGAAGTAAAAAGCGTTTATCTTCAAAAGAAGGTACTAATGAAGCCGCTTTTAGTGCGGATTTTTCGTATTTCATTAATACGTTTTCAAACGCTTCAACGCCACCAGAATTTACATTAAACAATTCAAAATCAGGAGCGGTTATTAAAAACATAAAGGATAACGCTGCTGTATCTCAAAACCTTACAGCTTATAACCTTTCAGAAAAAGAATTTAGTACGCTTTCTGTTCATGGTAACGACTTGAACATGTGGATGATCAAACCTGCAGATTTCGATAAAAACAAGAAATACCCATTATTTATGACACAATATTCGGGTCCAGGGTCTCAGCAAGTAGCAAATCATTGGAATTCGGCCAACGATTATTGGTATCAATTGTTGGCGCAAAAAGGGATTGTTGTTGTGTGTATTGATGCTCGTGGAACAGGTTTTAAAGGTGCCGAATTTAAGAAAGTTACTCAAAAAGAATTAGGTAAATACGAAGTAGAGGATCAAATACAAGCTGCTAAAACTTTAGGTGAATTGTCGTATATTGATGACACCAGAATCGGTATTTGGGGTTGGAGTTATGGTGGTTTTATGAGTAGTAATTGTTTGTTTAAAGGAAATGACGTTTTTAAGATGGCCATTGCTGTGGCTCCAGTAACGAGCTGGCGTTTTTATGATTCCATTTATACCGAGCGCTATATGACAACACCACAAGAAAATGCTAGTGGTTACGATGAGAATTCTCCAATCAATCATGTTGATAAATTAAAAGGTGATTTTCTATTAATTCATGGTTCGGCCGATGATAATGTTCATGTTCAAAATACGATGCGCCTGGCTGAAGCATTAACTCAGGCAGATAAGCAATTCGATATGGCTATTTATCCAGATAAAAATCATGGGATTTATGGCGGAAATACAAGGTTGCACTTATTTAAAAAAATGACAGACTTTGTAATTGAAAAATTAATAGACTAACTTTTAAATATAACCGCAAAAATAATAACCAACTCAAAAATCATTATGGCAGATACGGTATTAAAACCACATCAAAAAGAATTGTTTGGCCAACCTATTGGCTTGTATATTTTATTTTTAACCGAAATGTGGGAGCGTTTTTCGTACTACGGCATGCGCGCCATTTTAGTTTTATACATGACAGCATCTACTTTAGGAGATGATGTTAGAGGAGTGGGTTTAGGTTGGACTAGTAAAGAAGCTCTTGCTTTATATGGTTGGTACACGATGTTGGTGTATATAATTGCTATACCAGGAGGCATGATTGCCGATAAGTTAATCGGACAAAAAAAAGCGGTTCTTTACGGTGCTATTATCCTCTGTTTAGGGCACGGTGTTTTAGTTCTTACCGATATTTGGGCTTTTTATACGGGTTTAGGACTAGTCATTATTGGGGTTGGGTTATTAAAACCTAATATTTCTACCATGGTTGGTGGTTTATACCAACAAGGAGATATTCGTCGTGATAAAGGTTTTAGTATTTTCTATATTGGTATAAACTTAGGGTCACTTTTAGCTACTGTTATTGTTGGTTTCGTAGTGGCTAATTATGGCTGGCACGCCGGATTTGGATTAGCAGGAGTTGTTATGGTTTTAGGACTTATTAATTATATTGGTGGTCAAAAATATTTAGCACAAGTTGGTAATCATGTTGAAGTGACTAACGCTGAAGATGAAGTGTCTTACGGCAAGTTATATGGCAAATTGCTAAATTCACCAAAACAACTTTTTATAACCGTAATTTTGGTTGTCGCTTCAATTATTGGATGGTACTTTATGGATTGGGGATATGGCTTATTATTCCTGTTTTTAGCGGCAATAGCTGCGCTTTTAATGATGATTTTCAGAGAACTAGAATCACAAGTTTTTAAAGATCGTTTTATTGTTTTACTACTGTCGTTCATCATGGTTATAATTTTTTGGGGTGCTTTTGAGCAGGCTGGAGGGTTAATGAATATCTATACCGATACCAAAACAGACCGCATGTTATTAGGGTGGCAAGTGCCAACTATAATGTTTCAAAGTTTAAATGCAGGTTTCATCATTATATTCGCAACTATAATAGCAGGTCTTTGGGCAAAACGAAAGCTAAAAGACAAAGAAGCATCCTCATTATTTAAAATGGCAACAGGTATTATAATCATGGGTTTTGGATTCCTATTTATGGTATTCGCTGTTATGGAATTTGAAAAATCTGGTTCTTCTAGTATGCTATGGTTAGTCCTTGCCTATCTTTTTCACACCATTGGTGAATTATGTTTGTCGCCAGTAGCCTTATCTTTTATTACAAAATTAGCACCAGCAAAATATGCATCCTTAATGATGGGAGTTTATTTTGCATCTTCTGGTTTAGGAAATAAAGTAGCAGGGATTCTTGGGGAATCGGCATCAGATTTTGGTGAATATGCCATATTTTCGGGTATATTTAGTTTTACAGTTATTATTGGTGGTTTGTTTATTTTAATATTAAAACCATTAAAGAGATTAACACATGGGGCTGAAGATAATGAACATGTTATTGAAGCAAAAGAAATCGAAATCGCAGAAAACTAAAATACATATTTAATGGAAATGACTAAAGTAATATTTGAAGGTTCCGACATGAACCGTAAACTTTTAATGGGGCACCCATCTGGTTTATTTGTTTTATTTTTTACCGAAATGTGGGAGCGTTTTTCCTATTATGGTATGCGTGCTATTTTAGTACTATTTTTAACATCATCTATAATTGATGGTGGTTGGGCATGGTCTAGAGAGGAAGCTCTAGGGCTCTATGGAACCTATACTATGTTAGTGTATTTCTCTCCAATTTTAGGTGGCTTACTTGCCGATAAATTTCTCGGTTATAGGAAAGCTGTTGCAATTGGTGCTTTAATAATGACTTCAGGTCATGCGGCCATGGCCTTTGATACACCATGGAGTTTGTATTTAGGTATAGGATTATTAGTGGCAGGTAACGGTTTGTTTAAACCGAATATTACCTCTATTATTAATGGGGTTTATAAAAATGCACAGGATAAAAAAGATGGTGCTTTTACCATTTTTTACATGGGTGTAAATGCTGGTGCCTTTTTAGGAATTTTGCTATGTGGATACATTGGTGAAATGGTGGGATGGCATTTTGGATTTGGTTTAGCAGGAATTTTTATGTTTTTTGGTATGCTACAATTCTGGTTTTCTCAAAAAATATTTGGCCGAATAGGATTGTCTCCATCGGATTCATTAGAATATGATGAAGCTATAGAAACTATAGGTAAAGATCCTGTTGTTGAGGAAGAAAAAGTTCCTGCAAATGTACAACGTGATCGTTATATTGTAGTTGGTATTTTGGCCTTTTTTACGATTTTCTTTTGGGCAGCCTTTGAGCAGGCAGGTGGTTCTATGACTATCTTTGCGGCAGATTATACAGATCGTGTTTTGGAAGGTAATGCAGCCAATGTTTTTAGAGTAGCAAATACATTACTTACGGTTGTTCCTCTATTAATAATCACCTATGTATTATGGCAGTTATTTAGAATTACTTTCAGCAAATATGCCTTATCAAATATTTTCTTAGGAACGAGTTTCGTAATTATTTGGGGAATTGTAATTTGGATGTTAAAAAACCAATTTTCAGAAGTTGAAACCGAAGTGCCAGCATCTTGGTTCTCTATTTTGAATTCCTTTTATATTATCGCTTTTGCTCCATTAATATCAAAAATTTGGGAAAGTAAATACAATCCACCGGCAACAGTTAAATTTGGTATTGGTTTAGTTTTACTCGGATTAGGTTTCGGCGTTTTGGCTTATGGTTCTTCCGGGATTCCGCAAGGCGCACAAACAGCTTCCGTGAGTATAATGTGGTTAATTTTAGCTTATTTATTACATACTTTAGGTGAGCTTTCACTATCTCCAGTTGGTCTGTCTTATGTTAGTAAACTGGTGCCAGCTGCAAAAATTGGTGTCATGTTTGGGCTTTGGTATATCGCTGTGGGGCTTGGGAATAAAGCCGCTGGAACTATGGGAGGTATGATTGATAAAATTACGGCTCAATACGATTTAACAACGTTTTTCTTGATTTTTACTATTGTTCCGGTTATAGCAGGATTTATTGTAATGGGGTTAACACCAGTCATGAAAAAATTAATGCACGGTGTAAAATAAGTCGTTTAAATTATAAATTTTATTAAGAATGCTCCATAATAGGAGCATTTTTTGTAAGTTGGGAGCTCGTTTTACAACAAATAAGATTATGAAAAGGATTGCATTATTTGCTTTAGTTTTAAGTTTAGTTAGTTTTAAAGCTGTTGCTCAAAAAGTCAATTGGATAAGTTTGAGTGAAGCACTAGAGCTTCAGAAAAAGACACCTAAAAAAATTATGATGGATGTCTATACCAGTTGGTGTGGACCATGTAAAATGTTGGATAAAAACACATTTCAAAATAATGATGTTGCAGCCTATGTTAATGAAAATTATTATGCCGTTAAGTTTAATGCGGAAGGGAATTCTAAAGTGGACTATAACGGGAAGACCTTTTCTAATCCAAGGTATGATCCCAAATTAGCAAGTAGGAGAAATTCAGCTCATGAATTAACAAGATATTTACAAGTTAGTGCATATCCAACAGTCGTGTTTTTTGATGAAAAATCCGATGTTATTGCGCCAATACGAGGTTATCAAACACCAGAACAATTGGAGTTGTATTTAAAAATGTTTTACAAAGACGATCATAAAAACATTACCACGCAAGAGCAGTTTACCGAGTACTATAAAACCTTTAAGTCAGAATTTAAAAGTTAATTAATCACAATTAATATTTAATTATAAAAGCGCCCTGTTTGCCAGTTTGGTGAAAAGGGAGGTTTCTTTTTTTACAAATGCGTTCCCAGCGATTAACATAAGTTTTGTAGTTGCTGCCATCGGCAATAATGTATTTAGGTTGTAGGGAATCAATTACCCTGTTTAAATTAATTTGTGGCGACTGCCTAAGTAAAATATAATCTGGATGTATCGTTTTCGCATTGTATAAGGCTAAACTATCAATGATAAAGAGCGTTTTGTTTTCGAGTTGATAAGCATTGCGAACGCTGCCTTTTTCAATTCTGTTTATATGATTACCTATCACATAATTACTAATAATCTTATCCTTTAATGTTGTCATACTATCATAATCATTAGCGATGAACATGTTATTGTTTAATGACATACCGATTAAGCTTTGCCTACTTTTATGAAAGATGATAAATTCATTTGACGGAAGCTGTAGTTTGTTATAAATCCATGAAGATTGAAGGAGTAATACCGAAATAAGTAGGAGTCCAAAAGATTGGCTGTTTCTTTTAAGAGAAAACATAAAGCATGCTATGAGCATCAAATACGTAAGGGAAACATGGAATAAGTTAAATGAGATTTCTTTAAAAATGAAAGTTTCCTGATTCGAAATCCAATGCATTAAAGTATTCATTAAGCTGATTATGTTTCCGAATGTATCGGCTATAAAAATTGGGAGTAGATTAAAGGAGGCTAAAAGAATGACTATAATTCCGAAGGCTAAAATAACGCCTAGAAATGGAATGATTACCAAGTTTGAAATAAAGAACAATCCCGGGAATTGATGAAAATAATATAGACTTAAAGGAATTACTCCTATTTGAGCGGCTACTGTTACGGTAAAAGTGTGCCAATAAAGATTTAGAATTTTATTTTTAGGTTGCCATATTTTATATAAATGAGGATCGATGGTTACAATGGAAAAAACGGCGAGATAACTAAGCTGAAAACCAACATCGAATATAAATAGCGGTTTAAAAAGTAATATTACAAACATACTTATTGCTAAAGTGTTGTATATGTTTGTTGGACGTTTTATGTTTAAAGCGACAGTTAAAATGCTAAACATGGTTACAGCTCGAGTTACTGAAGCCGATAATCCTGCAACCACAGCAAAACTCCACAAAAGACAAATTAATAATATGGTTTTTATTTGTTTACCATGTTTAAAAAATTCTAGCGGCTTAAGAACGAAACTTAAAATTATTAAAATTATCCCTACGTGTAAACCTGAAACAGCTAAAATATGAATCGCTCCTGCATTAGCATAATCACTATAAATATGCTTACTAATCTCTTGACGCTGACCCAATAAAAGTGCATTAATAATAGCACGTTGATTATCATCAAAGTGATAAGCTTTAAGTCGGTTGTTGATATGCCTCCTTATTTTATGAGCAAGGCCAAAAACAGTGTGGTTTTTATAATTAGCTTTTAAAAGTGTTCTAGAATTGAGTTGTAGTTGATTATAAATGTATTGCTTTTCTAAATAATTTTTATAATCAAATTGATGCGGGTTTAGTGATTTATTTAAATCCATAAACCTCGTTTTCGCTACAAATATGTCATCTACAAGAAGCGTGGTGGTTAAACTGTCTTTTTCTATATTTAGTAACGATTTGCCACAAACCTTAATATTGTCGATAGAAAGGACATCAATCACATATTTATCATGGTAAGCACCTGGTTTTAGTACTTCTTTTATTCTAAAAGTCGTGGTTTTTAAAGTTGCGTTGTTTTTTAGAACTTGATGAGTAAAATGATTTTGAAAATTTTTCTGATTATGAAATTGTACAACTAATGCACCAATGCTAATCATCGAAAGAAAGGCTGCAAGACCAAACCATACCGTTTTTTGAAATTGATGTCTCGCCATGAGATAAGACATGAAAACCAGAAGGAGTGAAACTAGCGTAAAACCTAATACAATTAAATAAGGTGTTTGGAAATAGTAACCAATGAGGATGCCTATAACTAGGCAAATGGTTAATTTAATAATCGTAAAATTAAGTAGCTTCATGGCTACGAAATATACAAAATATCCTACAAAATACGTCTAGCCTCTTCGAAAGCGTTTAGCCAGTATTTTTCGTTTAAATGAGAAACAATAACGCCTCTACTACTAGTGGCGTGTATAAACTCAATATCGTTGTTCTTTACAGCTGTAATAAGACCTACATGGTTTATTGAGTTTCTTCGTCCTCCGGTTTTAAAGAATAACAAGTCACCCGTGTTTACCTTTTTTAATGAAATTTTCGATCCTTTTTTTGCCATGTCTCTGGATATTCTTGGCAATAAAATATCATAACTTCTAAAAGATTCAAAAACGAGTCCAGAGCAATCCATTCCAGACTTTGTTGTTCCTCCCCATTTATATCGCGTCCCTTTAAACTGTAAAGCATAATCAATAATATAGTCTGCTTGTGATTTGGAAGATTTTTTTGCGCTTGAAGATTTCTCTTTGTTTGGTATAATTTCGTAATCCACAGGTATATCGGGAGCACTTTTTATGTTGACATGTCGTGTTTTAACGGTATTATTTTTTTTAGCTCGTTTGGAGGATTTACAATGGCTAAAGCAAATAAGACATAGAATAAGAATGAGGCTTTTTTTCATATATAAATTATGCTTTAACACTGTCATAAATTAATTGTGCTGTTTTTTTACTTGCTCCTTTTCCGCCCAAAGTCTGTTCCAATTCATAATAATCTAAAAATTGCTGCTCACGAAACTCTTCATCTAAAACCTTATCTAATTCTTCACTAAGCCTTTTTTTGTTAAAATCATTTTGAATCAACTCGGTAACTACCTCTCGATCCATAATGAGATTTACTAAAGAGATAAATTTTAATGTAATAATACGTTTAGCGATTTGGTAAGAAATATTGCTCGCTCTATAACATACTACTTGTGGGACTTTGAACAAGGCAGTTTCTAAAGTTGCTGTGCCCGAAGTAACCAGCGCAGCATAAGAAATACTTAATAATTCATAGGTTTTGTTCGCTATAAATTTAACGTTTTCCGACTTGATAAATGTTTTGTAAAAGTCATGTTCTTGACTAGGCGCACCGGCAATAACAAATTGGTAGTCTGAATATTTATCGACTTGGCTTAACATGACATCAAGCATTTTTGTGATTTCTTGTTTTCTACTTCCTGGTAATAGCGCGATAATAGGTTTATCACTAAGATGGTGCGCTTTTCTAAAATCAAACTCATTTATTTGATCTCTATTAGCAATGGCGTCTATAAGCGGATGTCCTACAAATTCTACCTCATAATTATAGGTCTTGTAAAAACTTTTCACAAAAGGTAGAATAACGAACATCTTATCAATGTCGCGCTTTATAGCCGTGACCCTACTGGCTCTACTGGCCCAAACTTGCGGTGAAATATAATAATTTGTTCTAAACCCTTTTTCTTTGGCCCACTTGGCTATGCGTAAATTAAATCCTGAATTATCAATAAAAACGATAACATCTGGTTTGAAAACTTCAATATCACTCTTACAAAAGGAGATTAGTTTGAAGATTTTATTCAGGTTCATGATAACCTCAGAAAAACCCATGAATGCGCGTTCCTTATAATGTTTTACTAAATCTCCGCCAGCTTCTTGCATAAGGTCGCCGCCCCAACATCTTATTTCGGCGTGTACATCAGTATTATGTAACGCCTTAATTAGGTTAGATCCGTGTAAGTCGCCCGATGCTTCTCCTGCTATGATATAATATTTCATAATATTAACATGGTTTTAGTCAAAAAACAGACCGAGATTTTTCGTTTAAAAAAGTTTAAAGATAAACGTAAAAACAGCAATAAAAACGGTTATTAATAAAACGCCTCGCGCTTTGTAATCTTCTCGTTTTCTTATAAAAACAAAAAAGGCTATAAGGTTTAAAATGGCTCCTAAACTTATCAGTTTTCCAAGAAAACCTTCATTAGCAGCTGCTTTAATTACGGTTGTAAAGTCATCACCTTGTCCTAATAATGTTGCTGTTAAAAATAATCCTATGCTATTAGCAATAAGGCCAATAAGCATTCCAATAAAAACATCCTTTTTAATCATTTAAATTCCATGTGTTTAAGTCTTTAATAAAATGATGAGCTGTTAAGTCAAATTGTGTAGGAACAATAGAAACATATCCGTTTTCAAGAGCCCATTCATCAGTGTCTTCTCCGCCATCTAAATTAACAAATTTACCGGTAAGCCAATAATAATCTTTGCCTTGAGGTGTTTGTCGCTTGTCAAATTTTTCCACCCAATTCGCTTTAGCCTGTCTGCATATTTTAATGCCTTTGATGTCCTTTTTAGGCATATTAGGTAGATTGACATTTAGCACAACGCCATTTGGTATTCCATTTTTTAAAACGTTTTCTGTAATGGTTTTGACGTAGGTTTCACAGGCCTCAAAATTAGCATTCCAGCCGTAATCTAGGAGTGAAAAACCTATTGCAGGAATGCCTTCAACTCCGGCTTCAATGGCTGCACTCATGGTACCTGAATAAATCACGTTAATTGAGGAGTTCGAACCGTGATTAATGCCTGAAACACAAAGGTCTGGTTTGCGGTCTAAGATTTCACGAATGGCGATCTTTACACAATCTGCCGGTGTACCTGAACAGCTATACTCTTTTTGCGGTCCGTCGTTGATAAATACTTCTTCCGCGTAAAGCGTTGAATTTAAGGTGATCGCATGCCCCATACCGCTTTGAGCACTGTCGGGGGCTACAACAACGACGTCGCCAATAGTATTCATTACAGAAACTAAAGTTCTAATTCCTGGTGCACTAATACCATCATCGTTAGTGATTAAAATAAGTGGCTTTTTTGTCATTTTTATCTTTTAAATAGCTGGGCTAAAATACGTAATTTCGACTGTTTACCCTTAATTTCTTTGGTTTAACAAAAAATTAGTTGCTTAGCATGGTTTTTTCTTTATTTTAGTCAAAAAATATGCTATTTCCCCTGTTGAACTAAATATATTAATGATGAAGAAAATTATGAAAAGGAATTATAAGGTGCTTTTGCTTCTGTTTTTGTTGGCATTTGCGTCTTGCAGTTTTACGACAAAAAAATTCAGTAACCCAGATAAGGATAAATTACTCATTCAAATTATCACATTTGTACTAGAACAGGGACATGTGGACCCTATTAATATAGATGATGAATTTTCAGAAAAATTATTTAACCACTACATTCAAGCGGTAGACCCTGTAAAACGTTATTTCTATGCCTCGGATATTGAATATTTTGAAAAGTATAAATTCTTGTTAGATGAGCAGATTAAAAATAAAGAAATTACATTTTTTGATGTCGTTCATGAACGTTTAATAGAACGTATTGCAGAAGGTGAAGCCATGTATAAAGATGTACTTTCAAAACCTTTTGATTATAGGGTAGATGAGAGCTACGAAACAGATTATGATAAAACGACATTTGTACGTTATAAAAAGCAAATGCGTGAACGTTGGAGACAGCTATTAAAATTTTCAACCATTTCTAATTATGACGATTTACTTAAACAAGAAGAATTAGCTAAAGAGAAAGACCCTTCTTATGTAATGAAATCAAAAGACGAAATAGAAAAGGAAGCACGTGAATCAACGTTGAAATCTATTGATATTCATTATCATGATAATATTGACGATTTAAAACGTGAAGATTATTTTGCTGTATACGTGAATTCAATTGTTGAAGAATATGATCCACATACTTACTATTTAGCTCCTAAGAATAAGGAGGATTTCGATCAGCGTATGTCAGGTAAACTTGAAGGAATTGGAGCAAGGTTACAAAAACGTATGGATTATATCAAAATTGTTGAGTTGATTTCGGGAGGTCCAGCCTGGAGAAGTAAAAAACTTGATGTTGAAGATATTATTTTGAAGGTGAAACAGGAATATGAAGACCATGCGATTAGTATTGTTGGTATGAGAATTGGTGATGCTATCAAGTATATCAAAGGTCCAAAAGGAACTAAAGTCACATTGACAATTAAGAAAGTAGATGGCACGATTAAGGATGTTGTTATTGTAAGAGATGTTGTCGAGTTGGTTGAAACCTATGCAAAATCATCCATTGTTGAAAAGGATGGTAAAAAGTTTGGTGTAATCAACTTGCCTGCCTTTTACGTAGATTTTAAAGATTATAAAAATGTAAATGCCTCAAAAGATGTTAAACAGGAATTAGAGCGTCTTAAAAAAGATGGTATGGAAGGTCTTGTTCTGGATTTGCGTAATAACGGGGGAGGGTCTTTACCAACTGTTGTAGAGATGGCAGGTTTGTTTATTAAAGACGGGCCAATAGTGCAGGTGCGATCTTCTGGTGAAACAAAGGAAATTTTAAAGGATAAAGATAAATCGATCACCTGGGATGGCCCAATGGTGATTTTGGTTAATGAAATTTCAGCTTCAGCTTCCGAAATTATGTCGGCAGCCATGCAAGATTATAAACGTGCCATTATTATTGGTGGTAAACAAACTTATGGAAAAGGTACCGTTCAAAATGTAATAAATTTGAACAACATGTTAAGGAATAATACAAGTGGAGATCTTGGTGCTCTAGCAGTGACAACTCAGAAATATTATAGAGTTACTGGTGGTTCTGTGCAATTAGAAGGCGTTAAAAGTGATGTTGAAGTGCCTGGTCGTTTCAGTTATATTGATGTAGGTGAAAAGGATAAAGAAAACCCATTACCTTGGGATGAAATTGATGCAGCACCTTTTACCCCTTGGAAAAGTTATTACGATTATGATGAAACCGTAAGGAGAAGTAAAGAGCGTATGGCCCGTAACGAACAATTAAGGTTAATTGGTGAAAATGCTAAATGGGTTAAAACTAAAATTGACGAGAGTGTTTATTCGTTGAATTATGAGGCTTATAATGCCGAGAATAAACGAAATGAAAGTGAAGCTGCTCGTTTTGATGCCATATCCGATTATCAGACAAATTTAAAATTTAGTTCAACATCTTATGAGAAATCGTTATTCACAAAAGATACGACCGATCTTAAAGAAAAGCGAGAACGCTGGCATGAAAATTTAAGTCAAGATGTTTATGTTGAAGAAGCTTTAAATGTATTAGAAGATTTACAATCAACCTATCCTCAAAAAAAAGTGGCTACAACAAATAGAGCATCAGAAAAAAAGTAGTTTTGTTTTATGAGTCATAAATCAAAATCACTAAAGCAATTAGCGCTCCAAAAGTTTAAAAAGGACTTTTGGGGCGTATTTAGTTTATACTTTATTGGTTTAGTAGGTTTGATTTCTGTGTTTGCGTATGTGGTTGCTCCAGATAATTCTCAGCACGCTAATCAAATGCATTTGGCAATACATTCTAAAAAGCCAGGCTTTGAAGTTACTATGCTTACTATACCTTCTCAAATTAAGGTCAAGCAAAATGTATTCGATAAAATATTCTTCGGAAAAAAAAACACGGATACTGAAATACCAATCTCAGGATTTGAAGTTGAAAACGATCATTTAGTATATAAAGAATATGCTTCGAATGGTATTGAAGGAGCCGAGAAATCAATAAAACTAAGTGCTTTTCCTAATGAGTCTCTGGGCGCATTTATTAAGGAAAGAACCTTTTTGTTTGGTACAGATAAGTACGGGCGAGATTTGTTAAGTAGGGTTCTGGTGGGGGCGCGCATATCTTTTTTTATTGGG
Source organism: Pseudotamlana agarivorans (assembly GCF_018860245.1). Classification (GTDB taxonomy): domain Bacteria; phylum Bacteroidota; class Bacteroidia; order Flavobacteriales; family Flavobacteriaceae; genus Pseudotamlana; species Pseudotamlana agarivorans_A. Next base: position 21,551 of record NZ_JAHKPD010000018.1, read on the forward strand.
TTTGTAGCGGTTTTTATTTCATTGGTCATAGGGATTCTTATGGGAAGTTTAGCTGGGTACTTTGGAGGTAAAGTGGATGCTATAATTATGTGGGTGATAAACGTAACATGGTCAATTCCAACATTATTATTGGTTATCGCGATAACGTTGGCCTTAGGGAAAGGTTTTTGGCAAGTTTTTATAGCTGTAGGACTAACCATGTGGGTAGAAGTGGCTAGAGTAGTGCGGGGCCAAATAATTAGTGTCAAGGAAATGCAATATGTTACAGCGGCTAGGGCCTTGGGTTATAATGATTTCAGGATTATTACAAAGCATATCTTGCCAAACATTATGGCGCCAGTTATCGTTATATCCGCAGCTAATTTTGCCGCGGCAATCTTAATAGAAAGTGGTTTAAGTTTTTTAGGTATTGGTGCGCAATCACCTATGGCAAGTTGGGGTGCAATGATCAAAGATCATTATAACTATATAATTTTAGGAAAACCTTATTTAGCTATTATTCCAGGACTGTGTATTATGAGTTTAGTTATGGCATTTATGCTTATTGGAAATGCTTTAAGAGATGCTCTTGATGTGAAAGGTTAGAATTTTCTTGCTATATCAATAATAGTCCTATCAACACTCCAGCAATTACAGAACCAATAAAAACTACTGTGTTGTTTTTCCGATCCTTTGATACGCGTTGCTTTACTTTTTCAGGTTGATATATTTTATCATTTGCTGAGCTTTCTCTTTTTATAGTGTCATTATATTTGTAAAAATCTGCTCGACATCTATAACAACTGCTCCATAAATCTGGTCTGTTTTCTTCTGTTATAATGATTAAATTGGCGCTGATAGCACAGGCTTCTTTTTTTAGAATTTTGATAGCATGTTCTTCACTGCATGCCGTTGAAAATCCGGATTCCCCAAGTTTTATCTCACCTATTTTTGTTATAAGTGTGTCTTTTATGTTAGTATTCCTTTTTATAATGACATCACAGTTTTTGTAATCGGATTTATTAACATTATAATCAGTTCTTACAATTCTATGGGAGCAGCTTGTAAAGAATATACCAATAAATATAAAGTAGGTTATTTGCTTCATTAATGAAGTTTTAGTGCGATTTCTATATTTCTTTAAGATCAATAATTATAGTATAGGGCAATTAGTCTTTTTTTAATTTTTTTCCAACAACCAACAACCAACAACAATCAACCATCAATCATATTCTCATTCAGGCCATCAATATATTCTAAAACGTCGTCTTTACCTGTTTCGTTGCTTGATGAGGTAATAAAATAGTTCGGCATGTCTTCCCACGTTTCTAAAACTATTTTTTTGTAATCTTCAACGTGGTTTTCAATCGCTTTTGGTTTTAGTTTATCCGCTTTTGTAAATATGATAGAAAAAGGAATACCGTTTTCGCCAAGCCACTGCATAAATTCTAAGTCGATGGGTTGAGGTGTGTGACGAATGTCTACTAGAACAAAGGCCGTAACGAGTTGTTCTCTTAATCCGAAATATTGCGTGATAAACTTTTGAAACACCTTTTTTGAACTCTTAGAAACACGTGCATAACCGTATCCAGGTAAATCGACAAGGTGCCAGTTTTTGTTAATTAAAAAATGGTTGATAAGCTGGGTTTTCCCTGGTCTTCCTGAAGTTTTAGCTAAACTCTTTCTGCTGGTAAGCATGTTAATAAGTGAAGACTTGCCTACATTACTTCGACCTATAAATGCATATTCTGGCAGTCTGGTTTTTGGGCATTTCTCGACATCAGAATTACTCATTACAAATTCGGCAGACTTAATTTTCAAAACGTGCTAATTTTAGATTTCCCTGTAAGGAACTTTATTAATATTTATAAGAGTAGTCGTGTTCTATGCTTAAAAACCTTTTTGCTCCAACCAGGTGCTCATTATTTGGTTAAATGTTTCTGGGTGCTCCATCATGGCAGCATGCCCACATTTGTCTATCCAAAATAACTCAGAGTTAGGTAAAAGTTCATTAAATTCTTCACCAACTTCTGGTGGAGTTACTTGGTCGTTTTTACCCCATATGATACAGGTAGGAGTTTGCATATTTGGCAGGTCTTTAGACATGTTATGTCTAATGGCGCTTTTAGCAATAGCCAAAGTTTTAATAAGCTTGTTTCTGTCGTTAACGGTTTCGAAGACTTCGTCAACAATTTCTTTAGTAGCGACTTCTGGATCGTAAAAAACGTCCTGAGCCTTCTTTTTTATTACTTCGTAATCACTACGTTTTGTGTATCCACTCCCCATGGCGCTTTCGTAAAGACCTGAGCTTCCTGTGATTATTAGTGCTTTAACTTTTTCTGGGTACATTTTTGTGTGGTATAAACCAATATGTCCGCCAAGTGAATTCCCTAATAGGATGACGTCATCGTAACCTTTAAAAACGATAAACTCATGCAGGTAATTTGCAAAGGTTTTTACGTTTGTTTTTAGTAAAGATAATGAGTATAGTGGAAGTTCTGGAATAAGAACTTTATAACCTTTATTACTAAAAAATTCAATCACAGCTTCAAAGTTACTTAAGCCACCCATTAATCCATGCAATAGAATAATCGGGGTGCCTTCTCCGGCTTCGATATAACTGAATTTTTCTTCTTTTTTTAAATGATGCGTCATTAATCTAGTAGTCTATCATTAAAAACAAATATAGGTATTTCATTGATATATCCACCAAAATAATTGATTTCAAGAAAATGATTTGCCTAAGAAATTGAATTAAAAAGGATTACAGTGAATTAAGATGTTAACAATAATGTGAAATAGAATATTTGAGCCTTAATAAGCTGAAATATAGTGGTTGTGGGTGTTTAATGCTCTTTATGGTGGTTTTTTTAGCAAGGTTAGTTTAGAATTTATTAACAATGTGGTATAATGTGGTAATTAGTGGTATATTTTTCAATATATTTGACTTTGAAACGTTTAGGATTTTAGAAAACTGCTTTGGACTTAATTACAGGGACATACGATTGTAAAGTTGATGCGAAAGGGCGATTAATGATGCCTGCTTCGATCAAAAAACAGCTTTCCAAAGTTTTAGAAGAAGGATTTGTATTACGTCGTTCTGTTTTTCAGCAATGTTTGGAGTTGTATCCAATGGCTGAATGGCAAGCTTTGATGCAAAAAATGAATAAGCTAAATAAGTTTAAAAAGAAGAATAACGATTTCATTAGAAGGTTTACAGCTGGGGCGAAAATGGTAGAGGTTGATGTGAACGGTCGTTTATTGATTCCAAAAGACCTTACTGTGTTTGCGAGTATTTCAAAAAATATTGTTGTAGCATCTGCAATCAATATTATTGAAATATGGGATAAAGATTTATATGAACAGGCTATTGATGATGCGGCAATTGATTTTGCAGATTTAGCCGAGGAAGTAATGGGACAAGACGATGAAGACTATGGAATATCATAATCCTGTATTATTAAAGGAGTCTGTTGATGGTTTAAATGTAAAGCCAGACGGTATCTATGTAGATGTCACCTTTGGAGGTGGTGGTCATAGTAAGGAGATTTTAAGTAGGCTGAACGAAAATGGGAAACTTTATGCTTTCGATCAAGATATTGATGCTTTAGGGAATGCACTTGATGATAGTCGTTTTACTCTAATTCATGAGAATTTTAGATTTATAAAGCGTTTTCTGAGGTTTCATGGTGTGAAAAAAGTGGATGGCATTTTAGCCGATTTTGGGGTGTCTTCGCATCAATTTGATGTGGCGGAACGCGGATTTTCAACACGCTTTGAAGCGGACTTGGATATGCGTATGAATCAAAATAATACGCTTTCTGCTTTTAATGTGATAAATGAGTATGAAGAAGAGCAGCTAAAAAATGTGCTTTTTCAGTATGGTGAGTTGCGTGCGGCTCCTGCAATGGCAAGGTTGGTGGTAGAATATCGCGAAAACGAAGAGCCAATTGTTACTAGTGACCAGTTAAAGAAAGTGCTTGGTAAGTTTTTGCCGCCACGTCATGCTAATAAAGTATTGGCGCAAATATATCAAGCGATTAGAATAGAGGTGAATCAAGAAATTGAGGTGCTTAAAGAGTTTTTACTGCAGACGCCGGAGTTGTTAAATGATAATGGAAGATTGAGTTTTATATCTTATCACTCGCTTGAAGATCGTTTGGTGAAGCGTTTTATTAGAAACGGGATGTTTGAAGGCGAACCAGAGCGTGATATGTTTGGTAATTTCGAAGTGCCACTAAAAAAAGTTAACGGATTAATTGTGCCTTCTAAGGAAGAGATTAAAGTGAATAATCGCGCAAGAAGTGCAAAGTTAAGATTGGCAGAGAAGAAGTAATGAAGAAAAGTATTTATAGCATATTGAGGGGGACTTTTCTAGTGAGTGATGATTCGTTTAAAAATTGGCGTATCATATTGTTTGTTTCTGGATTGGCTATTGTGATGATTGCAAGTTCGCATAATGCTGATAAAAAAGTATATGAAATTGCACGGTTAAAAAATGAAGTAAAAGAAATACGGTCGCAGTTTGTAGATGGTCGTTCTAGGTTAATGCGACTTAAAATGGAGTCTCATGTGGTTGGTGTAATGAATAAAAAAGGGTTGTGGTCTTCAGAGACGCCTCCGCAAAAAATAAAGGTATTAACAGAAGAAAAAGATTGATAAAAACAAAGTGGCAGTAAACGACAAAAACATATTAAACCGTTTATATTTTATAGCAGGATGTATGTTCATCTTCGCTGTGGCTGTTGTGTTTAAATTATTGACGATTCAGTTTGTACAAGGTGAAAAATATAAAGCCCTTGCTACAAAACGTGTTGTAAAAAATGTAGTTATTCCAGCCAATCGTGGTAATGTGTATTCGGTTAATGGTAATCTTCTGGCGACTTCAGTGCCTAAATACGATATTCGATTTGATGCCTTAACGCCTTCAACTAGGACTTTCGAAAAGAATATAAAGCCATTATGTGATTCCTTATCGAAATACAAAGGGAAAATCACTTCTGCACAATTAGAGAAAAAATTAAGAAGAGCTCGTGCAAATAAAAACAGGTATTACTTGTTGGCTAGAAATATAGGGTATTCAGAGTATGTGCGATTAAGAAAGTTTCCATTATTGGAATTTGGAGCATTTAGAGGTGGTTTGATTGTAGAGCAAACAACAAAGCGCGAACATCCAATGGGTGGTATTGCAGAGCGTACTATTGGGTACGAGCGCATCGATGATAAAGGGAATATCACACGCCCAGGTATCGATGGTGCGTTCGGTGTAAAATACCTAAGAGGTGTTGATGGTCAGCGTAAAAAGCAAAAAATAGGAAAAGGGCAATGGAAGCCATTAACAGATGCTAATGAAATAGAGCCTCAGGACGGGTATGATGTGTATACAACAATAGATGTGAATATTCAGGATATCGCACATCATGCGCTTTTGAAACAGCTTGAGTTGTATGAAGCAGAGCATGGTTGTGTCATTGTGATGGAGGTTAAGACTGGTGAGATTAGGGCAATTTCAAACTTAGGTAGAACCAGTAAAGGAAAATATTATGAAAAGCTGAATTATGCTGTTGGAGAAAGTCATGAGCCAGGGTCAACTTTTAAAGTAATGGCTTTAATGGCGGCTTTAGAAGATAAGGTTGTTGATACTTCTGCAATCGTTGATACTGAAAGAGGTAGGAAGCGGTTTTACGGGAGGTATGTGCATGATTCACATCGAGGGGGGTATGGTAAAATCTCTGTTGCTAAAGCGTTGGAGGTTTCTTCAAATATTGGATTCGCTACCATTATAGATGAGCACTATTCTCAAAAGCCTGAAAAATTTCTTGCAAGGCTTAAAGAGTGGAAGTTGAATAAGCCTTTAGGTATTTCAATTATCGGGGAAGGAAATCCAGACATCCCAGAGCCTGGAGATGTCAAATGGAGTAAAAACGCATTGCCTTCTATGGCTTATGGGTATAATTTAGCGTTAACGCCACTTCAAACCTTGGCTTTTTATAATGCTATAGCGAATAACGGAGAGCTGGTGAAGCCAAGATTTTTAAAAGCGATTAAAGAATTTGACAAAGAGATAGAAACATTTGAAAAGGAAGTTATTGTTGAGAAAATTTGTTCAGAAGAAACCTTAGGTAAAACACAAGAGATATTAAAGAATATTGTGGTTAGAGGTACTGGTAAGAAAATGTATTCTAAAACATTTTCTATGGCAGGTAAGACTGGGACTGCACGAACCGAATATTGGATGAAAGATTGGAAAGAGAATCCGAGGTATATATCATCGTTTTCTGGGTATTTTCCTGTTCAAAATCCTAAGTATTCATGTATTGTTGTTATTCATAAGCCAAGTACGAAAGTGGGGTATTATGGAGCCGATGTAACAGGTCCGGTATTTAAAAAAGTAGCGCAAAAAATATTTACAGGAACACCTATTACAGATGAAGTGGAATCTCTAAATGTGAAGGCTGTAGCTGTTGAAAAGGATTATGAAGGTTTTTATGAAACCGCTCAAACATATAAAACAATTATGCCGAATTTAGTTGGGATGCCAGTAATGGATGCTATTGTACTTCTGGAAAATATGCAGATAGATGTCCAAGTGCAGTTGGTTGGTAATGGTGTCGTTAATGGGCAATCAATATCTAAGAATACGAAGTTAAAGAATAATCAAACGGTAATTTTAAAAGCATCATGATTGCATTAAAAGACTTATTGTATAAGGTGACTATCAATGTGGTAGCTGGTGGGACGAACTTAAACGTAAACGCGGTTGCTTTTGACTCTCGTCAGGTAAAGACCAACGATTTATTTGTAGCAATAAATGGGCTGTTGGTTGATGGGCATAAATATATAGATGTAGCTATTGAAAATGGTGCAAATAGTATCGTGTGCGAAGTCTTGCCAGAAAAATTGATAGCGGGTGTTACTTATGTTGAGGTAGATAATACGCATAAAGCTTTAGCAGTAATTGCTTCTAATTTTTATAACAACCCATCAGAGAATTTAAGATTGGTTGGTGTTACTGGTACAAATGGAAAAACAACGACAGCAAGTTTGTTGTATCAGTTATTTAAAAATGCAGGTTATAAAGTAGGTTTGTTGTCTACCGTGAAAATTATGGTAGATAATACGGAATATAAAGCAACGCATACCACTCCAGATTCCCTAACTATTAATTCGTATTTAAAAATGATGAATGATGAAGGGGTTGAGTTTTGTTTCATGGAGGTGAGCTCTCATGGTATACATCAACACAGAACGGAAGGTTTGCATTTTGAAGGCGGAATATTTACCAATATAACACACGATCATTTAGATTATCATAAAACCTTTGCCGAATACAGAGATGTAAAAAAGAAGTTTTTCGACGGACTTTCAAAAGATGCTTTTGCTGTAGTGAATGTAGACGACAAGAATGGTTTGTTCATGCTTCAAAATACAAAAGCAAAAAAATATACCTACGCTTTAAAACAATACGCTGATTTTAAGTGTCAAATCTTGGAAAATCAATTTAGCGGCTTGTTGTTAAAGGTTAATGATAGTGAAATTTGGACGCGTCTTATTGGAGAATTTAATGCATACAATGTTTTGGCTATTTACGCTACTGCGGAATTGTTAGGACTAGAAAAAGTTGAGATTCTTAGATTGATAAGTGATTTGAAAAGTGTTAGTGGTCGTTTTCAGTATATCGTTTCAAATGAAAAAATTACGGCCATTGTAGACTATGCACATACTCCTGATGCCTTGAAGAATGTATTAGAAACTATAAATGGTATTCGTACTAAAAATGAAGCGCTGATTACGGTTGTTGGCTGTGGAGGTGATCGAGATCGAACAAAAAGACCTGAAATGGGGCAGATCGCGTCAGTTTTAAGTGATAAAGTCATTTTTACAAGTGATAATCCGAGAAGTGAAAAACCTGCAGATATCTTGACAGAAATAGAAGCAGGGGTTGCTCCTCAAAATTTCAAAAAAACGCTCACGATTGAAGATAGAAAACAGGCTATTAAAACAGCTTGTCAAATGGCAAAAGGAAATGATATTATTTTAATTGCCGGAAAAGGGCATGAAACATATCAAGAGGTAAACGGCGAGCGTTCGCATTTTGATGATTTAGAAACGGTAACCGATTTGTTGAAACAATTGGAGAAATAAAAACCTGTTACAGCAAAAAAATACTAACCACAATAAGTAATAAAGATGTTATACTATTTATTTGAATATTTAGAAAAACAGTTTCAGTTTCCTGGAGCCTCACTTTTTGGTTTTATAACCTTTAGGGCGGCTTTGGCTGTGATTTTGTCACTGTTAATTTCTACAATTTATGGTAAGCGCATCATTGGTTTGTTGTTAAAACAACAAGTTGGAGAAACTATTAGAGATTTAGGATTAGAGGGGCAGCAAGAAAAGGCGGGAACTCCAACAATGGGAGGGATTATCATCATTTTAGCGACATTAATTCCGGTGCTTCTACTGTGTAAATTAGGGAATATTTACATTATTCTTTTAATTGTTACCACGGTTTGGATGGGGGTAATTGGTTTTTTAGACGATTACAAAAAGAAGTTCAAAAACGATAAAGAAGGTTTAAAAGGAAAGTTTAAAGTTTTAGGGCAAGTTGGCTTAGGGATTATTGTTGGGGCAACCTTGTATTTTCATCAGGATGTAACAATGAAAGAGCAAATTCCTGCTGAAACGCGTCAGGAGCTTTTAACTGCTAACCCTAATATGGCCCCTTCAAAATTATTTCAAGAAGAAGAGCATGCGGCTAAGACCACTATTCCGTTTATGAAAAATAACGAGTTTGATTATGCCGATTTAATTACATGGATAGATCCATCGTTAGCCAAATATGCTTGGGTTGTTTTTATTTTAGTTGCCATTTTTATTATTACTGCGGTGTCTAACGGTGCGAATCTTACAGATGGTATCGATGGGTTGGCAGCGGGTACTTCGTCTATAATAGTGCTTACCCTAGGGATATTTGCATGGGTTTCAAGTAACATCGTATTTGCCGATCACTTAAATATTATGTACATCCCAAGGGTTGAAGAAATAACCATTTATATCGCTGCTTTTGTAGGTGCTTTAATTGGGTTTCTGTGGTATAATACCTATCCGGCCCAAGTTTTTATGGGAGATACCGGAAGTTTAACTATCGGTGGGATTATTGCTGTTATTGCTATAGCGGTTCGTAAAGAATGGTTAATTCCTGTGTTGTGTGGTGTGTTTTTAGCTGAAAATTTATCTGTAGTCATGCAAGTGGGGTGGTTTAAATACACGAAGAAGAAATATGGCGAAGGACGTCGTATTCTAAAAATGTCGCCGTTGCATCATCATTATCAAAAAAATGGCTATCACGAAAGTAAAATTGTCACACGTTTTTGGATCATTGGCATATTGCTGGCCATTGTTTCGATTGTAACCTTGAAAATTAGATAAACAATTTTTGTTTCCGCGAAAGCGTAATTCAAAAGGAATTAAAGTATCAAAAGAGTATCATGACAAAAAGTAGATTAGTCGTATTAGGAGGCGGAGAGAGCGGTGTTGGTACAGCGCTTTTAGGAAAGGCGAAAGGCTATGATGTTTTTGTTTCCGATAAGGGAAAAATAAAAGAAAAGTATAAAGCTGTTCTTGTAAATAATGAGATTGACTGGGAAGATGAAAATCATACAGTTTCTAAAATTCTGAATGCCAATATTGTGATGAAGAGCCCTGGTATTCCTGATAAAGTAGATTTGGTTAAACAAATTCGAAAGGCTGGAATTACAGTAGTTTCTGAAATTGAGTTTGCTTCAAAATATACCGACGCTACAATTGTTGGAATTACTGGGAGTAACGGTAAAACGACCACGGCAACGTTAACACATTATTTGTTGAAGGATGAATTGAATGTTGGGTTAGCTGGGAATATTGGTGACAGTTTTGCGAAACAGGTTTTGGAGGATGATTTTGAAAATTTTGTTTTAGAAATAAGTAGTTTTCAATTAGATGATATCATTGATTTTAAACCACATATTGCGGTATTAACGAATATTACACCAGATCATTTAGATCGCTATGATTACAAGTTTGAAAATTATATCGAATCTAAATTTAGAATAGCCATGAATCAAACAAAAGCCGATTATTTGATTTATGATGCTGATGATGAAGTGATTGTAAATCATCTGAAAAATAATCCAGTTCAATCGAATTTACTGCCGTTTTCATTAGAAAAAACCATTGAAAACGGTGCGTATTTAGACAAAGAAAATATTAAAATAACAATAAATAATAATCAGATAATTATGCCTACATCAAATCTTACATTAGAAGGGAAGCACAACGTTAAAAATGCTATGGCAGCTTCTACTGTGGCACATTTATTAAAGATAAGAAAACAAACAATTCGCGAGAGTTTAGAGAGCTTTCAAGGTGTTGAACATCGTTTGGAACAAGTTCTTAAAATAAATAAAGTACAATATATTAACGATTCAAAAGCAACAAATGTAAATGCTACTTACTATGCTTTAGAAAGTATGGGAGCACCCACGGTTTGGATTGTTGGAGGTGTGGACAAGGGAAATAATTACCAAGAGTTATTTTCATTCGTTAATGAAAAAGTAAAAGCCATTATTTGTTTAGGTGTCGATAATGAAAAGTTATTAAGCACTTTTGGAAATATGGTAGATGTTATTGTTGAAACTCAATTTATGAGTGAAGCAGTGAAAATCGCTTATAAATTGGCAGAAACGGGAGATAATGTTTTGTTATCGCCAGCTTGTGCAAGTTTTGATTTGTTTGAAAACTACGAAGATCGTGGTCGTCAATTTAAAGACGCAGTAAGAAACTTATAAAAACATAGAATTTGCAATCTGTATTTAATAACATAAAAGGAGACCGGTTAATTTGGGCTATTGTAGCGTTGCTTGCAATTGCGTCCTTCTTGCCTGTATATAGTGCTGCCAGTAATTTGGCTTATAAAGGTGCGGGAACCAATACGTTTTCTTTTTTTATTAAACATTTTGTGCATCTAGCCTTAGGTTTTGTGGTGATATATGTGATTCATAAAATCCCGTATAATTATTTTAAAAACTTATCGATGGTCATGATTCCAGTGGTTTTAGGGCTACTGTTGCTTACGATGTTGCAAGGAACAACCATTGATGGCGCTAATGCGAGTCGGTGGATTCAAATACCGTTTGTTGGGGTGTCTTTTCAAACGTCAACCTTGGCAGGTGTGGTTTTAATGACTTATGTAGCGCGCTATTTGTCTAAAATATACGGTAAGAAAATAACATTTAAAGAATCTATTTTGCCTTTGTGGGCTCCTGTGTTTTTGGTGCTGATTCTTATTTTACCAGCAAATTTTTCTACTACGGCTATTATGTTTGCCATGGTGGTTATGTTGGTGTTTTTAGGAGGGTACCCATTACGTTATCTGGTAGTTATTATAGGCTCGGGAGTATTGGCTTTAACGTTGTTTATTCTCGTAGCAAAAGCCTTTCCGGATGCTATGCCAAATAGAGTTGATACTTGGATGGGGCGTATTGAGAGTTTTTCAAACCCGGAAGATACAGAAGCAGATTATCAAATAGAAAAAGCAAAAATAGCGATTGCTTCAGGAGAAATTTGGGGTGTTGGCCCTGGGAAAAGTTCGCAAAAGAATTTTTTACCCCAGTCTTCGTCAGATTTTATATTCGCAATCATTATTGAGGAGTACGGTTTAATAGGTGGTTTTTTTGTTATGTTCTTGTATTTGTGGCTGTTGTTTAGAATTGTAATTGTAGCTCAAAAATCGGAATCTGTTTTCGGAAAATTAGTAGTTTTGGGTGTTGGATTGCCAATAGTTTTTCAAGCCATTATAAACATGGCGGTTGCAGTAGAGTTGTTTCCTGTAACGGGGCAAACACTCCCTTTGTTAAGTAGTGGAGGAACTTCCATTTGGATGACTTGTTTAGCTATAGGAATCATTTTAAGTGTAAGTGCAAAAAGAGAAGAAATAAAAGGAAAGGAAATTGATGAGGATAATCCTTTAGATATTCTATCAGAAGCAATATAGATGGGGAAGTATAAAGTAATATTATCAGGCGGAGGCACGGGAGGACATATATATCCTGCAATTGCAATTGCAAACGAAATAAAATCGAGATATCTTGATGCCGAATTTTTATTTGTTGGTGCTAAGGATAGAATGGAGATGGAGAAAGTTCCTCAGGCTGGCTATAATATAAAAGGATTATGGATAACAGGGCTTCAACGAAGTTTTACGCTTAAAAATTTAAGTTTTCCGTTTAAAGTAATTAGCAGTTTGTGGGGAGCGAGAAAAATAATTAAATCCTTTAAGCCAGATATAGTTATAGGTACTGGTGGTTTTGCTAGTGGACCTTTATTGAAAATGGCAGAAATGGCTAATATTCCCGTTTTAATTCAAGAGCAGAATTCATATCCAGGGATTACTAATAAATTGCTAGCTAAACAAGCTAACAAAATATGTGTGGCTTACGATGGTTTAGAACGTTTTTTTCCAAAAGAAAAAATTGTAAAAACAGGAAACCCAGTACGAAAAGGGTTGTTACATATTGGTGGCAAAGGCGATGAAGCTAAGAAGTTTTTCAATTTAAAAGAAGGGAAAACGACACTTTTAGTTATTGGAGGTAGTTTGGGCGCACGACGTGTAAATGAATTGATTGAAAAGGAACTCGATTTTTTCGATACACAAAATGTACAGGTTATTTGGCAATGTGGTAAACTTTATTATAATAAGTATAAGCTTTACGATAACACTAAAAATGTTCAAGTACATGAGTTTTTAAATAATATGGACTTTGCTTATGGTGCTGCCGATGTTGTGATTTCAAGAGCGGGTGCGGGATCGGTTTCAGAACTTTGTATTGTTGGTAAGCCTGTTATTTTTGTTCCGTCACCAAATGTTGCTGAAGATCATCAAACCAAAAACGCTATGGCTATAGTTGATCAAGATGCTGCTATGATTATTAAGGAGGAAGATTTAGATGCCGATTTTGAGAATAAATTTTCACAACTTGTTGCTTCATCGGAACGAAAGGATGAACTGGGAAGCAATATTAAAAAGCTTGCATTGGTTGATGCTACTAAAGAAATAGTTAATGAAGTAGAAAAGCTACTAAAAAAATAAATGAATTTAAACACCATACATAACGTATATTTTATAGGTATTGGCGGAATCGGAATGAGTGCTATCGCACGCTATTTCCATGCAAATAATAAACGAGTCGCTGGTTATGATAAAACCCAAACAGAGATTACTAAGGGTTTAGTCGAACTGGGAATTGCTATTCATTTTGATGATTCAATAGGTAGTATTAATGAGGTCTTTTTAAATGCTGAAAACACCTTAGTTGTTTATACGCCTGCGGTTCCTAAAGATCATTTGGAGTTAAACTACTTTAAAAATAACGGTTATAATGTTGTAAAAAGATCTCAAATTTTAGGATTAATAACCGAGCATACATTTTGTTTAGCTGTTGCTGGAACTCATGGTAAGACTACGACCACTAGTATTCTAGGGCATTTAATGAATGCATGTCATGTGCCTTTAACGGCCTTTTTGGGAGGGATTAGTGAAAATTATAATTCAAATTTAATTTTAAACGGCACGGAAGTTTCGGTAGTAGAAGCTGATGAATTTGATCGTTCATTTTTAACCTTGTCTCCAGATTTTGCTTGTATTACTTCAATGGATGCCGATCATTTGGATATTTATGGAGATGCTGAGGAATTGAAAAAATCATTCATTGCCTTTACAGAAAGATTAAAACCAAACGGAAAGCTTTTTGTTAAAAACGGATTGGGATTGGAAGGGATCACCTATGGTATTGAAGATGATTCAGATTATACCATTCAAAATATAAAAATAATAAACGGTGCTTATATTTTTGATGTCAAGACACCTAAGGATATTATTGAAAATTTAGAATTTAACCTACCTGGTAGACACAATTTGTCTAATGCCTTAATAGCCTTGGCGATGGCTGTGGAGTATGGTTGTTCATACCAGCAGCTCGCCGAAGGTTTAGCATCGTATAAAGGGGTTCAACGTAGGTTTACTTATCAAATTAAAACGAATGATTTCGTGTTTATTGATGATTATGCACACCACCCTCAAGAGATTTGTGCAGTGCATCAAGCGGTTAGGGAAATGTATCCAACTAAAAAAGTACTGGCCATATTTCAGCCGCATTTATTTAGCAGAACCCGTGATTTTATTGATGATTTTGCTGAAAGTTTATCGAAATTTGACGAATTATTATTGTTAGATATTTATCCAGCAAGAGAGTTGCCAATTGAAGGTGTAACATCTAGTTGGTTGTTGGGTAAAATTAATAATGAGAATAAGCAATTAGTAAGCAAAGAAAACTTGCTTAAAGCAATTCATGATAGTGATGCTCAGGTGGTTTTAACCATTGGAGCTGGTGATATTGGAGCAGAGGTAAAACGTATTAAAAAAGAATTTAGCATTGCGAATTAATTGGAATTACATAAAAATGATTGCTTTGTTTGGCTTGGTAATCTTTCTTTTTGCTTTTGCCTCTGGTAGAAATGAAGTAAGAACGATTTCTGAACCCAATGTTAAGTTTGTTGGTGAAAATAACCTTTTTATTACAAGCAAAGCTGTTAGTAAATTGTTAATACAAAATTATGGTGGTGTTAAAAATGTGGCGAAAGAAGCTTTAGCTTTGAATGATTTAGAGAATGCGCTAAAATCTAATCCCATGATAAAGACTGCAGAAGTGTATGTTTCTATAAATGGGATGCTTAACGCTGAGATAGAGCAAAAAACACCTATTGCAAGAGTGAGCACTAATGCGTCATATTATATCGATGCAGATGGTTTATTCATGCCTTTATCAGAAAATTATTCAGCAAGAGTGCCTTTAGTTACAGGGTATGTTGACAAAAATAATTTAAATAGCGTTTACCTAATAGCCCAAAAAATAGATCATGACGAATTTTTAAAAAAGCATGTTTTTGAAATTCATCAAGAAGAACAAAACCAACTTTTTTTAAAACTAAGAAAATGTGATTTTTTAGTGCAAGTCGGTGATGTAAGCGCATTGGATAAAAAAATAAATAACCTAAAGGCTTTTTATAAAAAAGCGCTTAAGGATAATACATTAAAAAACTATAGTAAAGTTAATTTACAGTTTGATAACCAAGTAATATGTACCAAAATTTAGACTATGGAGCATAATTTAGCAGTAGGATTAGACATAGGAACCACAAAAATTGTGGCCATGATAGGTCGTAAAAACGACTATGGAAAGTTAGAGATTTTGGGCATAGGTAAATCCAAAAGTTTAGGAGTTCATCGTGGAGTAGTTAATAATATTACACAAACCATTCAGTCCATTCAACAAGCCATTCAAGAAGCAGAAGCTGCTTCAGATTTTAAAATAGAAGATGTTACTGTAGGTATTGCAGGGCAGCACATTCGTAGCTTACAACATAGTGATTATATCACGAGAGCAAATTCGGAAACTGTTATTGATGATGAGGATATTGATTTACTCATCAATCAAGTGCATAAGTTAGTGATGCTTCCAGGAGAAGAAATTATTCACGTTTTACCTCAAGAATACAAAGTTGATGGGCAAGCGGAAATAAAAGAACCTATTGGTATGTATGGCGGACGTTTAGAAGCTAATTTTCATGTTGTTGTAGGTCAAGTATCGTCTATTAGAAATGTTGGACGTTGTATCAAAAGTGCCGGGTTAAACCTTGAAGGTATTACGTTAGAGCCTTTAGCTTCATCAAACGCTGTATTAAGTCAGGAAGAAAAGGAAGCAGGTGTAGCTCTAATAGATATAGGAGGTGGAACTACCGATTTAGCCATTTTTAGAGATGGAATTATTCGTCATACCGCAGTAATTCCTTTTGGAGGAAATGTGATTACCGAAGATATTAAAGAGGGGTGTTCTATTATCGAGAAGCAAGCCGAATTATTAAAAATTAAATTTGGTTCAGCTTGGCCCGGAGAAAATAAGGACAACGAAATTGTTTCAATCCCAGGTTTAAGAGGAAGAGAACCAAAAGAGATTACACTTAAAAACCTTTCCAAAATTATTCACGCACGTGTTGTAGAGATAATAGAACAGGTATATGCCGAAATTAAAAATTACGGTCACGAAGAACAAAAGAAAACCCTCATTGGTGGTATTGTTTTAACCGGTGGAGGAAGCCAGTTGAAACACTTAAAACAATTAGTAGAATATATAACAGGAATGGATACCAGAATAGGGTATCCAAACGAACATTTAGCTGGAGATAGTGATGAGGATATTACAAGTCCGCTATACGCGACAGCTGTTGGTTTAGTATTGGATGGTTTAAAACGCCAAGAAAGAAAAAAAATAGAGCAGCAGGAAGAAGAAATTGTTGTTGAAGAAAAGGTTATAGAAGAAATGCCTGAGGATGTTGAAGAGCCTGTAGTGCAAAAGCCGAAGGAACCACGTATTTCATTTCTTGATAAGTTAACCGATCGTCTTAAAAATTTTTTGGACGACGCCGAATAAATAAAGTGAAGAAGTAACAAAATTGTCTAGTCAGCAATTTTGATAATGTTGCCGCGAGGCGCATATTGATCCATAGAAAAAATATTAAGTACAAACCCTAGTAAAGCAGAATTTATGAGCAGCAATGAAAAATTCGAAACAAACATTTCATTTGATCTACCCAAAAACAGGTCGAATGTTATTAAAGTAATTGGCGTAGGAGGTGGCGGTAGTAATGCCATTAACCACATGTTCCAACAAGGTATTAAAGGCGTAGATTTTTACGTATGTAATACAGACTCTCAAGCCCTTGAAAATAGTGGAGTCCCAAACAAGATACAATTAGGTGTACATTTAACCGAAGGGTTAGGTGCGGGTGCTAATCCAGAAATCGGAGAGCAATCGGCGGTAGAAAGTGTAGAAGACATCTCTCAAATGTTAGATTCAAATACTAAAATGGTATTTATCACAGCTGGAATGGGAGGAGGTACCGGAACAGGTGCAGCTCCTATAATTGCTAAAATGGCAAAAGACAAAGACATTTTAACGGTTGGAATTGTAACGATGCCTTTTCAGTTTGAAGGTAAAATGCGTTTGGAACAATCTCAAAAAGGTATCGAAAATTTAAGAAATGTTGTCGATTCATTAATTGTGATAAACAATAATAAACTTCGTGAAGTTTATGGAAACTTAGGTTTTAAAGCTGGATTCTCTAAAGCAGATGAAGTTTTAGCTACCGCTGCTCGTGGTATAGCCGAAGTTATTACACACCACTATACACAAAACATCGATTTACGTGATGCAAAAACAGTATTAAGTAATAGCGGAACTGCTATTATGGGATCTGCTTTAGCATCTGGCCAAAATCGTGCTCAGGATGCTATTAGAAAAGCGCTTGATTCACCGTTATTAAATGATAATAAAATTACTGGAGCGAAAAAAGTATTGCTGCTAATCGTTTCTGGTGCACAAGAAATTACCATTGATGAAATAGGTGAAATTAATGACCATATCCAAAGTGAAGCAGGACATAGTGCCGAAATTATTATGGGTGTTGGTGAAGATGACGCTTTAGAAGAATCAATTGCTGTAACAATTATTGCTACGGGGTTTAATATTGAACAGCAAGATGAAATTTCTAATACTGAAACCAAAAAAGTGAAACATGTTCTTGGTGAAGATAAGGAAACAGAAACTCAAGAAAAAGAGCCTGTTGTTATCGCTCCAACTATAGAAATGCAAGCTAAAATAGAAACGCCTAAAGTGGTGCGTCATACATTAGATTTGGATGAAGAAACTCCAAAGCCCGTGCAGCAGACTCCTAAACCAGAAGCGTCAAAAAAAAATATTGATTTAATCCCTACTTCAGAGTTGCTAAGAAATATTGGAGTGACTTACGAAGAGGTAACGGATAAGGTTGATGATGTAGATGAAGATGATTTCATCATTAGTCCAGTGTCACGTTATACTCCTGAAGTTTCCGAGGAAAAGGAGATCGAGGTTGTTTCAGATTTTGTAGAAGATGAGAAGCAAATCACATTAACTTTCGATATGCCAATTTCACCGAAGCAAGAAGTTTCAGAGGTGGTAGAAGAAGAGGTTGAAGAAGTTATTTCTCATGATTTAATGAGTGATGATGTTAAGGATATTTCAGTGAATGATTATGTAGAAGTAATTTCGGTTACAGAAACTAATGAAGGAGGTGATATTCGTTATGCTTTAGATGATTATGATGACACCGAATCTTCAAAAACAAAAGCACAGCAAAAATCGAGTGAAGTTCTAGAACAAGAGGATGAAGATATCGTTTTTGAAAGAAAAGTAGTTGAGAAACCAGTTTCTCAAGAGGAGGAAGTAGATGAGGTGGACCCAATGAATACTCCAATTTCAGAACTTTTAAAGGATCGTGCGGAAGAGCGTAGACGTAAAATGAAAGACTTTAATTATAAGTTCAATAGTTCTAAAATAGACGATATCGAAAAAGTACCGGCATATAAGCGTCAAGGTGTGAATTTAAACGCAGCCAAGCATTCGTCTGAAACAGATAGATCAAGAACAAGTATTGGTTTTGATGATAATGATGATATTCAATTGAGAAGCAACAATTCTTTTTTACACGATAATGTAGATTAATATTAGTTGACTAACTGAGCGTGAAACCCGAAAGGTCTAAAATTTGCTTTTCGGGTTTTTTGTGGTATAAATTTACATTATGATAGATGTGAGAGCATGTTTTTTCTTAGTATATTCGCACACAAATAGGTTGAGAAAATGAGTTTACAAGCAGAAATAATGACGGCTTTGAAAGAAGCAATGAAATCAAAAAATCAAACAGCTCTAACAGCGTTACGTGCTGTGAAATCTGCGATTTTATTGGCGCAAACAGAAACCGGAGCCAAAGAAGAATTAACTGAAGAGCAAGAGTTAAAAATTCTTCAAAAGCAAGTGAAACAACGTCGTGATAGTGCAGCTATATATTTAGAGCAAGATCGTGAAGATTTGGCAGCTCCAGAATTAGCTGAAGCCGATGTGATAGCTCAATTTTTGCCAGAAGCACTATCTGAAGAAGAAATCACCAAAGTAGTTGATGAAACCATTTCTAAATTAGGTGCTGTGGGCATGAGAGATATGGGGAAAGTTATGGGTGTAGTGAATAAAGAATTGGCTGGAAGGGCTGATGGAAAAACGATTTCAAATGTAGTTAAGGCAAGACTGTCTTAAAGTTCTATAATCATTATAAAATAGATACCGTGTCAAGCGCGGTATTTTGGCTGCGTAGTTCAACTGGATAGAATATCAGATTTCGGCTCTGAGGGTTGGGGGTTCGAATCCCTTCGCGGTCACAAAACAAAACCTCAACTAATTGTATATGAATTAGTTGAGGTTTTTTGTTTTTAATACCTGTAATGGAGATTGCTAATTCGATTCTCAATAAGATGGGAGTGTAATGTTCTTATTCAAATTATTACCCCTTTTCTTCAATCTACTGAATTAATCCACAAGAAGTATTAGTACCTCTTTCGTGGTTTCATATGAATGATGAACAGCTTTAAAAGTTACTAAGTTTGTTTTGCATTAATAATTAACGAACAAATTCCCTCTATAATTTTGTAACTTTAACAGAAAACCATTGAGATGTGTTTTCAAACTGCACAAATCCAAAATACGCACCAATTAGAAAGAAGATATAGAAAAGAGTTGTCTGATAATTCTTTGCGTTCTTATTTTGATAAACCACAGTACCACTTAAACGGATTCACACATCCCAACATGTTAGTAATTCCGCAGCAAAAACCAAATGTTTTGGCACCCGGAGTTTGGGGAATTGTGCCAAAGCATAAATCTAAAGAGGAAATGACGCCTTACTTTAAGGAGTCTTTAAAATATGGAAGCGGATTGAATGCCCGTTCTGAAAAGGTTTTTACCCATTTTATTTATAAGGATGCCATAATGGAGAATCGTTGTATTATTCCAGTATCTGGCTTTTATGAGCCACATGATTATCATGGTAAAAAGTATCCTTATTATTTTAAACAAAAATCGAATAGCTCCTTGGCTTTAGCGGGCTTGTATACGGTTATAGGTAGTTACATTACTTTTGCAATTCTCACAAGGGCAGCCTCTCCTTTCTTCGCCAAAATCCATAATAAGAAAAAAAGGCAACCTTTAATACTAAATGAAGTGCATACCCAAGAATGGCTCAATAATAATTCGAGCGAAAAGGATATAAATGATATTTTAAATTACACTTTCCCTGAAAATCAATTAGAAACTTACCCAGTAAGCAAAAACCTTTATAACCCTAAAGTCGATAGTAATACTCCTGATATAATCAATAAAGTGTTTTATCCGGAGTTAGATGTTAAAAACAACACGAACCATTTATTATTTTAAGCTATGCCAACAATTTTAGACCA
This sequence comes from Pseudotamlana agarivorans, assembly GCF_018860245.1. Lineage (GTDB taxonomy): Bacteria > Bacteroidota > Bacteroidia > Flavobacteriales > Flavobacteriaceae > Pseudotamlana > Pseudotamlana agarivorans_A. The sequence goes on from NZ_JAHKPD010000018.1 coordinate 41,952, forward strand.
ACCACCCTTAGAAGTGACCCGAAATGTGGAGCTTCTCAAATTAGATTTAAACAAAAAGTTGCCGTCTAAAAAGTTAGACGAAAATTTGCTTATTGCCAGTTGGAATATCAGAGCATTTGGCGATTTAACAAGAAAATGGGAGAGTGAATCTATCGATAGTCCGAAAAGGGATCTACACGCCGTTTTATGTATTTCCGAAATTATAAAACGGTTTGATGTTATTGCTATTCAAGAAGTAAAAGCCAATATTAGAGCTCTAAGAGATACTCTAAAAGTTTTGGGTTCTCACTGGTCACTTGTTTTAACTGATGTTAATAAAGGAGATGCTGGTAATGGCGAACGTATGGCTTATTTATTTGATACCCGCCGCGTGCAACTATCAGGGTTAGCGGGCGAGCTCGTGGTGCCTCAAGAATGGTTAAATACAGTGTCTCAAGACGCCTTAACCGAACAATTTGTACGGTCTCCTTATGCCGTAAGCTTTAAATCCAACCAACAAACTTTCATTCTGGTGACTTTACATATTTTGTACGGCAAAAAATCGAAGGATCGAATAAAAGAGCTGAAAGGTATTGCGAAATGGTTAAGTGATTGGTCAAAAGATATTAATGCCTACCATCAAAACATCATTGTGTTAGGGGATTTTAATATCGATAAGCGCGGTGATTTGTTAGATGAAACCTTTTTATCGGAGGGGTTATTTGTTCCGCCCCAACTTCAAAATAATAATGTGACTAGGTCTATTTTTAATAAAACTAAATATTACGATCAAATAGCCTGGTTTAATGGGAAGAATAATAAGCCGAGACTAACTATGGACTTTATAAATGGTGGGAATTTCGATTTTATTAAAACGGCCTTAGTGAATAGAGACTTATCTAAGCAAAGTTTATCTTTTTTTATTTCCGACCATTACCCTTTATGGGCCGAGTTTAAGCTTTAACCCTTATTAGTATTGAAAGATTTATTTAAATGTTTACTTGTTAATTATAGCAGAGCTTTATTCAAGAGCGTATTTTTAAATCCTGATTCTATATAGTTTTAACACAATTAAATTGATGTTAAACTTAAAGCGGGGGGGTATTTGGCTTTAGTAGCTAACCGAAGTCAGCCCAAAACTTTCGTTGTCTACATTTTAAGTGCTGCTGGGTCTTATATTATTAAAGTACCCTTAAATAGGTTTCTTAAGCGATGGATTAGACCATGAACTGCCATACTTCATTATTTTGGTTGAACTGTAGGTGTTAATTTTCCTAAAGTGAAGACGTGTTATATTATTTATTTCAAGGTGTTGATTTCGTTTTTATAAATGAGCCAATTAGTTCTTTTGTGAAAAATGCCTTATTATTGGTGTTTAGTAATTTATATGAATTTACCCATAATCATACAAGATGAAAACCTGACGGGCCAAATTATTTTGGGCGTATTATTTGCCATACTGTTTTACATGATATTACATTTTTTTGTTAAAACCTTAGAAATGGGGTACGTTTTACGTAACATGAAACCTTGGTACACGCACTTCTATCTGTTACGAAAAAATTTAAATAAAAATCAAAAGCAAGTTTTAAAAACCAGTTTCCCGTTTTATAATAAATTGGACAAAAAACGTCAAGGCTATTTTGAACATCGTGTAGCTTGTTTTATAGAAGATAAAAACTTCATTGGAAGAAATGGTTTCGTTATTACCGATCAAGTTGAGGTTTTAATTTCTGCAACAGCAATTATGTTAACATTTGGCTTTAGAGATTTCTATATTGGTATTATTTCAAAAATTATCGTTTATCCAGAGGCCTATTATTCAAATATCAATAAAGCCTTTCACAAAGGAGAGTTTAACCCAAGGTTGAATACGCTTGTTTTATGCTGGAAAGATTTTAAAAAAGGTATAGACATCGTTGATGACAATATAAATTTAGGCATTCATGAATTCGCACATGCTATACACATAAATAGTATTAAAGAACGAGATATAAGTTCGACTATCTTTAGCGATTCTTTCAAAGAACTTACAGAACTTCTTCAGGATCAACCAGATTTACGTACTAATCTTATCGAATCACATTATTTTAGGAAATACGCATTTACCAATCAATTTGAATTTTTGGCAGTAATAATGGAGACTTTCATAGAAACACCAGCAGAATTTAAATCGAAATTTCCAGAAGTTTACAGTAAAACCAAGCAAATGCTCAATTTTCACTTTACGGGATATTAAAATTGTTCGGCATGGAAAGTGAAAGTTATGATGTCGTGTTATCGAAGCATTACGCTAATCATCTCCAAAAACTAGAGCACGAAATTTCACAACGTCTTCAAGCTGAAAGCAATCTAAATTAATAGTTTTAGTCTGTGTTGTTTTCTTTCTCATTCATATGAATAATATGAGCTAAATTTTTTACTAATCTGTCATGTTTCTTAACAAAGGGGTTTGTTTCATCCCAAACGTAGCCTGCTAAAACAGCACAAATTTGTTTTTTTATTTCTGGGTTTTCAGGTCTGTGGAAAAATAAAGTTTGTAAGTTTCCAGTATACCATTCTTTTACATAGGTGGCAAAAACGTTAACCCCTTTCATGATATAATCGCTATATTCTACTTGCCAATCTACGCTTTGGTTATTCAGTGCTTTGTCTATTAGTTTGGCAGCTTTTAGAGCGGATTCTGTGGCAAAAGTTACTCCAGATGAAAAAACAGGATCTAGAAATTCGGCGCTATTTCCGGTTAATACATAACCTTTGCCGTATAATTGGGTTACAGATTTTGCATAGTTTTTAATGCTGATGGGGTTAAATTTGAAATCAACATTTTCAAAGCGTTTATGGTAATATTTGGAAAGTTTCAACATGTTTTCCATGTCGCCTTCATAAGATTCAATAAGCTCTGTTTTACCCACGAAACCAATGCTTGTATCGCCATTTGAAAATGGAATCACCCAAAACCATGTATCGCGATCAAGAACGTCAAAAGTAATTAATGTGCCTTCCTCGCCATCAGGTCTATTGATATCTTTAACGTGAGTGAACATAGAGGAGTGTTCAGGGATTGAAGAAGGCTTGTCTAACCCTAAAAGTCTAGGGAGTACTCGGCCATAACCACTAGAATCAATGATGAAATTTGCCTTTATGGTGTATTGTTGTCCGTTTTCATCTTTGATATTTGTAATCGATATGCCGTTGTTGTCTATTTGAGTATCCACAACTTCATGTTCAAAGCTAAGATCAACGCCTTGTTTTTTTATTTCAGTAGCTAATAAATCATCAAAATCGGCGCGTGGCACCTGCCAAGTCCAATCCCAACCTGCGGTGTGTTTTTTACTAAAATCGAAGTTACAAACAATGTCGTCTCTTAAAAATCGGGCGCCTCTTTTTATTTCAAAACCGTGATTTTCTAAAACATGTAATAGGCCTGCTTCTTCAAAGTGTTCCATGCATTTGGGTAGTAAACTTTCGCCAATTACAAATCGTGGAAATTTACTTTTTTCTACCACTTTAACTTTTACACCTTTTTTATTAAGATAGGCAGCTGCAACGCAGCCAGAAGGTCCCGCTCCAATAATTAAAACATCAACTTCTATTTGATTTGATTTCATATGAGACTAATTATATATATCAGTAGATTGCTAATTCAAAATTAAGGGAAATTTAGGAATACAAAGAGACGAAATACATATTATTAAAAATAAACCGTTCATTATTTATTATGGAATGTTCAACTAATTAAATTAAAAAATATAAGATATAGTTGCGGTTTGAATTTTTAAGCAGTAGGTCTACTTATTTTGATAAACTTCTTTTAGGTTTTAAGCTTACTGTGTTTATGTGTAATTGCTTGGTTGTAAGTGTTTTTAGGAGAATTAACGATGCGTTTTAAGAATTAGTTTTTATATTTACTGGTGTATTTTCTTTCTCCCTCAAAATTGATAGTGTTAAAATGATAAGATCAATAGAAAAAAATTAACGTTAAAATTATTTAATTATGAAATCAACAACACTTTTAGGCGTATTTCTATTATGCGCCTTTTTTAGTAATGCACAAGAATTAGCTTTAGCAAGTATAGATGATAAAGCTGGATATTTAAATAAAACTGGAGAATGGGCCATTGAAGCGAAGTTTAAATCGGCCAAAAGTTTTTCCGGTAACCTGGCCGAAGCTATGAGTGATGATAAAAAATGGGGATATATTAATCGAGCAGGTGAATGGGTTATTCAGCCTCAATTTGATAAAACCAAAGCTTTTAATTCGGGGTTTGCCATCGTTAATAAAGACAAGGCATGGTTTTATATTAATGAAAAGGGAGAGCAGGTTTTAACCAATGTTCAGACCGATAAATATTATGATTTTCGAGAAGGAATGGCTATTATAAGAAATGGTGATTTTGTTGGGTTTATAAATACAAATGGTGAAGTTGCTGTTACCCCAAAATTCAAAAAAGTGTTCGGTTTTGTAAATGGTTACGCTAAAGTTTTAGAAAATGATAAATGGGGTTTAATCGATAAAACAGGTGCCTATTTTGTTAAAACGGCGTATGACGGTGTTAGTAATTATTATCATGGTAATGTGGTGGCTCGAAAAGGCGATGTGCATGGTCTAATCATCAATGGTGTGTTTAAACCTGTTGAAGGTGCTGAAAAAATTTGGGATTTTTCGATTAACAAAAATATTGCTTATGCTAAAAAAGATGACAAAGTTGGTTTTATTAACGAAAAAGGAGCCTGGATAGTTAAACCAGAGTTTGATAAGGTAAGAGCTTTTGTAAATGGATTAGCGCCGGTTTATAAGAATAAAAAATGGGGTTGCATTAATACTTCAGGCGAGGTCGTTGTACCATTTGAATTTGATGACTTAGAGATTTTTAGTCCAGAGGGTTTGGCGCCGGCTAAGGTAAAAAAAGACTGGGGCTTTATTGATAAATCTGGGAAATTGGTAATTGAAAATAAATATGATATATCTTCTTTTGGTTTAAGCATGTTTGATAAAAATGCTGTAAAGGGTTTCGTAGACGGTTTGGCACGAGTGAAATTAAAAAAGAAATGGGCTTTTATTGATACTAAAGGCAAGGTGTTAAACGATACGTGGTATGAAAATTTAGAACTGTTTAAATAAAAGAAAAAAAGTGATTTGACGTTATTTTATATCGTCACATTATTTATTAATTAGCTGGTAATTAGAGGTGTGCGTTTTTTGGATTTGTTTGTGGTGTAATTAAATTTAGATACGAAAACTATAGGTGAAAAAAATGATGTATTTTTGACAATCTCATTAGGAATTATAGCCCCAAATTATTAAAAAGTAATACTTATTTGAAATGGATAAAGCGCTTATTGTTGAAAAAATAAACGACTTTCTTGTTGATGAGTTTGAAGTTGAAGCAAACGATATTACTCCTGAGGCTAACCTAAAAGAAACCTTAGATCTTGATAGTTTAGATTTTGTTGATCTTGTCGTGGCCATCGAATCTAATTTTGGTGTAAAAGTTAAAGGTGAAGACTTTATAAATGTTAACACGCTCGAAGATTTTTATAATCTAATTGATAATAAATTAAGTTAATAGGATCAATGTTAAAGGAGTGGCGAGGGAAGTCGAGGGGGACCGTATTTGGTTATAAAATTTTTGTTTTTTGTATTAAAAAGCTAGGATTAAGGTCGGCTTATTTTGTTTTATATTTTGTTTCCTCGTATTTTTTCTTTTTTGCTTGGGGAAATACCCGAGCGAATTTTGACTACTTCAAAAAGAGGCAGAAATTTTCCACTTTAAAAAGCATCCTTAGCATCTTTAAAAGTTATTATGTTTTCGGACAAACAATTATAGATAAGATTGCTATTTCATCTGGGTTAAGGGATAAATTTACATACCATTTCGATGGAGGAGAGCTCATCAATGAAACACTTAAAAATAAAAAAGGAGGTATTTTAATTAGTGCCCATGTTGGGAATTTTGAAATTGCAGAGCACTTTTTTGGTGAATTGGAAGAAAAAGCCGCTATTAATATTTTAACTACAGACGCCGAGCATTCCGATATAAAAATTTATCTAGAATCCGTAACTAGTAAACCCAACGTTAATCTGATTTTTATTCAAGAGGATCTTTCTCATATTTTTGAGATTAACGCCGCGCTAGCGAGAAACGAACTGGTTTGTATTACGGGCGATCGTTATGTGCCGGGTTCAAAATATTTGTCTGAATTATTTTTTAAAGAAGAAGCTGCATTTCCGGCAGGTCCTTTTTTAATATCTTCACGACTTCGTGTTCCTGTTTTATTTGTTTACGTTATGAAGGAAACACGAACTCATTATCATTTATATACAAGAAAGGCTGAATTTGAACAAAGGGATGCCAAGGCACTATTAAAGGAGTATACCGAAAGTTTAAGTTGGATATTGGGGAAATACCCTTTACAATGGTTTAACTATTTTCACTTTTGGAATACTCATAAAAAATAATTCTTTTGAAAAATATACTAGTCATTCATTATTCTCAGTCTGGGCAACTTACCGAAATTTTACAAAATATAGTTGCACCATTAAAAGAGGATTCCTCTATTCAAATAGACTTCCATAATATAAAAATGGTTGAAGATTTCCCTTTTCCTTGGACTAAAGAAAAGTTTATGGGTGTTTTTCCTGAATCATTTCTTCAAGAGCCAGCTAAGATACACCCTGTTTCTCACGAAATATTAGATAAAAATTACGATTTAATTATTCTGGGCTATCAGGTTTGGTATTTAACACCATCAATTCCAATAAATTCATTTTTAAAAAGTACCGATGCTAAAAAGTTATTAGCTAATACACCAGTGGTAACTATAAGTGGTAGCAGAAATATGTGGATTATGGCGCAAGAAAAAATGAAGCGTCAGTTAAAAACATTACAAGCTCATCTTGTCGGCAATATTGCTTTAGTTGATAGACATATTAACCATATTAGTGTAATCACTATCGTACAATGGATGATGTCTGGTAAAAAGGAAAAGTATTTAAAGGTTTTCCCTAAACCAGGGGTGTCACAAAAAGATATTGATGAGGCAACAAAATTTGGTAAGGTAATTTTAAATCATATATCATCTAATGATTATGGTGATTTACAAGAAAATTTGCTAAAAAAAGGTGCAGTAAAAATCAAGCCATTTTTAATTATAACCGATAAACGTGGTAATGCTATTTTTAGTAAATGGGCTAAGTTTTTAAAGTCTAAAGGGGAAATAAATGATGATAAACGTAAGTTTTGGGTCAAGTTTTTCACGAAATATTTGTTAATTGCCATTTGGGTCATTGCTCCTATTGTTTTTATCTTATTTTTGCTAACCTATTTACCTTTTTATGGGAAGATTAAGAGAGAGAAGATGTATTACGAATCGGTAGCATTAAAATAGAAGATTTTTAAAAGTATGAAAGACGTTTACATTACAAGAATATCCAAGTTTTTACCAAATAAACCTGTTAGTAATGAGGAGATGGAAGCTAAGCTAGGAATGCTTAATGGTAAAGCCTCAAAAGGGAGACGTATTGTTTTACGAAACAACAAAATTACTACAAGATATTATGCCATAGATGATCAAGGCAATATCACTCATAATAATGCAGAATTAACTAAAAACGCTGTCGAGAACCTTTGTGATGAAGATTTTAAATTACAAGATATCGAACTTTTATCTTGTGGCACTTCTAGTCCAGATCAAATATTACCTTCACATGCAGCCATGGTTCATGGTGCGTTGAAAAATGGAAATTTAGAGATAAATTCACCTTCAGGTGCTTGTTGCTCAGGGATGAATGCTTTAAAATATGGTTATTTATCAGTGAAGTCTGAACAGACTAAAAATGCTGTATGTACCGGTTCCGAAAGAGCCTCATCATGGTTAATGTCTCATACTTATGAGGAAGAAATAAAGCAATTACAAACTTTAGAAGAGAATCCTATTATCGCTTTTAATAAAGATTTTTTGCGCTGGATGCTTTCCGATGGCGCCGGTGCTTTTTTATTAGAAAGTGAACCAAAAGGCAAACTACCGTTAAAAATTGAATGGATGGAAGGCTACTCTTATGCCTACGAAGTCGAAGCTTGTATGTATTCCGGTGGCGATAAACAAGACGATGGTTCTTTAAAATCTTGGAGCGATTATCCTTCTGCCGAATGGAGTAGAAAATCACTGTTTGCGCTAAAGCAAGATGTTAAATTGTTAAGCGAGAATATTCTAGTTAAAGGTGTCGATAGTTTTAAAATTGCTGTGAAGAAGCATAACTTAAACCTAAGTGATGTTGATTTTTATTTGCCTCATATTTCTTCATATTATTTTAAAGAAAGCTTATACAAGGAAATGGTTGATAATGGTGTGGAGATTCCTTGGGATAAATGGTTTATGAATTTAAGTAACGTTGGAAACGTAGGCGCTGGATCTATTTATCTTATGTTAGAAGAACTGGTGGATTCTGGTAAGCTGAAAAAAGGAGATAAAATTTTATTATCTGTACCCGAAAGTTCTAGGTTTTCCTATGCTTACGCTTTGTTAACAGTTTGTTAGATTATGATGAAGCAACAGTTACCTCTTAATCAGATCGGGCATTTAATTCCGCAAAAAACACCATTTATTATGGTGGATACTTTATTAGAGTTTTCTGCTGAAAATGTGGTCTCAAGTTTTTTAATTTCAAAGGATAACTTATTTATAAGTAATAGTGAATTATTAGAGCCTGGATTAATTGAAAACATGGCGCAATCTGTGGCTTTGCATACAGGGTATGACTATTTTTTGAAAGGTGAGGCAGCACCTACGGGGTACATAGGTGCTATAAAAAAAGTGGAAGTGTTTGGGCTTCCAAAGTTAAATGATAGAATAACTACTCAGGTTAAAATTCTTCATGAGTTCATGGGGGTTACCATGGTAGAAGTCGCTGTTTTTAACGAAGAGAATGAGAGACTCGCACAAGCCGAAATGAAAACAGTAATTGCGACTGATGACTAACATTCAATCACTTGATATAAAAAAATTTTTACCTCATAGGGCACCATTTTTAATGGTTGATTCGGTGATTACCATTGATGATGAACATGTGGCGACTTCATTTAAAATTCGTGAAGATGATATTTTTGTAGTCGATGGTGTTTTTAGTGAAGTAGGACTTGTTGAAAATGCAGCGCAAACATGTTCTTCCATAGTAGGGAAAAGCTATTTTGCTGAAGATGATATTGAAGGTGAGAGTACCAAACTTATTGGGTTTATTAGTGCGATTAAAAGTGTCAAGGTAAGTGCATGTCCAATTGTTGGAGAAACCATCCGATCCGATGCCCATTTAGTGTCTCGATTTGATGCAGACGATTATAGTATTTGTACGCTATCGTGTAGGGTTTCTGTTGCAGATAAAGAATTGCTATCTTGTATTTTGAATTTATTTATTCAGAAAATCAATTAATATTTGGTTATGAAAAAACGCGATGTACCTCAGGATAAAAGTAATTTGGAGTCGACCAACTCTAAGGAGTTGTGTTATGCCGTTAATGACGATGGTGAATATACAACTGCTCACAGTTCGGGATGGGCACCAAAAACAATTGCCCTAGATAATGCTATTGCCGATATTAATGAGCGTATTGAGGACGCAAAACAAAAAGTGTTAAACCAGAAGTCTAGCCCATTAGAATATTACATGGAAGTTCATAAAATGGACATTGGGATTTTAGCGAGCTATGTAGGGTTATGGAAGTGGCGTGTAAAGCGTCATTTTAAACCTATGGTGTTTAATAAGTTATCAAATAAAATACTTCAAAAATATGCTGATGTTTTTGAAATTACTATAGAGGAATTAAAAAATATTAAGCATGGAAATTAACTTTACGCATCACCAATCTGCGCATTGCGAGAATGGTGTGGTATCTAATTTAATGAAGCATAATGGCTTTAATGTTAGTGAACCAATGGTTTTTGGTATCGGTTCTGGACTGCTATTTTGTTACATTCCTTTTTTAAAAGTTAATCATGCGCCAGCCATTACTTACAGGGCCATGCCAGGGGCTATTTTCAAGCGTTTTGCAAAACGTGTTGGGATAAAAATTGATCATGAAAAATTCAAAAGCCCCGAAAAAGCAAAGATAAGATTAGATGAAAATTTAAAAAATAATAATCCAGTAGGGTTGCAAGTAGGGGTATACAACCTTGAATATTTTCCTGACGAGTACCGTTTTCATTTCAATGCACATAACTTAGTTGTTTATGGCAAACATGAAGATAAATACTTGATTAGTGATCCAGTAATGGAATCGGTGACTACTTTAACCGATAAACAACTTGAGAAAGTAAGGTTTGCTAAAGGTGCTTTTGCTCCAAAGGGTCATATATATTACCCAACAGGATTCCCAGAAAAATTAGATTTAGAAGGTGCGATAGTAAAAGGCATCAAGCATACGTGCAACGACATGCTGGCTCCCATTCCTATTGTTGGTGTTAATGGTGTTAAAATGGTTGCTAAACTTATTCGTAAGTGGCCTAAAAAGAAAGGGGTGCGAAAAGCAAACCATTACCTAGGACAGATTGTTAGAATGCAAGAAGAAATAGGAACTGGTGGAGGTGGTTTTCGCTATATTTATGCCGCATTTTTACAAGAGTCAAGTAAGATTCTTAATAATGAGGCGTTAGGTGAACTTTCTAAAGAAATGACTGTCATTGGAGATTTATGGCGTGATTTTGCCCTTGATGCATCGCGTATTTACAGAAATAGAAAGGCTAAAATTGATGCTTATAACGATGTGGCAACACAGTTAGAGGTTATCGCAGAAAAGGAAAAGGTGTTTTTTAAAAAATTAAGAAAGGCCATATAATATATGATTAACATTGAACAAATTTCTAAAAAATATAAATCTGCTGAATCTTATTCGGTCAAGGATTTAGATTTGTTCATTGCTGAAAAGGAAATTTTCGGACTTCTAGGTCCGAATGGAGCAGGGAAAACCACCTTAATTTCCATGTTATGCTCACTTATAAAACCGACTTCTGGAGCCTTCACAATAAATGGCCTAAACTACAAAAACAATAAAAATCAATTAAAGCAACTTATAGGTATCGTGCCGCAAGAATACGCTTTGTACCCAACGCTCACCGCTTTTGAAAATTTAAAGTATTTTGGAAGCATGTATGGACTAAAAGGGAAAAGTCTTGATGATAAAATTAACGATAAACTAGATCAATTGGGTTTGTTGAAATTTGCTCATAAAAAAATAGAAACATTTTCAGGGGGAATGAAAAGGCGTATAAACTTAATTGCAAGTTTGCTACATAATCCTAATGTGTTGTTTTTAGACGAGCCTACTGTTGGGGTCGATGTACAATCGAAAAATGTGATTATTGATTTTCTTCAGAATTTAAACAAAGAAGGCGCAACGATAATCTATACATCACACCATTTAAATGAAGCGGAATCGTTTTGTACCCGGGTGGCCATCGTAGATCAAGGTCAACTTATTGCAAAAGGAAAACCTGCAGAGCTTATTAAGAGTCAGGAAGGAGCTCAAAACCTAGAAGATGTGTTTTTAGGGTTAACAGGTAAAGGTTTAAGAGATAGTGCATAAACTTTGGGCATCAACATATAAGGAGCTTTTGCTATTAAGTCGCGATATTGGTGGTGTGGCTATTTTGTTCGTGATGCCGTTGGTTTTAATCATAACCGTTACGCTTATTCAGGATAGTACTTTCAAAACGATTTCAGATACTAACATTCCTATATTATTAGTTAATAATGATCAAGGAGACGTTTCAGAAATTATTGAAAATGGACTTGAAACGTCAAATGCTTTTGAAATTATTTCTGATAAAACAGAAGCTGAAGCTAAAGATTTGGTTTATAAAGGCACCTATCAATTGGCAATTGTTATTCCTGAAAATTTATCTGTTGATTTAGAGCGTAAGGTTAATCAGAATGTAAACGCCATTATAGCAAAGTTCGGATTGGAAGACACCACGGAGGAGGCACCTGTAGAGATATCGAAAAAAGAAGTTCGACTTTACTTTGATCCTGCTACTCAAGAATCCTTTAAATCTTCAGTAAAAAACGGTATCGATAAAATGGTTTCTAAAATAGAAACGGAATCCATTTATAAAGCTTTTCAGGAGCAATTCACCGACGACCCTTCAGAAGTCATTTTTGATACTGAAAACTTCATTACTTTTAAAGAAGTAGTAGCCAAAAGTGGTGAGAAGGAACTATTACCAAATTCGGTGCAGCATAATGTGCCAGCTTGGACGTTATTTGCCATATTTTTCATTATTGTGCCACTTTCAATTAATATAGTAAAAGAAAAAAGCCAAGGTACATTTGTACGATTACGTACCAACCCTGTTTCCTATACCACCGTTTTGGCTGGTAAAACACTAGTATATTTAGCCGTTTGTATTATTCAATTTATTTTGATGCTTTTGGTAGGGATATTCGTTTTTCCTGAAATTGGTTTGCCTACATTGGATGTGTCAGGACGATTACCGTTACTCTTGTTAGTAACAATTTTTACAGGATTAGCAGCAATTGGTTTAGGGCTGCTTTTAGGAACTATCGCGACTACCCAAGAACAATCGGCACCTTTTGGAGCCACTTTAGTGGTTATCCTTGCGGCACTTGGCGGGGTTTGGGTTCCTGTTTTTATCATGCCCAAAATAATGCAAGTTTTATCGAATATTTCACCTATGAATTGGGGGTTAAATGCCTATCTTGACATCTTTTTAAGGCATACCGGAATCGTTGAAATTCTTCCTGAGTTAGGATTGTTATTCTTGTTTTTTATTGGAACGACATCAATTGCCATAATTTATAATGAAAAGAAAAATGCCGTCTAAGTATAAAAAAATAGAACATACAAGTCAGGTACGCGTTCGCTTTGTTGAAACAGATCCTTTAGGGATTGTTTGGCATGGTAACTATATTCAATATTTTGAAGATGGTAGAGAATCCTTCGGAAGGAAACATGGAATCTCCTATTTAAATCAGAAAGATCATGGTTTTGCGACACCTATTGTAAAATCCAGTACCGATCATAAAAGACCACTGCGTTATGGTGATGTAGCAACCATAAAAACGATCTATGTGGATAACCCTGCCGCAAAAATGATTTTTAGGTACGAAGTCTATAATCAAGATGAAGATTTGGTATGCACGGGAGAAACGGTTCAGGTCTTTGTTGATGATATTGGTAGAGGCGAATTATCACTAAATATTCCAGCGTTTTTTTTGGAGTGGAAAAAACAAGTTGGACTCATATAAATTGAAGATTCTATAAGCATTGAGTAAGGTTCACGTTTCATATAATAATATTGTATCTGCGCTTGGGTTTTCAACCGATGAGGTTGTTAAAAACATTGCAGCCGGTCAGTCGGGTTTAAAAGTTATTGACGATAAAAAGATATTCCAAGCCCCCTTTTGTGGTGCTTTAGTCGATACCGAAAAATTACAAATGGCTTTTGATGAGCTTTCACCTATATATCAATATACGCGTTTGGAACAAATGATGATCACTTCTTTGAGTGATGTTATAAAAGCTTCAGGGATTAAATTAAACGATCGTGTCGGACTTATAATTTCGAGTACGAAAGGAAATATTGATGTTTTTGAAAAAAACAATTATTTTGATAATCATCGTGCTTACCTCAGTAAATTAGGAAATCAAATAAACGCTTTTTTTAATTTCAAAAATGAAGCGATTGTCGTTTCTAATGCCTGTGTTTCTGGTATTTTGGCAGTTTCAATTGCGAAACGCTATATAGAACATGGTGTTTATGATCATGTATTTATTACTAGCGGCGATATAGTAAGCAAATTTACCTTGTCGGGATTTCATTCTTTTCAGGCGTTAAGTAAAGCGCCTTGTAAACCATATGACGCCAATAGAATAGGAATAAACATTGGGGAAGTTGCAGCTTCGGCATTAGTAACAAATAGTGAAGCACATCTTTCAGAAGATGCGGTTACCATTTTAGGTGATGGCTCCAGTAATGACGCCAACCATATTTCTGGTCCTTCCAGAACAGGGGAGGGGTTGTATCGAAGTATGAAATCCGCTTTTAAAGAAGCTGGAATATCATCCAGCGAAATCGATTATATTTCGGCACATGGTACTGCCACGCTATTTAACGACGAAATGGAAGCGATTGCTTTTAATCGTATGGGGTTAAGTACGGTTCCGCTTAATAGTTTAAAAGGTTATTTCGGACATACATTAGGGGCCTCGGGGCTTTTAGAAACTATTGTCGGGATGCAATCATTAAAAAATCAAACAGTATATAAATCGGCTGGTTTTGAAACTTTAGGGGTGACACAACCGCTAAATATTATTGAAAAAACAGAAGAAAAGCCGTTGCAAATATTTTTAAAAACAGCCTCAGGTTTTGGAGGTTGTAACACAGCAGTAATATTCAAAAAATCTAAATAAAACATGTCAAATCAAAGTATTAAGGCTATAGACGCTATTCAGGAAGCTCAAAAAATCGCTTTTGCACCATTTGTTTTTCAAGCTGTTGTAGCCTTGAGAAAACTAGGCGTATTTCAACTCATATTTGATCGTAGAAGAAAGGGAGGGATAACACTTGAAGCGCTTTCAAAAGAATTAGGCATTAGTGCGTATGGCATTGGTGTTTTATTAGAAATTTCAGAATCATCTCAAATCGTTAATCAGACTGAAACAGGTCATTTTGAATTAACTACAACAGGGTATTTTTTGGCTTTTAACGAAACCGTAAATGTGAATATTAATTTCACAAATGAGGTTTGTTACAAAGGACTTTTTCATTTAGATGAATCTATTAAAAGTGGAAAACCAGAAGGTTTGAATGAACTTGGAGAATGGAATACCATCTATGAAGGTTTATCACAATTAAATCCGTTACAACAGAAATCTTGGTTTGAATTCGATCACCATTATTCCGATGATATCTTTAGTGATGCGGTTAAATTTGTCTTTGAAAAAGAGAGAAAAAACATCTTCGATATTGGAGCAAACACAGGGAAATTCACCATTAAATGTTGCCAAAGCAATAATGATGTTCATATGACTATGATTGACCTGCCTGGGCAATTAAATAAGGCTTTAAAAAACGTGAAAGATGCTGGTTTTGAAAACCGCGTAACAGGCCATGAAATCGATTGGTTGTCTGAAAATCCACAAATTCCAACTGGTGCAGATACCATTTGGATGAGTCAATTTTTAGATTGTTTTTCAAAAGAAGAAATCTACAAAGTATTGAAAACATGTGTAGATGCTATGAATGATGATGCCGAATTAATTATTGTTGAAACTTTTACAGATAGACAGAAATTTGATAATGCTAAGTTTATTTTAGAAGCCACTTCCATATATTTTACGGTGTTAGCCAACGGGAATTCTAAAATGTACAAAGCGACAGAATTTATGGAAATCGCAGACCAAGCAGGTCTAGAGTTACAAGCAGATATTGCATTTGGTGAGTACCATACCATGTTTACATTCAATAAAAAGTAAGATGTCACAATCGTATAAAATAAAATCATTTTGTCATATTGAGGATAACAAATTATCTCTTAATGGACAGGTTTTATATGCGGATGGTTCAGATACATTTACTGAATTTATAAAAGCAGCCTATAAATCTGAAAACACAAAATATTCGAAGTTTTTTAAAATGGATAGTTTGAGTAAACTCGCGTTTTTGGCCGCCGATGTTTTATTAAAAAACGAAAATTATACAACAGACGAAGAACAAGATATTGCCATTGTTTTTTCTAATAAATCTTCCAGTCTAAATACCGATAAAAAACATCAAAGTACGATTGAAGATGAGTCAAATTATTTCCCCAGTCCAGCGGTATTTGTTTATACATTACCTAACATTTGTATCGGGGAGATTAGTATAAAATATAAATTGAATTCTGAAAATAGTTTCTTTATCTTTGACAGGTTTAATGCCCTTCATTTAAAGACTTATTCAGATATTTTACTATCGAAAAACAAGGCAAAAGAAGTGCTTTGTGGATGGGTAGATTTTGAAGATGAAAAAGATTATAAAGCTTTTTTATATTTGGTTTCTTCAGAAGGTGATATAGACAATAACGAACACAAAATTAACAAATTATACAATATTTAATATGGATGCTTTAAAGCAAGAATTAAAAGAATTTATCATAGAACAATTGAACTTAGAGGATGTAGAGGTTAACGACATTGCAAATGACGATGCGCTTTTTGGAGATGGCTTAGGTTTAGATTCTATAGATGCTCTGGAACTAATTGTGATGTTAGATAAAAACTATGGTATTAAGCTAACAGACCCAAAACAAGGCCGTGCTATTTTTGAATCTATAGACACTATGGCTGCTTATATTACAGCAAACAGAACAAACTAAGAACCTTTAAATTGTTCTAATTTTACAGCATTTTTTATGAGTAAAGGCGTTGCTATAACGGGAATGGGAATAATCTCTGCCATTGGAAACAATGTCGAGGAAAACTATCAGTCTTTAATTGAAAGCAGAAAGGGTATTTCTAGAATTTCTAAAATAAAAACCAATCATGTTAATGATATCATGGTTGGTGAAATTGCTTTTACAAATGAAGAAATTGCCGCCCAGTTAGGTTTAAAGCCAGATAATAGCTTTACAAGAACCGCATTATTAGGATGTTTAGCCGCTAAAGAAGCTATTAAAAATGCTTGTATTGATGATGTTGAAGCTTACAAAACAGGCTTAATTTCATCAACGAGTGTTGGTGGCATGGATATGACCGAACGGTACTACTATGAATCTTTTGAAAATAAAACTGTTCAGAAGTATATTGAAAGTCATCATGCGGGCGATTCTACACAGAAAATAGCTCATGAATTAGGTATCGATAAAAGCTTTGTAACTACTATTAGCACAGCCTGTTCATCGGCAGCTAATGCTATTATGCTTGGGGCTCGATTAATCAAGTCAGGAGAACTAGATCGTGTTATTGTTGGAGGAACCGATTGCTTGTCTAAATTTACAATCAATGGTTTTAAAACCCTTATGATTTTATCGGATACGTATAGCACACCTTTTGATGAAAATCGTAAAGGTCTTAACCTTGGTGAGGCTGCGGCTTATCTAGTTTTAGAATCTGATGCTGTTGTCCAGAAAGAAAGTAAAAAGGTGCTCGCTTACGTAAAAGGTTATGGTAATGCAAATGATGCTTATCATCAAACAGCATCATCAGAAAATGGTGATGGTGCAACTTTAGCGATGAAAAAAGCATTGAAAGTAGCTGGTTATAATGCTGAGAATATAGATTATATCAATGCGCATGGCACGGCGACAGGAAATAACGATTTATCTGAAGGGCGGGCTATAATACGTGTATTTGAAGATGCCATCCCAGATTTTAGTTCAACGAAGGCTTATACAGGACATACCTTAGCAGCAGCAGGAGCAATTGAAGCTGTCTATTCGGTTTTAGCATTACAGCATAATGTTATTTATCCTAATTTGAATTTTAAAACCCAAATGAAGGCGTTTGACATCACTCCAGAACTGGAATTAAAGCACAAACCCTTACAAGCAGTCATGTCAAATTCGTTTGGATTTGGAGGGAATTGTTCCACGGTTATTTTTTCAAAAGAACCCTAAATTTTAAATATTGAAAAAGGTTTACATAAATAGTACTGCTTCTATATCGGCTCAAAAAACATTTGATAACGCTGAGTTTTTAAGTGAATTTATTGATCACGAGGGTGTGGTAATACCTGTTGTTAACCCCAATTATAAAGATTTTATTCCGCCAGCGGCAGCAAGACGTATGGCAAAGGGAATAAAAATGAGTATTGTCGCTTCAAAAATAGCACTTCAGGAAGCAAAACTTGATGAGGTTGATGCGATTATTACGGGCACGGGTATGGGTTGTGTTCGCGATTCGGAGAAATTTTTGAGCGCGCTTATTGATAATGATGAGCAGTACTTAACGCCTACAGCTTTTATTCAATCAACTCATAATACTGTTGGAGGGCAAGTCGCACTAGAATTACAGTGTAAAGGTTACAATTTTACATATGTACATGGGAGTAATTCCTTTGAATCTACTTTAATCGATGCTAGATTACAGTTAGCTTTCAATGAAGAAAATAATATTCTTGTTGGAGGGGTTGATGAAATTGGAGCGCATTCCTTCAAGCTTCAAGAGTTAGTTGGCCATGTTAAAGAGGAATCAATTAAGGTTTCAGCATTATTAGACTCAAAAACTTCAGGGGCTGTTTATGGAGAAGGTGCTAACTTTTTTGTGCTTTCAAACGAAAAACAAGGAAGCTCTTATGCTGAATTAGTGGCTGTTAAAATGTACAATACACTTTCAAAAGAAACACTTCCCGAAACTATAAAAGCATTTTTAAGTGCTAATGAATTTCAGGTAGAAGACATAGATTTAGTTGTTTTAGGTTGTAATGGCGATATAGATTACGATGGTTTTTATGAGGTTTTAATTGAAGGCGTTTTTAATGAAACACAGCAAGCCTATTACAAACATATTTCTGGAGAATTTAATACCGCTTCATCATTTGGCTTTTGGTTGGCTTCAAAAGTTTTAAAGCTTCAAGAACTTCCAGATCTTGTTAAATTAAATGAAATCGAATCTTCTAATTATAAAACGGTTTTGCTATACAACCAATACCGTGGTGAAAATCACAGTTTCACCTTATTAAAGCAATGTTAAATTTTAAATCGGTCAATATAGTAGCAAGCTTGTTATGTATAGGCTTGTTAGTATTATGCCTTTTTTACGATATTCCCTTCATTTTCTTAGGTCTTGGTTTTCTTCTTTGGCTATTGCTTACCGCAGCTGGTTCTGCTTTTATTGGATGGAATTACCACTTTCAATCTTTAAATTCAAATTATAAAACAGAAAGAAATCATATTGCAATTACTTTTGATGATGGCCCGAACCCTGAATTTACACCTCAAGTTTTACAGCTTTTAAAAACATATAATGCTCAAGCAACTTTTTTCTGCATTGGTAACCAAATAGAAGGACATCCAGAACTGTTTAAGGAGATTCTTGATAATCTTCATGTAGTTGGGAATCATACGTATTCACATAGCAATTTTTTTGGGTTTTTTGGTACAAAAAAAGTGGTGCTAGAATTAGAACGTACTTCGGAAATAATTGAAAAGCTGTCTGGGTTAAAACCCCAGCTTTACCGGCCTGCCTTTGGTGTAACCAACCCAAATATAAACTGGGCGTTAAAACAAACAGGTTTGCAATCGATAGGTTGGAGTAAGCGTTCGTTAGACACCACTGGATTAGATGAAAGTGCTATTTTAAAAAGAATTACATCAAATTTAAAGGCAGGTGATGTTATTCTGTTACACGATAGCAGCCAAAAAACAATTGTAGTTTTGGAACAGTTATTGTTATTTTTACAGCGACAAAACCTAACCCCTGTAACTATTGACACCTTATTTGATATTAAAGCCTATGCGTAACCTTATATTTGTTTTGTTTTTTGTTTTTTTTTCTACACATGGTCAAACGAAAATGACTGTAGAAGAAGCTTCCAATTTAAAATTAAAAGTAAAGACTTTAGCTAATGACGTTCAAAGTATTTCTAGTGATTTTACGCAATATAAACATTTAGATTTCTTAGATAATGACATAAAATCTGCAGGTAAATTGGCTTTTAAAGCCCCAGATCTTGTGAAATGGGGGTATGAAACACCTTTCAAATATGCTATTATATTTAAAGAAAACAAGATTTATATTAATGATGAAGGCAATAAAAGTAATATAGATATTGGTCGTAGTAAATTATTTAAACAATTAAATAGTCTTATAATTAGTAGTGTGAAAGGCGATATGTTTGACGAAGAAAAATTCACGATTAACTATTACAAAATTGATAATACTAGCGTAGTACATTTTAGTCCGAAGGATGAAAAATTAGCTAAATTCATAAAAACCTTTCATATTAAATTTAATGAAGCTGCAGATGTAGTTGAGGTTAAAATGATTGAATCTTCAGAAGATTACACCAAAATAATTTTTACTAATAAAGTTTTAAACCAGCCCATAGATGAAGCGGTTTTTAATAATTAGTATCAGTTTTCTTTTTTTTACTTGTGCATCTTACCCAAAGAAGCATAATTTTGAAGAGATAGAAACTTCAAATACACTACTAAATCCTTATTTTTCAGATGCTAATAAAGACTATGTTTATAAGGCAACTATAACAATTTATGATAAGGTTTTTGGCGGAATATTTATCGTTAAAAAAATAGAATTAGATCATCATCGGGTTGTGTTTACTACCGAAATGGGAAATAAAATATTAGATTTTACCTTTAATAAAGGTGCATTTGAAGTCAATTTTATTTTAGAAGATCTCAATAGAAAGTTACTCGTTAAACTTCTTAAAAAAGACTTTAAGGTTTTAATATCAGAAAACTTAGTACCGCAGGCCACATATAAAAATAAAAAGGAGTTAGTAAGTCAAACATTCATAGATCATGACGCTTATTTTTATTTTGGAACGCCCATAATCCACAAAATAGTAAGAACAAATCGAGGAAAGGAGAAAGTCGTGTTTACATTTTCAGAAATTAGTGATAATATTGCACAACAAATTCAAATACAACACCTAAACATAAAGTTTAAAATGTTGCTCAAATCTATTAATTAAACCTGTTGAAACTATGAAAAAATGGTTGTTAACCATGCTTTGCTTTGGAATGATTACCTTGACGTATGCTCAAAGAAAAAGCACCTTCGGTCTTAGAACCGGAGTTAATTTATCGGAAGTTTCAAAAGCAGATTTAGAAACCAAAACAGGTTTTTACTTTAGTTTAATGGGGCATTTTAAATTTACCCAATTTTATGCATTACAGCCAGAGATTGGTTATTCACTTCAGGGAGGTCAGTCTGAATCAAATTCAGAGGCTAATCTTGATATTCATTATATAACCTTGTCTTTAGCTAATAAATTTTTTATTAAAGGATCCGGGTTTCATTTAGTTGTTGCTCCTGGTTTTGATTTTGATGCCGATGATACACTTATAGGTTTATATAATGACGTAGAAGGCAATAATGTTTCGTTTATAGACTTAAACATAGCCCTGGGAATTGGTTATGAATTTAAGAATGGGTTAGGTGTCGAGGCACGATATAAACAAGGTGCAATTGATGTTTTTTCAGGTACGTTTAATAGTTTTGAATCTGAGAAGTTAAGTGAAGAAACACAACTGAACTCTACTATTCAATTAGGGGTATTTTATAAATTCAACTACTAAATTTATGCAATTAAAAGATTTTTATTCCGTTAAGGATTTATTGGTAAATGGCACTGCAATAGTGGCTCAAATCACTTTAAATAAAGATCATGAGATTTTTAAAGGACATTTTCCAGGAAACCCGGTTACCCCTGGTGTTTGTATGATGCAAATAATTAAAGAGCTTACAGAAGAGGTGGTCGGGAAGCGTCTGTTTATGAATGCATCAAGTAATATAAAATTTATGGCCATTATTAATCCAGACAAAACGCCAGATCTAGAAATACAATTAAATTTAACTGAAACAGAAACAGGTTATAAGGTTAAAAATACCACACGTTTTGAGGATACTGTGGCTTTAAAATTGACCAGTAATTTTACAGTACAATAAAAAAGTATGAAGTATTTGTTCGCACTTATTGTTTTAGTTATTTCCCAATCTGTGAACTTGGAAACGACTAGAAATGCTTATAAGTATGCTGCTCAAGATACTAGTAAGGTTAAAGCATTTTTTAAGAATTTAGAACGTGTTACTAAATCTGATAAATTAGAATTGGTTGCTTATAAAGGCGCATCAATAGCGCTCATGGCCAAGGAAGCTAAAACTATTAAAGAAAAAAAAGAACGATTTGTCAAAGGCGTAAGTTTAGTTGAATATGCTATTGAAAAGGACTCGAACAATATTGAAGTACGCTTTGTAAGACTTAGTATTCAGCAGAACGTTCCTAAAATCTTGAAATATCATTCAGATATTAAAAGTGATAAAAAAATTATACTTGAAAATTATAGTAATATAAAAAACACGTCTTTAAAGCGTCATTTATCTGATTATATTTCACATTCAAAGGGGTTTACCGACGAAGAAAAGATCGGCCTTATGAGGAATTAAAGCGCGATTAATTTTAATTGTTTTATCTTACTGTAGAAAAGTGGAAATGGCTGTATTTACAGCTTCCGATTGATCGATACTTAGAAAATGTCCGGCATCTTTTATTATTGTAGTTTGACTTCTAAAGAGTAAATTTTGAGCCCTTTCAAGGCTCTTTTCTGAATTTATAACATCTTGATCGCCAATTAAGATAAGTACAGGCGTAGTAATGAATTTTAATTCTTCATCAGAGAATGGTGTCATCTGTAGCATACTAGTATTGGATTTCGCATACTTATTAGCGAGATAAAACTGTTTCTTATACTTTGAATTTATTTTATCTGGATGTGTTGAAAAAGTTTCTAGGGTTTTTTCAAATTTTTTCTGACTCGGAAATAGTTTTAATAGTAATGCATTTGACGTCTTTGCCAATTGATCTATATATTCGAACGTCTGCGCTGGACTCAATAAAACCATTTTATTTATAGAATTATCTTTTTGAGAGGCCAAAAGTGTGGCTATCCAACCACCACGTGAGGCCGCTACAAGATCAAAATCTTTTAATTTATAGTAATTAAATATACTGTTGTACCATAATACCAATTCTTTAGAAGATAAAGCATCTGATGTTAATGTTGATTTTCCGGGCTCCATTAAGAAGTCAATAGCATAAACCCGATGGTTTTTTGCTAATGTTTTTATGTTTGGATACCACATGGTAGAACTGGCATCCATACCGTGAAGTAAGACCATTTTTTTTCCATTTTTAGGTCCAGAAATAATAACATGGCCAGTTCCGAAATCTGTTTTTATATTTTCTTCAGAGTAAGGTATGCTCCATAACTTTAGAGCTCGATTATATGATTTTATATACGCTTTTTTTTCTTTTTTATTTTCAAATATATAATCGTTAAATTCAGCTTGTTTGGAAGAAACACAACCCACAATTAAAAATAAAACCATCAATTTCAGAATTAATTTTGATAACATGTTGTAAGGTTTTTATTTTTTATGGGTTAATTTGTAAGCTCCTAATATAACTAAAAAACCGAGCTGTTTTAATGAAGAGTTGAACGCTATTAGAACACTAAAAAAAGAAACCTCGCTAAAGTCTAATTAAGACTCTGTCGAGGTTTCGAATTTAATTTTAAAAAAAAGCCTGCTTAAGAGTTAGCTATAGCTTTTAAATCTTTAATGGTTTCAATTTGGGTACTACTTTTAAACACATAACTTCCAGCAACTAAAACATCGGCTCCGGCATCTGTTAACTGTTTTGCGTTTTTGTTTGTTACACCACCATCTATTTCAATAAGCGTACTAGCACCTTTAGTAACAATAAGTTCTTTAAGTTGTTGCACTTTTTTATAGGTATTCTCAATAAAACTTTGTCCGCCAAAACCAGGATTCACACTCATGATACAAACTAGGTCAATGTCGTTGATTACATCCTCTAATACATTGATGTTTGTATGTGGGTTTAGGGCAACTCCAGCTTTCATGCCTTCGGCTTTAATGGCTTGTAGTGTTCTATGTAAATGTGTGCAAGCTTCGTAATGTACTGTTAAAACATCACTTCCTAATTCGGCAAAAGTTTTAATATACCTATCGGGATCGACAATCATTAAATGCACATCGATTGTTTTTTTAGCATGCTTTGAAATGGCTTGTAAAACCGGCATTCCAAAAGAAATGTTTGGTACAAAAACACCATCCATAATATCAATATGAAACCAATCGGCTTCACTTTGATTAACCATTTCTATGTCACGTTGAAGGTTAGCGAAATCTGCGGCTAACACTGATGGAGCAATTAATTTAGAACTCATTGAGATTGTATATTATAATTTTTGCAAAAATAAAGGATTTGATTGAGGCGAGGGATTAGTTTTCAATAAAATTTTCTACCATACCAATTACTTCGTTGGCTAGTTTATTGTGTCCCATTTTTAACCATTCGAGGTATTCGTAAAGGTTGTTTAATTCTGTTTTTTCATCAATAACGGTGAAACCAAAATTGTAATCTTCAAAAATACGACCTTCGATTTTAGTGTTAATCACTTTAAATAAGTTTGTATGCCTAGGGTCTGTGCTTATTTTTTTATAAACCTTATCCACGATTTCATCTGGCCCTTCTAAAACTTGAAGAAAATTGAAATTCTTGTAAATAAGAACGCCAGTAATATTGTTTTTAATGTTATTGGCTTTCGCCTTTAAGTAGATTTCATCTTGAACGCTGAAGTCTAGATTTCTAGTGGCATCACTAATATAACAAATGGTTTTAAGCATGATTTATCATTGGGGGTGATCGTATTAAAATACGGTATAAAAGTATAGAAATAATCCAACCTAAAAAAGGAGACTTAAATAATAATTGGAATGGATAGGGTTAGAAAAATAAACCCTCGGTAATCAGCCGAGGGTTCTTTCATCAATCAAAAAACGAACAGTTATGAGTAACTGTTTGTTGTTGTAATTTAGTCGTAATTTAAATGAATTACTAACCTAAATAAGTCTTTAAAATTTTACTTCTAGAGGTATGTTTTAATCTTCTAATGGCTTTTTCCTTAATTTGTCTTACACGCTCGCGTGTTAAATCGAAAGTTTCACCAATTTCTTCCAAAGTCATTGGGTGTTGATTTCCTAAACCAAAGTATAAACGAATTACATCTGCTTCACGAGGTGTTAGTGTTTCTAAGGCACGCTCGATTTCAGTACGTAAAGATTCGTGTAATAATTCTTTATCTGGGTTTGGAGATTCACCACTGTTTAGTACATCGTATAAGTTTGAGTCTTCACCTTCAACTAGGGGCGCATCCATACTTACGTGACGACCAGAATTTTTCATAGACTCCTTAACATCGTTAATAGTCATGTCTAATTCTTTTGCAATTTCTTCAGCAGAAGGCGGACGTTCATGACTTTGCTCTAAAAAGGCAAAAGTCTTATTAATCTTATTAATCGATCCAATTTTATTTAAAGGTAAACGTACAATACGAGATTGTTCAGCTAAAGCTTGAAGAATCGATTGTCGAATCCACCATACCGCATAGGATATAAATTTAAAACCACGAGTTTCATCAAAACGTTGTGCAGCCTTAATTAAACCTAAATTCCCCTCATTAATTAAATCAGGTAATGTTAAACCTTGGTTTTGATATTGTTTTG
Source organism: Pseudotamlana agarivorans (assembly GCF_018860245.1). Taxonomy (GTDB): domain Bacteria; phylum Bacteroidota; class Bacteroidia; order Flavobacteriales; family Flavobacteriaceae; genus Pseudotamlana; species Pseudotamlana agarivorans_A. The sequence goes on from NZ_JAHKPD010000018.1 coordinate 67,199, forward strand.
CCACAGATACCACGAAACGTAAATTTGCTTTGGTTAACTTTTCTAAAGCAATTTGGTCGCCGGCTTTAATACGTTGTGCTAATTCTACTTCCTCATCGGCAGTAATTAAATCTACTTTACCAATTTCCTGTAAATATTTATCTAACGAAGCGGTTTCTCTATTGGTTACCTGCTTCGTAATTTTTAGCTGTCTCATTTAATGTTCTCCTGTAATTTAAATTGTGAATAATAGGGCATTCAATGGTTATACGTGTTTATAAAAGATAATGTTACAAAAAATGTAATCTTTTTTATAAAAATACAATTGAAAGCACAAATGTTTCAGTACTGCAAGAGGCCTTAAACTTATTTTTTCACGGTAAGTTCACGGGTTAACCAGCCACTTTTACTTGCTGTTGCAATGGCGTATGGCGTTATCCAAAATAAAGCAAACGTATATAATATACTATAGGTATATGCCCAGAATGATTCGGATACTTTATAACGATTGGCGTAAAACAACATGGAAAATGTTGAGAGTATTAATGTGGCGACTAAGGTTGAACTTATAAATAATAGGGGATGTGTGACTACGAAAAACATCATAAATATCAAGAACGGGTAAGTCATTATAATTTCTGAAGACTGACTTAAAAATAAAAGTCGTGTTCCTAGTTTTGATTCTTTTTTAAAGTTTGTGAATACATATTTAGACATTTCAATGTTTTCACGAACGTTACTACGTCCCCATCTTATAAACATTTTGTAAAGACCTTGGTATTTTTCAGGAACGTTTGTGTAGGCGTAGGCATTTCTTTGGAATAATACATGCTTACCTTGTTTTAAGATCATATTCGTTAGAGCACGATCTTCACCAATGTCTGATGGTTTACCCATAAAAGTTTGGTTAATCCATTCTGGAAGACAAGCAAAAACTTCTGATCGTCTATATGCAGCAAGCGCTCCTGGAGTACAAAGAACGGAGTTAAGCGTGCTTTCAGCAGATCTAACAAATTCAAAACTTAAAACGAAACTTACATCTAGCATTTTAGGCAGTAGCGCCTTCTTATTATTAAGTACTCGAATGTTTCCGGCTACAGCGCCACATTTTTCATTGTTTACAAAAGGGCTTACTAATAGTCTTACGGTATCTGGGTTAACTATAGAATCACTATCTACGGTAACAAAAATCTCTCCGGTGCCTTGATTAAAACCACGGTATAAAGCATGGCGCTTTCCTTTATTTTCAGATTGTTTGCATATTTCTAAACGGTTACCTAATTGCTCTTTCGCTTTAAGCATCCATTGCCATGTATCGTCTTTACTGCCATCATCAATGGCTAATAGCTGTAGTTTTTCTTCTGGAAAATCACTTTTAGCCAAGCTGATTAGTGTGTCCCAAACTTGTTTGCCTTCATTGTATGCTGGAACAATTATTGTTACAGTTGGTAATTCCTCATCTGAAACGGATTCAACGGGCTTATAGCAAAAATATTTATATAAAGTATATATGAAAAAACTAGCCTTGAAGACAAGTAAACCAGTGCAGAAGATAAGGAAGACTGAGCCAAATGTTGAACTTGATTGTGTTAAATTGAATTCGTAAAAATCATTTTGTAGTAAATAGAAAAGATATGCTGCATTTGCCATTAATAAAAAAGTACTCACTAATACAAGAAAACCCCAGGTTCGACCTGTTTTATTCGTTATGAGGTTTTTTATATTTGAAACCAACTCATTTAGAAGTGAAGACTGTTTAGAGTTAGCGGCTTCTGTTAGCTTGTAGTTTTGTGCGTTATTTAATTCCATAAATTTTTTTAAACTTGTATTTGTGGGTTATACGGCTACAGGGTTGTTTTTAGATTCTTTTCATAATTAATTTAACTTTATGCTAACGTTTAGGGTGGAATGTTTCAGTTTATAAATTGAATTTCTACCTTTGGAAAATAGCGGTATTAAGAACAAGAAATATTGAAACAAATAGATGAGTAAACAAAACCTTAAACAACCAGAATGGAAATACCATTTAAATACAGAATATATATATGTTGATTTTTCAGGGCTGGAAACCGAACGGCAAATTCTTGATCAAATAGAAACCGCGGTGGCCATGGGGCTCGAACGTCCGGATAAATCGGTGCGTGCTATGGTTAGTATTAAAGGGTTGAGAACGAGTCCTGGAACGACACGACAGATGGCTGTATTAGGTAAAAAAGTTCAATGCAAGATTAATAAATCGGTACTCGTTGGTTCTAGTGGATTTGTGGCTTTATTAGTGAAAATTTATACGTCACATACTGGAAGTAAAATTAAGTTTTTTACAGATACTAACGTCGCTCTAGAATACTTAACTAGCGACTAATATGGTGCGTTCTCATTCAAAAAATAATACTTTAAGTAAAGTGATACTCCTTTCTGATGGTAGCGATGATTTTTCTTCGTTGTATCTGAAACAGCATGGTTTTGAGTTGATTGTTACAGAAACCATTACTGAAGTTACCTTAAGAAATGTAGAGGTCGTGATCATTGATTATAATTTTATCAATGATATCGATAGTATTATGGATGAATTCCAAACTTACAGTGATGCTCATATTCCTGTTATACTTTTGACTAATGGCTCTGGTAATCCGGCTTTTAGTGCGGTATTAGAAAACAAGTTGTTTTGTTTTATTGATACATTAGCGAATCAACAGGCTGTGATGCTTTTGCGTACGGCTAAAAGGCAATTTGAAAGAGAGGTTGAAAATACTTTAAAGAACAACGAGCTCAATAGGTTGTTAAGTACCAATTATTTGGTTTTAGATACTAAAAATCAGTTTTTAGAGCAAACGGATACACGTTTACAAAAATTGATCGAAAATGATATGAAATTAACTTCAGGTGAACTACAAAAGTTAAGAGACTCTATAGCCAAGCACCTTAAAGATGAATATCAATATCAACTATTTAAAGTGCATTTTGAAGAAGTGCATCCTTTGTTCTATAAACGCCTATTAGATATAAATAATACGTTGACAGATAGCAATTTGAAGTTGGCTTCTTTCATAAAGATGGGGTTTAATAATTCTGAGATTGCCTTCTTCTTGAACATCTCACTTGCTGCCGTTAAAAAAGGGATTCAACGTATGAAGCATAAATTAAATTTATCCCCTAAAAATTCTTTAAGATTATTTCTGTTTAATATTTAGTGACTTCGGGATGTTATATAAATAGAATAACGAATTATAATGTATTTCACCATTTGAAACAACTATTTGGTAGAAATTATTATTGCTTGCTACATTTTTACACTTACTAAAACCTAAGTAATAAAGTCGTTTTCTTTGAAAATTATGGAATTATAACACAATACTAATGTTAAATAACATAATTAAATAGCAAAAATTAACGACGAAACAATAAATGTCTCCTATTTGTCTCCCTAGTGTTCATTCAAAAGTACAGAATATAAACCTTAATTTGTAACGATGAAATTAATAAAGGTTTAAGGAAATTACGATTCAAAATGACTTGAAATTCGTAATTCAGTGAAATTAAATTTATTAATTCTACTCTCAAACTATTTACATTATGAGCACAAAAGAAATTAAAGGAGTACTGAATAAATCGTTACCAATTTTAGTTATAGGTATAGTTGTCTTTATATACTTATTGTGGATATTATTATTAATATTTAGATACTGTTTTTAGATACTTTTCTTTGATTAAATCTATATAAAATAGTTTTTTCAACGAACCACTCTTAAGAAGAAAACCCCATAAAGTTTAAACTTTATGGGGTTTTATAATATTAGCAAAAGAATAAATTATTTATCCTCCCTAGGTTTTCTGTCATCACGACGGTTATCACGTCCGCGATTATCCCTACCTCTATTATCACGTCCACCAGAACGTTTATCATCTCTTGGTGGTCTGGCAACATAACCTTCTGGTTTTGGTAAGATAGCTTTACGAGATACTTTTTCTTTGCGTGTTCTTGGGTCAACTCCAAAGTACTTCACATCAAAAACGTCACCCATATTAACAACGTCACTTACGTTTTCAGTACGTTCCCATGCTAATTCACTTACGTGTAATAACACTTCGTTTCCAGGAGCATCAAGATATTCTACAACAGCACCAAAATCAAGCATTTTAATAACTTTTACTTCGTATACGCTACCTACTTCAGGTTTAAATAATAAAGAATCTATTTTAGCTTGAACAGCATCAATCCCTTCATTACCAACTCCTAAAATTTCAACAATACCTTCTTCGGTTACTGGATCTTCGTTAATAACGATAGTGGTTCCAGTTTCTTTTTGCATTTCTTGAATTACTTTTCCTCCAGGTCCAATTAATGCACCAATAAATTCGTTAGGAATTCTTCTAGTAATCATTTTTGGAGAATGCTCTTTTACATCAGCATTAGGAGTAGCAATTGTATCTGTGATTTTTTCTAAAATATGTAAACGACCGTCACGTGCTTGTTTTAAAGCGTTAACAAGAATTTCATAAGATAATCCTTTTACTTTAATATCCATTTGACAAGCTGTAATACCATCAGCCGTACCAGTTACTTTAAAGTCCATATCACCCAAGTGATCTTCATCTCCTAAAATATCAGATAATACTGCGTATTTTCCTGATTCAGCATCAGAAATTAATCCCATGGCGATACCAGAAACTGGTTTAATCATTTGAACACCAGCATCCATAAGGGCCATGGTGCCAGAACAAACTGTTGCCATTGAAGACGAACCGTTGCTTTCTAATACTTCAGATACCACACGAACCGTGTAAGGACAATCTGCTGGAATCATGCCTTTTAAAGCACGTTGTGCTAAGTTACCGTGTCCAACCTCTCTACGAGATGTTCCACGAATTGGTCTAGCTTCACCTGTACAAAAAGGAGGGAAGTTATAGTGTAAATAGAAACGTTCCTCACCTTCAAAAGATGGCATATCTATTTGCATAGCATCTCTAGAAGTTCCTAGAGTTACAGTGGCTAATGCTTGAGTTTCCCCACGAGTAAATATTGACGACCCGTGTGTAGATGGTAAATAATCAACTTCACACCAGATTGGTCTAATTTCATCGGTTTTTCTACCGTCTAAACGCAAGCCTTCATTTAATGTTAAATCTCTAACAGCTGCTTTTTCAGCTTTGCTGTAATATTTTGAAATTAATCCACCTAAATCGGCTAATTCTTCTTCAGAAAAAGTTGCTTTTATTTCTTCTTTAATTTCGGCGAAAGCAGCAGTTCTATCATGTTTTGCGGAAGCCGTTCTTGCTACAGCGTAAACTTTATCGTAAGCAAGCTCATGAATTTTTTGTGCTAGATCGGCATCTTCACGTTCTGGCTCATACTCACGAACTTCTTTTTTACCAAAAGCTTCAGCTAATTTAACTTGAGCAGCACATTGTACTTTAATGGCTTCGTGCGCAAATTTGATAGCCTCAGTCATTTCTTCTTCAGAAATCTCATCCATTTCACCTTCAACCATCATTACCGAATCAGCCGATGCTCCAATCATCATATCGATGTCAGATTCTTCTAATTGCGCTCTGGTTGGGTTGATGATAAATTCTCCATTTATACGACCAACTCTGGCTTCAGAGATAGCACATTCAAATGGAAAATCAGACAATTGAATAGCGGCAGAAGCAGCTAATCCAGCCATAGCATCAGGCATAACATCTTCATCGTGAGACATTAATTGGATCATTACCTGAGTTTCAGAATGGTAATCTTTTGGGAATAACGGACGTAAAACACGGTCTACTAAACGCATGGTTAATACTTCACCGTCACTAGGTCTAGCTTCTCTTTTGAAGAAACCACCTGGGTAACGTCCTGCAGCTGCAAATTTTTCGCGATAATCTACTGTTAAGGGTAAAAAATCAACATCAGCTTGCTTGTAATTGGAAACAACTGTACATAATAACATACATTTTCCTGATTGAACAACAACAGAGCCATGTGCCTGTTTTGCTAACTTTCCAGTTTCAATAGAAATTTCTCTACCGTCACCTAGGTCTATGACCTCTTTAAAAACTTGTGGAATCATAAATTTTGTAATACTAAATTAAACAATGGTCGTTGTGTTGTTGTGTGTAGTGTTGTGTATGACCAATGAAAAACTGTAATTAGCTTCTTCAATGCGTAGTTTAAACTCTGCGCTAGAGTTATTTATTTCTTGATTTTATCTGTAAAATTTGATAAAATCGATAAAGGCTAAGATAAAAAAAAGAGGCTAATTAAAGCCTCTTTTTTTCTTATTTTCTTAATCCTAATTCTTTCACTATGGCACGATATCTTAAGATATCTTTCTTAGTTAAGTAATCTAGTAAGCTTCTTCTTTTACCTACTAATTTCACTAATGAACGCTCAGTGTTAAAATCTTTACGATTCTTTTTTAAGTGCTCTGTTAAGTGATTAATTCTTTGTGTAAACAAAGCAATTTGTCCTTCTGCTGAACCAGTATCGTTTTTCCCGTTACCGTGTTTTGCAAACATCTCTTGCTTTTCTTCTTTTGATAAATACATGCTAATATTATTGTAAATGATTTTTATGTACACGAAAGGTTTTCTTTCGAGCGGCAAATATACTAACTTTTTTGTGTTTGAAAGTTTTTTTACGTAACTTTTACTAATTATTCCCTTGGATTATAGTAGATCGTATTATTTAATTGTTTTTAACTACAACCCCTTATAAATGAAGAAAGCACTATTCTCTCAAAGTAACTTTCCTGATACTTACGATTCTTTAGAAAGCATTTTTAACAATACCTATAATGGAATTGCCATATTAACTTTAGATGGTGACTGGATAAAGGTTAACGATAGTGTGTGTGAACTCTTTGGTTATACTAGGTTAGAGTTGTTCAATATGAACATTGAAAATATAATCTTTAGGGAAGACTTAGGTGTACACCAAATTAAATATGAGCGGTTACTTCAAGGTAAAGTTGATCGCTATCGTGTTAGGCAGCGTTATTTTCATAAAGACGGTTCTGTTATTTGGGTCTTAATCTCTGTGTCTCTAATTGCAAATGCCGATGGATCTCCTGGACAAATGATTTGGCAGTTTTCGGATATTACGAACCGTAAAAGAAATCAAGATAAGTTAAAGCTTATGTTAAGCGTTGTGAGAGAGCAAAACGAAAGGTTAACGGCTTTCGCCGACATTATAACACATAATTTGCGATCCCATTCAGGAAACTTATCTACAATTAAAGGTTTTATGGAGGAAGAGTTTTCTTGGCTCAAGGATAATGAAAACTTTGAGCTTCTATCTCACGCCATTGACAACCTTGAGGAAACGGTTTCACATTTAACCCAAGTAGCCAAAATAAAACAAGTAGATTCTAGTGAGGTGAAACATTTGAATTTGTACGACTATGTTGATAAAGCAATTTATACCGTAGCCGCTTTTGCAAAAAACACCGAAACGACCATTACAAATAAGGTAGATGAAGAAATATTTGTTAAAGGAATACCTGCTTATTTAGATAGTATTATTTTAAACTTTTTAACCAATGCGATAAAGTATCGTGACGACGAACGAACGGCTAAAGTTAAATTGGATGCTGTTAAAGAAAAAGGGTATGTTATTCTCAAAATCAGTGATAATGGCAAAGGCATTGATTTAGAAAAATATGGTAATAAACTTTTTCAAATGTATAAAACTTTTCACTCAAACAAAGACGCCATTGGTATTGGTTTGTTTATTACAAAAAACCATATTGAATCTTTAGGCGGTAAAGTAAAGGTGGCTAGCAAAGTAGGAGTAGGTAGTGAGTTTTCAATATATTTTAAAAGCGCATAAAAAAACCTGTTTTAAATCTAAAACAGGTCTTTTATTATGTGTTCTTCTAAGAGTTAAGCTCTTAAAGGTTGATTTAAAACTAAATCTAAGTATTGGTTTACCTTGTTTTTCAATTCTTTACGTTGCGTAATAAAATCTAAGAAACCGTGCTCCATTAAAAATTCTGAAGTTTGGAAACCTTCTGGTAAATCTTTACCAGTGGTGTCTTTTACAATTCTAGGTCCAGCAAAACCAATTAAAGCACCTGGTTCAGCAATGTTAATGTCTCCCAACATTGCAAAAGAAGCCGTAATACCTCCTGTGGTTGGATCTGTACATAATGAGATATAAGGAATCCCAGCATCTGCTAACTGTGCTAGTTTTACCGATGTTTTTGCTAATTGCATAAGGGATAACGCTGCCTCCATCATACGAGCTCCTCCTGATTTTGAAATAATCATTAAAGGTATATTGTTTTTAAGGGAATGATCTGCAGCACGCGCAATTTTTTCACCTACAACACTACCCATTGAACCTCCTATAAAGGCAAAATCCATACAGGCAACAACCAAGTCTTTACCTTTAGATTTTCCTACTGCAGTACGAACAGCATCCTTTAAGTTGGTTTTGGTTTGAGCCGTTTTTAAACGGTCTGGGTATTTTTTTGTATCCTCAAATTTTAAAGGGTCTTTAGATTCTAAGTTGATATCTAACTCTTTAAATGTATTATCGTCAAAAAGAATTTCAAAATATTCTTTACTGCCTATTCTTACGTGGTAGCCATCCTCCGGACTTACATAGAAGTTCTTTTCTAATTCTTCTGTGTCTACAATTTTACCAGTTGGAGATTTGTACCATAACCCTTTTGGGGTGTCTTTCTTCTCTTCGGTCTTTGTTGTAATACCTTTTGTTGTTCTTTTAAACCAAGTCATATTGATTAGTATATTTTAGTTTTTAGCTGAGCTAAAAAATGTGTGTTCAAAATAAAATGTTATCAAGGTACTTGATCTTAATTTTTAGCATCTATCAAAAATAAATTCAATACTAAAAAAACAAGAAAAAGCCTGACTACAAAATTAAGACTTTTTTTAAATTTCTAGTAATGACATTCAGGTTTTATTAGGAATGCATCTGTATTTCTCTGAAAAATAACATTTTAAGTAAAAAAGGTTCCGCAAGAAGCAGAACCTTTTTTATAACATTTGTAGTAAATGTATCTAAAACCTATAAAGTATTTACATTGTTAAGGTCTTCAAAAGCCTTTTTTAGTCGTTCCACGAATGTAGCTTCACCTTTACGCAGCCATACTCTAGGGTCATAATACTTTTTATTTGGTGAGTCAGCACCATCAGGGTTACCTATTTGGGCTTTTAAATATTCAGATTTTTCACCCATATAATCTCTGATACCAGTCATGAATGCATATTGTAAGTCGGTATCGATATTCATTTTGATGACACCGTAGCTAATTCCTTCACGAATTTCTTCAACTGTCGATCCAGATCCACCATGGAAAACAAAATCAATGTGGTTATGTTCAACATTATACTTTTTAGAAATATATTCTTGAGAATTTTTTAAGATTTTTGGAGTTAATTTTACATTCCCTGGTTTGTAAACACCGTGAACGTTACCAAAAGCGGCTGCAATGGTAAATTGAGAACTTACTTTACTTAATTCTTCGTAGGCGTAAGCGACTTCTTCTGGTTGCGTGTATAATTTAGAATCATCTACATCCGAATTGTCTACACCATCTTCTTCTCCTCCTGTAATACCAAGCTCGATTTCTAAGGTCATTCCCATTTTGCTCATACGCTCTAAATAGGTCTTACAAATAGCTATGTTCTCTTCGATAGGTTCTTCAGATAAATCAATCATGTGAGAACTGAATAAAGGTTTTCCTGTCTCAGCGAAATGTTTTTCACTAGCATCTAATAAACCATCAATCCAAGGCAATAATTTTTTAGCACAATGGTCTGTATGTAAAATCACGGGTACACCATAGGCTTCAGCTAAAGTATGAACATGCTTAGCACCAGCAATACCACCAGCGATAGCAGACTTCTGCCCATCATTACTAAGGCCTTTTCCTGCATTAAATTGTGCGCCACCATTTGAAAACTGAATGATTACTGGAGCATTTAAGTCTCTGGCAGTTTCTAAAACACCGTTTATAGTGTCAGATCCAATAACATTAACAGCTGGAAGAGCATAGTTATTATCTTTTGCATGTTTGAATATAGCTTGAACTTCTTGTCCTGTAGCTACACCTGGTTTTATGTTATGTCCCATAATAAATAATTGTTTTTTGTATGTTAGTTTGGTATAAAAGTAAACAAATTTGGACTAACTCTAGAGTGTTTTATACGGCTAAAACGTTAAAAGAATACTAAAACGTTGTAGTGAAAGGCCGCAAAAATTCAGGCTAAAAGGGGTAATTTATACCAATGTTATATACCGCATTGGAGAAATTGTAGTCTTGAAACCACCTGCTGCCTTTATTATAGGATGGGTCGTGGGTTTTAAATCCAACATCAAAACGAAAAACAAAAAAACTAAAGTCATATCTAAGTCCGACGCCAGATCCTACCGCCAAGTCTTTAAGCGATTTAAAGCCAGTAAAAGTAGCACCTTCGTCCGTCACGTTATCTAAAACATTATATATATTACCAACATCTACAAAAACGGCTCCGTAAAAATTATGGAAAATATTAAACCGTTGTTCGGCATTAAAAGCTAGTTTTAAATTAGCTTCATTAAATTCATCTGTTGTTTGCGAGCTTCCTGGACCCAAGCTATAGGCCGTCCATGCTCTATTGTCGTTAGGACCACCTGCGAAAAAACTTCGAGAAAAGGGTATGCTGTTTGAGTTTCCATAGGGTATAGCAATACCTAAAAAACTTCTAAAGGCTAGGATGTTTTTTTTGCCTAAATCCCAGTGTTTTATATATTCAATTTCTGTTTTTATAAATTGAGAATAGGCCACATCGAATAGTGTGTTTCGCCCCTCATCATCTTCTTTTAGTTTTAAAAGATTTGAACCTAATGAGAGTAAATTTCCTGCAGGCTCCAATTTAAAACGGAAAATAGAGTAATCTTCATCAAACAGATTCGCGCGTTCGTTTACTGTGACACTCCAACTAGCAGATAAAATAAGGTTGTTTTCTGTTAGTCGATTTTTACGTTCACTAATGCTATTTATAGTGTTATATTGATTGTCTGAAAATTCAGGAGGGGGAGGAACCGTAGTGGCATATTCAATAAAATCGTTTGCCTGATCAGGAATCTCTAAGGTTTCATCTGGGCCAATATAATTCACATCCTGCGCAATGTCATTTAAGGATTCAAATGAATTTTGATACACATTAAAATAGGCGTCAACATTTAAATTTTGCACGTATTGCACATTAAAAACTTCCAGTCTATTTGTAACAGTTTTGTTAGGGGACCAATTATAATTAAAACTACCTCCCAAAGTTTGTTTGTCTAGCCCAATATTAGTTTGACTGGTCATGGCCAAATTAATATTGGTGGTAGGAGACATGTATTTAGGAATTAAATGTTTTGTGTAAAATGGCGAGAAAAACCTTGGGATAGTTAATCTGAAATCGATTCCATATTCAATAATGTCGAAAAAAGCATTACTGGTGTTGTTTTTGTTATTGGCTTCTTTGGACGAGCCAATTGATCCCTTTCCTGCAATTTCTAAGGTTTCGGCACCTCTAAAAATATTACGCATTAACAAGCTTGGGTTTAATGAGAAACCTAATGTTTGAATATTACTAGTAGAAACATCGGTGCTAAATCCTAGGCTGAATTTTTTTAAGGGTGTTAATTTAATAGTATCGGTTATCGTATTGTCAAGGCGTTCGGTTACTTCGATGTTTGGATATCTAAATGTTCGCAATTCTTTTAAATGACGGTAGGTGTTAACCATGTCTTGGTCTCTAAAAACGTCTCCTGGTTTTATAAAAATAGCGTCTACAATAGCCTTGGGCTGATGCTTCATTTTACCATAACTGTAAAATTTATAACCGTTAAACGAAATAGAGTCTTGAAATGGTTTTCCGCGATTTTCAAAAGAGTAGTCTGTAACAACATTAACATCACTAATGGTATAAATCTCAAAAGGTTCTCTTCTTATGGAGTCATGGGTACGTATCGAGCGATTTTGAATAGTTAAGCCTACGTTTACCTTTTTATTGGTGCCAATGGTGTCAATTTCAAAAGTGATATAATCTTGGTTAAAATGATACACTCCAGAATTACGTAATCTCGTTGAAATTCTTTTACGCTCATCATCAAAATTAACTGTTTTATATTGAGCATTCGTTTTTATAAAAGATTCGGCTTTATAACGGTCATAAAGCGATTTAACCTTGGGAGATTTAATCTTTTCGGTAATCGAATCAATTAAAAAACCTGGACCTGTTTTTACATCATACTTTATAGTCGCTTTTTTATTGTCTTCCTCAATAATATCGTATTCAGCAGAAGCATTAAACCAGCCATTGTTAATATAGTAAGCTTCTAAACGATTAACCGATTTCTTAGCCTTGCTTTCATTAATAATAACAGGAGCTTCACCAGTTTCTTTGAGCCAATTATTAAAGCCGATGGCAGAACTTTTCAAATTATCAACCTGTTTTTGTGAATATCTTCTTTTTAGACGTTCTCTGCGCTTTGGGTTTTTATCAAGCCAAGCCTCAAAAATAGAGTCTCTATTTGGTCGTGCTGTATTATAGATGTTTAATCTTAAAGGAACACCAAATAAATTACTATTAGGATGTTGATAAAGTAGATTTTCAGTCTTTTCTGAATTGTCTTTTTTTTCATTTACAAACACTTCGTTTTCTAATAATAACAGTTCACTATCATTAACTCTTTTTACAGTATCACAGGAGTAAATATACCCTATGATGCATGCTAAAATGAATATTTTTAAGTGCTGTTTTTTCAAATGAAAAATAGTTAATTCAGGTTTAATAGCGTTTTTCTTAAATGAAGTATTCTAATAAGATTATTTAAGATTCAAAAATACAGTATTTAAGCTAAAAAATGTATTTTATTAAATCTAGTCTAGGTAAATCTTATAATTATTTTCTTTTCTTTATAAAAAATTTAAAAGTCCATGCTTTCTAAAAGTCAGATCAAGTTAATAACCAGTTTAAAGCAAAAGAAATACAGGCAACAGCATGGTTTTTTTGTTGTTGAAGGCATAAAAACAATTCGCGAACTTCTAAATTCTGATTTAGAGCTGCATCAATTGTATACTACAGAATCTTTTGGCGAACACTTGGAGCGTGAAGTTTTAGTTTCTCATGCAGATTTAAAAAAAATCAGCTATTTATCGACTCCAAATACAGCGATGGCGCTTTTTAAAATGCCTGAACCTAAACCTATTCAAGAAAACAAACTGATTGTTGCTCTAGATGATGTTAGAGACCCTGGGAATTTAGGAACTATAATTCGATTATGCGATTGGTTTGGTATTCAAGATTTAATATGTAGTAAGCAAACAGTAGATTGTTATAATCCGAAAGTTATTCAGGCTACTATGGGGTCTATAACCCGAGTAAACATTAATTATGTTGATTTGGAAACATTTATCAAGGAGCAAAAAAGTACTGTTTTCGGGGCTTTTATGGAAGGCGAAAATGTATATGCTAATAAACTCCCTCGTGAGGGTGTATTGGTTATGGGTAATGAAGCCAATGGGGTTTCTGAAGCTGTTGAAAAATTAATTACTGCTAAGATTTCGATCCCTAGGTTTGGCGATTTACAGGCCACAGAAAGTTTAAATGTTGCAACAGCTACAGCTATTTTACTCAGCGAATTTAAAAGGGTGGCATTCTAATCTATCTCACATTCAAAAATTTTTCAAAATTTGATGTTTTATTAATCAAGTTTTGAAATTATCAATAAGGGGTTATTGGAACGTAAAGTTTAAAAACACCCCTCTGGTTTTCATATTTGCAATATTACTAGTCCATGGGCTATTTGGATCTTCATCTCTAATTAATTCATCGGAAATAGCAAATACACCACGTACAGTAGGTGTGAATTTAAAGTTGTATAGATAGAAGTCTATTCCAAACCCTAGTTCGTAAAACAATGGCGTTGTTGCCGTTCTAAACTGTCCGCTAGAATTGTCTTCTGGGTTCGTTTCGTTACTAGATAAGTTTATGGCTGCTGAAAAACCTCCAACAACAAAAGGTTTAAAATTGTTGATGCGTTTGGTTGATACCTTTAATAATAACGGAACGTGTATGTAGGTTGATTTTATTTCCCTAACTAAATCTGCATCGGTATAACCTATACCATCAAAGTAGGTTTCGCTATACTTTAATTCTCTAGTGGTAATGTTTAACCCAGGCTCTAAACGTAAATCCATGTATTTGTTTAAGCGTAAGTTTCCAATTAAACCCACACTAAATCCTGGGCTACGTTTTACATAAATATCACGTAAGTCTTCGTTGTAATCGAAGTTGAAATCTAGGACGTTAACACCTAAATAGTACCCCCAACGCAGTAAATTGTAGTCTGTTGAGCCCCGTCCCTGATTAGCGTCGTAAACAACTTTTTCTTTGCTAAATAGTTGAGCGTTTGATGTTTGAAATATAAAAAGGAAAGCGGTTAATGCAAAAAAATGCTTCATATGGTTACTTAGATGATTTGTAAATAGTTGCCACACCCAAAGTTTGTGGAAAATCTTCAACATTAATAAACCCAATTTTTCGTAAAATATTGTTTAAAGCTTCACCATATGGAAATACTGAAGCTGATTCTGATAAATATTGATAAGCACTTCGGTCTTTAGAGAAAATCTTACCAATAAGGGGCATAATGTTTTTGGTATATAGATTATAACCTTGTTTGAATGGTGTTTTTGTAGGGATTGAAGTTTCTAAAATAACGAACGTGCCATTGGGTTTTAGAACACGATAAATTTCTTTTAAGCCGTTATCTAAATTTTCAAAATTCCGAACTCCAAACGCCACAGTTATGGCATCGAAAGTATCATTTTTAAAAGGTAGTTTTTCGCTATCCCCTAAAACCATTTCAATTTTAGAATCTAGACCTTTCTTTTTAACTTTTTCTTTGCCAATTTCAAGCATTCCGCTGCTAATATCCAGTCCAACAATTTTAGTTGCATGAGTTTCGGCAAGATTTATGGCTAAATCACCTGTTCCTGTTGCAATGTCTAAAATGCTTTCAGGATTGCTTTTGTTTATGATTTTAACAACGTTTTTACGCCATTTTATATCAATACCGAAGGATATTACGCGGTTTAAGCCATCATAGTCACCAGAAATATTGTCGAACATTTTGGTAACTTGTTCTTTTTTGCCTAATGCGCTGTTTTTGTATGGTTTTACTTTTGACAAGTTCGTAAATTTTTGACAAATATAAACTTTTAAAGAAGCTTTACATAATAGGGCTCTAAATAATTATATTGATTCAATTTTATTAAAGCCCCTTATAATTTATATTATATTTGTTCTACTTTTTATGACCATACGAAAATGAAAATAATAATTGCAGGAGCAGGTGAAGTAGGATTTCATTTGGCAAAATTATTGTCTTACGAATCTCAAGAAATAACTTTAATTGACCCCAATAAAAAAAGTTTAGCACACGCAGATAACCAATTGGATATTCGTGTTGTTAAAGGTGATGCAACTTCTATTGCAATTCTAAAAGAGGCGAGAATAGATTCATGCGATTTGTTTATTGCTGTGACTTCCAGTGAAACTACAAATATTACAATTTGCGTTTTAGCGAAACAATTAGGCGCTAAACGAACGATTGCTAGAATTTCTAATACAGAATTTATACGTTATAAGGATGAAGTGGGATTTACCAAATTTGGTATCGATGAGTTAATTTCTCCTGAGGCTTTGGCGGCTTCGGAAATTGAACTATCATTAAAACAATCTTCCTTCAACGAGACCTATGAGTTTGAGCAAGGGGCACTTTCTATGGCAGGTTTAACACTGTCAAGATCGGCTACTTTTGTGGGAAAAACAGTTAAGGAGGCTGCTGAAGTTTTTCCTGAAATTCATTTCGTACCTATCGCAATTCAACGTTTTGGAACACAGTATACAACCATTCCAAGAGGTGATACCGTTTTTAAACGAGGTGATAACGTTGTTTTTATTACTTCTGAAGGTGGTGCTGAAGAATTGTGTAAGCTATCTGGTAAAGTTAATCGAGAGATTAAGGATGTTATGATTTTAGGTGGTGGACAAATTGGTTTTAAAACCGCTCGTGATTTAAGTGCTAAAGGTTTTAATGTAAAACTACTAGAAGGCAATAGAGATCGCGCCTTTGATATTGCCGATGTGTTAACGAAAGTCCTTGTTATTAATAGTGACGGTAGAAATGCCGATCTGTTAGATGAGGAGAATATTGCCGATATGGATGCTTTTATTGCTGTGGGGCCAAATTCTGAAACCAATATTATGTCTTGTTTAGTCGCCAAATCTAAAGGGGTTAAAAAGACTATTGCGTTGGTTGAAAATATGGACTACTTTGATCTTTCACATTCTATTGGGATCGACACTTTAATCAATAAAAAGCTACTAGCAGCAAACAATATTTTTAGATATATACGTCGTGGAGAAGTCGTTGCCATGACCAAACTAAGTAACTTAAATGCCGAATTATTAGAGTTCGAAGTAAAGAGTTCGTCGGCTGTTTGTAATAAAGCCATTAAATCTATAGATTTTCCAAGAAGCGCAATTATTGGTGGGGTGGTAAGAAATGGAGTTGGTATGATCGCTTTAGGAAGCTTTAAAATTCAGGCAGGGGACCGTGTTGTGGTTTGTTGTTTATTAAAATCTATTAAGAGTGTTGAAAAACTATTTATATAATTAAAGAGTATCCATATTGAAACTTAATTTTAAAATCATTTTTCATTTTTTAGGATTGCTATTAGTGTTTAATGGTGGTTTTATGTTGCTGTCTGCATTAGTTAGTTTAATTTATCAAGACGGTGTAACATCCCAAATATCAATTGCAGGGGTATTAACGATGCTTGTAGGTGCTGTTGGAATGTTGTTTACTAGAACTCACGAGAAAGTGATGAACAAGCGTGAGGGGTATATTGTTGTAACTTTTGGCTGGATCTTTATGTCGCTTTCTGGAACCTTACCCTATGTAATTACTGAAAGTATCCCTAGTTTTACCGACGCTTTCTTTGAAACCATGTCTGGCTACACGACTACAGGAGCTTCCATTTTAAACGATATTGAAGCCATACCTAAGGGCGTGTTGTTTTGGCGTAGTTTAACCCATTGGATTGGGGGTATGGGAATTATCGTTCTCGCCATTGCTATTTTGCCACTTTTAGGAATTGGTGGTATGCAACTTTTTGCCGCCGAAGCGCCAGGGCCAAGTGGAGATAAATTACATCCGCGTATTACTGATACAGCGAAACGTTTATGGTTAATTTATTTTAGCTACACTGCCGCAGAAACGCTGCTTTTAAATCTCGCTGGGATGTC
Source organism: Pseudotamlana agarivorans (assembly GCF_018860245.1). Lineage (GTDB taxonomy): Bacteria > Bacteroidota > Bacteroidia > Flavobacteriales > Flavobacteriaceae > Pseudotamlana > Pseudotamlana agarivorans_A. The sequence continues at coordinate 84,479 of NZ_JAHKPD010000018.1, forward strand.
CTTTTTTGATGCGATTAATCATGCTATGTGTACGCTTTCTACTGGAGGATTTTCAACTAAAAATGCCAGTGTTGCCTATTGGAATCACCAACCGATAATACAATATATTATCTGTTTGTTTATGTTCTTAGCAGGCTCAAACTTTGTATTGAGTTACTTCGCCTTTAAAGGGAGATTTCAAAAAATATTACATGATGAAGAGTTTAGCTTGTATTTTAAATTTATAACCATATTTACTGCTATAGCGGGGCTAATTATTTATTTTCAAGCAGATTTAAGTGTGTCTTCAATTCATCATCCTATTGTTTGGGGAGAAGCGGAAAGTGCCTTTAGGCATGCGCTATTTCAAGTGCTATCTATAATTACTACGACTGGGTTTGTTTCGGCAGATTATACACTATGGACGCCATTTTTGGTTGTTTTCTTTTTCGGATTAATGTTCTTAGGGGGGTCTGCAGGAAGTACATCTGGTGGTGTAAAAGTAGTACGTCATTTAATATTAATAAAAAATGGATTTTTAGAATTTAAACGAACGCTACACCCTAATGCTATTGTGCCTGTACGCTATAATAAGAAGGCAATAAATAGATTTATCGTATTTAACGTGCTGGCCTTTTTTATTTTATACATGCTCTCTTTTATAATAGGCGCCTTAGTGTTTTCTATGTTCGGGTTAGAGTTTAAGTCGGCCATAGGTTTGGCGGCATCTACTTTAGGGAATGTTGGACCGGCCTTTGGTGATTTCGGACCCGTAAATAATTACGCATTGCTACCAGGGTTAGGGAAATGGTGGGCTTCTTTTTTAATGCTTATTGGGCGTCTTGAATTGTTTACGGTGCTTATTCTGTTTACACCGTTCTTTTGGCGAAACCGATAAGGCATTATATAAGTCCAAGATTTTTAGCTTCCTTAACTATATTGGAGGAGTTGTTGTTTTCGTTAATCAATAATTATTTTAATTTATTTTTCCTTACCTCAATGGCTCTATGGGATAATGCAATATACTTGCAAATATCCTTAGTCTTTTCTCCCATAGATAAATGATATAAAATCTGTCGGTCCAGATCATCTATGCTAATATTATTATATCTTGGTTTTATATATTCTTTTATTGTTTTACTGAAATAGTTTTTTCCTTGTAAAACTAATTCTATAGCATTTTTTAAATCCTTTGTCTCGATATCGGTTTTAATAATAAATCCTTCTGGATTTATATCCTTAATAATGTTGTTAATTCTTAAATAATTTGAAACATTGGTAAAATAATTATTTTGGAGTCCGGATGGACTTTTCTAATTAAACTACCTAAATCTTCTCCACATTTATATATATTGTTTTTTGAAACAGGTAGTTGTAAATCTAGCAATATTAAGTCATGCTTTTTGGTTTGTATGTGTTGATATGCCTCTTCGCAGTTTTGAGTAATAGAGGCTTTAAATTTGTAATTTATTATATTATCAATAATTACTTTGTAAGCATTTACTATAATTTGACAGTCTTCAATAATAAGTAGGTTAACTATTTTTTGGCGCATATTTAATTTAGCTTGGTTGTTGAATGTAAGATTTTTTCTAAAAAAAACAATATTTCTTACATTTTGTGGTAAACCCACAAAATATATATAAGAATAAGGTTTTAATTTGTTCCAAATAAGTAGTTAATCGAAAATCCTAGAAACAGAGTAGATGCTTAATTTAAATAATTTATTTTTATGAAAACATTAGAGTTGAATCAAATGGAGGCACTTCAGGGGGGCTGTCTTGGAGTTGTGTGGGCGGTGCTCTAGGATTAGTCGCGCTAGGAATAGGAATGTCAGTCTCTATGCCAGCTGTCGGTTCACTAGCCTGGGGGGCAATGATGATTAGTGCTTTTGGAGCTGGAGGCTCAGGTCATTGTGCTTATAACTGGGGATAATTCGTTCTATTATATAGCTGCGAAGGTTAATAAATTAAATATATTATCTATGGAAAATAAAAAGAATATTTTATTACAAATAATTGGTTTTTTGCTTTTAGGGTTGTTTGTCTCAAGGTTGTATTTTGAAAAAGATGTTACAGTTTTAAATTTTTATCTAAAATTTGATTTTTTAATGAATTTTTTAATAATAATAGGAGTCTTTCTTATGTCAATCAAATTGGGTAAAAAAGTACAAACAAAAGATAAATAAACTGTTTAGCTAATAGAGGGCAGTAAATCATAGATTTTTTTAAGAGATTCAGTTTTTCTTTTATCGAAGGTACTTCACTTATAGTTGGTGAAGCTTCAAGTAAAGTTTCTAATTCTTTGCTATATCTAATTTCTTGTTCCAAATCATTACTATCATTCTTCATAGGCATTTTACCTTTCCAATCTTCTTGATAAACATAAACCGCTTTTCGAAGTTGTTTTGAACGTTCTCTTAAAACATCAATAGCTGAAACGGGGTTAGATTTGGATAAGGTATGAGTAGCATCTACAATGATAGAGCTTGAACGCATAATCCCTTTTTCAACAGCAATAGCTACTGTTTTGTTTATTAATAAGTCTAGTAAGTTAGTGTCTTTAAGACGTTGTCTACGAAATTTGGTTAAGGTACTAGGATTGATTACAACTGCTTCAGGAAGTATTTCTAAAAAATACTTAAAAGACATATCATAACGTGAACGTTCCACTACATCAACATCTGAAACCGTATAAATCACTTTTAATAGTAGATACTTGAAAAGTTTTACTGGACATTCGGCGGTTCTACCTTGATTTAGGGAATACTTATCTAAAAGTTCTTCATAAACGAAATTGAAGTCTATCAAGTCATTGATTTTTCGCAATAAATTATCTTCTGGAACTATTAAATCATAAAGGGAACTATATTCACTTAGTTGTAAAGTCTGTTGTTGTGATAGCATCACTAAAAATATAAAAAGGGATAGAATTTTTAAAATTCTATCCCTTTTATTAATTATTTAGACTTTTTCAGTAGCCTCAATTCAATTAGCGGCTTTTTTATATGAAGTGTTACTGCAAGTGATTATTCCGTTACAGCAGCTTTAATTCTTTTAATCGCTTCAATAATTTGATCTTGAGACGCAGCATAAGAAATACGGATACAATCCGGGTTTCCAAAAGCTTCACCAGTAACTGTAGCAACTAGAGCTTCTTCTAATAAGTATAAAGAAAAGTCTGTGGCATTGTTAATCTTTTTGCCTCTAAGAGTTTTTCCGAAGTAATGTGTTACGTTAGGGAAAACATAAAAAGCACCTTCCGGCGTATTTGTTTTGAAACCTTCAACATCGTTTAGTAAATCTAAGATTAAATCACGACGTACTTTAAACTCATCAATCATGTATTGCACACGAGAAGGCGCCTCGTTTAAAGCAGTGATTACCGCACGTTGTGCGATACAGTTTGTCCCACTTGTTATTTGTCCTTGAAGTTTGTTACATGCACGAGCAATTTTTTCTGGAGCTCCAATGTAACCAACACGCCACCCTGTCATTGCGAAGGCTTTAGAAACCCCGTTTACAGTAATTGTGTTGTTAAACATATCTTCAAATTCAGCCATGCTTGTATGACCTTCACCATAATTAATGTGTTCGTAAATTTCATCTGAAACTACGTAGATATTTGGATGCTTTACTAAAACATCAGCTAAACCTCTTAATTCAGATTTGCTATAAACCGATCCACTAGGGTTACAAGGTGAACTAAACCAAATCATTTTCGTATTTGGTGTAATAGCTGCTTCAAGTTGCGCTGGAGTCATTTTAAAATCTGTATCGATAGATGTTTTAACTTCTACAGGTACACCGTCATTTAATTTAACAATATCAGAATAACTTACCCAGTAAGGACATGGTAAAATAACTTCATCACCAGCATTCAACATCACTCCAGCAATATTAGCTAAAGATTGTTTTGCTCCTGTAGAAACTACAATTTGAGCCGGCGTATAAGTTAAATTATTATCACGTTTAAATTTAGTAATAATAGCTTCTTTTAAATCAGCATAGCCATCAACTGGAGAATAAGAATTGTAATTTTCATTAACAGCTTGAATTGCTGCTTCTTTAATGAAATCTGGCGTGTTAAAGTCTGGTTCACCAAGACTTAGTCCAATAATATCTTTTCCTTCGCCTCTAAGTTCTCTTGCTTTTGCTGCCATTGCTAACGTTGCAGACGTAGCCATGTTTAAAATTCTATCAGATAGTAATTGCATGTAAATTTATTTGTTAATTGTAAATTTTAAAGGTTTATGCGTAGTTAGGTTTTTTTCCCAATACTTTTAATTGGTTATAATGTTCGGAAACGGCTTTCCAAAATGTAGAATATTCATTGTATGGTAAACTACATTCTTTAGCGGTTTCTTTAACGATTTTAGCTAATTTGCTGTAGTGTATGTGACTAATATGTGCAAATAAATGGTGTTCTACTTGTCTATTTAAACCTCCTGTGTAAAACTCTGCCAACCAGCTTTTAGGTGAAAAATTTGAAGTCGTATACAGTTGGTGAATAGCCCAAGTGTTTTTCATGTTTCCATTTTCATCTGGTTCAGGCATTTCAGTATTTGGCATAACATGCGCTAATTGAAAAACAACACTTAAAATAATTCCTGCGGTATAGTGCATCACAAAGAATCCAATTAAAACTTGCCACCAAGCAAAGCCTAATGATAGTGGTAACACAATCCAAATAAGGTAATAAATAATTTTACCAATAATTAACTTGGTCCACTGGGTAGCTGGGTGCGGCATTTTACCGTATGCCAATTTTCTTTTTAAATATTTATAACTTTGAATGAAATCTGTAGTAATTGCCCAGTTTGCAGTCAATAAACCATATAGGAAAAAGGCATAAAAACGTTGGTATTTGTGAATTCTTAACCATTTAGTATGTTTAGAAAAACGGATAATTCTACCTGCATCTATATCTTCATCGTGACCTTGAATGTTTGTATACGTGTGGTGCAATACATTGTGTTGCACTTTCCAGTTATAATCATTACCAGCTAAAACGTAAATGCTACTTCCCATGAGTTTGTTAACCCATTTTTTACTAGAAAATGATCCGTGGTTGGCATCATGCATCACATTCATACCAACACCAGCCATTCCAATTCCAGTAGTAATCATACATAAAATTTGAGCCCACCAAGGTAAATCAATTGCAAGTACAAGAGCAACAGGTACAATGAGTAATGCAAACATGATTACTGCTTTTAAATAGAGTTTCCAATTACCCGTACGTTTAAGATTATTTTCCTTAAAATAATCGTTAACACGCTTATTAAGTGTGCGGAAAAATTTTGCTGAATCTGTTCTAGAAAATGTTAATGCTTGTTTTGTCATGCTATAATCAATAATTAATATGGCGTTGAAATTTTCATTCTACCATATTCTGCGCAAAGATAGGAATAAACAAAGTTAAGTAATCCCAAATTTTTGTAAAAAAATGGGTTTAAAAAGTATATTTTTGTTGAAAATTTAACAATAATGGAACTCATCTTAAAGTATTTTCCTGAGCTTACCGAAGACCAGATAAACAAATTTACACAGTTAGAATCTCTTTATAAGGATTGGAATTTGAAAATTAATGTGGTGTCTAGAAAGGATATTGATGAATTATATTTACGTCATGTGCTTCACTCTTTGGGTATTGCTAAAGTGATTTCCTTTAAGGATGGTAGTAAAATTTTGGACGTTGGAACAGGTGGTGGGTTCCCCGGCATTCCTCTAGCTATCATGTTTCCAGAATGTTCTTTCCATCTCGTAGATAGTATTGGTAAGAAGCTTAAGGTGGTAAATGAGGTTGTTGAAGGTTTGGGTTTAACAAACGTGAAAACAACTCATAGTAGGGTTGAAGAAATTGATAACCATTTTGATTTTATCGTTAGTAGAGCTGTTGCTATTATGCCAACATTTGTACATTGGGTAAAAGGTAAAATAGCCAAAGATCAAATGCATGACATGAAAAACGGCATTCTGTATTTAAAAGGCGGTGATTTAACCGAAGAACTTCAAGATTATAGAACCACAACCATTTACAATTTAAGTGATTATTTTACTGAAGATTTTTACGAAACTAAAAAAGTCGTGCATTTACCTTTAAAGTATCGAGGTTAGGTATTACAACTTAACCAACTCATTGATACCTTTATTGAAAAAGAAATATTGATGTTGAAACCAATAAGTTTCACTGTATTGTTGAATGTTTGTTACGTTTGATCCCAGACCTATAATACGGTTGGCACGATCAAAATGTAGTTTAGCTTTAACAGTGTCGTTTAAATTAACATAGGCAATGGCTAAACCTAGTTCGGCATCAAAATCTTTTGAATCAAATTTCAAAACATTTTCAAAATCCGAAATAGCTACGGCATCTTCACCTAAAAATAAACTTGAAGCCCCTCTAAAGAAGTAAGCAAACGCATTAGTTTTGTCAAGAAATAGAGCTTTGTTAAAGTCGTTTTTTGCATCTTGATAACGCGTTATTTCCATAAAAAACACACCTCGGTTATAGTAGTTTTCAGAACTTTTTTCAATGAGTATAGCTGTTGAATAATCAGCATGTGCTTTTTGATAGTGCTCTAAAGCATTATGCGCCGAAGCTCTTAGTACGTAGGTTTTTGGTTGTCCTGGAGCTGCTTTTATAACTTTATCGAAGTCACTTATTGCTTTTTCATACTCGCCTAATTCTAAACGCACACAAGCTAAACTGTACAAGGCATCTATAAATTTATTATCTAAAATATAGGCTTTTGCATAATCTTCTTTTGCTTCGGCGTAATCTTGAACACTGTATCTGGAATTTCCTCGGTTATAGTAAGTGTCGGCGTCTGGATTTTCCACTATAATTTTAGAATAGTCTACAATAGCGCCATAAAAATCTTCTGAATTATTTTTTGCTAATCCGCGCTGAAAATAGGCGTCAAGATTCTTCGGTTCTAGATCAATAACCTCATCTAGCATTGAGATTCTTTCTTTTAAATCTGATGTTCTTAAAGCTTGCCTGTACAGTTTACTTGTTTGTCCAAAAGAAAATAAAGGCAAGGCAATACAAAGGGTAAATAGTAAATTTTTCATCGAGGTTTTCATTCGCAAATAACATGCCAGTTTGAGGAAATAAAGTTAATGAATAATTTTCGTAAGTTGCCATCTTGTTTTACAGACTAAGTTTATATGTGTACCGTAACCATTATACCAACAGGAAATCAAAATTTTGTTTTAACTTCTAATCGGGATGAGGCGCCAGAACGAGTGGCTATAACTCCGAATATTTATGATGTAAACGGCGTAAACCTGTTGTTTCCAAAAGATAAATTATCTGGAGGAACGTGGATTGGTGTTAGCGACAAGAAGCGATTAATTTGCGTGCTAAATGGTGGCTTCGGCATCCATAAACGAAAAGCCTCTTACAGAAAAAGTCGTGGTATTGTTGCTAAAGATTTGATGCTTGCTGATGCTATTTCTTCAGAAATTAAAAATTATGATTTTAGTGATATTGAACCTTTCACAATTATAATTGCCGATTGGAATTTTAGTTTAAAATTTTATGAATTGGTGTGGGATGGAGAACAATCGCATTTTTCAGAATTGCCTTTGGAACCAAAAATTTGGTCATCTTCAACCTTATATTCTGAAGCGATGAAAAATGAACGACAAGATTGGTTTAAAACATTTCAATCTGGCAATGAATTAAATTCTACCAATATGCTTAAATTTCATAAACATTCTCATAAAGAAAACAAAGATTATGGTTTAGTTATGGATCGTGGTTTTGTGAAAACTACCAGTATAACTCAGGTTGAAAAACTCGAAAATATGGTGAGCATGCGTTTTGAAAGTATGGGTAACCAACAGGTTTTTATTGAAAAACTAAATTTCAAAGAAACAATAGTGAATGGGTAGAAAGGGAATAATTTTAACGCTAGCTTATCCCGATACCATTGTTAGAGGGCCTAAAGAATGGTATGCGCCCTTTATGCGTTTCGTGGGTATGGGCACCAAAAACTACATACGTGCCGGTCATGCTGCTTTGGTTCTAATAGATGAAAACACAGGAGATTTGGCGTATTATGATTTCGGACGCTATATCGTGCCAGAGCCTTATGGACGCGTTCGATGTCGAGAAACTGACCCAGAATTAACCTTACCATTACAAGCTGAAGTTGTAGATGGTATGGTGAAAAATATGGATGACATTTTAGTGTATTTAGCCACGCATCCAAAAATAACGCATGGTGATGGAAAAATGTTAGCTTCGTTATGCTGTGCAATTGACTATGATAAAGCCAATACTTTTATTTCGGAATTACAAAGCCGAAAGGCTATTAGGTATGCTGCTTTTATAAAAAAAGCGTCAAACTGTGCGCGTTTTGTGACTGATGTGCTCATTGCTTCGGTAACAGATGAAGCCATTAGAAAAAATCTCGAAAAATCAAAAAGATTTACACCAAGTACGGTTGGAAATGTGTTATTAGGGAATACAGAAAAGTTGGTTTATGACGTTTCCGAGAAAGGGGTTGTTTCTGAATTTAAAGGGTCTCAAAAAAGTGAAAATTTACGATGTTTTTTAGATCGGTTGAAGGATCATAAACCTAATCTAGAAGGGAATTTGATTCCCAAAACTGTCGCTGGTTTATCCGAAGAAGCGCAATGGCTTTCAGGAATAGGCAGTGGTGCTTGGTATTTGTTAGATAAAACTGAGAGTGAATTAAACTTTAGGTTTAGACGTGTTTCACCCTACGGAACCATAGATTGTGATGCTGATTTTTCAGTGGATAATAATAATTTTTGTTTTGATTCCGAATTTAGGTTTTTACCTTTTTCTAATTGTAAAAGCTTTCAAATAGAACAAAATAGTACGGTTTTTAATTTTAATCGGGTTATTGCTCTTAAGGACAACAAAGTGCTACAAGTAAACGGAAACAGTTAGAAATACCATTGTTGTAATTATTAAAATAAGGAGTAGGGGTGTTACAAATTTTAGCCACTTGTCGAATCCGATTTTAACAATGGCTAAAGCTGCTAATATTAATCCGGTCGGACTTATTAAGTAAAGTAATCCCATGCCATATTGATAGGTGTTAACAATAACTTCACGTTCCAAGTTTACGGTATCTGCCAGAGGAGACATGATAGGCATGGTTAAAACGGCCATTCCTGAAGATGATGGCATAAAGAAGGATAGGCCTGCATAAATAAAAAGCATAAAATTAGTAAAAAGTCCTTTGGGCATACCTTCAGTGATATTACTGGCGTAATAGAGTAGAGTGTCGCTTATAAGTCCGTCTTCCATTAAGATGGTAACACCTCTAGCAATACCAACAATAAAGGCGACACTTAATAAGTCGCCAGCGCCTTTAGCAAAATTTTCGATAAAAACACCTTCATTTATTTTAGCAATAAACCCAATAATGATGGCGCCTATTAAAAACGTTGTGGTCATTTCTACAAACCACCACTCTAAAAATGAAACACCAATAATCATCACGATAAAACATAGTGTAAACACAAAAGTGATAAGTTTAAGCCTTGGTGTGAATTTTATATTTGGATTTGTATGTATCTTGAAAAGGGACTCAATGGCTTCCTTTTGATCATAAACTATAGATTTTGAAGGGTCGCTTTTAACACGTTTTGCATATCGCAGTATATATATTATGGTAATGGTTAAACAGAGCGTTAGCATGAAAATACGACTTTGTAAACCTGTGGTCCAACTTATTCCTGCAGCGTCTGAAGCGATAATGGTTGAAAACGGATTTATAGTTGAACACATAGTACCAATAGCAGAACCTAGAAAAATACAACTCACACCAACTATGGCATCGTATTTTGCGGCTAAAAACACTGGGATTAAAATCGGGTAAAAAGCCATAGTTTCTTCGGCGAGACCAAAGGTTGTGCCTCCTGCTGCTATAAGCGTAGTAACTACGATAATTAAAAGGTATTCTCTTCCTTTTAAAGCCTTAGCCATCCAAGCAATGCCAGCATCAAAAGCACCAGTGATATTCATAATGCCAATTAAACCGCCAATAATCAGAATAAGGAAAATAATATCTGAAGCTGCTATAATACCTTTTATGGGCGATTTGGCTAAGTCTCCAAAACCTTGGGAGTTTGGTTCGAGTTTCTTGTAGGAATTTGGTATGCCAATGGGTTTATAAATAGCGCCACTAGTAAATTTTTCCAAAGGAATTTTAATGTTGAGGTCGTTTAAGGTTTCTGATGTTGCCGGGAGTTCCTTGGTTTCCTTTAAGCTTGTTACGCTGAAAGTGTTACTTGATTTATTGTAAGAGAGGCTGTCATATTTTCCAGCCGGAATAATCCAAGTGAGCAATGCAACAAATCCTGCAATAATAATAAGTATGGTTTGTGCTGAAGGAAATTTTAGTTTTTTCATATCCAATATTAAAACCAAGAAATAACTAGTATTGCTGTAATTTAGTTAAAAATAATGAATTTTAAATTACAACACTGCATTGTAGACAAAAGGAGAAGTAGTAGTTTTCTAACAACTAACAACTAACAACTAACAACTAACAACTAACAACTAACAACTAACAACTAACAAAATAATTAGTTTATAGCAAATGGTGCGCTAAGTTTAAAATTAGGAATAGTAACTTGAAACTTTTTGGTTGTCGTGAAGTTTACCATGCTGTAATAGCCTTGCATGGCTCCAAATGGAGAGGTTAATAAACATCCAGAAGAGTAGGTGTGCGATTCACCTGGTTTAAGAACTGGTTTTTTTCCAACAACACCTTCTCCAGAAACGGTTTCAATATTATTTAATGCATCTAATATTTCCCAATGACGTGCAAAAAGTTGAACAGAATCTTTACTCTGGTTTTCAATAGTTATGGTATAGCCAAAGGCGTATTGTATTTTATAGTTTTTATAAAATGAGCCTTCGTAAGTGGTTTTTACGGAAATTTTTATGCCTTTTGTAACCTGTTGAACCATTGTAACTAATGATATACCATGTGTTTATAAGTGCTAATGTAACAAAATATTAATGTCTGTCACAAATTTTAACGTGATTGGTATAAAAATTAGGTAATTAGCAATTTTAGTTGCTGATATTTACGGAAGTCCCTTCGTTATAGCCTATAATTCTATCATATCTAGCGCCTAAATCTCTGTAGTAGATCAATACTTTGTAGCTGTTTTCGGTTTGCCAGAAATTACCACTAATTAAACCCTCGTCAATGTTTCCGAGAGAATCTACCGCAACATACTTGTAGTTGTAAAAACCTTGTTTTAACAAGATGTTTTTCGTGAAGGCATTTTTTGAGGCGTCGTAAGTAAGAAGTGTGCTATCGTCTATTGAGTAATTATTAAAACTACCATAAACATGGATGTTTTTATCCTTTAAAGAATTATCAGCTTTTAATGAAAAATGCATCCAAACGTAATCTGCCTCAATATCAGGATTTGTTGCATCTAAATTATTAATAACATAATTACCATTAATGTCTGGATTATAGGTGTAAGGTTGGTTCGCGCGACTCACATTTGTATACATATAATTATGATACAACTCTTTTAAGTCTATAAATTGAACGTTGTTGTTTGCGCCACGAACATCTTTGTTTTCAAAAAAGAAATATTCGTTTCCTCCCCAAAAACTAGTTTCCGAGTCATATTTATATACTAATTGGTTTCCTAAGGTGTATTGAGGCTTGATGTTGGTAATAGCTGTTTTAAGATTGTTGTTTTGAATAATCACTGCATTAACAGTTTGCAGCGGGTTGTTAAACTGAAGGCGGTTCGAGTCTACAATAAGTTCGACCCGTTGTTTCGTTTCTATGGTTTCCATATCTCTAGTGCGCTTTACAACAACACCAACATTTGCAAGGCTTTCATAAAGCATGAATTTTCGAGAAAAAACGAGTTCACTGTTATTGTCATAAATAAAAAGCATATAATTTCCAGAAACTTTTAAGCCTCTGGTTTGATTGTTCGGAATGGTAAGTTTGTAGTGGGAAAATATTTGATAGGTGTTAAAGGAATTCTCGTATTCCCTGATACGTTGGTTGTCGAAACCATTTAGGTATTCCGATTGTACTAGAACGGAAGATGTCCAGTCTCGGTTATAATATTTTATTTTGTAATAAAAATCATCTTCATTGCCATTTAAGGCATCAAATTCTAAAGTGATAGGATCACTAATATTTAAAATTGGTAACTGGTTTTCGTTGGTGTTACCTCTAAAATTGATAGTCTTTATGTAGTCGGGTGGATTGGTTTCTTCAACTTGTGCAAAAAGAAATAAAGGAAGTAGGAAAGCGATGATGTGTATTGTGAGTTTAAGTCTCATTTGGAGTCTGTTTTGTGTAAATATAGTTAAATTATACAGGTTTGCAATCCTGTTATTAAGAATCAGTATAAATAATATCAGAGATTCTTTTAGAGTGCGAATTTCATAATTTATACGTATTTTTGCTGCGATTTTTAGACAACTAATTTCAATAAATATAAATATGTCAAACGACATTCGTATTAAAAAAGGTCTGGACATTAAACTTAAGGGTGAGGCTGAGAAAACTGTTGAGCAAGCAGTGACCAGTAACTACTGCACCATAAGGCCAGAAGACTTCCACGGAATTATTCCAAAACTTATTGCAAAAGAGGGTGCTACAGTCCAAGCTGGAGATACTTTATTTTTCGATAAATCTAATGAAGCCGTAAAATTTGCTTCTCCTGTTTCAGGGAAAGTGATAGAGGTTGTTCGTGGACCAAAAAGGCGCATCGATGCCATTAAAATTGAAGCCGATAAAACACAATCTCACAAGGATTTTGGACAGGTTAATGTTGAAACTGCAAAACCAGAAGACCTAAAAGCGCATTTACTTGCTTCAGGGTGTTGGCCATTTGTAAAACAACGTCCGTACGATGTTGTAGCAAATCCAGATAAAGCGCCAAAAGCGATCTTTATTTCTGCATATGCCAGTGCACCATTAGCAGCCGATTTAGATTTTACCTTAAAAGGTAAAGAAGCTGAATTACAAGCGGCTATTACTGCTCTAGGGAGGCTAACTGAAGGTCAAGTGCATGTTTCAGTTGGGAAAAATGCAAGTTCTCCACTTTCAAGTTTAAACGGAATTACTTTGCATAAAGTTTCTGGACCACACCCATCAGGGAATGTTGGAACACAAATCAATAAAATCGACCCTGTTAATAAAGGGGAAGTGGTTTGGACAGTGAATCCTCAAGACTTGGTGATTATTGGTGAGTTGTTGTTAACTGGGAAGTTCAACGCAGAACGAATTGTTGCTTTAGTAGGTTCTTCAGTTCAAAAACCAAGATATTTTAAAACACTTGCAGGAAGCGAAGTGGCAACGATCATATTTGATAAAGGTATTGATAGATCTGGCCATGATCGTGTGATTTCTGGTAATGTTTTAACAGGAAAAGAAATTAAACCAGACGGAAGTTTAGGGTATTACGATAACGTGATTTCTGTGATTCCAGAAGGTGATGATTATGAGTTTTTCGGATGGACAAAACCTGTATTTAATAAAGTTTCTACTTCAAGAGCATTAACTTTCTCATGGTTAACACCTAACAAAGCTTACGATTTGAACACCAATACAAACGGTGAACACAGAGCTTTTGTAACCACAGGAACTTACGAAGAGGTCTTTCCTTTAGATATATTTCCATTACAAATCTTAAAAGCTTGTATGTATAAAGATTTAGATGAAATGGAAGCTTTAGGGATGTACGAAGTTGCCCCTGAAGATTTTGCTCTAACAGAATTTGTTTGTGTGTCTAAGCAACCACATCAAAAAATAATTAGAGAAGGTTTAGACTTAATGCTAAAAGAAATTGGATAATTATTCATTGAGAAACGAAATGAAAAATATTACAAGATGGGTTTAAAAGAGAATTTACATAATTTTAAAGTTAAAAATAAAGGGAAGAAGTGGTTACCAGCTTTTTCTGCCATTCATACCTTTTTATTTTTACCTAATGAGACCACACATAATGGGACTCATATAAAAGCAGCCGACGATTTAAAACGTACCATGAATACCGTAATTATGGCTATGGTACCATGTTTAATCTTTGGTATGTTTAACGCAGGATACCAACATCACCTAGCTTTTGATGGTATTCAAGCCGTATCAGGAGGGTTTTTTAGTCCAGAATTTTGGACTTTAGATAACTTCAATGTTGGTTTTTGGAAAATTATACCACTAGTACTCGTGTCTTACGGTGTTGGTTTAGGTATTGAGTTCATATTTGCAATCATTAAAGGTCATGAAGTTGAAGAAGGCTACTTGGTAACAGGTATGTTAGTGCCACTTATCGTGCCTATTGATATTCCATTATGGATGCTTGCTGTTGCCGTTATTTTTGGTGTAGTTATCGGAAAAGAAGTTTTTGGTGGAACAGGGATGAACATTCTTAATCCAGCATTAACTATTCGTGCATTTTTATTCTTCGCATATCCTACTTGGATGTCTGGTGATAAAGTATGGGTTGAAGGTGCTGTAGCAAGAGATCAAGCGATTGCCGCTGGTCAAAATTTAGATGCAGTTTCAGGTGAAACCGTTCTGGGTAGTTTAGCACAAGGAAAAGCCGTTGTTCACTCAGCTGCCGATATGTTCTTTGGATTTATACCAGGTTCTATTGGTGAAACATCAACACTTTTAATCATATTGGGTGGTTTATTCTTAATATTCTCTAAAATTGGAAGTTGGAGAATCATGTTGTCTTCAGCACTTGGAGCTATTGTTATGGGCTTAATTTTCAATCAAGTTGTTGATGCAGGAGTGATTACTGAAACAAGCAAGTTTTACGGCTTAATGAGTACACCATTTTGGCACCACTTACTTATTGGAGGTTTTGCTTTTGGTACCGTGTTTATGGCTACCGACCCTGTAACGGCGTCGCAAACAAATAAAGGAAAATGGTATTACGGTTTCTTAGTAGGATTTATTTCTATCTTAATCCGAGTATTCAATCCAGCTTACCCAGAAGGTGTGATGTTAGCTATTCTATTAATGAATGTTTTCGCACCAACAATTGATCATTATGTTGTTCAAGGTAATGTGAAGAAAAGAAAGAAACGTTTAAAAGTAAAAACGGCTTAACAATGGAAAACAAAACGGATAAAAATTCATATACTATAATATTTGCCATTGCCATGGTTGTCGTGGTTGGCGCGTTATTAGCATTTACGGCCTCTTCTTTAAGTCCGAAAATTTCTGAAAACCAACGTATAGAAAAGCAACAGAATATTCTATATGCTATGGGTGTTAATGATAACGATGAGTCTAGCGCAGTATTTGTTTCTACAAAGGATGCACCAGAATTATTTGACAAGTATATCTCGAAGCAGTTAGTGATAAAAAACGGAACTCCTGAAGAAGATGATAAAGCTTATTTAATAGACCTTAAAAAAGACAAGGCCGCTGCTGGAGGAGATCCTTCGAAACGTAACTTGCCTTTGTTTATTGGAGAAAAAGACGGTGTAACTCATTACATTATTCCTATCTACGGAAAAGGTTTATGGGATGCGATTTGGGCTTATGTTTCCTTAGATGAAAACATGGTCATTCAAGGGGCTTATTTTGATCACAAAGGAGAAACTCCTGGTTTAGGTGCAAATATTAAGCAACGTTACTTCATGGACGATTTTATTGGAGAGCATGTTTTAGATCAAAGCGGAAACTTTAAAGGGGTGACTGTTGCTAAAGGAAATGCAGATCCTACAAACGAAGATAAAACAGATAACGAGGTTGATGCTATTGCGGGAGCTACTATCACAGGTGATGGTGTTACAGCAATGATTAAGAGTGATTTAAAACTTTACAAGCCTTATTTCGATAATTTAAAAAATAATTAATTTATGGGACTTTTATCAAAAAAAGACACAAAGTTAATCACAGACCCATTAGCAGATAATAACCCAATTACCATTCAGGTATTAGGTATTTGTTCTGCATTAGCTATTACAGCCGAACTTAAAGCTTCTATTGTAATGTCTATTTCAGTATTATTCGTATTAGGATTTGGTAATGTTATCATTTCATTAATGCGTAACATTATACCTTCAAAAATTAGAATTATAGTACAGTTAACTGTGGTTGCTGCTTTAGTAATTATTGTAGATCAAGTTCTTAAAGCTTTTGCTTACGAGTTAAGTAAAACACTTTCAGTTTTTATTGGTTTAATTATTACAAACTGTATCATTATGGGGCGTTTTGAAGCTTTTGCTTTAGCAAACGGACCTTGGAAATCTTTCCTTGACGGTATTGGAAACTCTTTAGGATACGGTGTTATTCTTATTATAGTAGGTTTCTTTAGAGAATTATTAGGTTCTGGAACGCTATTAGGTTTCCCTGTATTAGGTGATCCTATTGCAAAAACAGGGTTATATTCTATTGGGTACGAAAATAACGGATTCATGTTATTATCGCCAATGGCATTAATCGTTGTGGGTATCATCATTTGGGTACAACGTTCAAGAAACAAAGCTTTAGTAGAAGATCATTAAAAATTAGTTTGTAGTTGATAGTTATTGGTTAATAGTCATTTACCAATAACTAAAAACCAAAAACTAAAAACTAAAAAAATATGGAACATTTAGAATTATTTTTAAAATCAA
Organism: Pseudotamlana agarivorans; assembly: GCF_018860245.1. Classification (GTDB taxonomy): domain Bacteria; phylum Bacteroidota; class Bacteroidia; order Flavobacteriales; family Flavobacteriaceae; genus Pseudotamlana; species Pseudotamlana agarivorans_A. The sequence goes on from NZ_JAHKPD010000018.1 coordinate 101,078, forward strand.
TATTTATAGACAACATGGTATTTGCCACGTTCTTAGGGATGTGTTCTTACCTAGCTGTATCTAAAAAAGTGAGTACAGCTGTTGGTCTTGGTGCTGCAGTAATCTTTGTATTAGCCATAACAGTGCCTTTAAACTGGTTATTAGATCAGTATTTATTACAACCAGGTGCTTTAAAATGGTTAGGTGCTGAGTATGCCGATTACGATTTAAGCTTCTTATCTTTTATCATGTTTATTGCAACCATTGCAACCATGGTACAATTAGTTGAAATTGTGGTTGAAAAATTTTCACCATCATTATATAACTCACTTGGTATTTTCTTACCGTTAATTGCGGTAAACTGTGCCATTTTAGGAGGGTCTTTATTCATGCAATCTCGTGAAATTCCATCATTAGGATTAGCGACAACTTACGGTGTAGGTTCGGGAATTGGATGGTTTTTAGCAATTCTTGCTATTGCTGCCATTCGTGAGAAAATTAGATACTCTAATGTACCACCTGCCTTAAGAGGTCTAGGAATCACATTCATCATTACAGGATTAATGGCCATTGGTTTCATGAGTTTTGGAGGGATGTTAACAGGAGGTGATGATGAAGCGCCTAAAGAAACTGCAACTGCAAAAGTTGAAAGTTCTAAAGCAGAATCAGAAAATAATAAAGTGATCGCTAACAACATAAAAGTAACCGAGTAATATGATTTTAGCAGCAAGTACAACAGGAACTATTGTAGTAACCGTAATAGCGTTTTTAATTATTACACTTTCACTGGTTACTTTACTATTATTTGTAAAACAAAAATTATCACCATCAGGACCGGTAAAAATTACCATTAATGGTGAAAAGGAAATTGAGGTAGCTTCTGGAGGAAGTTTACTTTCAACTCTGGGTAACGCAAAAATATTTTTACCTTCTGCTTGTGGTGGAGGGGGAACTTGTATTCAATGTGAATGTCACGTATTAGAAGGTGGCGGAGAAGCCTTACCAACTGAGATTCCTCACTTTACTAGGAAAGAATTAGCTCATGGAGCGCGTTTGTCTTGTCAGGTAAAAGTGAAACAAGACATGAATATTACGATTCCAGAAGAAGTTTTCGGAATTAAAAAATGGGAAGCGACAGTAGTTCGTAATTATAACGTGGCCTCTTTCATTAAAGAGTTTGTGGTTGAAATCCCTGAGGATATGGGCTACAAAGCTGGTGGATATATTCAAATTGAAATTCCACCTTGTGAAGTTAAATATTCGGATATGGATATTACAGCACACCCTGAAGAGCATGAAACAGCAGATAAGTTTCAAGCAGAATGGGATAAATTCGGACTTTGGCCCTTAGTGATGAAAAACACAGAAACAGTAGAAAGAGCTTATTCTATGGCTTCTTACCCTGCTGAAGGACGTGAAATCATGTTAAACGTTCGTGTGGCTTGTCCGCCTTGGGATCGTGCTAAAAACGGTTGGATGGATGTAAATCCAGGTGTCGCGTCATCTTTTATTTTTAATCAAAAACCAGGAGATAAAGTAACGATTTCAGGACCTTATGGTGAATTCTTCATCAATGAGTCTGATAGTGAAATGCTTTACGTTGGTGGTGGAGCTGGTATGGCGCCAATGCGTTCGCACTTATACCACTTATTCAAAACCTTAAAAACAGGTAGAAAAGTAACATATTGGTACGGTGGACGTTCAAAACGTGAGTTATTCTATTTAGAGCACTTCCGTGAATTAGAAAGAGATTTCCCTAATTTTAAATTTTACTTAGCCCTATCTGAACCATTACCAGAAGATAACTGGCAAGTTAAAGCCGATATTGATGCCCCAGGAGATGGTTTTGTTGGATTTATTCACAATTGTGTAATAGATAATTATTTAAGCAAACACGATGCTCCAGAAGATATTGAATTGTATTTCTGTGGACCGCCATTAATGAACAATGCGGTTCAGAAAATGGGAGAAGATTTTGGTATCCCAGATGAGCATATTAGATTTGATGACTTCGGAGGATAAATTTCAGCGAAAGCAGAAATCTCAAGAAGATTATATTTAAAAAAAACACCGATACGGAAGTGTCGGTTTTTTTATGTGCTTATTTTAGAAGGTAAATTTTTGTTTTTTAGCATGAACTTCCAAAAGCCTAGTATAATCCATCACGTTAGGAATGTTGTCTAGTTTGCAAAGCAAGGTCACTACAGCATATAACCCTTGAAACAAAGTATCTTTATCAGCGGTATTGATAGGTTTTTGATTTGAATGGTGCAATGGCGTTTTAAATCCGCAAGCTTCCAAAAACTCATGTTCTATTTGTAATAATTCGATAGGCGTATAGCCATTAAATTTTCGTCCTAAGGATTGATGCACTTTCCCAACATAATTCAACTGAAGGCCTCCATGATCGTCTGAAAGGTATTGCCAACCATCCGTTTGGTCTAAAATATTTCCCACAGCACATTGCTTACAACATTCTGGGTTAAGCTTGTTATTATGAAATGCAGTATATAATTTGTTGATGGCTGTTTCAAACCGTAAGGTCGTTTTCATAATTTTTTTATTTCTAAGATAATAAAAAAAGATAAAACGCTTATATTTAGAGCTTAACAAGCTTGAGGTTTCTTCGGTTCTGTGTTTTTCAAATTAGAATTTAATTTGTGTTTCATAGACTAAACAAATTAAAAGGTTTACCTTCATATGAATCAAGACTATCTTAATTTTGGCGTTTCAAGTGGTGATTAAGGCATCGGGATATCCGTAGATATTTAAAATATTGTTAAGTTTGCTTAGTGAACTTAAATTTAGAGTATGAGTAAACCACTTACGGAACAAGAATTACATAATTTGGCCATGAATCATGTTGGAAAGGATTTGGAAGAACGTGGTTTTGAGTTTATTGCCATTAATAGTAAACTAAAAAAACATCCCCAATTTGTTTGCATCGATAAAAATAAGCAGTACTTTTTTGTAATTGTAAGGGCTGTAGTTCTGCCTGAAAATCCTAATAATTACGATGTGGTTTGGATGGAATCCTTTAAAAACCACGCTAGAGAACAAGATGCAAAAGTGCTTTATGCTGGTGTTGGGATTGGGAGTATTGAAGGTGAAAAAGAACCCATTTATTTAAACAAAGATTATTTATTGGAATATAACGGTATTCAGTTTTTGGAAACTAATTTAAATTAAACCCTCGTACTTATGAAGAACATCGCAGTAATTATCATACTTCTAGTAACTTTTTCTTGTAAAAAGGAAATAAAAAATACCAAGTTAGTTGGAGAGGTGTTCGGAACAACTTATGCGTTTACTTATAATTCTGAAGTTAATTATAAAACGCAATTTGACAGCTTATTTGCTGTGGTAAATAATTCGATGTCTACCTATCAAGATAATTCTATAATTTCTAAGTTAAATGATAATGAATTAGTTGAAATTGATGATCATTTTGCATATGTTTTTGAAGCTTCCAAAATCATTTATAAAGAAACTGATGGTGCTTTCGATCCCACAATTGGTGCGGTAGTAAACGCCTGGGATTTTGGACCAAAAGGCGAAATAGAGGAGTTGGATACGCTGTCTATTGATTGGTTGATGCGTTCTGTGGGTTTAAAGCAAGTGACACGAATTGACAATAAAATAATTAAACCTAAGGGTACTTTCTTAGATTTTAACGCTATTGCAAAAGGGTATGGCGTTGATATGATTGGTGAATATTTAGAATCGCAAAACGTTAATGATTATTTAGTTGAAATTGGTGGGGAAATTAGAACAAGAGGAGCAAATGTTGAAAAAAAACACCCTTGGAAAGTGGGTATAGAGCGTCCAAATTTTGAAGGCGAACACTCAATTTTGGATGTCGTAATTTTGAAAGATGATGCCATGGCCACATCAGGAACTTACCGAAAGTTTAAAATAGATAAAGAAGGCAAGCGTTATGCGCATATTATCGATCCTAAAACAGGGTTTCCTAGTAAAACTAATTTATTGAGTATTTCGGTAATTCATGAGAACTGTATGACTGCAGATGCTTATGCAACAGCGTTTAAGTCTATGGGCTTAGAAAAAGTTAAAGCTTTTGTTAAAGACCGCCCAGATCTTAAAGTGTACTTAATTTTTGAAAACGATAAACAAGAACTTGAAACTTTAGCTCTTAACGGTTTTCCTGAGAATTAAAGAAGACCTTTATGTTTTTACATGTTTTTTGATAAAAAAAAGCTGTCTAAATTTATTGAAATTAAACAGCCTTTTTTTTAAAACTTCCCGTTTATTCTATGTTATTGTTTCTTTTTATTTTTGCCTTTCTTCCAGTTTGTTTTTAATTCCTCTAAAGTAATTTCACCACTAGAGTCACTATCCAATTTAGCAAAATGCTTTTCTAGTTTTTCTGCAGGTACATCTTTTTTTCGTTTTGCAGATTTGAATTCTTCAAGAGAAATTGTTCCGTTTTTATCGGTATCAAAACGCTTAAGTATTTTCTCAAAGTCTGGTTGCTTTTTTTCTTGCGCTTGTGCTGTAAAAGAAAAAGTAAATAAAGCTAAAGCTGCAATTCCAAATTTTAAAGTTTTTAAAGTCATCTTATTATGTTTTAATTGTTTTTTAATTGGTACTGCGTTTTAGACTCAAAGATTTAAAGAAAGTTTAAAAACGAATTAAATATTTTTCAGACCTTCATAAATAACGATACTAACGGCGTTTGCTAAGTTTAAACTACGCACATGTTCACTATAAAGCGGGATTTTATAAAGTTTGTCTAAGTTTTGGTGAACTATTTCTGGCGATAAACCCACAGATTCCTTTCCGAAAATTAAAAATAGGTCATCCTCAAACGGTATGTCCCAATGATTTTTTTCGCCTTTACTAGACAGAAAAGCCATTTTTTTATTTTTGTTAATACTGAAGAATTCATCAACATTTTCATAGTAAGTTACCGAAAGGTGTTTCCAATAATCTAAACCAGCGCGCTTTAAACGGGTATCATCTATTTCAAAACCAAAAGGCTTCACTAAATGTAAATGGGAACCTGAGCCCAAAGCTAAGCGTCCTATATTTCCTGTGTTATTAGGTATTTCGGGTTCTATCAAAACAATGTTTAAAGGCATATTTAATTAATTAGGAGTTTGTGGTCGGCTACTTTTTCATGGTTTTTATAAAAGATAATGTAGTAAGCACCACTATTAAAAGTAGAAGTATCCAGTGTTTTTTGCCTAGATTTTAATACAACTTGCTTACCTAAACTATTGTAAACTGAAAAGGAGTCAAAACTGTTAGATAGTTCCTCTGTAAAAAACACGTTGCCTTGACTTGGGTTCGGGTGTACCTTTATTCTAGCGTTTTTTTTTTCAGATTTATCTGTAGAAAGTGATTGCAGTTCTTCGATACTAAAATATTCAAAAGATACAATTTCATCTTTGATATCTTGAGGTGCGTTTAAGCTTCTATAAATGCCCCATTTCGGTCTAACTATTGTTGCTCCAGGTCTCCAGTTGATCATATTATTGTTACTGTAGCTAAATAATTCGCTATTATCGCTTACTTTTTTAATCGTAATAGCATAAGTTCCTACTGTGCTATAAGTGATGGTTTCTGTAACTTCAACCCAAGTGCCTTTAAGAGGTGTTAGGTCTGTTTTTTTAAGGGTGGATTGACTATTGGTTTCCGCATAACGTAATTCAAGCTGGTCTGGAGCCCCTTTTCTTGTGGTTAGCGTATACATCGGCATACTTTCTAAAGCACCACCAACCGATTTAATTTGGTGAATATGTGTGAAACTCGAAGACGATTGAAAGTCAGCACTTATTTTAAAACGCCATTTATATTGCACAATCTCATTTTCTGTACCTACTAAATTATCAGGTGATTTATCGTAAGTTTTAATTTCATTTCTTTGGCGGTCAAAGTTTTTACAACGGTCATTGTCTTCAGCAACATGCAGATGAAACTGAAAAACATAAGCTTGTAATTCGGCATCAAATACTTCATCAATATGATCACCAAAAGCCGTGTGCGCGCAATCGGGTGTTTCAATAGGGCTGTAACCTGGAGCAAGCACATTTGTTATTAAATCATAGGTGTTGCCTTGTCCTTCCGCTTTAAGTACAACTTGTGCATGCGTAAAAGGAGTGACAAGAAATGATAGGAAAAGAAAAAGAGCCGTACGATTCATAGTTTTATTGGTATACTTAATCCATTTTTAAAATCAAATATAATACTAAAAAAAGAAGTGTCGACTCTTTAATATTTAGAAGTTCTAATGTGTTTTTTTAGTTTTCACACGATTTACAACAGGTTTCATAATAATTCTTAGGGTACTATCATTATTAAAGTAACTAATCATCCAATTCATAAAGATGAGTAGTTTGTTTTTTATACTTAATATGAGCATGAGATGAATAAACATCCAGGTAAACCAGGCCATTTTACCTTGGAAACTAAATTTTGGCAAATCGACAACGGCTTTACGTTTACCAATAGTAGCCATATTTCCTTTCTCTTTGTATTTAAAGCCTTTTAGTGGTTTGTTTTCTGTTTTTCTATTGAAGTTTTTAGCCAGAAGTGAGGCTTGTTGAAGTGCGACACTTGCTACTTGAGGATGTCCATTAGGGAAAGCTTGAGTTTCCATATAGGCAATATCTCCAAGAGCATAAACATTCTTAAAGTTTTTAACTTCATTAAATTCATTCACAATTAATCGGTTTCCCCGAGCTAAAGTGTCTTCTTTAAATCCATCAACCTTGTTTCCGATAACGCCAGCCGCCCAAATAACATTTTTTGAATGGATTTGTTCTCCTGAATTTAGGGTAACGATTTCACTATCATAATCTTTTACAAACGTGTTCGTTTTTACGATAACGCCGAGGTTTTCAAGATATTTTTGAGACATCTTTTGAGACCCTTCACTCATCGGGCTCAATGTGTTAGGGGACCCCTCTAGGAGGTAGATTTTCAATTTAGAAAAGTCTTTATCCGGGTAATCTTTAGGAAGAATATACTCCTTCATTTCAGCTAAAGCTCCAGCCAATTCTACACCTGTTGGTCCGCCACCAACAATTACAAAGTTTAATAAGGACTGAAGGTCATCTTGGTTTTTTGCAATTAAGGCATTTTCAAAGGTTTGTAAAATACGATTTCTAAGCTGAATGGCCTCTGGAATCGTCTTCATAGGATAGGCATAATCCTTTAAGTTCTGGTTGCCAAAATAATTTGTAGTACAACCAATAGACATGACAAGATGATCAAAATTAAAGTCACCTATCGTTGTGTTTATATTTTTTTTGTCGAAGTTAATTTTTGAAACTTCCGCAATGCGTATTCTAACATTTTTTGCCTTTTGGAATACTTTCCTTAGCGGAAATGAGATACTAGCAGGTTCCAGCCTTGCCGTGGCAACTTGATACATTAGCGGCTGGAATTGGTGATAGTTTTGTTTGTCTATTAAATAAATCTCGTAATTTGGATGGTTTATTAAGTCTTGAGCCAATCTTAAGCCTGCAAATCCTGCGCCTACTATAATAATTCTTTCCATGTTTGGTAGTTGTTTAGGTTTCTGTTTATAATGATGATATTATAATATGTGGTAGATATTATAATACGCCTAAATGTTGTTTTTAAGAATTTTAACTTTAGTTAAGAATGGATTCAGTAAAAGCTTCAATGGTTTTAACGCCATTATTTGTAACATGCTTAACAAAAGCACTCCCTATAATAGCCCCTTTAGCATATTGTGTGGCTTGCGTGAAGGTTTCATTATCACTAATGCCGAATCCAATAATTTGAGGGTTATTCAGTTTCATGTCTGCTATACGTTTGAAATATTTAGTTTGCTCATCGCCAAAACCAGATTGCGACCCTGTGGTACTCGCACTACTAACCATGTATATAAAACCGTTTGAAATAGAGTCGATATAACGAATACGTTCATTACTAGTTTGTGGTGTAATTAGGAAGACGTTTATTAGTCCGTATTGCTCAAAAATAGCTTGATATTGCTCATGATACACATCTACAGGTAAATCTGGAATGATTAAACCATCAATTCCAATTTCTTGACATTTTTTACAGAAGGCTTCCACACCATATTGAAACATGGGGTTAAAATAGCCCATGATGATAAGCGGAATGTTTACCGTTTTACGAATGTCTTTTAACTGGTCAAAAAGCACCTCGGTAGTCATGCCGTTTTTTAGAGCTTGAGTTGAGCTAGCCTGAATGGTTGGACCATCTGCTAATGGGTCGCTAAAAGGTAGCCCAATTTCAATCATGTCGACACCATTTTTTTCTAAATCTTGAATGATAGAAACCGTGTCGTTTATATTAGGGTAACCTGCTGTGAAGTATATAGACAGTAGCTTTTTGTCTTCTTGTAATTTTTTATTTATTCTGTTCATTGTAAATGAATAGTTTTTTCATTCCCTCGAAGGAGGGAATCTTTTAATAATTATTTTAAATATATTCTGAAAGATCTTTCCAATCAGGAATCAATCCATTAATTAAATTTATTTTCCATTCTCGGTTCCACTTTTTTAATTGGCGTTCTCTTTTTATGGCGTTATTTATATATTTCGTTGTTTCAAAGTAGACTAATTTGTGTACGTTATATTTCCCTGTAAACGTTTTAAACCGTTGTTTTTATGCTGATTTAATCTAGTTTTTAACTGCTTTGTCCTGCCGATATACAGAACAATGTGGTTTTTATTAGTTAAAATGTACACATAATAAACATCCATAAAAAATGGGTGAGATTTCCGCCTTCGCGGAAATTAGAAAATTTTAGATTTTGAAATACTCAATATAATTCTGTAAATCTTTATCACCACGACCAGATAAACTTACGACAACAACATCGTCTGGTTTAAAGGTTTTTTCTTCAAAAATAGCTAGGGCATGTGAGCTTTCTATCGCTGGAATGATGCCTTCTAATTTACATAAATCTAAACCAGCTTTCATAGCTTGGTCATCGGTCATGGCCATAAATTCGGCACGTCCTGTTTTACACAAATGCGCATGCATTGGGCCAACACCAGGGTAATCTAATCCCGCCGAAATAGAATACGGTTCGGTTATTTGTCCGTCGTTAGTTTGCATCAACAGGGTTTTACAACCGTGAATAATCCCTTCTTTTCCTAAAACTGAAGTTGCCGCACTTTCACCAGAATCGACACCGTGTCCAGCAGCTTCTACAGCGATTATTTTAACATCTTCTTCGTGTAAATAATGGTAGTAAGTTCCGGCAGCATTACTTCCGCCACCAATACAAGCCACGACATAATCTGGGTTTTCACGACCTTCTTGTTCTTTCAATTGCCATTTTATTTCTTCGGAAATCACGGCTTGAAAACGCGTAACCATATCAGGGTAGGGATGTGGGCCAATTGCCGATCCTATGATATAATGGGTGTTTACTGGATTGTTAATCCAATCACGAATGGCCTCGTTTGTTGCGTCTTTAAGTGTTCGGCTACCAGATTTTGCAGGTACTACACTAGCGCCTAACATTTTCATTCTTGCTACGTTAGGTGCTTGTCTAGCAATATCAATTTCGCCCATATATACAATACACTCTAGTCCCATAAGTGCACACACAGTTGCAGTAGCTACACCGTGTTGTCCAGCTCCTGTCTCGGCAATAATTCGAGTTTTACCTAAACGTTTGGCCATTAAAATCTGACCAATGGTATTGTTTATTTTGTGAGCACCAGTATGGTTAAGGTCTTCACGTTTTAAATATATTTTAGTGTTATATTTCTCAGAAAGACGTTTTGCATAATAAAGCGGAGAGGGGCGACCAACATAATCTTTTAAAAGCTTATCAAACTCTGCTTTAAAATCAGGTTCGGCCATAACTTTTAGGTAGTTTTGGCGTAATTCCTCTACGTTTGGATATAACATTTCTGGAATGTATGCACCACCAAATTCACCGTAGTATCCTTTGTCGTTTACGTTATAATTCATGAATTTTTATTTTCGTTGTTCGTAAAAACGAGTTGTTTAAATTCTTTTAGTAATTCTATATTTTTTAATCCGGGCTTCAACTCGAATTTACTATTTACATCTAGTGCATAGCAGTATTTTGAGGCGCTGCTATTCTGGAAATTTTTAATGTCTTCAGCTTGATCCACCCCAATACCGCCGCTTAAAAAGAAGGGTTTTTCGGAAGGGTAATCGTTTAAAACATTCCAGTCGAAGGTATAGCCGTTACCTCCAGGTAATTTCCCTTTGGTATCAAATAGGAAATAATCGCAAACAGCTTCATAAGGTTTTAAAACTTCAAAATTGAAGCTGTCTTTTATAGAAAACACTTTAATGATTTCGGCATTAAAAGGCTTGTCATTTTCTTTTGAAATGAATTGCGTGTGTATTAAAGCATCACAATATTCGGGAGATTCTATGCCGTGAAGTTGAACGGCTTGTAATTGTAAGCTGTTTACTTTTTCAATAACGAAATTGATATCGGCATCAACAAAAACACCAACTTTTTTTATTGATGACGGTAACTCCGGAATGCTCTGAGTTCCAAAATGGCGTTCGGAATCTTCAAAAAATATAAATCCGAGATAATCCGGTTGCAAACTTGCAACAGCCTCAATATTATCTTCAAATTTCATCCCACAAACCTTCAGGCGAAGCCCCTCCCTAGCCCTCCCAGAAGGGGAGGGAATAGATTGCGGATGGTTTTGTTTATCTGTTTTCATACATTTCTTTTTACAAGAGTAAGCGTCCTCCTCCTTCAGAGGAGTTAAAGGAGGCCTACAGGAGACTTCTACAGTAGCTCCTTAATAAATGTTGTGGCACTAGCTCCTGGGTTATCGGTTTTCATAAAGTTTTCACCAATTAAAAAACCTTGGTATCCGTAAGGTTGAAGCTCCTTGATGGCTTCAATATTACTGATGCCACTTTCTGAAACTTTTACAAAATCGTCTGGAATTAAAGTACTCAGGCTTTTACTGGTTTCTAAGCTAACATCAAATGTTTTTAAGTTTCTATTATTCACGCCTAGCATGTCTAAACTTGGCATAATGGATTTATGTAGTTCTTCTTCGTTATGAACTTCAAGGAGTACATCTAAATTTAAACTTTTAGCAAACTCCGAGTATTTTTTGATTTCATCACGGGTTAAAATCGCAGCAATTAAAAGTATAACATCGGCCCCGTATGCTTTTGCTTCTAGCAGTTGATATTCATCTATAATGAACTCTTTTCGTAATAAAGGTAAATTACAACTGGCTCTAGCGGTAAGTAAATCGTCTAAAGACCCACCAAAATATTTGCCATCGGTTAAAACAGACATGCCGCAAACACCTGCTTCTTCGTAGCCTTTAGCAACATCTTGAACATTTAAGGTGTTGTTTATTACAGATTTTGAAGGCGAACGACGTTTGTGTTCGGCAATGATTCCAGATTTACTGTTTCTTAGGTTTGATGCTAATGAAACTGTTGGTCTTTCAAATAAAACCGATTGTTCTAATTGTGATACAGGGATTAAACTTTTACGAAGTGTGACTTCGTTTCGTTTATCTAAGGTTATTTTATCTAGTATGTTCATTTTAATTCGTTTATAGTTTTTAGTTGTTGGTTTTTAGAGCGTAAACTTGCAAACTGAAAACTGAGACTGAAAACTTTTTACTTACTTAACGCAATCAACTTCTCCAAACTAGCTTTTGCTTTTCCTGAGAATAACGATTCTTTGGCCATTTCAAAACCTTCTTGATGCGAAATTTGATTGGTTGTCGCGATGGCTAAACCGGCATTGGCGCATACCACGTTATGTTGCGCTTCGGTACCTTCACCATTTATAACTTTCATAAATATTTTTGCAGATTCTTCTACTGTGCTACCTCCGAAAATAGCTTCTTGAGCTATGGTCGATAAACCTAAATGCTCTGGTGTAAACAAGGTTTCAGCATTATTTGAAATGATTTTTGCTTTACCTGTTAGTGATATTTCATCGTAACCATCTAAAGCATGAATAATACTGTAGTTTTTGTCGGTTTGTTGATATAAGTAACCGTATAAACGCTGCAATTCTAAATTAAATACACCAACCATTTGGTTTTTAGGAAAGGCTGGATTCACCATGGGGCCTAACATGTTAAAGAAAGTTTTGACACCTAACTCTTTACGAATAGGGCCAACTTCTTTCATGGCGGGGTGAAATAAAGGCGCATGTAAAACACAAATTCCTGTTTGGTCTATCGAGCGTTTTAAAAAATCAATATCGTTAGAGAATTTAATACCTAAATGTTCCATAACATTAGACGAACCACAAGAGGAGGATACGCCATAATTTCCATGTTTGGTAACATTTACACCCGCTCCCGCTGTAATGAACGAGGCTAGAGTAGAAATGTTAAACGTGTCTTTGCCATCACCCCCAGTTCCGCAGAGGTCGATGGGATTAAATTCGTTTAAATCTACGGCGACACATAGATCTAGAAGTGCATTTCTAAATCCGCTTAACTCCTCTAAAGTTATGCTGCGCATCATATAAACGGAAAGAAAACAAACAATCTGACTGTGGTTGTACATACCGTTTGATATGTTAACCAAAACGTGTTTCGCTTCTTCGCTAGAAAGTGTTTCGTGGTTTAATAATCTGTTTAAAATGTCTTTCATTACTTTTATTTTTATTCCCACTAAAGTGGAAATACTTTTTATTTATATCTGTTCATTTTGTATTCGTCCACTTTTATTGTCTTAAGTACTCATGATGTACTTCGTAGTTCTTGATACAAAACGAACCAAAAAATCAAATCAATCTGAGGAAATTCCTGCGGAACATTCACTCTCGGAATTTCGTGCTTGAAGCTTCGCTTCGCATCTTCATTCCTACGTTCATTATTTCTGCAGATTGATGTTTTCGTCTGCGCCGAAATAAAGGTTTTTAATTTTTGCTAAGTTTTAGTTTTTTATAATTGTAATTGTTTTTTTCCAACAACCAACAACCAACAACCAACAACCAACAACCAACAACCAACAATTAACTATTCACCCAATTCTTCAAAATTTGTTTTCCGTCAGGTGTTAAAACCGATTCGGGATGGTATTGTACACCTCTAACATCGTAAACTTTATGTCTCAACGACATTATTTGTCCGTTTGCATCATAAGATGTTGCTTCGAGGCAATCTGGTAAATTAGCGTTAACTACCCATGAATGGTAACGGCCAACATCAAAGTTTTTCTCTAAGCCCTTAAAAAGTACTTCGTCATCTACACAAGTTTCTACGGGAGTTGCAACCCCGTGATAAACCTCGTCTAAATTTTCTAAAGTCCCTCCAAAAACTTCACCTATTGCTTGCTGCCCTAAACACACGCCGAAAATACTTTTTGTTGGCGCATATTTTTCGATAATGGCTTTTAATAATCCTGCTTCATCTGGAATTCCAGGGCCCGGAGATAACACAATTTTATCGAATGGTTCAACATCTTCTAGGGTTAATTTATCGTTTCTTACTACGGTAACATCACAATCTAAATCTTCTAAATAATGAACGAGATTGTAAGTGAAACTGTCGTAATTATCTATAACTAATATTTTTTTCATCGCTTTATTCCTAAGTCCATAGGAATCTATTTTAAGTTATACTTTATCTCTTTTTTCAACTAACTAAATATCTTCGGCTAGAGTGATTGCTTTAGTTAATGCGCCCAGTTTATTAAAAACTTCCTGTAATTCACTTTCAGCATCCGATTTTGAAACCATTCCGGCGCCAGCTTGCCAATTTAATTTATAGTTCTTACTTAAAAAGGTGCGTATCATAATGGCGTGATTAAAATTGCCATCAAAATCCATAAAACCGATCGCGCCACCATAGTACCCACGACTTGTTTTTTCATATTTTTCTATAAGCTGCATCGCCATGTGTTTCGGTGCGCCACTTAATGTTCCCGCAGGGAATGTATCGGCAACAACCTGCATGGTTGAAGTAGTCTCATGTTTTTTACCTGTAACTTTACTAACTAAGTGAATCACGTGAGAAAAGAATTGAACCTCACGATAAGTAACCACTTTCACATCACTACCATGGCGGCTTAAATCATTTCGTGCTAAATCAACAAGCATCACGTGTTCTGCATTTTCTTTATCGTCTGCTTTTAAAGCTTCAGCGAGTTTTTCATCTTGTTCATCATTTCCGGTACGCTTAAAAGTTCCGGCGATTGGATGAATTTCAGCTAAACCATCATCCACAACAAGCTGGGCCTCTGGGGAACTACCAAAAATTCTAAAATCACCATAATCAAAATAAAATAAGTACGGTGACGGATTGATGCTTCGTAAAGCACGATACACATTAAAGTCATCACCCGTAAATTCTTGAGAAAATCGTCTTGATAAAACCAGTTGAAAGATGTCACCACGACCTGCGTGTTTTTTGGCAACGGCTACTTGTTCTCTAAATTCATCATCGGTTAAATTCGATTGAATGGGACCTTTAGAACTGAAATCGTATTCAGCAAAATTCTGAGTATTTATCAGTTTAGCAATGGCATCAATATTGTTTTCTTGATCTTCGTAACAATGTGCGAAAATATAAGCTTCATTTTTATAATGATTGATGGCAATAATGTTCTTGTAAACGGCATAATACATGTCTGGAACCGTAACAGAATCATCTTTTTTGCTTATTTGAATATCTTCAAAGTAACGTACAGCATCATAAGCCGTATAGCCGAAAATACCGTTGTTTATAAACTTGAAGTCTTCATCTGAATTCGTATCAAAACGCTTAGTGAATTTGTAAATTTCATCAACAACATTCACATCATCAGTAATGTCTATAGCAGTTGAACTTCCGTCAGGATAGGTTTCATAAATGACCTCGTTTTCAACTTTTATCGTCGCAATAGGGTTGAAACAGATATAAGAGAAGTTTTTATGACTTCTATGGTAGTCACCACTCTCTAATAGTATGCTATTTGGGTATTTATCGCGAATTTTATAGTAAACCGTAACCGGTGTTATGGTGTCGGTTAATATTCTTTTATGATGGGTGTATAGGCTAAATTTTTTCATATATAACATAAAAAAGGCTTGTCGTGAATGACAAGCCTTTTGATATTTTAATTTTTAAATATACTAGGATTTTACTTCACGAAGTTTAGTTTCGAAAGCACCACCACCAAGAATTATTTAAAAGAGTTTTCATTTTGAAATTTTTATCTGGCCAAATATAAAAATGATAAGCGATTGCGCAAAACTTTATATCACTTTTTTAATTAAAAGTTTGTTAAACTAAAAGATATTCAATGAAGTATTATTTAGTTTTATGCTTATGAAATTAAAAGTGTTATTTGTTGCTGTTTTGATAATGGCAAGTTGTGCTAAAAATAAAAAGCAGGAAAGCGTTGCAGAAACGGTAAAAGAAGTTGAAACGCCAATAGAAAAAGATACGCCACTCGAAGTTTATGATTTTGAAGGTTTTGAAAAATATTTAAATCAGAAGGATGATAAAATTTATGTTATTAACTTTTGGGCAACTTGGTGTGCACCATGTGTAAAAGAATTACCTTATTTTGAACAGTTGCATGCTAATTATAAAGATAAAAAAGTGGAAGTCCTTTTAGTGAGTTTAGATTTTCCGCATATGTACGATAGTAAATTGAAACCTTTTATCAAGGATAGAAAATTAATTTCGAAAGTGATTGCTTTGGATGATCCTGATATGAATACTTGGATTCCTAAAGTGTCTGAGACTTGGTCTGGAGCGCTTCCTGCAACCGTAATATATAATCAAGATAAAAGACTGTTTTTTGAACAATCCTTCACTTATAAAGAGCTAGAAAACGAGGTTAAAAATTTTTTAAACTAAAACTATTACATTATGAAAAAAGTAATTAAAGTAATATCAGGAGGCTTGTTGGTGCTTTTGATTAGTGCATTTACAGTAAACGCTACGAAAAGTAACGGCTATAAAATTGGTGATATTGCAGAGGATTTTTCCTTAAAAAATATTGATGGTAAAATGGTATCGATGGCCGATTATAATGATGCTAAGGGGTTTATTATAACTTTTACCTGTAACACCTGCCCTTACGCTGTCATGTATGAAGATAGAATTATAGAATTGAACAAGAAATATGCCCCTAAAGGTTACCCAGTTATCGCCATTATGCCTAATAATATTGATGTGAAACCTGGAGATGCTTTGCCGGAAATGAAAAAAAGGGCAGGCGAGAAAGGATTTAATTTTCCGTATTTAATTGATGAAAGTCAAGCTGTATATCCGAAATTTGGAGCGACAAAAACACCGCATATATTTGTTTTAGAGAAAACAAGTAAAGGTAATGTGGTTAAGTATATTGGAGCCATAGATGATAATTATAAAGATGCTTCTGCTGTGACTACGAAATATGTTGAAGCTGCTGTAGATGCTTTATTAAACGGGAAAGAAGTTCCTCAACCAGAAACTAAAGCGATTGGTTGCAGTATTAAAGTTTAAATTTATTGTTTGTTCTTATTGTGCCTTATTCTTTGATATGTTTATATCTAGAATAAGGCATTTTTATTTAGTACTTACCAAATAAGTAGTTCTTCCATTATAATTGGTGAAAAATTTCATTCGCAATCTTCAAATTGATGAAATTGTATACAGTTAACTTAAATTCATTTGTCTAATAAAACCATTTAGATGTAAACGTTATTCAGGAGTTTTTAAATGATTTTTATCAAATTATGATCTTAATCATCAGATAATAAGGGGTGTTGGTTGAAATGAGCAATATCTTGGGCGGTTCGAGTAACCTTAAAAGGGTGGTTGTGATTGTATCTTTATTGCTATTAATCTAAATTAAATTATTATGTTAAAAAAATTACTTTTTTCAATGGCTCTAGTTTTAGGGTTTACATCTGCAAACGCACAATTAGTAGACGATAATCTTTTTATTCAAGGGGGGATATTGTATAAAGTTGCAAATGGAGCAACAGAAGTGCATACCAACCAAGTCTCATCAGATGCTACACACGATGGTACTACTGGAGCGCCACTTGCTGTTCCTGTTACACATGCATACACTGATGCTGTAGTAACGATTCCTGATAATGTAACAGTAGGAGCGCAAACTTTTGCAGTTACACAAATTGGGGCATTTACATGGGATGGCAATATTACGTTAACATCATTAACCCTTGGTGCAAACATCACTACAATAGGAAACAGGTCAATAAGAGGTGCTGCGAATCTTGCAACTCTAGATTTGACACCAGCAACTGGTTTAACGACAGTTTTGGTAAGAGGGTTGCAGAGCTTAAATGGACTTACTAGTCCACTCGAGTTTCCAGCTAGTTTTACTACATTTGGGGCTCAAGTGTTTAACAGTTGTACAAACATTTCTTTACACTTTAATGGTCCTGTAACAGGGTTAACATTCCCTGGGAATATTTTAACAGGAATTGCATCGGGTAATGCTACATTAACAACGGCTAATCCTGCTGATTTGGCTGGGTATGGCGCAGTTGAGCCTTTTGCTACTTATTATTCTAACACGTTGTCTACATCTGATGTAAGATTAGAAGATACCGTTAAAATTTCAATTGCTAATAAAGGAGCTACTTTAAAAATTTCTGGTATTGAATACAACGCGCTTTCCATTTATAGTATTACGGGTAAAAAAGTAACTGTATCAACTGATATTTCGGCTTTGGCTCCTGGTTTATACATCGCGGTTATTTCTACTGATGGAGGTTCTGTTTCTAAAAAGTTTGTAAAGTAACTTATTTAAGATATAACAACATTAGCTATCATAATTGATGATAGCTGTTTAAGGCAGTAATTTTGATTACTGCCTTTGTTTTTTTGCCGAATTCAGCTGTTTTTGAGTTATGTTATAGTGAAATAATTTTGAAGGTGTAATTCTTCGGGTTTTTTTTCGTCTATACTATTAGAAATCTTAATTTTGTAAAACACACATAAAATCAAACATGGAAGATTTAACACAAGAAGAATGGGTAGAACAATTAGCGCAAGATAAAAACGCTGTTGTTTTAGATGTAAGAACCGATGCTGAAGTTGCTGAAGGGATTATCGAGAATGCAATTCATATAGATATTTACAAAGGACAAGAGTTTGTAAATGAAATTGAGGAATTAGATAAATCTAAAAACTATTATGTGTATTGTCGATCTGGAAACCGTTCAGGTAAAGCTTGTCAACTCATGGAACAGTTAGGTTTTGAAAATGCTTATAACCTTGAAGGAGGTATGTTAGAATGGACTGGTGATGTTGTTGAAAAGTAATTAGTAGTATGAAGTATTATATACATTGTCTATTATTCTTTATGTTTTTTGCTTTTGCGAGCTGTAATCAATCTGCATCTGATGATTATGTAGATATGAGCGTAAAACAATTTAAAACCGATGTAAGTCATGACTTTGTTCAGCTTGTAGATGTGCGAACACCCGAAGAATTTAAAGAAGGTCACTTGGAGAACGCTATTAACGTTGATTTCAAAGCTAATGATTTCAAGGATAATATTGAAAAATTAAATTCTGATAAAGCTGTATATATTTATTGTCGCTCAGGAAAACGCAGTAAAAAAAGTGTATCTTATTTCAAGAAAGTAGGTTTTACTACGATATATAATTTGAAAGGAGGCATCCTTGCTTGGAAGGCAAAAAGTCTTCCTGTAGTTAAATAAGTTTAGTATTTCGAAAAACCGTTTTTGGTTTCTTTTTTTCTGATTTACATTGCGTAATCGTTCATGTAAAACGAGTATTTAAACGTTTATCTAAAATTTAAGCCATTCATCTTTTTTATTTTAATATAAGGTGCTCTTTTTTATACCTTTAATATCAAGTTTGCTAAAATATTGATGATTCAATAATATTAAGGCAAAACATGAACATAATTAATAGCGTTTAAAATGGAATATGGTTTTGTAGTATTAGGAATTGTTGCTTTATTGTTTATTAGCATGTATGGATATTCATATATATCTGTTGCTCAAGAGAAAGCAAAGTTAACAAAAGAAAGACAATTACGTAAAGAGAAAGAGGAACATAGGCGTCAAAGTCGGCTTAGACATCAAGCAATCATAGACGAAAAAGTAAGTAAAGTTGCGGCAAGGAGAGAAGAAATTCAACGCGAGTTGCAATTGTTAAAAGATATGAAAACAGCGCAAAAAGTGAGTTAAACTGCTTTGTGTTTTAATATAAAAAAGCCCGTATAGCTAAGCTATTTGGGCTTTTTTAATTTAAGAGCTTGTTTTCTGTATTAATTCTTATACATTGTTCAGAACCAAGAAAGTATGGGTCTCCATATTCCTCAGACCAAAAGCCTTCTAAAATATTTGTAGAAAGACATTTATAAACAGCAACACCGTAAAATGTTTCGTTGTTTTCGCCTTGGTATTGAAAATTTATAACAAGAATATTGTCTTTAAAAAATCCATGACCTAACTGTGTTTGGGTTTCGTTAATACACCATTCTGCTTTAATTCTATTGAAATGGTCTAGATTTAATTTTAAGGTACCTCTATAAGTGTTTTTTTCACCATCTTGATTACTACCAACGATATTGTATTTGCCAACTAGCTCTTGAATTGTCATGTTTTGCGTTATGAATTTCGCCCTAAATAATGGCGTTTATCGTAATTATAAAGAATTTAATCCAATATATTTTCAAAAGCTTTTATAGAATTTAAAAAAAATTAATTTTGATCCTATTAGTTATTTTAAAAACCATAAATCAAAACCTTTTATCTGGGGTTTTTAGATAATTATCATAACTTTATATGCTTAGTATTTTGATTAGATATATTTACTTTTTTTTATTTTCTATAAGCCTGTTTTCACAGGAAGTTGAAATTTCTACACAGTTTTTTCAAGAGGGAACGCTTTATAAAGAATTAGATTCCAGTTTGAATAGATTAACCAGACCTATTGGTCAATTTTCTGAAAGTGAAACCTGTATGGTAGTCGATTTTTTAGGTCGGGATAACTATAAAGTCAAATATAAGGATCAAGTTGGTATTGTGAAGGTGGATGATTTAGAGGTGAATGAGGAAATGATGGACTTGTATTATGCACATCAAAATAAGGAGCGACTCAAGTTAATTCAGGCGGAGGATGCACGTAAAGAAAAAATTTATAAAACTGTAAATAAGGAAGCTTTAGAGAAGCAAAAACAAGATTCCCTTGCTAGAATAATTGCACATCAAAAAGAGTTAGCGGAAGCTTTGCGAATAAAAAAGGCTAATGAGGCCTATCAAGCGAAGCAAAAAGCTCTTGAAGGAAAAAGAATAAAAGATTCTGTTGATTTAAAAAGACTAAAGGACAAGGTTTTAGAAGAAAAGCGTAGCAATGATTCCATTTCTAAAAACGAGTTTAAGCAAAAGGAAATAGAAGCTAATAAAATTAATAAATTAACTGAAGCTGACTTTGATTTTCAAAAAGAACTTTATAAAAAACAAATTAAAGATTCAATTATCCGAAGTATGGCGATACAGAGGGCGTTATACAAAAAACGCATAAAAGACTCCATTTTAAAAAGTATAAATTCGTCTGATGATAAAATGAGTTCTCTTTCAGACCCTGTTGAAAATAGTGCGGTACTAAAGGAAAAAGAAAGGTTAAAATTAGAACGTATTAAGTATAAGGATTCATGTAGTTTTGTGATTAACGATTTTGACACATTTTATAATGTTCAAACAATACGGACAGAAGCTTACGTTCTAAGTGGTGATTTAACTGTGGAGTTATATCGTCAAGGTAGAAAAATTAATGTCTTTTTTAATTCAGATGAAGACTTGGGCTGTGTGAGTTACTTTTCTCATAATCGTTCTTCTGTAAAAGTAACTTTAGAGAGCGGAAGAAAAATTGCTTTTTATCATTCTTGGGATATGGAGTGTGGTCGTTTTTCTTTTAAAGGTAACTTGTCTAAATCTCAAATGTCTGCTTTAAAAGCATCTCCAGTTCAATCTATTACGTTAAAAGGTACTAAAGGGCGCTTCGAAATTACGAATGTTGATTATAATAACTTTTTTATGGATAAATTAAAGTGTATTGAGTAGCTTTTAAGCGCTTAAAAAGAAAAAAGCCTCAAGTCATAAGATGTCACGACTTGAGGCTTTTTTATTGGCTTTAATAAGACCGTTTTACTAAATTTACTTTTTTCCAGCACTTGTTAGTGCTTCCATCGTATCACCTAAATTAAAACTGGCTGCTTTCATTCGTGGCGGATATTCCTTAAAAGTAGCTATGAAATTTCCAACGTATTCAGATGCTGGTAATAATAAAAATACGTGATCTAAATACCAATCCCAGTAGGTGTTTGACGTTGTTGTTGCGAATTCGTAAGGGTCTCTTCTTAAATTGTAAATCCAAGGAATTCTTGTTGTTACCATAGGTTTAGACCAGGTATCTAGTGTGCCTTTAGATTCTTGAAGCATAAAAGTTACTTTCCAATCGTTATAACGTAAGGCCATTAATTCACCATCGTCAGAGAAATAAAATAACTCCTTACGTGGGCCCTTTTCTGTTTCTCCAGTTAAATATGGCAAGAAGTTGTATCCATCTAAATGGACTTTAAAAGACCTACCATTAGCAGAAAAACCTTTTAATAGTTTTTCTTTAACTTTAGGATCTCCTGCAGCAGCAACATAGGTTGGCATCCAGTCCAATCCAGACATGATTTCGTTGGAAACCGATCCAGCTTTAATTTTACCAGGCCAACGCACCATAGACGGTGTTCTCCAACCACCTTCCCAGTTGGTGTTTTTTTCACCTCTAAAAGGGTTTACTCCAGCATCTGGCCATGTGTTTTTATGTGGTCCATTATCTGTACCGTATTGTATAATCGTGTTATCAGCAATACCTAATTCGTCGATAACCTTTAAGAATTTACCAATATGCATATCATGTTCTACCATACCATCTCCATACTCATTTTGTCCAGAGATGCCACGGTGTTCATCTTTAACGTGTGTTCTAAAGTGCATACGTGTTCCATTCCACCATACAAAAAATGGCTTTCCGGAAGCGACAGATTTTTTAATAAAAGCAATAGCTGCATCAGACGATTCGTCGTCTATGGTTTCCATACGTTTCTTAGTTAAAGGGCCTGTATCTTCTACTTTTCCATCTGCAAAAGAGTGGATAACCCCTCTTGGACCATATTTTTTAGCAAAATTTGGGTATTGTTTTGGGTCAGGATAATCTTCTAATTCTGGCTCCTCTTCAGCGTTTAGGTGGTATAGGTTTCCGAAAAATTCATCAAAACCATGATTTGTTGGTAACATTTCGTCACGATCACCTAAGTGGTTTTTTCCAAACTGCCCAGTGGTATAGCCCATAGGTTTTAAGAGTTCGGCAATAGTTGGGTCTTTTTCAGAAATACCTTGTTCCGCGCCTGGCATACCTACTTTACTTAAGCCTGTACGTAAAACACTTTGTCCTAAAATAAAGGTTGAACGCCCCGCTGTACAACTTTGTTCGGAATAATAATCGGTAAAAATCATGCCTTCATTTGCTATACGATCGATGTTTGGTGTGCGGTAACCCACCAATCCCATGGTATAGGCACTAATGTTTGATTGTCCAATGTCATCACCCCAAAGTACTAAGATATTAGGTTTTTTCTGTGCAAATACGAGGGATGTCGCTATGCAAAAAAAGAATAGATTAAATAATTGATTTTTTTTCATATAAATTGATTTTTAATTAAGTACGTAAAGATACTGGGTTTTATTGAACTTTTAATAATTAATGTTTTACAATTGTTAGGCAAAAAAAAGACCACCCTTTCAGGTAATCTTTTTTATTTTACTCTTTTATTTCAGAAAAATTAATTTCTTGGAGGTGTTTGTAAACTCTGAATGACTTTGTCTACACTTAATGAACTTCCTTTTCTAGAAGGGAATTCTTTAAATGTTTTTAAAAAATTACCAACATAGTTTTGTGCAGGTACCATCATCCACATTTGATCCGCATAATTTCTAATATATAATGCGGCATCCATAGAAACTTCAAAAGGGTCATTTCTTAAGTTTAAGATTATTGGCCAAGATGGAGATTTTCTATACGCTTCATTAATAGATCCTTCCATAATAGAGAAGTGTAATTTCCAGTCTTGATATCTTAATGCATTTAAGTTTCCAGCGGCATCAAAATAGAAAATTTCTTTTCTTGCACCTTCGCCTTTTTTTGTTTTACCGGTTAATAAGTCTAATTGGTTATAACCATCTAAATGTGCTTTAAAAGTCTTTCCAGAGTAGCTTTTACCTTTTAGTAATTCCTCTTTTACGTTAGGGTTACCTGCGGCAGCTAAAAGCGTAGGCATCCAATCTTCGTGAGAGATGATATCATTAATAACAGTTCCTGGTTCAATATGACCTGGCCATCTTACCATGGCAGGTACTCTAAATCCACCTTCCCAAGTTGTTCCTTTTTCACCTCTAAATGGAATGGTTCCACCATCAGGGAAAGTAAATTTCTCAGCACCGTTATCTGTAGAAAAGATAATAATTGTGTTTTCTGTAATACCTAGTTCATCTAATTTATCTAATACACGACCTACACCATCATCTAATTCCATCATGGCATCAGCATATAAGCCATAACCAGATTTATGTAAATATTTATCAGATAAGTGTGTCCAAACATGAGTTCTTGTAGAGTTTATCCATGTAAAAAAAGGTTTGTCGTCTTTTGCATTTTTATCAATAAAACCTAATGCAGCATCAATAAATTCTGAATCTGCCGTTTCCATACGTTTCTTAGTTAATGGTCCTGTATCTTCCACTTTACCATCAGCTGTTGATTTCAATACACCTCTTGGTCCATATTTTTTGTGGAACTCAGGGTCTTTAGGGTAAAATTCAGTTTCAGGCTCTTCTTCAGCATTTAAGTGATAAAGGTTTCCGAAGAATTCATCAAAACCATGATTTGTTGGTAAATGCTCATCGCGATCACCTAAGTGGTTTTTACCAAATTGTCCACTAGTGTAACCTAATGGTTTTAATAATTCGGCTATAGTAGGATCGGCTGCATTAATACCATGCTCTGATCCAGGCATGCCAATAGTTAATAATCCTGTTCTAAACGGATGTTGACCTAAAATAAAAGACGCACGACCAGCAGTACAAGATTGTTGCGCGTAGTGATCGGTAAATATAGCCCCCTCTTTAGCGATTCGATCGATATTAGGTGTTGTTCCACCCATCATCCCATTGTGGTAGGCGCTAATGTTCCACATTCCAACATCGTCTCCCCAGAAGACTACAATGTTTGGTTTTTTCTGTGCAAATACGAGGGATGTCGCTATGCAAAAAAAGAATAGATTAAAAAAATGATTTCTTTTCATAAGGTTTGATTTTGTGATTAATTATATGTTTAAAGATAATTATAAATATACAACATTGTATAAGTAATTTAATGAGTGCTTGATGTTACATAATTGTTACCTAAACACTTTTTCCGTAAAGAATAAATATTTATTAATGTTTTAGTTTTTTGAAGTTTTTAATTTTTTTAACCGTTAATAACTCCTAATAATATCCTTTTTAAAAGCTATTATAAAGTTCTATTTTGCAAGCCTGTTTTAAATCGTTTAAATGAAAGTCTGTATAGCCGAAAAACCCAGTGTTGCCCGCGAGATTGCTTCTGTTTTAGGAGCTAATACACAGCGTGATGGCTATTATGAAGGTAACGGTTATGCGGTAACTTACACTTTTGGGCATTTGTGCACTTTAAAAGAACCTAACGATTATAAACCTTACTGGAAAAGTTGGGATCTCAATAACTTACCTATGCTTCCTGAAAAATTTGAAACCAAAGTGGTTTCAAATTCTGGAATTCAGAAGCAATTTAAAATTGTTAAAGGATTATTTGATAAGGCTGACCTGGTTATAAACTGTGGGGATGCCGGGCAAGAAGGAGAGCTTATTCAGCGTTGGGTGTTGAACGAGGCTAATTATAAAGGCGAAGTACAGCGTTTATGGATTTCGTCGTTAACAACAGAAGCAATAAAAGAAGGTTTTGAAAGTTTGAAACCTTCCGAAGATTATGACAATCTGTATTATGCAGGTTTTTCTAGAGCTATTGGCGATTGGTTGTTGGGTATGAACGCCACACGATTATACACCGTAAAGCATGGAGGTTATAAGCAAGTGCTTTCAGTAGGGCGCGTACAAACACCTACTTTAGCCATGGTGGTGAATCGTTTTAAGGAAATAGAAAATTTTAAGCCACAGCCTTACTGGGAGTTGCAAACCCAATATCGTGATACGCTTTTTAGTTATGAAGAGGGGCGCTTTTTAAAGAAAGCAGACGGTGAAGCTTTAGCGAATAAAGTCAAGGAAAGTGAATTCGAAATAGATTCTATTACCAAGAAAAAAGGTAAAGAATACGCCCCGAAATTATTCGATTTAACGGGTTTACAAGTGTACTGTAATACGAAGTTTGGCTTTTCGGCAGACGAAACGCTTAAAATAGTGCAGGCATTATACGAACGAAAAGTGGTGACTTACCCAAGAGTAGATACCACTTTTTTACCAAATGATATTTATCCTAAAGTTTCAGGTATTCTTCAAAAACTTACCAATTACGCTGCATTAACACAGCCGCTTTTAGGTAAGAAGATAAAAAAATCTACACGTGTTTTTAACGATAAAAAAGTAACCGATCACCATGCTATTATTCCAACGGGTATGCAAACGCATTTACAGGCTGCCCAGCAACAGGTTTACGATATTATTGTAAAGCGTTTTATAGCGGTGTTTTATGATGATTGTACCGTGTCGAATACCACAGTTTTAGGTAATGCTGCTAAAATTGTATTTAAAACAACAGGAAAGGAAATTTTAGAAAAAGGATGGCGTGTTGTTTTTGAAAATCCTAATGCAAAGGAAAAGGAATCTGGAATTTTACCAACTTTTGTTAAAGGTGAAAAGGGACCCCATGAACCATCGTTTTTAGAGAAGGAAACCAAACCGCCTAATCAATTTACGGAGGCCTCTTTACTGCGAGCCATGGAAACCGCAGGTAAGCAGGTTGATGATGAGGAGTTACGTGATTTAATGAAAGAAAACGGTATTGGACGACCATCGACACGAGCCAATATTATTGAAACGCTTTTTAGAAGAAAGTACATAAAACGAAATAAAAAACAGGTGTTACCTACAGTTACTGGTATTCAGTTGATTGATACGATTCAGAATGATTTGTTGAAATCGGCCGAGCTAACAGGGTCTTGGGAAAAGCAATTAAAGGATATTGAAAAAGGAGAATTTAGTGCTGCTGCGTTTATTAAAAACATGAAGCAAATGGTTGATGCCTTGGTTTATGAAGTACGCAGCGAAACCATACGCGCTAATATTTCCTATGAAACGGTGCAAAAACAGCGTGCGGCGAAGGCTGAGACTAAAAAGGTTGCAGGGATTTTAAATGAAAGCTGTCCGAAATGTAAAAAAGGCAAACTTTTAAAAGGAAAAACAGCCTATGGTTGCAGTGCTTATAAAGCGGGTTGCGATTTTGTGTTGCCCTTTAGTTTTGCTGATAAAAAAATATCTGAAAAGCAATTTATTCGTCTGCTTCAAAAGGGTTCTACCGTGAATTTAAAAGGTTTTAAAACGGAAGCAGGAACTGTTGAAGGCTTGTTACGTTTTGATGACAATTTTCAGTTAAAGTTAGAACCTAAAAAGACTTCCGCGAAAGCGATTGAAAAACCAACGACTGATGCATTGGTTTGTCCGAAATGCAAAAAAGGCACCGTGCTTAAAGGGAAAACAGCCTATGGATGTAGTGCGTACAAATCGGGTTGCGATTTTAAAATGACTTTCGATGCAGTGAGAACCGCTATGAACGGACAAAAACCTACCAAAGCATTGGTGCATTTAATATTGAATGGAAGCATCTAATTTGGCACATAGACACTTTATAATTTATAAACCATACGGTTTTTTGAGTCAGTTTAAAAGTCACGACTCCAAGCAGCAATCTAAAAATTTCTTGGGTGCGCTTCATGATTTTCCCGAAGGCATTATGGCTATTGGTCGCCTTGATGAAAAATCGGAGGGTTTATTGTTATTAACCACCGATGGTAAGATGAGCGATTATGTAAACAGCAGGAAGGTGGAGAAGGAGTACTATGCGCAAGTAGACGGACCAATTTCCGCGGAAGCGATAGAAAAGTTAAAAATAGGCGTTGAGATAGGTTTCAATGGTAAAAAGTACCAAACCAAACCTTGTAAAGCCTTTGCTTTAGAAGCGTTACCAAATTTGCCAACACGATCGAAAAAAATTAGAGATGAACGTCATGGTCCGGCACCATGGATTTCTGTGGTTTTAAAAGAAGGGAAATTTAGGCAAGTTCGAAAAATGACTTCAGCAGTGGGCTTTCCAACTTTGCGTTTGGTGCGCGTTCGTATAGGTGCAATAAAACTAAATAATATGCAACCTGGTGACGTCATCGAGGTTACCGATTTGAGTTCCCTCCTCGAGGAGGGCTAGGGAGGTGTAGGAGGGCCGGGGAGGTGTTTTATAACGCGAGGAAGGTTAGGGAGTTGTTTTATTCCTCTAATTTCTTAAGTTCCTTATAGTTTTTATTTAATCGTTTTAATAATAAACCGTATAAAAGTTTGTAAAACAGCCAAAAACAAAGTGTAAAAAAACCAACCAGCACAAAGCAAATGCCATAGAATAAGAACGTTTCTGATTGGCTAGCGTTTATGAGTTTGTCTGAAACTTCGGGTGATTGTTTAATGCCGAAATACAAGCCTGCAATTACCGATAGCGTAAGTACAATAAGGTTGTACAGAACATAGTACTTTATTATTTTTCTAGTTCTTAGAATGCTTTCCATCAGTTTTTTTGCATTATCGGTAACCGAAATGGCCTTGTGCGCTTTAAATAAAAGCCAAATAAAAAGTATAATGATGGCGTAGGTGAAAAAATTAATTAATGTTAATGCTATTTTATTGGTGAAAATAAGATCCAGTTGTTCGTTATATGATTTGGAAAAGAAGGTGGGTAACACATTAATGAGTATCCAAAAAACAAGTTCGGCAATGCTAATGTAAAATAAGGTCTTAACAATGGAAGACGATTTTATATGCAGCATAGCGTATATAGATTTCGCAGAAACCTTATGACTGTTGGAATTTTGGTTCCAATCCTTCTTTAATAAATCTAATTCATCCATAAGTTTACGAATTTAAAATGGTTTTAAGTTTCGTTTTAATTCTGTTCATCTTCACCCGGGCATTCACTTCACTAATTCCTAAAGTTTCACTTATTTCTCTATAATCTTTATCTTCTAGGTACAAAAAGACCAAAGCTTTTTCAATATCGTTTAATTTATGTATGGCCTTGTACAGGACTTTTAATTGCTGCTCTTCAGTGTCATCATAATCTTCAGCCTTTATTTTAAATGCGACACCTTCAAAGTCTTGTGTATTAATGGTGCGTTTCGATTTTCTATAAAGTGTAATCGCGGTATTTAAACCTACACGATACATCCAAGTACTAAACTTGGCCTCACCTCTAAATTTTGGGTAAGCACGCCAAAGTTGAATGGTAATTTCTTGAAACAAATCGTTATGCGCATCGTAATTATTGGTGTACAATCGGCATACTTTGTGCACTATATTTTGGTGCTTTTCAAGTAATTCAACAAAATTATGTTCTAACGCTTTATTCAAGGGATTGGATTAGTTGTTATGTAAGTGTTTGTAATTTATAAAATGTTACATTTTTTTCATGCTTTATTTTAAATTGAATACTTTGCCAAAAATTTAGGGGTAATAAATATAAAAAAAGATGGGTAGAATACACGTTTTCGAATTTGAAGACCAAAAATGGTTTCCAAACTTTTTAAGAAATTACGGAACAGACTTTTTACAATTTTTGTCAAATAAAGTAAAAATGTATCAGCCTGTGGTACCCATTATCGAAAAAGGATTACGACAGAGTAAAACCAATCGAATCATCGATTTGGGGTCTGGAGGGGGCGGCGGACTACTTTGGTTAAATACCGAGTTGAAAAAAAACAGTCCCGATTTAAAAATTGTATTAACAGATTTTTATCCCAATATTTCAGCCTTTACTTACACACAAAAGCAAGCAGATAATTTTCTTTTTGAAGAAAAACCTGTAGACGCCAGAAATGTACCAGTAAATTTAAAAGGACTAAGAACCCAGTTTTTATCTTTTCATCATTTTAAGCCAAAAGAAGCTAAGCAAATACTACAAAATGCAATAGATGCCGCTAGTGGAATTGCAATTTTTGAGGCCCAAGAACGAAGTATTCCAAGTATTTTGGCCATGATTTTTTCGCCTCTTACGGTGTTGTTTGTTACACCTTTTATTCGCCCGTTTAAATGGGGTAGAATTATTTTTACATATCTTATTCCAATTGTGCCACTTTTTGTTTTATGGGACGGCGTGGTTTCTTCTTTACGCACGTATTCTATAAAAGAAATGGAAGCCCTTGTTGCTAGTTTAAAAGGAACAGAAACTTACGATTGGGAAATTTCTAAAGTAAAATCTGGTCCAGGCGTTGTTTTGTATTTGTTGGGTACAAAAAAAGAGGGTAATTCTTAAAAGTGTTTTTTGTATAAACACTTGTTTTAGAAGTGTTTGTTGTGACAAATGTCATAGTTTTTTAGAGTTTGATTTCTTAGCTTTAGAATATTAATCAATTCTAAACTATAGCGTCATGAAAGCAAAGAAAAACCCCGTTGTAGACATTGGGAGAAATAGCAGTATATATTTTGCTATTGGATTAAATATCATGTTGTTTTTTACCTGGCAAGCTTTAGAAATTAAAACTTATGAAGTAGATCAAGATGTTGTCGAAATTTTAAACATGGAAAAACAATATGAAGAAGAGATTCCAATTGTGAATGTCAATGCACCACCTCCACCGCCACCTACTGCATCAGTTCAAGAGTCTATCAAGATTGTTGAAGATGTTGTTGAAATTGAAGAAACCATTATTGAGAGTTCCGAAATCGGATTAGAAGATGCCATTATAGCACCAATTCCCGTTGCTGTTGAAGCCGTCGAAGTTGAAGAAGTCGAAGAAGATGTTCAAGTACCTTTTGCGGTTATAGAGCATGTTCCTGTTTTTCCTGGTTGCGAAGGCAGAAACAATAAAGAGAAGATTGCCTGTTTTCAAGAAAAAATGAAGGCACATATTTTTAAGCATTTTAAATACCCGCAATCGGCTTTAGATTTAGGGACTCAAGGTCGTGTTTCTGTCATGTTTATAATTGATGCTACAGGAAAAATTTCATCAATTAAATCAAGAGGTCCAGACCATATTTTGGAAAAAGAAGCCGAACGCATTATACGTTTACTGCCCCATATGACGCCTGGAAAACAACGTGGGAAACCCGTTAAAGTTTCGTATGCTGTGCCTATATTTTTTAAGTTAGAAGCACGCTAAATAAATTATAGTCGCATTAAAAAATTAGAGGCGGTTTGAAGAGTTATAAAGCCTGTCATTTTGAATTTGTTTCAAAATCTCATCATATTGAGGACTAGGCGCAATGAGCGCCCGAAACAAGTTCAGCCTGACGAAGGACTTACTTTTCAAAACGTCTCCTTTGTGTTTATACCTGGTTTCTACATTTCATCACAAAGTTTCTACAATTCGGTATAACGCTTTTTCAAAAACAAGACTTCTGTTAGATATTTGCTTCATCATTAATCCTAAAACGTATCATTATGAAAAATCTAGACGATCACCTTAAACTTCATTCCCGTGAAAACGGGAATCTCATGAACAAATGCGATCTCCACCGAAAAACTTTTCACTAAATTTAACTTCTAACTTTCAAAAGCCTTATGTCAAAATCTGCTAAAAATAGCATCATATTATTTGTTGTAGCCTGTATTGCCTTTGTAATAGGGACTTTAATTAACGGTGGATTTGAAGCGAGTAATACAAACACACTCCTCTTAGATTTTGTGTTTTATCAATTATATGGTTTCGTGTTAGGGTATTCAAATATGTATTTCTTTAAGTATTTGAATGGTTTAAATTGGAATAAAAAGGCCTATGTCAAACGCATTATAATTGGTGTAGTAGGGTCATTAGTCATCACATTAGTAGGGTTGTTTGTCTTACGTTCAGCCTTGGCAATGGTTTATTATGACATGGACTTTAATACTTTCTTAAGTCGTGAGAAGATTGAATATTATCAATTCGGACTCTGGATTACGCTTACCATTGTAGCTATATTTCATGTTATTTATTACTACAATAGGTATCAGCAAAACAAGCTAAAAGAGCAAAAAGTTATTGCAGGGACCGCCAGTGCTAAGTTTGACGCTTTAAAAAATCAATTAGACCCGCATTTTTTATTTAACAGTTTAAATGTATTAACCAGTTTAATTGAAGAAAACCCTAAAAACGCACAAAAGTTTACAACAGGATTATCAAAAGTGTACCGCTATGTTTTAGAACAAAAAAGTAAAGAGTTAGTTACGGTAGATGAAGAATTAAAATTCGCAAACACCTACATGTCCTTACTTAAAATGCGTTTTGAAGACAGTATCGTTTTTACGATGCCAGAGCAAGCCTCTAACCCTGAAAGTAAAGTCGTGCCGCTATCTTTACAGCTTTTATTAGAAAATGCCGTAAAGCATAATATGGTAACTTCAAGTAAGCCATTGCACATCACCATATACGAAGATCAAAATAATTTAGTGGTTGAAAATAATTTTCAGCCCAAACAAATTGTAAAAAAGAGTAGTGGGGTTGGTTTAAATAATATTAATCAACGCTACAATTTACTCACCAATAGAAAAGTAAATATAATCAAAGAAGCAAAGCGTTTTGCCGTGGCAATACCTATGCTTACTAAAAAAATATCAGTAATGAGAACAACATCACATACACATTTAGACGATAGTTACGTACGCGCACGCAAGCACGTAGAAGAATTAAAGGGCTTTTATTACAGCCTAGCATCCTATTGCGTGGTCATTCCCTTTTTAATTTTTGTAAACTATAAAACCTTTTGGGGCTTCCAATGGTTTTGGTTTCCCATGTTTGGCTGGGGCTTAGGCCTCGTAATTCAAGCCTTCCGTGTTTTTGTAGACGACGGTGCCTTTGGCCGAAACTGGGAAAAACGCAAACTTGAACAATTTATGAAAGAAGAAAAAAGCAAATGGAACTAATACCATTTTAACCATTTATTGACGCATATAATTTGTTTCTTTTTCGCTCATATTTGAATATAAAATAAAACCGTAGCTCATGCTATGCTCGAATTTTCTATCTCATCTGAACAAAAAATAATTCAAATTAAAAACACGACAGTATACAGTTAAATTAAAATAAAATATAACATCATGGAATCAAATTATAATCACGAAAATTATCAAAAAGAAGAAGCGTATTTAAGAGCCGAAAAGCGCTTAAAAGAACTCAAAGGTTTCTATTGGCATGCCTTCTGGTATGTCGCCGTGAATGTGTTTATCGTAGGTATGATCGTTGCTAATGGTGGTCATTTCTGGAACTTTGGCACCTTTGCAACACCAGTTTTCTGGGGTATCGGTTTGGCATTTCATGCGTTGTGCGTATTTGTTAAAAATGTAACTTTTGGAAAAGCCTGGGAAGCGCGAAAAATAAAGGAGTTTATGGATAAGGAACAAGGAAAATATTAATGGCTATGGAATCAGAAAAAAATAAACAACAGCTTTTTATCGAAGCAAAGAAAAAAGTAAAAAATCTTAAGATATTCTACATTCATTTAGTAGGGTATTTTATTGTCGTGCTGTTACTGTGTTATAATTTATACATTATGGCAGGCCCATACAAGCCATTTTTTCAATGGTTTGATATTTGTATTTTAGTCGCTTGGACGGTATTCATCTCCTATCATGCTTGGAATGTGTTTAAAGGCCGATTATTTTTCAAGAAACACTGGGAAGACGAAAAACTGCGCAAATTTATGGATTCGGAAAATCAAACCTCACGTTGGGAATAAAACCACTAATATTTTGGGCGTTACCACAAGGGTCGGGCTTTCCGTTGCAATCTTTTTTTAGGTGAATTCAAGGTTTTTTTCGACTTTAAAAGGTTGTTGAAAGTCTCAAAATAAAAGCAAGTTCACAAATAAAAAAAGGATTTCCACTGCAATCCCTAACGCAAAGCCCGTTTCTAATTAAACTTATAGATTTAAAAAAATGAATGTCATAATTATAGAAGACGAAAAACCATCAGCAAGACGTTTACAACGGATGCTAACCACTTTAAACCTCGAAACCGAAGTTATGCTGCATTCGGTTGAAGAATCTATAAACTGGTTTAAAACCAACACCCATCCCGATTTAATATTTTTAGACATTCAACTTAGCGACGGACTCTCATTCGAGATTTTTGAAGCCATAGAAGTGAAGTCGGCCATCATTTTTACTACAGCTTACGATGAATATGCGCTTAAAGCCTTCAAATTAAACAGCATTGATTATTTGCTAAAACCCATAGACGAAGACGAGCTAGCTACAGCAGTTGAAAAATTCAAAGCACGTGCACCACAAACTCAAAGAGTGACTTTAGATTTTGAGGATATTAAAAAGCTATTGGTAAATCCTATAGATCGTGCATATAAAAAACGCTTTTCGGTAAAAGTTGGTCAGCATTTAAAACTCATTAATATTGAAGATATCGAATGTGTATACAGCGAAAATAAAGGGACCTACATTCATACTTCCGAAGGGCGAAACTATTTATTAGACGCCACTTTAGATTTCCTGGAAAATGAACTGGAACCCGAAACCTTCTTTCGAATAAATCGTAAATTCTATGTAAATATTAACGCGATAAAAGATATGGTAAGTTATACCAATTCCCGTTTGCAAATAAAATTAAACAGCTATACCGAACAAGACGTTATCGTTGCTCGCGAGCGTGTAAAAGATTTTAAAGCCTGGTTGGAGTAATTTTTATTTTCTAGTCAAGCGTTTTAAGGCAACCCACTGTTTTAGCATTTCTCTAGAATCTTGAGCAGGGTAACCCAATACGGTTTGTCCTGCTTTAATATCTCCAATAACTCCAGATCCTGCACCTACAGTAGCGCCAGATTCAATGGTGGTATGGTCTTTAATTGAAGCACTTCCGCCAATAATAACACCATCACCTAAAGTTACAGAGCCAGCTAATCCACTGTGTCCAGCCATAATACAAGAGCGTCCCATAACACTGTTGTGGGCAATTTGTACCAGGTTGTCAATTTTACAACCATCGCCAATAATGGTCGAACTAAATTTAGCTCGATCCACACAGGAGTTTGCACCAATTTCTACATAATGTCCAATAATTACGTTTCCTATTTGCGGGATTTTAACCAGTCCACGACCATCATCGCTTGGGCGGTAACCAAATCCGTCGGCACCAATACTCACATTGGTATGGAAAATACAATGGCTTCCAATAATACAACGCTCTCTAATAATGGTTCCAGACCAAACCGTGGTATGGTCTCCAATAATCGTTTCGTCATAAACACAAACGTTAGGGTATAAGGTTACACCATCGCCTAAAACCACATTCGGACCAATATAACAATTCGCACCAATTTTACAATCGGAACCAATTTTAACGGTTTCATGTATTACAGCAGTTGGGTGCATTTCAACTTCAAACTCTGGAGCTGGCGGACTAAACATTTCTAAAATGCTGGCCATGGCCAAATCGGCGTTAGGCACTTTAATTAAAGCTTTGTTTTCTCCTGGCTCAATGTGTAAGTTGTTGTTAATTAGCGCTGCACAGGCTTGAGTGGTTTCCCAAAGTTTGGTGTATTTAGCACTTCCAATAAAAGTAATATGATTGCTTTTCGCGTTTTTTAATTGTTCAGGACCCTCAATAAGTACATCGGTATCACCTATTAATTCACCTTTTAAAATAGCATTAATTTCTTGTATTGTATATGAAGCCATGGGGTGTTTAGTTTTAGTTGTGACGGTAAAGCTAATAGAAAAATAACAATAATCCTTTTATTTAGTCATCAATCCTATTTTCATCAAAAGCAGACGGTAACAAATTGGGGATAAATTTTATTACTAATGGTAGTAAAATGGCGCCTCCTGGTAGTAAAAATATAGCCAAACTGGGAATGGATTTAAAAATATCCAACAGCTGTTCTTGCACCTTCTTTTGCTCTGCTTTGGTTAATTCACGCTTTGTAGATTGTGATATTAGCACCATAAGTTCTTTACTTTCTTTTATCTCAGCGTACAAACGTTTACTGTTTCTTGTAATCAGTTTAAAAACCATTTTACTAGAATTGTTGTAAAAGGTTTTTACCATATTCGATGAACTTAAAAGCGCTATGTTTTTGGCGTTAACGGTATAAAAATAATTTACCGATTTTATAGATTGATGGATGGCTGAAAGACTTAAACCCATATCAAGTCCTAATTTTTCTAAAAACTGATGTTCATCGGCATCTATCATTTGGTCTCCCCAAGTCGCCATGCAAGCCAAGTCTAAAAGATATTGCTTTTCGAAAGGTTTTTTTAAGTGTGTTAAAGCCTTGTTATAGTCAATGTGGCTGTGATCATGATATCTTAAAGAGGATTCAAAAAGTTTGATTAAACTCACGTCATAATGGTTTTTTACTTCCTTCGAATTTAATACCCCTAAAGTAATCGAGACAATGGACGATTCAATGTTTTTTAAGTATGCAGAGGAGATGTTTTCTTCTCTTAAATATTCGGTATAGGCTAAAACATCAACATACAACAAAGCATTTATAATGAAATAACTGAAATTTTTGGTTAAAATATTATCATCGATGTGTATGCGCTTTTGTATAATTTTTTCAAGTTGTTCGCTAGACTTTTTTCCACCCAAAATATCCTGGAAAAGCGAGGTTTTAATTTCGTTTATGTTTGTATAAAAATTGATAACGCTTTCACTAAAAGGCACTTTGCTTTTTGAGTTCTCATGTGCATATAACAAGGCTAAAACCAGGTTGGTTTTGCATATTTCTTCTTCGGTAAGATCTCTTTTTGGTAGGCTCTGTGCAACAACATCTAGGTTGTTACCATATATAAATCCACATTGTCTTAGCGTAAAATAAAAATCTTCCTCACTGTATTTTAAAAAGAGGTTGAAGTTATAAAGTTCTTTAAGCAGCTTGTTTATCCAGCCTGCAGCCGATGGATTCATAAATATGGATTATGGTACAAAAGTAATGTTTTCAACTATGAAATTGCGAATAATTCCTTTAACAAAACTTTAACAAAACCGCTATTTTCTTTTTTCCGTAGGTATGGGTGAGAGTCAAAAAATAACTTAAAAAAAAATCTCAAACATTATGAAAAATTTTAAAGCAGTATTAGGAATTGGAGTGATCGCATTAGCGGCTTTCTTCATTGTTGCAGCCGATCACATCGACGCGCCTGCAGTACAAGGTGGTAATAGTGATATTACCGATTTTTATGCCTTTCAAGGCGAAAACACAGATCATTTAGTTTTTGTAGCGAACCTGCAAGGTTTATTAAGTCCGGAGGCTACAGGAGCAGCATTATTTGATGAAAATGTATTGGTGGAATTTAATATCGATACCGATCAAGACAACATGGAAGATTTAGTAATTCAGGCCATTCCTAGAGATGGTAAAATGTACTTCTTTGGGCCTGTAGTACCTTCTCAAACCGGTTTAGAAAGTACTATTCAATCTGATGCTATAGTAGGTGGGGTAGTAGATATTTCAACTTATGGCGATAGCCCGAAAATAGCATCTTACGGCGGTATGAAATTTTTTGCAGGGCCACGTGATGATCCGTTTTTTATGGATTTCGCTCAGTATTCAGAAATCATTGCTGGTAATGCCGGGAGTTTCAACATGCCTGGAGCAGATACTTTTAAAGGGACTAACGTGATGTCTGTTGTGGTAGAGGTCCCAAAATCTATGATTGGTACTTCAGGAACCATCAATACTTGGGTAGAATCTAAAAGTAAATAATAACAACAACTTAAAAATAGAATCAAATGAAAACTTTAAATAAAATATTAGTTATGCTAGCCGTTTCATTAGTAGCATTTAACTGTTCTAACGACGACGATAATCAAGTTATAATAACAAGTCCTGATTTTTCTGGAATTTACATGCAAGAAGATCAAATGGGGAGGCCAGCAGTAAACACGGTTTTTGTGGCTTCTGCCGATAAAGACGCCTTTAACGTTACGGTACCTTCAAATCAAGATGCGGCCTTTCAAAGTAAATTTCAAACCAATTTAATGGCTTTAAGTCCAGCATTTGCAAATGCAGGTGATATGAATGCTTTAGGGCAAGATGCTGCTGCATTTACAGGATTATTAGCTACCGATGTGCTAAATGTCTCCTTAGATGGTACCACAACTTTTTACGATGGTACTAACGTTTTAACAGGGCGTGCCTTAGCAGACGACGTGATTACGGTAGAATTATTACTGATTTTTGGTGGTGAAGATTTCACTGAAAACCCAGGCTTATCTAACGATAACGTTGATGCGAATGATAAAGCCTTTTTGACCTCATTTCCTTACTTAGCATCACCACATTAAGCGGTTCTCTCTCAACCTCTCTCTCCGGGGTTAAGGCACATGCCTTTCTCCTGGAGATTTTTAAACTCAAAAAAAACCTAAAAAAACTCAAACATTATGAAACCTTTTAAATATATAGCATTTGTTTGTTTATTGGTACTTCAAGTTAGTTGTACCAAAACATCAAAACAAATAACCAGTACGAAAGATTACAATGCTACTTTAGAAATTACCAAGAACGAAAAACTAGAATTAGCACTGGCCGATTTTAATTTTTGGAATGAAAAACTGCAAGAAACACCTAATCAGTTTCCTTATTTAGCCAAGGCAGCGGCTTCTCAAACGCAAATTTTTAATAGCACAGGCCGTATCGATGCTTTAATTGAAGCTGAAAACTATTTAATAGAAGTTAATAAATCAACAGACTACGAAATATCTGGATACTTAAAAGCGTTGGCCAGAAACTATATGTCTCAACATAAATTTAAAGCTGCATTAGATTTATTAAAAAAAGCAGAAGCCAATGGTGAAGGCTTGAAGGGTACAGAAAAAATGCTTTTCGATGTCTATTTAGAATTAGGGGATTACGATTCCGCGAAAGCGTATTTAGAAAAAATTAGAAAAGATGGAGATTTCGATTACCTCATACGCCTATCAAAATGGTCCGACCATAGAGGCGATTTAGATGCTGCTATAAAATACCTTGAAAAAGCTAAAGTGATTGCAGATTTATCAAACCTACCTAGTAAAAAGCAATGGGTTTACACCAATTTGGCCGATTATTATGGTCATGCAGGTGAAATAGAAACATCGTATAATTATTATTTAAAGGCCTTAGAAATAGACCCAAATGATGCTTATGCGAAAAAAGGTATTGCGTGGATTGTGTATGCTTATGAAAAAAATCCGAATGAAGCGCTTCGTATTTTAAATCATATTTCAGAAGGTTATAAGTCGCCAGATATTTACTTGTTGAAGTCTGAGATTGCCGAATTTCAAGGTGATTTGGAGGCTAAGATGAATAATCTCAATTTATATACTATGGCCATAGATAGCCCTAAATATGGTGCCATGTACAATAAATATAAGGCTTTAATATATGCTGAAAATGAAAAGAAAACGGCTAAGGCTTTAAAAATTTCTTTGGAAGAAGTTGAAAACCGACCTACGCCAGCATCTTACGATTTATTGGCCTGGACCTATTTTAAATCAGGGAACTACAAAAAAGCTCTAAAAATTGCAGAGAAACATGTCGTGGGTAAAACTTCAGAACCTGATGTTTTATTACATTTGTCGGCGATTTATAAGGCTAACGGAAAAGTTAAGGTTGCTCAAAAAATGAAAAAAAATTTACTTGAAAGCATCTTTGAACTAGGGCCATTAGCAGAGGCACAAATAAACTTAATTTAATGAGTAGGAATATGAATTACATCAGTCAGTTTTCTTTTTTAATCCTGTGTTTGATTGTAAATAATTTACATGCGCAAGATCTTAAAGGGGTTGTATTTAATCAGGCGAATCAACCTTTAGAAGCTGTTTATGTTTATAATTTAAACTCAAAGACACATGCCCATTCTTCAGAAAACGGTTTGTTTACATTAGAAAATAGTAAAGTTGGAGATTCTCTAAAATTAGGATTACTGGGCTACGAAAATCAATTTTTGGTTTTAGAAGACTCTAATTTTGAATCGAAGTTAGCTGTGGTTTTAAAGGAAAAGACCTTTCAACTGGAGGAATTGGTTATTCGTGAAACGTTAAATCCGTTACATACAATCGCGAGATTAGATTTAAGCACCACACCGGTAAATTCATCTCAAGAAATTTTAAGAAAAGTACCGGGGTTAATTATAGGACAACATGCCGGAGGCGGAAAAGCAGAGCAAATTTTTTTAAGAGGATTCGATATCGATCATGGTACCGATGTGGCCATTAATGTGGATGGTATGCCAGTGAATATGGTGTCTCATGCGCATGGTCAGGGATACAGTGATTTACATTTTATCATTCCAGAAACGGTAAACAATATCGATTTTGGCAAGGGCCCTTATTATGCCAATAAAGGCGATTTTGATACGGCGGGATATATCGATTTCTCAACTAAAGATTATTTAGGGGAGAGCACCGTAGCGCTATCGGTTGGTCAATTTAATACCTTGAGAACCTTAGGGCTTTTTGATTTGTTGGAAAACACGCCAAACCAAAACGCCTACGCAGCCGTAGAATATATTGCGACAGATGGTCCTTTTGAATCGCCTCAAAATTTTAACAGGTTGAATATGTTTGGTAAATACGTCATGTTTTCTCCTGAAAATGATAAATTATCTTTAACAGTTTCTCACTTTACAAGCCGTTGGGATGCTTCAGGACAAATTCCGCAACGTGAGGTAGATAATGGGAATATTACCCGTTTTGGCGCTATTGACGATACCGAAGGAGGGAACACCCAGCGTACTAATTTGAATGTGGAGTACACCAAGCAAGTTTCCGAGAAATCGTTATTAAAAACCAATGCTTTTTATGTGAAAAATCAATTTGAATTGTACTCAAACTTTACGTTTTTTCTTGAAGATCCAATTCATGGCGATCAAATTAAACAAAAAGAAAACCGTGATATTTTTGGTTTAAATAGTATGTTAACTCACGATATGAGCTTGGGCGATGCTGAAGTGAAATTAACATCTGGATTAGGTTTTAGACAGGATATCACCAACGATACCGAATTATCTAAAACGTTGAATAGAACAACAACTTTAGAATATGTACAACTAGGAGATATTAATCAAACTAATATTAATGGATTTGCTAATGCAGATTTTGAATTCGGGAAATTTACCGTTGCTCCGGGGTTGAGATTGGATTATTTTAAGTTCATGTATAATGATAAACTTCAAACCGCTTATGAAACGCTAGCACAAACAAAAACAATTGTGTCTCCAAAACTGAATTTTTTCTATGCTGCGAAAGATAATTTAGAACTGTACGTGAAGTCGGGGATAGGGTTTCACTCAAACGATGCCCGTGTGGTATTAGATAATCAAATTGATGATATTTTACCTCGTGCTTATGGTGTAGATGTTGGGAATATTTGGAAACCAACACCTCAATTAGTTCTTAACACGGCGCTATGGTATTTGTTTTTAGAACAAGAATTCGTTTACGTGGGGGATGCAGGAATTGTAGAGCCTAGTGGACAAACAGAGCGTTTCGGATTAGATTTAGGACTGCGTTATCAGCTAAATGATTGGTTGTTTTTTGATACCGATGCCACTTTAACAAAAGCAAGGCGTGTTGAAGCGCCTAAGGGTAATGATTATATTCCGTTAGCGCCAAGTTTTACCTCAACAGGAGGTTTAGCTCTTAATAATTGGAACGGTTTTTCAGGCGGATTGCGTTACCGTTTTATTGATGATAGGCCAGCGAATGAAGATAATAGTATTATTGCTGAAGGCTATTTTGTTGCAGATTTTAATTTGAATTACACTATAGGTCAAGTTACTCTAGGTGTTGCTATTGAGAACTTGTTTGATACCGAATGGAATGAAACTCAGTTTGCAACAGAATCTCGATTGCAAAACGAACCACAACCCGTGACTGAAATACATTTTACACCAGGTACTCCGTTTTTTGCTAAAGGAACAATTTCGTACCGATTTTAATGAATTCATCTTGACTTTTAGGTTTTACGTCAAGTTTATAGGCGTTCAGTTTTAATGCATTGGGCGCTTATTTTTTTAATGGTTATATAAATCTAACGCCAAGTTTAAAATGGTGTTAATGGTATCAATTGGTAAATCTTCATGAGGATTTATTCTGAAGATTTTCATTCGCGAACGATTTCCTGTTTCTAATTGTGGATGCTCAATACGATTGCCTTCAACAATTAAATAATAAGGTTCCAAAGTTTTTTTATCGGTCCAAATATAGCAGAACATTTTGCCCTTATAACAAAAACAAGGCATGCCGTATTTTGTGGTTTCGGTGATGCTTTCATCAAATTGAAGCAAAATATCGCGCATGGCCAGAACACAACTTTTAATAGGTTCTTCTTTTTTGAAATAGAATGTGTTGTTGTGCATGGTGGTTGATAGTTTTAGTATAGGGTAATGGTCTTGCTAAGGTACTAACTTAGCAAATGTGGTTTTAGTATTAATTATAGTTTATTGAAATCTTATTATTTGAGTTTTATATCGCTTTAATAAACGCGTACTCACTAAACTTCAAACTAATTTTATATGCAGTTTGAATTTGCTAAATTAGTAGCTGAATTAACAACAAAATCTTAAATGAACATGTTGCGTATCATTATCGGATTTCATAAAATACATTCATGACTAATAGAGAATTAATAGAAAAGTTTTACACTTCTTTTGCTGATGGAAACGCCAAGGGAATGGCATCATGTTATCATGATGATGTGATATTTCGAGATGAAGTTTTTGGAACATTACAAGGAAATCGTGCCTGTAAAATGTGGGAAATGTTACTTTCAGGAAAAGCTGAGCCTGCAAAAATTAGCTTCAATAACATTGAAGCGACTTTGGAAAATGGTAGTGCTAATTGGAAAGCTGAGTATTTTTATGGCGCTAAAAAGAGAAAAGTAATCAATAACATTAAAGTGAACTTCAAATTCAAAGAAGGTAAAATTATTGAACATATAGATTCTTTTAATCTATGGAAATGGACGCAACAAGCACTGGGGCCTGTTGGTTATCTTATGGGGTGGACACCTTTTATGAAAAATAAAATTCAGAAAACTACCAACCAAAAGTTAGACCATTTCATAGCTAAAAAATAACCACGCCAAGCATTTGGAGCGCATTACCTTTTTCGTTTATAATGATTCTGTGTAATTTGGTTCAAATATGTTTTTGCTCCAATAAGTTCAAATTTGATTTCATTTGGAAGTTCAGAAAACAAAGAGGAACCTCCACCCAATAAAATAGGGATTGTTGTTAGTACCATGTCGTCAATTAAATCCTCTTTTAGAAAATTTCTTATTGTAGTACCACCGTCAATATATAGCTTGTAAAAGCCCATTTCGTGAATTTGGTCCAAAATTTCGAACAAAGTGCCCTTGATTAAAAAGGCCTTTTCTTTATGACTTTTGGGTATTTCTTTTAATGTGTTACTCAAAACAAAGACTGGTTTGTTGTATGGCCAATCAACATCAAACCCGAGTACGGTTTCAAAAGTGGTTCTGCCCATAACAAGAGCATCAATTTTATTGCTGAATTCGACATATCCCATATCATCAAAATCTGGATTAGGTATAGCATGTAACCAATCAATTCCGCCGTTCTTGTCAGCGATATAACCATCTAAACTTGTCGCTATAAAGACGCTATTTCTTTTGTTCATTATTTTTTTTATGGGGGTGGATTCAAGGTGCTAGCGCAACAAATTTTAATATTTTGATTTAACTTCTCAGTTTAAAAGCCAAATTAAAAACTTGGCGATCTTAGCAAATAAAACACAAACTATTCGGTTTAATACTTAATTGGTTATGTTTTATAGGTAGTGTTGTAAACTGTTGTTATTCAAATTCTGATTCAATTTTATCAATAGAGGCAATATTTTTATTTAAGTACTTTATACTTATTTTAGGTGGGATTGAAATCTCAATACATGTTTCACTAAATATTAAATCCTCAGATGATAGTTTCGATTGAAATTCATTAGACATCAGCAATGCTTTTAAGATCATTTTAAACATTTTCTTATCAGAATACTCTTCAAGTAAATTATTTATATGACTTTCATCAAATTCATTTATTCTGCTAAAGTGTATTTCAACAGATGGTGGAATCGAAACCCCAACAATAAGTCTATTTGTTCTA
Source organism: Pseudotamlana agarivorans (assembly GCF_018860245.1). Classification (GTDB taxonomy): domain Bacteria; phylum Bacteroidota; class Bacteroidia; order Flavobacteriales; family Flavobacteriaceae; genus Pseudotamlana; species Pseudotamlana agarivorans_A. The sequence continues at coordinate 144,369 of NZ_JAHKPD010000018.1, forward strand.
AATCCTGCTTTTTCTATTAATGGTAATACGTCAAAAATATCTTTAACGTAATTAACAAATTTCCCCTTGGTATTAGTTCCTAGTTCCCCAATTTTAGATAAACCACTTTTCAACTGAGTGATTAAATTATCAGCTATTCCTGTAGGTTTTTCCGAGTTCTTTACTGTCGATTTTTCAGTCATTAATTTATAAATGTTATCTAATTTGTTTTTTCGACTTCAAGAACAATTTCACTTTCCTCAATACGAAATAAGATTTGGTTGTCATTTTTATTAGTAAAGATTCCCATTATAGTATATCCATCAGACTCATTACCAATATGAATAAGTTGTTTGTTGGATTCGAATTTCCATTTAGTATTTTTGGTTATACTAGTGAACATGGTGAATAATTCAGAATTAGTAGTTGTTGTAAGTTCAAAGTTTTTATCAGTATCAAAAATTAATGTGGCATTTTCAAATCCTTTTATTATTGGTTCCATATTAGGGTTTGAAGTTTTTTCCAATATTTTTAATACTTTCCATTTTCCAAAAAGTTCGTTTTCTTTCAAATCTTGCCCATAAGACAATAGACTATAAGATAATGTAAGTAGTAATATTATATATTTTTTCATCAGTTTTTTAAATAGTTTACAACTTATACATAGGTAACACCATTCATATTTGAACGAAAAGCTTTTCAAAAAACGAAAATAGTTAAATATTATGAGCCGTCTCTTAATTCTAGCTGTTTTGGACTTAGCTTTTTAAAACTTTTTTAACATATATTTGTAATTCACTTATGGAATTGCGCTCTGCCTTAAACCGTTCCAATGGGAGCCTTAAACATGTTCTGACAGGGTTAATTGCTAATTTAGAAGTGTTTATTTAGGCTATATGACTACATCTGAAATCAAGAAATTTTTATTATCAATAGAGCAAGTACCTTCACTAGTGTACCTTTTTAAATGGGTGTTAATTTGTTTGGTACTTGGTGTCATTGTAGGAGGTGTTTCGGCGATTTTCTTAATTAGTTTAGAGTGGGCAACAGATTATCGAGAGTCCAACCAGTGGATCATTTGGCTTCTACCAATTGGCGGCTTTATTATAGGTTTATCGTATCATTTATATGGGAATAGTGTTGTAAAAGGGAACAATCTGTTACTCGAAGAATTTCATTCTCCTAAAAAAATCATTCCGTTTAGAATGGCGCCACTGGTATTGTTTGGTACAGTGGTAACCCATTTATTTGGTGGGTCGGCAGGTCGAGAGGGGACCGCAGTACAAATTGGTGGAGCTATTGCCGATAGGTTTACCAAGATTTTAAAACTATCTAATCGCGACCGAAAAATTCTTTTAATTGCTGGAATAAGTGCCGGTTTTGCTTCCGTTTTTGGAACACCTTTAGCTGGAGGTATTTTCGCGTTGGAAGTCTTAATTTTAGGGCGATTACGTTTAGAAGCCATTATTCCTAGTTTTTTGGCAGCCGTTTTTGCAAATTATTTTTGTCATATTTGGAATGTGTCACACACACATTATACGATTACTACAGTTGCCGAAATGACACCAGTAAATGTGCTTTGGTGCTTATTGGCAGGGATTATTTTCGGACTCGTAGCCATGCTTTTTTCTAAATCCACACACTTTTGGGGATATCTTTTTGGTAAGTTTATTAAATACCCGCCATTACGTCCCGTTGTTGGAGGTGCCATATTAGCGGTAGTTATTTATTTTATGGGTACTACCAAATACATTGGTTTAGGTATACCAACGATTGTTGATGCTTTTCAGGTTGATCTGAATTCATACGACTTTATCTTAAAATTATTATTTACGTCCTTTACCCTTGGGGCCGGATTTAAAGGGGGAGAAGTCACCCCATTGTTTTTTATTGGCGCTGCCTTAGGTAATGTTTTAATTTGGTTTATACCTTTACCTATGGGCTTACTAGCAGGTATGGGATTTGTAGCCGTTTTTGCAGGAGCCACCAATACGCCAATCGCTTGTACAGTTATGGGTATTGAACTTTTTGGTATCGAATCGGGGGTTTTTATAGCCTTAGCCTGTTCTACGGCATATTTATTCTCAGGACATTCTGGGGTGTATTCATCTCAAATTATCGGGAGTCCGAAAAACAACTTTTTCATTCGAGAAAAGGGGCTTCATCTCTCCGAAATTAAAAATAAAAGGACAAAAAATGAAAGATCTGATAACGGTTAGAATTTATTTTGAATTCGGACAAAAAATTGAAAATAATTCTTTTTGGAAGAAATTATATGGTTCGGATTTTTCGGAAGTTTTGATGAAACGTGCCAAAGATTTTGGTTTGCACCAAGTGCTTCATCTTAATGTGAGTAAAGGGTATTTGAATGATCAAAGTGTAAATTGGGGCCAACATGAAATTCGAAACAGCAAACACCCACACCTTATTGAAATTCTAGATTCCGAAGAAAAAATTAATGCCTTTTTAGACGAAGAAAAAGTGCTGCTTCAAAACACCAAAATTTTGATGGTTAAGAATGAAGTTTTGTTGAGGTAGGGTTTGAGATATGTCTGATTAAGTATCTAGTAGAGCAAGTATAAGCCCAAATATACCTTTAAAGGTGTTAGTAAGTAGGCCAGAAGCTAGCAATAAATTATTATGGTGTTGGCAAATTATTTTTATTCCCATGTGACATTCAGCTTTTTCAATGCTGTTTTTAGTTCAGATAGTGACTTCTCATCTATTACGTTAATATTGATTTTCATTTATTGTAAATAATGTTTAAAATTATGTAGCCTGTATTCAGGACGGGTCAATATTGATGCCAATGGTCTAGTATAAGAATAGTTGCGGGTTTATGCAGACTAATTTTTCTTTTAAGCATTGACCATAATTATGTTTACTTACTTTGGTTTTAGGTCTTAAACCGCTTTGTTTTTATAGATTATTAAGGGATTTATTAACCTAATTTTAATTTATGTTTTTGTTACCTGTACACGGCAATCTTGAAGCGCAGCCCCTCCACCTATGTCTGTTAATCGGTCATCCGTTAGGTTGTTAGATACCTGGCCACCTTTGGTCAATGAAGGCCAAAAGCCATGTGGCATGCATATCACGCCTGGTCTGGTGCGCTTAGTTACTTTGGCTTTTAGTAGTACTTTGCCGCGTTGGTTGAATACCATCAATTCATCGCCATTTTGGATGTTACGTGCATTTGAATCTTCTGGATGTATGTCAAGTCTTAAACGGCCTTCTTTTTGCTGAAGATGCTTGATATTGGCATGCGAGGAGTTATGAAATCCTTTCGTATTCTTAATGGTCAAAAGTTGTAGAGGATATTTAGCTTTTTCCTCATTGGTATAACTCACCTCCTTGTATTTAGGAAGCCCTCTACTCGGGCTAATGAATTCACATTTGCCGCTGGCAGTTTCGAAGTTGCCATCAGCATGGGGCAAAAAAGGTTCGGGAATTTTATATCGCGCCCAGCCGTGTTTTTGCATGTAGTCAAAATCAATCCCTTCAAGGTATGGGTGATCAGAATCAAAAGCAGATTTTACAATATCCTTGTCAGATTCTTCGAAGCACTCTTCTGTATAGTTCATTTCCAGAGCCATGAGTCGGAAAAACTCGCTATTGGATTTGGCTTCTCCCAAAGGGGCAATTGCTGGTTGATTGATGTTTATATACACTTGTCCCCAGGAATCCCCAATATCCCAATGTTCTAGCTGTGTTGTAGCGGGGAATACATAGTCAGCATATTTTGCAGTCTCAGTCATGAAATGCTCTAGCACTACCGTTAGTAAATCTTCGCGCTCCAAACCTTTTTTGGTTAGGTTCGCATTGGGTGTCGTAACCATTGGGTTTGAGTTAAAAATAAAAATAGATTTGATAGCCGGGTTAAGGTCAGCATTATTGAGTATTTGTCCAATCTGTACCATATTGAGCTTTCGCTTTGGTTGTGTTGGCATTTGACGATGGTAGCTAAGCCTTTCCCAGTTGAGTGCACGTCCTCCCATCTCAAAAGTCAAATGCATCAGCCCACCACCCAGCTTGCGCCAAGCTCCAGTTAATGATGGTAGTATAGCTACCGCCCTTGTACCATCTCCACCATTATAATTGTGTTCGATTCCAACAAGAATGCGAATTAGTGATGGTTCACCGTTGGCATACTCCCGGGCAAGTTGAATAATGTCCTCTTCCTGCAATCCGCAGATATCCGAAACACTTTTGGGATCGTATGACTTGACATGCTCTTTTAAATCTTTATAGCCTAAGGTGTAATTGTCTATATAATCTTGATCGACCAAGCCTTCATCGATCATTATATTTATCATGCCCATAGCCAATGCCACATCGGTACCAGGCAGTGGTTGAATGTGCCAATCAGCTTCTTTTGCAGTTGCCGAAACAAAAGGATCTATAACGATGATTTTTGCACCAGATTTCCTTGCTTTTAAAACGTAAGGCCATTGGTGAATATTAGAGTTTTTAGTGTTGGTGCCCCAAAGGATAATGTAACGGCTGTGAACCATGTCTTCCGGCAATACCCCCATCACCGTACCATTCACTTGGAAGTTTGCAGGAATTACAGCTCCTCCACAAATCGTATGGGAAATAACCGAAGCCTCCATTCGGGCAAAAAAACGACTACTCATCACGGACTTCTGAACCAGGCTTTGGGTGCCCATGTACCCGTGAGACAAAATGGACTCACTACCATGCCGCTTAATCGTTTCCTTAAGTTGATTACCTATTTCTTGGATGGCCTTTTCCCAACTAATTGGCTCAAATTTTCCTTCACCTTTTTTGCCCACACGTTTCATTGGCGTGAGCAACCTATCGGAGTGATAGGTAATGTCCTGTGGAAAAGTATCCATCTTGCCACACAGTTTACCCGCAGTGAAAGGATTCGCTTTGTCTCCACCAAAAGAAATCACTTTACCTTTCTGCACTTTGACCACCCAGCTACAGGAATCGGGACAGTCGTGGTAACATACACCATGAAAAGAAGAAGCTTCTGCAGAAGTAAAACCAGAGGCAGCTAGTAAAGAAGCGGGTAAAATGGAAGCCATATGAACCCCGACAAAGCCTTTAGTTGTCTGTTTGACAAACTGACGCCGGTTAATCTTTTTTTCTTTCTTTTTCATGAGTGGAAGCTTTTTGTTATTTCACCTAACCTTTTTTGTTTTGATTCAGATTAATATGAGATTATTCTGCTGAAAATAAGATACTTAAATATATTTAAATTCCTAAATATTTTTTTAAATTTTAAAGCTCAATTTATTCAAATTTACATTACCCTACGTACTGAGGAATTTTTGGGTTTCTGTGAGGGATTGTTTACAGCTATATATCACACCTGCATTTTACCACCATACTCCACATGCTCCAAAATAATGGGAAGCAGTTTGATATCTGCAATATAAGGAACACCAAAATTTTGATGGATAAGGGTGAGGTTTTGTTGAGGTAGGGTTTTTTAAGCTAGAATGAAATTATGAAGTTTTAGGTTACTTGTTGGCTCATAGCCAATCCGTTTTTGAAACTTCATACCTTCTATCTGTGCAATTGTCAGAAGGGTTATAAAATTCCATTGTAACTCTCATAAATTTTTCCAAAATCTTCACAGAGTTAAGGTTTTTTATAGCGACATCGGCCGTTATTTTCTGCATGGCCATTTCTTCAAACCCGAAGGAGATTAATCCTTTTGTTAATTCGGTTCCGAAACCTTGATTCCAAAACTGTTCTCGAAAGCGATAACCAATTTCGTCTTCCTGAGCATCGTTTTTTAAAAAAGCGCAAATCCCAATAAACTCATCACTGCTTTTTAACGCAATACCCCAAACTTTGGTATCCGATGGTTCAGCATAGAGACTAATCATTTTTATTAAATGAGCGTCACTTTCTTGTCTAGACATAGTGGGTCTTGGTACTAAAGACATCACGTTAGTATTTTCCATCATATCAAAATAGACATCTGAAACTGATTGCTTTAATTGCTGAATGACTAGTCTCTCAGTTTCAAAAATGGTCATAATGCGTAACGGTATTTAATATTTCAGAATTATTATAGAAATTTATTATAAACGGGGAGGGTTTAAACGCTTATAGAAATCCTTAAAACTCGTAAAATTAATTATTTTGATAATTTTTTCAGCGCCTCAATAATATCATCTGGCTCCGAGCGTGTTCTGTAGTCTACATCTACATAGCGCCATACGACAATACCGTTAGTGTCTAATATAAAAGTAGCTGGAATGGGTAAAATACTGCCATCACCATTATTGATTTTGTCTAAATCCAAATTACGGTCTACACGCATGTGCTCGGCTAAAAATTCAGGAACTTTCCAAGCGACACCATATTGCGTGGCGACTTTGGCGTCTTGATCCGATAGTACTAAAAATTCCATGGCATTAATTTCTGACTTGGATAATGAGCCATCTGGTACCTGCGGACTTATTGCGACTAATGTTGCTCCTAGTTCATTAATTTCTGGTAATTTACTTTGTAGTGCTCTCAATTGTAGATTACAATACGGACACCAATCACCACGATAAAATGTGACAATTACTGGGCTTTTATCTAGTAAGTTCTCTAAGGCAATCGATACGCGGTTAGCATTAGGAAGCTCGAAATGAGGTGCTTTTTGTCCATTCTTTAGGGCTTTCTCACCTTGTTGAAGCGCTTTTGCTTCATTTATGATGTCATCAACACCTTGCATAAATTCTGGTTTGGCTAGACGGCCTGCAGCAATTTTAGCTTCTGTTTCTGCTTTTAAAGTTTTCATTTTTGTTTCTTTTGGACCTTTGTAATTAAGTGCTGTTTTATTAATCAAGGTTGTTAATTTCATGCTTTGTTAAGCCTTATTCCATAAGCCATTTAACCATACGTAACTTCATTTTGGTATATGGACTGTATTTTGTTTTGGGTTCCAGCCAAAAGCGTTTGTGTAAAATACTTTTTTGATGCGAAAAAGCATCAAAGCCTGTTTTTCCATGATATGCACCCATTCCGCTAAATCCAACGCCTCCAAAAGGAAGTTTGCTGTTTGTAAGCTGCATTAAACTATCATTAACAGCGCCACCACCAAATGAAACTTCTTTTAATATTTTTTTGATGCTGTTATTGCTTTTTGAGTAAATATAGCACGATAAGGGGCGCGGTTTGTTTTTTACCAGTTGTATAGCTTCGTCTAAATCATTAAATGAAATAACGGGTAGAATAGGACCGAATATTTCATCTTGCATCACCTCGTCCTCAAAAGATACGTTGTGCAAAACCGTCGGACTAATAAAGCGCTCTTCTTTATTACTGTATCCACCATAATAGAGTTTGTATTGATCGATAAGTTTCATTAAGCGTTCAAAATTTGAGGCGTTTATTATTTTTAAATAATTAGGAGTTTCAGAATGGCTTGCTTTATAATGTTTTTCAATTTCAACCTTTAGTGCTTCTAGAAAAGCAACTTCTATAGATTTGTCCACCAAAATATAATCGGGTGCAACACAGGTTTGACCAGCATTAAGAAATTTTGCCCAAACAATGCGTTTGGCGGTCATTTGAATGTTTGTGTCTTTAAGTACAAAAGTTGGACTTTTTCCACCCAATTCCAGTATTACCGGAGTTAAATGATTGGCAGCGGCTTGGTATATGATTCTACCAACCGTAGTACTGCCTGTAAAAAATATTTTATCAAAACGGTGTTTTAAAAGTTCTGTAGTTTCTTCAATCCCACCTTCGACAACGTAAAAATAATGACTGGGAAAATTGGAGTTGATAAGTTCTGCAAGGACTCTTGCCGTGTTTTTAGGAAGTTCACTGGGCTTAAGAATAACTGTATTTCCGGCAGCAAGAGCCGTTAGGGCTGGTAATAATGAAAGTTGATATGGGTAGTTCCAAGCGCCAATAACTAAAGTGGTGCCTAAAGGTTCGGGAAGGATGTAGCTTTTTGCTGGGAAATTTACAAGATTAGTAGCTACGTTTTTTCTTTTAGACCACTTTGGGGTGTTTTTTATATAGCTAGAGATTTCATGATAAATGATAGCCAGCTCAGTAGTATAAGTTTCAAATTCGGACTTACCAAAGTCCTCATAAATCGCCTGATATAAAAGATCCTCATTCGATTTTAGAACTCCTTTTAGTTTTTTTAATTGTTCAATTCTAAAAGCAACACTTTTAGTTGCATTGGAATCAAAAAAGTTTTGTTGTTGCTGTAACAAGTCCGTAATACCCATTTTTTAGAGATAATTTATTGAAAATTATGATTGCTTTTTTTTGCTCAAATTTCTGTCGTTATCATTTCTAAAAGCTTACCAGTTAGAATTAGCGCCACCGCCACCAAATCCGCCACCTCCAAAATAACTTTCAGTTTCAGTTGGCGTATTATGTCCACCTAAAGTTTGTGAAGCTATAAATGCGGTTAAGTCTTTAGAGTGTGATTGTTTTAATATAATGTTTTCCCTGGTAAAACCATAACGTGGGTTTTTCAAATAATTGAATAAGAGTAGTGCTGTAGTAATAAGCATGGCGCCTATTAATGTTATAGTCACTACCGGTGTCAAGGTGTTGAAATAATATAAAAGTGTGATAATACTTAGTGCTATGGTAATTAACCCAACACGTATAAGTAGGATCGTTTTCTTTTTAATGCCCCAATAGAGAAAACATAAAGGAATTAATATGGTGAAAGCATAAAATAAATAGGAGAAAGGAATGTCTTCAGCTTCAGTCAGTTCAACTCCCATAAGCTCAATGCTTAATTCACGAACTACAAAGTAGTTTCCAGCGATGTAAAAACAGGTTAGTGCTATAGATTTTAGAATAATGAAAAAATCTTCGAATATGATACTAACTAATTTCTTTTCAAATTTGATAGCACCTAGGTAGATTGTTCCAAAATATAACATAAAAGCACATGGAATGAGTGCCTTAGCATACCCACCAATATCTATTAGGATTTGAAAAATAATCCAGCCTAAAAAAGCTATGGCTAAAAGGAGTGTTACCCGGTTAAGATATCTTATTGAAGCTAGTGCAGAAAGGACAAACAGTACAATGGGGTAAACTAATATGTTTTCTGGCTCATTAAATAATAGGCCTAAAGCAATAAATGAAAACCCCGAAAATAGTCCTGCTTCAGTAATACCAGAAAGGTAATGGTGTTTGTCTTTTATCAAAATTTTTTCAGTAAGAAATAAGAGAAGCACACCAATGATTGTAAATAATATTTGAAATCCGAAGTTATCTAAATCCATAAAAATAAATCCAAATGGTACTGCGGCTGTTGAAAAACCTAAGTATGAAAGAATAAACAGTAATACCCTCATAAATACCGAAGGCGAATAAAGATTCGTGCTAAAAGCCTCACGAATGTCCTCCCATTGTTTTTCGCTTATTAATTTACTCTTGTAAAGGGATTGAGATTTAGAAAGGATTTTTTTATTTTCTAATGCCTTTATGTCGTAAGCGATATATGATTTATTCATGCGCAAAATGGGATTTTTTCTTAACTAAAAACACGATATATCCTATGCAGGTACAAGGGAAATAGTAGATTAGAAGGATATAACCATCACTTGTGTTAGAAATCAATTCGAAAAATAAATAACTAAAAGCGATATAAGCTGAAATATTTGAATATAAAAAGAAAAGAAATGCTTTTATTTTCCAAGTGTGAATCGACATTATTACACCAGATGTAAGGGCTAGTAAGGCGTATGTTTTATCTAAATCGGTATAGAATATTCCAGATAGGCACCCTAAATAAAAAGTGATCAATCCGAAATTTTGATAAGTGAATTTAAAATGAGGTTTGATGTTTTCCTTTTCGGAAAGATAACCAGAAACGAAAAGGGATACACCTAATAAGATGGCAATTAAATGGGTGTAATTTGTAGAGACCCACGTGTTGGCTTTCCAATCGATTGGTGAAATGGTAAAGCCTAAAGCTGCGGCTAGAGCAGTAATTCCCATAGCTAACAACGCCCTGTTGTCGTACCTGTAAGCCATAAAAAAGAAGAGTGAAGCACTAAGGTATGAGCTCCAACTGGCTAAAGCGGCGACGAGTTCAAAATAAACTTGAATGTAGGTAAATAAGCCTATGATTAAAAGGGAAACAAGAATTAAGAGGTAGTCAAAATACGCCAGTTTTACAGTCACCAAATTGTGAGCATATGGATTAGCGAATTTATTAATGTAGTAAAACCCAGTAAAAATGAGCCCGCTTAAAAGAAGCATCATCAATATGTGACCAAGCGATCCAATGTTTTCGTAAATTAAATAACTAACACCTCCTGTGAAAAGTAGAATCCCGATATAAAGCAAAATACGTAGCTCGTAATAAAGAGAAATTATTTCTTCTTTTCTAATGGATTCAAAAAAGGCAAACTGCTGTTTTGAAATGTGCTTTTGCTCGAATAGTGTTTTATTTATGTTGTCCATTTAAGAAGACTGGTTAGTTGTGAAGTGGTTCACTTCTGTTTTGTTGGAGTAAGTTTTGAAATTTTAATTATAATAATTTCTTCTACCATATAACTTGAAAAACTTAAAAGAATTAAGCAAAATAAAAAATAAAATTTCATCATTAGTTGGTCTTGTTAATTGATTATAGCGGGTTTGTGTATTACCCCGCACTAACTACGCCCAAAGTATAAAGCATTTCCATGGTTGGTGTTTCACTTCCTCCAGTTGGCTCTAAAGTGATACCAAAAGCTTCACTGGCATTAGCATTTTCGATTTCAAATATTTTATTGGTATCTGATGCAAAGTTGTCGATAATACCTAAACTTGTAGGTGTTAAAGGATTTAACGTTAACGACCACACTTGGTAAACTTTACCTTCAGGTGGTTCAGGTAAACCTTGAGCATCTAAAAATATACGGTTGGCGTTTTTATCCCAGTAAACCTTAGCAAAGGTGTTAGAGAAATTGCCTTGACCATTAAGCGGAATTCGGGTAATATTATCATCACGCATTACACTAATTAAGGTATGGGCTTCATCTAAACTGTTTTTAGAGTTTTCAATTTGAGTTTCTAATAAAGATTGCTGTGTTTCAGCGACTTGTATTTCGGTTTGTAGCTGCTTATTTTGGTTAAGCGTCCATAATAAGCCAGCGCCAATAATAATAGATGCTGCCCAACCCGTGTAGGTAATCCAGTTGTATTTAGGTTTTACGATTGAAATCACTTTGGAGTCTCCGCTATTAAAACCTAAACGTTGTTTTATGATGTTATAAATATGATTATTACTTCTTTGCGATGTGGAAGCTGTGAGTTTCATGATGGCAGCTTCAATTTCTAAAACCTCCTGAAGTAATTCCGGGTGTTTCTGTAAAAGCTTATGGATTTCCTCATTTTCTTGTTCGGAAAGTGCGCCAGCCACATAAAGTTCTAAAATTCCAGATGCTATGTAAGTGTTAATATCCATATTAATTTAAAACCATGCTTCTTAGTTCGTTAATACAATTTCTGTTTCTAGTTTTAATGGTGCCAATGGGCATGTCTAGAGTTTCAGAGGCTTCACTTTGTGTATACCCTTTAAAATAGAGCAGTTCAATAACTTCTATACACTTTTTAGCAAGCTTGCTAACATATTTTTTAATCCCAATCGCATCGGTTGATTTGTCTAGACTTTCACTGGTTTCAAGAATATCTACGAAAAAATTAGAGTTGAGGTTTTGTTTGGATTTTTTAAAACTTTTAGAACGCGTTTTGTCAATGGCTGCATTTCGAGATATGTTCAAAATCCATGTAAAAAAACGGCCTTTTTTGCTAGAATAAGTATCTGCCTTATGCCAAGCTTTTACGAATACATCTTGCATCACTTCCTCGGCGATATCATGATCTCTTACTATGTTGAAAATGACACCATGCATGCTGTCTTTGTACATGTGATATAAAGTTTCAAAAGCTTTTTCGTCTTTTCTCTTGAAATTTTCAACAAGAAGGTCTAAATCCATAAAATGGCTGTAGTTTGCATGGTTTGGTTGTGAAGCTGTTTATTCAATATGGTTTCATATAAAATTGTCAGGTTGGGTTTGTAGCAACTACTTTTTGTCTGTAGTTTAAAGTTATTAAACAAACGCAACCTGACAATAAAAATACTTTTTAAGATCCCTAATTTTAGGGTTTAAGCTTTAGTTTTCGCGTAAAAATGTGCTTACTTCAATAGCGACATCTTCCCAAGTTTTACTAACACCATCAGCTCCAGTATGTAAGGCTTCACATGCTTTGTTTAATGATGCTAAGGCGTCTAGGGCTTTCCATTCGGCTAAATTCATTGTGCCTGTTAAAGTTACACGTCTTTCATCAGTAATGGTAACGTTCATTGGTAAACTTTGTGTTTCACCATTCATAGTTACTTCAGCAACTACAGATCCATCCACGTATTTTATAGTTCCTGAGATTAAATCGGTATCTAACATGGCCCCAAAAAAAGAGGTTTTAATTTTAGCATCTCTTGTGTTTGTTGCGTCGTTCGTAAATAAACTACTCACAGGAATTGAAAAATCTAAATTGTTTAAGGCTTCTTCTGGTGTTGCTCCAGATTGTTCATCAAATTTAACGCTAGTAAATTCTCCGCCAACACCAACTTTATCGGTGGTTTTATAAGCTGTGAATTTTACAGAAGTCGCTTCAGGTTTTACAACAAAATTTGCTACTGTAGAAACCTCGGTAGTCTCCTCGGTTTTTGATTCTTTTTTTTCTTGTTTACATGAGGTTAGACCTAAGGTAATTGCGATAAATAATAAGCTTAAATTTTTCATTTTCATATTTAATATTTTAATGGTGATGACGAAAATAATAATGGATTATCCACTAAAATTGTAGTTTCTAACTCTCTGTTTTAGTTGAAGTGGAAAGTTAGTAAATAATAAAGGAAACACAAATAGCTATCATGACAAAAATCATGTTTTAAGGGCATGCTAAAACTTATATTTGTGTGTAGAGTATATAATTATGTTAAACGAGTTAGTAAATAAATATAATATACCAGGGCCAAGATACACCAGTTATCCTACGGTGCCGTATTGGGATAGCGCGACGTTTTCATTAGAAAAATGGAAATTGTCATTACAAAAATCTTTTTTAGAAAGTAACATCAAAGAAGGTGTTAGCCTTTATATTCACTTGCCGTTTTGCGAGAGCCTATGCACGTTTTGTGGTTGTAATAAACGTATTACCAAACAGCATAGCGTGGAATCGCCTTATATAAATGCGGTGTTAAAGGAATGGCAATTGTATTTGGATTTGTTTGACGAAAAGCCCATCATCAAGGAATTACATCTTGGCGGCGGAACCCCAACATTTTTTAGTCCGCAGCATTTAACCATGCTTATTAAAGGCCTTTTAAAAGATGCTGTTCGTGCCGAAAATTATGAGTTTAGTTTTGAGGGGCACCCCAATAATACGACCAAAGAACATTTACAAGCCTTGTACGATGTTGGATTTAGACGCGTAAGTTATGGCGTTCAAGATTATAACGAAACCGTGCAAAAGGCGATACATAGAATTCAGCCGTTCGAAAACGTAAAACAAGCGACCAATATGGCTAGAGCCATTGGATATACGTCGGTGGGGCATGATATTATTTTCGGATTGCCTTTTCAAACCTTAGAGCATGTTCAAGAAACCATTTTAAAAACGAAGGCTCTGCTTCCCGATCGATTGGCCTTTTATAGCTATGCGCATGTGCCTTGGATAAAAGGTAATGGGCAACGCGGATTTAAGGATTCCGATTTACCTTCCGGGGAATTAAAAAGAAAGCAGTACGAGTTAGGAAAACAATTGTTGGCAGAAGTCGGGTACGAAGAAATTGGTATGGATCATTTTGCTTTAAAAACCGATTCGCTATATAAATCTATGATTTCAGGCGATTTACATCGGAATTTCATGGGGTATACGGCTTCAAAAACACAAGCTATGATTGGGCTTGGGGTGTCGTCAATTAGTGATAGTTGGTATGGGTTTTCTCAGAATGTAAAGTCTATTGAAGATTATTATAAACTGCTGGAGGAAGATACAATTCCTGTGTATCGCGGACATATTTTAAACGAAGAAGACCTTATTATTCGTAAGCACATACTCAACTTAATGTGCCGCTTTAAAACATCGTGGACAGCAGATCAACGCTATTTTAAGGAATTGCCAGATGTACTGGTGAAATTGCAAGAAATGGAAAATGATGGTTTGCTAATTAGAACTAAAAATAGTGTTGAGGTGACTCAAAAAGGACAGCCTTTTGTACGTAATATTTGTATGGCATTCGATGTGCTTTTACAACGAAAACAGCCTAATACACAGTTGTTCTCCATGACGATATAGGGAAGGACGATTTGCATATTTGTAAATACTCATAATAGTACCTCGACTCTTTGAATTTATTTCAGGGTCTCATCATAAATTGTTGATTGCGTAGCCTTATGAGATACCGAATCAAGTTCGGCATGACGAAATCAAAGGGTTGTGATAAAAGTTAAAAAAAAGATGCCCGTTTTCACGGGAATTAAAAAGATATTAATTAAAGTACCATGGAAAAAATTATTGTTCCTGTAGATTTTTCTGAACATTCAGAGCATGCTTTACAAACGGCCGCAAAATTGGCTAAAAAGTATCAAGCAGAACTGTTAGTACTTCATATGTTGGAAATGCCCGAAATGGTATTAACATCAACAGGGAAAAAGCAAAATGAAAAAGCTGGTTTTTTATTGCGCCTAACTGAGCAAAAATTTGCAAAACTTCTTGATGTTGGTTTTTTAATAGGGCTGAAAGTAACCCCTATAATTAAGCATTTTAAGATGTTTAGTGAGGTTAATGACGTGGCTAAAGAAAATGGTGCCGATCTTATTGTTATGGGAACCCAAGGTGCTAGTGGTTTTAAGGAAATGTTTGTGGGTTCTAATACCGAACGGGTTATACGTTATGCAGAAATTCCTGTTTTAGCGGTGAAAAAGAAAGTCATGGATGTTAGTTTTGAGGTGGTCGCGTTTGCATGCGATTTCTCGGAAGCATGTATTCCTGCATATTTAAAGGCAGTCAAGTTGTTTGAAAAGATGAACTCGAAAATGTATTTGGTTTATGTGAATTTACCGAATGATAAATTTAAAAGTTCTGTAGAAATGGAAAAACAAGTCGCTGAGTTTCTTATGAAGGCCTGCGGAAATTTACAGCCTATGAAAAATGTTCATTATACCTCTGATTATAGCGTAGAAGCGGGTGTTTTAAGTTTTTCGAACAAAATAGGAGCCGATTTAATCGCATTACCAACACATGGCAAAAAGGGCTTGGCACATTTTTTTGAAGGTAGCGTTGGTGAAGATGTGGCCAATCATGCTACATTACCAGTTATGACATTTAAAATATAATAATACAAAAGAACAAGGGAGTGAGAGAGTGAAAGTTGCTGTAACTGTTAAGATGCAATTACTTGAAATGGGCAGCTAAATTATTAGCTGCTTTTTTGTTTATAAAATAGATGCGGCAATAATATTAAATAGGCTGGCCTTAGTTTTGAAAAAATCATTTTCCAAAGCGATGGCTTTCAGTTTGGCATCAATAAGTTTTGATTCTCTGGAGTTTACTAGAAAAAGTGAACTTTCACCCAGAAAGAACTTACGTTCTTCTGCATCAAGCATTTTGTTATAGTCGTTTACTATTTGGGCGGTGTATTTGTTTTGTAAGCTGAAGGACGTCAATTCTTGGTTAATAGCATTTACTTTATTCTTTAATGATACTTTCGTGGTTTGTATTTCAAATTGCGTATCCATTATTTTTAACTTGGCAAGCTTAAGGTCGGCGCGTTCTTTTCTTAAAAACAAGGGGAAACTTATGTTAACACCACTTTTATAGTCCGATGTGCTAAACGATCGTGCTACTTCTGGTGTTTGCGACAAGAAATTGTACTGTAAATCTATTTGAGGTAGTAAATTATTAGTTTTTAGTCGTTTTTCAACATTTAAACTTTGAAATTTATAGCCTAAAGATAGGAGTTTAGGATGTTCGTCAAAGTCAAAATTTTCAATATCTAATACCGAGGTGTTCAGGGTGTTGTCAATCGTGTTTAAAGTATTCGTATCTGGAATGATACCTTCTTTTATTTCTATAGGTGTGTTTTCATTAAGCCATAAATAATTTGAGAGCTCTAATGACGCTTTCATGTACTTAACCCGCGATTTTTCTAAGTTTAATTTTCTGTTGTTCAGTGCAATCCTAGCTTCTAAAGTGTCAATGGCAGGCACATCGCCTACTTCATAACTCTTTTTAACACCGTTAAATCGTATTCGAGCATTCTCAAGGAAGGCTTCGTAAACTTGTTTTTCATTAAAGGTTTTTAGCCAATTAAAATAACTTATAGTGGCTTGGTAAAGAATATTATTTATTAGCAATTGCCTATCGGCTTTGGCTTGATTTACAAATAACTTAGATTGTTTTAGCATGGCCATTCGTTCGTTGATAAGCAAGCCTTTTGCTACAGAAACGGATACGCCAACACTGTATAGTCCGTCGTCGGGTGTGTTGTTTTCCGGATTTAAATAATATCCAGTATTTTCTTCAAAATTACCCTTTAACTCAACACCATACCAAGTTGGTATTTTAAAAGCTGCATTTAGCTTATCATAGTATTCGGTGTCTTTAAATTTCTTTCTTCCGTAATCTACCTCCAGTTTAGGGTCGAAGGCACCTCTCGCTTTCATTAATTTCGCTTCACTTTCATTAATAACCAGATTGGCTTGTTTAACTACAGGGTGAAACGATTTTACGAAACCTAAATATTCAGGTAAACTAATCACTTTCGTGCTGTCTTGAGCATAGAGCAAAGTGCTCGTGAATAATATGATATGAAAAAATAATGTTTTCATTTTTATATTTTTTTAGAGGCGTCCTTTTGGTTTTTGTTCGGTTGGTAGTAGTTAGGCGGGAAACTATTAATTTGTCGCCACAATTCGAACCAAATAGGTACATCTTCAAGTAAAGCAATGGTTCGCGCGCCAGATCCAACTCTAATGGCTTCAGGCCATTTGTAATCTACTTCATCGGGAGCCAGTAACACACGGTATTTGCCGTTGGTGCTAATAAAATTTTCAATAGCAACAACTCTAGCGCCGTAGGTTCCGTAAGATGCGTTTGGCCATCCGCTAAAAACTATGGCTGGCCAACCATCAAATTGTACACGTACTTTTTCTCCAATATGAAGCAAAGGTAAATCGATTGGACTCGCATAGGTTTCAACAGCTAAATCATATTGGGCAGGCATAATACTTACCAATTCTTGACCTTCTTTAAAAGTAATCCCAATACCACCAGTATGTGCTCTATTTATATAACCAGCTTGTGGCGCGGTAACAAATAGCAAACTGTTACGAATTTTGTAGTTGGAATACGTGTTTTCGAGTTTGGTTACCTGTGCTTGGGCATCAAAACCACTAGATTGCGCCGTATACATATCACTTTGTGCTTTTGAAATTTTGTCGGCATAAGAAGCGCTAATTCTAGAAAGTTCCAGTTGTGCGTTTAAAACTTCGTTCTGGCTGGCGATATATTTGTTTTCTTGTGAAATTAATTTGGCTTGAGTTTCTTGTAGTTTCAGGCGCTTTTCTTCAACATCTTTCACAGCCTTTAAACCTTCTTCTTGAAGGGTTTCAATACGTTCAAATTGACGTTCGGCAATGTTTAAATTGGTTTTGGCAGCTTCTAAATCGATGCTGTCACTTTTCACCTTTAATTTCGACTGAATTAATTTGTTTTCGGTTTGTTTAAATTTTAATTTCTGCTCGTTAAGTATGGCGCTAATTTGTCGGTTTAAAGCATTTACTTTGCCTTCGTAAGCATTTACCGAAGACGCTTTTGCTTCTATCTGTTGGTTTGTTCTTTCAACCAATTTATCATCAAAATAGTCACTTTTTACTTCCGAAATTCGAAGTATCGTATCGCCTTTTTTTACATAATCACCCTCTTGAACAAACCATTCTTCAATGCGCCCAGGAATTTGCGACATGATGTGTTGCGGGCGCTGGTTTGGTTTTAAAGTGGTAACTGTTCCATTTCCCGTTATGTTTTGAGTCCACGGTAGGAAAAGAGTAATCACCATAATGATGGCAAGTGCAATTAAAAACTTGTTGAATTGCTTATAATAGTTTTTATTGAAAATGTCCTTGCTAGACTTAAAACGTGTTAAATCTATCTTTTTATTTAGTTGATTATTAGATATATTTAGCATGATTTATAGATTTTGAAGGGTTGCATGACCATTTTCTAAAGTCAATAATTCATTACAGTTTTCAGCCCAGTTTTTGTCATTACTTATCACGATTACCGACCATGGATTTTCCTTATTGGTCAGAAATTCTATGATTTCTAACGATTCTTCTTTAGAAGACTTATTTAAAGGTTTTTCAAGAATTAATATCTTAGGAGACTTTAAAACGGCGCGCGCTAAAATCATTTTCTTCGAAACAGTAAACGATAATTGATTGCCTTCAGCTTGAATGATGGTGTTAAGTCCCTTGGGTTGTTCTTTAATAAACGATCTTAATCCTACTTTGTCTATAATCTCAAATATTTTCTCGTCGGTTATTGTCGGGTTTCCAAAAGTTAAATTCTCTCTAATGCTGCCATCAAACGGTGTTTCTTCAGAAAAAGAAACGCCAACCTGAGAACGAAAATGGTTCAAATTCAAACTGCTTATCGACATATCGTTTACGTAAACTGCTCCCGATGTCGCTTCATTAACACCTGCGATAAGACGTAATAAAGTTGATTTTCCGCTACCGCTTTCGCCTGTTATGAGAATGCGGCTGTCTTTTTTTATTTTTAATGAAATGTTGTTTAATATAGGTTTGCTTTTATCGGAAACCGAATAAGAAACTTGGTCCAATTCAATGGTTAAGCCATTTTTAAATACAGGCCTATCGCCATCTTGACTTTCTAGCTCTTTATCAACGATTTGACCTATTTTTTCTATAGAAGTTAGGGCATCGTAAAAGGATTCCAAGCCAAGAATCAATTTTTCAACTGAGCCTATAATTAGTAAAATGATGATTTCTGCGGCTACAAACTGACCAATATTCATTTCCTGGTTTAAAACTAATGCCCCTCCAATAAGTAAAAGGCTGGCGGTAACAATGACTTTAAAACTTATCATTTGAATAAACTGCAACATAAGTATTTTAAAGTGGCTTTCTCTCGATTTTAAATATTCACTAACCAATTCATCATTTTTACTCAAGCCTAAATTGGTGCTTCCAGACAGTTTAAAACTGGTTACCGTTCTGGCTATTTCTTGAATCCAGTGCGCAACTTTATATTTATTTTTAGATTCTTTTAAACTGGTTTTGAGTCCTTTTTCTGCTGTGAATTTGAAAATAACAAAGATCAATATCAGTAATAAAACACCAAAAATGATAAAGAATGTGTGGTAAAAGGATAGTAGAATTAAAGCAAAAATCGTTTGTAAAACTGCCGAAGGCACATCAATTAGGATTTTCGATAAACTTTTTTGAAAGGTTAATGTATCAAAAAACCGATTTGCTAATTCCGGTGGGTGGTAATTACGAAGTTCAGCCATTTTTATTTTTGGAAAACGGTAGCTTAATTCGAAAGAGGATCTTAAAAACACACGCTGCTGTATGGTTTCCAAAATACGCAGTTGCATAATTTGTAAGCCGCCAGCAAAAGCCACACCTATGGTAACTAATACCACTAAAACAATCCATGAGGTGGATACTTGGGCACCCTGAATAAGGTTGATAATCGCCTGGATGCCTAGTGGGAGCGTTAAGGAAATAACACCTGAGAATATGGCGTAATAGAATATTTGTAAAATATCTCTTTTCTCAAGCTCTATTAATCCTAGAAAACGTTGCCATGGTGTCATTGTAGGTTCCGTCATTGTTATAGTTTTAAGGTGTTTATTGTTAGGTTAATAAAGAATGATGATGGTTGTGTGGTTTCATTACAATCGGTCATTTTTGGCAAATGATCTTTTAGAAAATGTTGATGTAAACTGCCTTCAATAATGGTGCTTGCTAACGAAGAAGCGAAAGTATAATTTGGAGCGGCTTCAGTAATCATGTCACTTAATCTTGCGATCAAACGTTTGTAAATTACAAAGTAACCAGCCTTGTTTTCTTGGTCAACTTCTTTGGTTAAAAAGGATTTTGAATTTTCGTTAATAATAATGTTGTTCAGTATAATTTCGTTGATATGCGAGAAATTTGAATCTTCTTTTGTAGTTCGACATAAAATATCAATGGCTTTTTCTAATTTCTCTTTTTTATCGTGAATACTATAGGTTTCAAAGACCATTTGATACTCTAACCAAGCCCAATACCAAGACGATAAGTACAATAATAGTTTATGCTTGTTTTCGAAATAACGATAAATAGAACTTTCATTAGAACCTATTTTAATACCTAGTTTTTTAAATGTAAAGGCCTCAAATCCAATGTTATCTATTAAAAGAATGCTGTTTTCAATAATGCGTTTGCCTAATGTTGAAGATTCAGGGTCTTTAACGTAAATGATGTCGGGCACTGAAATTTTAAGATTTGATAGTAAATTACGCATGTGTAATTATTTTAATTTCAAAAGTAATAGTAAAGCTATTAAAAAAGAAATTAAAGCTATTATTTATTTCTATGCGCAATCAATAAAATTTATGTGGATGAAATTTATAATAAGAAAATGTCTTAAAAAGAGGGTTTTAATGGCAATCAATTTCGGTTGAAATGGTATCGTAAACTGGAGCAGGAGAGAGGTATGGAATGCCTAATCCCAAACCGCGGACAATGAATAGTATACCAATGATAACTATAAAAACAGGAATTAAATTTTGAATGCGTTGCCTGGCTGCGCCTTTTAAAAACTGACTAAAATATATGGCTGTGGTCATTAAAGGGATGGTTCCTAAGCCAAAAACGGCCATATATAAGCTTCCTGAATACGTATTTCCACTACCTATGGCTGCAAAAACCGCCATGTAAACCAATCCGCAAGGTAAAAAACCATTTAAAAAACCGATGGTTAAAAAGGTGTCGAAGGTTTTCTTTTTTAAAGCTTTTCCTAAGGCCGATTTCACTTTAGAAATGACTTTGTAAATGGGCTTAGAAAAATTGTATTTATTAAAGGTTTTCTGCGGAATTAAAACCACAAGAATCATTAAAACCCCAATAATGATAGAGAGCTGCTGCTGAAAACCGAACAAGTATAATTGCTTCCCTATAAAGCCAAAAACTAAACCAATGATACTATAGGCGAGTAAGCGTCCTAAATGGTAAACAAATATTTGAGATACTTTTTTTACTTGATTCGATCGATCTACCGGAAGCATAAAGGCAATGGGACCGCACATACCTACACAATGAAAACTGCCTAATAAGCCTAATATGAATGCCGAAACAAGCATATTATAGGTGTATTTCTTCCTTAAATAAGTATGGTTTTCCTTGGTATTCCCATTCTATTCTAAGATTCCAACGGCCATCAAGTAGGCGTTTGTCCTTAACAAGTAAATGGGCATCACTAAGTGAAATAGGGGTTTCAAAATCTAATTGTTTACTTGATGGTCTGTATAAAATTATTTTGCCCTTAATGGTTTTGTAGTCGAGTCCCTTTGGAAAAGTAATAACTAGACCGTCTTTGGTTTTCTTATAGCTAACATTTTCTGAAAGTGTGTTGGCATTGTTTAGTCTGTCAATATCATTTTGATAGGCTAATTCAACACCATAATAATCTTCTGTTACCAACTCATGATCGTATGCTTTATCCACATTCATGGTGATAATAAAATACATGATGAAGGAAATGAATCCCACAAATGCTAATACTATGCTTGTTCCCCAGTTTATTTTCATCCCTATTTTTGTGTTTTTTTATTTCCCGTGAAAACGGGAATCTGTGTTTTATTTTTTTAATGCAATAATTTCCTTTTTTAAGTTGGGGAGTTCTTTAAAATGATTGTCCAAATTACCTCGTCTGAAATACTGTCATATTCATGAGCGATTCGGTTTCTAGTTCCAATTATTTTTTTTGCATTATTAATCGTGATATCTGAATATTTATATTGTAAAATTCTGTTAATAGCTTCTCCAATTATTTCAATATTTCGTTCATTTTCTTTTTAAATCTTTTTGGTAAACAGAAAAATCAAGATTATCAGGTAAGAAATCATAAATTTCATCAATTGACCTTTCAACATCCTCAAGCCATGAATTAATTCTATTGTCCATAAATCAGGATTTTTGTTTCATCAAGTTCCTTTTTGAAATATTTATTTTTTATGGCGCGGTGTTCTATGAGGTCAATCTGACGTTTTAATAATTTTTCCAGTTTGTCTTTCAGTTCAAAGTATAAATTAGTGTATTCAAAAGGGTCATTTTCATCAAAATCTACCACAAAATCATAGTCTGATTCATTGTTAAAATTATCTCTAGTTACAGATCCAAAAGCAGCGAAACTTCTAACCTTGTATTGTTTACAAAGTTTTTTAATCAGATTTATATTTTTGTCGTTTATTTTCATATTTCAAAAATAGTCAAATTTCTAGTGTGTTTGATTTTACGTGAATCTTGTTTTGATTCCATAATTTTTTTGCGTGATATAAAATCTAGTAGAAGAAGTTTCAATGAGTTTTTCCATATTGGAGTCGTTAGTTGCTGAAAACGTTTCCTTTTTAACTTTTAATTATTCATTAACTACTTATAACTCCGCGGCCCCAAAAAGTTAGCCGTTGTCGTTTCAATCAAATCATCACCTTCATAAACGCCAATTTCTATTTTATTTCGGTCACCTGATAATGCTGAATTATTTATTTCAACAAATAAAGTACCCTCTGCTAAGCCTTGACTAGGTACAAAGAGATTATCGTGGGTGGCTACAATCTTTAAAGTCCCCTTGTGAGACAATAGTTTTAAAGTCACATTTTCAAAATCACGAGATGTTTTATTAACTAGCTTATAGGTAAATACATTGCTAATAATATTATTGTCTTTGTGCTCGTAAAGCTGACCAGGAAGCCTTAATATATTGGCCTCAATATCGTTTCTTAAAAACAACATACCGGTTAATAACCCTGTGAGAATCACTAAAACAGCGATGTACCCTTTTAATCTAGGGGTGAGTTTAAATTTAGCTTTCTTTTCAATTTCTTCCTCACTGGCGTAGCGTATTAGACCTTTTGGTAAATCGATACTTTCCATAATATGGTCACATTCGTCAATACAAGCGGTACAGTTTACACATTCTAATTGTGTCCCGTTACGAATGTCTATTCCTGTAGGACAAACATTTACACATTGTTTACAATCGATACAATCGCCATGACCAAGCGCTTCGCGGTCTTCATTTTTCTTGAATTTTTTTCGTCCGTTTTCAGCTTCACCACGCTTATGGTCGTAAGCAACAACAATTGATTTTGTATCTAGGAGCACCCCTTGTAACCTTCCGTAAGGACAAGCGATAATACAAACCTGCTCTCTAAACCAAGCAAAAACAAAATAAAATACGGCAGTAAAAATAATGAGTGACACTAGCGTGCTAAAATGATTACTGGGGCCGTCCTTTATGTATTGAATAAGTTTATCGCTTCCTATTAAGTAGGCCAGAAAAACATTCGCTATTATAAAGGAGATGAGTAAAAATATGAAGAGTTTTAGTCCTTTTTTTCTTATTTTTTCGGCATTCCATGGTTGTTTTGCCAAACGCATTTGTTTCCCGCGATCGCCTTCAATCCAATACTCAATACGACGGAATACCATTTCCATGAAAATGGTTTGCGGACAAATCCAACCACAAAATATTCTACCAAAAGCAACAGTAAAAAGCGCAATAAAAATAACGCCAATAAGCATGGAAATGACAAATAAATAAAAATCTTGAGGCCAGAAAGGGAATCCGAATATATTAAAACGACGTTCTAATACATTGAACATTAAAAACTGATTACCGTTTACTTTTATAAAGGGCGCAGTGATTAAGAAGGTTAATAATAAGTAACTAACATATTTACGGTACTTGTATAATTTACCGTTTGGTTTTTTAGGAAATACCCAGGCGCGTTTCCCGTCTTTGGTAACCGTGCCAATAGAATCTCTAAATGTTTCGTTGTCCGGTGTTTCCAATGTTTTTTTGAATTAAGACCTCTTGAGCTGGTAACTCAAGAGGTCAATTTAGTTTAATGTGTAATAATCTAGTTTTATTCGTTTATAGCCTCAGCAGGTGTTTCCGCTTGTAATGTTGTGTCTATTTGAGTTTCTGTTGTTTCTTGTGTTTCCTCGGTAGTTGCTTCAGCTCCTTCAGTAGCTGCATTTGGATCTACGATAATATCACCTTCAGCAGCTTTAGGATTCGCAGGTGTTGTGCCTTGAAACGTCATAACGTAGCTGGCAACCTGTGCAATTTCTAAAGGTTTTAATTGTGCTTTCCAAGCAATCATCCCTTTTCCTGAACGACCACCTTCTGAAACGGTGTGGAAAATACTTTTGATATCACCACCTAAAATCCAGTGGTTATCGGTTAAATTCGGACCAATACCACCACCACCATCGGCCATATGGCAAGCCACACAGTTGGTGTTGAATATGTTCTTACCAGCAGCTAAATCGGCTGTTTCAGTTAACTGAGTTACCGTATTAACATCAACCAATCCTTTAGCGGTTTTCTTATAAGCTTCTATGGCTACTTGAGCTTCAGCAAGCTCGGTGTCAAATTCTTCTATTTGATTTTGACCACTAAAAACTTCAAATCTTAACAGGTAAACCACAGCGAATACAATCGAGATGTAAAACGCATATTTCCACCATGGCGGTAAATCGTTATCTAATTCTTTAATACCATCATAGTTATGGTCTAATATGATTTCAGCTTCTTGTTCTATTGGTTTCGATCCTAATAATTTAATGTAGGTTTTCTTTAACCAATCTAATTGTACTGATTTATTTCTGTCGGCAATAAATTTAGCTTTTGCTTCAGGGTCTAATTTCTGAAACATGACATTTTCTAGTGAACCCACAATACCTTCAATAGAAATTAAAATGAATAGCACTAACAATAAGAACAGCAGCACGGCTGGATATTTTACAAAAGCTGGTTGATTTCCAGAATCTACAAAAAATTCTACCGTTCCTAGAACTATAAAAAATAGGACCGGAACACGAATCCAAGATGGAATTAAGTTTCTCATAATATGTCGTCGTTTTGGTGGTTGTCTAATGGTATATTACTTACTCTATTGATGTAATCTTTTTTAGCGGTTACTACCCACCAAAATAAAGCTACAAAAAAGATGAAAAAGATTAATAAGGAGATGATCGGGTATATTTCTATACCGGCGATACTCTCCATGTGGTTTTTTATATATTTTAACATGCTTGCAGTTTTTTAGGTGGTTATTATTGTGCGGTTTCCACTTTAATATCTGTTCCTAAGCGCTGTAAATAGGCAATCATTGCAACAATTTCTCTGTCTTTCATTTCAATGAAATCCTCACCGTTTGCTGCAGCCGCTTTCTTATCAGATTCATAAGTAGCTACAAAATCAGGATCCGAATACAAATTCTTTTCTATTTGAGCGCCTTGTGCATCCATGCTTTGTTGCGCATTCGCAATTTCTGCTTCGGTATAAGGTACGCCTAAGCTTACCATAGCTTCCATTTTAGCTTCGGTCATCGATTTGTCTAATCGGCTACTTTCACCTGTAATTAACCAAGGGTAACGTGGCATGATTGAGCCCGATGAGGTACTTTGTGGATCATACATGTGGTTAAAGTGCCAGTTATCTGAGTATTTCTGACCAATACGGTGTAAATCTGGTCCAGTACGTTTACTTCCCCATAAAAATGGATGATCGTAAACATATTCGCCTGCTTTAGAGTATTCGCCGTAACGCTCAACTTCATGTCTAAAAGGTCTAATCATTTGGGAGTGGCACCCAACACAACCTTCTCTAATATAAATATCACGGCCTTCTAATTCTAAAGGTGTGTATGGTTTTACACTAGCGATAGTTGGAATATTCGATTTCACCATAATGGTAGGTACAATTTGAATCACACCACCAATTAAAATAGCTACAGTCGCTAAAATGGTTAACTGAATTGGTTTACGTTCTAACCAGGTGTGCCATCCTTCGGAAGCTGTACGTTTGCTTGATACTTTTTCTAAAGCAGCCGCTTCAGCCAATTCATCTTCAACAGGTGTTCCTTGTTTAACAGTGGCAATCACGTTATAAACTAATACGAACATCCCTATAATATATAAGGTCCCTCCAATAGCACGCATCCAGTACATTGGCATGATTTCGGTTACGGTTTCTAAAAAGTTTCCGTAAACTAAAGTACCGTCTGGATTAAATTGTTGCCACATGGAATATTGCGTAAATCCAGCAACATATAATGGTAAGGCGTACATGATAATCCCTAAAGTACCTAACCAAAAGTGTAAATTAGCTAAGGCTAAAGAGTATAATTTTGTTTTAAATAACCTCGGAATTAAATAGTAAATAATACCAAAAGCCATAAATCCGTTCCATGCTAAAGCACCAACGTGTACGTGAGCAATAATCCAATCGGTAAAGTGGGCAACGGCATTCACGTTTTTTAATGATAACATTGGACCTTCAAAAGTCGCCATACCATAACCCGTAATGGCCACAACCATAAACTTTAAAACAGGATCGGTACGTACTTTATCCCATGCACCACGCAGGGTTAGAAGACCGTTTATCATACCACCCCAAGATGGCATTAACAGCATAACAGAGAAGGCAACACCTAAGTTTTGTGCCCATTCTGGTAAAGCAGTATATAATAAGTGGTGCGGTCCAGCCCAGATATAAATAAAGATTAAAGACCAGAAGTGTACAATAGAAAGTCTATAGGAATAAACAGGTCTGTTTGCTGCTTTAGGAACGAAGTAATACATCAATCCTAAAAACGGAGTTGTTAAGAAGAAAGCAACGGCATTGTGTCCATACCACCATTGTACAAGGGCATCTTGAACACCAGCATATACCGAGTAACTTTTCATGGCAGACACAGGCAATTCAATATTATTAAAAATGTGAAGCACAGCAACAGTAACAAAAGTGGCAATGTAAAACCAGATGGCCACGTATAAATGGCGCTGTCTACGTTTTAAAATTGTCCAAATCATATTAATACCAAAAACCACCCAAATTACAGCGATGGCAATGTCAATAGGCCACTCTAATTCGGCATATTCTTTAGATGAGGTATAACCTAAAGGAAGTGAAATAGCGGCAGCAACAATAATAAGTTGCCAACCCCAGAAGTTAATATTACTTAGTAAATCACTGGCCATACGTGCTTTTAGTAAACGCTGTAGCGAATAATAAATACCCGCAAACATGGCATTACCTACAAAGGCAAAAATAACGGCATTGGTGTGTAATGGTCTTAATCGTCCGAAACTAAGCCATGAAATACCATCGGTTAGATTTGGGAATAAAAACAAAAAGGCAAGTAGTAAACCTACTGCCATGCCCACCACACCAAAAACTATTGTAGCGTAGATAAATTTGGTTACGATCTTATTGTCGTAATGAAACTGTTGCATTTCCATAGTTGAGAATTAGTCTTTTTTGGTTAGAATTGATTTTTTTGGTTTTTCTTTTATGAGTTCGTCTTCAAACAACATGCGAACAGAAGGGGTGTAGCTATCATCATACTGCCCGCTTTTTACCGCAACGATAAAGGCTATAAAAAAGCCAACGGCAACTATGATGCTGATTGCTAGTAAGATGTATATCACACTCATTTGGTAGTTCTGAATTGTTGTTTAGTGTTCAAATATATTTTGATACAGCATTCTAAAATATGACATTTATCATGTTTTTTCAACCTTATCGTGAATTTTTTTTCCTACGAAGTTAGTGCTAATTGTTGTAAATACAACAATGCTTATAGAACTTAATGGCATTAAAATAGCTGCAATAACTGGTGCTAATTGTCCTGTAATTGCAAAATAGAGACCGATGCAGTTATAAATTAATGATAAAGCAAAGCTCCATTTTATGATTTTAATTGCCGATTTTGAGGCTTTTATGAAGTTGTAAAGCTGATTAAAACTTGAAGCATCTAAAATAGCGTCGCAAGCTGGTGAAAAAACATTCACATTTTCTGAAATGGCAATACCTACATCGCTTTGCGCTAGAGCTCCGGCATCGTTTAATCCGTCGCCTATCATTAAAACTTTGGCGCCCGAATTTTGATGGTGCCTAATGTATTCCAGTTTATCTTCTGGTTTCTGATTAAAAAGCAATTTGGTTTTTACAGGGAGTAATTTGGTAAGGTTTTCTTGTTCCCCAGAATTGTCTCCTGAAAGAATAACCAAATCGTATTCTTTTTTTAACTGACTAAAAAGTTTAGAAAGGCCTTTGCGGTAACGGTTATAAAAAGTAAATCGGCCTTTATATTGATTGTTTGTACTTATGTGTACGGCGGTGTTTAAGGTTTCGGTTTCTGCAGTATAACCAACAAAAGCGCCAGAACCAATTTTTATCGAATCTTGATTAGATTGCGCTTCAATACCTTTACCAATATGTTCTTCATAGTTTTCGATTGTAACGATATCGTGTTTGCTTAAAACCTCGTACAGCGATCTACTTAGTGGGTGATTGGAATTTCGTAAGGTGCTTTTTAGAAAAGCCTCTTCATTGGTGGATAATTTTGAGCCTTCATAGGCGATAGTGGTTTCTTTATTGGCTGTAATCGTTCCTGTTTTGTCAAAAATAATGGTATTTATTTGTGATAATTGCTCAATCACAGAAGCGTTTTTAGCATAAAACTTCTGCTTGCCAAAAATACGAAGCATATTACCCAAGGTAAACGGAGCTGCAAGCGCAATAGCACAGGGGCAGGCAATGATAAGTACCGCCGTAAAAACATTTAAGGCTTTAGAGGAATCGTTTATTAGCCAATACGTTGTGGCCAAAAAGGCTATGCTTAAAATAGCAATGGTGAATCTTTTACTTATAGTGTTCGTTAAAGTGGTAAAAGCGTCTTCTTTATTTTTGTTGAACACATCGTTACTCCAAAGTTGGGTTAAATAGCTTTGTTCCACACTTTTTAAAACATCAACTTCAATACTGCCTTCAACTTGTTTGCCACCGGCGTATAATTTATCGCCTGATTGTTTTGAAACCGCTTCAGATTCACCTGTAACAAAACTATAATCAATGCGTGCCCTTCCGTTGATTAAAATACAATCAACTGGAATGAGTTCTTCGTTTCTAATAAGAAGTCGGTCACCTTTTTTAATGTCGTAAACTTGAATGGATTCTTCTTCGCCTTCAGAAGTTATTTTAGTGATTCCGATAGGGAAATAAGATTTATAGTCCCTTTCAAAGGATAAAAAACTATATGTTTTTTGCTGAAAAAACTTTCCGAGAAGGAGAAAAAATATTAACCCAGCGAGACTATCGAAAAAACCTGTACCAATATCTAAAATGATTTCAGAAGTACTTCTAATAAATAGTACAGCAGCGCCCAAGGCAATGGGGACATCAATATTTAAAATTCGTGATTTTAGGCCTTTATATGCTGAAATAAAATAGTCTTGAGCTGAATAAAACACCACTGGCAGTGAAAAGGTAAACATAAGCCACCTGAAAAGGGGTTTAAATTGTTCGAGCCAAAATTCGCCAACCTGAAAATATTCAGGAAAGGAAAGAAACATGATGTTTCCGAAGGCAAAACCAGCAACGCCTAATTTGTAAATAAGTGAGCGGTCCACGTTCTTTTTTCCAACCGAATAATCATCTAAGCTAATAAAGGGTTCGTAGCCAATGCTACTAAGTAATTTAACTAATGCTTTTATGGGTAACCCCTCAGAATTATAGGTAACGCGTACTGTTTTCTTTCCAAAATTAACAATTGAAGAGGTGATACTCGAATTCAATTTATTTAAATTTTCAAGAATCCAAATACAAGAACTGCAATGAATATGCGGAATATAAAGGGTTACAATTTGGGTGTTTTTATCATTAAACTCAAGCAGGGTTTCTACAATCTTGGCATTGTCTAAAAAATTGTATTTACCCTCAGTTTCTATAGGCGTGGCGCCTGGAGCTTGCTGTAAATCGTAATATGAAGTTAAATCGTTTGCCGAAAAGATCTCGTAAACCGTTTTGCAACCGTTACAACAAAAGGATTTTTCATCATAAATGATTTCAGAGGCTGCTGAATCGAGACCACAGTGGAAACATGTTTTATGTTCCATAAAAATTTTGCTTGTTTTTTTGTCAATTAACAAAAATGGAAAATCAACAAATCATTACACATGATAATTGTCATGATTTATTTATTTTTGCAAAATACAAAATATTAAGTATGAGCAAATGTGAACAATGCATAATTAAACAGTTTAACTCTTTAAAGGCTTTAACTAAAGATGAGTTGGTACGTATTTCTGGGTGCAAAACATCGCATACCATTAAAAAAGGAGAAGTTATTTTTGAAGAAGGAGACGTTTTAAACGGTGTTTACTGTATAAAAGAAGGCATTTGTAAATTGTCCAAACTTAGTGAAAACGGTAAAGATCAGATTGTAAAAATGGTTGTTAAAGGGCAACTTTTAGGTCAGCGTTCATTAATTAGTG
Organism: Pseudotamlana agarivorans; assembly: GCF_018860245.1. GTDB lineage: Bacteria > Bacteroidota > Bacteroidia > Flavobacteriales > Flavobacteriaceae > Pseudotamlana > Pseudotamlana agarivorans_A. Next base: position 174,941 of record NZ_JAHKPD010000018.1, read on the forward strand.
AAGAAAGCTCAAATTTACAAGCTACAGCTTTAAATGATATGGAAGTTTGTTTTATTCCTAAGAGTGAAATTTTCGCCGATTTACAGAAAAACCCAAAATTTTCATTTGAAGTTTTAAAGGATATGGCTCATGATTTGAGGGATTCAGACGATATTATTGTAAACATGGCTCAAAAATCTGTACGTCAACGTTTGGCGGAAACCTTAATTTATATTCATGAAAACTTTGGAACCAATCCAGATGATACCTTAAGTGTACTTTTATCTCGTGAAGATTATGCTGGTATCGTAGGAACCGCAACCGAATCGGCTATTCGTGTGCTTTCTCAGTTTAAAAAGGAAGGGTTAATCGAGTCGGTTGGTAAATATATCAAAATTATTGATTTTGCTGGCTTAGAGCGTGTGGAGTAAATAGTAGATGGTTTTAGTCACAGTTACAGTTTTCAGCTTAACGATTAAACAAAGGACAATTAATAATTAATAAGGAATAATTAAAAATTGGCCAGTTGCCAAGAGTACTCTTTCTAACAACAATCTGTGTCTAGAATTTATGGTTGCTAGTTGTTGGTTATTAGTTGTTGGGCTTACTCTTACGCTAATTTTAACAAATAGTACAAGTCTCAATTTGTGTCTAGAAAAACTTTATGCCCCTCTGTGAAACCTCTGCGCACCTCCGTGTAATAATTTCTCGCATGAGTAAGCAACCAAAAACCAAAAACTAGCAACCAATAACCAAAAACTAATCATCCCTTTTTTCATATTTCTATAAAATTATAGTATTTTTATGGAGCTATGAATAATAAAAAGACACTACGGAAAGGCTTTGTTTTCAAAACTTTCGAAGCGCCTTATCAATCACCATTTGATAAACTTTTTGAGATTTTCAAAGAACTTATCACGCACACTTCTGGCGATTTTGATGAAGCCATAGATTGGTTGCGCGAATTGGATGTGGAATATAAATTAACCACGCCAGAATATACCATAGACGATTTTATTGAAGACCTTAAAAAGAAAGGTTATATACGCGTTGAAATTAAACCTGATGGGAAAGGAGGTACGGCTATCACGGCGAAAACCGAACGTGCCATTAGGCAGCAAGCACTAGATCGTATTTTTGGGAATATAAAGCGTAGCGGACAAGGAAACCATAAAAGTAAAACCCCAGGCGCGGGCGATGAGCATACCGGAGATTTCAGAAATTACCAGTTTGGTGATGCTCTGGATAAAGTTTCGATGACGGAAAGCTTAAAAAATGCGCAAATAAGTCATGGTATTGGTGATTTTACCCTTTCGGAAGACGATTTAGTGGTTGAAGAAACCTTGCACAAATCTCAAATGAGTACTGTGCTCATGATTGATATTAGCCACAGTATGATTTTATACGGCGAAGACCGCATCACGCCGGCCAAAAAAGTGGCTATGGCGCTTGCCGAATTAATCACCACGCGCTACCCAAAAGATACTTTAGATATTTTGGTTTTTGGAAACGATGCCTGGCAAATAGAAATCAAGGACTTACCTTATTTAAAAGTAGGCCCTTACCACACGAACACGGTGGCAGGCTTGCAATTAGCTATGGACTTGCTGCGTCGTAAACGAAATACCAACAAACAAATTTTTATGATAACCGATGGCAAACCTAGTTGCTTAAGACTGCCTGATGGAGAATATTATAAAAACAGCATGGGCTTAGATGCGCATATTGTCAATAAATGTTATGCCATGGCGCAGCAAGCCCGGCGTTTACATATTCCCATAACAACGTTTATGATTGCTCAAGATGCTTATTTACGACAGTTTGTTAGGGCGTTTACGCATGCCAATCAAGGCAAAGCGTTTTACACCGGCATTAAAGGTTTAGGTGAAATGATTTTTGAAGATTATGAAACGAATAGAAAGAAAAGGATACGGGGGTAGGTTAAAAATGAATAATTAAAAGTTAAAAATGAAAAATTCAAGTTTCAGGTTATCACTCTACTTAACTCCATAACTCCTTAACTACTGATTACTTAACTACTTAAAAGAAATCCCAACACATAAACAACAACATACAATGAACATAAAAACCCTAAGAGCACTCAAAGCATCAGGATATAAGAGTCAGTCGATAAAAGATGAATTACGACACAATCTTATTCAGAAAATAAAAAATAAAGAAACCACTTTTGAAGGGGTTCATGGTTATGAAAACACGGTGATTCCCGAATTGGAACGTGCTATTTTATCGCGGCATAATATTAATTTGTTAGGACTACGCGGACAAGCAAAAACGCGTTTAGCGCGTTTGATGCTAAATCTTTTAGATGAGTATATTCCCTATGTTGAAGGTTCAGAAATTAACGACGATCCTTTGCAACCTATTTCAAGATTTGCCATAGAACTGATAAAAGAAAAAGGCGACGATACGCCCATCGCTTGGTTACACCGAAGCGAACGCTTTGCCGAAAAACTAGCCACGCCCGATGTGACGGTAGCTGACCTTATCGGTGATGTAGATCCGATAAAGGCGGCCAATTTAAAATTAAGTTATGCCGATGATCGTGTGATTCACTATGGCATGATTCCTCGGGCAAACCGTTGCATCTTTGTTATTAATGAATTGCCAGATTTACAAGCCCGTATTCAAGTGGCGCTATTCAATATATTACAAGAAGGGGATATTCAAATTCGAGGCTTTAAACTGCGTTTGCCTTTAGATATTCAGTTTTTGTTTACGGCCAACCCTGAAGATTATACCAATAGAGGAAGTATCGTAACACCTTTAAAAGATAGAATTGGTTCGCAAATTTTAACGCATTACCCAATCAATATTGAAACAGCAAGACAAATTACTCAGCAAGAAGCAAAATTGGTAGAGGCACAAAAAGCTACTGTAGTCGTTCCAGATTTAGCGCGCGATTTGTTAGAGCAAATTGTTTTTGAAGCCCGTGAAAGTGAATATATTGATGCAAAAAGTGGTGTTAGTGCGCGTTTAAGTATTACGGCCTTAGAGAATTTATTAAGTACTGCAGAGCGTCGTGCTTTACTGGCAGGCGATGAACAAACAACGGTGCGTTTATCAGATTTTGTTGGAATCATTCCGTCTATAACAGGTAAGGTAGAATTGGTTTACGAAGGAGAGCAGGAAGGTGCAGCATTGGTAGCTTATAATTTAATAGGTGAGGCTGTAAAAACCTTGTTTGTTGAATATTTTCCGGAAATTGAAAAGCTTCAAAAGCAAGAAGACGACGGGGAATACGACGATATTATATCTTGGTTTTTTAATGAAAAGGAAGGTTTTGAGTTGTTAGACGATGCTAGAGATAAAGACTATAAAAGCTTGTTAAGCGCTATCACACCTTTGGATGATTTATTAGGGAAACATCAACCCAATCTTGCTTCTGAAGATCGTTATTTTGTGAAAGAATTTGTGCTTTGGGCGTTGGTTGAATTTAAACAACTTAGTAAGCACAGGTTTATAGAAGGGTTTCAGTTTAAAGATCCGTATGGAAGTTTTATAAGTGGTATTTAATCATTTTTAGTGGTCATTCTCATATTCATGGTATAAAGGGCTTATATTTTTAATTATATATTTTCAGCTATGTAATATTTTTATTTCAACAAAAATAAATTCAGTAGTTCACATCCTATTTGATAGAGGACGGTTTTGTGGCTTTTTTTGGTTAATTTAAGCCAATAAACATGTTTTTTCGGTTGTTTTTGAGTTAAAACAGTCGAAAATGCTTAAAAACGTCTTTTTTATATATGGATACAAACCCTGTTAATAAGAGCACCATTAAGCTCTTGTCTTTCGATATTGACAACACGTTAATAGATTTTCACACTTACAAAAGTAATTTTCGTAAAATTTGGAATCAATACAAATCATCAAGCGATGTTTTACTAACCTATAATACGGGGCGTCTCATAGATGATGTTTTAAACCTCATAAAAAACAAGGTTTTACCAGAACCAGATTATATTATTTCTGGCGTAGGAACGCACATTTATAATTTTAAAACCAAAAGCGTTGTTAAGGAGTTTAATGATGTTTTGGATGACGGCTGGAATTTAGAAGCTGTTGAAAAAGTTATAAAAGGCATCACACACCCCATAAGTGATCAGCCATCACGATTTCAGCATGCCTATAAAAGAAGCTACTTTTTTCATAATGCCACACCAGCCTTAATTGAAAGTATTGAGCAAGATTTTATTAATGCCAATATGGATATTAATGTGGTGTATTCTGGAGAACAGTATTTGGATGTCTTACCAAAATGGGCCAATAAAGGAAATGCACTACAATGGTTGCTACGAAATCTTGAAATAAAAACTTCTGAAATTATTGTGGCTGGCGATAGTGGAAACGATTCTGCCATGTTCGATTTAAAAGAAGTTAAAGGCATCGTGGTGGCCAACGCACATGAAGAACTTTATGTTTACACCAAGCACCGTCAGGTTTATCATTCTGAAAAAGAACAAGGCGATGGTGTTATTGAAGGTTTAGTATTTTATGGTGTGCTGCCCGAGGAAGCGAATACAGCTCCCAATATCGACCATACCGATGATTTTTTCATACAGCGTGAGTTAAATAATTTAGCTTCGGAAGATGAGGATGAAAAAATAGCTTTAATTAAGGAGGGTTATGAAAAAGCTGTTGAAGCTTTAAAGAAAAACATCACACCATTAGGTTTTTCAGCATGTTCTATTGAAGATAATGTGGCCCATGGTACCGATGAAAATTATTACAGTGTTTGGGCACGAGATGGTGCGATTACTGTAATTGGTTCATTACCGCTTATTCATGATGAAGAAATCCATAAATGCCAGCGTCAAACCCTTTTAACTTTATTAGAACACATTTCTAGAAATGGTCAAATCCCATCCAATGTACGTATTAAAGACAATGTACCTGACTACTCTGGTGTAGGAGGGATTTGCTCTATTGATAGTGGTATTTGGGTAATTATTGCCTTGTATGAATACGTAAATGTTACCAAAGACATTGAGTTTTTAAGAACCCATATTGAAGATATAAAGAAAACCATGAATTGGTTGGGCGCGCATGATAGTAATAACGATGCGCTTTTAGAAATTCCTGAAGCTGGCGATTGGACCGATTTATTCGGAAGAAGTTATAATATTCTTTACGATGAAATACTATGGTACCGCTCTAATGTGTGTTTCGGACGCATGTTGGAAATGCTTGGCGATTCCGAACAGGCCGGAGAATACATCAGATGGTCGCAGGTGATTAAAAAGGAAATTGTTCAGAATTTCTGGCCTTCCACAAAACAACAAATGTTCAATTCGGTGTCTTTTGCCGAAAAACAATTCACTCTAGGAGATACGTCATATTTAATTGCACAAACCACACCTTTCGATTTTAGCTGGCGCTGTGATACCCTAGGGAATATTCTAGCTTTCTTACATGGTACGGTAGATGCGGAAAAAGCACATCAAACCTTTCGTTTTATGTTAGGGGTTGGTGTTAACGATCCGTTTCCTGTCGCCAATGTGTATCCTGTAGTAATGCCTGGAGATCCCGATTGGCGTCCCTACTACACAGTAAATCTTTTAAACTTACCTAATCATTACCATAATGGTGGTATTTGGCCTTTTGTTGGCGGGTTTTGGGTGAAATTCGTTAATAAACTGGGTCAGCGTGAAGTGGCGATTTCAGAATTGTATAAACTCGCTTTAATCAATAAAGAAGGCATTAACGAAGCATGGGAGTTTACAGAATGGGCACACGGAACCACCGGAAAACCTATGGGGAAAGCCTATCAAGCTTGGTCTGCAGCACAGTACATATCAGCTTGTCACGATTTAAAAATAACTAAGTAATAACTAAAATATAGAATACATGAAGTCAATTTTAATGATCTCGTTGCACGGTTACGTTGCAGCACAACCAGAATTAGGAAAACCAGATACCGGCGGACAAGTAGTTTATGTTTTAGAACTCGCCGAGCGCTTTAGTCGTTTAGGACGTAATGTGGATTTAGTAACGCGTCAGTTTGAAGATCAGCCTGAATATGATGAGGTTAATGAAAATTATAATGTTTGGCGTATCCCTTTCGGTGGAAAAAAATTCATTCGAAAAGAAGATATGCACGATCATCTGAAAGCCTTTGTGACCAATACTTTAGCGGCGATTAAAAAAGAACGTAAAAAATACGATATCGTGTATTCTCATTATTGGGATGCTGGATGGGCCGGACAAAAAATTGCTGAAGAATTAGGGATTTCACACGTGCACACACCGCACTCCTTAGGGTGGTGGAAACAACACTCTATGGGGAGTGATATGGATGAAGATAAAATGGAGAAAACTTACCGTTTTAAAGAGCGTATTCGAAAAGAGTATTTCGTATATCAAATGTGTAATTACGTGATTGCAACGACCTTACCACAGGTAGATTTGTTAACTCAGCAATATGATGTTTTAGCTCGTAATTGTGGTATGATCCCTCCTGGTATTGATGAAAACCGCTTTTATCCAGTTCCAACCAAGGAGAATGATAAAATCCGACAAAAATACGATATCCACCCTACTGATATTTTGGCACTCGGCCGTATGGCGCATAACAAAGGTTACGATTTATTAATTAAAGCGCTACCAACTGTTTTTGAACTTTGTCCTGAAGCACGGTTAGTCGCTGCTATTGGCGGTGATTCTAAACAGGATCAACAAGGGGTTGAAAAACTACTTAAGTTAGCCACAGATTTGGGGGTTGCAGATAAAATTAAATGGAAAAATTATATTGCCGATGAAGATTTAGCAAACGTTTACCGTTCGGCAAACATATTTGCTATGCCTTCCAGGTATGAACCTTTCGGAATGGTAGCTATTGAAGCCATGGCCTGCGGAACACCAAGTGTGGTGACCGTTCATGGCGGACTTTATGATTTGATTGATTTTGGTAATCAAGCTTTGTTTGCCGATCCGCATCGTCCGGTTGAATTTGGAGCGATGATGTCAATGCCATTATTATATCCGAATTTAAGAAACGAACTGTCTGTGGAAGGCGCGCGTTTTGCACGACGTAATTTTGGATGGACCGGTATCGCGAAACGTATTTTAGAGATCTTTAAAAATTCTATTAATCAACAAACTATGGAATCGAATATTTATTAAAAAATAATAATTGAGCTTGTAAACCGCGAATAAATTTATAGTCACGGTGTTCGAGCGGAGTCGAGAACATTGAAGCTATAAAACTGAATTTAATATCGACTCTACTATCATTGAGTGATAAGACCCTTCAGGTTTTTGAAACCTTCAAGGTCTACAAGCCAAAAATTAAATCAAATCAATATCACCGTTTCACATAATTTTTGTAGTAGGTCTCGGTCTGATGCCTAACCTAATGCTTATTTTTATTGGCTTATAAATTCCTGATTTTAGAAAACAATTAAAGAAATAATAAAGATGACATGCTGAAGCAAATTCAGCATAACGAAAACTATTAAAAATTAAGACATGTCCAATATTGTTTGTTTTGGAGAAGTACTCTGGGATGTTTTTCCAGAGCATAAAAAAATAGGAGGCGCACCATTAAATGTAGCTTTAAGATTGGCGTCGTTTGAACATAACGTTTCGATGATTAGTGCTGTTGGTCATGATGAGCTTGGTACGACTTTGTTGAAATTTATTGAAGAAAATAATATAAATACAGTGCATGTTCAAAAGTTAGAAGACTTTAAAACTGGAGATGTTCAAGTGGTTTTAAGCGATAAAGGTTCGGCAAGTTACACCATTGAATATCCGCGGGCTTGGGATAAAATCACCGTGGAGGATGATGCCGTTTTAACCGTTAAAAATGCAGATGCTTTTGTTTTTGGTAGTTTAGCCACTCGTGATGCCGTGTCAAAACAAACACTTTATAATTTTATCGAATTGGCTTCATATAAAATTTTCGACCTTAATTTGCGTCCGCCATTTTATAACATCGATATTTTAGAGTATCTCATGAATAAAGCAGATTTTATTAAGTTTAACGACGATGAGCTTTTTGAAGTGAGCGCTTATCTAGGGTCTAAATTCAACGGGTTGGAACAAAATTTAATGTTTATTGCTGAAGAAACAAACACGAAGCATATTTGTGTCACCAAAGGTTCGCATGGTGCTGTTTTGTTATACGATAACCAATTGTATTACAATAGTGGCTACCAAATAGAAGTGAAAGATACGGTTGGTGCAGGCGATTCTTTTTTAGCATCGCTAGTGAGTCAGCTATTAAATAATGTAGAACCGCAAATGGCTATTAACTTTGCAAGTGCGGTTGGTGCGCTTGTCGCGGAAAGAGAGGGCGCCAACCCTAAGTTGTCTACTTTTGATATTGAGACGTTTATCAATCCGAAGTAGCTGCTTAGTTATAAGGCTGAGGTTACAACTAAAAAATATTATTACCCAGAGAATTACAGAGGATTTCACAGAGGCGCGCTAAGCTTTCTTTTTGACATGAATTTCACTAATGCTCACGAATTTTTACTTGCTACATCTTTGTGAATTAGCGTCTTCTCAAGAAATTATGTTAGTTTTTAGTTTTTGAAGCTTACTCTTGCGAGATTATAACACGGAGATGTACAGAGGATATTACAGCGACTCACTCAGATTTTTTTTAGACACAGATTTCACAGATTTCACAGATTTTCACAGATGAAATGAATTTGCAGACCCTTCAGGTTTTTAAAACCTGAAGGGTCTTTTATCACTAAAAAATATTTTAATCCAGATGAATTCAGAATAGCCTAAAATCTATTTATTTAAACCAAAAAAGTCTGAACCGAAGTTCAGACTTTTTATATTATTAACTTGTGAAGAGAAATTATTTGATCTCTACAAGCTCCAAATCGAATGTTAAATCTTGACCAGCTAAAGGGTGATTTGCATCAACGATGATGTATTCGTCATGTACTTCAGCAACTCTAAATTGAACTTCTCTACCATCTGGATCTTTAGACGCTAAGCCCATACCAACTTCAGGAGCCATATCTTGAGGTAATTGTTCTTTTTTTACTTCATATAATAATTCTTGACGTACATCTCCGTAAGCTTCAGCAACAGGAATGTTAACTGTCTTTTTCTCGTTTACTTTCATGTCAATAATACCTGCTTCAAAACCAGGGATAAGCATGCCTTGACCTAGAGTTACTTCTAAAGGTTCTCTTTCTAAAGAGCTGTCAAAAACTTGACCATTTCCTAATTTCCCTGTGTAATGAACCTTTACGGTATCATTTTCTTTTACTTGACTCATAAATAATTATGTTTACTGTTTTAATAAATCGAAGGGCAAAGCTACAATTTATCAATTGAACGTCACAGTTTTATACGTTAAATACTGTTAATTGTTGACTTTGTGGTGCTTAGCTTTCTGTGGAAGACATTCCTAAGACCTTGTAGTCAAATAAATGAAAGTTTTAAAGTTTTGGATGTCTTACGGGGAATTCAACCACTTCTAAATTATCAATTTTACGTCCGTCTATTGTAAAGCGCAGCATGGTTCTCACTTTGTGAAACCCGTGCTTTCCAACAGCTCCAGGGTTCATATGAATTAAGTTCAGCTTTTTGTCTGGCATCACCTTAAGAATATGGGAGTGCCCACAAATGAATAAACGAGGTGGGTTGACTTTAATTTCATCTATAACTCTCACATTATATTTAGGTGGGTAGCCACCAATGTGGGTGATCCAAACATCAACACCTTCGCATATAAAACGATTGTGTTCTGGGAATTCTCCTCGAATTTCAGCGTCATCAATATTGCCATAAACACCACGAAGCGGTTTCAACTTTTTAATGGCATCGGTGACTTCTAGATGACCTATATCACCAGCATGCCAAACTTCATCTGCTTGCTTTACATATTTTAAAATATCATCGTCAATATAGCTATGTGTATCGGAAAGCAATAGGATTTTTGTCATGAAAATCTTTTAATATAGAATTAAGATGCAGACTTCTTAAGAAGCATAAAACTGTCTATCTTTGTTATTGAACAAATGTATTAAAATTGAGATATTTTTTAGAACTTTCTTATAATGGAAAACCTTATCATGGTTGGCAAAATCAGCCCAATGCTATTTCAGTGCAAGAGGTTTTAGAAAAAGCTTTAACCACTATTTTAGGTGAAGACATTTCAATAATGGGTGCAGGAAGAACCGATGCAGGGGTGCATGCCTCACAAATGTTTGCACATTTTGATTCCGATCTTGTTTTTGAAAACAGTCATTTACTTTATAAGCTCAACTCATATTTGCCAATCGATATTGCTGTTCATGATATTTTTAAAGTGAACGCAGAAGCGCACACACGTTTTAATGCGCTTAGTAGACAGTATTTGTATCGTATTACGACCAAGAAAAATGTGTTTAATTATGAAAGCACCTATTTTGTAAAGAAGCCATTGGATATTGATAAAATGAATGCCGCTTGTGAAATTCTGTTTGATTACACAGATTTTCAATGTTTTTCAAAAAGTAATACCGATGTGAAAACTTATAATTGTGACATCATGAAAGCGGAATGGTTCTATAAAGAAGAGGAACTTCATTTTGTGATTAAAGCAGATCGTTTTTTACGAAACATGGTGCGAGCGATTGTTGGCACTATGATTAACATCGGGTTGGGAAAAATGGAAGTTGAAACCTTGCATGATATCATCCAATCTAAAAGTAGGTGTGAAGCCGGGTTTTCGGTACCCGCACATGGCTTGTATTTAACACATATTGAATACCCAGTAGATATAAAACTTTAAATGAGTAAACCAAAAGAAAAATTATTTGATTTTCAGCTGTTTAAGCGACTTTTTGATTATATAAAACCTTATAAAATGGTTTTTTATGGTCTTATTGTGTGTGTGATTTTATTGGCTGTTTTTAGCGCGGCCACTCCATACTTAACAAAATACGCCATTGATGAAAGTATTACCAACAAAGAAGCAAAAGACTTTTTGTTTTATGTGGTTATCATGTTAGCGGTACTTTTAATTTCAACGGTGCTTCAGTTGTTATTTATCTATTACGCCACTTGGTTAGGTCAGAATTTGGTGGTTGATGTCCGTATTAAATTATTCAACCATTTGCTGCGTTTTAAAATGAAGTATTATGATAATTCCTCGGTAGGAGTTTTAATCACCAGAGCGGTAACCGATATGGAACGTATTGCCGATATTTTTGGTCAGGGACTGTTTATGATTGTCCGTGATTTATTGACTATGGCTGTTGTTTTTGGGGTTATGGTATACATTAATTTTCAACTAAGCTTGATCGTTTTTGCCATGTTACCACTGTTGTTATACGCGACACGTGTTTTTCAGAAGTACATGAAAAAAGCTTTTGAAGAAGTAAGAAATGAGGTCTCAAATTTAAATTCTTTTGTACAGGAGCGTTTAACAGGAATGAAAATTTTGCAACTTTTTACGCGTGAAGATATAGAATATAAAAATTTCAAAGCCATTAACGAACGCCATAAAAAAGGCTGGTTGAAAACGGTTTGGTACAACTCCATTTTCTTTCCTTTGGCCGATTTATCAGCTTCAATAACTATTGGTTTAGTAGCTTGGTATGGCGGTTTAAACGTTGTTATGGAAGATAGCACTGTTTCTCAAGGTGATTTAGTAGCTTTTATTATGTTCATCCCAATGCTTTTTAGGCCTTTAAGACAGATTGCCGATAAGTTTAATACGCTTCAAATGGGTATGGTCGCTGCTAACAGGGTTTTTAAAGTGATTGATACCACTTCTCAAATTGATGACCATGGAACAGTTGTTGCCGATAATTTTAAAGGCGCTATTACTTTTGATAAAGTTTATTTTAGTTACGTGGAGGATGAAACCGTTTTGAAAGGCATTTCCTTTGATGTGAAAGCCGGTGAGACCATTGCCATTGTTGGAGCGACAGGAGCAGGGAAATCAACCATTATAAATTTACTGAACCGCTTTTATGAAATTAAATCGGGTGTTATTTCTATTGATGAAGTCGATATAAAACAAGTGACTTTAGCCTCATTAAGAACGCAAATAGCTGTGGTATTGCAAGATGTATTTTTGTTTGCCGATACCATTATGAATAACATAACCTTAAATCATCCGGGAATTACTGAAGAGCAAGTATTTCAGGCAGCCAAAGATATTGGAATTCACGATTTTATAATGACCCTTCCAAACGGTTATGATTATAACGTGAAAGAACGCGGTGTGATGTTGTCATCTGGGCAGCGTCAACTCATTTCTTTTTTACGTGCTTATGTGACCAACCCGAGTATTTTGGTATTGGATGAAGCGACTTCTTCGGTAGACTCCTATTCAGAACAACTCATTCAAACAGCAACCGATAAAATCACTAACGGCAGAACTTCAATCGTAATTGCTCACCGCTTAGCAACCATTCAAAAAGCAGATAAAATTCTTGTTATGGATGCTGGTGAAATTGTAGAGCAAGGTACACACGAGCAATTGCTACAGAAGGAAAACGGTTATTACAAAAACTTGTATGAAGTACAGTTTTTGAAGGAACATGTGGCTTAGGGTGTGTTATGTATTGTTGTTGTGTTTCCTACTGAAAAAAAATTCGTCTTCGAAAAAAACATAATTCTGGAACAATTATTGTAACTTATTCGTTACATTTGTAATATGAGAGAAATCGATATTACAGAAGAGTGTTTAGAATTTATCGACAACCAAAACGAAAGAGTTGGACTAAAATTCTTCCAACTAATTGAAGTTATTGGAGAAATAAAAGTTGTTAATTCAAATTTTCTGAAAAAACTGCAATCGACTCAATTTTATGAATTGAGAATTAAAGCGGGAAATGAATATCGAGTTGTAATCTTTGCTATTGACCATTTGAATTTTGCAAAATGCACTCAAGCAGTTTGTTTGTGTGGTTTTCAGAAAAAAGGGACTAAAGATTATAAAAAAGCAATTAAACAAGCTGAAAAAATATTAGAGAACTATCTTAAAGAAAAATAATTATGGGAAAATCAATTAACGCAAAAGAACTGATTGCAAAACGATACGGAAAGGAAGGCTCAAAAGAACGTGAGGAATTTAGAGATAATGCTTTTTCATTTTATTTCGGAGAAATTATTAAAAACCGAAGGAAAGAATTGCATTTGAGTCAAGAAAATTTAGCTCAAAAAGTAGGAAAGAAAAGACCATATATTTCTCGAATTGAAAACGGAGAAGATATTAGACTTTCGAATTTTGCTTTAATTGCTAATGCTTTAGGTTTATCTATCCAATTAACCGCAGAATAAATACGAAAACCCAACACCGTATGTGATTTATTGCTAGGTTCTCGTCTACTTACCAAAATCCTCGCGGATTTTCTATTCGATTTGTATTTGCTAAATTAGTTGTTTAAACACGCCACTAATCATATACATAAATGTTGGCTGTAATTTGAAAACATACCTAAATTGAAATAATGAACATTAAAAGAACCTTACTTACGACTCTATTTTTGACAATCTACACAATAGGAATTGCTCAGGACTACAAAGAAAACATTAAATCTGAATTCACTGAATACTTAAACTCTCTTATAAATATGGAGTTCGAGAAATCTTTCGAATACATAACACCTGAATTTTTTGAAATTGTACCTAAATCACAAATGATAAAATTTATGGAGCAAACTTTCAATAATCCGACAATGGACATTGAAATTAAAAACCCAAAAATTTTGACAGTTAACGACTCAGAAAAAATTGGAAATAAATTCTATTCGCTACTGACCTATTCAAATCAAATGAATCTAAAAATAATTAGTGAAGAAGAAGAAACAGAAGACGAGAAAAAAATGAGGATAAATTTGACAAAACTATCATTTGAACAAAATTTCGGTTCGGAAAATGTACAATACAATGAAAAAATGGAATTTTTTGAAATTTATTCTGAAAAGGACGTTTACGGAATTTCAGTAAACGGAGAATCTAATTGGAAGTTTTTAGTTCTTGAAAAGGATTCAAAAATTATTTTAGATAAAATACTACCCAAAGAACTTTCTGAAAAAATATAAAAACTACAGCCAACAAAGTGTAAAAATAATTGCATGGTTCTTGCCTACTCGGAAAATCCTGCGGATTTTCCTCTGGTTCGTTTTTGTTTGCTAAATTAGTAACTTAACCAGACAACTATCCTTACACCAAACGTTGTAACCAATACAGGAAAAATTGCTTAATTCATGTTTTGTACATATATTTGTACTTTATAAAGCACAATATTATGCAAATAACAACTGTTTCTGATTTTAGAAAAGATATTAAAACATACTTAGACCGAGTTGTAAAGAACTTTGAGACTTTGATTATAAATCGTGGAAAAGATTCTGGAATTGTAATTATGTCTTTGCAAGAATACAATTCTTTAATGGCTACAAATCACGAACTATCTTCACGAAAGAATGAATTGAGATTAGATTCTGCGATTGACAAAATAAAAAACGGTACGACTTTCAACAAAGACCTAATCGAAAATTAAAATGAAATATACATGCGTTGATGAGTCCTGGGAAGATTATTTATATTGGCAGAAAATAGACAAGAAAAAAGTAAGGAAAATAAATGAACTTCTGAAAGATATCGCTCGAAACCCCTTTGAAGGAATTGGAAAACCTGAACCGCTAAAACATAAATACGCTGGATTTTGGTCAAGACGAATTGATAGCGAGCATAGACTGATCTACCAATATAGAGAAGGAGAAATTTTGATTGCAAAATGCAGATTTCATTATGACTGAAAAAAAGTACTGGTTACCACAAAGTATATAACTCATAGATAGTTAGTTGATTAAATGAGGTTAAGGTGTATTTTCTGGTTCGCCAAATTTTTTAATTTGGCTAAGTGCTTTATCGGAAGTTTACTACTTTTAATTCCCGTACTAATCATAGCCGAGAACGTTGTAAATAATCCCTCATAGAAACCCAAAAATCCCTCAGTACGTAGGCTATCGTAAAATTGAGTAAATTGAGTTTCAAAATTTAAGAAGATATGAGAAATTTGAATGTTTTTAAATAACTGATTTTTAGTAACATAATTTTACTTTAGTCAAAAGTTAAAAACCACTCCTAAGGCGAATGAAAAACATTGAATTTAAAGTTGGAATTGTTCCAAAGACATCCAAAATAATTGAGGTTTATGATAGTTCAGGAATAAATAGACCAACAAAAGATAGCGAACGAATTACTAAAATGTATGCAAATTCAAACCTGATTATAACAGCATGGATGAATAATGAACTTATTGGAATCTCACGTTCAATAACTGATTTCTGTTATGCATGCTATTTGTCGGACCTAGCTGTGAAAAGTGAATACCAAAAACAAGGAATTGGAAAACGACTAATTGAATTGACTGAAAGGGAAATCGGAAAAGAAACTGCGCTAATTTTACTTTCGGCCCAAATTGCGATGGAATATTATCCAAAAATTGGATTTGATAAAATTGACAATGGATTTATAATTCGTCGGACAAAATAGAATTAAACGAAATTGAATAATAAAGCGCATAAAACCTACGCACAATTAGCTATTAACAAAGAGGTAAGACCGAAAATTAACTAAATTTGACGTTAGTCGAAATTTGACAAAACACTCTAAATATTAATGGAAAATAGAAAAGCTTTACTAGTAATTGATATGCAAAAAGGCTCTTTCACTCCAAAAACCTCAAGATTTGACACAACTGGCGTTATTAGGCGAATCAACATGCTTTCGGAATTATTTCGCAAATTAAACTTTCCCGTTATTTGTATCCAACATGACGGAACAGGGACTGGTGAATTTGAAAAGTATAGTAACGATTGGCAAATTTTGGATGATTTAATCATATTAGCTAATGATGTTCGAATTGATAAATATGCAAATGATGTCTTTTACAGATCGCAACTTCATTTAATGCTTAAAAAATTAAATGTGAATGAATTAGTTATTACCGGTTGCGCAACTGATTTTTGTGTAGAATCTACCATCCAATCCGCACTAATAAAGGATTACAATATAACTGTTGTTGAAGATGGACATACAACAGGAGAAAGACCACACTTAAATGCTAGACAAGTAATTGAGCATTATAACTGGGTTTGGAGAAATATGATACCGACAAAGGGGAAGATCAAAGTAGAAAAAGCGGAAGAAATAAAAAGGTTACACCAACTATACCTATGATTAATTCGGGTTTGGTGCTTAATTTAAAAGTTAGTCTGTATTGGCTCTGTTTTTATATCAATAAATTTCACCTATTTATAGCTAGATTCCATACACATTAACACCAGAAATAAATACACAAAATGAGGAAGTACCTAGAAACATTTGGAATACTTACCACAGACGATATCGATTTATTAGAAAAGAAGGTAATTCATAAAAAATTGAAAAAAGGCGATTTTTTAATCAAAGAAGGTCAAATTTGTAAAGAAGTGGGTTTTGTAACTTCTGGGTTATTCCGATCATTTTATTATTCATCATTAGAAGTAGAAGTAACCTATTGTTTTACTTTTTCAAATACATTTGTGAGTGCATATTCTTCGTTTCTATCACAAAACAAAACTGTTGAGAATATTCAAGCCCTAACCGATACTGAAATTTTAACGATCTCAAGACATGATATTTTAAAATTGGAAGAATCAAGTACCAACTGGTTGAAGTTTTTTAAACTCATCGCAGAACAAGAATATATCAAAATGGAAAAAAGGATATTCCTGTTGCAAAAGGAATCTGCTGAAAAAAGGTATCGCGATTTACTCGAAAATCATCCTGAGTTTTTGCAATTAATACCTCTTAACTTCCTTTCTTCATATTTAGGGATTACTCAAAGACATTTAAGTCGAATAAGAAAGGCGATTTCGAATTAGACAAATGTCCTTTTAATGAAGCTTGCCGATTCAGTTCTTTGTGAAAAAAACATAGAACAATTATGAAACACGTACTGATTATTAACGGGCACCCAGATAAAGAGAGTTTTAATTATGCGTTATCTGAGGCTTACAAGAAAGGTGTAAATAAAACAGATTCAATATTGAGCCAAATTAACATCGCGGAATTGGAGTTTAACCCTAATCTGCAATTTGGTTACCGAAAAAGAACAGCATTGGAACCCGATTTAGTTGATGCCATTGAAAAAATAAAACAAGCAGATCATATCGTGTGGGTCTTGGTGGTATGGCTATCCTGCATTAATGAAAGGGTTTATAGATAGAACATTTCTGCCTGGGATTACTTACCAACCAATTCAGAGTAGAGCATTTCCAGGAAAACTCCTGAAAGGAAAATCGGCACGTTTAATTATTACGGCTGACACTCCTAAATGGTACGATTTTTTAATTATGAAAAGACCAGCAATAAACCAATTTAAAAAAGGAACTTTACAATTTTGCGGAACAAGCCCTGTTAAAGTCACTTATATTTCAACAATTAAATATTCAAGTTCCCTTTTTAGAAAAAAATGGTTGGAAAAAATAACTTTGTTAGGAGAAAGTATACAATAACTATGATTAATAGCGTTTGAAATTGGTTGATGATGCAAACTATAAAGATCTAATGATTAAGTATTAAACCTAATGTCACTTCATTACAGATTTAGAAAAGCAATGAAAAAAATAGACTAGAGGGTTTTTATTCTATTTATATTTGTTAAATTTTTATTACATAAGATAGTTCTGTAATACATTTCATTTTAATCCGTTTTGTATTTTCAACCTAAATCAAAAAACTTTAATTATTAAGAAATTCATAACAAAATTGACCTTGTTTGCTCTACCTTTTTTGGTTATGGCGGTGTTAATGGAGGCTTTTTTAAGAAAAATACCCAATGACTATGTATTAAAAAAAGAATATTTGGATGCGTATTCTAACGATATTGAAACTTTAATCTTAGGAAGTTCGCATTCGTATTATGGTTTGAATCCCGCTTTTTTTTCAAGTAAAACATTTAATGCTGGATATATTTCGCAAACACTAGATTATGACTATGAAATATTAAAAAAATATGAGTCTAGGCTAAAGAAAATAAAGACCGTTATATTACCTATCTCATATTTTAGTTTTTTTGAAAAACTTGAAGAAACTCCAGAATCTTGGCGTGTAAAAAATTATATGTTGTATTATGATATGGACACGGCAAAAGGTTTAGTTAATTACTTTGAAATATTAAATTTCCCTGTTAAAACGAATTTAAAACGCATAATCTCTTATTATTTTTTGAGTGAATCATCAATAACTTCTACAAAATTAGGTTGGGGTACAAATTATAATTCAGAAAATGCTCAAGATTTGATTGAATCTGGCGAACCAAGGGCGCGGGTAAATACCTATATTAATAAAGAGGGTTATCAAGTTATTTTTGATGCTAATCTAGTAACGGTAAATAATATAATTAGTTGGTGCAAAAGCAGAAATGTAAAACTTTTATTAGTAACTACTCCGGCCTTTGAATCGTATTGTGAAAATTTAAATAAAGAACAATTAGAAATAACCCTAACCTTGTCTGAAACAATAGGAGGTAATTACAGTAATTGTGTTTATTTAAATTTATTAAATGACCCTCGATTTGATTCAATTGACTTTTACGATGCTGATCATCTTTCAAACATCGGTGCTGAAAAGCTTTCGGAAATAATTAACAATTTGATTAACAGTACAAAATAAAATTAGGCTTATGTTATGTTTAAATCAATATGCTTTAAAACAATACAATTTATAAAGCAAGACGAATATTCAGCCAGAGACGTAAACTGTAATTAAACCAAATCTCCCTTAATAATATTCTTCAATTCATTTATATCATCATAAACCACAAATTCACCATCTTTAAAACAGGATATATGTCCGGTTTCTTCACTAACTACTAAGGCAATAGCATCTGTTTTTTCTGAAACTCCAATACCTGCTCTATGGCGTAAACCAAAACGTTTAGGGATGTTTTTTTCGTTGTTTACAGGTAAAATAACGCGGGTCGCTTTTACTGTATTGTTATTTATAACGATAGCACCATCGTGTAGCGGACTATTCTTAAAGAAGATGCTTTCAATAATGGGTTGGGTGACTTTGATGTTCATTTCATCACCAGATTCCGATAAAAAATCAAGGTTGTTATTGCGTTCAAAAACAATTAAGGCACCTGTTTTAGTTTGAGCCATTTTATTACATGCCGAAATGATCGCATCTACGTCGGTTTCGTTGCTTACTTCAGTTTTTAGAAAATTTAATTGCTTGAAAAATTGACCACGGCGCCCAATATTTGTAGAGCCTACCATCAATAGGAACTTCCTGATCTCTGGTTGAAAAACGACAATAAGCGCAATAATACCTACTTTCATAAAGCCTCCAAAAATTCCAGTGAGGAGTTCCATATTTAGAAAATCTGTTAATCGCCAAGCCCCGTAAATAATAATAATTCCAATAAATATATTGATGGCTACAGTACCTTTTACCAAACGATATAGGTAGTAGAGCAGTACAGCAACAAGAATAACATCGATAATATCTACTACAGTAAAGTTTAGGATGTCTTTAAATATTTCCAATGATAAAAGTGGTTTTTGGTAAATTTAGTGAAATATGATATAGCGTTCTAATTAAAAATAAATTCGTTATTTGAGATCTTTATATTTTTTAAATTGAGTTTTGATAGTTCAGATTTAAAAGTAATATAATCTTCAAAAGTAAGTTTGTCGTAGAAAGATAAACCTATAGAGCCTGTTTCTTTAGCCTCAGAAGTTGTTTTCGTTATGGCATTTACAAGGTTTTTAATGTCTGTATTGTGTTCAGATCCGTTTAGTCCAAAAACAATAATTTGATTCAAATCAAGAGTTGCAATAAAATAGGTGTCTTCGGGAGGCAATTGATCGGAGTCATTGCTATAAATAACATCAGTAAATTCGATAAACCCTAAATCTTTTCGGCTTATATCGTTACAGGTGTAGTAGTTTTTAGCGTTTTCGTTTTTATGACTAGAATTTTCCTTTTTTCCTTGTAAAAACTGAATGTGTGGCACCGCTTGTTTCAGTGATAGGCGTTTATCAACATTAATAAGCCAATTGGTTGAAACGATGAGGTTTTTTCGGTTAAGTTCAACACTATCTTTTTGTGTTTCATCGTAAAATAAATATGCCGCCGAAACATCGTTAATTTCTGTAATTTCAGAATGGTTTATTTCTGGAAGTTGAATTACTTTTTCATTTCCGCAGGCACACAATAGAAGCGTTAAAAGTAGTAAAATAAAATATCTCATGACGGTTTATTGTTTTAAAGCTTCAACAAGTTTAATCGTTTCAACAGCTTCTTTCACATCGTGAACCCGTAAAATAGAAGCGCCTTTTTGTAAGGCTACGGTGTTTAAAACTGATGTGCCGTTTAAGGACTTATCAGCGGTAGTTTCTAAGGTTTTATAAATCATAGATTTTCTTGAAATGCCTGCCAGCAAAGGTTTATCGGTCATTTTTAAGAGTTCTAGTTTATTGAGTAGCTCAAAATTCTGCTCTAAAGTTTTTGCGAAACCAAAGCCTGGGTCTACAATAATATCAATGATTCCTAGGGCTTTCGCTGCAGCAATCCGTTCAGAAAAATAAAATAATACGTCTTTTAGTAAATCGTTATAATCGGTTTGTTGTTGCATGGTTTTTGGCGTGCCACGCATGTGCATCATGATGTAAGGTGTTTTTAAGTCGGCCACCGTTTGCAACATATTATCATCTAATTTTCCAGCCGAAATATCATTAATTAATGCCGCGCCCGCTTCAATACTCTGTTTAGCAACTTCACTTCTAAACGTATCAATAGATAATAAAATATCAGGAAAATTTTTCACTAGAGATTTTACAATGGGAAGCATACGATTTAACTCTTCGGTTTCACTCACATGATCGGCATTGGGGCGTGAACTATAAGCGCCAACATCAATAAAAGTAGCGCCATCTTTTAGCATTTTTTCTACAGCCAAAAGGGTTTCTTTTTCATTATTATGAACGCCGCCATCATAAAACGAATCTGGTGTCATGTTTAATATGCCCATCACTTTTGGTGATGCTAAATCGATGAGTTGTCCTTTACAATTTATGGTCATTGATATGGTTTTGTGAGGTCTAGCCATATTAATTGAACTTTAAGACTTAAACCTTTGAACTTTCTAATAATTTATGCGAAATTTACGCAAAATTCAATTTATTCATGCAAGATACTTCAAAACAATACGATGCCGTAATAGATACCTGTAAAAGTTTATTTATTAAGAAAATGAGTGATTACGGCAGTGCATGGCGAATTTTAAGATTACCGTCACTTACCGATCAGATTTTTATCAAGGCACAACGTATTAGAGGCTTGCAACAAAATGATGTTAGAAAGGTTGATGAAGGAGAGGTTAGTGAGTTTATCGGGATTATAAATTACAGTATTATGGCCTTAATTCAGTTAGAAAAAGGGGTGGTAGAGCAACCTGATTTATCTACTGAAGAAGCTACCGAGTTATATACCAAAATGGCGGCAACCACTAAAAAACTCATGGAAGATAAAAACCATGATTATGGTGAAGCCTGGCGTGATATGCGCGTGAGTAGTTTAACCGATTTAATCTTGCAAAAATTATTGCGTGTTAAGCAAATTGAAGATAATAAAGGAAAAACCATTGTTAGCGAAGGCATTGATGCCAATTATCAAGACATGATTAATTACGCGATCTTCGCAATGATCCACTTAAACGCAGATAACGCATGAGACTATTAGTAGCCATTTCAAGAATTTTTGTTGGTGTCCTATTTATTATTTCCGGATTTATTAAACTGAATGATCCGCTAGGGTTTTCATATAAATTGCAAGAATATTTTGGTGCCGATGTATTGAATATTGAAGTCTTAATACCTTATGCGCTGGGGATTTCAATACTAGTAGTTGTTTTCGAAGTGGTTTTAGGTGTGTTTTTATTAATAGGGTACAAGCCAAAATTCACGGTTTGGAGCCTACTTTTAATGATTGTGTTTTTTACGTTCCTAACCTTCTATTCAGCATATTTCGATAAAGTTAAAGACTGCGGATGCTTTGGTGATGCCCTAAAATTAACACCATGGGAAAGTTTTACTAAAGATTTAGTGTTACTGGTATTTATTCTCATTTTATTTGTTGGTGTAAAATACATTCATCCTGTTTTTGGAAAATTACAAACTACCATTTTTGCGTTGCTTAGTTTTATCTTAAGTTTATGGTTTGGTTTTCATGTTTTAGAACACCTACCAGCTATAGATTTTAGAGCCTATAAAATTGGTGCCAATATCACTGAAGGCATGACAGTTCCTGAAAATGCGCCAAAACCGGTTCAAGAATACAGTTGGACATTCAAGGTGAATGGGGAACAAAAAGTGATAAAAACCAATGGTTCTTATCCGTCTGTAGACGGTGAATACGTAAGTGTTGAAACCAAAGTGATTCAAGAAGGCTACGTACCACCAATTTACGATTTCTCTATAGAAAGCGAGGAAGAAGATTTAACAGCGCAGTTTTTAGCAGAAGAAAAATTAATTGTGGTGGTATCTTACAGTCTTGAAAAGATAGAAAAGGGTGGTGCTGTGAAATTAAAAGCACTGCAAGATAGAGCCAGGCAAAACGGTTTTAAAATTATAGGATTAACGGCTTCTGGAGAAGCTGCTAAACAACGCATAAAAGAAGCATATAATATCGATTTTGAATTCTATCTTTGTGATGAAAAGGCATTAAAAACCGTAGTGCGGTCAAACCCAGGAATTATAGAGTTAAACAAAGGGACGGTGATGCAAAAAGTACACTGGAACGATATTGAAGATTTAAAATTATAATTTAAGACTTATTAAACGTTAACAAATAAACCATAAACTATTTGATAGGCTATTTATTAAATAAAATTTTATATGCCATACTCACACTATTCGGGGTGGTTACAGTGATATTCTTCTTATTTAATGTGCTTCCGGGCGATCCAGCACAAATGATGCTTGGTCAAAATGAGGATAGTGAACAATTAGCACTGGTAAAGCAAAAGTATGGTTTCGATAAATCCATTAGCACACAATACCTTTACTACATCAACGATTTATCGCCTATATCCTTTCACTCTAATAATTCCAACGACTATACCTTTTTAAGAGCAGGAAAGTATCATGAAACGCAACTGTTTTCTATTGGAAACACCACCACGGTATTAAAACTTCCATATTTAAGAGAATCCTTTACAAAACAAGGCAAATTGGTAAGCCAGGTTTTAAGTGAAACGTTGCCAAATACCTTTGTTTTGGCTATTACAGCCATTGTGATTGCGATGCTTTTAGGTGTGTTTCTGGGTGTTATTTCAGCGTTAAATAAAGATACTTGGCTGGATAAATTAATTCAAATAATAAGCACCTTTGGTATGAGTGTACCTTCCTTTTTTAGTGCTATTCTATTCGCCTGGTTTTTTGGTTATGTTTTGCACGAATATACTAATTTGGAAATGACGGGAAGTCTATATGAATTGGACGATTTTGGTGAAGGCATGCACATCCGTTGGAAAAATTTAATACTTCCAGCCATAGTGTTGGGTATTCGTCCGCTAGCTGTGGTCATTCAGCTCATGCGTAATTCCCTATTAGAAGTATTTAATCAAGATTATATTAGAACGGCGAGAGCTAAAGGATTAAGTGAGTTTCAAATTATAAAAAGACATGCGATTAAAAATGCGTTAAATCCGGTGGTTACGGCTATTTCAGGTTGGTTCGCTTCCATGTTGGCGGGCGCCGTTTTTGTTGAATATATTTTTGGTTGGAACGGACTAGGGAAAGAAATAGTAAATGCATTAAACACTTTAGATTTACCTGTAATTATGGGCGCCGTGCTTATAATCGCCCTGCTATTTATCATCATAAATATTTTTGTAGACCTTATTTATGTTTGGTTAGATCCAAAAGTAAAGTTAGAATAAAGTGTTGTTTGTGTTAGTTTCAAGCAGAAAATAAGACCGATTAGTTTAATAATAAATCATCATTAAAATGAAAAAAATAGTTTACCTACTTGTTATCTTATTAAGTTTTACGGCTTGTAATGCACAAACCCCAGCAAAATTTACCGAAGCTGTATTAAACGATACTTTTCTTAGTTTAGAAGGGGAATCTGTGGCTCTTAAAAATATTCTAAAAGTACATGAAGGAAAAGATATCGTAATCGATATTTGGGCCTCTTGGTGTAGCGATTGTATAAAAGGCATGCCAAAAGTAAAAGCTTTACAAGAAAAACACCCCGATGTTGCCTATGTATTTTTATCTTTAGACCGAAAATTGAGTGCCTGGAAAAACGGCATTAAAAAATACAAAGTAGTGGGTGAACACTATTACTTAGACAATGGTAAAAAAAGTGCCTTTGGAGATTTTGTAAATATAGATTGGATACCACGTTATATGGTGGTTGATGCAGAAGGAAACATTAAATTATTTAAAGCCATAGAGGCCGATGATAAGAAAATAGAACAGATTTTAAACAACTAATAAAATCCTTGATAAAACAAGGTAATACTACCATGAGAAAACAAATTGTAGCAGGAAACTGGAAAATGAACAACGATTTAGCGCAAACAGAAACGCTAATTGCAAATTTAAAAGCACAGACTAAAACTACAAATGCTGAAGTTATGATTGCACCTACCGCAACAAACTTATGGCATGCTTATAACAGTACAAAAGGAACAGGTATTGAGGTGATTGCTCAAAACATGCATTTTGCCGAAAATGGCGCTTATACTGGTGAAGTTAGTGCTGCTATGTTAAAAAGTATTGGAATTAACACCGTTATTTTAGGACATAGTGAGCGTCGTGAGTATTTTAACGAAACCGACGAAACTCTAGCTAAAAAAGTCGATGCAGCTTTAGCTAAAGGTATGCGTATTATCTTTTGTTTTGGTGAAGAGTTAGCCGATAGAAAAGCAGGAAACGAAGAAGCTGTTGTTGGAAGTCAGATTAAGAATGCACTTTTTCATTTGGCGGCTGCCGATTTTCAAAATATCGTTTTAGCATACGAGCCAGTTTGGGCCATCGGAACAGGTGAAACAGCAACTGCAGACCAAGCACAAGACATGCACGCCTTCATTAGAAAAACTTTAGCCGATAAATACGGTAACGATGTTGCCGATGAAGTTTCAATCCTTTATGGAGGTAGTGTAAAACCAGCAAACGCCGAAGAGATTTTTTCTAAACCAGACGTAGATGGCGGTTTAATTGGAGGTGCTGCACTTAACGCCGAAGATTTCTTTGGTATCGTAAATGCGTTTTAAACTCTAATAAAATAACCTATTTTCGTTAATCCGGAAATGTATTAAAATAATTTGGGCGTTACCCCGATGAAAAATCGGGGTCGCGCTTTACGTTATATCTTTTTCTCGTACCTCAAAAAAGGATGCCACTTCAATCGCTAACGCGGCATCACGTGTTCTTAGCATAATTTCTCGCTAAGGTGTAACACACAAAATCTGTGAAAATCAGTGAAATCTGTGTCTTAAAATTTCTTTGAGAAACCTCCGTCTAAAACCCGATTTCGACTGCGCTCAATCCGACACTTATAAACAAGTCAATAATTTGGTGTTATAATCTCGCAAAAGTAAGCAACTAAAAACCAGTAACAATAACCAGTAATTAAGAAAACCTCTGTGAATCTCTGTGAAATCTCAGCGAACCTCCGTGTAATAGTTTCGTAAGAGTAAGCTCTAAAAACCAGCAACTAACAAAATTTCTCGCCAAGGCGCTAAGCCGCAAAGGTGTAGCGCATGAAAATTCGTGTAATTCATGTCAAAAATAAAGCTCAGCGAATCTCTGTGAAATCTCAGCGTAGCTCCGAGTTACAACCCCGCAAGAGTAAGCCCCAACAACCAGCAACTAATAACCAGCAACTAAAAATCCTCTGTGAAATCTCAGCGTAGCTCCGAGTTACAACCCCGCAAGAGTAAGCCCCAACAACCAGCAACTAATAACCAGCAACTAAAAATCCTCTGTGAAATCTCAGCGTAGCTCTGCGTTACAACCCCGCAAGAGTAAGCCCCAACAACCAGCAACTAATAACCAGCAACTAAAAATCCTCTGTGAAATCTCAGCGTAGCTCTGCGTTACAACCCCGTATGAGTAAGCTCCAACAACCAGCAACTAATAACCAGCAACTAAAAATCCTCTGTGAAATCTCAGCGTAGCTCTGCGTTACAACCCCGCAAGAGTAAGCCCCAACAACCAGCAACTAAAAATCCTCTGTGAAATCTCAGTGGAACTCTGTGTTACAGTCCCACAAGAGTAAGCTCTAAAAACCAAAAACTAACAACCAGCAACCAAACAGGCCTGTTTGTTAAGTTTATGAACTCTTTATGATAACAATTCGCTTAATTTCCACATTAACTTCTATCTTTGTAGTCCGAAAAAAATAACTATGTCGAATATCATTTATATAGGTTACGAATTTAAAGTAACCCCTTTACAACCAGCGGTTGAGATTTTAATTGCAGAATTAGGTTATGCTGGTTTTGAGAGTTTTGTAGAAACAGAGCAGGGGGTGACAGCTTACATTCAGAAGGATGAATGGCATGCCGATATTCTTGATGATATTCAGATTTTAGGTTCAGATGAATTTGAAATTAATTACGAATTCAGCGAAATCGAGCAAACCAATTGGAATGCCGAGTGGGAAAAGAATTTTAACCCGATTGTTGTTGATGATGTTTGTGCGGTACGTGCACCATTTCACGATAAGTTTGATACCGAATATGACATTATTATCGAACCAAAAATGAGTTTTGGTACAGGGCATCATGAAACCACACATATGATGATTCAACACATTTTAAAAAACGATTTTAAAGGTAAATCGGTTTTAGATATGGGCTGCGGCACTGGTGTTTTAGCTATCCTAGCAGAAATGAAAGGCGCACAACCATTAGATGCTGTAGATTATGATAATTGGTGTTATTTAAACAGTTTGGAGAACGTTGAACGTAATAACTGCGAGCATATCACCGTTATTGAAGGAGACGCTTCGGTTTTAGCAGGTAAAAAATACGATGTGATTATTGCGAATATTAACCGAAATATCTTGTTGCAAGATTTGAAAACATACGCGTCTTGTTTGAATGAAGAGGGTACGATTTTCTTAAGCGGATTTTACAATGATGACATTCCAATTATTCAAGAAGCATGTGAAAAACAAGCGTTAAAGTTTGAAGAAAAGCTAGAACGTAATAATTGGGTTGCTTTAAAATTTATAAATTAGAATAAAAAAAGATGAGTACGAAAGAAAAAACATCCGAAGAGGTACTGCTCGAGGAAGCGGTTTCCACTCAAAATGAAATAGTAGTTTATAACGATGATGTGAATACCTTCGATCATGTTATAGAAACACTTATTTACGTTTGTGATCACACAGCAGAGCAAGCAGAGCAATGCTCGCTAATTGTTCATTATAACGGAAAATGTACTGTAAAAACTGGTAATTACGACGATTTAAAACCACGTTGCTCCATGCTTCTAGAAGCTGGTTTAAGTGCTGAAATTATATAGTGTCATTCAGAAGGAGGGACGACTGAAGAATCTTTTTAGATGTTTAATTGTTTATCCGTTTAACCGTTTAACACATACACGTTACTCCAATCTTCTTTAAATTTTGATTCAGGCTCTCATCATGCTTAATGCAATCATTATGAGAGCCCGAATCAAGTGAGGTTGATGAAAATCAAAAACTTTCAAACAACCTTTTCCTTTTAAGGTGTGCTAGTTTTACAAAGTCGACGGACAAACAAATTCCGTAGTAGGTAAATCTGAATCTTTAATAGCAGCAAAACCACCAGCAATATCAACCAACTTATCAAACCCTCGTGCTTTTAAAATAGAAGCCGCGATTACCGAACGGTAACCTCCTGCACAATGCACATAGTATTCTTGATTTTTATCAATGGCGTTCATATTGTCATTAATAAAATCTAAAGCAAAATGCTTAACAGTGTCGCCTTTCAGGTGCTCTGATTTATACTCACCATCTTTACGAACATCTAAAACCTGAATTTTTCCAGCTTTAAAACGTTTAGAAAATGCTTCCACAGGAATGGATTCAATGGTTTCAATATCTTTTCCAGCTTGTTTCCATGCCTCGATTCCACCTTCTAAGTACCCCAAAGTATTATCGTATCCAACACGAGATAAACGCGTCACGGTTTCTTCTTCTTTGCCTTCAGGAGTGATTAGAAGGATAGGTTGTTTTAAATCGGTAATTAAAGCGCCAACCCAAGGGGCAAATCCGCCGTGAATTCCAATAAAAATCGAATTCGGTATGTGGGCTTTTACAAAGTCTTTTTCATTTCTAACATCTAAAACCAGAGCGCCTTCTTCGTTTGCTAAATGTTCAAAAGCTTCAGGGGTTAGAGGGGTATTTCCTTGTTTTAATACGGTTTCGAAAGTATCATAACCCGATTTATTCATCATGGCGTTTTTTGCAAAATATTGTGGTGGTGGCGCAATGCCGTCTAGCACTTCCTTTACAAATTCAGCTTTGGTCATATCTGCTCTTAAGGCGTAATTTGTTTTTTTCTGATCACCTAAAACCCCAACGGTTTCTTTGCTTAGGTTTTTTCCGCAGGCAGAACCCGCACCATGCGCAGGATAAACAATAACGTCATCTGGAAGTGTCATGATTTTGTTGCGTAAAGAATCATAAAGCATGGCCGCTAAATCTTCCTTAGTTAAATCAGACTTTATAGCTAAATCTGGACGACCAACATCTCCTAAAAATAAAGTGTCTCCCGAGAAAATAGCATGTTCTTTTCCGTTTTCATCAATCAACAAAAAGGTTGAAGACTCTAAAGTGTGTCCTGGGGTATGTAACACTTTTATGGCGATGTTTCCGAGTTTAAAAACTTCGTTGTCCTTGGCGGTGTGGATATCATAATCGGTATCAGCTCCGGGTCCGAATACAATAGTAGCCCCTGTTTTTTTAGCAAGATCAATGTGTCCAGAAACAAAATCGGCGTGAAAATGTGTTTCAAAAATATACTTGATAGTGGCATTTTCCGCGGAAGCTTTATCCACATATTGCTGTGTTTCGCGAAGTGGATCAATGATCGCAACTTCTCCGTTAGATTCTATATAATATGCGCCTTGCGCTAAACATCCTGTGTATATTTGTTCGATTTTCATAATGTTATATTTTTTTATTTCCTTGAAAAAGGAAATCTTATTATTTCACTTATTACTTCAAAATTATAAAACTCCAATGGATTGCTTTGTAACTTATATGACACTAAGCTCTAGGAGTTCCTTGTATATAATGTATGCCGCCATGATTAACACAAAGTAGCCAAAGCTTTTTTTGAGTTTATTGGCGCTTACAAATTTTGAAAAATAACCACCAATTAATATACCTAATACGGAAATTGCGGTGAAGGTTAAAAGGAAAACCCATTCAATGTCTAAAGTTTGTACATCGCCCAAAAAGCCAATTAAAGAATTAATAGCTACTATAATTAAGGAGGTGCCTACGGCTTTTTTCATAGGAATATTTGCCCATAAAACTAATGCAGGAACGTATAGAAAACCACCACCAGCGCCTATTAAACCTGTAATAGTTCCAATGGTAACCCCTTGAATAAAGGTTCGGTAATACGCTTGTTTTTCGGTAGATGGTTTTAGATTTTTTTTCTTTTTTATCATGGAAATGGCAGCAAAAAGCATGATAAAAGCAAAAAAGACCATGATGGCGATATCTTTGGTAAGTTGAAAGCTTCCAAAAGTTAATAGGGTGTCAGGAATTCCTGGGACTAAAAAACGGCGTGATAAATAAACGGCTAAAAATGAAGGGAATGAGAAGGCCAAACCTATTTCAAAATCGACCAAGCCTTTTTTGTATTTGTGGTAGGTGCCCACCAACGACGTAATCCCTACTACGAAAAGCGAATAGGCAGTTGCCACAATGGGATTATAAGCCAAAAGGTAAACCAACAGAGGCACCGTTAATATGGAACCGCCACCACCAATTAAGCCTAAAACGAGCCCCACAATTAATGCACCTATATATCCAATAAAGTGTATACTGTCCATAGTTTAGTGAGGCAGTTTATTTTTTAGCAACCCATAAATAAAAGTACCCACAATGGCTGCAGCGATTACGATTAGCATGCTCCAAACACCTGTACCTAAAATAATATACATGGGTCCAGGACATGCACCAATAAGTGCCCAACCTAACCCGAAAATGATACCACCAATAATATATCTGGTAACCCCTTTATCTTTTTTAGGAACAAAAAGTTCGGCGCCTTTTATTGTTTTAATATGGCCTCTTTTCGAGAGTTGTAAAAAAGCAACACCTACAGCTATGGCAGAACCAATGATGCCGTACATGTGAAAGGATTGAAATCGGAACATTTCGTAAATGCGAAACCATGAAACGGCTTCAGATTTTACTAATACAATGCCGAAGAAGATACCTACTAATAAAAATTTTATAAATTTCATTTGATTATGTTTTGAATTAAAAAATAAGCGGTAATATGAAATTAGCCATGATTAATCCGCCTATAAAAAAGCCTATCACAGCAATTAAAGAGGGGAGTTGTAAACTGCTTAAACCAGTAATGGCATGACCAGAAGTACATCCACCTGCGTAACGAGTTCCGAAACCTACTAATAGGCCGCCAACAATTAAAAGGATTAACCCTTGAGGTGTTGTTATGGCTTCAAAACTAAACAGTTCATTAGGAACTAAGGTTGCTCCAGGGTTTTCAAACCCCATGCTATGAAGTTCGGTAACTGTTGTAGGGTTTAAGGTGGTACCGCTATCGTTGGATAGATAATGAACCGCGATAAAACCTCCAATAATAGTACCTAAGACAACGGTTAGGTTCCAAAGTTGATCCCTCCAATTGAACTTGAAAAAATCGGCAAATTTCCCAGCACCACCAATCGCACAAAGCGTTCTTAGGTTTGAGGACATGCCAAATGTTTTTCCGAAATAAAGAAGTAGTGCCATGACTATGGCAATGAGTGGCCCAGAAATATACCAAGGCCAAGGATTTAAAATATGTTCCATGCTATAAATTTTATCGCAAAAGTATAGCCTTGGAAAACTATAGTTTGTGATAAATGTTACCTAAGCATGGTAGGAGTGGCGTATATCTTTATAAAATTTCGATTTTATTCCGACTTAATTTTATCTTTTTTTCGTTTTCGAGTTGCTTTAATAGGCGTGAAACGACAACACGGGAGGTGTGTAAATCTTCCGCAATCTCTTGATGTTTGATGATGATGTTTTTCGATTCGTGAAGCACGGTTTTATTAAGCAAGTATTTGTATAAACGTTCATCCATTTTCATAAAAGCCAGATTATCTATGGCTTCTAACATTTCGTCGAATCTGGTTTGGTAGCTTTCTAAGATGAAATTTCTCCAACTTTCATTACTTTGAAACCATTTCTGCATATATGCTACTGGAATCATAACGAGGCTAGAGTCACTTTCGGCAACAGCTCTAATTTTACTTTTACTGGTTCCAATACAACAAGTTAACGACACGGTACAGGTTTCTCCTGCTTCTAAAAAGTAGATGAGTAATTCGTTACCGTCTTGGTCTTCACGTAAAATTTTAATGTTCCCACTTAATAAGAGCGGGATATATTTAAGCGTTTGATTAATATCTATAATAATTTCATCTTTTTCAAATGTTTTATACATGCCTATTTCAATAATCTCCTTGATGAGGTTCTCATCTAAGTGGTGCTTGTAAATTTCTGTTAATAAATTCGTTTCCATAGGAATAGGATGTAGGTTTTGAAAGTTGAATATTAAGTTTTTTAACTGATCTTCATTTTTAACTGAAGCTAAGCTCAATATTTTTAGACGCTTCAAAAATAATCAATTAGATTTTTATAAAAAAAGTTTGGATATGTTTTAAATTATAATGTATATTTGCACCCACAAAATAAGGCCTCGTGGCGCAACTGAATAGCGCACTTGATTACGGCTCAAGAGGTTACTGGTTTGAATCCAGTCGAGGTCACGAATAAATCAACACAAGTTGAAAATAAAGCAAGCTAAAAAACATAGCTTGCTTTTATTTTTTAGAGCAGTGTGTTTTCTTTTGTTGATTTTTAAAGCGGAGCTTTATCTGGAAAGACACAGTCAATCCATTCGAGGTCACTAGAGTATAAAAGCTTCCAAGAAATTGGGAGCTTTTTTTTGTTTTCATCGCTCGCGCAAGCGTCACGCTTGTGCCCGTTATAATAATTTCCCCGCTCCCGCTAGTTTTCAAAACTAGTGGCGAACCGAGTAAGTAAACCAACCCTGTAAAAAAGAGAAAGCTGTTTTTTATATAAAATATAACAGTGTAGCCACTAGCAGCTATAAAGTAACGGGAGCGATGAGCTACATTTAGTACACTTACTACATTCTAAATTATTTAATATTTAAACATTAAATAGTATCATCAAGTAAATAATTTAGCAAAAAGAGCCTCTCGAAATAAAGTCTTTAGTATGGTTTGACCATTAATAGATTAAATAAACCACTGCTTATTATGTCACAAATATTTGCTAAATTTGTGACAAAATAAATTTTATTGTTCCATGGAAAGTGTTGAAAATAAAATAGAAAAATCTATAAAGAGTAAGCCAAAAGGGGTTTTGGTAATGCCTGGGGACTATGTGTATTATGGTACTTCTGAAGCTGTTCGTAAAGCGCTAGATAGGTTAGAAGATAAAAAAGTTATTACAAGAGTAGCGCATGGTATATATGTGCGTCCAAAAATTAGTGCTTTAATTGGCCCCATAATTCCTACTGCAGAAGAAATTGCGGAAGCTATTGCTAAACGCGATAAAATAAGAACGGTACCTACTGGAAGCTATGCTTTAAACGCTTTAGGTTTAAGTACTCAAGTTCCTATGAATATTGTGTTGCTAACCGATGGTTCACCACGGGAAATAAAATTAGGAAAGCGCAGTATTAAATTTAAAAAAACGACACCTAAAAATCTATTAGCAAAAGGCGCTATAAGCCGTTTAGTTATTCAGGCGTTAAAGGAAATTGGTAATAATAAAGTAAGTCAAAAAGAAGAAGAGAAAATAATAAATTTGCTAAAGAAAGAAAATCAAAAGCATTTGGGTCATGATATTCCTCTAGCTCCTGTTTGGATTCAAAAAATAATGAAAAAAGCATTGATTAGTGACTAAGCCCACATTTTATACGATAGCGAATACAGAAAAGGTTGCTGTTATTCGCCACGATAAACCTTCTGAAACAAACAAAAAAAGCAACCCATTTTAGTATCATAAACACATTTTTTTTACCAGTTTCAGTAAATGAATTTCAGCAGTAATTCGTATTTTTAAAAATTCATACTTTGATATACGATTACCTCATTCATGACAGACCAAAAACAACAATTAGAACAACAACTTTGGAACATCGCAAACACCCTAAGGGGGAAAATGGATGCCGATGATTTTAGAGATTACATACTCGGTTTTATTTTTTACAAGTACCTCAGTAAAAAGATGGAACTCTACGCCAACGAAATCTTAGAAGCCGATGGCATCACCTTTGCCGATGTAGAAGGCCACGAGCAAGAAGCCGAACTACTAGAAGCATTAAAAGATGCCGCTTTAGATAAGTTGGGTTACTTTTTAGCGCCATCGGAATTGTTCTCAGAACTGGCACGTCGTGGCAATGCAGGCGGTAAAAATCAATTTATATTAGGCGATTTGTCTAAAGTGCTCACGCACATTGAGCAAAGCACCATGGGGTCCGATAGTGAAGACGATTTCGGGAACCTCTTTGAAGACATCGATTTAACCAGTTCTAAACTCGGAAAATCTGAAAACGATAAAAACGAACTCATCGTTAAAGTCCTATCACATTTAGACCAAATCGATTTCGATTTACAAAACACCGAAAGCGATATTCTGGGCGATGCCTACGAGTATCTTATCGGGCAATTTGCTAGTGGCGCCGGTAAAAAAGCAGGCGAGTTTTATACCCCACAGCAGGTTTCTAAAGTATTATCAAAGATAGTAACCGTTGGTAAAGACCAATTAAAATCGGTGTACGATCCTACCTGTGGTTCGGGCTCTTTGTTATTGCGTGTCGCTAATGAGGTAGAACATGTCGCTGGGTTTTTCGGGCAAGAAATGAACCCAACCACCTACAACTTATGTCGCATGAACATGATCATGCACGATGTGCATTACAACAGCTTCGATATTAAAAACGAAGACACCTTAGAGAAACCACAGCACGAAGACCTGCGTTTCGAGGCCATTGTAGCCAATCCGCCATTCTCGGCAAAGTGGAGCGCCAGCCCTTTGTTTATGAGCGACGACCGTTTTTCGGCTTACGGAAAACTAGCTCCAAGCTCTAAAGCCGATTTCGCTTTCGTACAACACATGATTTACCAATTGGCCGATAACGGTACCATGGCCATCGTGCTACCACACGGCGTGTTGTTTAGAGGCGCTGCCGAAGGCCACATTCGTAAATTCCTCATAAAAGACCGCAACTACCTCGATGCCGTAATAGGTTTGCCAGCCAATATTTTTTACGGCACCAGTATTCCAACGGCTATTTTGGTGTTTAAAAAAGACCGTAAAAACAAAGACAAAATCTTGTTTATAGATGCCAGTGCACATTTTGAAAAAGTAAAAACACAAAACTACTTACGCGAAGCCGATATTAATAAAATAGCAGATACTTACAAAACATACACCTGTCATGCAGAGCAAAGCGAAGAAGCTCACGAGGCTATAGACAAATACAGCTATGTAGCAAGCTTAAGCGAAATTCAAGAAAACGATTATAATCTAAACATCCCGCGTTATGTCGATACCTTTGAAGAAGAAGAACCTGTAGATTTAACCGCCGTGTCTGCCAACTTAAAGCAACTCGACCAGGACATGAAACAGGTAGATCACACCATAGCCGATTTCTGTAAACAATTAGACATAAACACACCCTTCTAACCGTCATTGCGAGGAACGAAGCAATCTCATGAAAGGAACGACAAAGCAAACCGAAGCAATCTCATGAATAGCAACAACACATATAAATTAAAATTAGGGCACGACCACAAGGGTCAGGCTTTCGGCACTCGCTTCCCCAAGAAAAATGGGGAGAGCTCAAACAAATGCCTCAATCCTTCGTGCAGCTTATGAGTAAAGAAACAACACATAGTAATAACAAATCGGCATCACAAGCTAGTCATGGCGAGGAAAAAGGTCGAAACAAACTCAAGCCATCTCAATCTTTAGTTCCTGAATTGCGGTTTCCGGAGTTTGAGGGGGAGTGGGGGAAAAATATTTTAAAAACACGAATTGATTCGATTGATTCTGGTTGGAGTCCACAATGTGAAGAATATCCTGCATTTAATGAGGAATGGGGAGTTCTCAAGACAACAGCGGTAGTATGAAGGGTTTAATCAAAATGCAAATAAGAAATTGCCTGACACATTAGAGCCTAGGCCTAATTTACAAGTAGTTAAAGAAGATATTTTGATTACAAGAGCAGGTCCCACTAGTAGAGTTGGGGTAACTGTTTATGTTAATGAAGTACGTTCAAATTTAATGCTTTCTGATAAGTTAATTAGACTTAAAGCTAATGATAGTACATCAAGTCTATTTCTTTCCATTTCATTAGGAAATAGAGATGCACAAAAACAATTAGTTAGTAAATCGAGTGGCCTTGCTGAATCACAGACAAATATTTCGCAAAAAATATTGCTTAACACTAAATTACTTTTACCCCAATTCCCCGAACAACAAAAAATAGCCTCTTTTTTATCTGCGGTAGATGAAAAAATACAGCAGCTCAGCAAAAAGAAAGCGTTGTTAGAACAATACAAAAAAGGTGTGATGCAACAGCTGTTTTCAGGGAAACTGCGCTTTAAAGATGATGGTGGAAATGCTTACCCGGATTGGGAGGAGAAACGGTTTGGTGATTTGTATTCATTTCATTCAACAAATTCATT
Organism: Pseudotamlana agarivorans; assembly: GCF_018860245.1. Taxonomy (GTDB): domain Bacteria; phylum Bacteroidota; class Bacteroidia; order Flavobacteriales; family Flavobacteriaceae; genus Pseudotamlana; species Pseudotamlana agarivorans_A. Next base: position 210,892 of record NZ_JAHKPD010000018.1, read on the forward strand.
CTCAAGAGATAAATTGAATTATGATACTGGTTTAGTGTACAATATTCATTACGGAGATATTCACACTAAATTTAAAACAGCTTTTAAGATGAATGAAGAGTATGTTCCTTTTATAAATAATAATGTTAATCTTTTGAAAATTAAGGAAGATTCTTATTGCAGAAAAGGGGATTTAGTTATGGCGGATGCATCTGAAGATTATAAAGATATAGGTAAGACAATCGAGTTAATTGATTTGGAAGATAAAAATGTCTTAGCTGGACTTCACACATTTCTTGCTCGTCCTTTAACATCGAAAATATCGATTGGTTTTATGGGGTATTTATTAAAGTCTTGGAACTTGAGAAAGCAAATTATGGTTATAGCTCAAGGAATTAAAGTTTTAAGTTTATCAACAACAAGAGTAGGGAAATTAAAATTGAAATTACCTGTTATAGAAGAACAACAAAAAACAGCAAGCTATTTATCAAGTATCGATACCAAAATAGAACAAATAAACGATCAAATAAACCAAACGCAAAGCTTTAAAAAAGGGTTGTTGCAGCGCATGTTTGTGTAACGTCATTGCGAGCTAAACGCGTCATTGCGAGGGAGGCTAGACGTCATTGCGAGGACGAAGGACGAAGCAATCTCATGAATGGAACACGAATTAAGCAGATTGCTTCACTACGTTCGCAATGACGGAACACGAATTAAACAGATTGCTTCGTTCCTCGCAATGACGTTACGAAAACAAGAGATTGCTTCACTGCGTTCGCAATGACAACTATGAAACCAGGATTTATATACATCATAACCAATAAAAACAATACCACGCTTTATGTGGGGGTAACCTCCAATTTAGCACAGCGTATAGAAGAACATAAAAACAAAAAATATAAAAAATCATTTAGCGCACGGTATAATTTAAACAAGTTGGTGTATTTTGAGGCGTTTCAAATGATAGGCGATGCTATAGCAAGAGAAAAACAATTAAAAGCCGGGAGTAGAGCAAAAAAGGTAGCCTTAATAGAACAAGAAAACCCAGAGTGGGAGGATTTGTATAACGTCCTTGCGAGCTAAACGCGTCATTGCGAGGACGAAGGACGAAGCAATCTCATGAATGGAACACGGATTAAACAGATTGCTTCACTACGTTCGCAATGACGGGAATACTGGCTTGAGTTTGAAGATGGTTGTAAGGCGTTCCTTGACGGAATACCTATAATTCATAAAAATATTAAATTAAGACCTATTTTTCATAATAAATACCTGTTTTTCATATATATTTGAATACCTTAAATTCATAAAAAATGAAGTTAAATACCCAATATTCAATTAGAATACCTGCTTTTCACGGAAGAAAGCTTCCAGAAGAAGGTTTGGTTGTAGGATATGCTGCGATTATTGAAAATTTGGATTTACACGCGCCAATTCCACAGGTTATTGCGCTAATAAGTGATAAAAATAAAAAGTATGAAGTAGAGGGGTGGAAAGTTTTTACGCCAAAACACAAACCAGAAGAAACACTTTACAAACAATTGGTGTTTGCCTTAAAATATGAAGGCATTAATCTATTGGTTTATAAAAAATTATTTGAAAAGCTAAAAACAGCAGAGGTGCTTCAGCTTCTAAATATAGAACCAACTGGGATGTACAGTAGGAAAATTTGGTTTCTGTATGAATGGTTAACAAATGAAAAATTAGAGATTCCTGATTTAACGATAAAGAAAGCTGTGCCTTTAATTGATGAAAAAATGCAATATGCCATTAATGGTAAAAGTTCTCCTAGACATCGTATTATTAACAACCTTCCTGGAACCAGAGATTATTGTCCATTAATATTTAAAACCAAAAAATTAGAGAATCATATTAATGCTAATATATCCGATAAAAAAAATACATTCTTAAACAGTATTCATAAAGAGGTCTTACAACGTGCATCTTCTTTTTTATTGTTAAAAGATTCTAAAGCATCTTTTACCATAGAGGGGGAAAATCCTGGAAATAATAGAGCGATGCGTTGGGGAAAGGCTATTGGTCAAGCCGGTCAAAAACCATTAAGCGTAGAAGAGTTAATTCGCTTGCAGCAAATAGTCATAGAAAACAGTAGGTTTATAGAGATGGGCTTGCGAAAAGAAGGTGGATTTGTTGGTGAACATGACCGCACTACAGGCGAACCAATTCCGGACCATATTTCGGCCAAAGCAGGAGATCTTGAACAGCTATTAAAAGGATTAATGGCTACCAATGAGGTGTTGCAAGATCAAAGCTACGATGCCGTACTAGCTGCAGCTAACATAGCGTTTGGCTTTGTTTTTATTCACCCTTTTGTTGATGGAAATGGCCGTTTACATCGTTATATTATTCATCATGTTTTGGCAAAAAAAGCCTTTACACAACAAGGTGTCATTTTCCCCGTATCGTCATCAATACTAGACCATATTGATGATTATAAAACCGTTTTAGAAACATATTCACATCCGTTGTTAGATCATATTGAATGGAAAGAAACCGAAGATCATAATGTAGAGGTTACAAATGATACTATTGATCTTTATCGTTATTTTGATGCCACAAAACAAGCAGAGTTTTTATATGACTGTGTGGAAGATACTTTAGAACGTGTTATTCCGGAAGAAGTAACCTACTTGCAAAACTATGATAATTTTAAAAAATATATAGATAATCATTTTGAAATGCCTGATAAAATGGTTGCCATACTTGTTCGGTTTTTAGAGCAAAATAATGGGATTTTATCAAAAAGGGCATTAGCAAAAGAATTTTCGGCTTTAAAAGAAAAAGAAATTAAGGACATAGAAACGAATTATAAAACCATTTTTTTAGAAGTATAGATGAGCTACCAACCTGAATCCCTATTAGAAAATAAGCTAATCCAGCAATTAATTGGTTTGGGCTATCAGGCTGTTGCCATACCCGATGGCGACGCTTTAGTTTCTAATTTAAAGTCTCAATTAGAAGCCTTTAATAACACCAGGTTCACCGAAAAAGAATTTGATGGCATATTGAACCATCTCGCTAAAGGCAATGTGTTTGATAAAGCCAAAACTCTACGCGACCGTTTTAGTTTTACCAACCAAAACGATGAGGCGGTTTATGTGCGTTTCTTCGATTCTGAAAATTGGCTCAACAACCATTTTCAAGTCACCAACCAAGTGACCCAAGAAGGCACTTATAAAAATCGCTACGATGTGACCTTACTGGTAAACGGTTTGCCTTTGGTGCAAATAGAACTAAAGCGCCGCGGTTTAGAGATGAAAGAAGCTTTTAATCAAATAAACCGCTACCAAAAGCATTCCTTTTGGAGCCATAACGGCTTGTTTCAATATGTACAACTCTTTATTATTAGTAATGGCGGAAACACCAAGTATCTAGCTAATAATGAATTGCAATCGGTAAAACAAACCTTTTTTTGGTCCGATGCCAACAATACAAACATTACCGAGTTAGACGAGTTTGCGGCCGATTTTTTAAACCCAGATCATTTGGGTAAAATGATAGCCCATTACATTGTTATTAACGAAACCTATAAGATTTTAATGGCGCTTAGGCCGTATCAATATTACGCCACCGAAGCGCTTATTAATCGCGTTAAAACAAGCAATGATAATGCTTATATCTGGCACACCACAGGTTCAGGGAAAACCCTAACCTCGTTTAAAACCAGCCAAATCTTAATGGATTTGCCTGAGGTGTACAAAGTGGTGTTTGTGGTAGATCGTAAAGATTTAGATTACCAAACCATGACGGAGTTTAATGCCTTTAAATCGGGTAGTGTAGATACCACCGACAGTACAACCAGTTTAGTACAGCAGTTTCTAGGTACCTTTAAAGATAAAAAAGGGCATGCTAAAGATTCCGATTTAATAATTACCACCATACAAAAGTTAAACAATGCCATTTCAGGGCCTTACCTGGCGCAGTTAGAACACTTAAAAAATGAACGCTTTGTGTTTATTTTCGATGAGTGTCACCGCAGTCAGTTTGGGAAAACACACGGCAGGATTACAGAATTCTTTTCTAAAAGTCAGCTCTTCGGCTTCACCGGAACACCTATTTTTGCCGATAACGCCTCTAAAAACGATTTAGGAAAACGTACAACCAAAGATTTGTTTGGCGACTGTTTGCATAAATACGTGATTACCGATGCCATTCGCGACGAAAACGTACTGCGTTTCGGCATTGAGTATTACAGCGTGTTTAAACATAAAAACCAACCGCAGTTCGACCTGATGGTGGAAGACATCAACAAAAAAGAAGTATTTGAAGATGAAAAATATATAGAATCTGTTGCCGATTATATTATTGCTAATCATGACCGGAAAACATTCTCTAAAGATTATTCGGCCATATTTGCAGTAAGCAGTATTGATGCCGCGATAGCTTATTATGATGTTTTTCAGAAAAAGAAAGCCGCAGGAGCACACGATTTACGCATTGCTACCATATTTACTTATGGCGCCAATGAAGACGACCCCGATGCGCAAGATTACATGCCAGATTATGAAATGCTTCATGCTGCCGAACCGCAAACCGATTATTTAGCCAGCCACACCAGAGATAAACTAGAAGCATGTATAGCAGATTATAACCAAATGTATGGCACCAGTTATACTACTAAAGATGCAAAGTTATTTGAAGGGTATTTTAAAGATATTAGCAAGCGTTTAAAGGAACGTGAGAAAATTACTTTTAACGACGAGAAAGACCGTTTAGACATTGTGATTGTGGTGAATATGATGCTTACCGGTTTTGATGCCAAAAAGGTGAATACCTTGTATGTAGATAAGAATTTAAAACAACACGGTTTAATACAAGCCTTTTCGCGTACCAATAGAACTCTGGGCGACCAGAAATCGCAGGGGAATATTTTGTGCTTCAGAAACCTGAAAAAAGCTACCGACGATGCCATTACGTTGTTTTCTAACAAAGATGCCATTGAAGTGGTTATCATGCCAGAGTATGAAGATATCGCTGAGAAATTTGATGAAGCTTTCGATAATTTAAAGGAAATTACACCAACCTACCAAAGTGTAAACGATTTAGAAAGTGAAACCGAAGAAGCTGCTTTTGTTCAAGCCTTTAGACGCCTGATGCGTAGTTTAAACGTGTTACAATCTTACACCGATTTCGATTGGAAAAACATGCCTTTAGACGCACAAGAATTTGAAGATTATAAAGGCAAGTATCTCGATCTCTATGATAAAGTAAAAGTTGGTGGTGCAAAAGAAAAAGTATCCATTCTTAACGACATTGATTTTGAGCTGGAGTTAATTCATCAAGACAAGATTAATGTAGCCTATATCATTCAACTACTTGCTAACCTTAAAGATGATAAAACAACAGGGGCTGCCGCGAAGAAAAAAGCCATTTTAGATTTATTAGGCGGCGATATGAAGCTGCGAAGCAAACGCGAGCTTATTGAAAAATTCATAGAAGAAAACCTCCCACATATCTCAGATTCCGATACTATCGGCGAAGCTTTCCACGACTATTGGCAAGAGCAAAAAGTATTGGCTCTCGGTAAGATTTGTGAAGATGAAAATCTTGATCAAGCCCAATTCAAGGCCTTGATAGATACCTATATTTACAGTGGTAAACAACCTATACGAGACGATGTGTTTAAATGTTTAGACAGCCGCCCAAGTATTTTAAAAGCCCGAAGTATTGGTGAACGCATTTTAGAAAAGATGAAACACTATGTAGATGTGTTTATTCAAGGCATGCAGGCTTAGTTATTGAGAAGCGTTTGTGGTGAACACCAAAAGTAAGTCAACAAAATATCTTAAAAATTCCCATTTATATAACACACAAAGCCAACCCATAAGGTTAGTTTTGTGTTGCTTGATATATGTTATTAAAATATTAGTTTGAGGTGATGGTTATTTTTAAAACGGTGCTCACGTTAGGGTAATCGTAACCGTCGTTTACATTAGATAACAACTGAACAGGTTCAGTTTCATCAACCCGATAGCGCGGACAATAATAAAAAAAGCGTTGATAGCGCGGATTTGTAGTCCGTGCCTGCAAGAGTAAGCAATAAAGCTTTTTTTATTTAACTTCTATAACCATCAAGTAGTTTACCAGAAATGAAAGTGTTTTTCAGTTGATTTAAAAGTTCTATATTCACTTTTAAGCTGTGAAGCGCATTTGAGGTAAATGAGTGTTGTAGAGTGTTTATTTAAGCACGGACTACAAGTTCGCGTTACCGGAGTTGTATGCTTTAATTCATTCAGAAAGCCCATATTATACTTACTGTAAATCATTTTTTAAAGAGCATGCTACTAATAGCCTAATTTAATTTCTAGAATTAAATTTTGGCAAGGACATCTCATGTCGCAGTATAACCCATTGTTCCGATGTAAATTTGTAAAGCAATAATAGAAAAATACAGTGTTTCACAACATTAGTATGTCCAAATAGTTCATTATATAGAAACCTGTGATTTAGTTTTTAGATTACAGCTTTTTTTTCTGCTTTAAAACTCTAAAAATTGCAGGGGTTTAGTGGAGAGTAAATAGGCTGAATTTTTAAAAGTTGTTTCAAACATAATGGAGTTATTTACAAGGGGCATTTAGTTTAACATTATTAGTAAATATAAAAAATATGAATATTACGTTTAAAGAGCAAATCAATGCAGAGGCTGAAATTATTTTTAATGCGGCAGGAACCGAAAAAGGAATTCAATCTTGGTGGTGTCAGAATAGTGAAGTAGCCGAAAAAGTAGGTGGTCATATCGTTCTGAATTTTTAAAAGAAGGAAACCCTGTAGTCATGAAATTTAGACTAGACCAGAGCACCCCAAATAAAAAAGTGGTTTGGACTTGCACTAATAATGCAAACCCAGCATGGATTAATACAACAATTACTTTTGAAACTGATGAAAAGGGCTCTTTTAGTTTTATTCACGATAATTTTGATGAAAAATGGAAAGGGCAACCACCATTTGATATGACAGCAGATGGTTGGAAACATTTTATAGCTAGTTTTAAAAGCTATTGTGAAACAGGAACAGGACAGCCTTGGTAAGAAGTTGTTTGTGTTTTTCACCAATAGCACCCAATAAAAAAATAAAATACTATCAAGTAAATTATTAAATAGTAAAACCCTGTGAAAATTATTTTTCACAGGGTTTTCGGTTTTTGTGGGTGTTCTTAAAATTCATACTTCCTTGTTCTCTACCGGCTAACAAAGCATATAAAAGTTGCCGACACCGTATGTCGCAATTCAACCTCTAAATCAGGTGTACATTTGTAATGTAATTATAACAGATTACATTTTTCATAAAGTTAGTTTAGTTTGGTTTTTAAGATTAATAGAGCTGCTGTAGGTGTGGTTACCTACAGCGGTTTAATCTTTTAAGAAAACGTCTTTTTTATCATATGAAAAACTGTAATTAATCTAAATAAGTAAATTATTATATTATGAATAACATATTGAAGAACACGAAAAAAGGATTTTTAATGATAGCATTATTTGGTACAATGGTAAGTTTTGCCGATGTCCCTGCATTTTACAATGTTAATGTTGATGCGAACAATACGACCCTAACTTTAAATTATGCAAAAGTAGGTAGTTCTGTTTCTATTAAAGATGTTCACGGTTCTATACTTTATACTGAAACAATTAAAATGACTGGTAGATACAAGAAAAATTTTGATTTGGCTTTTTTACCAGATGGAAAATATTTTTTCGAAGTTGATAAAGATCTTGAAATTGAAGAAATTCCATTTACTCTAAATTCTGGAGTTGCTGTTTTTAACAAAAACGACGAAAAGGTAGTTTATAAGCCTTTCATAAGAGTTTCTAATGACTTAGTTTATATTAGTAAATTAAATTTTGATAACGAAGATTTAAACGTAAATATCTATTTTACTAAAAACAATAGCATGAATTCTGAACTTGTTGTTTCTGAAACAATTAAAAGTGATAAGAATATTCAAAAGATCTATAAGTTAAAGGATCTAGGAAAAGGGAGTTATAACATTGTATTGAACTCTGCTGGTAGAATAGTTGAAAAAAAGATCTAAATTTAAATTTAGTATATTTTTGTAAAAAGGTGATCTTAAAAAAGGTCACCTTTTTTTTGTTAAAAAAACCACAAATATTAACAATCTAGATGAACCGGGGTAGGAAAACATAAACCTATAAGTAAAATTAAAAGATAATTCATTTAAATGTTTCCGCTACCGCGAAGATTGTGTTTACAGGTATTAAGTAAAGTGGTTTCTTCTAAAGTTTGAATAGCTCATTCTAATCGGTACAGAATGGTAAAGAAATGCACCTGTTTTTGCTGGTTTTAAAATGCCGTTTGATTACAAATTCTGACACGGCATGTCGCAATAAAACCTTTTTGTCGGTTGTAAATTTGTAGTATAATTAATCTGAATAATTAAATTTAAATATTATGAATAACATATTAAAGAACACGAAAAAAGGATTTTTAATGATGGCATTATTAGGTACAATGGTTAGTTTTGCCGATGCCCCTGCCCCCAACAATCCCAATGTTGATGCGAACAATACAACATTAACTTTAAATTATGCAAAAGAGGGTAGTGCTGTATCCATTAAAGATGTGTATGGCGTAGTACATTATAAGGAAACAGTAAAGACTACTGGTAGATATAAGAAAAACTTTGATCTAAATTTTTTACCCGACGGAAACTATTTTTTTGAAGTTGATAAAGGTCTTGAAATTAAGGAAATTCCTTTTACTTTAAATTCTGGAGTTGCTGTTTTTAACAAGAACGAAGAAAAGGTGATTTACAAACCTTACATTAGAGTTGTTGGTGATTTAGTTTATATTTCTAAGTTAAACCTTGATAATGAAGGTTTAGATATTAACATCTATTTTACGAAGAATAATAACATGAATTCTCAATTAGTTGTTTCTGAAACAATTAATAGCACGACTAATATTGAAAAAGTTTATAAGTTGGAGAACATAGGAAGAGGTAGTTATTCAATTGTATTGAACTCTGATGGTAGAATGGTTCAAAAAAATATCTAAATATAAATTTAGTGAATTTTATTAAAAAAAGGTGATCTTAGAAAAGGTCACCTTTTTTTGTGAGTTTAACCAAAATTTTGGGCTTTAAAAAAAGTCCCATTTTAACGATCTGGATAGGCCAGATTAGGGAAACACACATGTGTTTTAACAGTACTTAGGGCCAATTCATTTAAAAGGATATTCCGCCTCAGTGAAGTTTGTGTGTCTAATGGCTTAAAATCGAGAACTACGTTATGAAGGTTTAAATTGCCAAACCTAACCCGCACAGCATAGTGAAGAAATGATCGAGTTGTTGATGGATTTAAAAGGCGGCTAGATTAAAAGTTCTGACATGGCATGTCGCAATAAATTCTTTTAATCGGATGTAAATTTGTAGTGTAATTATAACAGATTACATTTTTTCATAAAGTTAGTTTAGTTTGGTTTTTAAAGATTAATGAAGCTGCTGTAGGTGTGGTTACCTGCAGCAGTTAATCTTTTTTTAAACATATTATGAAAAATTCAAATACGCCCAAATAGATCATTATATATAGTAAAACCCTGTGAATATTTATATTTCACAGGGTTTTCGGTTTTTATAAAACTATTTTAAAATGCTTTTTAGACTAATAAAGGTCTTTAATTTTTTTGAGTTTCGTTTTCAGCAATTCTAAAGATTCCTCGTGAATTTTGATGTTGTTATGAACTTCCTTTACAAGTGGATTATCATCTTTAACATTCGTGAAAAATTGTAAATTGTTCTCTAATTGATTAATCTGTCCTTTTACTTCATCTATTTTCTTTCTAATAAAAACACGTTCATTGTCTAAGTTTCTATTATCATCATCTGTTGCATTAAGTACCTCTAATTTGTTTTCGTACTTAATAAGCTCAGCTTCGTTTTTATCAAGGTCTAAAGTTGACAGCAATTGGTCGATACTCTTTTGGAACTTCCCATCTATATAACGTTTGTCTTGTGGTACACGTCCTAGCCCTTGCCAAGTCTTAATCTGTTCTTTTATGGCCTCAATACCTGCTTCCTTGCCTTTTGGTAATTCAAGCGTTTTTAAGCTGTTTAATAACTCATTTTTCTTGGTGTAAGCTTCAGTTTGTTCAGCGCTAGCAGCATTACGTTTAGCGTGAATTCTGTCGAAATAAAAATTACAGGCTGCTTTAAATTGTTTCCAAATTTTGTCGCTGTCTTTTCTTGGTACATGACCAATTTTCTTCCATTCACTTTGAATTTTTTTCATCAAAGGTGTAACCGTCTCAAAATCGTCACTTGCTTTATTGTCTTCGGCAACCTGGATTAAATCTAATTTTAATTGAAGATTATTATATTGTTCTTTCTTTAAGTCTTTGTAAAAGCTATTTTTTTGTCTATTGAAGGTTCTAACGGCTTCCTTAAACTTAGCCCATGTATCTTCATTTACTTTTAAAGGGACTTTGCCAGCATTAAAGAATTCTTCGCGCAAGGCTTCAATTTGCTTTATTTTCTTTTGTAAACCACCATGAGATTTTGCTCCTTGAGCACTTACTGCTTCAATATTTGCAATGATCTCTAGCTTTTTCTCTAAGTTTTTTTCGTAAACTTTATCTATTTCTTGATAATAGCTGTGGCGTTTGTCATTAATAATTTTAGTGGCCGCTTTAAAACGTTCCCAGATAGCTTCGCGGTGCTCTAGTCCAACAGGGCCAAGCTCTTCTTTCCACATCTTGTGTAATTCTTGAAGTTCTCTAAAGGCACGCATGACATTATCATCCTTTGATAATTCTTCAGCCCGTTCAATAATTAATAATTTTTTCTCTAAATTATGTTTAAAATCTAAGTCACGTAAATCTCTATTTAAGTGTAAAAAATCGTAAAACAATTCCACGTGGTGGTGGTAACTGTTCCAGGCATTATTATATTTATCTCGCGGAATAGGACCTGTTTTTCTCCAACGTTCTTGTAAATCTTTAAAGTGTTTGTAAGTCGTATTAATGTTTTCTTCAACATTAATTAGGCCTTTTAATTCTTCAATAATTTCAAGTTTGTCTTCAAGATTTTGCTTCAGGTTTTTTTCTAAACTCTGGTAATGGTTATTCAGTTTGGTTCTGTAAACTTTATAAGCATCTTTAAATCTTTTTTGAACAGGGGAAGCGTAGTAGAAGTCAATTTCATTACCGCCATCATTCAGGAAATCTTCCTTCTTTTCATCTATGATAGACTGTAATTTTAATTTAAATTCTGTATTGATGCTGTTCACATGCGAGCGAATAGCTTGAATTTTCTCTGTTTCTAGAAGTCTTTCTAATTCAATAGCTAAGGCTTCTAAAGACATCGAGTCGTATTCTTTTACTTCGATTTTATGACGATCCTTATTACCTTCATCTTCAGCGTCCTCGGCGTTCGATTCGTCTATTTCGTTAAGTAATTCATCTTGATCTTCATTTGAAGACGATGCTTCTACTTCTTTTGATTCTACATTTAGGGGGGCGTCAACAACAGGTTTTTCAGTTTCATCTACCTCATTCGATGTTGATTCTATGTTTTGATTTTTGTTTAATTCTGCCGAATTATTAGCATCAACTTCTTCTACTTTTTGTGATTTCTCGTTGTCAGACATTTTTAAAAATGTTAAGGTTCAAATAATTATTTTCGACTTTAAAGATACTAACAAGTATAGTATAAACAAAGTACAAGCAATTGTTTTAACGTATTTATAAGGGTTTTACTAAAGATCCCAAATAGACCAAGATTTTTCGGCTTGTAGTTTTAACATGTTTGCGCCATTGACGATTGTTGCACCGTTCTTTTTACCAGAACTTAAAAAAGTCGTTTCTTCTGGATTATAAATTAAATCAAAAAGAAGGTGTTTTTCTGTAATGCCATCATAAGGAATGTTAGGGCAATCTTTAATATCGGGGAAGGTGCCTAAAGGCGTGCAGTTTACTATGACTTCATGGTTTTTTACGTCTTCTTTTGTTAAGGTATCATAAGAAAATTGTACGTTTTTAGATAGATTTCTAGAGACATAATTACAGGTTAACCCTAGTTCTTTTAAGCTGTAAATCACTGCTTTACTTGCGCCTCCAGTACCTAAAATTAAGGCCTTTTTATGATGTGGTTTAATAAAGGGTTCAATGGTTTTTTTAAAACCATAGCAATCGGTATTGTAGCCAACTAATTTGCCTTTTTTAGTTATCCTAATGGTGTTTACCGCACCAATAGCTTTTGCTTGTTCGTTTATTTCATCGAGGTAAGGCATCACGGCTTCTTTGTATGGAATGGTCACATTTAAACCTCTTAAACCTTCAGTATGCTTTATAATATCTTGAAACTTATTAATGTTTTCAATATCGAAATTTTCGTATGATGTATTTTCAATATGTTCTGTTTGAAATTTTTCTTTAAAGTAAGCTCTTGAAAAAGAGTATGAAATGTTTTTACCTAGAAGTCCTAATTTGTTCATGCTGTTTTTTTTGTTTTTTGTCCGTACTTCTGTAAGACTAACACAACGGCAATACCAATTATGATGTAGCTTATAGCGAAAGTCGTTTCAGTGCTTAATTCGGGGATAAAACGTTCGTAATTATGAATTATTCTTTGTCCGCGAGAGTCTAATAATAGGTTACCACTTTCATGTGATTTAAAAATAGTTTTTTTCCATGGCCAAACAACGCCTAAAGAACCAATAATAAATCCGATAATGGAAGACAAAGTAATGCTTTTATAATGCTGTAAAATGTAACTTAATATGTGAGAGAAGGTAACCAACCCAGTAATAGATCCTAAGGTGAAAACAACTAGTATTTTTAACATTTGCATGCGTTGTGTGTTTTCAGTAAAACTGAAATCACCTAAAATGACTTCCGACATGGTATCGTATAATGCATTTACAGAGTCAACCAATAATAGGACATAATTCCCTAAAAGTATAAGAATAAATGATCCTGAAAATCCTGGGAGTGTCATTCCCGATACGCTAATTATTCCGCAGAAAAAAACAAACCATAAGTTACTGTTTTCTGTTGCAGGGCTTAAGAAACTTATACTTATACCTAATATTATTCCAATGGCTAGTGATAGATATGTTTTCGTATTCCAATCGTCAAAATCTTTATGAATGTAATAAATGGAGCCAATGATCATTCCGAAGAAAACACTCCAAACATAAAGTTCATAATGGTGAATTAGGTAGTCTAAAACTTTAGAAATACTGAAATAACTTATTAGCATTCCAGTAAACAACAGACTTAAAAAGCGTCCGTTTATATAATTATAAAAACTTTTAAAGCGTCCTTTTAGTAGTAATCGAAAGGCTTTTTTATTCACTCTTTTTAAGGAGTAAATAAATTCTTCATAAAATCCAGCAACAAAGGCAACCACACCACCAGAAACTCCTGGGACTTTATTAGCTGCGCCCATACCTAATCCTTTTAGAACTAGAAAAAGTTTGTCGGTAAATGTTCGCGTGCTTTGCATTACTGTTTTTTCGAGCCTAATTTTTCAAGTATAAAAATAGTTAAAAAGCCTGATATCATTAAAATTACAGCAAAAAGCATATGGTTATCGCCTTCAAAATTTAAGGGAGAAATACTTTCTTGTAATATTGGCGATTTAATGCCTTTTGAGTTAGTATGCCAGGTTAAGGTGTTTTTCCAAGGCCAAACCTTGTTAAGTGAACCAAAAATGAAACCTGTTAAAACGGCTAAAGTAATGTTGTGATAATGTTTGAATAGCCATTTTAAAACGTGACTAAAACTTAAAAGACCAATAAGGGCACCAATGGCAAAAATCGCTATTTTTTTAATGTCGACATCATGAAAGGCGTCGCTTAAGGTTTTATAAGCCCCAAGAATGATGAGTATAAAAGATCCTGAAATACCAGGGAGTATCATAGCACAAATGGCAATAGCTCCTGCTATGAATAAATACCAAGAACTTTCATTGGTTCCAAGTGAAGGTGCTTTACTAATATAAAAAGCGACACCGGCTCCTATGATTAAGGCTATAATGGTGGCCGTATTCCATTTGGTAATTTGCTTTCCAACAAAATAAATACTGGCAACAATTAGTCCGAAAAAGAAGGACCATATTAAAACTGGATGATGAATGAGGAGGTAACTGGCTAGTTTCATAAACGTTACAAAACTGATAACAATACCAGACATAAGCGCTACTAAAAAATTACCGTTTAATTGGGTCCAGAAATCTTTAAAACCTTTATTGAAAAGGGTTTTAAACAGGGAACCATTAATATTACTTATGGTTGAAATTAATTCTTCATAAATTCCAGAAATGAATGCTATGGTACCGCCGGAAACACCTGGGACTGCATCGGCAGCGCCCATGGCTAACCCTTTAAAAGAAATGATTAGATAATCACTTAAACGTCTTTGCATGCTTGATTTTTTAAGAAAACCAAAGGTATACAAATTAATTAAACGTTTAGTTACAGATTTGTTTTTAGAATCTTTTTAACTAATCTTTTATTAGAAATTTTCGGAAAAAGTTCATCAATAATAAAATAGTAATCTTCGTTGTATTTAAGTCCGTTTTTTAAATGAAATGTCCCTTTGTCATTTTCATTTAACTGAAAATATAATCCGGCCAAACGGTATTCAATTTCAGCATTTTCCGGATAAAACTCAATCGCTTGTTCAAAATTAGAAATAGCAGCTTCAGCTTCACCAAGTTTTATTAATAAGTCGCCACGAGATAACCAGGTGTTTAACTCGTAGTTACCTAATTCTAAGGTTTTTTTGTAACCACGTTCAGCCTCTTCAAATAAACTTAATCGGTGATTAATTTGCGAGTATAATTTCCAGTAAATAACATTTTCAGCATCTATATTTATCGCTTTATTGATATAATATAAAGCCTTTTGATAATCATGTTTCTTATTGTAAAATTTCGTTATTGCAATCCATCCTTTGTCTAACAGGGGGTCTTCATGGACGGTTCGGTCATAATATTGTAAGGCCAAATCAAGAGCACCTAATTTTTCATGACAATTACCTATGCGTAATAGAGCAAAAGAAGTAGGATCGTCTAAACCTAATGTTATCGTGTAATTTTCAATAGCGTCTTTATAGCGTTTTAGTTTTTCTAAAACTTTACCACGCTCCAAATAAGCACCTACAAAAGTATCGTCTGATATGATTGCAAAATCATAAGCAGCTAAAGCTTTTTTGTAATCTTCTAAAAGAAAATATTGTTTTCCTAATTGATGCCAGGCCACTTCGCAGTATGGGTTTTTATCTAAAAAGAGATTTAAATAAGAAATAGCCTCTTCATGCTGTTGTAAAAATTCAAAGCAGTAAATAATGTTGTATAGCGCAGAGTAGTCGTCCAAATCTGTTTCTAGACATTTCATGAAGTAGATTTTTGCTTCTTCAAAATGGTCTAAAAATAAATACTCCATTCCTATTAGGGAATATAAATCGACCACATCATCTGTAAGTTTTAGTGCTTGTTTAAGAACGACTATAGCCTGTTCGTGATCGTCTTTTTTAGAAAATATATTTGCCTTTTGAATATATATTTCCTCATTATTAGGATCTAAATTATAGAGTTCACTCAGTAAGTGATCTGCTTCATCAAGCTTATCTTCAAAAACAAATATTTCAACTTTAAATAGTCTTAAGTTTGTTGAAGAAGGATGTTGGTCTAATCCTAATTTTATAGCTTTTTTTGCTAGAGCAATTTTACCTTGGTTTAGGTAATGGTGAATGATGTTTTCAAATTCTTCAGAATCAAAGAATAAAACATGATTTGTTTTTAACATCGATTCAAACTTGGTAAGCGGCAAATTTTTGTTGTCATCATGACTAAACTCCATAAGCACATTTGTGAGGTTCAACTTTATTAAAGTTACTATTCTATTTAAAGGTTGGTCGTAAAACGACTAAATGTTTTCAACAAAGTAATCAACAAAAGTAGTGTTTTGTCGGGTGTTTGTTTGTTTTTGATTGATAATCAAATGGTTAAGTTTTTGTTAATCGTCAAGAAATGCGTCAAGAATCCTTAAAATAATGAGACAACCTTCGGTGATTTCACTATTTGAGATGGTTAATGGCGGGGTTATTCTTACTGCTTTAGGCTCAAATAAGAGCCAGAATAAAATTAAACCTTGGTCTTGTGCGGTTAATATGAGTTGGTTTACTTTTTCTGAATCTGGTAATATTAGGGCTAACATTAAACCTTTTCCTCGAATTTCTATGATTAATGGGTGAACCAGAAGCTTTCTAAAAAGCATTTCTTTTTCTAAGGCTTGTTGCATTAAATGAGTTTCGGTAATTTCTTTTAATGTTGCTAACGCTGAAGCGGCTATAACAGGATGACCGCCGAAGGTCGTGATATGGCCAAGTTTGGGGTTGTCCTGTAATACATCCATTAGTGCGCTAGAGGCTGTAAAAGCACCAATTGGCATCCCGCCACCAAGTCCTTTGCCCGTTACAATAATATCGGGAATACAATTGTAGTTTTCAAATCCGAAAAGTTTCCCTGTTCTGCCTATACCTGGTTGTATTTCGTCTAAAATTAAAAGCGCGCCAACTTTAGTACACTGCGCTTTAACTTTTGTTAAATAATCATTTGCGGGTTCTATAAAGCCAGCACCTCCTTGTATGGTTTCTAAAATTACACAAGCTGTATTTTTAGTAATTAGCTCTAAGTCGTCGTCATTATTAAAGTTAATAAAGCGAACATCTGGTAATAAGGGTCTGAACGCGCGTTTGCGCTCTTCATAGCCCATCACACTCATCGATCCCATGGTATTTCCGTGATACGCCTTATTCGCTGCTATAATTTCACTGCGCCCTGTAGCACGCTTAGCCAGTTTTAGTGCACCTTCAATCGCCTCTGTTCCAGAGTTTGTTAGGTATGTTTTTTCAAAAGGTGCAGGTAAGTGATCTGCGATGAGTTTTGTAAGTTCCACTGCGGGTTGTTGTGCATACTCGCCATACACCATGACATGCATGTATTTGTCAAGCTGGGTTTTTATGGCGTCAACAACTTTAGGGTGGTTATGCCCTAAGGGACAAGCAGAAACTCCAGCAATAAAATCTAAATAACTCCTATTGTTGGTGTCAAAAATATATGAACCATGCGCATGAGAAACCTCCATCGCCAGGGGATGTGGTGAGGTTTGTGCTTGATATTTTAGAAAATCTGAAGTCATGCTTTTGATTTATTCCTCTGAGACGGCTAAAACCTTTGCACCCCAAATGTAAATGGCGTCATCTGTTTGTAGATCACTAATTAAACATCTAAGTTTACTGCCATCGTTACTTTTGTTGCCAATTAATGTGTATTCTTTCCATGTGTTGGTAACTGTTATGGGTAATGTTGCATAAACGGCATAGTCTGTATCGGCACGCTGAAACCTGAGTCTCGTTTTACCTTTACCTTTCATCCATACGGAGAATTTGAATGTCCCATATGTGTTGTTTAGCACTTGGTATAGGTGTCCGTCAGAACTCCCTATACCTTTGACTAAATCGGCTACATCCTTTTGGTTAGGTGTTTTTATGTTGCTAATTGTTGCTTTTACGCCAACCTTTAACCATTTAGAATGGCTAAATTCATTAGGGAATTCTAATAAATTTTCTGATTTCTTAGGAATATTTCGAGCCGCTTTATTTTTATGTGGTTCTCCCTTTCCTGCTAATTTAATACGCTCCAGCATATCTGAATCAAAAAATTCCCCAGAGGGGATATAATCATCTAAACCTTTTATAACAGGAAGTTCTAAAGGCGGGTCGTCTCTAAATAAATCTTCTACACTGGTAGGTCGTTCATCTTCACGCCAAGCAAACCCTTTTAAGAACTTATTTTTTTTTGGGTATTTAGATTCAGGATATAAATCACCATCAACTTGATTAAATCTTGAATATGCTTCAATATCTCCTTCAGAAAAAAGTATTTTAATACTTCCAGATTTGGCCTTGTCTATACCTATAAGTTCTTGATTTTCGTTTCGGGCATAAAATATAGATTCAGCATTTTTAATAATGTTAACTTCTCGTAGTGTATTTTCGTTATTAAAAAGTCCGACCAATCGTAATCCGTAGATTTGATTATAACCATTCTCACTCAGGGTGTCTTTACTGATAATAAAGGCATGGTTAAAAACTAAAAGAGAATCTATTTTTTCGGTTTTACTGTTTGATATCAGGTGAATAGTATCTCCAGTCATCTGGTTTTCAAAATTCCAGAGAATGGGTTTTTTTGCAGTTGAAAATTGGTCACCAGTCGACAAACGCGGAATGTTTATTAATTTGGTAAGCCCTGTTTTTTGATTGGCATAAATAGAATCTGATTTCCCAGTGATATCCGATTTAAATATTTTTGCGTTGTAATAAGCATTAATTATACGATGTTCTGGTTTTCCCGTAACCATTATTTTATCGGCATGCATAAAAACAGAATCCTTTTCCTGAACGGTAATTGCTAAGGCTCGTTTTGTGATAAAGAGTGAGTCTTTTGCTTTGAAAACTTCGGCGTAGTGCCCCTTAATAACACTGTTATTAAGCGAATCGGTTACCTTGATATTGTTTGTAGCTGAAGCGAAACTTTTAGTATTATCAAAAAATAGGCTATCTCCTTCGATAATACGGTTATCATAGTCTATTCTAGCATTTTTTAGAGCATAACCAACCTCTAGTTTGGTGTCGTAAAATCCTTTTTCACAGTAGGTTTTACTAGTTTCGGTGGTGATGGTTGATGGTCCGAATAGGTAAGCAAATCCAGTATCGGAGTAAAAATCGAAGAAGTCTGAATTTATAGTCGATTCTTTATTAACTAAAACCACATCGTTTACAAATTGATATTTTTTTATATCCATGTAATACCTACCAATTTTACTGGTAATAGTTCCTGAAGAATCTTTTACAACCTTACCACCATTTCTGTAAAAGGCTTGTTGTTTTAAACGGTCGAAAAATAAGGTGTCTGATGAAATAATAGAGTGGGGGTCTGTTAATACGACATCTCCACTGGCAAAAGCGAGTTCTGTAATGCCACTATATTCGACGTATTTAGAAGTCATGTTAATGGTGTCGCCTTGTTTCACGGAAACATTACCATAGGCTTCAACAAAATTATCTTCACTATAATATATGGCCTTATCGCTCCACATGCTAGATCCCCCGTGAATAATATGAACTTGTTGTTGGTCGTCCCGAGTTAAGATTTTCGCACCAGGGTAGTTTTCTTCGTCAACTGTAAGTTTACCCGCGTACTCAATCTCAATTTGTCGTTTTTCTTGAGCGCCGTTAACTGAAATAAAACCTATGCTAAGGATTAAAAGTAAAACTTGAAGTTTGTTCAAAGTATAAAAAGTTTGTGGCAAAAATAATGATTAATACCATTTCTTGTTTAAAATTACGCTAAAAGAAAAAAAGTGCATTGAATTCGCATAATTTTTGATTAGCGTAGGTGTGAAATGTTGTTTTATAATATTAAACTAAAAAAACGCTCCAATTTAAATTAGAGCGTTTTTTGTATTTGAGATATAATGAATTTGAATCTTCTATTTTTTTCTGAAAATCGTTTGTTTTCTGTCTGGACCAACAGAAACGATAGTAATAGGAATTTCTAATTCTTTTTCTAAAAATTCGATATAACCGTTTAATGCTTCTGGCATTTGAGAAGCTTCAGACATTTCTGTTAAATCTTCGTTCCATCCGCTAAATTCAGAATATACAGGTTCTAAGTTTTCTGGTTCGATGTTGTAAGGTAAGTGTGTAATCTCTTCACCTTTATATTTATAAGAAGTACATACTTTTAAGGTTTTAAAACCAGAAAGTACATCACCTTTCATCATCATTAATTGGGTTACACCATTAACTTGACAAGCATATCTTAAGGCAACAAGGTCTAACCAGCCACAACGTCTTGGTCTTCCTGTGGTAGCGCCAAATTCGTTTCCAACTTTTGCCATGGCAGCACCGTCTTCATCAAAAAGTTCGGTAGGGAATGGTCCAGAACCAACACGAGTTGTGTAGGCCTTGAAAATGCCAAATACTTCACCTATTTGATTTGGAGCAACTCCTAAACCAGTACAGGCACCAGCAGCTGTGGTGTTACTTGATGTTACAAAAGGATAGGTTCCGAAATCAATGTCTAATAACGAACCTTGAGCACCTTCAGCAAGAATAGTTTGCCCAGATTTTTGTGCTTGATAAATATATTCTTCAGAGTCAATTAGTTTTAAAGATTTTAAAACGTCTACCGCTTTAAAAAATTCAACTTCTAGGTCTGCTAAGTTGTATTCAATTTCTACTTCATAGAACTTGATCATGGCCTCATGCTTATCGGCTAATGCTCTATAACGTTCTTTCCAATCGCTAAGTTCTAAATCTCCTACACGAATACCGTTTCTACCGGTTTTGTCCATATAAGTTGGGCCAATACCTTTAAGTGTCGATCCAATTTTAGCTTTCCCTTTAGAAGCTTCACTTGCAGCATCTAATAAACGGTGCGTTGGTAAAATAATATGTGCTTTTCTTGAAATATGTAAAGATTTTCTATAATCTACATCTTGCTCTTCAAGTTTGTCTAGTTCACCTTTAAAAATCACAGGATCTATAACAACACCATTTCCTACTAAATTCGTAGCATCATCATGAAAAATTCCTGAAGGAATTGTATGTAATACGTGTTTTTTACCGTTGAAAACTAAAGTGTGACCTGCATTTGGTCCGCCTTGAAAACGTGCTATGATATTATAGTCTTTGGTAAGAACGTCAACAATTTTTCCTTTGCCTTCGTCTCCCCATTGTAATCCTAGTAGTAAGTCTACTGCCATTGTGAATATTAGTTATTTGTTGTTGATTTTCTATTTCCGTAAAAATAGAGCGAGTGGTTGTTAATTTTTATATCGAAAACTTCTTCAATTGTTTTTTTGATCGATTCAATTCTAGGGTCGCAAAACTCTATAACTTCACCTGTGTCTGTAAGAATAACATGATCGTGTTGTCTGTCGAAGTATGATTTCTCGTAATGTGCTTGGTTTTGACCAAATTGGTGCTTTCTAACCAAACCACATTCTAAAAGTAATTCTATAGTGTTATAAAGTGTTGCACGAGAAACGCGATACTTTTTATTTTTCATATTAAGATATAGGGATTCTATATCGAAATGTTCGTCACTATTATAAATTTCCTGTAAGATAGCGTAACGTTCAGGTGTTTTACGATGCCCTTTGTTTTCTAAAAAGCTAGTAAATACATTCTTTACAATATCTTGATTCTTTGTATCGGTTTTTGCATTCATAATTTCCGTGGGCAAATTTACACATTTTTTACACTCTAGTAACCTTATCTATACCATTAATTTTTTTAAGTTTTTCTAAAAGCTTTTTGATAATGGTATTATTTTTTACAACAACATTCATTTTACCAGAGAATAAGCCATCGTCGCTTTCAAAACTAATGCTTTTCATATTAACATGCATATTTTCAGAAACGATGGTTGTAATTTCATTTACAAGTCCGATATGGTCAATACCGGTTAGTCTAATTTGTACCATAAATTCTTGCTGAGAAGAATCTACCCAACGGGCTGTCATAATTCGATAGGCGTAGTTTGATTGTAAGCTTAGTGCATTCGGACAGTTCTTTTTGTGTACTTTAATACCTTCAGAAACCGTTAAAAATCCAAAAACATGATCGCCAGGAATCGGGTTACAGCAGTTGGCCAGTTTATAATCTAATTTTTCAGATTCTTTTCCAAAAACTAAAGAATCAAAATTTGTAGTGACTTCGTTTTTATCAATTTCCTCTTTTGGAATAGTAACCTTCCTGGAAATTTTACTCTTTATAAACGACATTAAGGCGTTACTGCGGGATGCAGCAAAATTTTTAATCATCACGTTATCAATAGAGCCAATGCCCACACGATAGAAAAGATCTAAACTGGTTTTAAGTTTAAAGAACCTAACAAGTTCATTAATACTTCGCTCGTTAAGCGTGATTTTTAACTGCTTTAATTTGCGACGTAAAATTTCTTTACCGTCTTCACCAATACGTTTCCGGTCTTCCTTTAGAGCTGATTTAATTTTTCCTCGCGCCCTAGCGGTTGTGGCGTAGTCTAACCAGTTTGGATTTGGTTTAGCAGCCTCGGAGGTTAATATTTCCACCTGATCGCCAGTTTCTAGAACATGACTTAAAGGCACTAATTTACCATTAACTTTAGCGCCTCTGGTTTTCATGCCTATCTCGGTATGAATACTAAAAGCAAAATCTAAAGAAGTGGCACCTTTTGGAAGCGATTTTAAATCTCCATTTGGGGTAAATACAAATATTTCTTGTGAATATAGGTTGAGTTTAAACTGCTCAACAAAATCGACAGCATTAATTTCAGGGCTTTCTAATGCTTCTTGTAATCTATTTATCCAGCTTTCTAGGCTGTCTTCTTTTTCTTTATCGTGTTTGTATTTGTAATGTGCCGCATACCCTTTTTCGGCTATTTCATTCATGCGTTCACTACGTACCTGAACTTCGACCCAACGCCCTTTTGGTCCCATTACCGTAATATGCAGTGCTTCGTAACCTGTTGTTTTTGGCGAGGTAATCCAGTCGCGCAAACGCATAGGGTTAGGTCTAAAGTGATCGGTTACGATGGAGTATATTTTCCAAGCTTGAAATTTCTCATCGCTCAACTCACTTTTATAGATAATTCTAATGGCGAATTTATCGTAAACTTCATCAAAAGAAACGCCTTGGTTTAGCATTTTCTTTCTTATTGAGAAAATAGATTTTGGCCGTCCTTTTATAGAATACTCAAAGTTTTCTTTATCTAAAGCTTTCTTAACAACATCACTAAACTGTTCGATATAAAGGTCTTGCTCCTCTTTACTTTCTTTTATTTTATTAAGAATATCGTAGTAAACATCCGGTTCGGTGTATTTTAAACTTAAATCTTCAAGTTGTGTTTTTATGTTGTATAAACCAATACGGTGCGCTAAAGGGGCATAAATATATAAGGTTTCAGAGGCTATTTTATCCTGTTTATCAGGGCGCATCGAATCCATTGTTTGCATATTATGCAATCTGTCTGCTATTTTAATAATGATAACGCGAACATCATCATTAAGTGTTAATAGCATTTTTCGGAAGTTTTCGGCTTGTAAAGAGACATCCATATCTTTTTCTTTACTAAGCGATGAAATTTTTGTGAGCCCTTCAACTATTCTGGCAATGGTTTTACCAAAGCGGTTTTCAATATCTTTTATTTCGTAATCAGGACTGTCTTCAACAACATCATGAAGTAAAGCAGCCGCAATAGAAGTCGCGTCTAATCCAATTTCTTGAGCCACAATTTTGGCCACAGCAATAGGGTGGAAAATATAAGCTTCCCCAGATTTTCTACGCTGGTTTTTATGCCCGTCTAAGGCGACTTCAAAAGCGCTTCTAATTAGTTTTTTATCGTCACTAGAAAGTGTCGTATAACTAACTTTTAGTAGCTCTTTGTATGCCTTTGCAATGGTTGCATTTTCTTTTTCAATGGCTTCCTCTGTCATATTTTAAAAATAACATAAAGAATATTAACAGACAACCTACGCCTTGTTTTTTTAATCATTTATATGATAAAAATGAGGTCTCAAATGAAAATGAAAGCGATGAGCTACAATAATTGAAAAATAAAGGGGTTTCGCTATTTTTTGTTTAAAAAGGCAACGAGTTGAGAAACGGCTTTTCCGCGATGACCAATACTATTTTTTATGCTAAGTGGCATTTGGGCGAAAGTTTCCTTGTAGCCATTCGGATTAAAAATAGGGTCGTAACCAAACCCTTGTTCGCCAGTTTTAGCAGTTGTGATCGCACCTTCGCAAATACCAGTAAAGGTTTGCAGGTTGTTATTTAGTTGCAGAGCGATTACCGTTTTAAATTGTGCGGTTCTATTATTTTGATCTCCAAGTTCGGTAAGCAACTTGTCCATATTATCGTTAGCGTCTTTTTGCTCACCAGCATAACGCGCTGAGTATACTCCAGGAGCTCCATTTAGGGCCTCAACCTCTAAACCTGTATCGTCGGCAAAACAATCGTAACCATAATGTTCTTTAATATAGTTTGCTTTTTGAATGGCGTTACCTTCAATTGTGGCTTGGGTTTCAGGAATGTCTTCTAAGCAACCAATATCTTTGAGGCTTAATAAGGTGATGTGTTCAGGTATGAGTGCTTGAACTTCTTTTACTTTATTAGAATTGTTGGTAGCGAAAACGAGTTTCATAATAATGGGATTGAAGTTTTCAAAAGTAAGATTATAATGGACAATATGAAAATGGACTGGAAGTGATTCTTATAAAAATATTAAGACCTTTTTATGATAAATGTTGTTTTATTTTCTTCTAAAAACATGTATCTTCGGATGGATTATTAACATTAAAAGAGCATGATTATGACAGTAAATTTTCAATATGTAGGCGTAGATGTAAGTGAAACACTTTCAGAATTTACAACAGAAAAGTTAGAGAAAATATTCAACAGATACGAATTTCTTATAAGTGCAGCCGTGCATTTTAAGCAAGATGAAAAAGATCACGATCTAGGTAAAATTTGTAATATCGAATTAAGCTTGCCAGGACCTCGAATTTTTGCTACTTCAAATGAACGTAATTTTGAAGTTTCCGTAAGAGAAACAATTAGTGATTTAGAGCGTCAACTTAAAAAAAGAAAAGAAGTTTATAAAACACATTAATATAGAGCTTACTTTATAGATGCCTAAAACCTGTAATCTGAAACCTGAAACTAACTTACCTGTGATGGTAAGGTTCATTTCTTAATATAGTGAAGCCTCTATAAAGTTGTTCGATAAAAAATAGGCGAATCATTTGATGGGAAAATGTCATTTTAGATAATGATATTTTCCCATTCGCTTTTTTATAAACGTCTTCCGAAAAACCATAAGGACCTCCAATTACAAAAACAACTTGTTTAATGCCCGAATTCATATGTTTTTGTAAATAGTTTGAAAAGGCTACAGAATCATATTGTTTACCGTTTTCATCTAATAGAATTAAGGCGTCTGTAGTATTTACCTTGCTCAAAATCAGCTCTCCCTCTTTTTTCTTCTGCTGATCTTCACTTAAATTCTTAGAATTTTTGATATCGGGAATAACCTCCAAATTGAACTTTATATAGAATCCCAAACGTTTAATATAATCATTGATTAATAACGTAAGTTGTTTATTATCAGTTTTTCCAATCGCAATTAGTTTAATGGTCATAAGTTAAAAATAGCTCTAGCATTTTATGAATAATGCATTAAAATTAGAATAAATTCAAAATTTCGTAAATGTAAAATTTAAATTAGTGAATCTATTTATTATTTTTGCGGCAAACAAGATTTTATTTATGATTACACAAGAGCAGTTTGATTCGGAATTGAAAATGATTATTTCTAACGCGATTAGAGAGGATGTTGGAGATGGAGATCATAGTTCGTTGGCATGTATTCCTGAAAATGCAAGAGGGAAAGCTAAGCTTTTAGTAAAAGACAAAGGTATTATTGGCGGTGTTAATTTCGCTAAGAAGGTCTTTGCGTATGTAGATAAAAACTTGAAACTTGATATACGCATTGAAGATGGTACAGAAGTTACTTACGGTGATGTGGTTATGTATATTGAAGGGTCTTCACAATCTATCTTAAAAGCCGAGCGCACAGTGCTTAATGCTATGCAACGTATGAGTGCCATTGCAACTAAAACTAGGAAATTTGTTGACCTATTAGACGGGACAAAGACTCGAATTTTAGATACACGTAAAACAACACCAGGTATTCGTGTTTTGGAAAAATGGGCTGTAAAAATTGGTGGCGGTGAAAACCATAGATTTGCTTTGTATGATATGATTATGTTAAAAGATAATCACATTGATTTTGCTGGTGGAATCACTAAGGCTATCGAAATGACTAAAGACTATTTACGGGAAACTGGAAAGGACCTACAAATCATGGTAGAAGCTAGAAACCTAATGGAAGTTGAAGAAATTCTTGAAAATGATGGGATTTACAGAATTTTACTAGATAACTTTGACTATGAAGACACTAGAAAAGCGGTAAAGATTATAGGTGATAAATGTCTTACTGAATCTTCAGGAAACATTAACGAGGCGACTATTAGACACTATGCCGAATGTGGCGTGAATTATATTTCATCTGGGGCATTAACGCATTCTGTTTATAATATGGATTTAAGTTTAAAAGCGATAAAGTAATATTTATTGTTTTTATAGCGTGTTCATCTTGATTTTAGGATGCTTTTAAAATCAAGATGAGTTCTATTATAATTAGTACGCTTAATTACACAAAGACACTTTTTATTTTAATAACTTTGTTGTAATAAACAAATGCAAGTTATTAATGACAAAACCAATTGAAGATAAACTTGAAAAAATTCCGGTTGTTAATCTTTTGGTTCGGTTTTTAAAACGCATAAAACTTCCTGGTTTAGAAGGGTTATCTCTTTACGATTTATTAGAACTTTATATAACAGGAATTATAAAAGGTGCTGTAACAACACGAGCAAGTGCAATTGCTTTTAGTTTTTTTACGGCCATTTTCCCATTCTTGATTTTCGTGTTAATTATTATACCGTACATTCCTGTCGATAATTTCAAGCATGAATTTTTAGTTTTTTTGGAATCGTTTCTTCCGGCCACAACCTCCGATTTTTTCTTTGAAAACATCTTTGGTAATATAGAGCAATCTCAACGAGGCGGGTTGCTGTCTTCTGTTTTTCTGTTGTCGGTTTTGCTAATGGCAAATGGTGTAAATGCAGTGTTTACGGGTTTTGAAAGTTCTTATCATGAGCAGATAACACGAAACGCTATTAGACAGTATTTATTTGCGTTAGGAATCGCACTAATTTTAGCTTTTTTACTCATTTTTACGATAGCTATATTGGGTTATGTGCAAATTTATGTGGTACAAGAGCTTTTAGGTACCTTTAAAGAATATGGGTATAAAGCAGAAGGGAAAGCCGTGTTTTGGACTAAAATGGTGCAATCTATTTTCTTTGTTGTTATGGTCTATTTATCGGTGTCTACATTGTATTATTTTGGTACTAAAGAAGGAAAGGAATCCAGGTTTTTTTCTGCTGGCGCGCTCTTTACTACACTGCTTATTATTTTAACTTCCTTTTTATTTGGTGTTTATATTGAGAATTTTAGTCAGTACAACAAGCTATACGGTTCCATTGGAGCGCTCTTGATTCTTCTTTTGTATCTGTGGTTAAACTCTAATATTTTATTGTTAGGTTATGAGTTAAATGCATCTTTAAATAAACTTAGAAAAACGAATTAGTTTATGTTAGATTTTATAGATGTCATTATTCCTATTCCTTTAAAAAAACTATTTACCTACACGGTAACCCCTGCAGAAGCGGAGTTTTTAAAACCAGGCATGCGTGTCGCGGTACCTTTCGGGAAATCTAAAATATATACAGGTATTGTTTTTAGTATTCATAAGGATGAGCCAGCGGCCTATGAGGCTAAAGATATTCAGCAAATTTTAGACGATAAACCCGTTGTTAATAGTCGGCAATTAAAATTTTGGCAATGGATTGCGAGTTATTACATGTGTACACTTGGCGATGTGATGCGAGCCGCTTTACCGAGTGCTTTTATTCTTGAGAGTGAAACGGTTGTTTCTAAAAACACAGTGAATATTATTGATGAATCTATTTTAAAAGATGATGAATTTTTAATTTATGAAGCGCTGCAGCACCAGTCCTCATTGAAAATTCATGATATTTCTAATATTCTAGGTAAAAAGAATGTGCTTCCTGTTATAAAAGGACTTATTGAAAAAGACGCGATTTCTGTAGAGGAAGAAGTTTATGAAAAGTACAAGCCTAAATTGGTGCGCTATGTAAAACTGGATATTAGTTATACTAGTGAGAAGGCGCTTCATGAATTGCTGGAAGAATTAAGTCGTGCACATAAACAACGGGAGGTTGTTTTGACTTTGTTTTCAATTTCAGCAAAAACGAAAAAACCAGTAAAAGTTACCGATTTAGTTGCAGAAAGTGGTGCGTCGTCTTCCATTGTAAAGGCGCTTATAGATAAAGGTATTCTTGAAGAATATCATATCCAGACCGATCGGGTTGAGTATTCGGGTGAAGAAACCGAGTCTTCAAAAAGTTTAAACGAACATCAAGAACTGGCCTTAGAAGAAATAAAAACCAGTTTTGAAACTCAAAACGTGACCTTACTGCATGGTGTTACATCTTCAGGGAAAACAGAGGTTTATGTGAAGCTTATAGAAGAGGTGATTAATCATGGAAAACAAGTGTTGTATTTGCTTCCTGAAATCGCATTAACCACCCAATTAATTTCTAGGCTTCAGAATTATTTCGGAGAAAAAGTATCGGTTTTTCATTCAAAATACTCCGTTCAAGAACGTGTAGAGGTTTGGAATCATGTGCTTAACAATTCCGCGAAAGCGCAAATTGTATTGGGAGCCCGCTCGTCTATATTTTTACCGTTTAATAATTTAGGGCTCATTGTGGTTGATGAGGAACATGAGCAATCTTTCAAGCAGTTTGATCCTGCACCGCGTTATCAAGCTAGGGACGCGGCTATAGTATTATCACATTTGCATCAAGGGAAAGCCTTGTTAGGCTCTGCTACGCCAAGCTTAGAGAGCTTCTATAACGCGAAACAAAATAAATATGGTTTTGTTGAATTGTCTGTGCGTTATAATAATGTTTTAATGCCAGACATCGAGTTGGTAGATATTAAAGAGAAGCAGAAAAAAAAACGTATGAAAGGGCATTTTAGCGATAGACTTATCGAAGAAATGACTGAAACCTTAGGGGAAGGACACCAAATTATATTGTTTCAAAACCGCCGTGGATTTTCTCCTATAGTGGAATGTAAAACCTGTGGGCACGCGCCTGAATGTCCCAATTGCGATGTGAGTTTAACGTTTCATCAATATAGAAATCAATTACGCTGTCATTATTGTGGTTATCATTCGGCCATGATACAAGATTGTATGGCTTGTGGCGGACAAGATATCGACAGTAAAGGTTTTGGAACTGAGCAGATTGAAGAAGAAGTCAAGATTTTATTTCCAGATTATAAGGTAGCGCGAATGGATTTAGATACCACGCGTGGTAAATATGGTTACGAAAAAATTATAACGGCGTTAGAGCAGCAAGAAATTGATATTCTTGTGGGTACACAGATGCTTACCAAAGGTTTAGATTTTAGAAATGTAAAACTGGTAGGCATTATGAACGCAGACAGTATGTTGAATTTTCCTGATTTTAGAGCTCATGAACGTAGTTTCCAGCTGATGTTGCAGGTTTCTGGTAGGGCAGGGCGCACCGAGCAGCGCGGGAAAGTGTTGATTCAAACATATAATCCGCATCATAATATTTTACAGCAAGTGTCTACCAATAATTATAGTGATATGTTTACAGAACAAATGAACGATCGTTATAATTTTAAATATCCCCCTATTTATAAACAGATAAAAATTACTTTAAAGCATAAGGATTACAATCGTGTGGAAACCGCTTCTATTTGGTTTGCTAAATCACTGCGTCAGGTTTTTGGAGAACATGTATTGGGGCCAGAAGCACCACCTGTGGCACGTATCAGGAATCAGTTTCACAAAAACATCTTAGTGAAAATCCCTAAGCAACAATCTTTAGCAAAAACAAAAGAAGCTATCATTAAAATAAACAATAGCTTCTTTAGTGTAAAAGATTTTAGATCTGTTAGAGTAATTTTAAATGTCGATAACTATTAATATTAAATTAATGATCTATTTATTATAAAATTGGTACGATCTTTAAATATTATTTAAAGCGTCTACTAATTGTGTTTTCTTGTTTCTACTTAAGGGAATTTCATAAGCGCCAACTTCAACGTTTTTACTATTGAATCTGTCAATTTTATCCAAATTAACGATGTATGATTTATGAATTCTTAAGAATTTACCCTCTGGTAATTCAGCTTCAAAAGATTTCATAGTAGAAAGAACAACTAAACTGTTCTCTTCGGTTACGAGTTTTACGTAATCACCAAGGGCTTCAATCCACTTGATATCTTTAATGTAAACTTTACGTTTTTTAAGATTACTTTTTACAAAAATGTGTTCGCCATCTTCTTCACTAAAGTCTTGAGTCAACCTATGTTGCTCTAAAGCTTTGTCTACAGAAGTATTAAAACGTTCTCTTGTAATTGGTTTGTGTAAATAATCGGTTGCATCGTAATTAAATGCTTTAAAGGCGTATTCGGTTTTACCAGTTACAAAAATAATTTGCGGTTTATTATTTAATACGTCTAAAAGTTCGAATCCATTTAACACTGGCATTTCAATGTCTAAAAAGATTAAGTCTACTTGGTGGGTGTTTAAACCATTTTTTGTTTCTAAAGCACTACTGTATTCGGCAATTAAGTTGAGAGAGGGGTGGTTCTCGACTAATTTAACAATAGAGAGACGTTGTATTGCTGAATCGTCTACCACTACACAGTTTAAAGTCATAACAATTTATATTTCGGTTAAGGTATCGACAATAATACAAAAAATTCGGTTAAAAACCAAAAAACATCGGTAAAGCGTTGTTTGTTAAGTAATTTGTCTTTTTTATTGGCAAATAATTTGTTTGGCAAATAAAGCATATAATATGTTGTGTAATATGTAGAAATTAATTACTTTTGCAGCCAATTTTTAACAATAAAATACGATTTTTATGAATCATTATGAAACTGTTTTCATCTTAAATCCCGTTTTATCTGAAGATCAGGTAAAGGAAACAGTAAAGAAATACGAAGATTTTCTTGTTTCTAACGGCGCTAAGATGATAGCTAAAGAAGATTGGGGACTAAAAAAATTAGCCTACCCAATTCAAAACAAGAAAAGTGGTTTTTATCACTTATTCCAATACACGGTATCTGGAGAAGTAATTGATGCTTTAGAAGTAGAGTTTAGACGTGACGAGCGTTTTATGCGTTATTTAACAGTTGCTTTAGATAAGCACGCTGTTTCTTGGGCAGAGAGAAGAAGAGAAAAACTTAAACAAAAAGCTTAATTATGTCATCAATAGAACAACAATCAAAAGGAAAAAAAGACGGCGAAATTAGATATTTAACGCCTCTTAATATTGAAACAAATAAGCAAAAGAAATATTGTCGTTTCAAAAAATCGGGTATTAAATATATCGATTATAAAGATCCAGATTTCTTATTAAAGTTTGTAAACGAGCAAGGTAAAATTTTACCAAGACGTTTAACAGGAACTTCATTAAAGTATCAAAGAAAAGTGTCTGTAGCTGTTAAAAGAGCACGTCACTTAGCTTTAATGCCATATGTAGCAGATTTATTAAAATAAAATACCGATAACAATGGAACTTATATTAAAACAAGACGTTGATAATTTAGGATTTAAAGACGATGTTGTAACAGTTAAGAACGGTTATGGTAGAAACTTTTTAATTCCTCAAGGTCAAGCAATTTTAGCTACAATTTCTGCAAAGAAAGTATTGGCTGAAAACTTAAAGCAAAGAGCTTTTAAAGAAAAGAAAATAGTTGATGATGCTAACAAGATTGCTGAAGCACTTAAAGCATTAGAAATTAAAATACCAGCTAAAGTTGGAACAGGAGACAAATTATTTGGTTCTGTAAATAACATCGATTTAGCTGAAGCTTTAGAAAAAGAAGGTCAATCAATCGAGAAAAAATTCATCACTGTTACTACAGTTAAACGTTTAGGTAAATATACTGCCGTTATTCGTTTACACAGAGAAGTAACTGTAGATTTAGAATTCGAAGTTGTTGCTCAAGCTTAATCGCTAAACGCTTTACAATAAAATTAAACCACTCAATTCGAGTGGTTTTTTTTATGCCTTATATTTTCCAAGAACTAAGAGATATTTCATAAATTTGCATGCCTTTTTAAATAGGTTTGTTTTATGAAGCAAATACATATTTAAGAGGTGTTATCTATAGATTTTTTTAAATGAAATATTCAAGACTTACAAAAGAGCAATTCGAAGAATTGGAACAAGAATTTATAAACTTTTTAGCGACTCAATCTATTACAGGTGAGGAGTGGGCCAATTTAAAGGCAAACAAACCCGATTTAGCTGAAATGGAATTGGATGTGTTTAGCGATTTAATTTGGGAAGGCGTTTTAAATACTGCTGAATATATGGAGCATATTTCGGCGCAGCATATGTATTTGTTTAAATTAGGTGAAGCGAATATGCAAGCCATAGTTGTGAATATTAAAAATGATCAAGATATCACGACAGCTGAAGGTTATGAGTGGCTGCGTAATAATTTAATGGACGATCATGTTGAGTTTTTACAAGCTGATAAAGACTATACAGACGATAAAAACCTTGATAAATTTAAAATGATTGAACAAGGTGCCGTGATTACGAAAGGTGATTTGTTTAACTATTTTAATAAGATTATAAATTAATCTATTTCAAACGAAACCAGTATTTTTGTTTGTCTGCAACATATAGCTACTAATGTGATTGTGTGTGGGGCAAAAAACTATTAACAATTAAAAGATACCTGCCTTCGCAGGCATTTGTATGGCTCAAAAACCAAGTATTCCAAAAGGCACAAGAGATTTTAATCCAGAACAAGTCGCTAAGAGAAACTATATTTTTAATACTATTAGAGGTGCTTTTCAAACTTTCGGTTTTCAACCTATTGAAACCCCAAGTTTTGAAAACTCTAGTACCCTAATGGGGAAATATGGTGATGAAGGCGATCGTTTAATTTTTAAAATTTTAAATTCTGGAGATTTTTTAGCTAAAGCCAATGCCCAAGCTTACACTGAAAAGGATTCGACTAAAATTACCGCTTCCATTTCAGAAAAGGCCTTGCGTTACGACTTAACCGTACCCTTCGCCCGTTACGTGGTACAACACCAAAACGAAATCGAATTTCCGTTTAAGCGTTACCAAATTCAACCTGTTTGGAGAGCAGATAGGCCTCAAAAAGGACGATTCAGAGAGTTTTTTCAATGCGATGCCGATGTGGTAGGTTCAAAATCATTGTGGCAAGAAGTTGAGTTTATTCAGCTTTATGATACGGTCTTTTCAGCCTTGAAATTAGAAGGTGTTACGATTAAAATTAATAACAGAAAAATACTTTCTGGTATTGCTGAAGTTATTGGTGCTAGTGATAAACTTATAGATTTTACTGTAGCTTTAGATAAGTTAGATAAAATAGGTGAGGAGAAAGTGAAGGAAGAAATGCTAGGTAAAGGGATTTCGGAAGCAGGAATTTCTAAACTTCAGCCTTTATTTACACTTTCTGGTTCTTTTGAATCTCAAATTGAAAGTTTAAAAAGTATTCTTAGTACTTCTGAAGAAGGCTTAAAAGGTATTGAAGAATTAGCATTTATCGATGCTGCAATTTCAGAATTAGGTTTATCTACAGCTAAATTGCAATTGGATGTTACGCTTGCCAGAGGATTAAATTATTATACAGGTGCTATTTTTGAAGTGTCTGCACCAGAAACCGTTAAAATGGGATCTATTGGTGGCGGTGGTCGTTACGACGATTTAACTGGAATATTCGGGTTGAAAGATGTGAGTGGCGTTGGAATTAGTTTCGGACTAGATCGCATCTATTTGGTGTTAGAAGAACTCGGATTATTCCCTGAAACCGTGAATAAAAACGTTGAAGTTTTATTTATAAACTTTGGAGATAAGGAAGCTTTATTTAGTTTAAAAGCGATTAAAGCCTTAAGAAAAAATGGTATAAACGCAGAGTTATATCCGGATTCGGCAAAAATGAAAAAACAAATGAATCATGCGAATAAGCGTGAAATTCCGTTTGTCGTTTTAGTTGGTGATGAAGAAATTAAAGCCTATCAGTTTACCTTAAAAAATATGATTTCAGGGGAACAAGATAAACTTTCCATTGAAGATCTAATCTTAAAAGTAAAAGAAACGGTCTGAAAAGTAAAGTTTTCGTGAACCTGAACTTGACTCAGTTTTTCATAATGATTGGTTTTCAATATGATGCAATTCTGAAATAAATTTAGAATGACGTACTTTAACATTTTTTGTACAGCCTCTTTTTTATTTGGTAATTAAGTCATTTTTCAGGATAAATCACTTCAATAAAGAATAAAAACCGCTTAAAATAGTAAAATGATACATTGTTCTCAATTAAAATCATAATTCTTCAAAGACAGTAGTAATAATTTCTTTATTTTTTTATATTTGGCGCCATGATAGCAAGATGGTGTGTTAGCACTTTAATTTTTACTTTAACCCTGTTTGGAGTTGTTTCGCAACAACAAATAGCGGTGCCTAATCAAGAAATTGTATTGCAGTTTTCAGATGTTGAGTTAACATCTCACGACGTGCAACATACAATTGAGGTGGTTAAAAATCAATTGCTTGCTGCTGGTGGTAGTCATATAAAAGTAAAAGCTCAAGAAAACGGAAAGTTAAAAATAAGTTACTACAGTGATGCCGATGTTTCTAGTATAAAAAGGGCTTTTTCTAATGAAGATTATTTATCTCTTTCTTTTACTAATAATGATACATCCTCTGGAGATCTTCCTCTTGAAGAATCGGGGCTTAAATACAACCTTGATATTTATGAAATTCAATCGGCTAATAATGCTGGTTGGGATTTCGAAGGTAATATCGTCTTACAAGTTGAAACTAAAAGTGATCGTTTTTTAGATCCAAATACGAGTATATCTGCCAGAGATTTAGAGCATTTAGGCTCCAGTTCGGTTTATAAAACCACCTATAAAGTACGTGCTCATGTGGCGCTTACTATAGGTGAGGATTTGCATACTATACCAGAGGTTAGGGCAGGCCCCTTGAGTTAAAAGAATCCATAGTGTGATTTAATTAGAAGAGACTTCAAACACACAGATTCTTTACTTTTTTAAAACTCAAACAGCGCTTCATTTTTTAATAATAATGAAGCCTAAAATCTTAATTCATAAAACATTGTCAGATTTTAAGGTAAATTCTATATTTGCCCGATTAAAAAATTGACGTAAAAATTATATAATGCAAAACAAGGGACTAGTAAAATTGTTTGCTTTATTGTTTGGTTTGGTAAGTATTTATCAATTATCATTCACATTCAAAGCAAATCAAATTGAAAAAGAAGCTGTGGAATTAGCTGCGAATAAAATTCCATCTTCAGAAGAGAATTATCACGCGAAACGTAGCCAAGAGGAATCTAACTACTTGCAATCTATCGCAACCGATACTGTATACCACATGGGTATCGCAAAATTCACTTATAACGAAGTGAAACAAAAGGCCATGAATTTAGGTCTTGATTTAAAAGGAGGTATTAACGTTATTCTTCAAGTATCTGTAAAAGATATCTTAAAAGGATTAGCGAACAATACAGCCGATCCTACTTTTAATAAAGCTTTAGAAGATGCTACAGAACTTCAAAGAAATGGTCAAAACACCTATTTAGAAGATTTCTTTACAGCGTTTGATGCTATTAAAGGCGATACAAAATTAGCATCTCCAGATATTTTTTACACGAAAGCTTTAGATGGTGAGATTGACGGAAGCATGTCTGACGATGATGTAAAAGTGGTTATCGAAAGAAAAATTGATGAGTCTATCGTTTCTGCATTCGAAGTATTACGTAAGCGTATTGATGAGTTTGGTGTAACATCTCCTAACATCCAACGTTTAGGAACATCTGGACGTATTCTTGTTGAATTACCAGGGGTTAAGGATGTAGAGCGTGCTACGAGTTTATTACAAAGTACAGCGCAATTAGAATTTTGGGATGCTTATAAAGGTGAGCAGTTCGGTCCCTTTTTAGCGCAAGCAAACGAAACATTAAAAGATATTGTTAATCCTAAATCTGATGCAGGTGAAGCTAAGTCGCAGGATGAAGAAGATGCTAAATCTTCTCAAATTGATGACTTATTAGGTGATGCTGAAACAGATTCAACTGCAGTTGCCGCTGTTAATCCTATTTTCGATCTCATTAGAGGTGTAGGATACCAAGGTGGACCAATTATAGCAAAATTTGAAATTAAAGATAAAGCGACTGTTCTTGATTATTTGAACAAAAAAGAGGTGAGAGCCTTATTACCTTCAGAACAACGTTACACAAGATTTGCTTTTGGTAAGCCAGAAAAAAATAGCGAGTTAGTAGATTTATATGCCTTAGTTGGTAATAGAGAAAATATTCCACCATTAAGTGGTGATGTAGTAACAGACGCAAGAAACCAATTTAGTGCTGTTGGGAAATCTGAAGTTTCTATGCAAATGAATGCAAAAGGGGCTAAGATTTGGGAAGAAATGACTGGAAATGCTTATGCACAAGGAAGTCAGATTGCTATCGTTTTAGATAACGTGGTATATTCTGCTCCAGGAGTAACTACTGGTCCTATTGCAGGTGGTAGTTCTTCTATCTCTGGAGATTTTTCATTAAATGAAGCGATCGATTTAGCAAACGTATTACGTGCTGGTAAATTACCTGCTTCAGCAGATATTATTTCTAGTGAGGTTGTTGGACCTTCTTTAGGTAAAGAAGCGATAGAAAGTGGTACCATGTCTTTCATGATTGCCTTAGCATTAGTATTATTATGGATGGTTTTCTATTACGGAAAATCAGGTGGATTTGCAGATATCGCGATGTTATTAAACATCTTATTAATCTTTGGCGTACTGTCAGGATTAGGCGCCGTGTTAACTTTACCTGGTATTGCGGGTATCGTATTAACCATTGGTATGTCGGTGGATGCGAACGTACTTATCTTTGAGCGTATTCGAGAAGAGTTATCTAAAGGTAAGAGTCAAGTTGAAGCTATTAAAGACGGATTTGGAAATGCTTTATCTTCAATCTTAGATGCGAATATTACAACCGGTTTAACGGCCTTGATTTTATTTGTATTTGGAACAGGACCAATTAAAGGTTTCGCAACTACTTTATTAATTGGTATCGCAACGTCTTTATTTACGGCAATCTTTATTACAAGATTACTAATCGATTGGTATACTGCTAAAGGTGGAAAATTAGAGTTCTCAACAGGAATTACTAAAAACCTTTTCAGAAATATTAATATTGAATTCTTAAAGAAACGTAAAATTGCTTACATCATTTCTGGTTCATTAATTGTGTTATCTATTGGTTCTTTATTAACTAATGGTCTAGATCAAGGTGTAGATTTCGTTGGAGGTAGAACTTATCAAGTACGTTTTGCCCATGCGGTATCTTCTTCAGAAATTACAAATGTTTTATCTGATCCTGCTGTATTTGGTAGTGCCGATGCTAAAACGTTTGGATCTTCAAACCAATTAAAAATTACTACTAAACATAAAGTAAATGAAACTGGTACAGAAGCCGATGAAGAAATTAGATCTAAATTATACACGGCTTTAGTACCTTATTTAGAAGGTATTTCATACGAAGAATTCATCGATTTAAATGATGAAAACAAGCAAGTTGGTTTATTAGAAACGTATAAAGTATCACCAACAATTGCAGACGATATCAAACAGGCTTCTTTATGGGCTGTATTAGGATCGTTAATTGTGGTATTCTTATACATCTTATTCCGTTTTAAGAAATGGCAATTCTCTTTAGGAGCTGTATTGGCAGTATTCCATGATGTTGTTATTGTATTAGGTGTTTTCTCATTAACCTATAAATTCATGCCATTTAATATGGAGATAAACCAAGCGTTTATTGCCGCAATATTAACGGTAATTGGTTATTCATTAAATGATACGGTGGTTGTATTCGATAGAGTTCGTGAGTTTATTAACGAGCATACTTCTTGGGATTTTGATAAAGTTGTAGATGCCTCTTTAAGCAGTACTTTAAGTAGAACGTTAAATACCTCGTTAACTACGTTAGTGGTATTATTATCAATCTTTATTTTTGGTGGTGATTCGATTAGAGGGTTTATGTTCGCCTTAATTGTTGGTGTTATTGTTGGTACGTATTCATCTTTATTCATAGCAACTCCTGCGATGTATGAAACTGTTGATAAATCAAACAAAAAGAAAACAAGTCAAGAAAGCTAGACAATAGCTTAATAGTATAAAAAAAAGCCTGTTAGCATAAGTTAACAGGCTTTTTATTTTCTAACAACCAACAACCAATATAATTTTTCGCCACGGCCCTAAGCGTAATAATTAATAGTGAAAAATAATAATTAAAAATGGTCAAGACTATTTAGGCATTTCAATTTGTTCTAAGATGTGATAAAAGTCTGTGTAATCAGTGTCAAAAAAAAAATCTCAGTGCAACTCTGTGAAATCTCAGCGTAACTCCGTGTAATAGCCAAGCAAGAGTAAGCATCCAACAACGAGCAACCAAAAACCAACACACAACTTATAGCTTTAAAATATTTTTCGTGAAGTTATCCTTGTAAGCACGTCCCATAGGGATTTTAAAATCACCTTGTAAATGCACCAAGTTACTTACTAGTTTCTCTATTTTCTGAATGTTTAAAATATACGATTTGTGTATGCGGTAAAATTGATTTTGCGGAAGTACTTCAGCCCAATGCCGTAAGGGTTCGTGAGACAGGTATTTCTTATTGGTAGTGATGATTTCAGTATAATCGGAATCGGATTCAATAAATAAAATATCATCAATAATGATTTTGATATGCTCGTAACCAGACTTGATAAAGATTTCTTTTTGTTCTTCGGAAGGGGTTCCGGGTTTAATTGAAGTTACTTTTGAAACGGCTTGAAAAAACCGCTGAAACGAAAACGGTTTCAATAAATAATCAACAACATTAAGCTCATAACTCTCTAAAGCATATTCTGAAAATGCCGTAGTTAATATCACTTGCGAAACATTTTTAGAACTTTTTAAAAATTCAATTCCAGAAATTTTCGGTAAATGTATATCTAGAAACATCAAATCGATGTCTTCAGTTTTTAAAAAGTCTATAGCTTGAATAGCATCCGAAAACACCCCTTTTAACGTGAGGAAATCCACATCGCTTATGTATTTCTTTAAAATACGTTGCGCTGGCGGTTGGTCTTCAATTATTATGCAAGTGATCATTCGGCTATTTTGTTAAGTTTCAAATTTAATTGAATATCGTAGATGTTATCAGAATCACTTATTCTTAATTCATGAGCGCCTGGATAGAGTAAATCCAGACGCTTTTTTACGTTTTTTAATCCAATACCATGCGTTAGGTTATCTGGTTTATTAAAAGGCATAAAATTATTTCTACAGTGAAAATGAAGTTGGTTGTTCTCCATAGAAATTTTAATAGCAATTTCTATATTTTCAGATTGCGCTGACTGGCTGTGTTTAAAGGCGTTTTCAATAAAGACCACTAAAATAAGTGGTGCAATTTCGTATTGAGAATTGATGTTTTCCGAAGAAAAATTAATTACCCCACGTTCTTCAATTTGGAGCTCATTAAGCTGTGTGAAGTTTTTTAAATGCTCGATTTCCTTAATAATAGAAACGTAACGCGCTTTGCATTCATAAAGCATATACCTTAAAACAGAACTCAATTCTAAAATGATAACAGGTGTTTTTGGCGACGACTCAATAGCATAAGAGTATAAGTTATTCAGGTTATTGAATAGAAAGTGCGGATTGATTTGCGATTTTAAAAACTGAAGTTCACTCTCTTGAATGTGAGAGGTTAATTTTTCAACCTGACGCTGTTTCACAATAGCATCCCAAGTGAATTTAAAGCCTGATAAAATCGTGATAATAGGCAGAATATCAGCAAGCATATAGAATACACCGGGGAATGAGTTTGATCTATCGGTGTTTGGAAAGAACACTTTTTCAAGAAAAAACTCCTCTGTAAGAATAACAATAACAATGACTAAAATTAAATTAGCACCGAAAATTATATATTTCTTCTTATAAAAAAATGTTGGGATTAGAATATAACTAATCATCAATCCGGCAATTGCATAATTGAAAAACGACGAGATGCGATAAGCTTCAAAATCGAAAGTTCTTGTTTTTCCGTCGTAAGCGTAAAAAACAAATACAAGCGCATGTAATACGATTTGAAAAAGTATTTCTCTTAATGTTATTTTTTTAAAAGTCTTTTCTTTTGGCATGTTTCGAAATTACAATTTAAACGACAATAATAAAAAGAGGCTTCTGCAAACAACAGAATTAAGCCTGCAAACGTAAAGGTGTAGAATTTTAGCGGTTATTAAATTAACTAAAAACGCACTGTCTTCAAGTGCTTTTAATATGAATTTGTTGTTCACTGGAAAGAAATGGTCGTTTACAGAATACAATCGATTTTTTGGAATAAAATAGACATTTTTGCACAAAACAAACTTTAGGAATGAATCATTTAAAAACATTTTCAACTATTTTAATA
This sequence comes from Pseudotamlana agarivorans, assembly GCF_018860245.1. Classification (GTDB taxonomy): domain Bacteria; phylum Bacteroidota; class Bacteroidia; order Flavobacteriales; family Flavobacteriaceae; genus Pseudotamlana; species Pseudotamlana agarivorans_A. The sequence continues at coordinate 251,189 of NZ_JAHKPD010000018.1, forward strand.
CTAGGTTTAACCTTGCTGTTAAGCTTTACAAGTGCCGCTCAAAATACTCAAATCAAAGGGCAGGTTGTAGAAGAAAATAGTAAGCAACCTTTGGCTTTTGCAACCGTTGCGATTCTAGATAGCTCTACTAATAAGGCGCTTTCGGGTTCTATAACCGATGACAACGGGAAATTCAACTTGGATACCGAGGCTAGCGATTTTTATGTTCAGGTAAGTTATATGGGCTTTGTTTCTAAAACTATAAAACAGTTTGAAGTTAAGAAAAACAAAGTCAATTTAGGTATTGTGCTTTTAGCTGAAGATGCCGAACAATTAAACGAAGTAGTGGTTCAGGCTGAAGTTTCTAGAAATGAATTTAAACTGGATAAGCGTGTTTTTAATGTCGGTAAAGATATTAGTAACACTGGAGCAAGTGCTTTGGAAGTATTGAGCAATGTGCCATCGGTTAGTGTAAATATTGAAGGAGCCATTAGTTTGCGAGGAAGTCAAGGGGTACAAGTGTTAATCAATGGAAAACCTTCTATTTTAACAGAAGACTCCGGTTCGCTTGGAAGCATTACTTCAGATATGATTGAAAAAATTGAAGTGATTACCAACCCTTCAGCGAAATACGAAGCCGAAGGGACTTCTGGGATAATTAATATTATCATCAAAAAAGAAGAACGTAAAGGTGTTAATGGTTCGGTAAGTTTAAATACTGGTGTTCCAGATAATCACAGTGTTGGGGTAAGCTTAAATAAACGTTCTGAAAAATTTAATTTGTTCACACAAATAGGCTTGGGGAGACGTTCAAGACCACAGGATAATGAGAATATAAACGAAGATTTAATAAACAATACAACCCTATATAATATTGGTGAGGAGTATAGAAACGAGAAGTTTTATACCATTACTTTAGGAACCGATTATTACCTTAACGACGATAATGTTTTTACCCTTTCGGGGAATTATGCCTTTGAAGATGAAGATCAGCCTTCCGATAATAATTTTCAATTATTTGATGTGAATAATAACTTAGATTCTGAGTGGAGTCGTACCGAAGTTACAGAAGCTGCCAATCCGAAATGGCAATACGAACTACAATACAAAAGGGATTTTAAAGATCATGAAGATCACGATTTACTAATAAGTGCTACAGGACGTTCCTTTAGTAAAGATCAAAATTCTTTATTTGTTGATGAAACCATTTCTGGCTCAGATAGAGATGCCACACAGAAAACAAGAACCGATTTTGGTGAAAACACATTCACTTTTAAGTTGGATTATACCAAGCCTTTTTCTGATAAATGGAGTATGGAAACGGGTGCGCAATATGTGTTAAATGATGTAAGTAACGATTTTGAAGTTCAGAATTTGATTAATGGCGATTTTGAAACGGATTTCGGACTTACCAATGTTTTTGAATTCAATCAAAATGTATTAGGTGTTTATGCAACGGCTGCTTTTCAAAGTGGTAATTGGGGCGTTAAACCTGGTCTACGCATGGAATATACAGAAGTTAGTACCCTTTTAGTGAATACAGATGAAGCGAACGATCAGGATTATACTAACCTGTTTCCTAGTATTCATACGTCTTATAAAATTTCGGATGCCGTTTCGCTGCAAGCGGGATATTCTAACCGAATTTACAGACCAAGACTTTGGGACTTAAATCCGTTTTTTAACATTAGGAACAACTTCAATATTCGTCAGGGTAACCCCGATTTACAGCCTGAATTTACCGATTCCTACGAGATCACTAGTATTTTTGATATCGGAAAAACTTCATTAAACTTCGGACTTTTTCATAGATACACTAATGAGGTTATTGAGCGTGTTTCAACCTCTGTGGATAATGTAATTGTTACACGCCCAGAAAATATAGGAACAAATAGTACCGTTGGTATTGAGTTTAATACCAAATATACCCCCGTGAGATGGTTAAGTTTTAATGTAGATTTTAACTATAATAGGTTTAGTCGGGTGGGAAGTTTTGAATCAACAGTATTCGATTTTAAAGGGAACCAATGGAATTATAAAATTTTAGCAAAGCTGAAATTACCAGCTGATATTGATTTTGAAGCCACCTCTAACTACAATTCTGGGTATCAAACCATACAAAGTGATGTAAGCTCCATATCTTTTTTGGATTTAGGTCTACGTAAAAAAATATTAAAAGGAAAGGGGGTTGTAAACATGAGTGTTCGCGATGTTTTTGCATCCCGTTATAGTGAAACGGTAACGATACAGGATGATTTTGAGGCCTATAATAGAAGTCAGCGTGGTCGTTTTATAACCTTCGGTTTTAGTTATGGCTTCGGAAAAGGAGATGCTATGGAGTATTCTGGTGGTAGAAGACACTAGCTTTTTATAAATTCAGAGATATTCCTGCTAAAACACATGAAATGATTTTGGGGAAATACGTAGTTTTGTGTGAACTACTTAGAACCATTAAAACAGACATTTAGTATGGCATTATATCCTTTAAAATTTTCACCGTTATTTAAATACAGAATTTGGGGTGGTGAGAAACTTAAAACGAAGCTTAATAAAAATTATTCAGAAGAAAATATAGGCGAATCTTGGGAGATTTCAGATGTATCGGGTGACGAAACTAAAGTTACTAGTGGTGATTTACAAGGGAAAACATTAAAAGATTTAATTTCAGAATATAAAGGGGCGTTTGTAGGAGAGAAGGTATACAAGGAGTTTGGAAACGATTTTCCGCTGCTTATTAAATTTATAGACGCCAAAACACCGCTATCTATCCAGGTGCATCCTAGTAATGAAATCGCTAAAGAACGTCATAATTCATTTGGTAAAAATGAAATGTGGTACGTGATGCAAGCCGATGATGATGCCGAGCTAATTGTGGGGTTCGATGAAGAAGTTTCTCAATCAGATTATAAAAAACATCTAGAAAATAACACGGTTTTAGATGTTATGCACCATGAAACCGTGAAAAGTGGTGATACGTTCTATATTCCAACCGGACGCGTACACGCTATTGGTGCGGGTGTTTTATTAGCCGAAATACAACAAACTTCAGATATTACCTATCGTATTTATGATTATGACCGCGTAGATGCTAAAACAGGCGAAAAACGTGATTTACACAACGATTTAGCCATTGATGTCTTAGATTATAAAGTACATGATAATTACAAAACGTCTTATCAAATTGCTATAAATGAAGCACATACTTTAGTCAACTCGCCATATTTTAAAACCAATATCATTGAGGTGGATGGCGCAGTAAAACGCGACCACTCGGCTTTAGATTCTTTTGTGATTTACATGTGTGTTGAAGGTGATTTAGAGCTTCAGTATAATGACGTCAAATACAGCGTTAAAACAGGCGAAACCATCTTATTACCAGCAGCGATTTCTTCAGTTGCCCTTAAATCTTCAGGGGCTAAGTGTATTGAGGTTTTTATGTGATTTTTTTTAAATTAACTGTGTTCGAGAGTTGTCGGGGGCGTCAAAAAAAGTATTGGTTTCTTTTTTATGTTGTATATTTATTAGTTACCCACAATATAAAATCAGTAACATTTCCAAAAAACTGCAAAAAATTGGAATAATCATTCCAATTTTTATATATTTGTTAAGTGAATAAAAAACAAATCATATTAGCATCTGCACTCCAACTACTTGTAGAAAAAGGCGTGCATAATACTCCAATGTCAGCTATTGGAAAAGCAGCAAAAACTGGAATGGGAACTATTTATAACTATTTCCCAAATAAAGAAACTTTAATTAATGAAATTTACACAGATATAAAAAAACAGGAAAAATTACTGTTTGAGAATTTTGAATCGAATAAGCCTATTAAAACTCAATTTGAAAGCTATTTTACTATTGCTGTTACTTTCTTCATAAACAATCCTAACTATTTCCGCTTTATGGAGCAACTACAAGCATCTCCTATTATAACGGAAAATAGTAAAGAAGAAGGTCGAAAATCTATTACTCCTGTTTTAGAACTTTTAATGTTGGGACAACAACAACGTATTATTAAAAACATTGACATTGAAGAAATTTTAACGTTTATAGGTGGAGCTATTTTATCCTATTTAAGATGGTATTTTAATCAAACAGAGAAAAAACAAACCTCGCTTAAAAATCAAGTGACAATGGTTTGGGACGCAATCAAAGAATAAAAAAATTTATTAAAAAATTGGAATGAACGTTCATTCCATAAAATAACAATTATGACTAAAAATGTATTAATCACAGGAACATCAACAGGCGTAGGATTTGAAAGTGCTATTCTATTCGCTAAAAACAACTACAAAGTTTACGCTACAATGCGAAATCTTAAAAAATCGGAAAAGCTAAAACAGAAAATTCAGGAAGAAAATCTTAATATAGAAATACTTCCTTTAGATGTCACTAAAATAGATTCAATAGAATTAGCCGTAAGGACTATTATAGAAAAAGATGGAAAAATAGATGTATTAGTCAATAACGCAGGTGCTGGTTTTGCAAAAACAACAGAGCAAGCTTCTGAGGAAGAAATTAGATGGGTTACTGACGTAAATTATCACGGAGTTGTATTTTGCACACAAGCCGTACTGCCTTATATGAGAAAACAAAAATCTGGTCAAATAATTAGTATTACCTCAGTTGGTGGTTTAGTTGGACAACCTTTTAACGAATTATATTGCGGTGCTAAATTTGCTGTAGAAGGATTTATGGAAGGACTTGCAACCTATGTTAGTGATGCCTTTAACATCAAAATTACTTGTGTTGAACCAGGAGGAATAGCTACAGAATTTATGACTTCTGCTATTGAAAAAACTGCTACTGAAGGACAATTTGCTACAGGCGAATACTTACCAATATTTGAAAGATATATGTCAGGTAACCAAAAAAGAGCAAATGAGGGCAAAGAGCAAGTTTATCAAACAGGAATGGAAGTAGCAGAAGTTGCTTTAGCTATTGCTAAAAATGAAAATCCACCTTTAAGAATTCGAACTTCACAATGGGCTGAAAATTTTTGTAAGTTAAAAACTAAAGCTGACCCAGATGGACACAAAATAGTGAAACAATTACAAGATAGTTTTTTATAATATGAAAGTAATATATTGGTCTTCAACAGTAATTATATCAGCTTTCCTCTTCTTAAGCTCTTATAGTTATTTATTCAGTAAAAGTACAATTCAAGGGATTAAAGCTTTAGGATTTCCTGACTTTTTCAGGGTAGAATTAGCTATTTTAAAATTGTTAGCTGCAATAATATTACTAGTACCATTTGCTTCCTTTCAACTAAAAGAATGGACTTATGCAGGTGTTGGATTATTTTTAATAACGGCTTTAATCGCACATATCAAACATAAGGATTCTATCTTTATTATGCTTTTACTTATAATACTTATGGGAATTCTAATAATATCCAACATATATATGAACAAGATTTTGAAATAAATACTGTGGGTAACAACGTATATAAAAAATAGCGGTTTAAGTGCTTAAACAAAAGAAAATTAATAGATTAGAGGTCTATTATAATCCGAAAAGTTAGTGCTTAAAATCCGCTACTTTTCATATACAAGACCGTTGTGGTTCATTAACTCACTCAGCCGAAAACTAATTCTGAATCTAAATTATTTAAATATTTTTCCTTAACTTTGTATCCAAGTAGATACAATTTTTATGTTCTTTATTGAGAAAACAAATGAATTTGACAAATGGCTGAGAAAGCTAAAAGACTTTAAAGCAAAAGCCAAAATTTTATTCAGAATTCAAAAATTAGAAACTGACGAACACTTTGGCGATTGCAAAACTGTTGGCGAAGGAATTCGAGAAAGCAAAAGTGATTTGGAAAAAATTAAATAAATAGAAAATGGGAACTTCAAGATTTGAAATAGCTGATTATTTGGACAGTAAAGAAATGATTGCGGAATATCTTAACACTGTTTTGGAAGAAGGTAATAATGCAGATATAATCAACGCAATCGGACATATTGCAAAGGCTATCGGAATGACAAAAATTGCGGAGGAAACTGGGTTAAGTAGACCAAGTTTATATAAAGCACTATCTGAGGGAGCGAAACCTCAATTCGCAACGATTATGAAAGTATTAAAAGCAATAGGAGGACAAATACAGATAAATCCTGCGTCTGCTTAAAATAACGCACCACAACAATGCCTATACTTAATACGGGTTTTGGTGCTTAATCAAAAGTTTAGTTTGTATTGCAAAGTCCGCCAAATCATTTGATTTGGCTTTAGTACAAAAAAGATAAAACAAAATAAAAAGATTTGGCTAAGTGGTTAAACGGAAATTATTTAGTTTTAATTCCCGCACTAAGCATAGCCGAGAACGTTGTAAAACATATCGCCACAAAACTCAGATATCTAAATTAACCTTTAATTGTTTGAATATAGTAACTTTTATGTCATCTTTATCTGAATAGAAAAAGTTAGGCAAGTAATACAATATAAAAGTTATTTTGAGAAGTTTCTACTTGCTCAACCAAAAAAGGTTCAGGATAAAATATTTAAGGTCATTGAAATAATTGAGACCTATCAGCACGTGCAAAAAACGTATTTCGCACCGATGAAAACCCCTAAATCCGAGTCTGTAGCCATTCCTTAAACTCAAAAAAGTTCTGAGGCGCTACGCCATGACCGACAGGAAACTCCGAATATTGATTTTTAATGTTTAATTGATTTAAAAAGGGTTGGGTTTGTCTCGCCCAATCAATTGAAATGACTTGGTCTACACTACCATGCGAGCAATAGAAATCTAGGTTTGAATAGTCTTTACTTTCTAAATCTTTAGGAAAAATATCATGCACTAAATAACCACTTAAAGCGACAATATTCTTTACCTTTTCAGGATAAGTTAAAGCCACACCATAACTTAAAATACTCCCTTGGCTAAAACCTAAAAGAGACACATTGTCCTTGTTTACAGGGTAAGTAGCAATAGCTTCATCAATAAAGTTCGCGATTAAATCACGGGATTGTTTGGCTTGTTCGATATCGTTCCATTTGCCTTTTTCGGCATCAAAATTAATGGCGTACCATGCGTTTCCGTAAGGTTCCATCGGGTAAGGTGCTTTTACCGAAATGATAAAAAGTTCTTCTGGAAGCTCTGTAGCAAATGAAAACAAATCATTTTCATCACTACCATAACCATGCATCATGATTAATAAAGGTGCGTTTTCAGTTAAGCTCGATTTTCTAATAACGTGTTCTAAAGAAAGTGATGTGTTTGCCATATTATTTTCCAAGGTTTGAAAATATTTTTTGATATAAAGCACCAACTAAAGGTGCAGGTTGTGTTTTTCTCGCCAAGGCGTTTGAAAAGCCATAAATAAAAAGTACAGCAAAAAACAAATAAAAGGCAGAGGTAATAAGCCAATTGTCAAAGGCTCCAACTATATAGCCTAAAGCGAAGAAGGTAAGCCAAAGTCCTAAGGATTGTCTGATGTGAAAACTCGCAAAAGCAGATTTGTTTTCAGCATTTAAATAATAGGCGATGATAACGCCAAATATGGTGATATAACTAATTATGGCGTTTTTACGCCCCGTTTCAATGTCTTGTTCTGTCATGTGTTATTATGATTTTAAAACCACTTGATTATTTGCAATAATACCATAAACGCTTCCTTTTAAAACTTCGTTTTCAAAAATGGCATTCTTAGATTTTGAAATCATATCGTTTGTAGTAAACGCTGCTTTTTTGTCAGGATTAAAAAGCGTGAGGTTTGCCGTATTCCCTTCACCAATAACACTAGATTCTAGGCCAAAACGACTTTTCCCTTTGGTTAGAATATCAATGGTTTTTTTAGTGGTGAATAGATTTTGTAATGCACCAAATGCACTTTCTAAACCAATAGTTCCGTAATCGGCGTAATCAAATTCAATTTTCTTAAGCTCTATATTTAACGGGTTGTGGTCTGAAGTCACCATATCAATCGTACCATCTTTTACGCCTTCAATTAAGGCATCGGCATCTGTTTGTGTACGTAAAGGTGGTAATACTTTAAAGTGTGTATTAAAATCGCTTAACGTTTCATCGGTAAAATATAAATTATGTATAGCCACGCTACAAGTAACGTCTAGCTTTTTCTTTTTTGCTTCGCGAATAAGTGCCACTGAGTTTTTTGTAGAAATCGTTGGAATATGAAGTTTTCCACCGGTGTATTCTAATAAAAACAAGTCTCTAGCGATTTGCATTTCTTCCGCTAAAGCAGGAATACCTTTTAATCCTAAGCGGGTGCTGGCAATATGCTCGTGTACAACACCTTTTCCCGCAATACGGTTTTCTTGCGGATACGAGAAGATCAAGCCACCAAAATTACCAGCGTATTGCAAAGCAATTTTCATCAAATTCGGATTAGAAATAGGTTTTTTATAATCGTAAAAAGCTACGGCTCCAGCAGAACTCATATCATAAAGTTCGGCTAAATCTTCGCCTTTACTCGATACGGTTAAAGCGCCAATTGGTAAAAGGTTTACCGCGTTATTAAACGATTTAGATTTTATAAATGTAATGTTAGCGTTTGAATCGATAACCGGGCTACTATTTGCATTTAATGCAACGGTAGTAAATCCAGAAAGTGCCGCAGTTTTTAATCCGTTTGCAATGGTTTCTCGTTCTTCCCAACCGGGTTCTCCAAAACTTACGCCACTGTCGAACCAACCTTGCGAAATGTGAAGGTTGTCAAGAGTGATTTCTTGATAGTTTTTAGGATTTTCAATGGTTTGGGCAATCTTAGTAATCACGCCATTTTCAATTAATAAATCCTGTGTAGAATTGTGAAATTCGCTTTTAGAATCTATAATCGTGGCCGATTTTATAAGTATGTTCATTTAAAGAATTTTAAGATGAGCATTTCAATAATCAATAACGCTAGTGCAAAAATAACAAACCATTTCCACAGGGCATTAATTTTTGTGTCACTTTTTATGGTGTCGAATATTTTAGTGACCGATTTGCTTACGGTAGCTTGCTTTATATCGGATAGATTGCGGTAATTTAAAGCGCTTTCGTTTCTACTGTAGTTAAAACTTATATTTTTCAGGGCTTTGGTTTTATTCATTACCGTGTAAATTCCAGCCGTTGAAGGTTCTTCCGAAGTTTGAATAACGACCTTATTATGGAAATACTGTTGTCTAGGAATGAGGTTGTTGCCTTCGTTAACCAGCGATAACACCGCGTCTTGCTGTATTTGCGTGTCAACATCAAAGGTGTTTTTCTCGCCCAAATTAAAATATAAATTGGGCGTATTAAAACTTTGCTTAGCTATATTGAATAGGGTAGGAACTATAAGCGGTGAGTTTTTAAAACTTGAATTAGTATCGTTTAATGACGCCAAAAACACATAGGTGCGGTTAAGTTGTGTTAAAAATGGCTTACCGTCCTCCAATTGTAAGGCGCTTGAGGCATGTTTAGAATTAATACCATAATAACTTGATACTTTAGGATATTGAAAGTTTTTTACCTGCTTTTCGAAAACCCCATTATTGTAAAGTGGATGGCTGTAATTTATGGTGGTAATACGTTTTTCTAAAGGAATTAATTTGGAAAACTGCGCACCATAATTATTTAAAAGCTGGTTGTATGAAGTGATTTGAATACCTTCAGAAGGAATGATAACAAGGGACCCTCCTTGATTTGTAAACAGTTTTAAAGCTGAAATCAAAGCTGTTGATACCGCATCCAACTCATTGATAATAATGAGATGTTGTTTGTCTATAAGATTAAGGTTTAACTGTTTTTCGGTCGTAGAAGTGTAGTTAAATTGATCTTCTTTATAAATGCGTTTTAGAAAAGAGTCATCGGTAGCATTAATGGCAAGTACATTAATTTTGGAAGCTTTATTCAAGTTGAAAAACAGCGTGTTGTCAAACTGTAAACTAGCATCTTCAATACTTATTTTACCATTTATAAGGGCGTTCGCGGGAAGTGTAAAAGTAGTTTCATTTTCCTTGTTTAATGCCACCGAAGTTTTAGCGATTAACTTATCGTTGTTAAAAAGTGAAATGGGTAAGTTTTCAATCGACGCTCCACTATTTTTTAAAGTGACCGAAAGCTCTAAATTATTGGCATTTGTTTTAGAGATAAAAGCACTATCAATTGCGATATTATTTTTATTAACAGCTTCTAGCTTTACCAGATGAATTTGGGTTAATGAATCGGATGCAATGTTAAACTCAGAACCATCCTGCTGAAAATCGGATATAAGTATCAGGTTTTTTAAAGTCCCGTTTTGATTACTGAAAAGGCTTTTGCTTTTTAATAAAGCGCCTTGTGACGTGAGTTGATTAGCTGTGTAATCCAACTTTAATAAATCGTTTTTAATGGCGGCAATTGTGGTGTTTCTAAAAACTTGATTATTAGTAGCTAAAGTGATTTTTTCATCTTCTGAAACATTCGTAATAATATCCTGTACAGCACGTTTTAATAACGCACCTTGACTCCCTTTAGCTTGCATGCTAAAGGAATTGTCTAAAAAGATTACCGTTTCTTTTTTAGTATTAAAACTGCTTTTCTTTGACGTATAGGGTTGTGCAAAGGCCATAACTAACGCCGTTAACAAGAGCATGCGAATAAGAAGAATGAGCCATTTTTTTATTTGCGAACTTTTTCGAGTTTGAAGTGTGGCTTCCTTTAAAAATGCCACGTTGGTGAAGTCCTCACGCTGAAATTTACGAAGTTGAAATAAGTGAACAATTATCGGGATAAGCAGTAAAAATAAGGCGTAAAGAAGTTCGGGGTGTTTAAACTGCATGTTGTTTTCAATTAATCAAAATTACATTTTTTTTTCATTTTTAGGCCGAAAATTATAAGAAAACTAAATTTATGAATGGGATATTAAAACGAACGCGATTAGAAAAATTGAAGTGGTTGGTATGCTATTAAATAGCGCTTTTTTTAATAGTCGATTTTGCTTAAAACTTGTATTAAAAAATATATGCTCACGAGTAATTATATTATTGTTTGAATTTAACTATTTTAAAAAGTCCTTTATTTTAAGCCATTTTATTTTTTATGAATTTTGAGGTAAAGCGCTTAATTATAACTCAGTATAAGTGCTGGTTTTTGCAATACTTAAAATTAATAAACAGAAAAACCTTACGCTTAACACCAGTGTTTATAACTAATAAGCTGTGATTGCTCTAATCAATCATAAGAAATATTGATATAAGCACAGGTATTTGTGCGTTAAAATGTGAATTTCGTAAAATCAACTAATTAAATATATCAATCAGATAATTATGTAAGAATTAACCAGCTTACTGTCTGTTTGATAATTTAATAATCGAACCAAATAACACTTAACTAAATTACACATGAAAACAAAATCAACTTTCAGGTTTAGTGCCTTTATACTTATGGCATTATGCATTAACTTTTTAACAGCACAAAACGATCCAAATCTAGGTATTCGAGCAGATTGGATGCGTGGTGCTTGGGGTTTAAATTGGAAACCCGTTTACTATACCAATGATAATGTCGAGAGAGCCATGTCTATTGAACCTTTTTTGGAACAAATAGACCATCTTGAAACTATAGATTATATTCAACTACATTTAAGTGAATCTTATATTTATTCGGCTTGCCATACGGCGCCGCACGATATTTTGGAAAGCCTATGGAGAGATGATATGGTAGATGGGAGTCCAGTAAATTTAGTGGTGCCTAGAGCGTCTTCAGGTAAAGATCCTTTTAAAGATTGGTTGTTAGCGGTAAAAGCTAAAGGATTAAAAACACAGATTTATGTGAATTCTGGTCAATTATTATGGGACCTTCCCGATGAAATTGTTAACGTTAAGTTGCGTTGGAAACAATGGTGTAACAATAATGCAGCAGATTTTATTAATAGTGAAAGTTATCATACCGATAGTGCTTATCCAGATCGTCAGTACATGTTTTGTTACGCTGAATATATTTTAAAAGAATATTCAGAGCGTTATGGTGATTTAATTGATGCATGGATTTTTGATACAGCGAGTTATATGACTCAAAACGGCGATGATGGTGATTCAGCAAATGTTAATGATCAAAGAATATTTGAAGCCTTTGCTAATGCAGCACGCGCTGGAAATGCAAATGCAGCCGTTTCCTTTAATAGAGGGGTTGGAGAAAGAGAAGCTCCAGGGAGTCCTTTTGCTTCACCAACATTATTTGACGATTATACCTTTGGACACCCATTTGGAGGTGCAGGAGATATGACCTACCCTGAGGTATTATATGATTATAATTATAGAGTTTGTACTTGGATGAGTGACTATGATGGTTACGCGTTTAGAGAGGATAATGTGAGTTGGAATGATAATATTGTTGGGCATTTCGATCCGAAAATGAGTACTACAGCATGGAACAGAGGGGCAACGCCTTGTCTTACAAATGATGAGTTTGTAGAGTGGAATGCGGAAGGTTTAATTAATGGAGGTGCCATTTCTTGGGGAGCACCACTAATTTTTCCTTTTATGAATAGAGATGCGGATGCGACATTAATCATGCATGATTACGCCGTGGAACAATTAACCTTAATGGATGAATACCTTCAGGAAAATCAAAAAGAAGAAACTCCAACTGTTTCAGGTGGAAATTTAGCCTTAAACGGAACAGCGACACAATCTTCAACTTCTAACAACGGTTCTGCTTCAAGAGCTATAGATGGTAATACCAACGGTAAATGGAGTGCAGGGTCTGTAACGCATACAGATACTGAAGACAATGCCTGGTGGGAATTATACCTAGATTCAGAATCTACAGTAGAAGAGATCGTAATTTATAACAGAACAGATTGTTGTGAGGATAGATTGTCAGATTTCGTAGTTTTTATGTGGGATGAAGCAGGTAATCGTACCTTAAGAAAATTTATTACTACGGCTCCAGATGGTTCCTTGAGTATTGATGTTGGTGGCTTAGCAGGTTATAGAATTAGAATTAAATCAAACCTAGCAGCAACCGCCCTTAGTTTAGCCGAAGTAGAAGTTTATGGAACACGTAATTTAGCCTTAAACGGTACAGCTACTCAGTCTTCAACAGCAAATGGAGGTGCAGCCTCACGTGCTATAGATGGTAATACTAATGGGGCGTGGAGCTCAGGTTCTGTAACCCATACTTCAGCAGAAGATGGAGCATGGTGGGCTTTAGACCTTGATGGGGAATATAATATTGGCGAGATTAAAATTTATAATCGTACCGATGCCTGTTGTACAGAGCGTTTATCTAGTTTTACTCTGTTTATATGGGATAGCAACGGAAACCGTACCTTAAGAAATGTAAATAACACGACTCCAGATCCCTACATCACCATAGATGCCGGTGGTGTTTTAGGTAAGAGTATCCGAATTAATTCAAACTTAACAGGAACGGCGTTAAGTCTTGCTGAAGTTGAAGTTTATAGTGCTTCAAGTGCTTCTACAGCAAAAGCTGCTGATAGTAAAATAGGTGCTTCAAATGATGCTGTTAGTACTTCATTGAAGGTTTATCCAAATCCAGTAAATAATGTATTTACGGTTCAAACACCACATGACTCCCAAGAAAATGTAAACTATTCTGTTTTTAATAATTTAGGACAAGCCGTGCTTAATGGTAGTTTTAAAGGGAATTCAACTCCAATAGATGCCAGTGAATTAAAAGCTGGAATGTATTTTTTAAGAGTTTATAGCGGTGAAAAAACGTATACAAAAAAGATCGTAAAGCAGTAAATATCACCAAAGCTGAAATCTTATAATTCAGCGAAATACATAATAAATTTTAGTGTTTAAAAGAAAAGGTCTCTCTCTCAATCAATCTTTGGAGTAGAGGCCTTTTTTTGTTAAATGATAAAGTCAAGTTAATCCATTATATAAAAATTATGATAAAAAATGTAAAAGGAAACCTCATTATTATTGCATTAATAATTTTTGGTTTTCAAAGTGTAGCTCAAAACATTGGACCATGGAACACGAATGAATTATTTCAAACACCTTCCTACCGAACTACAAATGTTTCCGCAGTAAGCGGCTTAACCGGCCTATTATATGAATCTATAGATTATTTAAATAACCCGACAGAAGTTTTTGCCTATTATAGTGCACCAAGTGGCACCATGCCAAGTGGTGGTTGGCCAGCTGTTGTTTTTGTACATGGCGCCAGTGGTACGGCTAGGGCAGATTGGGTACAATACTGGAACGATCGTGGGTATGCAGCCATTAGCATGGATACCGAGGGACGATACCCTACTGGTGCCGAAACCCCTAACTCGGGGCCGCATCAAGTAGGTGTTTGGCAGGATTATTATAAGGATATTGATGAACAATGGTTTTATCATGCGGTGGCTTTAGTCTCTAGAGCAAATTCGCTTCTTAGGTCTTTTCCTGAAGTTAATGCCAATAAAATTGGTGTTATGGGAATTAGTTGGGGAGGTACTATAACGAGTACGGTTATGGGTGTGGATAATAGATTCCGTTGGGCTACTCCTATATATGGTGCTGGATTCCTATCGGGGTCAGACGGTCACCAAGGCAATGAAATGAGCGCAGCAGAACAAGAGGTTGTCGATACGTATTTCGCTGCTCAACTTTATTTTGATAATGTGACGTATCCAACCATGTGGATTAATGGCACGAATGATAAGCATTTTCCAATGACTTGTACCCAACAATCATCGCGGGCAGTTAACGGTTCGGCAACTTTACGATATAGTTTAAGGTTAGCGCATAATCATACCGCACCACAAGCACTTAATGAGGTCTATTATTTTGCAGAGCAAGTGATTAATGGAGCTAGTCCCATGCCAGTTATGGGCACACCAAACATTAATGCAAACCAAGTTTCTGTAACTTTTAGTTCAAGTGTAGGGGTGAAGAGTGCGCAACTTTTATATACTACTGATGATGGTATTTGGAATGAAAGAGCTTGGCAAGCCAGTGCGGCTACTATTTCAGCGAATACGATTACTGCCAATATTCCTAATAATGCCACAACCGTATACCTTACTGCCACGGATAATAGAGATTTAATGGTGAGTTCAGAATATATTTTAACTTCTGAAGAATCAACAACAACGCCCACAGGCGGAAATTTAGCATTAAATGGAACAGCTACACAATCTTCAACAGCAAATGGGGGATTAGCTTCTCGGGCTATAGACGGTAATACCAATGGTGCGTGGAACGGAGGTTCTGTGGCACATACCTTAGCAGAAGATAATGCTTGGTGGGATTTACAACTTGGCGCAGAATCTACGATCGAAGACATCGTGATTTATAATCGTACAGATGCTTGTTGTTCTGACAGGTTAACGGATTTTACGGTTTTGATTTGGAATGCTGACGGGACGCGTACTTACCGAAAACTAAATAATTCGACCACTGGTGCTTCTGTTACGATTAATGTTGGCGGTGTTTTAGGAAGTAGAATACGAATTAAGTCCAATTTAGCAGCTACACAACTCAATCTTGCTGAGGTAGAAGTTTATGGTAACAGTAATTTAGCCTTAAATGGCACAGCTACTCAGTCTTCAACAGCAAATGGTGGCTTAGCTTCACGTGCTATAGATGGTAATACTAATGGGGCATGGAGCGCAGGTTCTGTAACCCATACTTCAGCAGAAGATGGAGCCTGGTGGGCTTTAGACCTTGGTGCAGATTATAATATCGGAGAAATCAAAATTTATAACCGTACCGATGCCTGTTGTACAGAGCGTTTATCTAGTTTTACCATGTTTATGTGGGATAGTAACGGAAACCGTACCATTAGAAAAGTAATCAATACCACGCCAGATCCCTACATCACCATAGATGCCGGTGGTGTTTTAGGTAAGAGTATCCGAATTAATTCAAACTTAACCGGTACGGCGTTAAGTCTTGCTGAAGTTGAAGTTTATAATACTTCAAGTAGTTCTACAGCAAA